>JBCBEC010000006.1:0-287586 GCA_038528965.1 Bacteroidota bacterium | reverse complement strand
ATGCTTTAAAGCTCAAACCGATCATCGAACCATTAAGGTCAGCCATCGAGCACGCCGCTATCGACAACAGGCAAAGGATCGCTTAGACTCCCTCAAAGGGCGACGAAAGAAAATCCAGCGCAACATTGATGTAGAAGCAGTCTTTGGACACATCAAACAAGATCGAGCCTTCCGACGATTTATGCTCACCGGACTGGATGGGGTCAATATCGAAATGGGACTGTTAGCTATCGCTAATAACTTCACTAAATGGCATAACCTCAGAGTAGCCAAGAGGATACCTATGCCTGGTCCTCACCCCAATAGCCCTAATACAGCCCAAATCGCCACAGAATCGGGCTATAAGCCACTAAATAAGGCTGCTTGAGCGTTCACGGCCTCCACGGACTAGCTCAGAGCCATCAATGAATAGTTCAAAACTAAACACCCTGAAGCCAATCTCTGACCTCAGGGTGCTTCTCCGTCTGAACGCCGGGGCTTTTAAGACAGCCCCAACGATATAAAAAAGACTATTGTCCAATCGGGAACAAGAATCCTACAGAGGCTCCAATGCCACGATTGAAAATGTCAATCTGGTCCTCTTCTGGCTCAGAGTCGTCCAAGCTGGCAAGACCTAGTAGGTAGCGTAGATCAAAGAACAGCTGGCCCGGGCCAACTTCCAACTGTACACCAGCACCAACGGCCAGACCTAGGTCTAGTGAACTGATACCGTCTTCATCAAAGTCGATATCATCCTCTTCTTCTTGTCCGCCAGCCTCAGCTTTAACGGTACCGCTAAGCCCTAATCCAATGGAAGGACCAGCATTAATGAAGATTTGAGTAGGACCTTCTGTGAGGTTAATTCTAGCCAGGATTGGAATTTCCAGGTAGTTCAAGGTGGTGGTGGTAGTGATCTTGTCACCTAAGAAATCCAGTTCGAGTTGTGACCCTTTCTGGAGGTAAACCAGCTCTGGTTGGATAGCAAACTTGTCACTAACGGGAATTACCGCTACTGCACCGAATTGAAGGCCAGTGGCGCTTCCGTAAGCGTCATCGTCAAAAGCGTCATCGCCCGCCCAACTGCCGATGTTGATACCGGCTTTAGGACCGATCGATTGTGCGTGTGCATTGAAAGTAAAAGCAAGAAGAAATAATAAGGCCAAAAGGTTAGTTGGCTTGTGCATAAAATGGGGGTTTTACAGCGTAAGAAACATGGCGTCTCTTATGCTAAGGTTAAGTTGTTGTAGCCAAGACCAAAAGGTTCACGAGAGATGAATACAGGGCATAGCTGCATCTTTCTCCGGTTGGCCGGGACTGATTTTGGCTGAAAAAAAATTGAAAAACGTTACAGGAATCGGAAAGGAAAAGTGCTCGGAGAACTCGAGGTCCTCCGAGCATTTCTTGAGTGTAATTACTGCCCAATTGGGAATAAGAATCCAACAGAAGCACCAAGGCCACGATTGAAAACATCGATCTGATCTTCTTCTGGCTCTGTGTCATCTAAGCCAGCAAGACCAAGCAGGTAGCGCACATCTACGAAGAAGTGGCCAGGACCGGCTTCAAATTGTACACCGCCACCAACAGCAATACCGAAGTCGAAAGAAGAGAGGCCATCTTCGTCAAAGTCGATGTCTTCTTCTGTTTCTTCTCCGCCGGCTTCACTTTTTACGGTGCCGCTAAGGCCGAAACCAATAGAAGGACCAGCATTGATGAAGACCTGAGTAGGGCCTTCGGTTACGGTAATTCTTGCGAGAATAGGAATCTCGAAGTAGTTCAAGGTGCTGGTGGTCTCAATCTTATCGCCCAAGAAGTCGAGTTCGAGCGAAGATCCTTTTTGGAGGTAAACCAGCTCTGGTTGAATAGCAAACTTGTCGCTCACAGGAATGACCGCTACCGCGCCAAACTGTAGGCCAATAGTACTGCCGTAGTCATCAAAGATGTCGTCACCCGCCCAACTGGCGATGTTGATGCCCGCTTTGGGACCGATAGATTGTGCGTAGGAATTAAAGGTAAAGGCAAGTAATAGTAATAGGGTTAAAAGCTTCATTGACTTTTGCATAAAAAGTGGTGTTTTTAGTAGGGTAAGTTAAGAGAACGCTCTTACCCTCGGGTTAATTAGTTTGGGCAATATTACTAGGTTCTGACCTTAAATGCAAGAAGGCGGACATATTTGTTCTGAACGGTAGGGGTGATTTATATCATTGATGCAGTGGAAAAAATACGGAGAACCCTAGGGAAACTGTGGGGTCTCAATAACCTATTCTAACCCAACGTTTTTTTGAGATAAGTATTGAGAAAAATCCCTTCCGGATCTTCTTCGAAACGGTGTTGTAAGAACTGTTCAAATGCTGGGTAACGTCTGGCAGCCTGCTCTTGATTGAGCGTATTCATTTTACCCCAGTGCGGCCGGCCGTCATGGGCTAAGAACACTTCCTCCAGCGCCTTGAAGTAGGGAAGTGGATCCTTTTTAGCGTAGGCGTGGCAGGCAATGTAGGCAGAGTCACGCCCATGGGCTGGACTGAGGTAGATATCGTCTCCTTTAACTACTCGATTTTCAATCGGGAAGTGGATTCGAAACCGCTTCCGCTCGAATAGCCGTTGAATTTCTCGCATAACTTCTGCTTGCGCTTCTAGCGGAATACTGTATTCCATTTCATTGAAGCGTACCAAGCGTTGCGTAGCGTACACCTTATGACTGTGCAATACCTTGCGGACCGGAGTAATGGCGGCCGCTGAAAAACGAGCCATTCGCTCATTTAGCGCAGGAAAGCGATAGGCCAATTCGCAAAGGACCTGAAAAGCGTAGTTTTCCAGCCCATACTCCACTACGTAGTTAAGCCAGGAAACTTTATCGGCTTGATCTTCCACTATATTGGAGCTTTTCGTCCAAGCCTTATCGGTATAGGGAAACCAGTAAAACTCGAAATTGCGATTGTTGCGGTAGCGTTCCGGTAGTTCACTTAAAACCAGATCAAGTGGCTCTTGTAAATTCTGTAGCGCCAAACGATAAGCAGGTATACACTGTAGCGTGATTTCTGTGATTATCCCTAAGGCTCCTAAGGACACTTGCGTAGCCTTAAATAAGGAAGGGTTTTCGGTAGGAGAACATTGCCGAATCTCACCCTTGCCGTTTACAAAACGCAGCTTTACTACCTGAGTGCTGATAGAGCCAAAAGACAGCCCCGTTCCGTGGGTTCCCGTTCCGATAGTACCACCAATTGATTGCCGGTCGATATCCCCGAGGTTTTCCATCGCCAGACCGTGTTGGAAGAGGAGATCACCAAGCTCGTACAGTTTAGTGCCGGCTTTTACTGTGACTTGCTGCTTTTCTTGATCCACCTGACAAATACCCTGATATCGGTCTAGTGAAATGAGCACTTCCTCTGTCGTCCAGAGTGGCATAAAGGAGTGTGCGCTGCCCATAATGCGAATATGCTGGCCGTTATTTGCCGCTTGTTGAACAACGTGCTGCACTGCTTCCTCAGTGTCCGGGTACTCAATCTGTGCGGGCTGCCATTGATGGTATTGCGACCAGTTTTTCATTTGTGGGAATGAGTTACGCTAAAGTACTGCAAATTCCAGATGTGATCTTTGTAAGAAGTACGATTGCGGCGAACAATAATTATTATTTTTTAAAGTATTTATTTTCTTTTATTGGTTTTTAAACTATATTGTGATTATAATGGTTGTTCAACCTTGCACAAAACTGTTCAGTAAGAATTCGACCAATCTTTACAATTCTATTCTACATTAACCTGAACAGTCCTCTTATTTAACATAGCTATCAAATTTTTGATAGACCATTCATTCGGATGCTCCCCAAAGGAAGCTGTCATAGTTGTGCTCAATGGTGACGGTTCTTGTTTGGGTGGGGGGAGCTGTATACCGAGTGAATGGGCAAGGCTGCCGGTGAGCTGGTCGGAGGGTGGGAAATCCCACCCACATCTGTGGGTGTTGTCAAACACTCAAATAAAATCCTGTATCCAGACTTTTGTGCTTCCTAATAGTAGGCAAAGCCATGCCAAGGATGTTGGCCATACAAATTGTATTTTAGCAAAATTAGAAAGAGAAACCCACGCAGCTCATGGACAAGCAACTATTCGGCATTCCCAATATGGATGTTTACCTCGTGATGGGGATACTAATCTTTTTCGTTGTTATAGAAGTAGTAGGTGGATATTGGAATCGTACCCAACGCAATCGAGGGGACTGGATACAGGAGTTTGGTGGCTTTCTGGCCCTATCGTTACTCATTAAACCGGGCATGGTGCTGTTGGTCCTTTTTCTGGGGGGGCAAATCATTCCAGCGGGGCAGGGCATAATGGCCAGTTGGTCTTTTGGCGTAAGCCTGCTGTTCTACATCTTCATCGACGATTTTTTCCAGTACTGGTATCATCGTCTGGCTCACGAAAAACCCTTTCTGTGGAAGCTGCATCGTCCGCATCATCAGGCGGAGGAAATGGGTTTTTTTGTGTCCTACCGGAATGCGGCGCTGTACTACCTATTCATGCCGAATATTTGGTGGGTAGGGCTGGTAACCTTCATGGGTGGTGCTTATGCAGTGGCTCTCGGGTTGGTGCTCAAACAGCTCGTCATCATTAGCTCACACAGTACAGTGGTCTACGATAAGATTTTGTACCAGAACGCCTGGCTCCGTCCGTTGGCTACTGTTTGGGAGCGGATCTTTATTACCCCCGCCTTTCACCACGCACATCATGGAAAGACGCAGTTGGATGGTATCAGTGAGCCCAATGGCAACTTTGGGAACATGTTCTCCATTTGGGATCAGCTATTTGGTACAGCTCATTTTACGCGCCAATATCCTTTGGCTTATGGTTTACCAAATAACACGGAGGATCACTGGGCGGCTGCTTACCTTTACCCGGTTGTGAAGTCGGATCAACCGCAGAGCGAATTGGCTAAGGGTTACCGCAAAACAGACCAGCGCCAAAATGAGCCACTAATGGTGCAATTGGAAAAAGGAGAGTTTTACCTGTTTTGCCAATGTGGCTTCAGCCAGAATCAACCTTTCTGCGATGGTTCACACCATGGTACCGCTGCTAAGCCTTTACGCTTCCAAGCGAAGAAGAGTGGTCCTGCTCGGCTTTGCGCTTGCAAACGATCTGCTTCGGCTCCCTTTTGTGATGATTCTCATCTTCGGTAGATACTAAAGCGAACTTTTTTCGGTTCCTTTGTGTAGTACAGTCTGTTCATTAAGCATTAGCACGAAAAGTTTGTGAAAATGCTTGTCAAAAAGATTAGAAGAGATGGAAACCAAGCGCCAACGGCAAGTAGCCGAACTAGTGAAGCGGAATTTTAGCATGGTGTTGCAGGAAGTGGGCTTGTACATCTACGGTAGTGAGCCGTTAGTTACAGTAACCGAAGTAAAAATGTCATCTGATCTTGGTATCGCCAAGATCTATCTCAGTATCTGGAATACGGATAATAAGCAAGCTGTCATGTTGCAGCTGGAAGAAGAGTATACGCGCCTGCGTTCTGCCTTGGGTAATCGCCTCAAGCGGCAGGTGCGCCGTATCCCCGATATCGCCCTCTTCGAAGACGAAACTATCGACGAAATGTACCGGGTTGATTCGCTCTTTGAGCGCCTCCACCGGGAAGATCAGATGGGGGCTGACCGTCCGGCAGAGGAGGAGAATGAGTAGCCACTTGTCATTTACGCGGTAAATCCAGCGGTTTAGCCAGATACTCTGGCGCCATCGGCCACCAACTACTTTTCTTCGGATCATTTAGAATCAGGTGCAAGTCGCCAAATTCATGCCAATAGTATTGTTGTTGTAATGCGGCTTGGTAGGCTAATCTCAGATGCCGCTTGCTGGCAATGGCCTGTAGCATGTGCAAGTGACTGGCCTCAGGTTCATGGAAACCGGTCAGTAATCCATTTGCTACTTTCATCTTATAGTTGCTCTGGATGTAGAGTTCGGTAAGTCCTTGATATGGCTGCACTGTGCCTGCGTTGTCTGTTGCAGATTCCAAGGCGCGTACGGCGGTGGTGCCTACGACAATGATGCGCTTATTCTGTTGCTTGGCGATATTGATCTGCTGGCTGCTCAAGCGAGAAATCTCCAGGTATTCTGGATAAGGATGTTCATTGACTTCCAAACTGCTGACACCCGTATGCAGCAGAATAGGGACGATCTGAACTCCCTTTTTCAGTAGCTTTTGCACCAGCTCTTCGGTAAATCCCCGTGCCGCTGAGGGCATTTCTGTGCTACCTGCTTGCTGCCCAAAGTAGGTCTGATAGTACGCAATTGGGTAGGGCTTGTTGATGTTCTGATATTTTACCGGACGGGCAAATTGCTGGAGGTATTCCGATAAGGGTTGAGGTACCTCCAAGGTGGCCTCCCAGAGATGGAGCAATTGTGCATCCTGATAAAAAGGAGTCTCGAGTTGAAGCGAGGCACCTCCGGGTAGCTCAAAACTTTGCCCGGGCGCCCCGCTGGTCCAACGTCGGGTATTATTTTGTGAAACAGACCTGATTTCCACCAGCCACCTTTTTTTAGCTAGTTGTGTGCTTAGGTGCAAGCGTGCCTCCGCACCATCCGGCAGCACCAAAGGTAGGGCCGCTGGGATAGTTGCGGAGGTATTAACGACTAGCACATCTCCTGCGTCCAGTACCTCATCTAGATCATAGAAGCCACGATGGTTAATCGTTTGCCCATCATGATTGCTAACCATCAAACGGACATCGTCTCGGTTTAACCCTCGTTCTTCGGTGGGTAGTGGGCAAGCTAGTTTTTGGGGTAGCATGAATTGGAATATTTCAGCATGTTGCTTGGTCATGGTCTCAGTAGTTTAGTGGGTGATGAAGGATGAAGCAGAGGGAGCGCTGGCTAAGCAGAAACTTTACGCAAGTGCTTTGACGAGTGCTGACGCAGCGTATCGGCCACTCGCTGGTCGTTCTTGGATGAGCCGAAGAACAGCAGGAACGGCTACTTCTTGTGGCAACGGACGGTCGCTGATATCTTCTCCTGGGAATGCCGCCTGGTGCATGCTGGTGCGCATGTCGCCAGGGTCAAATGCGTACACACGCAGTTTTGGAGCTTCCTTGGCCAGGATTGTGGATAGGTGATCTAGTGCGGCCTTACTACTACCGTAAGCACCCCAGCCAGCATAAGCTTCCACTGCTGCGTCGCTGCTGAGGTTAATCACCAGGGCATCGGGCCGCAGGTACGCTCTAACCTTTTGCAGTAGCGAAATAGGAGCAATGATATTGGTGTGGTAGAGTTCGTGGAGATTGTCCACTGGGTGGTCGAGTAAATGGGAGAGGGGAGAGGTGCCTAGTGCAGAGGCGTTATTTACGATGAGGTCTAAATCCCACTGTTTATTGATGAGTACGTCCCGTAATTGCAAGAGGTGAATCTCATCGCGTACATCGCCAGAAATGGCTACTACTTCTGTTAGCGCCGCCAACTTCTTTTGCGCGAGCAGCAAACGTTCCGCATTGCGGCCATTGATGATGAGTTGCCAACCTCTTTGTGCTAGTGCTTCGGCTAAGGCCAATCCGAATCCTTGTGATGCTCCTGTAATCAGAGCTGTTCTAATCGTGTTCATGTCTTCGTAACTTTTGCTATCCCGCTAACGAAGTGGCTGAGGCTAAGCCAAACCACTTCTTGCGAGGATATACTCGAGGCGAAGAAGAATTGGGATATCCAAACCTCTTCGGCCTCGGTATACAAAGCTCGGCCGAACACGCCCGCTACACTACGTGCGAAAGACGGGTTTTACACCTGTACGATGGGACAGGGTGAAAATCAAAATGACAATGGCAATGAAAATCAAAATTGGGGAAGTACTAGGTGTATTCTTGGTGGCCTTGGGTGCCTAAGGTGGTTTTCGTTCTAATTCTTATTCTCACTCTAATTCTAATTCACACTCCCCATCAACCCACGCCTTACCGCCACTTCTACCGCCTCCGTGCGCGTCTGCGCTTCCAGTTTTCCTAGAATACTACTAATGTGAAACTTGACCGTCCGCTCAGTGATGAACAGTTGACTCGCGATCTGCGGGTTGGTGAGTCCTTGCTTGACCAGCTGTAATACTTCCGTCTCGCGTGGGGTGAGAGGAGAAGTAGGATAACTGAATGTCTTTTGCTCCGCTTGCTTGCCTAGAGCCTGTGCTTCTTCTTCTACCAATTGGAGTTGTTGTTCCAGAGCCCGGAGTTGTTTTAGCGCCGCTGCTGGATCATCCTCTAGCTCACGGATGACCTGGATGAGTTGCGGGTGCACCAGTTTAGCAAGAATCCGCTGGCTGGCTGATTCATTAGTGACCTGTTTTTGGTGGGCCAATTGCGCTCGCGTCCGCTGAATGGCAATTGCCAACAATTCACTTACGGTTTGTAGCAGGGTGAGTTGTTGATCGTTCAACTGGCAATTATCCTCATGGAGCAGGTTGAGGATGCCAAGCTTTTCTCCCTGGCTAAAAATGGGAATAGTGGCATGGAATTTCATACCCTCACTTTCTGGTAGGTCTTTCAAACGGCTACAGGCAATCTCGCTAATATTAGTGGGCTGCTGGACCTGGCTATTCAAATACTTTTCAATGCAATAGCACCAGCCGGATAGTCGCTCTGGGTGCCGTGCTAAGGCTGCAGGGAGCTGGTGAGAAGCCGCTAGGTAAACCGACTGCTGATCAGGCTGCACCAGCCAAATCCAACCGGAGTCTAGCCCCAATACCTCTATAGTTTTGGCCAGCGCCTTGCGCAAGGCAGCTGCCAAGGTGAACTCCTCATTCAAGTGGCGGGCAATCTCGTACAGTGGCTTAAAGTGCTGATCTTCTGTCATTCGTTAGCACATAATGGTCAGGTGTAAGGTACTGTAAAAATCAAGTTGTAACTTTAGAACCGTTTGCAATATCAATGGCAATTATAATTTCAATAGCAAAAGTAGAAGAGGATGATGGATGGATTGTAAGGCTGCTTGCTTAAGTCTTGTGATAAGAATGTATTGCCATTTTCATTGCCTTTTCTGCTGAAGCTTTATGCTTAGGCAGGCTATTTTGATTTTAATTTAAAAAGCTATCTATCCAATGACAAGAAATCTACTTTTTGCCTTTGCTTGCCTGTGTTGCTGTTCGCTCTTTGCACAGGACACCCTTCGCGTACAGACCCTCACCTGGGCCGATGATGCGCGTTCTGGCTTTTACACTTTTCCGGATAACCCGGGAGAGACCTATGAGAAGATTCTGATGCGCTACAACATGCGCTGCCATGATGTGGCTGTTGGTAGCGGTAATACGGGCTGCCGCGAGTGGGATTACAGTTGTAATACCTTCATTACCGATCCGAATCTGCTGGACTCTGTTCGGAGTATTCATCCGTCACACCGCATTAGTGGTTTTACTGGAACGGAATTTCCCTTTACCAGTGAGCCGTATTTTAGCTATACGCAATACGCGCAGCAGCAGACCAGTTTTCCGGACACCGCCACTCTTAATGTAGCGGAAGTGGGAGAAGAGGAGGTCCCCTTGAGTTTAGGTGATGCAACACCACGCTCCCGTGCGCAATATCTGTACCCTGCCGAAGATCTACTGGCAGCTGGGTTGGTGGCCGGATCCATTACGGCCCTTCAGCTAGAGGTGATAAGGCCAGGTGGAGTAATCCCATTTTTGAGACTGCGTCTGCAGGAGGTGGATATGGATGCTGTTTCGGGAGAAACGCCACTCACGGATGGTTTTACGGAAGTCTTCTTTCGCACTATCGGTTTTCCGGATCAGACTTGGGTAAGCTTCCCCTTCTACCAGCCTTTTGAGTGGGATGGAACGAGTGATTTATTGCTGGATGTAAGCTCAAACGGTGAACTTGGAACACCCTTGGTTCAGTTTGCGGGCAGTGAGACGGCAGATAATACCGGACTTGGCGTAATTGGTGAAAATCAGCATTACCTCGGCATGCGCGGTAGCGGGTGGCTTGAGGTACCAAGCGAGGCCTTGGGCATGAGCCAAGGGGTGACCGTCGCATTCTGGTCTTATGGCTTGTCTGATATTTTGCCGGCCAATACTTCGGTATTTGAAGCTATGGACGGTGCTAATCGTCGCCAGATGAATGTACACTTGCCCTGGAGCAATGGACAGATTTACTGGGATTGCGGTAATGATGGTTCCGGCTATGACCGGATCAATAAGCAGGCTAACCCTGAGGATTACGAAGGCCGTTGGAATCACTGGGCCTTTACCAAAGATGTGACTAGCGGCACGATGGAAATTTACCTCAATGGTGAACTCTGGCACAGTGGAACGGGTATGACTCGCCCCATTATGGCCACCCGTATGAATGTAGGCGTAAACGGTAACGGTGGCAATCCTTACCCCGGCGACCTAGATAACTTCAGCATGTGGCAGCGGGCGCTTACCGCAGAGGAGATTCAGCAAATTATGTTTACCGAAGATATCCCTGGTACACATCCTGCCATCGCTGACCTCATCTTGCACTATCCCCTAAATGAAGGAACGGGCTTGACGGCTACGGATGTGGCGAATGGTTTTGATGGTAGTTTGGTAGGACCGAATTGGCAGACCTACCGGGGGCGCGAAATGCCTTTTGACTGGCTGGCAATCCCTTACCGCTTCAATGCGCGTTGGGAACAGGGTATACACAGTATCGTCAATGAAGATGTTTTCGTTGTTGACTCTACTGCCGTTTATCCTAATACTGTTGTGGAGTACGCGGTGAATGCCTCTAATGACCTGGAGACGACTGGCATCTACGAAACCTACGCCGCTACCGAGACTTACCTCTACGATGAGGCGGGGAATATCTTAGCCACCTACCCGCTGGAATCAGAAGGGACGATCAATATCACCGACCTGATCTATCACACCAAACGTCCGGCGAAGTTTGAGATTCTGTCTTTGGTGACGCCTTATGGCAACGGACTGGACCTCGGGCCGGAAGGGAAGACCTTTACTTTTGACGTAACCGACTTTGGCCCTATCCTGAAAGGCGAGAAATTTATGAGCCTGGAAATGGGGGGGCAAAACCAGGAGGAGATGGATATTGAGTTCCTCTTCATTACGGGTACGCCTACACGTGAGGTACTTTCTATCGAAAATATCTGGCCATTTGCTCGTGGATGGTACGAACCCATTCAGAACAATGATCTCTTTGAGCCTCGGGAGCTTACACTCAACCCGAATGCGGATGCGTACAAGCTGCGCTTGAGCGTAACGGGCCACGGCCAAAACGGAGAATTCGTTCCACGCGAGCACTACTTGAACGTGGATGGCGGTAGCCAGGATTTCCGTTTTGATGTATGGAAGGCCTGCGGCCAAAACCCGATCTACCCCCAGGGAGGTACCTGGATCTTTGATCGCGCCGGCTGGTGCCCGGGTATGGCTACGGATTTGCACGAGTATATGCTGCCAGAGAGCGTAGGCAGTTCTGTTGAGCTAGACTATGGTGTAAACGGTGCGTTCATGGATCAAGCCAATTACCTGGTGTCATCACAATTGGTGACTTACGGCCCACCTAACTTTACTTTAGATGCGACTGTGGAAGATGTTATTCGCCCCAGCCAGAAGGTGGAGCACGAGCGCTTTAATCCCTTGTGTGATGATCCCATTGTAGTGGTTAAGAATAACGGTACCACTCCCATCACCAGTTTGGAAATCAACTACGGTGTAGTGAATGGAAACTCGGATACCTACACTTGGTCTGGTGATCCAATTGCGTTTGGAAGCACACGCCAAATTGCCCTTCCGGTAGATGACTACTTGTTCTGGCAGAGCAATGAGGAGGAGCCTGAGTTTTACGTAAGTATTGCCGCCCCCAACGGAGGTGTTGATGAGTATAGTGCCAATGATCAAATGAGCACTAGCTTCGAACCAGCAGATATATTAGACTACGAAGAGATGATATTCCGTTTCCGCACCAATAACCGTCCGGCGGAAAACAGTTACCAAATTCGGGATGCCAGTGGTGAAGTTGTAATGCAGCGCAGCGGTATGCAAGCCGCCACCGAATACCTGGATGAGGTGATGCTACCACCCGGTTGCTACAGCCTAACGGTTGAAGATAGCGGTGGTGACGGCCTGGACTTTTGGTACTGGGCAGTAGTGGGGCAGAATGTAGGTACGGGCAGTGTAAGCTTCCGCCGCCGTATTTCTACCATTACCATTCCGGTGAAGAGCTTCAACCCCGACTTTGGTGGTGACCTATACTATGATTTCATCATCCCTCAAACAGTTAATGCCGATGAGGAGTTGGAGCAGGTACGCCGCTTTAGCATCTACCCTAATCCGGCCCAGGACTTTACCATGCTGGAGCTAACTGGCTTCATTGGCGAGAACGTAGACTGGCAACTACTGGACATGACCGGCCGCGTGCTGAACGCCGGACAAACTACAGTGGTGGACCAAGAGCAGCGCTTGCGTATCGAAACTGCTAACCTGCCGGCTGGACTGTATACGGTGCGGGTACTAGCTGCGGGTAAGCAATACGTGAAGGAAGTGGCGGTAATGCCGCGCTAATTGACGTTGTTGCGGGTTATACGGTCGTTTATGCGCAATTGGGTGCGTGTAAACGGCCGTTGCTGTCGCAATGCTCCGCTTCGCTCTGCACTGCGACAGCAACTTTCGGCTGCGACGCCTCCGTTGCGCTTGTTACTTCGCTGCGCGAAGCACTTCGCACAACGGGGGCTCAACGCCAATCGCATCCTACGCGGGAAAAAACTTTGGGGCTATGCCCCAAACCCCTTTTCCCTCTCCGGAAGCGACTGCGTCGCAGCCGAAAGTTGGGCGAAATGAGTGAAGAGCTTATCAAAAATGCAACTAGATGAGATATCACTTAAAGAGTAGATACCTTTTTATATTTTTTCTTGCAGTATCACAATTCTCTTGCTTAAACCAAGAGAAGAAGAAAAAAGTGGTAACTGCTAAATGGGCGTTTGTTCAATCAAACGCCGATAATTGTGAAGACGATGGTTCAAATTCACCGACGTCCTGTGTGTTCAGGTTCAATGGAAGAAGGTACCTAAGGACAGAATCCTATATTTTGGATTTTGATGGAAAGGTTGATTCGGTGTATTCATATAATGTTCCTCTCGGAGTCAATAAATATACCCTTGAAGATTATGGAAAGTTAATGATGAATCTGAGTGCAGGGCGTTTTGAAGAAATGAAAGAAAAGCAGATAACTTGGAGTAGTGAAACAAATAAGTTGATTGATGGTGGCGATATGCCAGAGAATTTTTTATTACAGGGCAATAAGGTTATTGTGATAGATGGAGATAAATTAACTATATATGATTTAAAGGATATGATCTAAATAAGGGACGAAACTAACTTTGTACTCCATATACTAAAGAGGATAAACCAATGACAAGTGCACTGATACTTGATTTAGATGGGGTGTTAATAACGACTCCTAGTTGGCAGTCAGACATACTTCATGTGGATGGATATTCTGAGTTCAATCAAGACTGTGTAGATAATTTCATAGTATTACTAGATTGGATAGGCAATGATATACAGTTATGGCTGAGTTCGAGTAGGAGGGCAACAAAGACTAAGAAGGAATTTGATGAAATCTTTTTCAATCGAGGAATACGAAAAGCTCTAAGTGGCTTTCTACCAATCAGAGAAACAAAAATGAAACGCTGTGATGAGATCAAAGCCTTTCTGGCAGAGAAGCATTTTGATTACTATATCATCTTAGATGATGACAGCTCTCTAGAGGGATTGAATGAGACACAAAGAAAGAGCTGGATAAGAACATATCCATTAGTTGGATTTGATAGCTCTAAGTTGAATGAAGCAAGGGAATTAATACATGAATGGAAAAGTATATGATGACTTCGCCCAACTCTGGCTACAGCGACAACCCTCCTTTGGTCGGGCTGACGCTGTAGCCAGAGTTGCTGTCGCAATGCTCCGCTTCGCTCTGCGCTGTGCAGACTAAAGTTGTCGCTTCCGAGCACTTGGCACTAAATAGAGAAAAAATAGGAACATGAACTATAGCACTTTACTCCTAATTCTAGCATCGATCTTAACTTTTCAAGTTGGTTGTGGAGAGGATACTTCTGAAGAGGCAGAAGGAATTAAGCGTCAAATAGAAAAATTTGAAGAAGAAAAAGCCGCAATATTGCAGGTGTTAAACGATGAAACCAAAGCCGCTTTTAACCGTGATTATCAAAGCTGGAAAGATAAATGGGTACATGAGAAATATGTTACCAAGTCCTACATGGATTTTGCCGATAGCACCATGACAGAAACCTTGGGTTGGAATGAAATCGATGAGTTTGTTAGAACCTATATAGTAGAGCATCCTGAACCCGCTCCATTGCCAACCTTGGTTGATGCAATTGATGTTCGATTGTACGGAAATGGCGCATGGGTAAGTTATGAGCAAAACGATTCGGAAAGAGGGTTGAAAAGAGAAACGAGATTAATGGAAAAAGAAAATGGGCAGTGGAAAATAGCAGGAATGCAAACAATTATATATGGATTCAAAAATGAAGAATAAGAAAGAAATCGGCTGCTAATAAAGGCCCAAAATGTTCATGAGGGCTATGCGCACCACATCATTTATGGATACTGCTCCATGGAACTAGCAACTATAGGTTTTAGCAGGATTGTAATTAGATTTCGGAACTTTGTTCTAACACTAAAATCTTTCATCTGAAATTAAGGCCGATGAACCCAAATTATCAGGAAGCATTAGATCGTATTGAGGCAGTAAAGAGAAATAACTCGACTGAACTAGATTTATCTGGTTTAGGTATGGCTAAATTTCCAGAAGAAATATTTGAGTTAATTAGTTTGACTAAGCTTGATGTTGGTAGTAATCAGCTAACGGAAATTCCTGAAAATATTGGCGATTTGACTAGTTTGGTTTGGCTGAGGTTATCTAGGAATGAGCTAACCACTATACCAGAATCTATTGGGGAATTGACCAACTTAAGAGAATTCTTTATAACAAGTAATCAATTATCGAAACTCCCTGAAAATATTGGAGCACTTACTAATTTAAGTAATCTACAAATACAGGATAATCGGTTAAGTATACTTCCAGAATCTATTGGTAACCTGACCAATTTAAGACTCCTTTATTTTTATGATAATCAACTTGCCTCAATTCCAGTCAGTCTAGGTAAGCTGACTAAGGTAGAAACTGGTTTTTTAATTACTGGGAATAAATTTCAAGTGGGCTCTGAGGTAAGCTCACTTCCGTTACAAGAACAAATCCAAGAAATCCTAAAATGGCAAAGAGCCCAGCAAGCGGGAACCCTACAACCCATCCACGAAGCCAAAGTGATTTTCATTGGAGAAAGTAATTATGGTAAGACTCACCTGATTGAGTGGATCAAAGAAGGGGCTATCAATAGAAAGATAAAAACCACCCATGGCATTGAGCGGAATCAACTTACCGTCCCTTTTAAGGGTAAAGATATTCGGCTCAATATCTGGGATCTGGGCGGGCAAGAATTCATGCGCAGCACCCACCAATTCTTTTTCTCTGAGCGCACTTTATACGTGCTGGTCACACTTGCCCGCAGAGAGCGCAATGAACTTAACTACTGGCTCAAGTTAGCTAACCAACTCGGCAATCAAGCGCCAGTTTTAGTGGTTATCAACAAAGTGGACCTTGACGCGCACGATCTTGATCGGAAGAGCCTGGAGCGGGATTATCCCAATATTGTTGGTTTCATTAGAACGAGTATCAAAGATTGTAAAGATGGTAAGGCAGCTAAATTGCTTACCAGCTTAAAGGATAAGATCCGAGAGGTGGTGAGCGATGAAGACTTGATGCCGAGTGTGTTTGAGCAACGTCCTCCGGAGTGGTTTACGGTTAAAGAGGCACTGGAGAAGCTAGAGTTAAATGGCGTTGATTTTATTACCTACGAAGAATATGAAAATCTTGAGTTTATAAAAGATCTACCTGAGGAGGAGCGGAAAAGCAACTTGAAGTTGCTGAGTATGATTGGCGCCGTAGTGAGCTATGTAGATGATCCACGCTTGATTGACACCAACGTGATCAATCCACAGTGGATTATGGATGGGGTGTACGCAATTATCAACGACCCTAAGGTGAAGGACCAAGCCAAGGGACGATTGCACATTAGTGATCTTGAAAGAATCCTTCCTAAGAAGAAATTTCCCAAAGCTCGGCACGCCTACCTGTTAGAGCTCATGAAAAAGTTTGATCTCTGTTATGCCGCTAAGGAGCAAAAGGATGTCTACTTTATTCCCGACCTTTTTGAGGATGTAGAGCCAGATTTTGAATGGAACAGTGAGGGTTCTATGCACTTCCGTTACAACTATGATGACTTCTCACCGGATGTCTTTATGACCCGATTCATAGTGGAAATGCACCAGGATATTGTGGATGAGAAACGCTGGCGGAGCGGCGTCTATATTTCCAATGGATCTTGCCACGCGAAGGTGTACCAATCTTTTCGGAAAAATTATATCCACGTTGAGGTGATCGGAAATAAGGGGGAGGGACGTAGCTATCTTTATGCTATTCGGGAGTCCTTTAGGAAGCTTCACCAACCGTTCCCACAGCTAGAGATCAAGCAGGAAGTGCGCTACCAAGGGTACTGGCTAGATTATTTGCGGCTCGTTAACCGAGAGATGAAGAATAAACCTTGGTACCATGATGAATTAGACGAAGACTTGCCCGTCACAGCTATTCTCAATGGCTACTCCACAACTACTGATCGGCGCGGTACGCAGCGGCATATAAAAGTATTTCTCGCCTCCTCTAACGAATTAAAGGAAGAGCGAGAACAATTTGAGATATTCATCCACCGTGAAAATCAAGAACTCTACAAGAAGGGCATCTTTCTTCAACTCCAAATTTGGGAGAACGCTATTGACGCCATGTCCAAAACCAGATTACAAGATGAGTACAATCATGTAATTAAACATTCGGACGTTTTTGTCAGTTTGTTTTTCACAAAAGTGGGTAAGTACACTCTGGAGGAATTTGAAACCGCCTTCGGGCAGTTCCAAAAAACGGGTAAACCCTTGGTTTATACTTATTTTAAAGATGCTTCCATTAGCACGAGCAGCCTTAACCGAAAAGACGCCAATAGCCTGTTTGACTTTAAGGATAAGCTAGACGAATTAGGCCATTTCTATACGGTATACAAAAATATTGAGGGTTTGCAATTGCACTTTAAAAAGCAGCTAGAAAAGGTGTTGCCGAGACTTTGATGTAATGATGAGAATCGATCTTGACGCCGGATTATATATAGATAAATGCTCTTTTCAACTGCTACAGCTAAACGTATTTATTGTGGAGAAATGAAAAAATAAGCTAAACAGATAAGATCGTTAATTATGGCTGTAAGAATAGTCTTGTTGGTTGTTTTGAATTTCTGTTTTTCAATCCTCTGTGCTCAAGATCAATCTAATTTCAGGATTGCCATTGAAACAGGTTTCTCTTTGTCAGAATCTGATTCTGAGGGTTTGAGCTTACTACTTGGGTTTGAACCAAAAGTAAGGCTAGCAAAGCGTTTGTATGCTGGTGTAAGATTCGGATTTGTGACGAATACAAGTAATTATAATATTCAAGATGTTACTCGTTATGAATTCGATACACGTCAAGATAATGCGGTAGTTTTCCTTACTCCAAATTTGAGCTACTATCTAGATAAGTTGACTTACAAAGGTCGAGATTATTCCTTTTACGTTAGCTCAGGCTTAGGGTACTATTTATTAAGCGGAATAGAATTGCTGGATACCAATACGGGGAATACCCAAGAGATAGATGTTGAAAATCGTCTAGGACTTAATTTGCGAGCCGGTTTTGAAGTTCGACGTTTAAAAGTTGGATTAGAATATAACCTGATTCCAAACGGGGAATTAAAAAATGTAAGCGATACCATTCAAAAAATAGGGGAGTTGAATAGTAGTTATTGGGCAATATCAGTCGGGTATATTTTACATTTATAGGATAGGGGGATCTTTTGAAGAAGTATACAAAATAAAAACGATTGACTTGATTATTGAGGTAGGCAATAGCACAAGCTGAACCTGGAAATGGGCAATGGGGTGTGTCGGAACTACCTAACGGCAATAGCCGTGACGTCAGATGATGTCACGGCTACTACGATTGAAAGATATGCTTAGAGTGTGATTACGCAATCAGATTTAATCACAGTAATCAATCCACAATAGATCAGTTTCCTGAATTAGGTCTACCGCCCGAAATACGCCACCGCATTTGTTGGGATCCTTGTTGATCAACAAAAAGTCCATAGCACCATCCCCGTCGCTATCGCACAGGTGAGCGTTGTCGGGGCTGTCCATCCAACCTCCGAAACTGCCATGGCTGATGCTATTGATGTTAAGGCCTGTCAATAGATCAACTACGCGCAAGGCTCCGCCGGAGTAGTCCGTGTTTTGAAATACAAGATCTATTCTCCCATCGTTATTGATATCACCGATAAACAGTTGGTCTGAAGTGTCTATCCAGCCTTGAAAATTTCCGTGGTTAATGGTATTGATGGTCGTCTTGCTGATCAGATCAACTACTCGAATTGCCCCGTTGGTAGTGCTGGGGTCATTATTCACCAATATCAAATCTTCCCGTCCATCAGCATTCACATCACCCACAAATGACTTGTCCGCTGCATCCATCCATCCTTGAAAAGCGGCTAAAGGATCATTATGACTCATACTGTTAATATTTAGGCCTGTCATGAGATCAACAATACGCAAGGCACCATCGGTGTAGCTCGTGTTTTGAAAGATGAGGTCTTCTCTTCCGTCACCATTGGCATCACCCAGCAGTAATCGATCCGAGGCATTCATCCAACCTTGGAAATTTCCGTGGTTAATGGTGGTGATCGTATTACCGGTGAGTAAATCAACGACTCTGATGGCACCATCAGTAGTGCCTGGATTATCGTTTACCAATATCATATCTTCCCGTCCATCATTATTTACATCACCCACAAATGACTTGTCTGTGTCATCCATCCACCCTTGGAAAGTACCGTGGCTTATACTGTTGATTGTATT
The DNA here is from genome assembly GCA_038528965.1 of Bacteroidota bacterium. Lineage (GTDB taxonomy): Bacteria > Bacteroidota > Bacteroidia > Chitinophagales > Saprospiraceae > Lewinella. The sequence goes on along the minus strand of JBCBEC010000006.1, from coordinate 268,623 downwards.
CCCCGAACTGAGATCCACCACTCGGATAGCCCCATCCAGGTACCTGGTATTTTGAAAAATGAGGTCTTTCTTTCCATTACCATCTACATCGCCTAAAAATACTCGGTCAGTAGGATCCATCCACCCCTGAAAATTACCATGGTTGATCCAATTCAGGTCATTCCCGTTGGTCAAATCCAGGGTACGTATGGCGCCGCCTGAATAAGAGGTGTTGATCAATACCAATTCTTCTTTTTGGTCGCCCGTTATATCTCCCGTCAAGGACAGATCTTCCGGGTCAGTCCATCCTCCCCAATTACTACAGGCGTATAATTTTCTTATCGCCAAGGCGTCATTGGCACTAATTGGAATCGTTCTACCACATTGATCAGCATTCATAATTGATTCGGCCTCAAAGTTCGGCGTACAAGTGATACGAGGCCCATCAAGTGGTCTGTCGGTATGGACCAGGCCTATACAATGGCCCAGTTCATGCGTTACCACATAGATACGCTGATCATTATTTGTCATCCCCGGAGAATCCCTATTGATGGACACGAGAGGACCTGGATTCCCATTGTTATCTGGCCCTGTTGCAAAACCACAAATTCCAGGTTGTAAATTGAAATGACTGGCTGGTAGCGCAGGCGAAGTATCCGGATAGATGGTGATGTGCGGATTCGTATTGACCACCCGAAAAACGACTGGCGTATTGGCCGTATTCCAATTATCAAGCGCCTGGCGAATAAGCTGATTCCAATCGGAATTAAAGCCATTGTCAATTTGAACCCGGATATCGGTAATTATATTAGGATCTACTAGGAATGGCGTTCGTCGTTGCCGGAACTCAACGACATCCTGATCGTGGCCAATGTGCATTTCCTGTAAGGTGGATTTATTGATAACGATATCGCCCTGTACAATGAAATAGGTAGCACGCTCCTCAATATCTTCCTCCGCAAAACCCAAGTTGAGTAGTTTTTGTTTTTCCCACCCAATTTGCTTTTCAGGCACACTAGCTACTTCATCTAACTGCTCCTTTTGGCAGGCGCTGAAGAATAGAAGTAGGACTAAAAGCTTTAGACATACATTTTTCATTGGTTGCAATTTTTAATAGAGGGAGGCACTATGCCATGCCCAGTCCAATTTGCGATTGGTAGAGAGAGCTTATGAAATGCCTCCTGTAAAAGAGTTGTCGAAGTGTATAATCCAAGAAGAAGCGCCGTGTGACCATTCGCCAGTCGATTTGACGTATAGTTGTAGACAATAGCCTAGCCTTTTCCAATGGCCACTTTCGTTAATCCTTCAAGATGATTTTGGACGATCGCAGGATCAGCAGTGGGAAGCCCCATCGCGGCACGCCATTTACACATTGCCCTTGAGGGCCAGGGTTTAATTGAGTATATTATCCTATCATCAATAAAATAAAGACATGCTTAAAGAAGCCCTCTCCTTTCTTGTGCTTTTTTTGGTGGTCCAAATAGGGATGACCCAAGAGAATCCCACCGCTTTCGAAAGCCAACCGGATACCATTGCTATAGTGCTAACGGAACATAACAATGTTGCCCTCAAGGCAATCGTAAATGAAACCGATACCTTGACCTTAATGCTGCATACGGCGGTCAACGATGTGTCCCTGACGAAAGCGGCTACTGCTGGCCTGCGGAGTATGAAATTCAGTTCAGCGGATTCGGTAGAAAGCTGGGGTGGAACCAGTGAAAGTAAATACAGTGAAGGTAATTCCTTAAAAATCGGGGAGTTCAATTGGAATGATGTTGGGATATGGGAAAGTGAACATTCTGGTCATGATACCGATGGGAAATTTGGCTTGAATTTATTTGCGGGGAAAATAGTTGAACTAAACTTCGAGGAAGAATACATGGTCATCCATACTAGCCTTCCTGAGCTGGGTAATAGCTATAAACGCGTTCCGGTAATCAATAAAAATGGATTGATCTTCATTGAAGGGGAATGCGGATTTGACATAGATGTGGACACCAATGAATTCCTTATCCATTCGGGTTATAGTGGGGCCGTATTATTAGATGACGATTTTGTTGCTCGGAATAAAGTGGGTGAAAAAGTGGAGACCATTAGTGAAAGCAGCTTGAAAGATTCCTACGGAAATGAATTGAAGACGATTAACGCTATGCTGCCTACCTTTAGGCTTGGGGAAATGGAATTTTCAAATGTGCCAGTTGGCTTTTTTGCAGGTTCAATAAATCGCCAAAAGATGAGTGTGCTGGGGGGCGAAATTTTGAAACGCTTTAATATCATCTTTGACCTGGAGCAGTCGAATATCTATATTCATGCGAATCGGTTGCAATGGATGCCATACCCCACGAAATGATCCTTATCTTGCCGTAGCTCTTTCATAGGAACTTAAAATCAGTTCCTATAACCCTAATTTCGAGAAATGCGCTTTTTCCTGATTTGTTTAATCACAATTGGTCTTCAGTCGTGTTACACATCTAAGGTCGCTGAGCTGAAATGCCTTTTGTGTAGTTTGCTATTCCATATTGTTTTACCGCACGTTAGTGTGCGCAATGCTTCGATTCGCTCCACACTGCGCACAGCGAGGGTTCGACGCTAATCGTATCCAGAGAGAAAAGGGTACTATAAAAAGGAATGGACAGCAATTTTAAAGCGATAGTGGCTATTTTTGGAACAACAAATAGTCTAAAGTTATTGCATAGTATAAAGAAGTGTCATGTGTAACTATTCATATATTGATGCAGAATATCAACACCGAGTTATAGAATGTGATATTAAAAAAAACATAGTTGAATTATGTGATAATGTATTTGAATTGCCCTATGATAGTGATGGATACTGCCTTTTCCATAGTTCTAATTTGAAATGGAAGAGTCAACAGTCACTAGATATATTATTTAATAAGTTAATCGTAACATATATAAAGTACAAGATTCCTCTTAAGTTTTATGGATTAGTAGTGATTTCTGAAAAAGGGCGAACTGTGATTGAGGCAAATTTGAACATTAAATCTATTGCTTTATTTAGAAGGTGTGTATTCAAAGATGACCTAATTATTAGTGATTTAAGTGTAGACGGAGGAATGTTGTCATTCGATAGTTCAATTTTTGAAAAATCGCTTGAAATAATTAATTCTAAAATAGATGTTATTAACTTATTTAGCCTTAAAGTGTTCAATTTGGTCTTTAAAAATGTAAAAGTAACTTACGGTCAAGCACTCTTTAATTCGTTAATATGTGAAGATAACGCGGTCTTTGAGAATTGTCATTTTGAGTTTGGGGCAGATTTTAGAAATTCAATATTAAAAGGATCAAGAAGTGGTTATTATGGGGAGATAGTGAATGTTGAATTCGTCAATTTGTCAGCTAACGGAGAATTGGTTTTTCAAAATACATATTTTGGTGGATCCGTTAGATTTGATGGAATCAAAGTTAATCTTTCCTGTATTCAGTTTATTGGGACTGTTTTTAGCAGTTCACAACCAGTTTCATTTTTTAATATACATCTAGGTGAAGAGAGTGCTCTCCAGTTTTATGGAACAGATTATTCCGGAAAATTATTCAATTCTGATGTCTACTTTGAGTTTGATGATAGAAATATTTTAGGCAAAATACAGTTCGAAAATGTAAATATGAAATTCATTAAAGAAGAGCACAAGCAAAAATTACTAGCTCTTCAAAAAGTAGATAAAGTGACTGTAGGAAAAGGATGTCTAAAATACAGAGTACAGTCAAATATCATTACGATTAAATCAGATATGATAAATGAAAACATTATTTATGAGCTTACAAATTCATTTGTAAATTACTTTATAACTTCCAATGGGTTGAACCTAGGGGTAGAATTCGTCGAGAAGAAGATCAATAATATAAAATTGTTTTATTACACTGACGAAAATATTGAACTAGAGGAATTTTACAATAGACTTAAATTAACAGAAAAGAATTACTGGGAATTCTCTATACCAGAAAATGCAGCTCCTGGTCAAGAGAATGCACTTAATATAATTGATACCTATGTTTCAAAGTTGAGTATTCTTTCAAAAATTAAGTTGCGACAGAAGTTTGGTTATTGTACAGATGAGGATAGCTTAAAAATTTTAAAGGCAATATCATTTGATGATAAATTAATAGATAGGGAAAATGTAAAGATTTATATTGATCGATTAAAAATAATAAATGGAGTAAATATTGAGAGTCAAAAAAACTATGGTGGAAAACATCAATTCGCAGATAAAATAATAAACTCTAAGCTCTTACCAGGTGATCCATAGATTACTATTATAGCTTATAGATCTGATGATGAAAGAATCTCCTACAAGGCTTATCAAGTTATCATAGGAAAGGATAGCCTGCAAAGGTAAAAGATGAGAGAAAAATTGATCAGCTATAGAAAGAGGTGAGATGCAGATGAGGATGGTAGCAACGATAAGTGTTAATTAAAATGCCGTAAGTAGCAGTATCGATCATACTCTTGGGCCGGCTCGTGCGTTATTAAGAAAACGTCTTTTCAATTGCGACTCTCGGAACCCCTACTGATAGCCATTCTCGCTATTCTGACCCTTTCTGCTTGCACAGAAGCGCCTACTCAACAAGTAAGCGAAGCTAGCAATAGCATCTTCACGGATAGCCTTCATCTAGCGGATTTCCGAAGGCTAATTTTAGCCCATTACGATAGGCCAATTGCAATTACGGAGGAGAGGTTAGATAAAATCCTTGCCCTTGATAGTTTTCAACTCAGAACCCTACTCCTCAACACTGGAAATGGGTATTACTATGACTTAAAGGACCATCAATTCGATTCCTTGCTATCGACTAAATTGGGCATTAGTGCGCTGCCTAAGTACGAACCACATATGCTGAGGTATGATGATACGCGTTCGATAACTAGAGTGTACGCCGATCGAAGAGTATTTGGGAGAACTGATATTGAAATCATCCATGTTGAAAAGAAAGATGGGCACTTTATAATGCTGAGAGCAGAAGTTGCGGTTGATGAAAGTTGCTTTGGCACTTACCCACCTACCTATCAAGGCGACTGCCTTCAGATCTTGAGTAAGCAAGAAGTTATGATCGAGGAGCAAGATTATCAGGAGATAGGGAAACGCTACTACAGTCATGACTTGGATAGAATAGCTTATTACAGCCATCAGAGTCGAATGATCTGCGATGACTTTACTTATATAGTGAGAAGGATTTCTGAAGGAGGCGATAAGCTTACGAGTATCAGTTGCGCTGGGGAACAGAGTGCTGTCCTTCTTTTTTACCAGGACATAAATAAGCACTTTGATGGCGGTCATTAGGCACCTTGATGATAGCATTGATGGACTTATTAACTTGTTGCTGAGGAATTCTAACAATAAAATTTGAATATCAACTACAGAAAAGAAAAGTTCATGCTCATCAAAATCAACGTTCTCATTCTTACCCTAATGCTCAGTTTGGGTTGGGCAGTGCCTAATTTTGAGAACTCAACTACTAGTAAAAAAGTGGATAATACCCTTACGGGAAACGGAGTAGAAATAGGCACCATAGAAATACAACGGCCCGGAGGAGTGGAAATTTGGAATATCACTTCCGGAAACTTTTCAATCGATCAACCCAGCGAAAGGTACCGGATGAATTTTTGGATTAATTCCGATCAAGATTTGATTCAAAGGCTAGATGATACCGGAGAGACCAATGTTGCTTTTGAAATAAAAATACCTTTTCCGGAGAAGCCAGATTTTGCGACACCTTGGCAGTGCAACTATACCGAACGTTTAAGCGAAAATGAAGACGATTATGGCGAAGCGCCAGCGCAAGGCTACTGGGATAACTTCTACTATTACGACCATACTCCGCTGGAGAATATGAAGATAGAGATCGTTCGAAAAGAGGACCTTTATCAAATCAAAGTGACGGGAGAACTAGACGATCCCATCGATTGGCAATACGGGCGGGCGAAATACACCATTACCGCAACACTGCCTTTAACCGATCAGTACCAGAGTTATTGGATGGAGTGAGGTGATAACCAAGGACAACCATAAAAAAATCGCGCTCAACTACTATGCTATCTTCTTTCTACCAACCAGGCAAAAGTGCACTTTATCTGATACTACTAGTATTAATGTCCAGCTGCGACCCCAGTCAAGAGCTTCACGTACATAATGACACAAAAGAAGACCTTGTTATTCGTTTTTTCGAAGCGGGAAATTCAATTCATTCGATCAAGAATCAAGTAAGCAACTGGGATTCACTGAGCCAGTCAAGTACACTTTCATTACAGCAGGGAGAAACGGATACCATTTGGTTTGGTATCGGTACCTGGGAGGTTCGCAATCGACTGGACACCTTGATCAAGTATTTAAATCGGGTTGAAATAGAATATGCCGAGCTCACCGAACGATACGAAGGCGATGAATTAAACCAGCTGATTCGCAATAGCCTTACGGGGAAATATAGGCAGCTGTTGAGGTTCAATCTTGCGGACTGGAGGGAGGTGGCCACAATCATTCCTACCGATGATTCTATGATTGTAAAAACGCTTGATAAGGCAGAAAAGCGGCCGTATAGATTGAGTACAATTGAAGATCTGTTTTCTATTATCCAGTTACCGCATGATATTTCAACAAGCTCGGTCCATGAATACGTCTACGTTGAAGAAGCTGGCAAAGAGCTATTGTCTGGCTCAGTTCATGTTATCAAGTATAAAGATCGCGAACAAGATGTAATCGGCAGTGTAGGCATGCTAGTGGATGCTACCCCCGCGGATTGGAGGCTGACAACCAAGCCTTACAAAATTACCAGCTTCACCACCAGCAGTGAAAAAGTGGAACTGTGGAATGGATTATTCATCGGTTGTGCTCGAGTTGATATGGACCTGACTCATGTTCAACTGCTAGCCGAGGATGAGGAGAGTTTGACGTTCGTAGATAGAAATAACTTGAAGTATTTCGTCAGGATGCAGGATGACAAAGTGAGGAGCATTTCCGTTAAAAATGAGCGATAATGAAATTGCTGGAGCTATGAATCAGACAGGAATGAAATGGATTTTTCACGTTCTTATCATTGCGAGCATCCCAGCCTGCAAAAACAGCTCAGTGGTAAATACAGCGCATAAAGGTGCTAATGTGAATATCCTCGCAGAAAGAGACAGTGTGTTTCTAGCAATGATCAATGAAGAGGTGGTAACAGCTGCGGAGGAAAAGCACTACATTTCCAATACGACTGAGTTGATCTCATTGCATCCGTTAGCTTGTGACTCTATGTCCATTCATTACAGAGAAATCATTAATGAAGATACTATAGACCTTAGGATTAGACTGAAACCGTTTGCGCTTGATGAACACGATATAAGCTATGATGAAGAAAATGCCAACCAGCCAAAGCTGATCGACGGGAAAGATCCTTGGGGGTGCCTTCTATCAGCTACCGCTAACATCGATTGATACTGTGGCGCTGGTCATCAATGGTCGTCGAATTCCGATAGCCGACCAACTCCAAGACCTCTATGATGTAAACATGTGTGGAGCCACTCATTTCAAGGAAAACTTCAGTCCCAGCCCGGCTTTGAAATATGATGAAAGTAATGAAGCCTATTACCTTTATATTGATGGTGGAAATGCTGCAAATTGCTATTTTAGTAAGACCGTATTTAGCAGGTTTCAGTACATTACGAGGTATGTAGTACACTACGGTCAGCTGAGTGAATCCAGTGCTTTTAAGCCTTACTTTAAAGGGTTTTAGAGGGGAGCGAAACTACCCCAATGAGCTTCTTGTTTACTGCAGTTAGACTTCAGATACACGTTTCAATAATGGAAGAAAATGCTATCGTATTAAGTGGGGGGATGAGTACCGAAAGTGTGCTGAAGATCGGAGATAAAGTGCATCGGACAAAGTCTTCCAATCACCGATTTATCCATCGTGTTCTTCGGTTTTTAGAAAAATCAAAATTTAGCTACTCCCCAAGATTTTTGGGGATAGACCAGAAGGGAAGGGAAATACTTACCTTCATAGAAGGGGAGGTGCCGCGTGAATTTGCTTTAAGCCTGCAGCAGAAAATTGAGGCAATCAAAATCCTCAGAAAGCTGCACGATGTTTTGGCGAAGTGCGATGCTAAAGGAGCTAGTGAGACAATATGCCATAATGATTTTGCCCCTTGGAATATCATCGTCAAAAATGATAAGGTGGTTGGAGTCATTGATTTTGATGAATCGGCACCTGGAGATAGAATAGATGACATCGCTTACTTCATTTGGACCTTTTTGGATTTGGGTGTTTCTGCAGAATCAGTGGAGGCGCAAATTGGAAATATTGCTGCCTTAGTTCGTGCCTACGGCTTGCTAGGGAAAGAAGAGCTGATCTCAGCCATTTTTAAGCAGCAGAGAAGAATACTCGCTTTTCGGAAGCAAATTGTAGCGAGCGAAGAAGCTGAGCATCTAGTATCATTTTCCCAACAAGCCATTATCAACATTCAAAAGAGTATCGACTGGGTTGATAAGTACCGCGAAGAAATTGAAAAGGCGATATCAGCCTAGTCGGAGCGGGTGTGAAATTGTGTTTAAATCATAGGTTTCCTTTCGAGAAACCTTAAGCAAACGATTATGTGGAAGTCTTTTTTCGGGAAGAAACCGAGTGATGAAAAAATAGATCGCTTGGTTGAGCAAAAAAATAGTAGGGAATATAAAGTCTATCCCGTGCTAAAGAACGGCGCTTGGCCTGGCCTGCAAGCGGGAGCACTCCGGCAGGTATTGGTCGGCAGCGAGGAGGATCCGCAAGTAGTGATCGGGTTTGGCTACGACACACCCGAGAATGTACTTTTCCTAACCCAGCTGGATTTAAAGGACTTGGATCCGAATCAAATCCTAGTGGACGCGTATAAAAATCTTGGCGAATACGAAACTAGCTTTGAGTATGCCTCAAGATTTGACAAAAAACTGCTCGTATCCAGTGGGATGGAGTTTTCTAGTGAGCGCATTCTGGTAAAGGAACACATGATGAAAGCCCACGAAATGTTAGATGCAGAGGAAATCTTAGTCACTATTCCCAGAAGAAGATGTATGCTAGTAATGGATCGGCAGGCCGAACCAGAACTGATCAACGCATTTGTAGCTATGCACAGAAATGCCTGGCAAGATGATAGTTACGGAAACGCGCCCATCGCAAACATGCTATTTGTGCTAAAGGCAGGTCAAATGATTGGGACGATTCCTATGGAGGACTAAGGGAGATTGCGCCACTTCAGTCAATACGCTCTAATACAATACCGGACCAATGAAACTCAAACTATTCACAATCCTGTTTTCCTTGTTGGTGCTGGGGTGTGAAACCCAGATTCCAGATGATGAATCACCTGTAGAAAACCAGCAGGAACTGGTGGAGGAAACTGCACAATCCGAAGGAAGCCCATCCGTAACTTCCAGCACCGCCGATCCTACTCCTGCTCCGAGCTGTGCTTGTAGACCAGTAGACTACACCAACAATTACTCGACCGATTTAGGCTTTCATAATAGCGAGCGTTCGAGAAGGAAAAATGAAGAGCTGTTTAACGAATGGTCCCAGGATTCCCTGGCGGGCCAGATAAAATCGATCAACTTTTCCGAGTTTGATACGATCCCAAGTAAATACGCAGTTTTTAGCAATGTGGAAAGGGTAACCATCTATAGCCGCACCGGTATCAATGGCTTAGATATTTTTCCAAAACTGAAGGTGGTCGAATTCTTTGCCTCCGTCGTCAATTTCGATACGGACGAGAATTGGCCAAGCCAGCTAAAAGTACTGACTGGTGAGAAATCAACTTTTTCCGGAATGGAGAGCTTTCGCCGGGCGCCCAATCTCCAGGTTATTCACTTGGCCTATTCTGGTTTTGATACTTTCCCGCCAGACCTGGATCAGCTAAGTTGTTTGCAAGAACTCACACTAGGTGCTTACCGCGTTGGCGTTATTGATTTAACTACGCTGGATTTATCAAAAAACGCCTGCTTGAAAAAAGCCACCTTCCAGACTTGGTACAATACACTTTCTGGCCTTCCAAAAGGCTTATCGAAATCGAACCTGGAAGAGCTAAAAATTCACCACCAGCAACTGACCGAAACAGAGAAGGAAGAGCTGAAGAGAATAGAAGAGTTACTTACGGTAAATGAAAAATAGAGAGTTATGCTTATTAAGAATGGAAGCAGCATAAAGTGCTTCTGGCAAAATAGCAAGTTCCATTTTTACATTGCAAATCCTGATACAGACGATGTCGTAACAATCGAGTTAGAATATCTAAGACAGCGAGCTAACATAGGGGCGAATACCACTATCGTATTTAACAGCGATAGTACCTTTTACTGCTTGCAGAACGATAAAGGAATGATTAGTAGAAGCAGGCTCCAAACAGTGCCAGATGTTCGGAGTTTCTATGAGCTTTTTAAGATAGAACGAATTGTGCCAGGGAATGTCCTGATCAGGTTTACAAGATATCCAGAAGATGATGAAAAAGATGATATTACGACAGAATTCTATTTCCGTCGGGAATTTGAATACCATGTTAATCTTGATATCCTTGAGCGGAAATAACGGAATAGCTAAACAGTAGCCGAACCTAACTCAAAAGCTTACCTTATATTGCAACACCGGAATTAGCCCCGCCTGCGAAGTAGTCCGAACAACGATTTGATCGCTGGCCGGATCGTAGAAACTATCTCTGGAGCGCTCATTCAAACGGTTCGTCAGGTTTTGAATATTAAGGCTGAAAGTGTGCGTAGACCTACTGCGATTGATCTTGTAGTTGACGCCCACATCGAAACGGTAGTAATCATTGACCTTACCGGTAAATGGCGTATTGGAATACACGGTATAGCCCGCGGCCCTAGAGGCTGCTAAATCAATATCCGTAAAGCGCTGCCCACCAAAAAAGGTAGCCTTGACATTCAGTCCCAAGGTGTTATTCTGGTCCTCCCCCAACAGGAAGTCCTTTCCGGCTAAGGCATTAAAAACATAGTTGCCGTTGAAGAGACTGTTGAAATAAGTCTCCCCATCCATACTGAACTCCGATTGGTACAACGATAAGGTGGCAAGGTAGTAGAAGTTGTTGTGCAAGAAGCGCTCTAGCGTAAGCTCTATACCATAGTTTCTACCGGTCCCATCATTTCGCAAGGTGTCTTCGCGGTACACAAAATCATAGGCAGATTGTGCGTTGATCACCGAAAAACGTTCTTCTGCGTCGGCGGAAATAGGAATATTATAAAGAGACTGATAATAGGTCTCTACCTTGAATCGCAGCTGCGGATTGATATTCCAATCGTAGCCTAAAACTACATGGGCAGCTTTCCCCAATCCCAGTTCGCGATTGGGTTGCAGCCGAGTATTATCGCCATCTATTTCTACCAGGTAGACGGTATTGTCCTCTGCTCGGCTGTGTAGTCCACCACCAAGGCTTAAGGACTGCTTATCATTGATCTTCCACTTTAATCCCAGTCGTGGCTCGAAGGAACTTTGGGCGTTTAGATCATAGTAGAGGTAGTGGAAGCCGGAGTTCAACGTAAGGTCTTTCGTAATCCGCCATTTCCACTGGCTATAGGCTTGCCATTGATTGGAGGGACCACCAATATCCAGTACCGTTCTGAAGTTGTTGTCTTCATTAAATTTGTAGGCATAATCACTAGTTACATTGCTGTAGATCAAGCCGGACCGCCACACGTGTCTGGCGTTAAACTTGTGATTGTACACGGTAGAAAGCCGGTACTGCTGCCGCTGGCTTTCCTCTTCGTAATCTGGTTGTGACACATTATTGTCGATCAAATTAAAGCGATAGCGCGTATCACTTAAACCTACCACACCCACCGTTTTGATGTAAGCTTTATTGTTGAGAAACTTCAGATGCTTAACGCCTACGATTCCCGTAGCGGAGTCATCAATTTCTTGATCGAAAGCACCTTCTTGTCCTTCCCGCTGCGTTCGGAAATCTGCTTTAGTGATACCGCCTATGCCAAAGACGTTAAATGTGCCGAGCTTCTTCGCATCCAGGTTGATATTGAAACTCAAGTCCTGATAAGTGGGCAGCGCATCACCCGCTACTTGTATGTTCATCGCATTTAGGATAGAAAGTGTCGAGTAGCGATAGTTGCATAAATAAGAGTCACCACCACCTTTTGAAAAGGGGCCCTCCGCGGCTACTTCCAGCCCCAGAAAGCCTGCCCCAATAGTTGTTTCTTGCTTTTCGTCATTCCCTTTTCGAAACCGCAAGTCAAAAACACCTGATAGTGCGTTACCAAACTCCGCCTGGAAGGCACCGGTAAAGAAATCGGATGAGGTCAGCACATTGGAACTCAGCATGCTCACGGCACCACCCGAACCACCTAGGGACGCAAAATGATTGGGGTTGAGAATCTCAATTCCCTCCAATCGCCACAGCAGTCCCCGCGGAGAGTTTCCTCTAATGATAATATCGTTATTGACATCATCACCACCGTTGGTGACACCGGCAAAATTTTGTGCCTGGCGTGCTGGATCCGCAATCGAAGCTGCGTAGCGGCTCGCCTCCTCAATGGTTAAGGTTCTGGCACTGACGGTGGCTAATTCATTAACGGTTTCCGACTTGTAGGCATCGGCACTTACGACTACCTCTTCCAGCGTTTCGTAGCTTTCCGTCAGCGCAATTTCCAGAATCACTTCTTTTCCGGCGGTCACTTCAATGTTCGGTAATACCGCTGTTTCATAGCCCAGAAAAGTGGCCACAATGGTTTGCCGGCCCAATGGTACATTTTCCAGCTTGAATTTTCCATCCATATCGCTGGTGCTCCCAATTATGGTGTCGCTGCCTTGGACAAAAATGGTGGCAAAGCCAATGGGGGTCTGCGCATCTTTATCGGTGATTACCCCTTTGATGGTCTGTTGGGCTTGCGCCAAATTGCAGAACAACCCTAAGAGAAGACATATGATAGCTGGGATGTATAACCTGTTCATTCAGTGCCTATTTCCGGTAGATCATAATCATTCTTGACACGAAATTAGGACCCCTGCCTACGGGATGCTTCTTTTATCCATTAACGGAACCCATAACCTTCCCGGCGGAAGGAACAGCCCTACGAACGGGAATGCTACAGTAGGAAGAGCGTTCAGATTATATTACCCTTATTAGTTCCGCGGAATTCATTCCGCAGTGGGAATTGCAAGCGGAATGAATTCCGCGAAACCATCTACAGAACCGACTTGAAAGTACCTTCATCCCACAATAGAGCAACCCACCCCATGGTTTAGTCAATACCTACTATCTTCGAAAATCTTAAAGGAGTTCCCCATTGTATCGCTCTGAGTGAACACCAAGACTTAACCATTACAAAAACATGGCAGAACAAAAGAATTACAGCGCGCTGACCCTCGAAGAACTACAAGCAGAAGAAAAAAAGCTCAAACGTAATGATTGGCTTTCCGCTTTTGGTGTAGGCATCTTAGCTGGAGTGATGATCTTTGGCATCGTGAAAAACGGATTTGGCTTTCTCTATATCGTGATTCCTTTACTTATGATTAGCGGTTTGGTTAAGAGTTCACAGGTCCAGAAAGCGAAGCTGAAGGAGATTCAGGCGGAGATTAGCGCCCGAGAAACAGCTTAGGAATTTGCTTTTGAAGTTTTGTGGAGCTCTATTACCACAACTAAAATGACAAGATGAATAAATGGCTAAAACTTGCCGTAGGAACCATCGTTCTACTGGTACTCCTTGCCTTCGCTGCACTCCATAAAATTGCACCTTACGCGATTATCTCGCCATTTCGAGTCGATAAAACGACCTCCCCTGCTGACTATGGCCTGGTAAGCGAATCGCTCAGTATTTACGGTGCGGATAGTGTACTACTCAAAGGCTATTGGGTGAAAAGTGATCTGGATACTGCGAAGGGGGTCATCATCTCTCTCCACGGAATAGGGAGTTGTAAAGAACACGGCCTACCACTAGCAAAAAACCTTGCTGCGCAAGGCATAGAAACCATTGTTTTTGATGGCCGAGGGCACGGGGAAAGTGGTGGTCAATACAACACCTACGGATTCTACGAAAAGCAGGATGTTTCCAAGATTGTAGATTATATCAAAGCGCAAAACCCAGATGTCCAAGTAGGTGTTTGGGGTAATTCTCTTGGCGGTGCTATCGCCCTGCAAGCATTGGCAATAGATCCACGCCTGGAATTCGGGCTGATTGAAAGTACGTTCACGGATATGCGGCAGATTGTCCATGACTATGCCAAGCGGCTGATGTGGGGGATAGGGATCAAGCCCGCTTCCAACTACGCGCTCTGGCGAGCCGGCAAGATTGCCAATTTTGACCCAAATGACGTAAAGCCCATCGTAGCTGTACAAAGCATTGAGCAGCCTGTTCTCATTGCGCACGGAGATGCGGATGAAAATATCTCGGTAGAATACGGTAAACAGCTATTCGACAACCTAAAGTCGGTCGATAAGGAATGGGTTGTCGTTGCCGGCGGTGGACATGCTGGCCTATTCCGAACGGGGGGAGAAGCTTACGCCGAAAAGCTCTGGACCTTCATCGCCAGAAACCTAGCCGATTAAATTGAGTATACTTGGCTAGCCGAAATGGCGATAACTCAATCATCATGAAAGAAATGAAATTTACACAACTACTTTTACTTCTCTTCTTTGCCCTTTCCCTGAGTGCCCAAACGAAAAAAGTCCTTTTCATCGGTAATAGTTATACCAATAATAACAACCTGCCCAAATTGGTCGGTGACGCTGCGCTATCGGTTGGTGATACGCTCATTTATACCCGGCATACACCCGGCGGAGCACGACTGAGTGACCACGCCAGCAATCCGAATGCCCTGAACAAAATCAATTCGGATGATTGGGACCACGTCGTGCTACAAGAACAAAGTCAGCTGCCCTCTTTTGGGGATTGGCAGGTGGCCAACGAAGTTTACCCCTTCGCTGCGCAATTGTGTGATTCTATTCGAGCCAATAACGCTTGTACTCGCCCCATCTTCTACATGACTTGGGGGCGGGAAAACGGCGACCAAAGCAACTGCGCCATCTTACCCTGGTTGTGTACCTACGAGGGCATGGACAGTATGCTCAACTTGCGCTATCGGATCATGGCGGAAGACAATGAAGCCCTGGTTTCTCCGGTTGGGGAAGTCTGGCATTACGTCCGGGATAACCATCCAGAAATTGACCTCTACACTGGCGATGGCTCACACCCCACCATTCGGGGTTCTTATCTGGCGGCGATTACCTTCTACACCATCATTTTCCGAAAGGATCCCACTTTAATCACTTTCAATAGCTCACTGGATGAAGATATGGCTGCCGACATTAAAGCCGCAGTGAGACTGATTGTATACAGTGACTTGGCGGAGTGGAATATAGGCGCCTACGATCCCATCGCAGACTTTACTGCCAATCCGGCCATCAACGTATTGACCTTTGAGAATACGTCTACTTATGCCGATGAAGTAAGCTGGGATTTTGGTGACGGCAACGTTTCCACGCTCGACAATCCCGTCCACGAATATGCTGCTGAGGGCAATTATACCGTTACCTTGGTCGCCTCCAGCTGCGGCTTGGCGGACACACTACAGCAGGAATTTACCGTATATGTTGATCTGGATGGCGATGGCTTCTCGACCGAGACCGATTGTAATGACGATGATGCTGCTATCAATCCGGATGCCGAAGAAATTGCGAATAACGGTATCGATGAAGACTGCGATGGTGATGATTTAATCACCTCAATACACGAACTACAAGGTCTGGCAATTTCCGTTTACCCCAATCCTGTTAGCAACTTCCTTTATTTAGAGTATGCCAATAGTTTAAGCTTAGGAGTGGAGTTGCTAAGCGTAAACGGGCAGTTGGTCAGGTCCTTTCCAGAAAATAGACAAGTCTTGAATATCGAGGGAATACCAAGTGGGGTATATTTATTGAAGGTTCAAGAACAAGCAACGCAGCACTACTTTGTGGAAAAAATCTGGATCAAATAGTAGCAAAACACTTCTCTTCATTTAATCGCTATACTATTTGAGCTTGAACACAATTAAATGAAATGAAGTACACAATCACCACCCTTCTGACTTTAGCCATTGGCATCAGCGTTTCTGCGCAAGCTACTTTCACCGCTTTGACGGGTAACCAAGAATCATTGGACTCTTTAGTGAGCCTCATTGAACTTGGTAGGAAACAGCTTAATATGGCGGGCTTGTCATTTGCGCTGATTGAAGAGGGAAGGGTGGTGCTTGATCAGACTTTCGGCTACCAAAATGCGGAAAGGCGGGACGCGATCTCTGCGAGCAATACCTTCGAAGCAGCCTCCATGTCAAAACCGGTCTTTGCGTTTCTAGTCATGAGGTTGGTAGAGCGTAAGGTCATTGACTTGGATAAACCACTGTACGAGTATTATACCTACACTGATCTTCAAGATGATCCTAACTATAAGCGTATCACCGCCCGGCACGTACTGACTCACCAAACAGGTCTGCCCAACTGGCGTTACGGTCGTCCCCTGACTACCAATTTTACTCCTGGAACGGATTTCTCTTATTCGGGGGAAGGCTTCGTCTATCTCGGTAAAGTGCTGGAACACCTCATGAATGTACCGTTAGAAGAGCTCTTCCAAAAGGAGGTGTTTCGCCCGCTGGGAATGACCCACTCTACCTTCATATGGTCACCCTTTACGGATCAGGATAAGGTCACTGGGCATTACAATGGCAATGTCGTTTCAACGGACTATTATCGCCCGCTGGTAGCTAATCCGGCGGCTTCCTTGATTACCAATACAGGAGATTTTGCCAAGTTCATATTAGCAATTATGAATCAGGAAATCCTAAGTGAGCTGAGCTACGCGGAGATGCTCAGAATCCAGGTTACGCCAGCTCTCAACAATAGCCATCAAAATGAGGATGGTACAATCAACTGGGGCTTAGCTTGGGTAATTGAGGAAATGCCGAACGGTTATATCTATCAGCACGGCGGCAACAACGGCGACTTTGAAAGCTACTTCCAAATATCGTTCGATCGAAAATCAGCTTATGTGTATTTCACCAACTCTGACCAAGGTGATGAATTGAACGCCTGGCTTAAGCCCTTTATCAACACAGGCGTATGGAATGTTCCTGATCCCAATACACTAGATGCAGAATACGAGGTGGAATTCGATCCCGAATTCTGGGAAATTGTTGGGGCTCATGAACGAATCAAAAAAGACGGTAAAGCAGCCTTAACTTTTGCGGAGGATGGTATGGCCACCCTAAAGGAGGTTGCCTATAAGAATATGATTGTGGAGTTTGATGTGGCCTTTCCCAAAGGGTATTGTAATGCTGGCATCAACTTTAGAGCGCAAGACACCGAAAATTATGAGCAATACTACCTCAGAGCACACGAGTCCGGCACCAGCCACGCTATGCAGTACACTCCAGTGTTCAATGATGTGTCTGGCTGGCAATTGTATTCTGGTTACAACTATACCGGCGTGACAACCCACTACCGAGATAACCAGTGGATGCACGTAAGAATGGCCATTCTGGACGACTGGATGGAGGTCCATGTGGATGATATGGATAATCTGGCCTTGCACGTTTTTGACTTAAAGCACCCTTACGAAAAAGGAGAAGTAAGCTTATGGACGGATAATCACGCCTATTTTGCCAACTTTCGGATTAAGGAGATCGAGGACTATGATTTTTACTACGATTACCAACCCAAACCTAAGCCATCTAGAGAAACCATCGCGCAGTGGGAGTTATCCGAGGCCTTTCACCATTCCGATCTAGATGATCGAAATCCGTCAAAGGAGTTTATCGACGCCTTAAACTGGGAGCAGGTGTACTGTGAGTACAACGGCTTGGTAAACCTAGCCCGCCACAGAAGGCTGACCAATGATGAAAATACCGTAATCGCTCGCGTCAATATTGTATCTGATCGGCCGCAGTCGAAGAGCGTACAGTTTGGCTATTCAGATATTGGAAAAATATTCCTGAACGGAAAAATCTTGTACGATGGTCAGCGGATGTATCAATCTCGCGATAATGATTACCGCGGCACCATAGGTTATCACCAGCGCTTATTCCTTGATCTGGAAGAAGGCGAGAACGAATTATGGTTTGTAGTAACCGAAAATTTTGGTGGCTGGGGCCTAATGATGAAGTTTGATGATTTGGAAGGGGTAGATTTAGGTCAATAACTACTCGAGATGAATAGCAACTGCACAGAAAAACATAAGAACCAAAACCCTTGGGTGTCTGGAAACTAAATCTTTCTGCAATGATAAATATAGTAAGTAGGAAAGCCTTTAAGGGTTGATATTTGACACTCAACAAATACCTTCCGGAATTCTTTAGATTTAAACTTTGTCAATAAGACTTGACTGAAATAAGCCTCATTTACTAACAGCTCGTTCGAGTCATTTAATATTATCCTCCGCTTCTCTTTCGAAATAAACGAAAAGGGAATTGAAGAGATAACCCCATCTACATTCCCTGGTATATGATTTCTTAAATTTTCTGCACCATCATTTATTACAGTTAATCTCTTGTCATTTATGGTCTGCTTAACATGCTCACAAAAATCTTGATTGACTTCAAAAGCGTATAGTTTGCTAGTGGGAGAAATAGTGTTTAGTATCTCCTGAGTAATATTTCCGTGTCCCATACCAAACTCCACAATTACAGCATTTTCAGATTTAGGAAGATGTCTGCAAATTTCAAACTCCACCTCGCTATTGGTTTCAACAAGTGCTCCAGTAACAAAGAAGTTTTTCGCCAGTTCTAATCCAGTTTTGAATTTATGATTCACTTTCTGTGTTTTTTCTTCTTTATATACTGCCTTGATCGCCAATTAGAAAAATGGAGCTTGACAGCAACCCAAATCGCTCTAAAATGCTTTTTTGAGATATAAGGCTAAAAAAATACAGCATTTCTGTTAGAAAACCATGTTTCTTACAGTGCCCGTAATCATAACTAAGGGATTGAATTAGCTGGACTTTCGGCATTTTGCCGAAAGTCCAGCTTACTAGCGGTGTGGTTACGAAAAAGTCGTAAACATTAGAAATCACAAGAGTTTCGGCTCTTGTGATTTTGTAATCATGTACTTAGAAGTTAAACATGGTGTTGTTATTCGCTAAACCATCAGTAGGAATCTCCTGAATCACATCCCAGTGTTCTACCAGTTGGCCATTGTCTACGCGGAAGAGATCGTAGAATACTTGTTGCTTACCGCTCCATTCTCCTTCGCTCACGGTCAGGACGAAGTTGCCTTCTCCCAGCACCTTGTGAATCTTGTTGTATTTGAACATGTTGTTTTGTGAGGTGAGATACTGCACTGCCTCAACGATACCAGACAGTCCGTCTTTGATATCCGGATTATGCTGGTTGTACTCCGTAGCGCTGATGTAGTCTGTTATTTTATCCGGGTTCTTGCCCATGAGCACATCCTCCACCAATGCTTTAGCCAAGGCTTTATTCTCTTCTGTTTTATCCAGGTCTTCTACCTGTGTAGGGCCATCAGTTTGGCTCCTACCACTAGCTGTTTCGTTTCGTAGCGCGGTCATAGCATCCCAATGCTCCGCTACCTTTCCGTTCTCGTCTAAGCGAATGATGTCAAAGGATACCATTTCTTCGGCACCAAAGGGCTGTGCATTGCGCCAGATGTTGTGCATGAAGATGTAGTTGCCATCCTGAAACATGCGCACGTTTTCAGCCGTAGTACCGTTTTCTTGTAGTACGGGTAGCATTTGAATGAACGGTTCCAGTCCTGTTGGAATGAATGGATTGTGTTGGATGTAATCGGCATTGGCCAGTTCACGCATAGTGGCCGGATCGTTCTGAAGTACGGATCCTAAAAAAGTTCCTACCGTTTCTTTCTTACTCATAGTTGAAGTGTTAGTGGTTTCAGTTGGTTGATTTTCACTTGACGTTTTAGTGGATTCGCAGGCAGTGAATAAGCCCAATAATAGAATGGCGAAAACTTGTCTCATACTGTTTGGTTTATTACTTTTGATTTGCAAGCAAAACTATACAAATTGCTTGCAAGTTGCAAGTAAAATACAAAATTACTTGCGATGTGCAAGTAAAGTTTAACGATTCATTAACATGAAACAGAGATTTCGCTGCGATTGTCCCTTCACTTCGGCCTTGGATGTACTTGGCGACCGGTGGATGTTAGTTATTGTGAAGTTGATGTTATTAGACTTCAAAGAGACCTTTAAAGATCTCATGGATAGTGATGAAGCTATCGCGACCAATATTCTTTCCACTAAACTGAAGCTGCTCGAAGAGTTTGGCATCATTACCAAATCCAAACGGCCCAACAACAAAAAGACGAATCTGTACCACCTCACCGATAGGGGCCTGGCGCTGACGCCTGTTCTGGTAGAACTGGCGGCCTGGAGTGATGGTCATCTACGAGATTTTCATCCGATTATCCAGAATGGTGAGCCTATGGCGGCCTTACGCCAGGATAAGAAAGCGTTTGCCCAGCTATTGGAGCGGCGATATAGAGATAACTTAGCCGCAACGGTATAGCTTTGATGGGCCAATTATGTGGTAGGCAAGCTTAAGGGCTGCAAACGATCTATATCAATAGCAGGGGCGAGAGAGTTGATAAATAGTGCTCTTAACTACAGACTGATTAAAGCAGTAAAACCATGACTAACTACATCGACGGATTCATCCTACCCATACCCCGCCAACACCTGGAGGAGTACCAACGGGTGGCACAAACAGTGGCCACTGTTTGGAAAGAATACGGTGCTTTGGCCTACTTTGAGTACGTTGGAGATGATTTACATTTAGAAGGCACCCGTTCTTTCGCCGAAGCGGTAAATGCTACAGCAGATGAGGTTATAATCTTCGGCTGGGTAGTTTTCCCCTCCCGCGAGGTACGCGACCGGGCCAACGCGAAGGTTCCTACTGACCCTAGAATGGCAGATCTGGTAGGTCCGTTGACGGACCCTTCAAGGATGATCTTTGATGCGGCGCGGATGGTGTACGGCGGGTTTCGGCCGCTGGTGCAGAGTGGTAATTGAGTTGACTGCAAGCAAACAATAAAGACATTCACCCTTGGAAACAAAACCCAAGTCTCTAAAAGAACTCAGAAGACGCAAGAGCCTCACTCAGGAAGAGCTATCGCATGCCTCTGGTATCTCTGTTAGAACCATTCAACGCATCGAAAAAGGAGTATCCACAGGCGCCCCGTACACAATTAAGGCCCTGGCGAAAGCTTTGCAGGTAGAAAGTAGTGAGCTACTTGTTGTGAATGGACTCGCTAGTGCATTCCCCGCCGATTATTGGCATAAAGTGCGACTCATGAACTTCAGTGTTCTGAGCGTGTTCTTGCTGCCTTTGGGTAATCTCATCTTACCCACCTTGATCTTCCTTTTCAATCGGCAGGACGAAGGAGTGAATAGCCTGGGCCGTAAGATTATTAGTTTTCAGATTGTGGCTACGCCAGTCCTGTTTTTTCTTACCGTCATCATTTTCCTGGTAGTTGGGCGGGGCAATGGTGCCATTCCGCTGCCGGTAATCATTTGCTATGCCTTATTTGTTTCCTTTAGCACCCTAGTCGTTATTCTCACCAGCATTAGTATCGATAAAGAACAGGATTGTCCAAAGTTCTTTCCTAGGATCTTGTGACAGGGTGGCTGTCATAAAAATGTCGCCTTATTGGCAGGTGACTTTGTTCAGTTTACACGGGGCTTCCGAGTACTTTTGGCGCAAATCATCCACTTCTCACAATGAAGCCATTTGTACTTTTTCTGGCATTACTAATTGCTGTTCCCACCGCTCTTGCTGCCAGTATCGATACCACCAAACTAGATCAACTTTTCGCTGCACTCGAACAACGAAATGAGGCCATGGGGAGTATCGTTGTCTCTCAAAACGGACGAGTAGTTTATAGCCGGGCCATCGGATTCAGACTGATAAATGACGAAACGAGTATTCCTGCAGATGTAGCCACCAACTACCGCATATGGTCCATTACCAAGATGTACACCGCGGTGATGATAATGCAGTTGGTAGAAGAAGGTCGCCTGTCATTACAAACTACCCTCAGTTCTACCCCACTATTCCAAATGCTGAAATCATCAGCATTCAGCAGATGCTAGAACACAGTAGTGGCATCCACGACTTTACCCAAAATGTCAGCAGCGAAGATTGGGATGCTGAGATTAACGAGCCGATGACTTCAGCTTTTATGCTTGATCACATCGCCGAGCACCCATCTGATTTTCTGCCGGGTACCAGTTTTAATTACAGCAACTCCAACTACCTACTGCTGGGCTATATCATCGAACAATTGGACGGCAACAACTATGGCCTTTCATTGTCTAATCGTATTGCTACCAAGCTAGGACTTACCAGCACTTACTTTGGCGTAGGGGCACTGGATAGTGTAGCCAATAAAGCTTATTCCTATCGCTATGATAAGCAGTGGCAGCTGGTTGATGAGGGCGAGTTTAGTGGTTTAATTCCCGCCGGTGCTGGTGGCATTGTTGGCACGGTACAAGACATGGTAAGGTTCATTGAAGCCTTATTTGGCGGTCAGTTGATTTCAGAAAACAGCTTACAACAAATGTTGCCCACCGGCGATGCCTTCTACGGCTTAGGCATTATGCAATTTTCTTCGCAAGAAGGGGTAGGTTATGGTCACACTGGCGGCTATAAAGCCTCCGAGTCGAGCTTAGTATACTACCCCGCAGATAGCTTGACCATTGCTTATGCCACCAACGGTATAGTCTTAAGAAAGGAAGACATCTTGCGCCATGTACATGATATCTGTAAGGGCAAACCCTTTGCGGTTTCTATGAATAGATGCTGGCAAGCAGCTTTGGTATTTGGCTTTGGTTTGGTGGTTTTGCTACTTGGTAGGAGAAGTTTCATGCAATATGCTTCTGCTTACCTGCGCTTTGCGGGTTTGGCCATTACTGTAGTGTTTTGGCTGGGCCAATTTCTTGCTGGCCGGATGCATGCTAAATACGATCCCATTCGTGATGCCTTGACCACCTTGGATTCTTTTTACAGCGCCTCTGGTACGTTTATGGCAGGAATACAATTTTCAATAGCCCTGCTAATGTTGCCTTTTGCCTGGCAGCTCTATCGCTACTGTCGGGGTGTGCAGGTCAGCGTGGTACCTGTACTTTCTATCTTCTTTATCATTTTATCACTAGTAGGCACTTCCTTGTTTCCTTTTCCTAATGCGCTTTACAGTTTCTTTGCTAATGTTATCATCCTGAGTATTGCTGGTCCCTTCTTAGTTGTAGTTCTTTGGCGTAAGGCACCGTTCGCACGGCTTCGGTGGCTATCGACAATTTGCTTTCTATTGATGTTGCTGGCCATTGGCTTACTCATGAGCAGGCCGGTAATACCGGAGTTTGTACACCATTATTGGGGCGCCATTCAACGACAGCTTTATCTAGGTTGGACCTTCTGGCTTACTTGCTTAGGTTTATATATTCCTACTCCAAATGCAGCACTCGCTACCAAAATGGGTAAAGAGATTCACTAATGCGTGGCGATGAAGCAGCCGCCAATTCATTTTCTGAATAAATTTGTGAGACTGATTTAACTTGTGTTGTGAATGGTGCCTCAGGCATGAAAAGCAAACGGTCTAACAATGAGGGAGCAGTGGATAAAATTAGGTTATGAGAACTTCGCTCTATATGGCCCTACCAGCCTAAAAGTAGAGCGACTGGCAAAACAGCTACAGCGAAATAAGTCTGGCTTCTACCATTATTTCAGCGATAGCGAAATATTCACCCAGCTGTTGCTGGATTACCATTTGGCGCAAGCTAAGCTAATAGCAGAAAAAGAAGTTCAATGCGAAAATCAAGAGGAGCTCGTTGATATTCTAGTATTCCATAAAGTGGATTTGCTCTTTAATCGGCAACTTCGCTTTCACCGTGAAAACCCGCTTTTTAAATCGTGCTTTGAAAACGTTTCCGTCATCGCTACACCAGCTATCATGGGCATCTGGTCTAAGATTGTTGACTTAAACGACCACTCCTATTTGGCGGCTCTTGTTTTTAAATTGGGGATCGAAAATTTCTACCTGCGTATCACCGCAGAAAACTTAAACCACAGCTGGCTCAACGACTACTTCGCCGAGTTTAAAGGACTGGTGCGCGCATTTCGGAATGCCAAGCAACCGACCACCCGCTAAACGGTAGCGTCTAGAGATTACGCTCTGCTTCCTCTAAGTTTATGACATCATTTGGCCCGTGTGGCTGCACTCATTCAATGCTTAGCAATGATGTCACAAGCTTTTCACAAGTTTTGGTTATTGATCACCGCCTTTGTGGTTTGGTCTTTTGCTCCTGTCTTCTTTTTGGGTACCATGGAGGCAACTTTGGAGCCTGCCCGTCTCACCTTGGACTTACTCAGTTTTCCCATTGATGGTGCCACTACCTATAGCTCACCAGATACCCGCTTTTTGTCAGCCCTCACTGGTGGTTTTCTACTAGGGTGGGGAGTACTCATTCTGTGTTTGCGCGCTTGGGTGTACGACAAGGTACCGGAGGAAATTCGTAAAGCCATATTAGTGAGTATGCTCTGCTGGTTCTTCCTGGATAGCCTCGGTTCTGTTACCTCTGGCAATACTTCCAATGCGTGGTTTAATATCATTGTGCTACTGGTAGCAGTGGGACCGCTTTGGCGACCTGCTCAAGACGAACAAGCAACAACAGATTGAAGTACGAAATCGACTACTAACACCCATCTAAAACATAATTATAATGGACGCCGCAAAGACGAGTAAGGCTCGTATTCTAAAAGTGATGTACGCTATCAATGTAGCCTGTGCGGGTATTCCAGGCTTTTTAATCGTCTTTTTCCCGGCCACCGCAGAAGCTCATCTTCTGTGGCCTGAACAAGACTATGCGGTAATGATGATCCTGGGCAGTATTTGGTTAGCAATCGGTCTAAGCTCCTTTTTGGGTATTTATCGGCCCTTTCAATTCATTGGCATTTTTGCGGTACAGCTCATCTACAAGGTTATATGGCTAGCTATTTTCTTCCTTCCCTACCTATTATCAGGTGAACCCATCTTGTTGGCGATGAAAATTATAGCGGTAGTGTTTGTGTTATTGGTGACAGAGTTTGCGCTATTCCTTCGGCCAAGGGACTTTAGCGCACCCTAAAAATGCTACGATGCGCTCTTTACTCAGCTTGACTAGGTTCAGCGATTAGAGTTAGTTTTTACCCACAATAGCTATACAAGGCGAAGAATGGATGAAATAGCAATATTCTTCTTCCTAGCCTTGTTCGGCGACAATGATTTGCTGTACATTGTATGATGTGTAAGTCAAACCAGCAATGAAAATTTACGCCATAAGTGGCTTAGGAGCGGATGAAAGAGTATTCAGTTATCTAGAGTTGCAGGGTGAGCTCATTGCGCTCCAATGGTTAAAACCGAGAACCAATGAGCCACTGGAGTCCTATGCCTTGAGGATGGCCGAAAAAGTAAATCAAGCAGAACCATTTGCGCTACTAGGAGTAAGCTTCGGAGGCCTGGTTGCGGTAGAAATGAGTAAGGTACTGCAGCCAAATCTCACAATCTTAATCTCATCCGTAGAGACTAAAGATGAATTGAGTACGGTCTACCGCCTATTAGGAAAAACGAAGCTGGTAAAGTGGATACCTTACCCATTGTTTGATCCTCCAAGAATGTTGGCCAGTTGGGTGTTTGGTGCAAAGCGAAAGGCTCTCCTAAACGAAATTCTTAATGATACGGACCTGAAATTTGCTAAGTGGGCTGTGAATGCACTACTCACTTGGCAGAACACGACTAAACTCACCACTCCCTTACTTAAAATTGGAGGAACAAATGATAAGTTACTTCCACCCCAAGGGAATACAATATTAATCGAAAACGGAGCGCATTTTATGATTGTGGATAGAGCAGAAGAGATCAGTCAGATTATCAACGAAAGGCTGGAGTATTAAGAAGTAAAGACGCATTGCAATGCGTCTCTGTCACAATAGGCTTAACCTTAATTACTTTACAGCAAAACCAAGTAATAACATTGATAAGAAACATCGATCATGAACCTCAACGATAAAAAATTCCGGACTGCCGCAAACGCAGTAGGCGTCTCCTCCAGCGAAACCCTGTTCCACTATCATCAGCAAGGACAAACCATCACCGGCACCTACAGTGGTGGAAAAATTCAGGAAGGCTACCTCTTGGGAAAACAAGTCAGCGAAGACCAAATAGAGATGCTCTACCAGTGCCTGACTGCCGAGGGGCAATTATTAGCTGGCGAGTCAAAAGGAAGACTGAGTAAAAACGCGGAAGGCCTCCTGGAAATAAAATACGCCTGGAATTGGTTGAACGGTGATCAATCTGGTGGTCATTCGCACTATATCGAAATACAAGGCGAGTAGCAGAAACGGTCTTATAGCTATCCACTTACATACTGTCAAGTCCGGAACAGCGCTACCTCAATCTGCTCCACCACAACCCTGATTTGCTACAGCGCGTTCCACTCTACCAATTGGCTAGTTACATCGGAGTCAAGGCCGAGAGTCTGAGCAGGATTAGAAGCCGCATCAATCGGAGGTCTTCTTAACTTTCGTCATTTTATTCGCTTGCGGGGGGCGCTAATTTTGAGTTCATAATCAAAGCAATGCATTATGAACTATCCATCTTTCAGCCTTCTTTTTGGTTTTTCCGTTTGGTTTCTGGCTACTCTAAGTTTCCGGTTTTTTGGTCATACCTTTTTTCTAATTGACAATACGATGCTAATGGGAGGCTTCTTCCTGGCAACTGTTCCCTTGCTGTATGTCTTAATGAATCAGGTGTTCAATCATTACCGACTTTCGGGTAGTGATTTGTTAAACAGTAGCGTACTGATGGCGGTACCCGGTATGCTTGGTGATGTGTTTTGTGTAAAACTTCATGAGGTCGTCTTTCCCACCCTGAATGTGGATCAAGTCATTGTGCTGGGCGCCTGGGTACTGTGGGCATACGTGATTGTTCTACTGATTGGACTGATCCAGAGCAAAAGATTCAGAATAGTGTAGCAGCGTGTATTAGTAGGTTTTCCACTCATCGGGTGAATCCTTACCGGTAATCAGGTGATTGTTGCCGCTAATGGATTAAATGAGTGCATACTCATTTACAAAACTAGTTTTGTAATATTAGCAGCTTCGAAATTGCGAAAAACATGACTAGAAAAGAGTTCCTCAAAATGTGTGGCGTGCTAGGTGTAGGCTTCCCTGCCCAGGCGATGCTTAGTTCCTGCGAAAAAGAAACGATTACGACTAATGGCTCGATCAATAAGGTGATCGTTATTGGCGCGGGTGCGGCCGGTTTGGCCTCCGCTTATTTATTGACCCAGCAAGGGATAGAAGTACAAATACTGGAAGCTTCTTCTACCTACGGCGGGCGGATGAAGACAACGCGCGATTTTGCTAGCTTCCCCATTCCGCTAGGAGCAGAATGGCTACACGTGGAACGCGGCGTCTTTGATGAGATCGTCAATGACGATACCATCCAAGTGAACATCAATACCACCCCCTATGACCCAAGTGTGGACTACGCTTTGTACGAAGGTGCAGAGGTAAGCCTGGCGGAGGTAGGCTTCACCATTGACCAGAAATTCGTCAATGCCACCTGGTTCGACTTTTTTGATGAGTACATTGTTCCTTCAGTCGCCTCACAAATTGCCTACAACAAGGTCATTGAGTCTGTTGATTATTCTGGTGATCAGGTTGTTGTCAAGACTGCCGACGAAGAATTCACCGCTGATCGGGTGATCGTGAGTGTGCCGGTGAAAATACTGCAGCGTGGGACCATCCGTTTTAAACCAGCACTGAGCGGTGATAAGCAAGAGGCCATTGAGAACGTTACGGTTTGGGATGGATGCAAAGCTTTTATCGCTTTTTCGGAGAATTTCTATCCAGCATTTACGGCCTTTGATATTACCCCAGAAACGGCAGGGCAGAAGCTGTATTATGATGCTGCTTATGGGCAAGATACTACCGAGCACATCATGGGCCTTTTTGCTGTAGGAATTGGAGCCACTCCTTATCTGGATCGCTCTGCCAATGACAGTGATTTGATTGAGTTTATGCTCAACGAGCTAGACGAGATTTACAATGGCCAAGCATCTACTAATTATATCAAGCATACCTTCCAAAATTGGAATGCCGAGCCCCACATTGGAGGCGCGTACGTCTACGATCAGGAAGATTGGCGCAGGTTAAGGGCGCTAGGGGAGTCGGTGGATAATAAACTCTTTTTTGCCGGTGATGCCTATACTACCGGAAGTGACTGGGGGAGTGTACACGCCGCTGCGCGCTCCGCCAGGAGAGCAACGGAGGAATTAGTGGGCTAAAGCGGACTTGAAGAAATTGACTTATATGAAAATTATGTAAGTGTTCCGTTAAGATTTACTACATTTGATTAGTAGTGATAGCGTGCTTGTGCATTTTTTAATAGCTAAATTGCTACTTATGGCCTATCAAGTGTGGCAGTACAGAAACGGAACGGTCCTTGTTGAAAAGTATACTGGAACAATGGAACTAAGCGAGCTGATCAGCAACGACGATGATTGGCTTAGCACCATACCACCGGAAGTGGACCGTATATTGGCTTTGACTGATATTAGCGGCGCTTCCTTGCAAAACATGGACGTTAGACAGGTCGGTGAGGCCTTTAAGGCGGTGGATAAATATTGGGCGAAGACCAATAGGATGAAAATTGCCTTGTATACCGGGATGAATTGTTTCGAAGATTTCCAAAAGGCCAGTACCTACGCACGTCACGGCTCGGAACGTGCCTTGTCTATCATTCCCTTCGTCAATTTAGATAAGGCCATGAACTGGCTCGGCTTAACCGAGCAAGAACAGGAAGTAATCACTGTTCAGCTACAGCAGTAAAAACTAGCTCATCTTCTCCTTTTGTTAAGCATTCGGCTAAAAATTCCAGTTTTGTTGCTATCCTTTACATTTGCTGGGCAATAGAAGACAGGCTATTGTATACTTATTGACCACCAACTGTATGAAATTAGCAATATTACCCCTGACTATTCTTTTGTTTTCTGCGCAGCTCGCTTTCGCTCAATGGCAACCGCTTACTAGCCCTTCGGGTGCGCAATTTCGTGATTTAGTACAATCGGAATCTCGCATTTTTGCGGCCACCTATTCGGGCCTCTTCTATTCTGATAATAATGGGACCAGTTGGACCAGTGCATTCGGAGGGGGCTACGAGCGCGGCTTTGTATCAACCCTTCGTGCGGTGGGTTCCGTGGTGATCTGTCGTATTCGTTCGCGAGAAACGAATGAGTACAGCGTTTTTATCAGTGAAAATAGCGGTGATGACTGGCGAGAACTTTCTGAGCCCGGGGCGAGTAGTAGTATATTCCGTAATCTACACTACAATGGCGAGAGCATCGTCTACCAGGTGGCGGGAACCGTTGTTTTTGTTTCCTCTGATTTAGGCGAAACCTGGGGCGTGGAAAACACGTCTACCCTGCCTTTTTTCCCCAATCAACTCCAGGTCGCTGGAGGACTATTCTTCATGACCGATAACGATTATGTTGTTTGGCAGTCCGATAGCTCCTTTCAAAACTGGGTGCAGCTGCCTTTTGACTTAGAAGTTGGGCAACTTCCCAAGATATACGTTGATGGAGACCTGATGCTCGTTGGTGTCCCTGAGGACCGTATTTTCTACAGTACCGATGGTGGAGCAAGTTGGGATAATTCTGCTTCTATTCCAGATTTTCGTTCCGATAACGAAGGTTTTTGGTCGGATGGGGATCGGCTCTATACGCTTTACCAGCGGGATATCTACGCCAGTGAGGATCAGGGTATGACGTGGGCAAAAATATCTCCACTAAATTCCAGTTACACAGATTTACTATTCCCGGCAGGAGCAGATGCTCTTTTGGTGGAGCAGGAAGCAATTTACCAATCGCCCGATTACGGATTTAATGTGACCCCTGCCATGGCGGGTATTCAAGGAGCGAACATCTACAACTTCAAGTTGGTCGAGGATCAGCTGCTGTTTTATAATGATCGCGGCCTACGTCTGGCGGATGTGGGTGAGGACGAAATTACCGCTACCGATGTCGCTATCGCAGATTTGTCACTAGACGAAATGGTTAGTGGTGGTGGATATTACTTTGTAAACGAATACACGGTTTCCAGCAATCCCTACAAGCACGAGATCTACCGGGTTGCACCTGATGGTACTTCTACCTTTATCCGTGGTTCTACGGAAGGCGCTTGGCTAGTCAGTGACCACTTGCGCTATACGGATGGTAAGCTCTTTTATTTTCCTGCTGGTGGAGGATACGTCTATTCTGATAACAATGGTAACACTTGGAATCCAGTACAGGAACTAACCGACAATGGTGAAAATATCTACGACTTCGTGCGCCACGGAAATACTGTTTTTAGCGCTGGAGTGGAAACAGTTAAACGCCTACGCGAAGGCGAAGTCAACTGGGAATTAGTAACGGATGGCTTGAATTTAGAAAGCTTCCCGATTGGGATAGGGGTGCGAAGTATGCGTTTCTATAGTACCCCTAGTGCCTTGTTCCTCACTTTTGCCCGGGGCTCTGATGACTTTCTAGAATTCTTCGTGAGTCATGATAATGGCGATACCTGGCAAGAAACAGCTACGGATTTACCGGATATTATTGCGCCGTATTCCAATGCACCGCAAGGGGTGAAAAATATCGTAGAAATTGATGGCTTCCATATCATGGCTTTACGCGACGTGGGCATCGTAGTTTCTGCGGATCAGGGGCTGAATTGGACGGTCTATAACGATGGTTTACCTACGGATGTTATTCACCAATTGGACCTCTATGATGGCCGTGTTATTGTGGGTACTGGGCGTCACGGTTTCTGGGAACTTGGTGCATCTGATATCCAACTGCGGTCCATTACTGGAAATGTCTTTTTTGACGAAAACGCAAATGGTACGCTCAATGCTGGTGAACCCTTATTACCAAACGTAAAGCTGATCTTAGCGGACGAAAGCGACCTGGCCTTTACCAACGAAGAAGGCCAATACCAACTGCTATTTGTCAACGATGGCGATTACGGCCCTGATTTGGATAATCCCTATCTGGAATCCGTGCCAGCTCAGCGTAATACCGCCGACGCCGGTTCGCTGGATTTTGCGCTCCAACTGGAGGAAGACCTTATCGATTTCTGCGTAAGCCTGCATACTGATCGGGTGCACCGCCCCGGGTTCCCGATGCGCTATTACCTGAAGTATCAAAACTTTGCTAGGGCAGTTGCCACGGCCAACCTACAGCTGAACTACTACGATTTTCTGCAATTTGAGGGGGCTTCACTTACGCCCAGTAGTCAATCGGATAACCAACTATACTTTGAGTTGGGAAGCCTGCCGCCACTGGCCAGCGGAACGATAGTAGTAGACTTTACGCTTGACGTATCTGCCCCTCTCGGAGATGAGGTCTTAAGCTCGCTTACCGCAGAAATTTCGGAGCCCGACGCCAATGATGATAATAATTTTGCTGAGCTAGAAGATATCGTGGTCGGTGCCTATGACCCCAATGACATTCAGGTGGATCTGGACCGAATTAACCCCACCCAGGTAGCCAATGAAATTGAACTGGAATACCGTATCCGTTTCCAAAATACGGGTAACTATCCAGCCGATAGGGTAGTGGTACGCAATAAGATTGCGGATGGTCTGAATATGAGCAGCATTCGCGCTATTGAAACCAGCCACCCCGTTGCCGTAGAGCGCAGCGCGAGCCAGGAATTATCATTTGTTTTCGATAATATTCAACTACCAGATAGCACCAGTAATGAGGCAGAAAGCCACGGGTTTATCACCTATCGAATCAAGGTAGATCCGTCACTCATGCTGGGTGATACGATCCCCAACCAGGCGGCTATCTTCTTCGATTTTAATCCTCCCATTATTACCAACATTGCCACTACTGCGGTGGATGATTTCACGCGTACGCGCAACATTGCTGCTCCTGACACGAGGCTCACAAGCTGGCCTAATCCAGTGCCCAGTGGAGGTGCCTTTCAGCTCAGTGGGAGTGAGGCGGGGCCCGGAATGCTTATGATCTTTGACGCATTGGGGCAGTTGATACGCCAAATTGAGCAGTTTGACCCGGCCGGAGATCAGGTGCAAGCGACTGGCTTAGCTAAAGGACAATATTATCTGGTACTGGAAACTCAAAAGCGCTGGTGGCAGGGGAGCGTGATTGTGCAGTAGGAGCATTGGTGCTTCCGTAGATTGCGGGCCTTGTAGCTTAACGCATTTTGGGAGTAGTAGTACTACCCAGTTTTCTTGAACGTAAAAAGCTCCATAATGATGTGGCTCCTCCAAAATTGCTAAAGAACTAAATGGTAAGTGCACTGTTTTTGTAAAAAGAATAGATATGCGCACAATTACAATCTCTCTGTTACTACTCTTTTCCTTGTCCTTACATGCTCAGCTACAGAAAGGAGGAAAGTATTTTAATTCTACCATCCAGAACTTTGGTCTACTCGAAGATTATCTCACGAACAATGGCGACCTAGGAGGAGCATCCCTTTTGTTGTCGCCTGATTCAGAGGCGTTCTCGGCGTCTGTTTTCCCGGAATATGGGGTGTTTGTTTCGGACCATTTGCTAGTAGGTGGAGGGTTTCTGGGGGCGTACCAGTCCGATTTTGATTTTGATTTTACCGTGCTGGCACTGGTACCCTTCGCACGCTATTATTTTAATCCGCAGGCCAGTAACACCTACTTCTTCAGCCAGCTTCAATTTGATGTGATTGGTAGTTTTTTTGATGGAGAATCCGAGTATGATTTGGGAGCCGACCTTAGTGTTGGCATAACACATCGTTTGGGTGAGGGTATGGCGCTTGATGCTTTTTTGGGGCTACGTAATGATGATTTGCAGGGAGAATTGGATGTACCATTACGGATTTTTGCGGGTACAACCTTAGGTATTTACCTGCAGCAAGACCAGTGGGCTGGTCGTAAAGCGGCTCAAGCAGGCTTCAAAGCTGGTTCGTGGATGATTGGAGGCACAGCCTCTGGTTTCAGTTGG
The DNA here is from genome assembly GCA_038528965.1 of Bacteroidota bacterium. Classification (GTDB taxonomy): domain Bacteria; phylum Bacteroidota; class Bacteroidia; order Chitinophagales; family Saprospiraceae; genus Lewinella. The sequence goes on along the minus strand of JBCBEC010000006.1, from coordinate 235,655 downwards.
GAACCTGTCGAAGATGGCCGTTTGAGTTTTTCTCTTAGTCCTAATGCTTATTATTTTGTCGGGGATTATCTGGCGGTAGGGGCTGGTGTTACGTTTGATTTTTTACGTGCTAAATTTGCTAATGGTCGGCAACGATTAACCAATTCTAATATCACGCTCAGTCCGCAAGTGCGCTTTTACCTTTCGGAAACGGGCAGTAGGCAACAGTGGTTTATTGCCGGGGGCGCAGGCTTTCAGTTTGAAGAAATTCGCTTCCAATCTGATATCCCGGTAGGCTTCGCTGAGGAAACGAGCACCAGTAGTTACCAATTGGGTTTAGGCTTTGGATTGAATACTTTTCTTACGCCTAATATCGCCTTCGAACTTGGACCTAACTTGATTTATGTCTCCGAAGTGGAATTTTACCGTTTAGGTTTTGACATCGGTTTGCAGTATTTCATTAATAAGGCGGCGGATTAGTTTTAGCATACGGGTAGAAAGCATTTATATCCTTTAAGCGGTACCCCTTATCTTGCGCTTTCATCTGTAAAAGCTAAAAAATGCAGCAGTTCACTCGCGTACATGATGTAGCTGATCCCGCTCAATTGGTGCAGGAAGCCTTGGCCATTAAACAAGATCCTCATGCCTATGTAGACCTTGGGCGTAACAGAACGGTTATTCTCGTTTTCTTCAACCCAAGTCTGCGCACGCGCCTCAGTACTGAATTGGCTGCTAAGAATCTGGGCTGCAACGTCATGACCCTCAACGTCGCCGATGGCTGGAAGCTGGAGTTTGCGGATGGTACCGTTATGAACGGTGGCACTGCAGAGCATGTCCGCGAGGCCGCAGGAGTGATGAGCCAGTACGCGGATATTCTAGCTGTACGTTCATTCCCCGGCTTGGAGGACAAGGAAAAGGACTACGCCGATGAAATCATGCAAGCCTTTGTGCAGTACGCTTCGGTGCCAGTGGTGAGTTTGGAGTCGGCCATCCGCCACCCGCTGCAGAGCTTGGCAGATTGGGTCACAATTGAGGAGTACAAAAAGGTGGAACGCCCCAGGGTAGTACTCACCTGGGCACCACACCCTCGTACACTGCCACAAGCTGTTTCCAATTCCTTTTTGGAGTGGATGCAGCAGGCTCCGGTTGATTTAGTGCTTACCCATCCGCAAGGCTATGAATTGGATCCAGCATTTGTGGCCGATACACCAGTGCTTTACGATCAGGCGGAGGCTTTTGCAGGGGCAGACTTTATTTACGCCAAGAACTGGTCGGCGGTACAGCCTTACGGCCAACGCCTGGGGGTGGAAGCGGATTGGCAAATCACAGCCGAGAAGATGAAGTTGACGAATGAGGCCCACTTTATGCATTGCCTACCCGTACGCCGTAATGTAGTGGTGAGTGATGCGGTGATTGATAGTCCGCAATCGCTGGTTTTGCCGCAGGCCGGCAATCGTTTGTATGCGGCTCAGGCGGTACTGCAACGACTTTTGCGGTAGCTAGGCTTACTCAGTATTACACGACGATATGTACACTCAATATGGGGGCTCTAGTTGAAAAAAACACTTTTTGACTCGCCGTACGGTTACCTTTTGGTAGAATTGCAATAAAGTAGGGTAAGGCAAGTAAAAAGCTTGCAAGTTGATCACCATAGCACATTGTAACCACGGACTACGATTATGAAAATTGGAATTATCAATATGCCCGGCCGCAAGGGCCATGAAGGTCAAAGTCTACGGACGCGTTTCTTTATTCTCGGGCTGCCACTATTTCCTACGGGCTGCTACTACAAAATTAGTGATAACCTGGGTATCAATATTCCACTGAGTGGGGAGGACATTTTACACGCATACGCAAAAATTCATTTTGGCTTGTTGGGGCTTGCAGGGCTACTGTGGTCTTCGAACTTGTACGGAGTGAGTACTGTGCAAAAGACCTTGTTGATTTTGGTGAGCTTGGCGCTAATTGGCTTTTGTCTCTACTCCTGGATCATGCATTCCCAGGTGCAGGGGGAAGAGGAAATAACAAAACGCCGGATTTTTGGTAAGGCTTTCCTTTATAACATGTCGCCAGAGTATCTGCCGAAAAATGTGCAACAGTCTTTATTTGGGGAGCTCATGAAAACTTACTTCGGCAAATTCAATAAAATGGAATGGCAAGCGGAAATTCACCAAAATGAGGTGAATAAAGAGAATTATCCCTTGCTGTACACCCTGGCTTATTATCAGAAAACGCTAGAGCCAACGCCCACCAATGAGGCACTCTTTGCGAAAATTGAAGCGTATTTAGAAAAACGTAAAGCTTCTCCAACGGGAGAGTATGCTAAGAAGGCTACTGCCGATACTCGCCAAAACTTTGCGGGAGCAAGCTTTCAGAAGGAATCACAACGACACACTTTCCAAAGTCAAACGGCAAAAAGTACTGCACAAACCAAAACTGCTGCTGAGCCAATGAGTTCGCAGGATGTCTTTAAATTACACGACGCGCGCGAGGAAATCACGAAGCAACTCCTCATGGTCGGTGGATTTTTTCTCTTTGGCTTTATTGTTACAGCCGTATTATCTGGTCAGCCAGCCTTGATGGGTAATGTCTTTATAATCTGCTTGGTTTTATATGGTGTCATCTCCGCCATTGCATTCATTCCTAGTTATCTGCGGATAAGAAGGGATTTGAAGAACCGTCAGAAAATTAAAATAAAAGTGCGTATCAAGGATATGACAGAAGAATTTGGTACGGCTTACCTGGTACTAAAGTCGAACCACTACGGTATCAAAAAACTGACGGCACCAGCTAAGTACTATTCTACCGCTCTGTTGAACCAAGAGTTAGAAATTTTTGTAGCGCAGGAATCTCGTACCTTATTAGAGATTGTAGGCGCCCGTTATTAGACTAAGCCGTAGTTTTGAGCAATACAAGATATTGATCTAAACAAGTACCCATTTTGCTACATATTCTGAAAATTGGCGGTAATGTACTGGCAGATTCACAACAACTAGGCCGTGCGCTAGATATTTTTGCGAGTTTCGAAGGCCCCGCAATACTGGTGCACGGCGGTGGCCGTCGCGCCAGTGAAATACTAAAAGCCATGGGGCAAACACCCCAAATGATTAATGGCCGCCGCATTACCGATGAAGCCACTTTGGAAGTGGTGACAATGGTCTATGCCGGTTCGTTGAATAAGCAACTGGTGGCGGGTTTGCAAGCCCGTTCGTGCAATGCTATTGGTCTGAGCGGCGCTGACGGAAACCTCATTCGTGCGCATAAGCGCATTGTTAAGGACATTGATTACGGTTTTGCGGGAGATGTTGATGAAGTGAATGCAAATGGTTATGCGGCGCTACTTGAGGCGGGCTTTCGTCCAGTTTGCTGTGCCATTACGCACGATAAGCAAGGGCAATTGCTGAATACAAATGCGGATACAATTGCAGCATCAATTGCCACCGCTATGGCCGATAGGTATCAGGTCGTCCTGCAATACTGCTTTGAAAAGCCTGGCGTATTATTAGATGCGGATAAAGATGAGTCGGTTATTGAGGAAATTAATACCGCCCAGTATCAAGAACTAAAAGAAAAAGGCATTGTCCACTCCGGGATGTTACCTAAGTTAGACAACGCCTTTGCTGCTTTACGCAAAGGTGTTAGTTCGGTTTACGTTGGAAATATCTCAAGTCTTACTAATGGATTTGCTACCCACCTTACCCGCTAATTAATCTGCTTAGCCGTAGGGTGGCTTTATAGGAGAGGTAAACCGTAGGCTTCGCGGATTGTATTAGCGCTCAAAATGAGCATTAAACCATTTGATCAAAAGAGTTTCATTAAAAAACTGCAGAAGTGTAGGCAGTTTTAGAAATAAACCTTATTTTTGCGTCGCTTTTTAAGCAAGGCTTCTCATAAAGAAGCTACTTCTACCAGCGGGTGTGATGAAATTGGTAGACATGCTAGACTTAGGATCTAGTGCTTCACGGCGTGGGGGTTCGAGTCCCTCCACCCGCACACTGGGAGGATGGATGGACGAGAAGTCTATCCCGACAAAGCGAACAGCGTGAGCATTCGTCGGGAAGTCCCTCCACCCGCACACTGGGAGGATGGATGGGCGAGAAGTCCATCCCGACAATTGGAACAGCGTGAAAATTCGTCGGGAAGTCCCTCCACCAGCACATTTCACGGAGGATGGGAGTGAGTTAGTTCGCTACCATCCTTTGTTTTTCGGGCAAGTCCGAAAAGAAGGTTGACCGAGCGGCAGACAACTAATTGCGTCAGTACGCTGTTTGCTAGGACAGGTCTAATAAATTCTAAATTTCGCACATCATTCTATGGCTACAATCGAGCGCACTGATATAGATGCATTGAATGCCACCCTAACGGTAACCGTTGCACAAGAAGATTACAAGGGAGAGCTCAATAAAGAGCTAAAGCGCTACCGCAATCAAGCCTCATTAAAAGGATTTCGCAAAGGCAAAACGCCGATGTCCGTTGTTCGGAAAATGTTCGGGCGTAGTATTCTGGCGGATGTCATTAATCGGCAGATGCAGCAAGAGCTATCGGACTATCTATACAATGAAGATAATCCGCTCAACATTCTGGGGCAACCTATTCCATCGCAGGAGCAAGAGGAGTTTGAGTTCAGTGTTGCAAGTCTGACCGACTACGTGTTCAAGTTTGATATTGGCTTAGCACCCGAATTTGAGGTGCAAGGACTAGGTGATCGTACTTTCGAGCGTTTCGTCATTGATCCGGGTTCGGATAAAATTGCCGAAGAACTGGAAAACTTGCGTCGCCGTTTCGGTAAGAACGAGGAGGTTCAGGATGTAGTTGAAGAGCGCGATATCATCACCCTCAAGGCGGTGGAATTGGAAGATGGTGCCCCCAAGGTAGCGGGTATTATGCACGAGTTTACGCTCTTCATCCAAAATACAACCGACGAGGCCAAGGCTGCTTTTCTGGGTAAGAACATCGGCGACACGGCCGAACTCAATGTTTTCGAACTGGAAGCAGGCACCACCGAAGACCATGTACGCAAGTACTTACTAGGTCTTGATGCGGAAGATGACCGTGAGGTGAATCCAATCTTCTCACTTACCATTGATAAAATCAGCCGGAACGTACCCGCTGAGTTGGGCGAAGAGTTCTACCAGCAAGCCTTTGGTGAAGGTGACGTGAGCACAGAAGAAGAGGCGCTCGCAAAAATCCAGGAAGACTATAACGGTTATTATATCAAGCAAACGGATGCGCTGCTTTTCCGCGATATGCAGGAGTATCTTATGGAGCAAAACTCCATGGAGCTACCGGAGGAATTCTTGAAGCGTTGGTTGGTAGCTTCAAACGAGCAAAATACACCAGAAGGTGTAGAGGCTGGTTTCGCGGGTTTTCGCAAAGGATTAGAGTGGACCTTGGTACGAGAGAAGCTGATCAATAAGTTTGAATTGGAGGTTAAGCAAGAAGAATTAAGAGCTTCTTTTGCTGAGCAGGTGATGGGCTACTTTGGTGGAGGCCAGCCAGAATGGCTGAACGAAGAGATGATCAGCGGTATGGTAGACCGCATGATGAACGAGGAGAAGAGCGTACGTGATAAGTTCGACGAACTGATGAACGATAAGCTCAGCGATAAACTACAAGGCGAGTACGAGCTGAAGGATAAAGCCATTACACCAGAAGAACTCCAGGCTATTATTGAGGAAATCCGTGCCGAGCAGGAAGCCGAAAGTCAGTTGCTTGCGCAAGAAGAAGAAGAGTAGAGTCAACCTCCGGGGGTGCTTATTGTTAATAGAGAGTAATTAAAAACAACGCGAATGTTTCACAAGGATGAATTCATGAAGTATGCTACCAAGCACTTAGGTATGAGTAGCATGCATCTAGAGCGATACGCCGAGAAAACCGCCCCGGTTTTGGCACCCAATATTCAAGCCTTTACCCCAAACGTAATTGAAGAACGCCAGATGAACATCGTTGGTCTGGATGTATTTAGCCGTTTGATGATGGACCGCATTATCTTCATGGGTGTTCCCGTGAATGACTACGTGGCCAACGTTATCCAAGCACAGATGCTCTTCCTCGAATCCACTGACCCAAAGCGTGATGTACAAATGTTCATCAACAGCCCTGGTGGATCTGTTATCGCTGGATTGGGTATCTATGACACCATGCAGTACGTTTCACCGGATGTAGGTACGATCTGTACCGGTCTGGCTGCTTCTATGGGCGCCGTATTGTTGGCTGCTGGAACTAAGGGCAAGCGTACTTGTTTACCTCACAGCCGCGTGATGATTCACCAGCCATTAGGTGGTATGCAGGGACAGGTTTCTGATATGGAAATCAGCTACAAGCTCATCAAGCAAATGCAAAAAGAGCTTTACGATATCTTAGCTAACCACACCGGTCAGGATTATGAGACAATCGAGAAAGATTGTGATCGTGATAACTGGATGGTAGCAACGGATGCAAAAGCGTATGGTTTAGTTGACGAAGTACTGGTACGACAGACTTCTGACGATAAGAAATAAGGACCTACTAGCGGAGAACCCACATTAACCGTATCTTTAGTGTGGGTTCTTTTTAAATTTAAAGAATAGCAATGCGTCGTACAAAACAAAACTATCGCTGCTCTTTCTGTGGCCGCGACAAATCAGAAGCAATGATTCTGATTGCCGGTATAGAAGGACACATTTGCGAGGTCTGCGTAGAGCAGGCTAGCGAGATTGTCCAAGAGGAGCTTTATGGAGGCGCCGCACCAAGCCCTAACTACTCAGGGAAAGGCCAGAATAAAGAATCCTACAGTCAGGCTATCCAGTATAATCCACAGGAGCTCAAGCAACGGCTAGACGAGTACATCATCGGCCAAGACGATGCCAAGAAGGTACTCTCCGTAGCGGTTTATAATCACTACAAACGATTAGGCCAAGGAGCCAATAGTGATGATGAAGTAGAGATTGAGAAGAGTAATATTGTCTTTGTTGGTCGTACGGGTACGGGTAAAACTTTGTTGGCGAAGACGATCGCCAAGATGCTCAACGTGCCTTTTGCCATTGTGGATGCCACGGTATTTACCGAGGCTGGCTACGTGGGCGAAGATGTGGAGAGTATCCTGAGCCGCCTCCTGCAGGTGTGTGACTATGATGTAGCTGCCGCCGAGCGCGGTATCGTATATATTGATGAGATTGATAAAGTAGCTCGTAAGTCAGATAATCCAAGCATCACGCGTGATGTATCTGGTGAGGGGGTACAGCAGGCTCTGCTGAAAATGCTGGAGGGAACAGATGTAAACGTACCACCGCAAGGCGGGCGTAAACACCCTGAGCAGAAGTTAGTGAAAATCAATACCAGCAATATTCTCTTCGTTTGCGGAGGTGCATTTGACGGTATCGAGAAGGTGATTGCACGCCGCCTCAATACCCAAGTCATTGGCTTCCGTGGAGAAGAAAAGGAGCAGGTGGATCGCGAAAACTTATTGAGCTACGTGAATCATCAAGACCTTAAGTCATTTGGCCTTATTCCAGAATTGCTGGGCCGCTTGCCAGTGCTCACTTATCTCGATCCACTGGACAAAGAAGCACTACAGCGTATCCTAACCGAGCCCAAGAATTCGCTCCTGCGCCAGTACAAAAAACTATTTGATCTGGAGAGCATTGAGCTTACCTTCACGGATGATGCCATTGCCCTGATTGCAGAGAAGGCGCTAGAGTTTAACCTAGGAGCAAGGGGCCTTCGTTCGATCTGTGAAGCCATCATGACCGACGCCATGTTTGAGCTACCCGGACAAAAAGACGTAACCTCCTTCTTGGTGACGGCAGAATACGCTGAAGATAAGCTAAGTCGCTCCAAGTTGAGCCGTCTGAAAGCAGCCTAAAAGCGAAAATCATTCGCTTTCTAAATCCGCATTCCTTCACTTAGGGATGCGGATTTTTTACTTTAAAGTTCTTTATTTTTTGCTTTTTGTAGTGTATTGTTTTGTAAAAATATTGTTAGGTAAATTTTTGTTTTGCGTTAAACTTCCCTAATATTGTGCATGTACCTACATCATTTGTAGGTGTTTGCAAAACAAAACGAAACGAAAAATGAATGCATTACTAAGTGCTGGCAAATACCTGTTTGCCATTCCATTCCTCATTTTTGGTGCTTTCCACTTTATGAATGCTGAAGCTATGGCCGGTATGGTGCCCTTACCAGGAGGCGCAATTTGGGTCTATCTTACGGGCTTAGGCTTAATTGCTGCCGCAGTCTCCATTTTTATTGGTAAGATGGACAAATTGGCCACCTTCTTACTGGGGGCTATGCTTTTGATCTTTGTTTTTGCTCTACATTTAAAAGGAGCAATGGCCGGAGATCAGGCAGCTACTACTGGCTTACTGAAAGACGTAGCATTAGCTGGTGCTTCCTGGTTGTATGCAGGGAATATGGCTAAGGATAATGCAGTGATCGGTTAAGATCTAACCCACTTCTTGATATACTAAAACCCCTTCTGGTACTAGACCGGAAGGGGTTTCCTATTCAACTTTAAGCTTATTAGCCTGCTACAGGCTCCAATTCTTGCCATCAGTTTCCGAAACCGGAATACACCCCAGATAGGCTCCAGGTACCGGATCATAGGCCAATACTTCGGTGCCAATATATTCCGAGGAAAAGTAGCCACCAATGATTAATCCTTTTAAATCTAACCACCAGGGGGTCCGCTCCTTTTTCTCTTCCTTGCTAAGACCCAAACCTTCCAGCTCTTCAGCAGAAGCTTTGCTGGTGGTGTCTAGTTCGTTTAGGATACGGAGTTGATCTTCTGCGCCCAAGTCGGCATAAGGAGAGCCTCCCTCATTGGCGACACTGCCCAACCAGGTGTTTAGACCAGTACGTAGCCGTTCTTGGTCTTTTGGCTTTGTAAAGGTGCTCAAAACCTTATCCACAAATTGCGGTATACCCAATTCGCCTGCTCCCGGAGTATCGGTTTGGGGAAGCATGAGCTCCGCCATCTGGCGCACCGCTGGATATTCTTCCGCGGTGAAGAAGGAGGGTATAAAATCGGGTGCTGCTGGTTCTGATTTACAGCCGCTCAGTATTGCACTCGTCAGTGGAGCGGTCACGGCGTAGCCGGTTAGGTAGGCCGTATATTTTAGTACGTCTCTGCGATCCATTTTCGAGTTGTTTAGAGATTCATTTTTTTGAGTTCCTGCACGGCATAGTCAGCTGCTCGTGCCGTCAGTGCCATATACGTCAAGGACGGATTCTGGCAAGCGGCCGAAGTCATGGCTGCTCCATCGGTGACAAACACATTTGGTGCATCCCATATTTGGTTCCATTCGTTCAGTACGCTGGACTTGCGGTCGCGCCCCATGCGTGCGGTACCCATTTCGTGGATGCCTAATCCCGGAGCTGCACCGTCATCGTAGGTCTTGATGTCCTTGAAGCCAGCTGCTTCTAGCATTTCTGCTGCACTCGCTGCCATATCCTTACGCATGGCCATTTCATTGTCCTTAAACTCGCAATCAATGGTTAAGGTAGGTAGGCCATGGATATCCTTTACATCGTGGTTGAGATAAACGCGATTATCCTCATAAGGGAGGCATTCGCCAAAACCGTTCATGCCCAGCTGCCAAGGACCAGGCTGTACCAGTGAGTCCTTAAAGTCAGCACCCAAGGACATATCCAATTCTTTGATGCCGCGCATCCAATTCGTACGACTTCCACCACCTTGGTAGCCAAAGCCGCGGATATAGTCATCGCGCTTCGTTGCGGCATTGATATTGCGGAAACGTGGAATATAGAAACCATTCGGGCGACGGCCCTTGTAATACTGGTCTTCATAACCTTCGTAAGTGCCGCTGGCTCCTACCTTAAAGTGGTGATCCATGAGGTTGCGTCCGAGTTGGCCACTGCTACTGCCTAGGCCATCTGGAAACTCATCGGTCACCGTATTCATCAAAATAAAGGTGCTGCCTAGGGCTGAGGCATTGAGGAAGACAATCTTCGCAAAAAATTCGTGTTGTTCGCCGGTTTCCCCGTCAATCACTCTTACCCCGCTGGCCTTTCCAGTATCGGGGTCGAGGATCAAGGAATGCACGACAGAATGCGGTCGAAGCGTCATATTGCCGGTCGCTTCGGCAGCAGGCAAGGTAGCCGCATTACTACTAAAGTAGGCACCAAAAGGACAACCTCTAATACAACGATTACGGAACTGACATTTACCACGGGTACCGTGTATTTCAGGATTAGGTTCTGTCAAGTGAGCCGTACGCCCAATGGTCAAAAGCCGGTCCGTGAAGTTTTCGGCAATGCCTTTCTTGAGTTCTTTTTCTACACAGTTGAGTTCCATAGGAGGTAGGAACTTTCCGTCTGGTAGATGAGGTAAACCTTCCGCTTGACCACTGATGCCAGCAAAGGTCTCCACATAGTCGTACCAGGGCGCGAGATCAGCGTAGCGAATGGGCCAATCCACGGCAATGCCATCTTTAGCATTAGCGGTGAAGTCTAGGTCGCTTAAGCGGTAACTCTGGCGGCCCCACATGATAGAACGTCCACCGGTGTGATAACCCCGCATCCAATCGAAGCGTTTTACCTCGGTATAGGGGTGCTCATCATCCTTAACAAACCAATGCTTCTGCGATTGACGCACGGTATAACCGGTCCGATTCTGTTTGCTGTAGTGCTTTTCTACTTCCTCCGAGGGTACGCGTTCCCCGGCTTCGTAATCCCAAGGATCATTTCCTGCGGTAGGATATTCGCCATGACGTACGTTGCGCCCGCGCTCAAGGACCAAGGTTTTAAGTCCTTTTTCGCACAGTTCTTTAGCGGCCCAACCACCACTGATACCCGAACCAACTACAATAGCATCATAGGTCACCTCGGCCTTACCCTGTGAGTTAAAAAACATGCCTTTTGTTATTAAGTTGCCATCAAAAATTCTGTGAGGAGGCTAAGGTATAAATTAATGTGTGATAATTACACTAAGGGGGAACAATGATTTTGTTTGGAGGTGGGTTGTTGGTAGAAGATAAAGCCGATCTAGAAGGTGGCTGAGGCATTGGAACAGTCAATTGCGAGGCTCATTGGTTTCGTGTAATTCATGCCGCTATAAAACAAGCCGGCGGAATGTTTGACTTTGATTGCTTACCCCTACTCCAAAATAACCTCTTGCGGTATAAATACTCGGCCTTGATCATCGGCATATCCGCGATAGCCATCAGGGTGTGTATAGACAAAGAGGAAGCCTCGTACGTCGAGGGTGCTAAAGACAGCTGGGATAAAAGGTTCTCCGTTTACGCGGGCAAGGCCCTTTAAGCCATTGCGGTATAAAACGGCAAACTGACCATAGCGCTGAGATTGTGTCCAACCTATCCGGTCATATACAGCGCCGGGTGCAATCAGCCCCTCTGGCCCCCAGAAGCCGAATTTATCATCCTTTTGCACCAATACGTATTTGATACGTAAAGGAATTCTATTTTCATCCACTACCACATTGAAAATGGTATATCCGGGCTCAATTGTTCGAAATTCCACACGCTGATAAGGGCCACCTGCGGCAGACACTTCTAAGGTTACTCGCTCCCTGCCACCGGCTAAAATCTGTTTTGTAATCCGATGCTCCCGCCTGGTTTCCTGGGGCATATCCTCGATCATACTGTCTTCAAAATAGATCTCCTCGTCTTCCCAGTTAATGTCTGTTGCTTCTCGGGTATTCCCAAGTGCATCAATGTAGGTGGTTTGTTCCCCCTTGGTCAATTTAATATCGGGGTAATCGGTAAAGTCGTAAAGTAATTCGGCGGAATCATATTTGCATTTTGCTACCCATTTTCCGTCGCTATTGACTACACCCCAGCGGCCATCAATTGCCACAGCAGCTACCGCCACCTTTCGCCCCCTGAACCTACTTACTTCGGTGAAGCGTGGCTTAATGCGCCATTGGGCTTCGCTACCATTGAAGTCCATCAGGCCATACTTACCCTTACGGACCACCCAGGCTAATCCCTTGACGTAATAGTGGTTTAGGCCAATGCTATCTACTTTAGGCTTTAGTACCCATTCTCCGGCGGTATTTATAACACCAAGCTTATCGTCTTCTAAGGCTACGGCCAAACGGGGAAAAACAGCCTCTGGATTATAGATAGAGAAGAAGCCAATCGAGTCGAGGCTTGGGGACAACAGGACCGTTCGATTTTCGTCTACTAGCCCCCATTGATTTTGGTAGGCATAAGGATAGATCAGTGTTTCCTTTTGGGCAGATGCCACCTCAAGAAAACCAAGCAATGAAAAGAGTAGAACAATGGATTGGAGAACTGGACGCATATTGGGCTTTTAGCAATTAATGCACAATGCACCCACAAGGTAACCGGTCTAGCTTACCTTTTCACCAACAATATCTACGATGCGCTCACAAGCGGTATCCAGCAGCTGGTAGACGTGCTCAAAGCCGTTGTCGTCCCAATACGGATCCGGTACATTACGCTCGTGCGAGCCCGTAAATTCCAGGATGAGCTTTACACGTTCTCGCTGCTCTTCGTCCTTTGCCAGGCGCAGAATATTCTGGTAATTACGGCTATCCATGGCAAAGATCAAATCAAAGCGATCAAAATCTGATGCTTTAAACTGGCGTGCACGCTGCGTGCTAATATCTAAGCCATACTTGTGGGCCACAGCTTGCGAACGAGGATCCGGCTGCTCACCAACGTGGTAGGCACCGGTGCCGGCAGAATCTACCTGCCAAGGGAGGTTGTGGGTCTGGGCTTTCGCTTGGAGAATACCCTCAGCGAGAGGACTGCGACAAATATTACCGAGACAAACCATTAGAATCTTCATGGGGATGAAAGTTTAGACCAAAAACACAGTGGCGTTGGGGTGAAAAAAAGGTGCTCATCGGAAGTACCCTAATGCATTAGTACCCCTCTATTATTCTTAACGTTTAAAGTACTGAAAATGTGGCGGCAACGCAAAAAATCTGTTGATTTCATGTGCTTTACACTTATTTTTGCGCCATGAAAATTATCATAGCGGGCGCAGGAGATGTTGGTTTTCACCTGGCTGAGATGTTGGCCTACGAAAATCAAGATATTACCCTGATTGACCGGGATCAAGAAGTGTTGGAGTATGCCGCCACACACCTGGATGTACTCACCATCAAAGGCGATTGTGGCTCTATTGATGTACTCAAGCAGGCAGAAGCGGGGAAGGCCCGTATTGTATTGGCCGTAACCACCAACGAAAAGACCAACTTGATTACGGCCATATTGGCTAAAAAGCTAGGTGCTAAAAAGACCATCGCGCGGGTAAATAATAAGGAGTATCTACAGGTGTCTCAAAGGGATACTTTCGTTGAGTTAGGAGTGGATAACCTGATCTCTCCAGTCTTCCTGGCCGCTGAAGAGATTGGCCGACTAGTCAAGCAAGCCTACTTCACGGATATTTTTGAATTTGAGGAAGGTCGAATCAGTCTGGTCGGGATTACCCTCGACGAATCTTCTCCGCTCATTGGTATTCCATTGCGAGATATACACGAATTCACTGATGAGGTGGACTTACGTCCGATCGCTATTCTTAGGGGGCATCGTACGATTATCCCACGTGGAGAAACGCTCCTGCGTACCAATGACCACGTCTACTTTATCACCAAAAAGCAACACATTGAAAGCCTGCGCCGGATTGTAGACCGCCGCCAAGTCAAGGTGAAGAATATTATGATCCTTGGTGGCACACAGCTGAGTCAGGCTACTGCCAAACGCCTGGAGAAACACTATAACGTCACCTTAGTAGCCAAAGACCGAGAATGCTGTAAGATGTTCTCGGAAGAACTGCCTGACACCCTTGTTATCAATGGTGACTTTAGCAATTTCGACTTGCTGGTGGAAGAAGGACTGGATAACATGGATGCTTTCATTGCGCTGACAGACAACTCCGAGACCAATATCATAGCCAGCCTTACGGCCAAAAACCACGGGGTGTACAAGACGATTGCTCAAGTTGAGAACAAGGAGTATGTACACATCTCCCAAAACATTGGTGTGGATACTTTGATCAATAAGAAGTTGATTGCAGCCAATAATATCTTTCGCTACGTGCGCAAAGGAAAGGTAGAAGCCATTACAAGCCTGCACGGCGTAGATGCTGAGGTGATTGAGTTTGTGGTGCAGAAGAACAACCAGCTAACGCGCAAGCCGCTACGTGCCCTGCCTTTTCCGGATACCGCCTTGATTGGTGGAGTCATCCGTGGTGATGAAAGCCACCTTCCCGACGGTGATTTCCAACTCCAAATTGATGATAAGGTGATTGTCTTTACGCTGCCAGAGGGTATTGCTAAGGTGGAGCAGTTATTCCGATAGGAGAAGACAAACTTCGGAGCATTAGGTCTCTTAATTTGCTTGCTCAAAATACAGCATCGGCTCGCCACGAGGGTGGTGTGGGTCATTTAAGCTTTGGTACAAGAAGACTTTTCCTTCTATCGTAGGAGTGAATTCTAGTCTTAGGTATAAGAGCCCAAACGTAGTTGAAAGTACAAAGTTATTGGACGAAGACAAGTAGAATATCTGGTTGCGCCCAAGCCAGTTTCGTTCGGCTTCGATGTTTAATTCTCCGATCCCTTCATCAGTCATGATCAACTTTCCGGTAAAGTATTCATCTTGATCATTGAAGTGGTTTTCTACTACTTTGAGGGGCGTATTGACTTCACCTATGACTGCTGGCGTATTTTGCGCTTCCAGGAATAATTGCGCTATGATCTGAGCGGTTTCTTCTATAAAGATGCTGCATTTGGTGTTGATCATAATGGAAACGGTCAATTGCTCATCCGGATAATGGGCGATGAGGGTTCTGGCACCTTGCCAGGCCCCTGCGTGCTCTACTGTTGGTCGGCCTTGGAAGTCTTCGCTTAGACGCCAACCAATTCCAACGTTGGTCAATTCTCCATTCGCTAACGTATTGGTGGTAAACATGTTGCTGACTACATCCTCAGCCAGAAATCCGTTGAAGTAAGCATTCATCATATTGGCCAGGTCCGCCGACGTACTTCGGAATCCTGCTCCTGCCAGCTTATAGCTACCGTCTACAAGTCTCTTATCCAGTCTGGGTTGACCATTTTTTATATAATAAGAACTAGCATTTTGGGCATGGAGTTCTTTGATGTTTTCCGGGAAGGTCTGTAACATGTTTAGAGGTGCAAAGACATCTTTTTGTAGGTAGTCTTCGTAGCGTTTACCACTCACTTCTTCTATTAGGATCGCTAGTAAGTTGTAGCCCAGTGTAGAGTACTCGTAAGCTGTATTCGGTTCAAATAATAAAGGAGTGTCTTCAAAGAAGACTATGGTTTCTTGTACAGCATTATAGTGTTTTCGCATAGCCTGCTTGGAGGAAGGGCGATGTGGGATACCCGCCGTATGACCCGCAATTTGCCGGGTGGTTAAGCTGGCGTAGGGTTCCGCTAAGTTTGGAATATAATTGCCGATTGCTAGATCGAAATCCAGTTTTCCATCTGTAGCTAATTTTCCCAGTGCGGTAGCGGTGATGACTTTAGCCACCGAGGCGGTTCGAATTTGACTACTGGGTTCCATTGGAATTTCTTCCACTATATTGGCATAGCCAACCCCTTTGGAGTAGATGAGGTTTCCAGCGCGGTTGACCGATACGGATACACCAGCTACTCTGGTCTTTTTCAAGAAGGCCTGTAGTAACAAATCTGCTTTTTCCTCGGCAGAGATTATAGTTGACGCAGTTGGAGTGATTGGATATAGATGGAGCGCATCTGCTTTTGTTGTGATGCTAAGCATCAAAAGCGATACGGCCAGTAAAGAAGAGAACTGCATGGTTTTTTAAGAAAAGACGAACTGGAAGACTATAAGTTACAGCCTTCGCATAATAGTATCCAATTGTAGCTACTGCTGGTTCAACCAATCAATAGCATATTTCCACAACGACTTTTTCTTCGAGCTAAAAAAGCCCATATGCCCAATTTCTTGGAAACCAAGTTCTCCAGGCTCTAGTGTGATAATTTCGTATTTAAGCTTGGAATACACCCGAATCATATCCTTCACATTGGCCAGGTTCGCAATCTGGTCGTCGGTAGCGTGTAACCAAAGAGAGGGTATCTTCAGCTGGTCATACCAATGGTGTTGTATAAGATTGTTTAAGTCTACTTTTACATAGCCTGAACCATTGCAGTATCTACTCCAATCTGAAGCTACTTTTTTGGGGAGCGGTTCTCCCATCCCAAACCATTGAGACTTTACGTGACCAAATAGAAAGTTACTAACTGGGATGACAAAATTGATCCAAAAATGGAAGGCAAACTTATACGGATAGGTCGCATTGTTGATGCTACCCGATGAACAACCGAAATTAAATATGGAGGTCAAATCTTGTGCATTGTTCATCAGCCCAACCAGCTGTCCACCAGCACTGTGCCCCACCAAATGGTACTTTATATCTGGATACCGTTCTTGCAATAATTCAAGTGCGGCTGCCATGTCTAATTTGCCCCAATCGTGAAGAGATGGATTTCCACTATTAATGTCTCCACGTTTGGAGTCCCCAATTCCTCGGTTCTCAAAGGCCAAGGCTGCGTAACCGTTTTGAGCCAAAAAGCTGGAAAAGGCGTGATAAAACCTTCTTTTAATACCGGTTGCAGGAGCTACCAATACCGCTCCCTTTACCTCACCTGGTTCGTACAAGGTGCCTGCTAGGATAAAACCATCGGCGCATTTAATTTGCACTTCTTCTTGTTGTACGATCATCTTTTCGATGGAGGCATTCTGTCTGGACATTTCTTTCAATTCGCGCTGTGGAGTTTTAAGAGCAGTGGTCTTCATATAATTCTCAAAGGCGTTTAAGAATAAGTTTGATTCATTAAGTAAACTAAGTTACTTTTGTAAAGTAAAGGTATTCCTTAAACGGTTCAAAAACAACAAGTTACATGATTGTAATTAAGTTTCTATTGGGAAACTGTTGTTGATAATCAATGAGTTGCGATGCAAGAAAGATTGAAAAAAATATACGACAAGCTTAGCACGGTTGATCTCGCTAATTGTCCAGTAAGGGAAGTGTTTTCAGTGGTATCCGACAAATGGAGTATTCTAATCTTCTTCTTTCTGAGGGTACACGCCCGGCTTAGATTCAATGAATTGAAGAGCCTGGTTCAAGGCATCTCTTCTAAGATTCTCACTGAGCGACTAAAACGGCTGGAAAGAGATGGTTATATCCTAAGAACCGTGTATCAGGAAGTACCAGTAAAGGTAGAATATCAATTAACGGATTTGGGAAAGGAGTACGTTGAGCAGGCAGCGCCATTAATAATTTGGATTACCAAACAGGCTCCGGGCATTCTTGAAAGGAGAGAACTCAAAGGCAAATAATCCTGACTATTCACGCTTTTAGTCATCAAGTAGGTCAATATGGACTTTGAACAATTAAAGAAACTGGTGGTCGACAGATTAATAGCTTTCCCTTCTGCTCCGTCTTCCTTTTCGAGTTTTATGTTGAACCGCTCTTCAGATTGGAGGTCAATATCAAGTGATCAATGGCTTGAATTATTTGAAATTGTGAAAGCAGAGGCTATGCATGGACTGTACGATTTCACTTATTTTGCGAACAGTGTGCTTGGTATAAATGTGTATTCCGAGTTTCTAATGAAATGCCAACTTAATAAAACAGAATTCGAATTACTATGTGGAATGATAGATCCTTCAGGACATAATCACTTGAATGCGATTCATTTCTTTTCTAAAGAAGGAGTTGAAAAGCTGGTACAGATCAGGGGAGAATTGAAAAGGCAGTCTTTAGATCTGGTCGAAGTAGAATATGAGAAGTTTGCTCCACAAGAAGACAACTCATATGTGATGAAAAGGGTAACCGATGGTTATCCGGAACAATTCAGTATTTGGCAAGAGGAAATGAGAAGGAACATCAAGGAGTAATTCTATCTCGGCAAAACGGCGGAGATAGCATATTGTTTTGAGAGGAGGGTGAACGAAAAAACGATATCCAAATTAGCTAACTATGACAAATTGCAGGAAGTGTTCGCCTGCTTATGGTTATCACTCCAATGCCCGTAGCAAACGCTCACTGCTCATGTATTCAAAATATCGGGCGGTAACTTTAAAATCCTCATCTAAAATAAGTATTGTGGGCGCAGTAAATTGCCCATCCCGTAGCGCCAGTAGCTGGGCAATTTGGTGCAGCGGGTTGCGAGACTGCTCTAGCTGGTCATTGATGAATTCGCGTCCACCGAAATTTACCACTGAATCGGATTCCGCATCAAATCGCACTGCGTAGTATTCCTCCTTGAATGCAGCTATTACCTCCGGCTTGGTGAAAACTGCCTGGTCCATTTTGCGGCAGTAAACACACCAATCGGTATAGAAATCAATGAAGACTTTTTTGGGCTGCACGGCCAGGGAGTCTTCGAGTTGTTCAAAGCTGAGCCAGTGCACGAACTCCGCTTCTTGTGCACCTAAAGGCGCATACAGGAAGAGCGAAATCGTTAAGATGGAGATTGCTCGTTTTATCATTTGTGCAGATTGCCAATTTTTACGGAGATGAAAACCGAACGCGGCGCTGCTGGCCCGTATATAAAGTCCGAATCACGTTCTGGTCCTGAATCAAACTCCGGCTGGTAGCTGTCGAAGAGATTACGCACACCACCGCTCAACTCCAGGTGAAAATCATCAGCTACATCGAAATGATAACTGGCCTTTAGATTGACATCAAAAAATGGATCGGAGTCCAATAAGTCTGGTGAGCCATTGGCACCTACCACGCGCGGCACGACCATCGGACCGGTGTACGTTCCAGTCAAATCAATTTGAAATACATCAGAAAAATTGTAGAAAGAAGTGAAGTAGCCATAAAGGTTGGGCGCTCTGACAAATTCATCTACCGTAATGGCATTTTCACCATCTGTGTCTTCTGGGGCAAAGATTTCCTGCGTCTCGTCGTAGCTGGTTTGCTGGAGGGTACCTCCCATTTGGAAGGCAAATTTGTCGGAAGGGGAATAACCTGTTTCAAAGTTCACTCCGGCTACCGTGGCTCCCGATCCGTTGACCACTTCCTCTAGAATGATGTCGCCGATGTCTCCCCGGCTAACCTGGGTAAAAGGATTCTGCAATTGGGTGTAAAACCCTTCTATCAACAAGTTGATCTGTGCCAGTCCTACGTTCTTGGTATAGTTCAGCGAGCCCGTGAAGGCATTTGAAGTTTCCTTATCCAAATCCTCAGAAAGGAGAATAAATACTTGATCACCACCGGCAGAAGAGATGTGCAGGTCTTCATTAAAGGCCTGTGGCGCACGGAATCCGCGGGCGTAGCCTCCTCGGAATCGTAGGTTCTCGTTGATTTGATACAAAATAGTGGCCCGAGGGCTGAATACTGCAACGTCCACATCCGACTTCCTTTCTTCGTCAGCCACGGCGTAGAATCCATTGATATTGGAAATGTCATATCTACCTCCAAGCAAAGCGGTGAGTCTACTCGTAGGCTTCCACTCGTACTGGGCGAAGAAACCCGTGGAGTTCACTTGCTGATCCACCAAACGGTTATAGCCAGCAATTTCATCTTGGGTATCGTACGTCTGGTTTTCAACACCAATAGTGATCACATCATTATTTTTGAAATAATGGTTGAGCTGAGCTCCTGCCACTATCGCCAAGTCCTCTGTTAAGCCATAGGCATTGATGGCCAGGGTGCTATCCTCGGCGGTTCTTCCACCTCCCAGGCCACCGTAGTAACTATCGCGTTGGGTGTTTTGTGTGGAGGCGTAGAAAGAGAATTTATTCCGGTCGTTCTTGCTCCATTGCTCGTAGTTGATACCACCAAAAAAGGTATTGTGGTCCAGCTCTTCTGTGATATCCGTAAAGTGAGGGGCTAGATCCAGGCGGTTACCGCCTCGGCGGTATTCTTCCAAAGCGCTAAAATCCAAGGTGATTTTACTGCGGTCTCCTGGTTTAAAGAAGGCCTTTGCACCCAAGACCGTGTTCTCCAGCTGCACCAGCTCTGTAAAACCATCCCCATTGGCGTCATAACTACCGCGGTTGCGGCTCATGCCGTAGACGGTGACCCCACTAGTCAGTTCTTCATTAGCAATGGAGCCATTCAGGTTGAAGGTTTGGTCAACTACGTCCCCAGCAATGATAGCTGTATTGGAGCGCAACTCCCAGGCATTATCTACAGGGTCCTTGGTGATGATATTGATGGTGCCACCAATAGCATTGGAACCGTATAAAGCAGAGCCTCCACTACGTACTACTTCTACGCGTTCTACGATATTGGTCGGTATCTGATCGAGTCCGTAAACGCTATTCAGTGCACTGAAAACCGCACGGCTATTAACCAGAATTTGCGAGTAGGCACCCTCCAGTCCATTAAGTCGGACTTGAGTAAATCCACAGTTCTGACAGTTGGTCTCCACGCGTACCCCAGGTTGATAGTTGATTCCTTCGGAGATCGCAATGGACTGAGTTGCATTAAACAACTTGTCATCAATCAAACTCACCACTACGGGATTGTTGATTCTATCTTGTTCATAGCGCGTACCGGATACTACTACCCCCTCCAGATTCAAGGCATCTTCCCGTAAGGAAAAGTTTCGCTCCAGCGATTGTCCCTCTTTTAACGTAATCTCCTCGGATACGGATAAGTAACCCAAAAAGGTAGCTTTGACGGTGTAGGTACCAGGTGGAATATCCCCGATAGTATAGTTACCATTCTCATCCGTGATCGTTCCCAAAGTGCTTCCTTCTAGAGCAATAGTAGCAGCGCCCATTGGTTCTCCAGATTGCTCACTTACATTACCACTAAGGGTGGCGTTTTGCCCATATACTGTAAGTGCAAAGAAAAGCAGCAGTGCGGGTAGTATTATCTTATTGTAATTGAATCCCTTCATTTGGCGTATTACTAACTTAATTAGACTGCGCAAAGATATACTTTTAGGCTTGTCTAATAAGTTCGTTGGCGATGCTATTAATACGTCTCAAGGTGTCATTTCGTTGCGTTTGGGTGAGAAAAACTCAAGCCTTGTATGGCGTACGAAGATCGTGTCTAGTACGTACAGATACTAATTGAGTCAAACCACTTGCTAATGAATGGTAGCTGGAGGACCGAAATGAATAGAAATTAGGGCTAGTGATGGGGAGAATTCGGGGAGCAAGACGTGGGTTGGTATTCTCCTCTTTCAATAGGCAGAGCCTTCATTTTACAAACCAGTAAACACGTTTCATGAAAATTATAAGATGTCTTTCACTTCTCCTTCTGATGTTAGGAGTTGCATCATTAAGTAAAGCTAATACGAACGAGAGTAGCATTGCTTACAACTGGGCAAAGTCTGGTTTGAATATCCGAGAAACGCCTTGGCAGACGGCAAAAGTTATTGGTGCCATCCCTTTTGGCGAGGCGGTAGAAATATTGGAAGTAACCGCTGAGTATACTTCAATAGAGGTGCGTGGTCTTTTTTCAAAGGAGTTCAGTAAGGATGGCAATAGCTACTACGTTGATGGGAGCTGGGTCAAAGTAAAATATGAGGAAATAGTAGGATACGCATTTGACGGCTACTTATCCGAATTTCCACCAATGCGTATTATTGAGATAAATGAAGCTAACGCCTATCCCGAAGGATTCGAGTCTTATCTCAGAAGAATTTCCACCCCTGTTGATTCAAGTAGTTTTGCCAAGCAAAATTCAGAGTATTGGCATAAGAAAATCCGCTTTGCTAATGGGGGAATCTACGAGAGAAGTGGAAGTGTCGGCTGGTACGAAGAAGTTTTTATTTTACCAGAGGCCAGCTTGAAAATAGGCTTTTTGTTCTTTCAGCTTGCTTATGATAATGAGCAGATGCGAACTTTAAGCGGAAGGGAGCAACTTCGAATTATTAAGCAAAGCCCGCTCCTGCTTAAATTTTGGATAGGTGGTCCTAGTGGGGAATATGAGATTTATCAGTTTGGTAGTACGCTGGTCATCAGAATTTCCGATAGTTGCTAAAGGAATTGGGGGTTCTGCCACCGTCATTATCGCAACAACATCACCTCACCCTTTATCTCCCGAATAGACCCATCCGTTCGCTCCAGCACCAACTGGTAAGAATAAACGCCCTGCGTTACTTCTTGCCCTCTGGCCAACCCATCCCAGCCGATGAAACTGCCGTTCATCGCCTGGTCTGCAGCCTCGTATACCTGCCCGCCCCAGCGATCAAAAATTCGCCAGGAGATGAGCCGGGTAAAGCAGGGCTCGGCAAATACGGTGAGCTCATCGTTTACAGCGTCAAAATTGGGGCTAAAGGCATTCGGTACAAAGACTTTCTCGCAACCGCGTACCAATACTTCAATGCTTGCACTTGCTGAACAGCCTGAGGGGTTGTCGGTAGCAATGACCTGATACGTTTGCGATACGGCAGGTTGGAAGATGGGGTCTGCACAGCTTGCACAGGAAAAAGCTTCGGGCGGTTGCCAGCTTAGGATGAAGTCATTAGAGAAGTCTACCGTGCTCGTCAATGAAATAGAGGCTCCGAAATCAAGGTCAATGCTTGCTGGACTTACCGCTACATCAATTGCTCCGGCAATGATGGAGGTGATCACTACGCTATCACATCCCGTGCTGCTTTGGAGTGAATCTACATAAGTACCCGAGGCACTGTACCAATTGTTACCTACCTGAATGCTGTCCCCATCACAAAGCACTACCTCCTGGGTGGCACCAATGGAGGGTTGCACCACAATTTCGACGGGCTGTAGCTGCGGACAATCAGGATCAGAATTCGCTAGCGTATCTACAAAGCTGATACTATCCGCAAACATCTGACCACTAATGTTGAGCGTATCGCCTTCACAAATGGTATAACGAATGGGAGGAAGCCTGCGCACTGGCCCGGTTAGCGTGGTCGTGAAGAGGGTATCATTGCAAGAGTTGGGGATAGGTACGGCATCGTTGTAGGTGCCCGGTTCGGTGTAGAGGTTTTCTCCTACCGTAATACTGCCGTCGGGCAAGTCACAGAGGTCAAAGGTTTGCTCTATTTCCAGATTGCAGAGGTGTAGGCTGATATCATCTATGGCCAAATCGTTGCCGCAACCACCAGGGGCTTCGTTGGCCAGTCTTATTAACACAGACGTTTGATCATTATCAGTACGAAACCGCAGGGAATACTCCCACCAGGTCAGGAGGCTGCTGTACCATATTTCGCCGGTGGCTTCGGTAAATTGTACGGCCTCATTGGTAGGGTCCAGTGCTGATATACGGACATTAGGGCGTTCAGCAAAACCAATACAAGCCCCTGGTAAGGACACGTTAGCCACATGGTAAATGGCAATATAATCCGTATTTGGACACAAGCTATCAAATGTCATTTGATAGAATATCCCCGGGCCATTAGTAGCATTGAAGATCAGCATGTAGCCGTCGGTATCACCCGCTGTATTATCAATGCCGTCGTGCCAGTTCGCGAGGTTCAGTGCAGTCGTATTGGATACCACATAATGGCCTTCATCAATGCTGCCGTAAGTAAAGTTGGTGATCCCATTATCCACGTTCGGGCCAGGATTGGGACCGCTCCCGAAATCCTCAAAGAATAGCGGCGGCCCGGGGTCAGGCACGCACTCCTGAGCGCCGAGGCTACGCAAAAGGCAAAAGCAAAGCAGGCCAAGAATAGAAAAACGCATGATCGTTACCCTTAGTCGTTAGCAGTTTGCGGTAGGTGGTTTGTAGCAGGTTTGCCGGATTCAAGAACTCAATGAGTTAATCATTAATGGCAAATCTGCAGCAGAGGGTACATGGTAAAAGGTAGAAGGATATCTTACCCATTTACTGTCCACTGTGCACTGTCTACTTTTTACTGTTGGAGAAATGATATTCAATAAGACAATATTGCTCGCATAGTAGAATAGACGGCCACTGGCTAAGGTACAATCATTTGTGGTACTCAAGCGTAAGGGAGTCGACAAGTCCCTAAAAGTTATAGGAGATCAAAATATCATTGATAAGAAATAGCTCCGAACTGCTGAAGACACCTTCGCGGTAATACGGATTGTTATCAATGTCCCGTAAGGGAATGCGTTCGAAGAGCAGACTCAGCTTAGGGCCCATTTCTACTCTGATGCGGATGCGTTCGTCCAAATTGAAGCCCAGGCCTAAGGAGGGGACGAAGCCAAACTCGTAATTGTTGTAATGAGAGACAATGCGACTTTCTAAAAAAGGATCAATTTCCGGACGGTCCACCAGGCTAATGGTGGTCTCTGTATAAATCTGCCCACGATTGAGCTGACCATACAGATCAAAGCTCCAATAATAATCGACTCGACTGGTTCGGAAAATTTGCTCGAAACCCAGCCTTAGACCATGGTTGCGGAGCTGCAGGTAACGGTTTTCTACTTGCTTCTGACGGTTGTCCGGTAGGGGAGAGTCGGAACGCGACAAGACGGTGTTATTGGCGTAGTTTCCCCGTTCATTAATCAAGTACCGCACTCTGATTTTTCCACTGTTAATCTGTTTGGTGAAAAACACCTCCATTCCCAGTTGATGGCTACTATTGGTGCTACCCGTAACGATGAGGGGGAGGAGGTCGAATCCCAACTCATAACGCGGGGCCAATTGACTCGTTTGGGCCATGATGGCGGTACAGGACAGTGACAAGAGCAAGAGCGTAGTAAAGAATAGCCGCATTGAGTTGTGTTTTTACCTTCTCCAACAACTTTGATTTAGAGCTTGTTTGGGAATTTTGCGAACTGATTACCTTCGGTGATCGTCGCAAGCTCCTCGTAGTTATCAACGATTTGTAGTTCTGTCTAAAGGGTCAAAACTGAGTTTGGCGGGCCAAATGAAGTTTTTAGCCTGACGCCAGGTTTGCAAATCCTTGATAATCAGGAAGCACACATTTCTTTCCCAAATTAAATTCCCAAACAAGCACTTAAACCCTTTCCCAATTAATCGTACTTTACGCAGCCACAAATGCCCATTCCTCTATGAAAGCCATTATCTGTACACAATTTGGTCCTATTGATCAGCTCCAACTGCAAGAAGTAGCGGACCCTCTGCCGGCTGCGGACGAAATACTGGTCCAAGTGCATGCTTGTAGCGTCAATTTTCCAGATACGCTGATTGTGCAGGGGCTTTATCAGTACAAACCTAAACCACCTTTTTCTCCCGGTAGTGATATCGCCGGAACGGTACTGGCCATGGGGGAGAAAGTCAAGGGTTTTAAGGTTGGAGATGAGATAGTGGGTTTCGCTTCTCATGGTGGATATGCTGAAAAAGCAGTTGTGAAGGCCAATGCTTGTTTTCCTAAACCTCCAGGAATGGATATGGTAAAAGCAGCCGCTTTTATGATGGCTTACGGAACTTCCTACCACGCGCTCAAAGATCGAGCCAGGTTGAAGGAAGGAGATACCATGTTGGTGCTGGGGGCAGCCGGTGGGGTTGGCCTCACTGCCGTAGAATTGGGTCATCAAATGGGAGCACGTGTGATAGCGGCCGCTTCTACCGCGGAGAAACTGGCCGTTTGTCAGTCTTATGGGGCAGAGTTGACCATCAATTATACCGAGGAAAACCTGAAGGACCGGGTGAAGGAATTGACAGCAGGCAAAGGTGTAGATGTAGTGTATGATCCCGTAGGTGGCCAGTATTCAGAAGCGGCATTACGGACGATGGGCTGGAACGGCCGCTACTTAGTAGTTGGTTTTGCGGCGGGCGATATTCCAAAAATTCCCCTCAATTTACCGCTGCTGAAGGGATGCCAAATCGTTGGTGTGTTCTGGGGTGCTTTTGCTACCAAATTCCCTGGGAAAAATATGCAGAATACGATGGAACTGATTCAGTGGTTCGCCCAGGGTAAGCTAAAGCCGCAGATTCACGCTACTTATCCCTTAGCAGACGCTGTACAGGCTCTGCAGGATATCCAAGCTCGTAAAGTCAAGGGTAAAGCAGTGATTGTCATGTAGCTTGTATTGAAGGGCAGCAATGTACCGTTAAGACCTAAGGTTTACCAAAATTCAGATAAAACCAAATATTCATGAAAACCGTCGCGATTGGCCCCAGCGGAGGGCTGGAACATTTGCAAATACTAGAATCTGATGAGCCCACACCAGGGCCGGGTGAAGTGCTCGTTCGTTGGCATGCTACCTCACTCAATTTCCACGACTACCTCGTAGGTGTTGGTGCCATTCCAGTTCCGGAAGGAAGAATTCCGATGTCGGATGGAGCTGGTGAAATTGTGGCCCTTGGAGAGGGAGTAGATAGTTGGCAAGTAGGCGACCACGTAATGTCTCTCTTTTTTCCAAATTGGTTGGATGGACAAGCAACTGCTGGTAAAACCAAAGCTATTTCCGGAGAGACGGTTAACGGTTTTCTCACCGAATACGATGTAGCTTCTGCCGCTTCTCTCACTCGCATTCCCAATGGCTATTCCTTTGCGGAAGCGGCTACTTTGCCCTGTGCGGCACTTACCGCCTGGCGAGCGTTAGTGGTGGAAGGTCAGATGAAAATGGGCGATACCGTATTAATAGAAGGATCCGGTGGGATGTCCATCTTTGCCCTGCAGCTGGCCAAAGCTGCTGGCGCTACGGTTTATGCGACCTCTTCCTCGGCCGCAAAGGCAGATCGCTTGCGAGAAATGGGGGCCGTAGATGTGCTCGATTACAAAACTGATGAACGCTGGGGAAAAACCATTTTCCGAGCCACCGGTGGCATGGATCATGTACTGGATGTGGGGGGAGGTTCTACGATGAACCAATCCATCGAAGCCGCTGCGATGGGCGGCCATATCTACGCCATCGGTATCCTGGGGAATGGCCGTAAAGGCACCATTACTTTCCCTAAGCTGTTCTTTAAGCACCTTAAATTGACGGGCCTAGCCGTAGGTAGTCGGAAGATGCAAGAAGAAATGATTCGTGGTATTGAGGAAGCAAGAATTCGGCCGGTTATTGATCGCACTTTCGGATTCACGGAATTAGCCGCTGCTTTTGAATATCAAGCCAGCGGTGCACACTTTGGTAAGATTGTTTTGGAATACTAATAAATCAGTTGCAGATGCTGATTAAGATGGGGTGTAGCTTAGACTGACGGCTAGGTTGTCTAAGCCGCCTTGCCCTACCTCTTCGAATAAGTGATCGCCCTGAAGGCCTATGTCTAATAAGATAGCGCTGAAGAATAGCGCCCAACCCATTGCTCGCAGGCGCAAGGTCGGAGAGACGCCGTACGACTGTAGTGCTTCTTCACGCGCTTTATGATCCGGGAACAATAACCAAAATGCGGCCAGGTCGGTTGCTGGATCACCCAGGGTCAGGTCGCCCCAGTCGATCACTGCGCTGATGTAGCCGTAGGTACAAATGATATTCTTGGGGTGCAAGTCACCGTGGATTACGCAGCGTTCGTTCACTGGACAATTTAGTTGCACCGCCTGATCCCACAACTTACGCAAGGCCGTATTGGCCCGGCCATTCTGGATGAAAGTGTCCAGCCGTTCTTCGGTGCCTTCCGCCTTCGAGACTAAAGGTGTAGCGCGATGAGGATTATGCGGTGGCGGAGTGCTAAACGTCTGTTGGTGTAAAGTCTTGAGGAATTGTGCCAACCGTAGTGCCTCGCTTGACTCTAAACCTTCTTCTGCCGCCATATGACCATCAAACCAGGGGGTAATACTCCATGGCCAAGGATAATCTCCGTGTTTTTTACCCTGGTGAAGGGGCGCCGGAATCGGAATGGGCAGCTTCTTCGCTAAGCGAGACAGCCACGCTTGTTCTTTTTCGATGAAAGGCACTGCAATCGATCGCCGTGGCAGGCGGATCAGGTAGCGCTCACCCAATTGGTAAATGGCATTGTCCCAGCCCTCATTGAAGTAGGTGAGTTGGAGGTGAGCCAGTTCAGGAAACTGCGCTTGCAACATGGCCTGTACCAGTTTCTCATTAATTTGGACTTCAGCAGCGGGTGTTTTCATGCGGTAAAGATAAGTGATATGGCTATCGGGTTTTGTCGGAGTAGGAATGGGGTGCCCCTGAAAAAATTACTTTTCTTTGCTCTCCAAATTGCTCTGCTTGCTATTAAGGAGAAAATTATTCGAACATGACTATTAAACAACCGCTCTTTACACGTTTTTCCCTTCCTGCTATTTTTCTGGTAGTGTTGTGCTGCCTTGGCGTTCAGACGCTGAACGCTCAAAAAGTAAAAACCAGTTTATACCTGCAGAAATACCGTAGTTTATTTATCGGCCTGGGACCCCGCTTCTTAGATACCGACCCCGGCACCATTAGTACGACTTTTGTGGATGATAGTCCCTCAATGGATAGCTTCAATTCGGACTTTGAAATCAAGGATAGATACACACAGGTGGGGATCAACTTTGGGTATAAGTTTGGCCGCTACCGTGGCCTGTCGCACGATATTCTATTTGATATCAGCGCTTCCAATAACTACCAAATCATTTTTGGATACTCACTCGGGTGGAATTTCTTGTTGGATGTAAACGGTAAAGATATCGTAGTCCGACCTGCCTTGCAGGCTTTTGGCTCCAATCAGGTCTTTCAAATTGGGCAAATCCAAAACAATGCGGCCTTCATTCAAATTGACGATACCCGGTATTTTGAGGATGAACTAAACTTGGAACTTCGAGCAGAATTGCTAGCCATTTCACCACGCTTGGACATTACCTATGTTTTTGCCGATCGCTGGGATTGTTTCCTGAAAATGGCGTACGATTTTCCCCGTGAGAACACGAATCCGCGACTTGATTTTAGCGTTCCTTCCAATTTGCGTACAGATGATTCGCCGACGGACTCTACCGTTGATATCGATGGCGACAACCCATTGGTACGCTACAATGGTGAAAAGCTAGAATCTTTGCCTTACAATCCTGGTGGCCTACGCCTAACGCTTGGTATTAGTTTTCTGTGGAATCGCTAAGCTTTTTGTAAGGCGTAATTCTGGATAAGACGATCGGGTGGATTTTTGTATTATTGAAGTGAAATCACCACTCAATACACTGCGTAAGCAGTACAAAAATCACCCGTCTATGCGTACTAGTATGACCCTTGTCGCCTTGTTGAGCCTCTTTGCTATTACTGGCTGGAGCCAAAACGTTCCTTATCCATTCGAACCTTCTCCCGAGCATCCTTTTGGTCTACCCAACCCCGAAGCACCTGATGAAATTATGGATTGGTCCGACCTCATTGGAGAATGCCATTGCCGATCGGTTACCCGGAACCCTGATGGCACCTGGCAAGACACCGTAGATATGACCTGGCGTTTCAAGTACATCATGAATGGCTGGGGGGTGCAGGACGAAACCCTGAAGATGGATGGTAGCTATTCGGGGAGTATCCGGCAGTATATACCTGATAGCAGTGCTTGGTTCGTGCATTTCTATAGCTCCGCTGGGCCTACAGCTCAACTGCCAGCTTGGGAAGGTGGTAAACAGCAGGATGGCAACATCATTCTCTACCGCGACCAAACGGCTCCTAATGGTATGGCCGGGGATTACAAAATTACTTTCTCTGATATCTCCCCCGAAGGATTCAAATGGGCCGGCGAATGGGTGGATAAAGGTAGAAGCATGAGCTATCCTACCTGGTACATTGATTGCACTAAAAAGCGTTACAGCACTAATGAGCAACAGCATCAAGAACTGCTAGCGGGGATCGCCGATTTTTCCAAAGAAGTCGTAGCTGGTAATGCTAAAGCCGTAGCGGCGATGTACACCGAGGATGGAAAAATCTTTCCCGGTGGTCGACGCATTATGGAAGGGCAGGAGGTGCTGGAGCAGTATTGGACACCTGGGGCAACTGCTCACATAAGTTACCATAAGATCACACCAGAGGAAATCAAGTTTATCGGGGATTACGCTTATGATTTTGGTTACTACGAAGGCAAGACTACGACTCAGGAGGGCGAGACCTCAGATTGGGCGGGCAAGTACGTCATTGTTTGGAAAAGGGTAGGAGAGGAGTGGAAAATCTATTTGGACATTTGGAATCGCATTTAGGATATGGTCATTATCGTTAATGGAGCAATAGGTACCGGCAAAACAGCTGTCGCTTGGGAACTCCTGAATTTATTTGAGCGTGCCGTCATGTTAGATGGGGACTACTTCGCTGCTTTGCAACCCTTCTCCATTTTTACGCCTAGTGATCTAGCTTACGTCTATGAAGGGCTGGCTCATCATATCAAATTTCATTGTGACCACGGTTTTGAGCATTTTATCATCAATTATGTCTTTGAGACCGGAGCTGAGTTGGAAAAGCTCGAAGGTTTCCTTCCGGAAATCGTTGGTCCTGTGTATAAATGCCTTTTACACTGTCAACAAAATGAGCGAGACCGTCGCATCCGCAAGCGAAATAATGAAGATATTGAGTGGGAGATTACTCGCTCCGCCCAATTAACGGAGATTCTACAGAATAGCAATAGAGATGGGAGCTTGGGGCCGCAGGTCGATACTACTACTTTAAGTGTTCAAGAAGTTGCTCAACGCGTTTTTTCCTCAACCAATAACAAAAACCAGAAAGCGTAATGGAAATTACTGATATTGATCAGTTTTTACGGTACTACGGAAAGGTCAAGCTACGTACGGCTCGCTTGTTTGCCTTCATCCCACCGGAAAAGATAGAATGGACTTACCGTGAAGGAAAATTTACGATCGGAGATATGATTCGCCACCTGGCCAATATTGAACGCTACATGTACGGCGAGACCGTGCAGTTGCGCCCAAGTGCTTATCAAGGCTGTGACACTTCTTACGCTGAGGGCGCAGAGGCGGTTTATGCCTATTACCACCAAATGTACGATGAGACTGCGGCGATTCTCAAAGCCCTTACTCCCGCTGATTTGCAGCGTAAATGCCCTACTCCCGGAGGCATTGAAATCACTACTTGGAAATGGCTCCGTGCGATGGTCGAACACGAGGTGCATCACCGGGGGCAGCTCTATACCTACTTGGGTTTGCTGGATGTCGCTCCTCCACCAATTTATGGTTTGACGTCTGAAGAGGTCATCCTTCGGAGCGCTTCCCGCTAGGCGGATGCGGTTGTACAGAACGCTGTTTTAGGTCAACTCTAGTAAAGATCTAACCCTTAAATCTGGTGATACTTCCCAGCTGTCAAATACTACTTCTGGCTTGCGGTGTACCCAGATACCTTTCATCCCGGCACCTTTCGCACCTAGGACATCAAATGGGTTTCCAGAAATGAGTGCACACTGCTCGAGTTGCTGCCCCGCCTGGGCCGCAAAGTGTTGATAAACAACTGGACTTGGCTTAAAAGTCTGCGTCAGTTCTACACTTACCACGGCTTGGAAGTAAGATAGAATATTCGCTTGCGCAAGCAAGTCTGTCACAACCGCCTTCGGACCATTTGAAAAAGCGAATAGTGCAATTGAGTCGTCCGCTAATTTTTCCAAAGCAGCCTTAGCATCCGGGAAGGCCGGCAGATGGGCATAGGATCCAATAATAGCTGCAATGGCTTCGTCATTTAGAGCTATTTGATGAGCAGCTAGAGCATAATGGAAGGCCTGAGCCGTAACCACCGGAAAGGGAACGTACTGCTCCATCAGTCCTCGCCGAAAGCTATACTCCAGTTGCTTCGCTCGCCAGGTAGCGGAGATGCTACTGGCTTGCTCACCAACGTACAACTGGAGTTTTTCCAATACGCCATTCGTGTCAATTAGCGTACCGTAAACGTCAAAAGCGTAGGCTTTGATGCCATTCATAGCGCTTGGGTTTTTAGGGTGAAATCATGAGCTGCAAACGCTCGACCATTCGCAATAATGACCACCTGATGTAGCCCAGCGTAATACTTGCGCGTTGTGATCGGTTTAAACGATTGTTTGCGTTCTATGTGCACCCGCGCTTGTGGGGCATATTCCTTTTCACTGATTTTGAAGACCTTCTTGCTCAGACTTCCATTGGCCTTGCGGAAATACATGGCGTATTCGAGCCTTATCAGAAGCGGTCTATTTTGCGAGTGTGCCAGTTCAAACCGAAAGGCGAGTGCCTCCCCAACTCTTACCACCGGTGTAAGGATTTGAAAGTTGACAATCTTGATAGACTCCGCGCGCCCCAAACCAAACAGGGCTAGAGCTCTGGGATGAGATTGCTTGAGTAAAGTCCGACAAGCGTGCTTAATGAGCCGGTCCGTACTAGCAGATTTGCCCTGCCAGCGTTCAACGGTATCCAAGACCACCTCGGGATGATCCTTCGCCATATCGTTGAGGTGATTGGCCACACTACGGCGAACGGTTTCGCTCGAGTCCTCGTGCAGGTTTTCTAAAATAGCTAAGGTGAGCGCTGGGTTTTTCTTCAAATTAGGTACCCCTAAACCCCAAGGCAAGCGGGGCCTACTACCTTCACTGGCGAGCCGGCGTACCATCGCGTTCTGGTGGTCAGTCCATTGCAGCATTTGCGCTAGCATGGCGTCTTCATACTTTACTAAGAAGGGCCTAACGGCAAATTCACAGCTGCTGTATTGGGTAATGTCTTCCATAGCGACTACTGATAATTCGTAATCGCCTATACCATATTGCTGCACGAAATCTGGTAAGAACAGGTACTCAAATGACATGCTTTCTTCTACCTCTCCTCTAAGTTGCAATGCTAGTTTTTGCAGCAATTTAAATGCCGTGGCTATATCTCGTGGAAGATGCTGGCGTAAGCAGGTGGCAATGTGCTGCATCCGCTCCTTGAGCTCAAGATCCGGCCACTGCTTATCCAGAACTTGCTGGAGGAAATCCTGCGCAGCAAAGGAAGGATATACCTCCTTCATATGTACAGTGAACCCCTGCAAAAAGGATTCACTGTACCTATTTTTGAGTGGTTCAGCCATACTGGTTTTTAAGTGGTCTAGCGGTAAGATGAAAGTAAGGAAAAATGCGACACTCCTCCCTCCGGACCATCACCTACTGTCGCCATGAGTCCGAAATAAGCTTGGCAAACTTCGTGTTGCGGGGCGGCCTGCATAGCCTGTTGCGCATCACTGTGACTGGCCCAATGCACGATGTCGATATACTCCTCTTCTGACTTTTTCAAGAGGTCTCTTTGCAAATACCCAGGCTGCTTACTTAGAAACTCTTCCTGTAGTTGAGCTGAAGCTGCCTGTAGTTCGGCAGAGCTGATGCGACTACTAAGTAAATCGGTGCGATCTTTTTGCTGTCCGCGTAGAACCGATCGAATCTTGATCAAGGCATTGCCGTATTGCTCAATAAAAGAGCCTTCAGCGTTGGCCAGGACAAATTTCTCGGCGGTGACTAAAGCGTTAGCTTCTTCTTCGGTAAAAGAGACGGGGGGCAAGGTAAACCCATCTATGAGGTAGTAGCCTTGGCCCGCTTCCCCACTGATTGGGATACCGGCATCTTGTAGGGCGCGTATATCGCGATAAACTGTCCGTAGGCTGATATCGAAACGCTCGGCAATGTCCTTGGCTCTCACTACGCGGCGTGCCTGTAACTGGGGCTGGATGGCCATTAATCGGGAGAGCCGGTTCATCAGATTGGGATTATCTTTTGAGGTAGGTTTTATTTGCGCTTCTTAGGAATCCAGGCCCAACATACCTCACACAGCACAGGTTCATTGTTGGCCTCGTCCGTTATTTTGACCTGGATCACCACATCACCCTTTTCTACGCTCATGATTTGCTGCTTCTGCTCTTCGGTCAAGGTAGCTTCGGCGATCATTTGGCCTTGCGAACGCTTCACAAACTTGCTGTTCATGTACTTGAGCAAGGGGAGCTTATCATCTGGCACATTCATCCCCAGTACCATTCCCGTTGCTGTTTCTGCCAAAAGCATCATTGCGGCAGCATGAATTTGGCCGATGTGATTGCGGACTTTAGGCCGGTTCTTCATGCTCACGATGACCTTGTCGCTCGTCATCATGTCGTACGAAATACCAGCAGTGCCCGTGAATTTTACCATCCGGCCAATAACAAAGGACAACACCCAATTGGGGTAGGCTGAGAGTTTTGTGACAGCTTTTGCTAAGCGATTCATGCGTGCTTTACGTTTAGGAAGGACAAGTTAAGTTTTTCGCGTTTTATTGCTGTTCTGCCAGATAATAGCGAGCAAGAACTTGCTGGGCTGGTTTACCTAAGGGCATGTATCCTCGTCCTCGGTCTTCGTCATAACTCAGATCGCAAGGCCATTTCCACCAGAAGTATCCTCCTACCCAGTCCTTATTGTAAGTTGCGGCCAGAATAGCTTCGTAGCATTGGGCTTGAGCTTGCTCATCTACAGCGCGACGTTCTGCTTCGGCGTGTGGGCTCTTCCAAGCTGAAGTAGCACTACGGTACCCGATTTCGGTCAGCCAGATTGGCCGATCGGCTTGCTCATGGATATGCTCCAGTTTTTGCACTACTCGCTCTGCACCGCGGGCTAGCTCGGCCTCACTGGCCTTATCTTGTTGGTGCAATGGATAGTAGCAATTGACACCGATAAAATCAAGATCCTTCCAGAACGTCAATTTTTCGCATTCCTCCCCCCAATTGGCGGCGTAGGTTAAGTCGCCCCGGTAGACTTTGCGGATGTCCTGAATGAGGGCGCGCCATTTGTCGGGCTGCCGGAGGGTGGTATAGCGTAGTTCGGTACCGATGCAAAAACCATCAAAACCGTAGAGTTCTCCAAGTAGCGCATAGTGCATGATCCAGCGCTTGTAGTAAGTGAAAAACTGCTCCCATTCGGCTTCGGAACTAAAGTTTACATCTCCGGGCCAACTGCCACTACCTAACCAGATCTGTGGTTTCAGCAGCGTATACTGTCCGAGTTCCTGAGCACTGAAATGAGAGAAGAGAACCGCTTCATCATTCTCCGCTCCAGCCTGCCTGGAAACGGGTATGGGGTCTGGTCGGTTTGGATTGGCCATGTAGCTATAGGGCACCACGGCCACTGCATCAATACCAATCTGCTGCATGGCCACCAATGACTGCTGGGCACGTTGCCCTCCGTAACCATTGTAAATCCGATAGCCTTCGTGGGCCAGCGTGAAGCCATTTAATTTTTGCGGTGTGGGTGTGGTTTTAGTGGTTTGGAAAGGTGGATAAGTGGAGCGTATCCACGCTTTCCAGTCCTGATAGGAACGTTGATTGGGCGCTGAAGAATTTTGCTTGTAGTAATCCAGGAAAGTACTGCGGTCTTTGGTCTGCAATTGGTAATCTACCCAGGCGCCAGCGGCCAATGAGCCAATGAGTGGATATTCCTGCCGCATGGTTCGGCCATCTAGTAGCGCTTCCGCGGGAGGGAGGGCATCCGCTTCCGCAAGCTGTCGCACCCAGCTGCGCCAGGAATGACCTCGCAGGGTATCAATCCATTGGTAACTCAGACCCAGCTCTAGTAATTCTTGCTTTGGTTTGCCCAGGGCTTGCCGCAACCATACGCAGTAGGGTAAACCCCATTCGGTAGCTTGTAGGTCATCATCTGCTACAATATGGACCGCCTCGGCGTGGGAACCAAGGTGGACCTGCTCCATGAATTTGGTACGTAAGGCCTTGCGCTCTACCGTAGGGTACAATTTAATGGGGATTGGCGGTAAATCCGTGGTTTCACAGAAGACCTGAATTTGCTGTTTTGCCAGCCCTAAACGCTCTAACCAGGCCTTGTCAGGCATCTCTGCCCCGTCAAAGGTTTCAAATGTGGCTACTTCACCTAGTTCACTTTCCATCGGTTTTTCATCAAAAGCAAAGTGTATTTCGCGGTCCATTACCCAGGTGCTATCGTTAAAGTAGCCCATGAATTGGGTTTCGCCGGCTGCGATGATCTCGTAGCCCCAAGAGGTCCATAGGAACGATCGAAATCCGCGGGCGAGGCGTTCTTCCACGTGCTTCAACAGTGGCGCTTCGCTGCTGGCCCATAGGAGATGCATGGGCAGCGTATCTTGCCAAGGGCCGGGTAGATAACTGAGTTGTGCAACTAGCGTACTGTCTTCTAAGGCGGTTTCACCAAGCTGTAAATACTGCTCTTTCCAGTCTATTGCAGGAAGTTCGGCAAGGTGTGTTTCTACCTCTTCTGGGATAGTAGTTCCGATAAGGATAGTTGGGTAGGCTCGCTGGATGCTATCTGGAACCTCTTGCCAGGGATGCACAGCTAAAGTAATTCCTCGAAATGACTGTTCTTGCAGTGGACCAAGTAGCTGTTTTAACGCAGTCGAGTTTCCATCGTACAATAGGAGCCAGCCATTCGTATTCCAGGCACTTCTTTGTAGCTGTCGGCGGGAGGGAAAAGGGTGCTCTTTTGAAGTAGGAGTAACTTTTGGAGTGCTAGCTTTTTCCTTTGGGCTTAAAACTTCTTGGCCTACCAGCCAAGAGCCCATAACTGCTAGGATGAGGAGAAGCAGACGATACATAACACAGGTATTGTTAGTCGATTCGGGTGATCAGAGGTAGATTAAGTCTCTAAGCACTAAGATACGTGCTTTTTATAGCAACACTGGAAATGGCCATCTGGCTGAACGGCCCCTGAAAATAACTATCCCGAACTTTCGGCTGGTGCGAAAATTCGGGATAGAAACAGGTGAAGTAATTCGTAAAGGTTATTTCACTACTACGAAACGATAGGTCTGACTATTGACTTGATTGGTAGCCTGTAGAATATACGTTCCCGCAGGCAGGTTAGGGAGTACCTGTTGGGTGCTGCTACCTCCGTCTAGCGTGCGCAACGGCCAGCTGCGGCCCTGCATATCAACAATCAATAAATTGATTGGAGAATCCACAGGGAATGATTGTAGGTCTAGCTGGATGCTTTGCCCATTGTATACCACGTTAGGATAAATCTTGGGTGTGGCTACCTCCGTTTGTTCCCCTTTAAAGTAGACACTGACAATTTCACTATAGGTGGTGGTGCCATCGGTATCCACTTGTCGTAGACGATAATAGTTAGCACCAGGCTGAGGGCGAATATCCTCCAACTGGTAGTTCTGGATTGCTACCGACTCTATGGCCCCATTTCGACGGCCAATTTCTTGGAAAGTTCGCCCGTCGATGCTGCGCTCCACTGCCATAAAGTCGTTGTTGATCTCTGAGGCTGTTTGCCACTTTAGCATCACAGTTTTGTCGTTGGGCTCGGCGGTGAAGCTAAGTAGATCAATAGGGAGGGAGGCGGCACAAACATTGATCACATTGAATATGATCCCAGGAAAAACGGAAGGACTCATGCTTAAGCTTCCATCAATGGTGCCAGGCAGGGCCGTAATATTTCCCGAGCCATCATTTGAACCTACAGTATTAGCTCCACTAATCCATTCGTAGATAGCGGTGACTTGCATAACAGCGGCACAGGTGCCCGCAAAGTCAATAGTGTACTGCGCGACGTCGCTTAAGTCGGTCCCTTCATTCGTTATTGATCCGGCACCGTTACTAAAGTTGCTAATGCTCTGATAATCGTAAAATGCACGATTAAGAGAGGTGCCAAAGGAGTTAGTTAATACTCCTGGACCACCCGTGTAAGTGGAGTTGATTAGACCATCGTTCGTGAAGTCACCGGCGTTAGTGATTCGCACGCCATTCATGTTTATCGTGCCTCCAACAGCGTTGCTGAATACACCTTGGATAAACACATTGAGCGTAGGACTACCACCAGAAGAGCTAATGGTACCCGTGTTTTGTAAAGTACCCATACCGTAGACAAATATACTGCGGGCACTCGTGCTACCACCGGCATTGATATTCAGGGAATTATTACTGGTGTTGATGAAGGTAGCGGCCACAGAACTGGTTCCTACCGCTAATCCCGGACCAGAGGCAATGGCTCCGGCGCGGCAATTGATATTGATTGTTCCGTTGTTCGTGAATACGTCGCCAATGAGTTCAATGCCGTCATCCATGGCGTCCTGAACGGTAATTTTCGCATCGGTATCATTCAAGAAAGTAGCTTGCGAGCGTATGCCATCATCTCCCGGGCTGGTGATCAAGATAGTACCCGAACCAGTATTGGAAAAGGTGGTAATGTCTGGGGCGGCAGCCTGCACGTTTTGGATGCCACGTTGGGCAGGGGTAGTAATATTAATGGTGCCTCCCAGGTTGACGAAGCCACCCTGATTATAAACACCGTTACGCCCGGGGCTGGTAATTTCGATGAGTCCGCTGTTCAGCAAACCCGTATTGGGTTGTAGAAAGATAGCGTGATTCGAACAGCCGTTGAGGGATACAGTACCGCCGTTGGCAAAAGAGGAAAGAGCTCCTCCTACATTGATACCTCGATTGGCTTGTAAAACCATTAATATGGCTTCTTCTTGAACGATTAAGGATGCTGATGCATTCAGCTGTACGGCATTCTCGGTCGCACTATGGTCAACAATTAAGGTTCTACCCGCCAGGACATTGAGCATTCCGCCATTATTGATTACCACGGCCGGATCAGTGGAAGCAGGATTGCCAACATCCAAGTCAAAATTTAGGTTAACAACGGTAGACATACCACGCACTAGTAGTTGCGAAGGAGAGGCAGCTGTGCCACTGCCGGATAGGGTAAGCGTAACGGAAGTATTGAAGTCTACGTCAGCCCCAAGTGCGGGTTCTACATCGCCATCCCAGTTGAGGGGATCATTCCAGCTGGTGCCGTCTCCGCCACCGTCCCAGAGTTGGGCGTAAACAAGTTGTGAACTAAAGAAAAATAGGGACAAGAGCAGTGATAAGCGTAGGGATTTGCGCATGATTGCAATGAGTTGAGCAGCCCCAATCATAGTGTTGGATAGCTGCTAGTTTTGGGATGATAATTTTCTTTCTTTATGGGATGGGTGTCTTCTGTTTATTTAGCGGCATTAAGTTGCAAAATAACGGTCCAGTAATCGAAGATAAGGCCTTTTTTTAAAACCTGTTCTTTTTTTACTTTCCATCCCCGCTGCTGCATGGCCTCTAGGTAGTCATTTCGGTCATGCTGCTGTGGGTGAAGTGCATCGCCTGGTAGCCAACGGAACA
The DNA here is from genome assembly GCA_038528965.1 of Bacteroidota bacterium. Taxonomy (GTDB): domain Bacteria; phylum Bacteroidota; class Bacteroidia; order Chitinophagales; family Saprospiraceae; genus Lewinella. The sequence goes on along the minus strand of JBCBEC010000006.1, from coordinate 196,869 downwards.
CATACTTGAGCCAGGAGTGATTATGCACATCTATCCCTAAGATGAGCGTTCCTCCTGCTTGTGTGAGCACAGTGAGTTGGTCTAGTCCTCTCTCCCAATTTGCGATATGATTGATGGCATTGAAACAGAAGACCAAGGGCCGGGCTGTTAGCTGCGCCTCTTCAATGGTTATGTTTTGAAATTTTACCCAGGGGTAGTCTTCTGGATTAAAATGGGGGATTTTGGTGGTATATTCGGTGATTAGTGGGTCGAGGGCCAGTACCTCACACTCCTTTAGGATGGTGAAAATACCGGCGGGGCCGCAACCTACTTCTAGAATTTGCTGTTCGGTTGGTACAGGAAAAGCCAGGGTTGTAAGTACTCGATGCCAATACTGGCGTTTTTTCTCGTAGTAGTCAAGTTTGTCTTGGGGACGGAGGTATTGCTGCCACCAGCGGATTTCCAACCACTGTGCAAGACGCCAACGAAGAGAACGAGGTTTTTTCATAATAATGGAACAGTAGTACAACAATTCGCACTATGTGCAGAAGCTACTGAAATTTGTTACGATCTTTGTTCACCACAAATAAAAGATAACTTTTCTAAGCAATGGTTTTTTCCAAGGGTACAAAGGTAAGGTTGATTCATACCGGAGACGTAGGTGAGGTCGAGGATTGGCTAGAGCACGATCTAATCGCAGTGCGCTTACCCGATGGGGAGGTGATACCCGTTTTGCAGGAAGCCATTGAACGCCTGGAGTCTGAGACGCCTTCTAAGGTGAAGGCTAAATTTGTACCGGGTAAAAAGAAAGTGGAGCCATTACCGCTACAACCTTTACCCACGAGCAGCCAGTACATGGTGCTCAAACCACAGGGTTTACAGTTGGCATTCGACCCCGTACTTAGGGCCGATGGGCGTCCCGATTATTATCGAATTTTTCTAATCAATGACACCCAACTTCATTTTCTCTATCAGTTGGGTCTACAATTGAAAAAACGTAAGGTCTGGAATACGCAGGGGCGTCTCGGTCCACGTACGATGGTGGAAGCAGGCAGTCTACGTTACTCCGAGTTGAATGAGAGTGCCGAGGTGATGGTGGAAAACTGGCGCTTGCTACCAGAGGGAAAAGGCACGGGCCAGCGATTGGAACGCCTACTCAAACTCAAACCTACCCAATTCTTTAATAAACTCACTACTGCTCCTTATCTCAACCGGCAAGTGGTGTTGTATCAACTCTTCACGGAAAAGGCCCTTAACGAAAAAAAGGAGTCACCGAAGACTATTGCTCCCAAGGAGTCGCTGAAGCACTATACCAACAAGGCAGCTGCTGAAAAATCACAAAGTAACCGCTGGTTCAATCTCCAGGAAATGCCGCATGAAGTATGGGAGATGGCTACTTTCAAAAACGAAATAGATCTACATATTCAGAACCTGCTAGATGATCCTACCTCCATTGATAAGAAGCAAATCCTCGGCGTGCAGTTGAGCCATTTTGAAGATTTCATGCAGCAGGCCATCCGTATTGGAGTAGACCGGGTGTTCATTATCCACGGAGTAGGAGAGGGGAAGTTGCGGGCAGAAGTACAGAAGCGCCTAAGAGATATACCAGAGGTGAAGTCTTTCAAAAACGAATACCATGGTCGCTATGGTTACGGCGCTACGGAGGTAATCTTCTAGTGCTGTTGCTCCCTTTAATCTATGTGTAGCTCTATCAAACCTTCCTCCTCTTTTTTCTTAGCGGTTAGGGCCCGAAAGTAAGGTTTGTACTCTGGCCGGTTGGTTCCCATCCAATGGTCCCACCAGTTGAAGTACAAACCGTAATTGCCATGTGCATACTTGTGGTGCAGGTTATGATGTGTAGAGGTGTTGAACCATTTCAGAACGGGATGATCCACCCAGCCCGCTGGAAATAATTCATAACCAAGATGTCCAATGATGTTCCACAGCAAAGACCAACTGGCAAAGGCTAAAATAGCAATGGGATGGAAGGGGATGATAAGTACCAAAATTGGGATAATAGCAATTTCTGCAATGGCCTCCCAAGGGTGAAAGGCTAAACTAGCCCAGGGGGTGGGGTTATGACTTTGGTGATGGACGCGATGAAAGACTCGAAACAGTTTTGGATGATGCAGTGCTCGGTGCATCCAGTAAAAGTAAGCGTCGTGCAGGACCACAAGTAAAACGAAACTCAGCAATAAATACCACCATCCGTATTCAGCTACCTCAAGGTAGATCTTGGACCAGCCAAGCAATCGTAGGCCATAAATCCCGAGGCCAGCCAGTGCAAAGACTCCTGCGGTGAGCAGGGAATGGCTGATTTCGTGGCGTATGACGGATAACTTAGGTAGCCTTCGCTGGATCTTTCGCGAAAGGAAAGCTTGTCTTTGCCAGACGTAGAAGATGAAGTAGCAAAGCCCCGCCAGTACAGCGTATCGTAAGAAGATAAATACAGTACTTAAGACACCTGTTGGGAGCCAGCCAAATTGGTCAACGAGAATTTGCATCGCACTATGTTTATGGTATTAGTAATTTTTGGCGCCAACTGGCGGAGCGTACCTACAAAAGCAAGTAGCTCCGCTTATTCCAGTTGTTCTTGCACGGAGGTCAATGGCAAATCTCACTTTATTTAGGGATTCAGGTCAATGGTGTAGGTCGTTCCATTGATGATCACATTGGCGGTACCATCTCCGAGAAAGACAATTGTGCCTTCATGATTAAAGCTGGTTTCACCATTCACCGTGCCGGATAGGGTATAGCTGGCGATTCCGCTCGTGATTTCTGGCTGGCTTTTCGAAATATTAAGATCTTCAATTTCAATGACGATGGTAGACGTGAAAGCACGCATTTCTCGGACTTTCGATTCCTGTGTGCCATTGCGTTCGTAACGACCATCAAAGACGTAGTTGGAACCGGCGAGGAGGTTGTTAATGGTCCACTCACTAGTGGCTGCGTCATTGCTCAGCCAGCGTTGGGTCTCGTAGTTGCCGCTCATCTCCCTTCCGAAGAAGATGCTCACAGGTAGCTGTAACTCATTGCAAGTGAAGCCCCAGAATAGGTAGTTGTTGTACTCGCCAGTAATGCGATCCAAGTCAATGATGCGGTTGAAGGTACTGTCGACCGTTTCGCCACAGCTGGAGAGTTGCTGTCCTTCTTGCGTAATTTCATCCGCCACGGCCGTCATTTCTAGGGCTTCGGCGGTAATGCCTTCCGAACTGGATAACGTTGCACCGCTTACAATTTCCAGGATTTCTTCGTCGGAAATACTGGCCATTTCCATTTCGTCTTCATCGCGTTCGCAAGAACTGAAGCTCGCGCCAAAAGTGAGCAATAGCGCAAAGGTGAAAAGGGGCATCCAAAAGTTTTTCATGGTTTTGGTCTTTTGATGTTTGTAATGATGAGAACCGCTTAAGCCATTCTCAATAGTTATTGATTGCTACAAACATCAGCCCACAGCCCACAGCCACCAAATGTCTTCAACCAGCGGTATGTCCTATTCAACGAAGTGTTAGGGACTAGCAATTAGAATTAGAATTAGCGTGAGAATTAGAATTATGATTAAAGTGAAAGTAGCGGTTCAAGTGAAAGTCAGGTACAGCGGCTTTTTACTTTCACTTTGATTGTCACTTTTACTTAAAAAAACATTAACCAACTAAGGCCGCCGCCGGAGGCCGAACCAAATTCACTAAAATCAACTCATTCCACCAACCAAGGCCGCAGGCCCAACCAAATCAACTAATTCAACTAACCACCGCCGTCCCAGGTGGCCTTTTCGTTGAACCCTCCCCACAATTCGTTGAATATCACCTGGCTCGCTCTTCCGAATTGTGCTATTTTACTGCAATGAACAAAAACAGCTACTGGCCAAATATTGGAAGCCGGCTTCTTGTGGGCTTACACGTAAGTGTTTGGCTGCTCATCTGCTTGATGTCGGTAGCAGCATTTTTGCGGATGCTACCTACCCAGCAGGCCATATTACGCGGCCTGTTGAATACGGCTATGATGATGGTGCTGTTTTATGTGCAGGGCTATCTATATCAGTGGTATTATGAAAAGCGGAAGTACTGGGTTTTTAGTGGTTCCACCTTCTTGTTATTTGCTACTATAACTGTAGCACGTTTTCACATTAATGAAGGGTTTTCCTATTGGGAAGATGCTACTGAATATTATCAACCGGGCCCTGTGTCCCACTTCTTTGGTGCCATTATTACAAACCTGACGACGCTATTGAATAGTCTGCTCTATCAATTGATCCGTTCTAGGGTGATCATGAAACAACGGCAGTCAGAGTTGCTAAGTGAACAAAAAGAAGCCAAACTGCAGTTTTTGCGGGCCCAGATGAATCCTCACTTTCTATTCAATACGCTAAATAATATTTATAGCTTAGCAGTCGTGAAATCGGATAAAACCGCTCCACTTGTATTGCGTTTGAGCGAACTGTTGCAGTACGTGATCTACGATGCGCAGAAAAATAAGGCTCCCCTGGCAAAGGAGGTGGCGGTGGTTGAGGAATACATTGATCTTTTTGAGCTACAGTTTGAAGACCCTCCACAGGTGGAATTCAATTATCAGTTGCCGCGCCAGCCCGTGATGTTGGAGCCACTACTGTTAATTCCCTTTGTTGAGAATTGCTTTAAGCATGCTGACTTTGCGGAAAACCCAGATGCCTATGTAAAACTGGATTTGCAGGTTCGGCCAGAAGGCCTCCATTTTACAGCAGTGAACAGCTATAACGCACAACAACAGCAAAAAGACCGGACAGGAGGGGTGGGGCTAGAGAATATCCGTCGTCGTTTGCAGTTACAATATCCGACCCGCCATAACTTAGTTGCTAAAGGAGAAAATGGTCAATTCTCTGTTCAATTTGGCCTCCAATTCCAAAAGCTACCCGCCTAGTGAAAGAAGCAAATCATCAGCATACACGTATTCTTCTGGTGGACGACGAATACTTGGCCCTCAATCTTCTGGAGGAATTTCTCAACCAAATTCCCGGAACCTCAGTCGTTGCGAAGTGTAAAACTGCATTGGATGCCATGCGGATCCTGCGCGAGGAGGAAGTGGATGTTATGTTTTTGGATATTCAGATGCCTACTTTAAGCGGAGTAGATTTTCTCAAAGGCTTAAGCAATCCTCCCGCAGCAATTTTCACTACGGCCTATCGCGATTATGCAGTGGAGGCCTTTGAGTTGCAGGCGGTAGATTACCTGGTCAAGCCATTCTCGTTTGCCCGTTTTAATCAAGCTTTAGAGCGGGCGCGTGATGCGCTAGCAAAAGCGATTTCGGAGGGACAAGAAGAGTCCTACATTCATCTTAAAGTGGACGGTAGCCTGGTGCGTTTGCAGGTAAGTGAAATTATATATGTAGAGGGCATGAAGGAGTACATTCGGGTGGTGACCAAAGAGAAGAAGTACGTGACTTTTGAACGTCTAAAAAATATGGAAAAGCTTCTTCCCGCTAGTGCTTTCACCCGAGTACACAAGTCTTACATCGTTGCTAACGCAGCGGTACGATCTATCGAGGGAAACTTATTAGAAGTGGGAATCGGTAAAATTCCAGTCAGCCGCAGCTTGAGAGCAGCAATTGTTCGCGACCTATTCAGCTAAAAGCGGAAATAGATTGACCTACTTAACGGCTGGCATTTTGCAATCCTCCTCCGGGCGTTTTCCGCACACGGAACATTCACCCACCTTAGATTTTAGCATCGGGTTATTGGTAGCACAGGTGCCACGAAACTCATTGCCCGTCACAATGTGGCGGATATTGATGAGAATAAACGAGATGCCGAAGGTGACAAAAATGATAGCCAGAACAGATAAGAATTCCATATGCTGATTTTGATAATCACAATCTACCTAGAAAACCATTTGTGAAGGCAGATAGTTCAGTATTTTTGGCGGCGCAAAAATACGAATTCTTATGAAACCCCAATTGGAAGCTTTTGATCGTTTACTAACTATTATGGATGAACTCCGGGAGCAGTGCCCCTGGGATCGCAAACAAACGATGGAGTCGCTTCGCAACTTGACTATTGAGGAGACTTACGAATTAGCCGATGCTATCCTGGATCAAGATTTGGCCGGGGTAAAAGAAGAAATCGGTGATTTACTCCTACACATGGTATTCTATGCCAAAATTGCCGACGAGAAGAAAGCATGGAACATCACAGATGCCCTGCACGCCGTTTGCGATAAGTTAGTAGCTCGGCATCCTCATATTTACGGCGATTTAGAAGTAGCCGATGAGGAAGAGGTGAAAAAGAACTGGGAGCAACTCAAGATGAAAGAGGGCAAGAAAAGTGTGTTGGGAGGCGTGCCACGCTCATTACCGGCTATGGTTAAGGCTTATCGAATGCAAGATAAGACGAAACAGGTCGGGTTTGAATGGGAAAATAGTGAGCAGGTATGGGAAAAGGTAGAAGAGGAGATGGCGGAATTTAAGGAAACACTTGACACTAATGCTAGCGCCGGTAAAAAAGAAGAAGAATTTGGAGATATCCTTTTCAGTCTGGTCAACTACGCTCGTTTTCAGGGAATAGATCCGGAAACCGCGCTAGAGCGAGTCAACCAAAAATTTAAGAAACGGTTTGAATATATAGAAGCCCACGCGCCCCGTGCCTTAACGGAGATGAGCTTGGAGGAAATGGATGCATTGTGGAACGAGGCTAAAGCCAAATAGCGGGGGAAAGATATTTTTTCTACCTTTGCGCGTCGCACCGCCAAGCCTGTGCTCATAGCATGCTGGGCGACACGGATTTCAAAATAAAATCCGTACATTTAATACCTTTAGAAAAGCGTTTTTATTAGGCCGGAACATGAGGAAGATCGCACTTGATATTATTGCCTTGTCGCATAGCGTAACCCAATCGAACAACTACGCAGTTGTGCTAGGTGAACGCGATGGTGCCCGTCGGCTACCTATTGTTATCGGAGGCTTTGAAGCCCAAGCTATTGCGGTAGCTATTGAGGGAATGCTGCCTAACCGACCACTCACCCACGATCTATTCAAAAACACTTTGGATATATTCAATGTGGAGTTGAAAGAGATCATCATCAACAACCTTTTAGAAGGTATCTTTTATGCACGACTGGTCTGTGTAAAGGATGGTGAGATCATTGAGATCGATTCTCGTACTTCAGATGCACTAGCCTTAGCGGTGCGTTTCTCTTGTCCGATCTATACTTACGAGTTCATTCTCGACGCTGCTGGTGTAGAACTACAAGAAGGTGGTGAAGACGAGGATGAGGATGAAGTAGTAGAAGTGGAAGGTGCTGAAGCCTACCAGGGTAGTGAGCCAGAATTTTCACGAATGACGGTTGAGCAACTGAAAACCGCCTTGAACGAAGTATTGGCTGCTGAAGACTACGAAAGTGCGGCTAAAATCCGCGACGAAATCAACAAGCGGAAATAATGATGCACTATTTAAGCTAGCTTAAAATAGGCTAAAAAGAAAAGGGAGCAAATTGACTAGTCAATTTGCTCCCTTTTCTTTTGCTGATCATTGGGCCTTAGCCACGATGGATCACCACTTTGCGGATGATACCCGTAAAGGCCTCTAATTCGATTACGTAATGGCCGGCAGTGAAACTACTAAAGTCCAATTCGTAAATAGAATTTACTGGTAAATCAAAAACGTCCTCTTGCCATATTACCTGGCCGTTGGTGTTCTTGACAGAAATCTTGTTGACATTTACTGCCAATTGTTCAAAATCGATAAAGTACGTACTGCTCTCCTGGTCAGCGTATATCGACCATTCATTAATTTCGAGTTCTGTTGCTGAAGGAGAAGATGGAGCTAACGGGCTTTTCGCCGTCATTTGGGCTGCTAACTCACCTGAAATAGTAAACATTAGTAGCCCTAGAAGTAAAATTAACCGATTCATGTTCGTGTCCTGGATTATGTCCGAAGCTGGGATTTGCGCTGACAAAGATAAAATTAAATTGCCAGAGTGGACAATAATTTAGAAGGATTAGTCTTCTGGGTGCTACAAACGAAATTTTTCACTGAAATGTTGTACGATCCAAGAACTTTTTTTGCCGGAAATGGTGATCAATCAATTCTGATCTTGCTGTAGTGAAGCTTCCAGGAGGCTTAATATGTTGGGATAAACGATCCGTTCTTCGGCAAAAAATTGGTTTGGCGACATCCACACGGCTTGCTCGATATCTTCTTCCAACTGCGGAATAAGGTGGGTTTCTTGCGTAGCCATCCGGTACCAGTGTGTGATCTTCAGCACGCGACGGTCCTTCTTATCACGGAAGGTATGATAAGTAGTGGGTAGTGGGTCTTGTAATTCTAGCAGTTTCAGGCCAGTCTCCTCCTGGACTTCTCTTATTGCTGCTTCCTCTTGTGATTCACCCGGATCAATTTTTCCTTTCGGTAGATCCCAGTGCTCACGCCGAAAAATTAGTAACCACTGGCGGGCAAAGTTGTAGACCAAGCCACCGGCAGCTTCCTGCACGCGATAGTGTTGTTTGAAATCAGACCACAGCGCTTCTACATCCGTGTGGAAGATCGTCACTCGCTTTACCTGTGGAGAGCCTTTTTCGAGGAGATCAACATAGTTGAGTAGAAACTTGGGCTTGCCTGGGTAGCGTGCAACTAAATGACCATCATCGGGTGTGCCTGCTTGGGCCATTGCGAGGGGATCACACAGGGTAAGAAGGCGGTCATTAATGTAGATTTTGTACATTTGCACGCAATTTTTTGCTTATGAAGAGCCAGGAACAACAAGTTGCTCAACATTTGTTGCAAATAAAGGCAATAAAGCTGAGCCCGCAAAACCCCTTCGTCTGGGCCAGTGGTCGGCGATCGCCTATCTATTGTGACAATCGCGTTTCATTGTCGCACCCTGAAGTGCGCGGCTTTCTTGTGGAACAAATGGTGGCGCAGAGCAGCCAGTTTGGTGAGTTGTACGGTATTGCCGGAGTAGCTACTGCGGGGATTCCCCACGGTGCGTTGCTGGCGGATCGGCTGAACTTACCTTTCATCTATATCCGCAGTAAAGCTAAAGCCCACGGGCGGCAGAACCAGATTGAGGGCGAACTGCATCCTAGTGAACGCTATCTCGTAGTGGAAGATCTGATCTCTACGGGCGGAAGTAGCTTGTTGGCAGTAGATGCCCTACGCGAGGCTGGTGGTGAAGTAGCGGGAGTACTCGCACTCTTTACTTATGGTTTTGCTGAAGCTGAGACCGCTTTTGCGAAGGCCGAATGTCCTTTCCTGACCTTAAGTAATTATGATGCACTGCTGGAGGAGGCTCTTGCAGCAGGCTACATTGATGCGCCTCAACAACAGCTCCTGGCTGATTGGCGCAAGGATCCAGTGGCTTGGAGTGATCAATTTCTTAGCCGACAATAGTAAAAAAGAGTAAAGCGCTTTTCATTAGTGAAACCAACGAACACCATGTCGATCATAAACCAATCTTCAGAAGAATTTCTGCGTCGTTATCTCAATAATGCTTCCCCAACGGGCTTTGAAGCCCCCGGGCAGCAACTCTGGCTGGAGTACATCAAACCCTACATCGACGATTACCACCTCGATAATTATGGTACGCTCTACGGTGTTATCAATCCTGGGCAGGATTACCGAGTAGTTATTGAAGGCCACGCTGATGAGATCTCCTGGTTTGTACATTATATAACGGATGATGGCTTCTTGTATGTAGTACGGAATGGGGGCTCCGATCATCTCATTGCTCCTTCCAAGCGGGTGAATATTCACACTAAGAAAGGAATTGTGCGGGGCCTATTTGGTTGGCCGGCAATTCACACCCGTCGTGGTAAGGATGCTAACCTAACGCCTAAACTGGAGAATATATTCATCGATATTGGTGCCAAGAACAAGGACGAGGTACTCGAAATGGGCGTAACCGTCGGTTGTGTGATCACCTACGACGACGAGATGGAGGTGTTCAACGACAAGTACTACGTAGGTCGTGCCCTAGATAACCGTATGGGGGGCTTTTGCATCGCGGAAGTAGCGCGGCTTTTGCACGAAAATGAAATTAAATTACCGTATTCCTTATACATTGTTAATTCAGTGCAGGAAGAAGTGGGCCTGCGTGGTGCCGAAATGATTGCGGAGACCATTAAGCCGCAGGTAGCGCTAGTAACGGATGTCACGCACGATACTCACACGCCACTGATCGATAAAAAAATTCACGGTGATGTAAAAGCGGGCCGCGGTCCATCCCTTACCTACGCACCTGCTGTACACAATAAGCTCCTGGATCTGATCATTGAAACGGCGGAAGAAAACGAGATCAGTATTCAAAGAGAAGCTGCTTCACGTCGCACTGGTACGGATACTGATGCCTTTGCTTACAGCAACGGCGGTGTTCCTTCGGCGCTTATATCATTACCCTTGCGTTATATGCATACCACAGTGGAAATGGCCCACAAAAAGGATGTGGAAGGCGTCATTGAGCTGATCTACCAGAGCCTACTAAAGATTGAGGCAGGACAAAGCTTTAAATACTTCTAGATGTCGTAGGCTCATTTGTTTGGCCCACTGTGTTAGGCAAAAGATCATCGTACTAAGAAAGTAGTAAGAAAAATGGTTCGGATTTCCGAACCATTTTTGTTTTCAGCCTACCTTTAGGCGTATGCTCCGCAAGTTTATCGACCTGCTCCTCTACGGCCATTTTTGGATCGCCCTAGCCGCCTGGCTGATGCAAGTGCAGACCCAGCTTCTATACTTTGGAGAATGGCGAAGCTCGGCGCTTGATGGCTTTGTGGCGGCGGGCACCTTGGTCATTTATGCCCTGCATCGCCTGGTTGCTATGCGCATGAAAAAAGCACCAATTTATGCGGGGCGCTTCCAGATCATGAATACCTTCCAGTTGCACATTATGATGTACATGCTGGTGGCTGGCCTACTGGGCGCTTGGTTCTTTTGGCAGCTTCCTTTACAGACCCAGTTGGTATTGCTAATGCCCTCCTTACTTGCTCTGGCCTACGTCTTGCCGTTATTCCGGGGGCGCCGATTGCGCGACTTTCCGTACCTAAAGATTTTTCTTATCGCTCTTTGTTGGGCCTGGATCACGGTGGTGGGGCCGGTCATGTACTGGGGTGGAGCAATCGATCAGACCCTGGGGTTAATCTTCATCGAACGCGCCTTCTTCGTCTTTGCGATCACTATTCCCTTTGATATTCGTGATTTGATTCTCGATTTGGAAGGTGAAGTAAGTACCATTCCCGGACAGTTAGGCATAGAACAGGCCAAACGGATTGCTTATGCCGCGTTGGGGATCGCCTTTCTGTGTGTGCTGCTCAACCTATGGACCACACAATACGCTGGCCTAACTACTGCTGCTTTGGTTTTGTCTTTGCTGGTGAGTGGCTTGTTGATTCGGTACTCCCATCCTCACCGTCACGATTACTACTTCACCGGAGCACTGGACGGAACTATGGTTTTGCAGGCGCTAATGGTTTGGCTGCTGTTTCTTTGATGGCCTGGACTCCACTTCAGAATTAAGGATTTTTACCTGAAGTGTAATCAAAAACACTATCACCTACCTAATCCCATTGGTAAACACACCATGCATTTTTTAACCACTAACCACTAACCACTAACCACTAACCACTGTACACTGACCACTAACCACTGACAACTAACCACTAACCACTGACAACTGTCTACTGTCTACTGTCTACTGTCCACTGTCCACTGTCTACTCTCCACTGTCCACTGTCCACTTATTCCAAAACTTCCAGTACCCTAATCTCCACTCTCCGATTTGCTTCCTGGTCGGCAGGTGTGACGGCCTTGGGATAGCGCATTTCATGATTGCCGTAGCCCTGATAGGTGAGGTTTTCAGCGGGTACGCCATTGTCAATCAAGTAGTCGTAAATCAGTTTTGCTCGCCGCCAGGAGAGGTCCCATTCAAAAGTATCTTCGGTCACGGGAGGGCGGTTGGGGAAGTTAACGTGCCCAGCGATTTCAACTCGCAGGTGTGTATTGATTTGCATAAAGCGCAAAATCTTGGCCGGTACTTCCTTTGATCTTGCTAATAGGATAGCTTCATTACCGACAAAAAAGAGCTCTTCAATATCTGCTACTGCACCCTCTTTCGCTTCCTGTAGTTCTAGCTGAATTTCCGGAATAGTACCCGGACGCATCTTCAACATTTGATTAGCTAGGAAATACCCCTTTGCGTAGACTTCAATTCCAACTACGGTGTCAATTGGTAAGGCTGTACAAAAACGCCCAGATTCGTCGAGAAGGAGCGTGTCAGAAAAACTGCGTCCATGCAATCTTACGAGGGCCTCTGGAATTGGCTGATCGGAAGCAGGGTCAATGACTTGGCCACAAAATTTCCGGAAGGGCACGACTCGATAAAAATCCAGCGTCACTCGCCGATTCTGGCGACGGCCTTCTTCTTGGGCGTTGTTGGCCACGGGGGTCCGTTCACCAAAGGTTTGGATCACCATATCGCCCTCAGTCCAACCCTTAGTTTGCAGTATGTTTTTAGCGCTTGTCGCTCGTCTGATGGCCAGGTCTTCGTTGTATTCCAGACTACCAATGGCATCAGTATGGCCGGTAAGGTACAGTTGGTCAGAAGCCGCACTGGGGCCTGGGCAGTTAGCTAAGGTTTGCAAAGCAAGCGAATCCAATTCTGCCGATCCGCTAGCAAAGAAGAGGGTAGTGGAGTAATAGGATTGCAAGGAATCAAACACTGCAGGCACTTGGGCCGTTAAGTATTGCGTAAAAAGCAACAATAATATAAACGAATATCTCATTGAAAGGGGTTATCTGATGTTCGCAAAAGCGGACTGGAAATTGAGCTGTTAAAATCTTAACGCTCAAATGACCAAACGTCCTATTTAGAGGGCAAAAAACTGTAATCCTGAGAGGTGTTCAGATAGCAAAATAGACTATCTTTGCGAAATGAAGCATATCCGTAATTTTTGTGTAATTGCCCATATTGACCACGGGAAGAGCACTTTGTCTGATCGGCTGCTGCAAACCACGCAGACTATCTCCGATCGCGACCTGAAAGCTCAGACTTTGGACGACATGGATTTGGAGCGGGAGCGTGGCATTACAATTAAGAGCCATGCGGTGCAGATGAACTATGAGCACTCGGATGGTGTGGAATATGTACTCAATCTGATTGATACTCCCGGACACGTTGACTTTAGCTATGAGGTGTCGCGTTCAATTGCGGCTTGTGAAGGCGCACTGTTGATCGTTGATGCTACCCAAGGCATTCAAGCGCAGACTATTTCCAACCTGTTTTTAGCCCTTGAGCATGATCTGGAAATTATCCCTATCCTGAATAAGATTGATATGCCGAGTGCCATGGTGGAAAAAGTGGCTGCTCAGGTTATTGATCTCATCGGTTGTGAAGAAGAAGAGATCTTGCTTGCCAGTGGTAAGACCGGGGAGGGAGTGCCAGAGATATTAAATGCCATTGTGGATCGTATTCCGGCGCCAGAAGGTGATCCTAAGGCCCCTCTGCAGGCATTGGTTTTCGATAGCGTATTCAATCCTTTCCGGGGAGTGATTGCCAATATTCGTATTCTGAATGGTTCTTTGCGTAAAGGTGACCGCGTACAATTTGTAGCTACGGAGGCAGAATACTCTGCGGACGAAATTGGAGTACTTAAGCTCGACTACCAACCCACTAAACGTTTAGGAACGGGTGATGTGGGTTACATCATTACCGGTATCAAGCGTTCTAGTGAGATCAAAGTAGGGGATACCCTAACTTTAGTAGATAATCCAGGTGAAGCCATTCAGGGTTTCGAAGAGGTAAAACCAATGGTTTACGCCGGTATTTTCCCCTTGGATAATGACGATTTCGAAGACTTACGGGAGAGCTTGGAGAAGCTACAGTTAAATGATGCCAGCTTGGTGTTTGAGCCGGAATCATCTGCTGCTTTGGGCTTCGGTTTCCGTTGCGGCTTCCTGGGGATGCTGCATTTGGAAATTATTCAGGAACGCCTGGCACGTGAGTTTAATCAGGATGTAATCACCACGGTTCCTAACGTAAGCTACTACTCATACACCAAGCGCGAGCCTGACGTACGAATGATGGTTCGGAACCCAACTGAGCTTCCAGAACCAACCGTACTGGACAAAGTAGAGGAACCTTATATCACCGCACAGATCATTACCGATTCAGAATACATTGGTGGTATTATGAATCTTTGTATCGAGAAGCGCGGTATCCTGAAGAAGCAATACTATTTGTCGCCAGAACGGGTAGAGCTCAGCTTTGAGTTGCCACTGGCTGAGATCGTATTTGATTTTTATGATCGGCTCAAGAGTATTTCTCGCGGTTACGCCTCTTTCGACTATCAACCGCTGGATTACCGGGAGTCTGATTTGGTCAAGCTAGATATTAAGCTCAACGGAGAAAATGTGGATGCTCTTTCTGCCCTGGTACACCGTACGAAGGCGGAGTCCTTTGGGCGTAAGATTTGTAAAAAACTGAAAGAGCTGCTTCCTCGTCAGCAGTTTATGATCGCAATCCAAGCAGCCATTGGCGCTAAGATTATTGCTCGGGAGTCGCTCTCCGCTCTGCGGAAGGATGTGACGGCCAAGTGTTATGGCGGTGATATCACGCGTAAGCGTAAGCTGTTGGAAAAGCAAAAAGCAGGTAAGAAGAAGATGCGCCAGTTTGGCAAAATAGAAGTACCGCAGAAGGCATTCCTGGATGTCTTAAAGCTAGACTAGATGTGTCCTCTCTTTGCCAAGAGGAGCTACTATAAACAGAAATGGGAAGCAGAGCACAAGCTCGCTTCCCATTTTCCATTTTTGGTATGTTATGCCGACAAACACCCTCTCATAAGTTTTTGCCAGCCTCTCAAAGCGCAACCTTATCCTCTACTTGAAATTCTCTACTGTTGATTGTACACCAATTATAAGGGGAACGGGTACAGCAATCAGTAAGCACAGAATCAGTAAAGTAGATTGGGGTTGCTTGGGTGTCAACTCAACTATAGTGTTTCATAGGCGAGCCAACGATAGACAGCTTTTGGGAATTGATGTTTTTCCTGGTTTAAACACGGAGTAGTGATCTAAGACCAACTTCGACGACGCGTTTGCGTGGCATAAGAAGCAAGCATCAAACCACCGCCCAGGAAAAAGGCAGCTGAAATAATGTAAAGAACGATCATGACTGTACGTTTTCTCAAGTAATTAAATATAATAAGGCAAATTTTCTCTTGAAACGCACATGTTCATTAGGGACACCAAAATATAAAGACAATAGACGCCAATGTCTATTTCAGAAAAATGCTAATTGGAATAACTAGGGATGAGTACCGAACTACAAGCTTATATAGTGAAAACTTGTAGGTTGGGGTAGTTGCTATGAATAACAGGGATAAGTAGGATATGAGCTAAGTTAAATAAATTTTGCAATATTGGTAATGAACCACCAAAAAAAGTGTGTTTTATCACAAAAGTTAAACTTAGTTTTACAAATATCCATTTGCCGTTAACAAGGCTACTGTTGGGTGATCAACGCCTCCTAAGGCTTCTTGGGTAATATTTATGCTCTCTGCTTCCTCCAGGAAATTAATGGTCACTAGCGTGTCGTCATCCTTGGGGATTAAGCCAATGCTGATCATTTCACCGTGCACATCTGCCCAAATTTGGTATTGGCGATCATCTGGTAGCTGTGGGAGTTTGGTGGGATCGAGCCAACCTTCCTCTAATTCCGGGTTCCAGTAAGCTACGGCAAAGGCATCAGGCGCTATGGTTGTACCACCTACTACATAGCGTTGTGTGGTGGGAAGTTTGGTCTTGTTAAGTAGCGCCTGTGCATCGCGTGCAACCTTAGTATGCTTGTCACAATAATCAGCAAGGGCGGCGTATTCTGCTTCCAGCTGTATTATATCCTGTTGCTGCTGTTGATTATTATTAAATAACCAGAAGCAACCACCAGCACACACCAGTAATAAAGTATAGAGCAAGAATCTACCACCGCCGGCTGAACGTGGTAGACTAGTCATATTTGCGGGGCCGCCAGCGGTCGTATTATTTGCTCCCATAGCATCAGAAGTAGGGATAGCATACTGACTCGCATATTGGTGCATCGCGCTGTGTAGACCTTCCACCTCGTCCATGAGTTCGGGATGCTGCTGTAGAAAATGCTGCACCACTTGCTCTTCTTCAGGGGAGGTTAGTCCCAACACATGTTGCTCTATCAGACCAGACTTAAGGAATTCTTCTTTTGTCATACCACTCTTTTCGCCGTGTTTGGGACTTTAATTGCCTAACACGTAAACACCTTGTTGGTTCAGTGATTTCGCTACTTTCTGTGGATTACAGTCTCTTCTGTAGATAAAAGTAGGGAGCGTTGCGGGCATTTACGTGCTGTAGTCTTGTGTTTACTAATTATCCTCTAAAACCGCTGTAGAACATGAGAACTTATTGATTGTTGTAAAGAAAACGTAAAAAGATGGCCGAAATCACGCTCCGTGAGTCTTCCAACAGTCGCTGAATTTGTAAGATTTTTTCGGCTAATTTAAAATTGGGAGATAGCCCTCGTAAGGCAGGTCTTATCGAAATAAGCTATATTTAAAGAATTATATTCTGAATGATATTTTTTTTGATAAAAAATCAGAATAATCTGCTGTATTTGCTTGACTCTGGTTACCATTTGACCTAATTTTGCATCAACAAATAAAACGTATCACATAAAGACTTAAATCCAGAGACATCCATGAACATGCGTTCGATTATCATTATTTGTTTTGCTCTTTTTAGCCTAAACCTCTCCGCTCAAGATTACCGCCTCAAAGCTGGTGATATCCAAGTTAACGCTGCGGTAGGGCTTATCCCCACCTACGCTGCTGACGCTGTGAGTACTATAGTACCTCCTGTAAGCTTAAACGCTGAGTTTTTTCTGAGCCCCAACTTTGCCTTAGGCTTAAGCGGTAGCTACTCCCAGTATCACGGAGAATATGTAAACCTTAACGCCGGTATTGCAGAGTATTATGAAACGTCTACCTACATGTTAGGTCTGCGCACGGCCATCCATAGTAATGACCTCAATAATTGGCGGGTATACGGTGGCTTTACCATTGGTGCTAACATTGCAGATGTGGATAAGGATGTAGTGATCCTGGCCGAAGAGCAGACACGCGACGATGAACTTCCTAGCTTCTCTCGTCCACAGGATAATAGCCTACTGTTTAGCGGCTTCGTGGGCACGCGTCGTACACTAGGTGAACGCCTCAGCGTATTTGGCGAATTGGGATTTGGTATTTCGCTGGCCAACCTTGGCCTTTCTTACAAGTTCTAAGTAGTATAATCGCTAACTGACTAAGGATCTTTGGTACTGTTCAGAAATGTTTGCGTTTGAGCAATCCTTTCCTGATCTGGAATAATATCTTTGGTGCAGACAAAAAAAACGACAATTCTACATGAACTTGCAGCATATTCCTCGGCTAAAGCATTTAAAGAGTGGGAACTTTTTCCTGATCGCTGGACCTTGTGCTATCGAAGGAGAAGAAATGGCAATGGAGATTGCTGAGGCGGTTAGCAAAATTTGCGACCGCTTGAAAATTCCCTACATCTTTAAAGGATCTTACCGCAAGGCTAATCGCTCGCGGATTGATTCCTTTACTGGCATCGGTGATGAAAAGGCACTGAAGATTCTACGCAAAGTAGGTGAAACTTTTGGCCTGCCGGTTACGACGGACATTCACACTGAGCAAGAAGCAGCAATGGCTGCGGAATACGTTGACATACTACAGATCCCCGCCTTTTTATGCAGGCAAACCAGTTTACTAGTTGCGGCAGCGCAAACCGGTAAGGTGGTTAACGTCAAAAAAGGGCAGTTTCTCAGTCCAGAAGCAATGAAGTTTGCCATGGACAAGGTGGTCCAAAGTGGTAATGATAAGGTCATCTTGACTGAACGCGGAACCACTTTTGGGTATCAGGATCTGGTAATCGATTATCGGGGCCTACCCAGTATGCAGTCATTTGGTGCTACTGTGGTCCTTGATTGTACGCACTCCCTGCAACAGCCCAACCAGGCTAGCGGGGTAACTGGAGGGCGGCCGGCACTCATTGGTGCTGTCGCTAAAGCAGGCATAGCCGTAGGAGTGGATGGACTCTTTATTGAGACCCATCCCGAGCCAGCAATAGCAAAGAGCGATGGCGCTAATATGCTACCGCTGGATCGATTAGAACCCTTACTTGAACAGTTGGTAGGCATTAGAGCTGCCATCAGATGATAAAGTCAATTCCGGTTTTCACGGTAGATAGTTCGGTGAAAACTTGATTCATAAGTTAAATATTGGTAAATTATTGAATATTGCAACTATTTACCAATCAGTCATTCTTTTGATCAAACTACCTCATTATGAAAGGATCCCGTATAACTTTCGCCGTTTTGTTTTTCTTGGCTGGCGCGGGTCTTTTTGCCCAAACCATTGAGAAAACTTTTGTTCGCTCTTTCAATCTAATGGGAGCCCAGGAAACTGTACTGCGTGTAGATGCACCAGTAGAAGTTAAGACTTGGGCCCAATCCATAGCGCGTGTACAAATGACAGTCGGTCTTACCAGCGGTAGCGAATCTATGCTACGTTCGTTGGCGCAGGCCGGTCGTTACAATCTCAAAGGGCAACTTGATGAAGCCCAATACACTATTTCTGTTCCTGGTTTGGAACGTGAAGTGCGTGTAAATGGCAAAGTGCTAACTGAAGACATTACTTACGTTGTATTTGTACCCGAAAATGTTCGGGTAAGCGTCGAAAACAGCACTACTGCTTCTGGTCTTTAACCCAGCATTGGCTGCCGGTATAGTGTGGTCATAACATTTTACGATGCTTACACGTTAGTTTGGTGGGCCGTTTCCAATCAGCTTGGATGCGGCCCACCCTCATTTTTATTGCTTCATAACGCATTATCATGTTGGCTTCTTTCCGTCTTTTTTTACTCCTTTGTTTTCTAGGCCTACAGATCAGTGCCATTGCACAGATTCACGATCGGCTTCACTGGGTTTTTCCGGTAGATTCCGTAGATCAGATCGACTTTGACCTGGTGGATCCCTACGAGGCAAACAGCTGGGATGGCAATCAGATTATGGTTACTTCTGAGGTGACAGTCTATAATGCCACCAAGGGTATTGTCCGCTTTTTTATGGAAGATGATCGGCGCTGGGATGTGATTGATACGCTTATGGGAACCACGCTCCTATTGGACTCGTACCATTCTAGGCGTGCACCGATTGTTTCGGGTGGTGATCAGTGCTACGAAGTGATACAGGTGAAAGTTTACATTCCCAATAATTTTATCAAAGATCCCAACGGTACCAGTTGGTTTCTGAAAGAGGAAGAAGCGGAGGTGGACGACCAATAGCAAGCGAAGCAGAGTCTTATTAGCAGACCTGGCTAGCTTTTTGAAACGCCTGTGTATCTTTGCAGCTCACATTTTCGGATGAATACCGAACTGTTAGATGATAAAGCAATTAGAGATTAAGCTTCGCCCAGCAGATTTGGGCAATGAGGAGCTTTTGCGGCAACGCGTTTTGAAACAATTACGCTGCCGCCCGGAAGAACTCACCGAGCTACGCGTTCGCCGCCGTAGCATCGATGCCCGCGGGCGTCATCCTTTTTTTCGCTTACAAGTACAAGCCTTTTTACAGGAACAGCCCGCTGCTGAGCCTGCTATTCTGGACCAGTATCAGATGGTGGACGAAGCACCGCCCGTAATTATAGTTGGCGCTGGACCAGCTGGAATGTTTGCAGCCCTGGAGTTGATCGAGCTGGGACTAAAACCCATCATCCTGGAACGGGGAAAGGACGTACGCGAACGTCGCCGGGATCTAAGAGCGATACAGCAGTTTGGCGAAGTTAATCCGCACTCCAATTATTGTTTTGGTGAAGGCGGCGCTGGTACTTATTCTGATGGTAAGCTGTATACGCGTTCGCACAAGCGAGGCAACATCGAGAAGAGTCTACGCCTCTTAGTAGAGCACGGTGCTAAAACTGATATTCTGGTTGATGCACACCCCCATATCGGTTCCAATAAGCTCCCAAAGATCGTAGCCAATATCCGAGAAACGATCCGGCGCTACGGTGGTGAGGTCCGCTTTGGGCACCATGTCACTGATTTTATTCTGGAGGATGGGGTAATGAAAGGTGTAGTGGTAAATGATCAGGAAGAATTTCGCGCGGAAGCGGTGATTCTGGCCACCGGGCACTCTGCTCGTGATATGTTCCATTTACTGCACCGGCACGAGATTTTCATGGAGGCCAAGCCCTTTGCCCTAGGGGTTCGCATTGAACACCCGCAGCCACTGATTGATAAAATCCAATACGGGCAAAAGAAGCGCGAGGAAAACCTGCCGGCTTCTAGCTATCGCCTGGCAACCCAGGTTGACGGGCGCGGCGTCTTCAGCTTTTGCATGTGTCCGGGTGGGCTGGTGGTCCCCGCCGCTACTGCTCCTGGTGAACTGGTAGTAAACGGAATGAGCCTGAGCCGCCGTGATTCTCCGTACGCCAATTCCGGTACCGTAGTGGCTGTAGAGATGGAGGACTTAGCCCCATACGCTAAGCACGGCCTTTTTGCAGGGCTGGCTTTCCAACAAGCAGTGGAACAGCAATTTTTCTCCCATGGAGATGGTGGACAACAAGCACCCGCAAGCCGCTTAGTCGACTTTGTGGCCGGGCGGGTTTCCAAGGATTTGCCGAATACTTCCTATATACCCGGTATCTACGCTGCACCAGTGCACGATCTCTTGCCTGCAGCTATCTACGAACGTTTGCGCGAAGGCGTCCAGGCATTTGGCCGGAAAATGCGAGGATACTACACGGAAGAAGCTACCGTAATTGGCACGGAAAGCCGTACCAGTTCTCCCGTACGTATCCCTCGCTCCAGGGAAACGTATATGCACGAGCAGACGCGCGGCCTCTTCCCGTGTGGCGAAGGCGCGGGCTACGCTGGCGGCATTCTTTCTGCAGCTATGGATGGGCAAAATGTAGCTCGGGCGGTCCAGCGTTTTTACCAATAATTACCGCTGAAATCGTCTGCGAAGCAACTCCTGGTCCAGCCTTCTTGTTTATAATCCGTTACCTTAGCTGGTACAGTACCCCAAAAGGACCAAACTGAAACTTCATTTCAGAACCGTGAATCAGAGCCTAAGCATTGCATGAAGAACCTATTTGATCTACTTGGCCGAGTCTTTCTTTCCTTTATTTTTTTCTACGAAGCCTATGATAGCATTAAGTTTGGTAAAGAAACCAAGGCCTTGATGACCGAGTATGGCCTCACCTGGCGGCAAGATTTGCTGCTCTACGGTGCCATTTTCTGCTTGATCCTGGGAGGAGCTCTAATCTTAACGGGTTATCGCGCGAAATTTGGGGTATTTCTTCTCCTGGCCTACTGGCTCCCCGTCACCTTTATTGTCCATGATTTTTGGAGCTTCCCCGTATCTGAACAACGATTGGAGGGTATTCACTTCATGAAGAATATCGCCATCACCGGCGGCCTATTAATGGTCTTCGCCAATGGGGTAGGGGACTACAGCGTGAAACGTTTATTCGCTACTTCTAGGGTGCGCAACGTTTAGTCTCACTTACCCACCAAAGACCATCCATCTCCCACTAGGAAATCCTAAAATTGCTGCAACTATGCATCTTTTGGCTGTGCTATATCGTTTTACTATGCAACGATAGCCTTTCCATAATCCCAAGTCTTTTGGTTTATGCACCAGCAGTTTTTCAATAAGCTTTATCAACTACATGCATCTACTCCTCGCGTCCCATCCTCTGAGGCTGTTTGTACATGGCTGGACGGATTGTTAGGACTTCTTTTCCCGGAGCTAGCCAAGCAACGTTTCCGCTCACAGCGGGCCTTTGAACACGAGTTCGCTACAGCCCGCCAGAAGCTTTATGACATTTTAGAAATTCTGGTGGATGACTTGGAGTTGAGCCCCGGTGAAATAGAACATAAGTTTATGGAAGCATTGCCAAGGGTTCACCATCAGATAGAAATGGATGCCCAGGCGATCTTCGCCGGGGACCCTGCGGCGAATAGTCTGACGGAGGTCATTCGTTCTTACCCTGGCTTTTATGCCATTGCGGTATATCGCTTAGCACATGAATTTTGCCGGCTCGGCGTACCGTTGATCCCGCGTATACTTTCGGAACACGCCAATACGCTAACCGGCGTAGATATCCACCCTTCCGCCAGAATTGGTGAGCGCTTCTGTATCGACCACGGTACTGGTATTGTGATCGGTGAAACCGTAGATATTGGCAAGGATGTCAAAATCTATCAGGGGGTCACCTTGGGGGCCTTAAGCGTCAAGAAAAGTCTGGCCCAAACCAAGCGTCACCCTACTATTTGTGATCGGGTGGTCATCTACGCAGGCTCTACCATATTGGGTGGGGAAACAGTGATTGGGGAGGGATCCATCATTGGTGGTAATACCTGGATTACGGATAGTGTTCCAGCTGGGAGTAAGATTTACTATCGGGCAGAAGCCTAGAAGTTCTGCTTACCAGTTTGTAGCAAGAATACACTAATGAGCCAGATTGCGTTTTTGCTTTTGTCAGGTCTATCTGACCAAAAAGCTTTTGCTTGCATAGGTACCGAAAAAGTTCACTAAATTGGCGCAAGCGTTGACCCCAACGAGCCCCAACACTGACTTTCTGCCATTTTGCTCGTAAAGCCTACATATCTAATTTGGTTCCTACACTATCGGGAGGAAGCACAACAGCGTATCTGCTGTTTATCGCTTGGGGTGCCTCATGGCCAAAACATTCTCAATGACAATTCGGCAAGGATAATTGCTTTCAGACAAGATACTGGATGTGCTGTTTTTTTTCAGCCACTAGCCGACCTGCTTTACGAGGTGGTTCCTTCTTTGATCGGGAGCGGATTTACTTATTTCCCGTCGCAGAAAACTTACGTACTATGAGCAAAATTAGAACTATACTAGTAGAAGATGAGCCAAGTGGCATGGATAACCTGCGCTGGAAGCTGCAAAACAACTGCCCGGAGGTGGAAATTGTAGCAGAGTGCACCACTGGTAAGGATGCCATTCGAGCGATTAAGCGACACCTGCCTGATTTGCTATTTCTCGATATCCGCTTAGGCGATATGACGGGCTTTGATGTGCTGGAGGCCATCAAGCATCCTACTTTTGAGCTCATTTTCACCACCAGCTACGATGAGTATGCGATCCAGGCTATTAAGAATAGTGCCCTGGATTATTTACTTAAGCCTATTGACGAAGATGAACTGCTGGATGCGGTAGCGAAATGCCGTACCAAGCAGAAAAAATCAGCTAGCTCTACCGCTACGGAAACTCCCACCCAGCAACGCTTTGGCTTTCCGATCAGTACCGGTCAGCAGTTTATCGACCTTTCTGAGGTTATTTATGCCCAGGCAGAAGATAATGTGGCGCTGGTCTACATCAAGGAGCAAAAGCCGCTTAAGATTAGTCGCTCACTGGGGTGGTTAGAGGAGGAATTGCAAGACTATGGCTTCTGCCGAATTCACCATTCCTACCTGATTAACCTTCATCTGATGACCGAGTATATCCGCAACGAAGGCGGCTTCGTAATTATGCAAGGAGGCAAAGCAATCAGTATTTCTCGCCGTCGGAAAGATGACTTTCTGCAAGCGCTAGAGCGGTTCAACCTTAATCCTTAAAATTCTACGTTGCGGAAGTTAGGCTGCAGTGCATGCTCGCGTCATTATCGAACGAACGAGTTGCTGTAATAAAAGCTTCTGCCCTTCGGCGAAATCGTGTGCCAATTGCTGTAAGCCAGCAATCTGTTTAGGAGAAGTATTATCCATTTGTGAACTTACCCCAAGCAATTTCGGATTGAGGCGATAGTACTGATTAGATCCCCGCTTTAGTAAAGTGCAAACCTGCATTTCGGTACTGTGTTTCTTAGCGGTTCCCAAAACGTGTAACAATGGTTTCCAACAGCGAAGAATTCCTTTCGCCTTAAAGTCCTTTACCTGATAAGGCTTAGCCGTACAACCCGTACCCAGCGATAGCAAATGGATGGGGGTTGCTGACGGCAACTTGCCTTGCAAATGCAGATAAGCGGTCAAGCTCGGATTATTCGCAAATATTCCGCCATCAATCAAGGTGCGTCGGCTGCCATCCTGCGCTTGCACCACCATCGGCTCAAAGTAAACCGGTGCAGAGGCGGTGGCTTGGGCAACTTGCCAAATGGGGAAATTGGAGGATTGTTTCTGTTTGGCCAAGTGGCTATCAAAGCAATAAGCTGCTTGCTGTGAGATATCGTAAGCAGGAATCAAGCAAGGCTTCAATGCACTGCTTAATGGAGCTTCTCCCATGAAGCGGCGGAGCATCTTAGCCATTTGTGCACTGTCGAATTTATCCTTGGTAAACCCCATCATGCTGGTTAGTCGACGCTTCAGATTACGGTAGAAGATAAGTGGTCCCTGTTGGGTGTAAAGCGCTAAGACCTCCCGGGCAGAATACCGTGGGCGGGTGGGATTCTGGGGATCAGGAAGCAAATAAAGGCAAATCAGAATTCCCCCGGTGCTGGTACCAGTAAAGAAGTCGAAATAGTCAACTAGTCGGGTAGACGCTTCGCCTGTTTCCGCTATCAGTAAATCTTCCAATTCAGCCAGGATTGTTGCCGGGATAACACCCCGCATACCCCCACCATCTATACTCAGTACGCGTACGGCCTTTGCAGCCTGATGGTGATAGCTGAGGTGTGAGTTTAGCGGGTTGTGGAAGTGGGGAACGGCCATTACTTTTTTTCTTAAAGTTGTTGGCGATACCCCATTTTTGGAAGAGGTGAATGGCCTTGGTCGGTTTCCCTTGGGTAAACGGCTACTTTAGCGCAATAAGTGGTAACTGAGGGTGTATTTGACAATTCGGAGGGTGGAAAAGGCTTATTTCGTGACCAGCTCCGGCTCGTTGCCAAGTATTTGCTAACTATAGGATGACTCAAACCTGGGTGGTAACAGAAAACTTGAATAATATTTAGGACGCTTAACGGAAAAAGCAGATATTCAGCGTGCTAAAACGTAAACACCAGAAGAAAATCGCGTTCGGTGTTACTTTTACTGAATATGTAGTCTTAAGACTGTGCTCAACGAGCAAAGCATAAAAAATTTCTAATACCTTTAATTCACAGAAAAGTTATAACTATGGCTTTTGAAGTTTTCAAAAACGATTCAGGTAAATTCTATTTCAACCTCAAGGCCAGCAACGGTCAGGTAGTGCTTTCTAGCCAAGGCTACGCAGCCAAGACCGGTGCTATGAACGGCGTACAGTCTGTTATCAACCACGCTGCTAACGATGCTAACTTTGAGCGTAAAGAAGCTAAAGACGGTCGCGTGTTCTTTACCCTTAAGGCTTCTAACGGCCAGGTCGTTGGAAAGAGCCAAATGTACAAGGCGGCTACCGGCATGGAGAACGGCATCGCTTCTGTTAAGAAAAATGCTACCAGCGACGCAGCTGTGAATGACCTAACTGCCGGTTAATCAACTGTCAGCTTGTTGGTAACGCAAGACCAACTAAGAAAGAATCCCGTGTCTCATTTTCTTTGAGGCACGGGATTTGTGTTTCTAGACGAAAAGACAAAACCGTAAGGAAGTTTTTGGCGTTTCAGCCTTATGAAATTTACCTACCCCGTTTTGTGCTTGCTGCTGGCGCTTATTGTAGCTTGTGGAACAACTTTTGACCTGCCCTCTAAAGCGGAGACGGCTGACTGGAAGACCAAAACAATAGACCCGACTCCACAATTGCTGGAGGGAAACCCGGACAGCGGTTTCTACTATCTGGTTAGAGGAGCCTACCTGGGCACAGGTTTACCCTATGCAGTCATGCAAAAAAGAGTGGAACAAGACCCCGATGCTTTCGCTGCGAGTTCTGGTTTAGCTACCCCCTACGGTTTTGCTGTTTTCGAATCGGCTTATGGTGTGGAAGTCATGAATGGTACCTGTTTTAGTTGCCACGCTGGTAAGGTTAATGGAGAACTGATTTTGGGAATCGGTAATTCCCTGAATGACAACCAAGGTAGCTTGAAGTTACCCGCAAAGCTGATGAATTGGCAGGTGCGCCGTAAATACAAACGAGATACTGCAACCATCCAATCTTTTGATGCCTTTGGCAAGTTCTTTTCGGCCATGGCCCCTTATATTCAAATGAATAACCCTGCGGTTAACCCTGCGGCTCGTATTGCCGAAGCTTGCATGCGCTACCGCAACCCCACTGATTTGACCTATACAGCGGAAGCGCAGTATCCCGTTCGGGAGTATAACTTGGGCAGTGATATTCCTGCTCTTTGGCACCTCCAAAAAAAGAACGCGCTCTACTACACAGCGGTGGGGCGTGGAGATTTTACTAAGCTACTTTTTCAAGCCTCTGTTTTGGGCATTGAAGACAGCACAGCCGCGCGGCTTGCCCAAGAAAAATTTGTGCACATTACCGCCTGGATTCGCTCCTTGGAGCCTCCAGCGTATCCGAAAGCTATTGATCAAGAACTGGCTAGCCAGGGAGAGGCCGTTTTTACCGAACATTGTTCCTCCTGCCATGGCACCTACGGGGAGGAAGAAACCTACCCCAACAAAGTGGTAGCAGTAGACGCGATTGGTACCGACCCCCTATATGCCGATTACGCCGTAGATAGCAAGATCGTCGACTGGTACAATAAGAGCTGGTTTGCTACCTCAACTCCTCAATCCTGGTTTGAGCCCGAGCACGGTTATATTGCACCACCGCTGGATGGTATTTGGGCTACTGCCCCCTATCTCCACAATGGTGCTGTACCGGATTTGTACAGTGTGCTTTTCAGTGCTGCGCGACCGACTTATTGGGAACGGAGTAAGGACTCCAAGGACTTTAACTGGAAAGAAATCGGTTGGTTGTACGAGGAAAAGAATAGCGGAGGCGGCCGACTCACTTACGATACCACCTTGCCAGGCTACGCCAATACCGGACATTATTACGGTGATAAACTGACGGAAGATGAACGCTGGGCCGTGCTGGAGTACCTAAGGGGCTATAAACCCCTTGCTGAAAAACAAAACCCTCATTTTATTCCAAAATGAGGGTTTTGCATGCTGGACCTTAGGAGAACTTTACCCCTCTTTCTTAAAGGCAATACGTTGACTATCAGCCTTCACAATTTGCTCAATCGCTTGTTTGAGCTCGGTGTAATCGTCTGCGGAGGTGATGTCTTCACGCAGTTCAAATACCCGCTGGACTGTCAGCTTGTTACCTTCATTGGTAAAGTTGAGTTCGTAGAGGACATTGGCTGTTTCCACCTTAGTAGAAGCAGGAACTTCCGCCAGCGTAAAGCCTTCTGGAATGTTAATGTTCAAGGTTTCTTCTTCCAAAGTAATATTGAAATATTGCCACAAATTAAGTGGGTGACTTCTGTCAGCCTCCGCCATGAAAGCCGGATTCTTTAAGTCATCCGCAAAGGGTAAACCTAGGATGTACAGGCCGCTGATTTCTGTAAATACATCCGGAATTTCGTAGCTGTACTGGTATTCGACTGCTGGATCGTTATTGTCTAATCCACTCACGAATTCTAAATTCTGCAAGCGAATCCCGGGTGCTTCCTGGTTAATCGCCTCCTGCATGTTTTTGCGCTGCATATCATCTCCAAGATTCTTGTAGGAGTTACGCATGCCAGAGGCCGCAGTACCCGTCTTAGTGCTGGATTTACTGACGAGCATTGAGTTACCGTTAAAGCTCACATCACTGGTTCTTCTGACGGTAGCCGCTACCTGTACACCAGATGCCAAAATTTCTGCCTCCGTATTGATCGAGGTAGCGCCTTTCTTGGGAATTTCCAATGCAAAGGCGCCTTTTGTACTCGGCCCACTGGCGGCAAAGGGCAGGTTCTCTGAGGTGAGCTCCACGAAGAAGTCTTTTCCTTCCATTGGTAATTGCACAATGCAGTGATTGAAGTCAATACTGGGCAGCATCATCTCTTTTTCTCCATTGTTGCGGGTATTGACCAGCACCAGATTGGCATCAATGCCTTGCGTAGCTGCGAGGGCCACAAATAGGGTGGAAACATCCTTGCAATCACCTTGCTTGGCAGAAATAGTGGTAGAGGCTTTTTGCGGAATTAGACCACTCTGCAGAAACGAAACAGAACGATAACGAATGTTCTTGACAATGTAGTTGTAGATGCGCTCCACCTTTTGGCGGTCATCCAACTGTTCACCCGTCGGGAACAGTTCTTGGGCCGTACTTTCTACCTCAAAATCACCCTTTGCCTTCGCCTGTGCCAAATCGGAGTACCAATCTGCGATATAGTCCCAATCGGGTAAGGAAGAGTAGTGTAAGGTGGCCCCCACATCAGATAAAGTAGGCATCAAGGGCTCATACTGAATGGCTGGTACATCCTTTACCTCCCAAACGTAGTGTTCGTAGCCACCGTCCTTTTCAATTCTTGGTTCCAGATCGCCGTTCTCTACTCGGTAGGCGAATTCGGTTCCATCTTTCACTTTAATCTCAAGTCGACTTTGGGCTATTGGCAAGAACAGCTCAAAGAAATGGTTACCCCAAAAGTGATTAGCCAGTTTGCCGCTAAAGTAGTTCTGCAAGCGGTAGGTCAAGTGAATGGCATCACCTTCTTCCAGGTTGGAGAATACCACATAGCCACCGTTTGTTTCTGCTTCAATTCGGGCACCGTTCTTTTTGAGTACCTCGGCTTTTTCAATACTACCGTCCTGGTTGTCGTAAACGGGTATGCTGTACTCCTTCCAGGTATCGATGCCGTCGGTATTAAACACTTTCACCACCAGGGTGTGCTTTTCTTCCGATCCGCCGTCTGGATAGATCATCCGCTGGATGTTGTTGGCCAAAATGAT
This sequence comes from Bacteroidota bacterium, assembly GCA_038528965.1. Classification (GTDB taxonomy): domain Bacteria; phylum Bacteroidota; class Bacteroidia; order Chitinophagales; family Saprospiraceae; genus Lewinella. Next base: position 168,095 of record JBCBEC010000006.1, on the reverse strand, counting down.
ACTGTGATCATTGGGATAGGCACTGCCATCCGGAGCCGCTTCGAATAGTGCGTAAGGATCAGTGGGAATGAAAGATTCAAAAATGTCGGGCAAACTTTGAATGATCCTCAGTTGACGACGCGCCTCGTAGTTGTAGGGATTGTAGTAGATCGCCTTTTGGAAAGCTGACTTGGCCTCATCGGTACGTCCCATCTCAGAGTAGCTGTTGGCTAAGGTTTGATGGTAAGAGTCTACGTATGGGGCAATCTCCAGACATTCCTCCAGGTATTCTTCCGCTTTACGGTAGTTGCCCATATTGAAATAAATACTGGACAAACGACTATAATAACCGGTGGCAATGGGATTGTTCTCAATCAGTTCGGTGTAGGTATTAAGTCCCTTGTCAATATCCCCTTGCTGAAAGTGAGCACTGGCCAGTTGGGAGGTAGCCTCTTCTGAGTAGTTATCTTCTAGATACCGACGTAGTATCTTGATACCCGCCCGCATATTATTGTTGGCTTCGGATTCCACCAGGAATTTTAGATAGACAAAGCGGTAGTGATCCGGGTGCAGTTCGTAGGCCTCCTCGATCAAGTCGAACATCCGCTCCCGCTGATCCCGTTCGTTGGCCATACCAATCCGGCGCTGCAATACATTAGTGGACTTGCCTTCGATCGACTCCATTTTGTCAATCAAACGATCCATTTCTTCTAGATTGTTACTCTCTCGGGCATCATCGTAGAGATAACCCAAGGCGGATGCACCAGTGGTGTTTTTCTGCTTTAGTTCTTCCACCAAGGTGGCGGTCACGGTACGATTGTTATCCTTGGCGTTAGCGACAATTTCCTGGAACAGCAGATAGGTGGAATTGGGCCACTTTTGGCGAGCTTGCTTCAATGTCTTCTTGGCCTGAAATAGCAAGTCGTTGCTGACGTAGTACTGACTCAAAACCAGGTAATTTTCCATTACATCTGGCTCCTGCTCGATCTTATCGAGGAAGAAGGCTTCGGTTTCATCGGCTATCGCTTCGCCTACTTCACCCGCTGCCTTTGGGTATTCGGAATACTGAGTCGTGAAGCTCAGGTTATCCAAGCCAGTACCATTGGTATCCGTAATGCGGAGCAGGAAGTTGCAGCGGTCGATTTCGCTGGCTCCCAACTGAATCAGGATGCGATTATTTCCGGCTTTGAGTTGCACTGGGAAACGGTAGGCATCTGTATTATTGTTGCGTTCGTCCGCTTCGGTAAATACCAGTTGGTCATTGACCCATACTTTGGCTGAGCCAGAAACACCCAAGCGAAACTCTACCTCTTGATCGGTAGGGCTTTGGCAGAAGTTTTGGGCGTAAATAATGGAGTTTTCCGCGTAAAAGAAATAGGTCATGTCGACCCAATTATCATACGACGGCGCTTTAATATCAAACCATTTTACCTCTACGCCCCATTTGTTTTTGAAGACATCGGTGGGCCTGGGGCGGATCAGCGCACCAAATTCTTTATCGAAGCCACTCTCTGAGATATTTTCAAATTCTCCTAGAACACTCCATTCTCTGACGCTACCGGTGGCTGTAAAGAACTGATCCGCCTTGCGGAAGTCGCCCTTGGCGTAGTAGTGGTGGCCTAGTGCCTGACGGGCCAAGGCCAGCAGGGTGCCAGATTCTTGCTCGATCATTTCTTCTAGCAGCTGTACCTGAGCTTCACTCCGCTGCCCATAGTTCATGGACCACAGCCCCGAGATGTACGGTTGTGGATTATCACTGGTGCGGTAAAAATCGAGGTAATGCTGTTCGCCAGCTTTTATTTGGCCTCCTTCTGCTGCACTGACCAAAGACAAAGCCAGATGTCCTCGGGCTGCTTGGGGGCCATTCAGTAGCTTTTGGAAAGAGCGTCGGGCCGCAGTAAAGTCATTTTCGGCAAAATGCTGCCAACCTTCCGTTAAGGGGTCTTGGGCGTGCAGTTGGAAAAAGGTGAGGGATAAGAGCGCAATAAAGGCGGATTTAAACTTAATCATACTTCAGTTTATCGGTGTAATAAGAGAGATGACACAAAGACAGGTGAAGGTGTATCACAATTCAATGTTCACCGCCTAAATTACGTACTAATCTTATTTATTTCAAGCGAATCACCGGCGTACTTTTAATGTACTTTTACAGCGTGAAAAAAATGAGCCCAGCTGCAATTCAAGATTATTTTTGGCCGTTACCGGCACTGGAGGAACAGATTTCCCTACCGGAAAAGTTTCCGTACCCCTTCTATTACGAACCGCATGAACTGGCACAACTTGCGGCCCAAGAATTAAAGAACTTTATAGAAAGAAGTACGGACTGGACAGATTTGCACAACTCCAAAGTGGGAAAGATGTTTGGGGTACTAGTGGTGCAGGATTCGAATGAAACGCTAGGTTTTTTAGCCGCCTTTTCGGGTAAGATCGGTGATCGATCTACTATTCCGCCTTTTGTTCCTCCCTTCTACGATCGCCACGATCCACAAGGCTTTTTTCGGAAAGGGGAAGAGGATTTAAACGCCCTTAACCAGGAAATTGAGCAACTGCTGCAAAGTGAAGCCTATCGGTTGAATCAGCAAGAGAAAAAGGTCATAGTGGAACGTAATGCAGCGCGAATTGCAAGCGTAAAGGAGGAAAACAAGAAGGCAAAACAAGAGCGAGAAGCGCAAAGAGCTAAGGCGCGTTTAGAATTTAGTGAAGAGGAACAACAAGTTTTGGAGGAAGTGTTGCGTCAGCAAAGTATGCAGCGACATTTCTTATTAAAGGACGTCAAACGTCAATGTAGTCAATTCTTAAGTGAGCGTCAGGAACACTGGCAAGTGCTAGATGATCAGTTGGAACGCTTGAAGGTGCTGCGTAAAAAGCTATCCGCATCGCTACAAGCACGTTTGTTCGCACAGTACGACTTCCTCAATGCTCGGGGCGAAAGCTTGAATGTAAGAGAGATCTTTGCTAATACGGTATTTAAAGTACCGCCAGCTGGGGCTGGTGATTGCGCCGGTCCCAAACTGCTACAATTCGCTTTTCAGAACAACTTGCAGCCTTTGGCTATGGCGGAATTCTGGTGGGGACCATCTCCGAGTTCAGAAATACGCAAGCACGGACATTTCTATCCCGCCTGTCGTGGTAAATGTGAACCCATTCTCGGTCATATGTTGCAAGGCCTGGGGGTAGAAGAAAATCCTTTAGCCCGCGACCGGGTGCAAGTGGACAAATTGGAGGTAGTTTACGAAGATGATGATCTGGTAGTCATCAATAAGCCCAGCGGCTTTCTTGCTGTACCGGGTAAGACGTGGACCGACTCCGTTGAAGTGAGAATGCGAAAGCAATATCCAGCGGCTACCGGCCCTATGATCGTGCATCGCCTGGATATGTCAACCTCCGGACTCATGGTAATCGCTAAGAACAAGGAGGTACATAAGGAACTACAACACCAATTTCTCAAGCGAACGATCAAAAAACGCTACGTAGCCGTTCTGAATGGGGCGTTGGATCATGAAGAGGGGACAATTGACCTTCCGCTGCGCGTAGATTTGGAGGACCGCCCTCGTCAGTTGGTTTGTTATGAGCACGGTAAATCAGCACGTACGCACTTCAAGGTGGTAAATCGGCAAGAGGCGAAAACCCGCATCTACTTTTTCCCGGTTACGGGGCGCACGCATCAGTTGCGCGTGCATGCGGCACATCCTGCGGGTTTGAATACCCCAATTGTAGGCGATGAACTTTACGGTACTGCTGCGGATCGTTTGCATTTGCATGCGGAGGAAATTACTTTTGTCCATCCAGCTTCGGGGGAGGAATTAACCATCTCCTGTTCTCCCGGTTTTTAATTGGCGCTAGCCGAAAAATGAAAATAAGCATATGGAAATTGTTAGAAATAAAGCCTACATCAATGGGGAGTGGATTGGGAGTGATTCAACCTTCCCCGTTTACAATCCTTACGATGGTTCTTTACTAGCTGAAGTAGCCGATTGTGGACAGGCAGAAACTAAACAAGCGATTGCGGCGGCACATAAAGCCTTCCAAAAATGGCGCGCCAAATCCGCTGGAGGCCGGGCCAAAGTCCTGCGCCGTTGGTACGAACTACAGATTCAACATCTGGATGAGCTGGCCCGCTTATTGACGACAGAGCAGGGTAAGCCCTTAGCCGAAGCCAAAGGTGAAATCAAATACGGAGCTTCTTTCGTTGAGTGGTTCGCCGAAGAAGCGCGACGCGTGTACGGTGATGTGATTCCTGGCCACGCTCGTGACAAGCGTATCACTGTCATCAAACAACCGGTAGGTGTAGTGGGAGCCATTACGCCCTGGAACTTTCCACACGCGATGATTACCCGTAAGGTCTCGCCGGCATTGGCTGCGGGCTGTACGGTGGTTATCAAGCCATCTGATTTTACGCCGCTTTCTGCTTTAGCACTAGCTGCCTTAGCTGAGGAAGCGGGCTTCCCTCCGGGGGTATTCAACGTAGTCACTACAAAAGATCCTGCCCCGATTGGTGAGGAGTTAACCGCTAATCCAATCGTGAAGAAGATCTCCTTCACCGGTTCTACTCGCGTAGGAAAGTTACTGTTGGCTAAATGTGCACCACAAGTCAAGAAAGTCTCCCTCGAATTAGGCGGCAATGCCCCCTTCATCGTCTTCGCTGATGCCGATATTGATGAGGCAGTGGACGGCTGCATGGCCTCCAAATTCCGCAACGCCGGGCAGACCTGCATTTGTAGCAATCGCATTTTCGTACACCGCTCTGTGTATGCGGCCTTTAATACTAAGCTGGCGGAGAAAATCAAAGCCTTGCACGTTGGTAACGGACTGGAGAGTGGGGTAGAGGTTGGCCCGATGATCAATCTGGCCGCTGTAGAAAAAAGCGAACGCCTCCTGCAAAATGCGGTAGATCACGGCGCAAAAGTACTGGCCGGTGGAAAACGGGGCGACGGTCAATTTTTCGAACCCACCTTAGTGAGCGAAGTGCAGCCTGAAATGGACATTTTCCGGGAGGAAATATTCGGTCCCGTGGCCGCTATTTATGCCTTCGATACGGAGCAAGAAGTTATTGAGCGCGCCAATGACACCCAGTACGGTTTAGCTGCTTATTTCTACGGGCGAGACTACGCCCAAATCTGGCGCGTGGCGGAGGCACTCGAGTATGGCATGGTTGGGATCAATACGGGCATGATCTCAAGTACGGTGGCCCCTTTTGGTGGCGTCAAAGAAAGTGGCTTCGGCCGCGAAGGTTCTAAGTACGGTATGGATGATTACCTCAACATCAAGTACATGTGCTGGGGAGGAGTAGAATAAGTTAGAAGTTGGAAATAGGAAATTAGAAGTTTGGAAGTCGGAAGTGGGAGGTCGGAAATCGGAAGTGGGAAGTGTGCCGCGCCTACAGTAAGTCTCCGGCGACCGAAGGAGGTCGAAAATACAAATCTTCCCACTTCCGCTTTCCCACTTCCGAACAATTCTTTCTTATTTCTACTTTCCTAATTCATAACCTTTTCTCAATCCAAACCCGAATTCCTTCAATCGCATCCCCCCGCTTGTTTTCTGTACCGCAGGTGCTGCCATTACTGCCCTCGGCGGGCTCATCCTCTCCCTGAAGTAAAGCCTGATAGTGGATATCATACTGATCGGCTAGCGGGCCGGTTAGTCGTATGCCAAATCCAATGAGCTTTCGCCGACGGTCGAAGGTGCCTGCGTAGGTATCAACGGGAAGCCAGGGCTCTAAGGGGCGATTGTTGGCTTTGACTCGGTATTCTAATGATAGCTGTGGCTGAAATGGTTTGACGCATAAAAGGAAACCCAGCATGCGATCACGGCCTTCCGATGTACCCAGCCATTCTCCTTCCTCAATGGGTACTTGTCCCTTGTCTTTGAAATTGGCAAAGCCTTGCACATTCAACTCAATGTGTTCTTTACCCGAAGCGGCGATAGCGTTTTGTACCGCCTTGCCGGCATTAATTCGGCCGTAGCCGTAGTATGGACTGTGACCTTCGGCATCATAAGCGCCACCCTCTTCATCGATTTGATCACAGGAGCCCTTGATGATCGTTTTTACTTCTTGCCAAGTTAATTCTGGGTTAGCGGCCAGCATAAGCGCAACCACGCCCGCTACTCCTGGACAAGCACTGGAAGTGCCGCCAAAAGTGGCGGTATAGTGACCATCAAGATCACCAATGACTTCTTCGGCATTGATTCCTCCTTCGTTGTATCCTTCGTTATCACTACGGTCGACGGTCCAAATCCCAGCGGTTAATGGACGAGGGTGATTAACAATGGCAAAGGCCTGGTCACTGCTTGGAAATGCACACCATATCGCCTCGCCAAAATCGCTGTAGATACTGCGTTTTCCACGGTCGTTACAGGCAGCTACCGCAATAACTTTATCGTAGCTAGCGTAGCCATCGTACTTGATTTCTTCGTTACCATTACCACCGGCCCAGATAATTACACAGCCTTTGCCTCCACGGCCCTCCCTGAGGGCGTAGTCCAAGGCGTAACGAGTGCTATCAGGTAAGGGAGCGTAGGAAGTATGTAGCGGATCGGCTTGATCCCACCATTTCCCGTCTGGCGGGCCCCAGCTACAACTGATGACATCGGCACCATTGTCGGCGGCCCAGGCAAAGGCCTTCGCCTCAGCTAGTGAACCTAATCCCCCAATTTTAATGGGCATTAAACGAGCTTCTGGTGCTACGCCCGAAGCCTTATCCTTACCGTCAGCACAGGCCACTCCTGCACAAGCGGTCCCATGATTATCCGAAGGGAATACTGGTCTGGCGTCGTTAGTGTTCCAAACGGTATTGCGCGGCGCCACGATTTTACCTGGCGACTGAAACTCCAGGTGTTCGGTATCTACCCCATCGTCCAAAATGGCGATAGTAGTCCCACTGCCTTTAGAGTGTTCCCAGGCCTCTTCAATATTTACGTGCTGGTTGATCAAACGTCCGCGAATGCGGGTTTCTATGAGATGCCACTGTAGTGGGTAAGCTGCTTTCGGAATCTTTTGCCCTACTAATTCTGGGTGGCAGCTTTCTACTTGATCGTGAGCTAACAATTGCTCCGCTAAATTGAAAACTTCTGCTCCAGTTCCCGCCTTGGCTTTCACAAAATAGGCATTGCCTGCAAAAGGTAGTGTTTCCGAAATCTCAAGCTTCATGCCGGTTAGCATCGCCTCGCATTCTGCCGCGGGCACATCGTCCGAAAACTTAACAAAGAGATTTTCCGTGTAGACATAAATAGTCCCCGTTTTGGGATCCCTCAACGCTCGGCCAGCGAATTTGATGTGGTCCTCTGCACTTAGTTCTCGGCGGATAGAGTTTCGCAGGCTCAAGGCTGAATGCTCTGGTGTGCCCACTACCTTATAGATAGTCACGTTGGCTTCTGGGAAAGCCATGATCGGCATCATGTGGGGGACCAGACTGCGCGAGGTGGTAGACATATCCATTCGCTCCAGCGGTTTGGCGTCTTTCTCAGTACGCACAACAACCAAATCTTGCGCTTCGACTAGATGGTGTTTTTGGTTGCCATAGTGGTAAGTGTACATGGATTTAGGGTACTTGTGTGTTGAATTGGAAAACTACGAAATAAATTGCTGCTCTCGCAGTCCTGTTTGTTACAAATAAGATTGAATTCATCTCCTTCTAACCCATTTTTTACGAAATGAAATTGCCTGCCGCCACGTCGATTTTTTACCAAAGGGCACTTATCTTTAAGAACCGATTGCTCAACCAAGATTCACTATGAAATACCTACCAACTAGTCAATTTAGGCACTTGAATACATTTTCTTTAGTTGCCCTGCTGATCTCCTTCGTGGCACTGAGCGCACCGATTCAATCGCAAGCGCAAGATGAACTAAAAGTGTCAGAGCTTATTGGTGCCTGGTCCTCCATAATCACTCATCAAGGTCACACCTTAACGCAAGTGGCTATCGTGGATGCAGCCTATATGAGCGTTAGTATTTTTGATCAGGAGCAGCACACTTTTCACGGTACTTATGGTGGACAGTGGCAGCTGGAAGGAGATGAAATGACCCTTACATTCGAATTCAATACCATTTCTCCGGGGCGAGTGGGTTCAACTCAAACGGCTAAAGTTCTTTGGGAGAATGGACAGATTCGCTTTGCAGATGATGAAGTCAGCTGGGAACGAATTGATGATGGAACTCCTGGTGCTTTACCAGGGGCCTGGTTAATCACTGGCCGAGAACGCAACGGTGAAATGCGCGAACGACAGATTGGTCCTCGCAAAACTATGAAAATACTTTCCGGAACCCGCTTCCAGTGGATTGCCTACAACACGGAGACCAAAGAATTTAAGGGAACTGGCGGTGGTACCTACACTACCGTAGATGGCAAATACACAGAAACGATTGAGTTCTTCTCACGGGATGGCAGCAGGGTAGGGGCCGTCTTACCGTTTGACTTTTCCCTACAGGATGGCAAGTGGCACCACGAAGGTCTGAGCAGCAAAGGATCACCCATTCATGAAGTTTGGACGTTGCGAATTGAGCTGGATAATCAAGCTGAAAAGTAGTACGTGACAATGAGAATGGCGCCAGCCAAGGCTACTTATGCAATATCACTTCAGGTTACTATGGCAGCCTTGGCTAGCTCTCGTCGCAATCCTCAACTTTCTTTATTGCCATTTCCTTCGATTGCATCCTTGTGAACGGTAACGGAAATTGTTCTTAGTCGGAAGTAATTTTCAGATAGATAGTACGAGCCATTGATCCCTCTGTTTTTTCCCCAGGTGTTCTTTAGGATGTAGAACTTTTGCCCATTGCGGTCATAGGTGGTGCCTACCAAATGCATGTTGTGATCATCGGTTGTGGTTTTTCGTTCGTAGGCACTCTGACGTTGTTCTTGGCCTATTTTGGCTAGATCTTCATATTCACCTTTAACCCGAACGTGGCCATTGTCTTTAAAACCACCACTGTTACCGATATCCCCATCCCAAGCCAAAGTAAACCCATTGGCAAGTGCGTAGTCTATTGTTTCCATGAAACGTTCTAACGGGAGATTGAGGTAGCTTTTATTTCTCCAGTTGGCTGGAATTTCAAGTACAATTCTTTCATTAAGGGGATGATGGGTATAGGAAGTCAATTCGACATAGTCTTGAGCATCTAAGGGCAAGAACTTCTCCGCAAAGGTTTTTGAGGTAAGGGTTTGGCCGTCATGTGTGAACTCCTGGGGTGCCTGGCCGATATACTCAATCAGTATGTTTTCAATAATGGCTAGAGATTCATCAACTGCAGCTTCTGCTTGGATGAGAGAGTCTAAAGTCAACTTAATTAAGGCAATCATTTCATCTTCTTCTGCCCACCGATTATTCATTTGTCGCTTGGTGGTGAGATCGCCTAGGTTTCCGTCATACACCGATTCTGGAACGGCGCCATGTCTTTCGAGGACATCAAGAACGGAGAAGGTGAGGTCACCATTGTTTAAGTGGGAATCACCATTGTTCCTGATATAGTCCGCGGCATTATCCATATAAGTGTGGTACACAAAAAAGAAGGAGGAGAGTTCTGGGACATTGTAACCCAATCGCATTGCTTCGGCTTCTAATAATGAAGTGGAAGCAAAACTCCAGCATTGACCAGTATGTTTTTGATGCTTGAGCGGTGTGGATTCAACCAGTGTCGTATTTGAAAATTTGTTACTAGTAACACACCCCAATAGTAGTAAGGAAATAAGAACGGACAAAAAGGAAATCTTTCTCATAAGGTCGAGTTTATGAGACAAAACTATAGCCCCTCTTTACAGGAAAATTGTAAAAATGGTGTCCACTCATAAATTTTTATGACGGTGAAAAAAAGGAGGTAAGTCCTTAAAGAACATTTTGGGTGAAACGCCACTGATTCTTTTAAAGTCATAATTGAAATGAGCTTGATCAAAATAACCGAACTCATGAGCTACTTCCGTTAAAGAATAATGAGGGGTGTTTATTCGGAATTTTGCCAAACTGATGATCCTGACGGTGATGATGAATTTTTTTAGCGTATAATTCACATGAGCCTTGAAGATCTTATTGAGCAATTGTCTACTGTGCTCAAACTTCTCTGATAATTCATAGACTGTGACCATTCCCTTTCTTTCGTATATTTCTTCACATACCCGCTTTATTAAGTCTAGGGTTTCACTGTGCTCAGGTTTGATTTTTGCAATGAATTCCTTTGCTGCCTGAACCTTTTCTGTAAATGATTCACTTTCTAAAATGGCTTGCACTTCTCTCATGTGACCGCGGTAGATGTGCGCGAGATTGAGCACTCCTTTTTCATAGTCGCGTGGAAAGAAATAGCTATTCAACCACGGTTGAGCCTTGATGCCGAAGTAGGAAACAGATTTTCCAAATCTGTATTTTAGGGGCGGGTTTAACTGATGAACGGTTAAGAAATTACTATTGATTTCTATTGAGTTAGTATGTTCAAACTCGAGCGTGGCCTCTTTTTCTTTGTAGAACATAAAATCATAACACCCATCGTCAATGGCTACCATCGTTTGCGCTCGATCACTATCAATTTGTAAGCAGAAGATTTCTCTAATGAAATAAGACAGTTCTTCGCCAGGAGATGAACTCTCAAGTTTGATTTCATTCTGCATTTTGGTACCGGTGATTTTGTGCTAAAATAGACCTAATGGTTTAAAGATATCCATCAGCGTATCTTTTCCAATAAGAGTACCCTGAACAAGTTTTCGTTCGTTGGCTAGTTATGATTTGAAAGTAGCGATGCAACTTTTGCCAACGGTGATACTCTTTAAGTGCGTATGCAAGACTGCAAACTAGTATAAGCTCAAAACACTCAAGTTCATCATGCGCATTACCTTTCTATTGTTAGGCCTACTCATCAGTGGGTTTTATCTACACGCTCAAGAAAGCAGAGATACGACTTTCATTATTGACTCTGAAGCTTTTGGTGGCGAGCGAAAAGTCCACGTCCATCTTCCTGAACGTTACTTGCGATTACCAACTGATACCTTCATGGTAGTTTATGCCTTAGACGGACACTACGAGCAGTATTGGAGTATGGCCAAGAGTAATTTGGCGTATTTGGTAGACAATTCTCAAGTACTGCCCATGATTATTGTGGGTATTCATCATGATAACCGAGGTAGAGAATTAATCCCAGCCAATATAGATACGGTTTCCACCGAAAATAACAATGGACAGGCCCATTTATTACAGCAGCATTTGCGGGAGGAGGTTTTCCCTTTAATCGAAGCCACCTACCGAGTAAATGATAAGCGCGCTGTTGTCGGCCACTCCCGGGGAGGCGCCTTTATTAGCAGCACACTCTTCAGTGATCAACGAGATATGTTTGATGCCTACATTGGCATTAGTCCAGCGATGCATTATATGGATAATCAAATCATGAAAGAAACCGCTAAGGTCTTGGCCAGTAAGCCCAACTTTAAGAAGTTTCTTTACTGTACCTACGGAACTGTCGGCAGCTATGAAGATTCGTTTGGTGAGCAAGTTGCAGCACTGGATTCGATGATCAGTTTTGCTGCCAACGAAAGTCTGGCCTGGCGCTCTGCTCAAGTCAATACGACGACCCACTGGACGGTAGTCATCCCTTCTTGGAATATTGCCTTGATGGAAATGACTAGACAATACTCTGTCGATCAATACCTACTGCAAGAATTTGCGAACAAAGAAGGGCAACCACTCCGCCAACAAGCGGAAGCTCATCTTGCTGCCCAGGAGGCTCGCCTGGGTTGGACCGTACCGATGACCGCCAGAAAATTGAACTACTACGCCAATGAGTTTGAAGAACTGTGCATGCCCGATCGCGCCCTGGAATGTTACCTGTGGGCGCTGCGACTAGAAGGCAATAGCTATCAGATTAATGCCAACACGGCTTACTTTTACAAGCAGCAGGACCGCAAAGTGGAAGCCCTGCGGTATTTTCAAACCGCCTTACTGCTTTTGGAGCAGCAAAAGGATAGTTTGGAGGAGCGACGCTATACCAATAGCAAGGAGTGGATAGAGGAGGAGATTGCGGAGTTAGAGGGAGTTTCGGGAAATTAACGCCCCACTTTGTTTTATAGTGATATGTAAGGCTAAGAAATCATCTTATTCGTTTAGTAGCCCCATCGGTTTCGGTCCGGTGGGGCTGGTTTGTTTAGCAAATAGCAGCTTACTACGAAAGCCCGCAGTTTAAGTTTTGCACCGCTTAAGAATGATGATTTAGCTAATATTATATTAGATAGATGTTAAATTATTGCTTGTGATATCGATTTTTTGAAAAATAATATAGTGTTTTCCAATTATGTACAATATATTTATCGGTATCACCGTCTTGAGAAAGATTGGAATCCTAAAAACACACCCTAATGATACATCATTACCCATTTTCCACACCTCTAATTGTCTGCGGCCGAAAGGCCATCTCCACTTTTCCGATATTTTCTGTAACGAGTTTTCTTCTGCCAGTATAAAGGTGCGAAGATGAATCGCTAATTCTCCAAGGAGTTAAGCAATTTGCTTTTCTCTAAGGAGCTGATCTGTATAGAAAACCCAACAGCGTTAGTTACGCTAATAGTTTTAATTAAGATTGATTAGTAGATACTTTCTACTGTGAATCAACCGCATCTGGTATTACCATTTACCACGTGAGTAATGGAGGCGTTATGTCCAACTATTCCAAAGCAAATGGTGATCATACCAGTGATATGTAAAATACTTCTACCACTAAAAACCCAATAAAGTATGGCCATACAGCCCACTTATCCCGGCGTTTATGTCCAAGAAATCCCCAGCGGTGTACGTACGATCGCTGGTGTTTCCACTTCTGTCGCCCTGTTTATTGGCCGCGCGGCTCGCGGACCACTAAATCAACCGGTACTCTGCCTGAATTTTAGCGACTTCGAGCGTGTCTTTTCCAATGATGCTACCTACGGTGAAATGCCTCGTGCGCTTCGCCTGTTCTTTCAGAACGGCGGAACACAGTGTTACGTGGTACGCATTGCGCAAGGTGCCTCCGCGGCAACTGTAACTCTGCATAATGAGGCAGGAAATCCAACCTTATTGGCAACGGCTCAAGCAGCTGGTGCTAGTGGTGACGATGTCCGTATGGCCGTAAGCTACAGTGGCTCACAACCTGAAGGTACATTCGATCTAGAGGTATTTCGCTGGGGAACCAGCAGTAGTGGCCAACAACAAAAAGAGGCTCAGGAAATTTGGCAAGGCCTCAGCATGGATCCTGCTAGTCCACGTTATGCACCGGCCTACGTAACTCAACAGTCTTCACTAATTGAGTTAACTGACCTTACTCCGGGCGGAACCCCTCCGGCAACCAGTACTACTACCGCCTCGCGTCCTACACCTGACAGTGTACCCGATTTGGTTGACACTTGGCAAGCCATTGTCGAAACCGGTATTGGAGCAGTCCGCGTCTCCGATACTTGGAACGGTACTTCTACCATCACCGCTGGCGGAGCCTTTACGGGTAACAATAGCAAACAATTCACTTTCACCATCCAGGGGGTTGGCGCGGCTGATCTAGAAGTTGGAACCGACAATATTGACATCAACTGGAATGACGGCAGTAACCAAGGGACGATCAATCTGACGAATGCCTACTCTGCGGGAGATTCCATCGCTGTGAATGAAGGTCTGGAAATCTTCCTGGCAGCAGGAGATCTCCGAGAGGGAGAGGTGTTCTTTGCTTATGCCCACCCGCCAGCCTATCAGTTTAGACTGTCTGCTAATGGCGGTCAGTCTTGGACCAATATTTCCCTCCAGGGGAGGATTGACTTTGGTGCAATTGGCTCGGATGCAGATCTGGTAAACGCCATTCAAGCCGTAGTTGACGAGGCCTTCACAGTTGGTACGGTGATCGTCTCATTTGTCGCCGGTCCCGGTGCAAATACCCAATTGGTACAATTTAGCGCACCAGCTGGTGATGTACGGGTAGAGCCTGCCACTAGCAACGACTTGGCTACTATTCTTTTACTAGGTAGTGCTCAAGGTGGGGTCGAAGTGTCTGGCTATGCTGAACGGCGTCCGGCTGCTAGCGGTCTGGTTTATGATCTGAGTAATTGGAATGCTTTAGCTGCGCTAACCCAAGATGATTTTGATACCGTCACTATCGGCGGTGAAGCTATAGATTTGGCCGATCAACTTGTGACGGTTGCTTCCACTTCTCCAATGTACGAGGATGGTATGAGCCCGAGTCCTTCGGCGGGTATGGACGGTATGCGTGAGAAGCTGGCGGTTATTGCTAATGCTGTAAACTCTTATCGACTGGCCACTCCGGGCTTTACCTGGTCGGCGAGCGTTAGTGGTAACCGACTGGTCATCATGCCTACTAGTGGTGCGGATAACCTACAAGGAAGCATCGCAACTTCGAATAGTGGTGGCGGTGGTACCGATATCACTGGACAATTTAGAAGCAATACTCGTTACTACTCCCTTGGATTAGGTGGTTTGGGCGGATTTCAATCTGCCGGTTCTGCCGGAAATGATGGTACTGCTCCGGGCTTAACTGATCTACAGGATGCGTTCGAAGTGGTAGAGCGAGAGGTTGATCTATTCAATCTGCTTATCCTTCCTCAGGATGCCGACCATGATGCGGCAACTGTCGCTAGTTTCTGGGGACCAGCAAGTATCTTCTGCCAGCAGCAGCGAGCCTTCCTGCTTATGGATGCACCCGACGGTTGGGAAAACGTTCAGCAAGCTACCCACCCCTCAACGGGTGTGAATAGTCTCCGTATTGGCTTGGTCAAGGATCACAGTGCTATTTTCTATCCCAATTTACTGATCCGCGAAGACGGCTTGAATGTGCCGGTTGGCCCGAGTGGTGCCATCGCCGGATTGATGGCTCGTATTGATAGCAATCGTGGTGTATGGAAAGCACCCGCTGGTACGGAAGCTGATATTCGCGATGTCGTTGGCCTAACCCGCCGTTTCTCTAATCAAGAAAATGGTGTACTCAATCCAGTCGGCATTAATACCCTAAGAGTTTTCCCTAATGGTATCGTTAACTGGGGAGCTCGTACTATGGATGGTGCCAACGACTTCGGCAGTGAATGGAAGTATATTCCTATCCGCCGCTTAGCCCTCTTTATGGAGGAGAGTCTCTACCGCGGCTTGCAATGGGTTGTCTTCGAACCTAACGATGAGGCACTCTGGGCGCAAATTCGCCTGAATGTTGGAGCATTTATGAACAACCTTTTCCGTCAGGGAGCCTTCCAAGGCACCAAGAAGAGCGATGCCTACTTCGTTAAGTGTGATTCTGAGACGAACCCGCAAAACGATATCGATCAGGGAATCGTCAACATTTGGATTGGCTTCGCACCACTCAAGCCTGCTGAGTTTGTCATCCTCAAGCTGCAACAAATGGCTGGGCAGATCGAAGTGTAGTCTGGGCAATTAAAGACTGTAATCGGATTCTTTTGGGATAACTGTTGGCTTGTTTTCCTCTTTGAAACACTTGCTTTTGAGGGAGGGGTGCCAACAGTTCTCTCGCTAACCTTTAACTAAGAGAAGGAGAAAAACTTCCTAAAACATTGCTGAAATGGCACAATTTCAAATCAATACACACCGCTATGACCCCTATAAAAATTTCAAGTTCCGTGTCCGTTGGGACGGACGGGTTGTGGCCGGAATTAGCAAGGTCAGTGCGATAAAAATGTCCACTGAGGTGGTAGAGCATCGGGAAGGCGGTGATCTAAACTCGGTGCGTAAAGCACCAGGGCAAAGCAGTTTCGAAGCAATTACCCTCGAGCGGGGCGTGACACATGATCGCGATTTCGAAAACTGGGCCAGCACCATCTGGAACCAGGTGGATGGTGACCCTGGAATGTCGCTAAAGAACTTTCGTAAGGATATCACCATTGAGCTACTGAATTTACAAGGCTCGGTAGTGAAAGCCTACAATGTATTTCGCTGTTGGGTTTCTGAATACCAGGCAATGCCAGAACTGGATGCCAATGGTAACGCAGTAGCTATCGAAATGATGGTATTGCAGAATGAGGGCTGGCAGAGAGATATGGACGTAGTAGAACCACAAGAATTCTAGTAGCTAATGTTCCTGATCCATTTACCACAAGTTTGGCAGTTTAAGCAATTGTATTTGCGTGATATGACTGCTAAGGACGAACTCCTGGTGCAAGCTAACAATAGCTTTGCGGCCATCGCTTTATTGGATCAGATGCTACAAGGCCCAACACAGGCAGACAATTTGGCCCGTCAATTACCAATTGCTGAGCGGGATTGTTTGCTGGCTGCCTTATACGGACGCTATTTTGGTACCACCATTTCCAGCACGATTAAGTGCATCCATTGTGGAGAATCAATTGATATTGATTTTTCACTACCAGATATGGTAGCGCATCAATGGAATGCTACCCAGGAAAGCGTTTCCTGGCACCTCGGAGAAGGGATTTTTCAAGATGAGGAGGGACTACAATTTCGCTTGCCAACTGGCGAAGATGAAATAGCCTTGCAGTATGTTCCTCCGGCACAAATCAATGAAAAACTCCAGGAAAGATGCTTGATCAAGACGCCTGGCGATAAGCTGGAAACAGCAAAGCTCGAATCAGCACTGGAAAAGGTAGCCCCGCTGCTGGAAACGGACCTCCAGGCCACCTGCCCGGAGTGTGGTAAAGACCAGTCCGTCTACTTCAGTATGCAATCCTACCTGTTGAACACGATTCTCCAAGACCGATCTAATTTGTTTCGGGAGATTCATCTCATCGCAAGTGCATATGGCTGGAGCCGGGAAGAGATCGTGAATATGGGACGAACGGAGAGGAAGGCCTACGTGGCAATGCTTCAAAAGAACTAGACTGATTTTCAATGAGTTACTTTGCTCGTATTCAAGGAAGAATTCAGCCCAAGGCAGAGGCGCCTAAACTGCGGCCGGCCGATCCGGTGAAGCCGGTTGAACGAGACGTTGTGGTCGATCCTTTTGAAGAATCGGCTAGACCAACAATGGATACGCCATCGGATGTGATTCCGGGATCAAAGCAGCTGATTCAGCCTGTTGGACCGGAAAGTCAGGCTATGATGGTTGTACCACCACAAGACAAGGGGCTTGAGCCACCAACTGCAGCTTTGGATAACGATCCGCCAAGAAAAAGTAGCGATACACCGGCAGATTCTATCTCCCAAAAGGAAGAACGAATCCTGGAGCCAAGTCCACCAACCCCAATAATCCAACAACAGATTGTTGAACCTATTGGCTCGGGCGAATCAGAGGAAGTTATCCCATCGGAGGAAAGCACTGTAGTAAAAGAACAAATCAGTATTACCCCGCCACTACCCACCCAGGTTGACACCAATAGCCTGCAGCCGGTAGTCAAGAAAGCACAAGAGGAACTTTCGCCTCGGCTTGAGGATGAAGTGCCTTTAAGAGAGAAAGAGAGCGCCCAGCTTGTTATGCCGAGAACACCGGATCAACAAACTCGGATTCCGCATGTGAGCAAGCTGGCGCCTACACCACTGCAACCGAAAGAACAAGAAGAACTGCCACCAGTCGAATCACCATCGCAACCAACTATTCGCATTGGTAGGATAAATGTGGAAGTGATTCAACCAGAAGCGCCAGCACCTCAGCCTCCCAAAAAGGGACCGCAAAAACGGCGAAGAAAACAGCGCAGCCGGAATAATTCAAACCCATTAACAAGCCCATTACGCTACGGACTGGGCCAATTGTAAACCCTATTGTAATCCTTATTTATGGCGTTAGCAGATCTTTCTTTGGTGACCAGAAGCATGACAACGCTCCTAGAGCAGGCCTTCGTCATTGCGGATGCTTGGTCCGACGCTCCGCCTACCATTCTGCCTGAGCCTCCTAGCCGGGTTACTGAAAATGGTTTGGGGTTTTACCTCTATCACGTGAAACCTAATCCGAGTTACCAGAATACACCTGCCCTTGGCCAGCAAGGAGCTCCGAAGCGTTTTACCCATCTGGCATTAAACCTGTATTATCAATTAAGCGCCAATAGTTTATTGAGTGAGGAATCTCAAGGTGCATTTGATGAGCAACTCATGATGGGCATTGCCATGAAAGCGCTACACGACTATCCTCGTATTGATGATACCACTGTAATCAATGGTGTAACGGTAATGCAACCATTGTTACGTGGACGAGATAACCGCTTTGAGGTCAGTATGCAGGCTATTCCTTACCATGAAGCGGTACAATTCTGGACGGCTGGAACTGCTCCGGTTAAGCTCTCCGCTTACTATGAGTTGAGTGTTGTTCTGCTCGAACCAGATACTTTGGATCAGCGCACCAGTCGGGTCTTGCAATATGGCCTGCAGACCTTTGTACACCAGGCGCCGCGCCTGCATAATAGTCAGAATATCTTGTCCTTCACCCGGCCAGGAACCATCCAGCCTACCAATATTAAGCTACAACCTGCCCAAGCACCGCCAGCCGCTGGAACGACTAGTTTGGTATACCTCTGGGGTAGCAGTTTGGGCGGTGACCGACAGGAAGTATTACTGAACGGACGATGGGACAGTTGGGATAATCAATCAGCTGTTAGTGATAACAGCTGGAATATCAGTTCGCAGGGAGATCGTTTGCAATTTGAGTTGCCAGAAACAGCAACTTTGGAGAACGGCAATCCGGTCAATCTATTGCCCGGAGTTTACGGTCTACAAGTACGGATTACCCGCTATCGAACTATGCCAGATGGGCAGAGCCGAGCTTTCCCTCAGTTGTCCAATCAGATACCTATTACCATTACACCGCGCATTGATACCGTCAACCCTCCAGGGGGCGACAACTTCTACGAAGTGATTGGTTACCGTTGGGTCGACGCCGATCTAGACAGCGAACAAGTACAAGTATTGTTGCAAGAGCAAGCCCTGACTGCAGCAGCAGATCCGCTTGTGCTGGCAGAGGGAGAGTTTGGCTTGATGGATGCCGCGACTTTGCGATTCCGCTTACCTGCGGGGACTGCTCCTGGCACAGTACTTTCTTTAAGAATAATAGTGAATGGTGCAGAATCGCCGCCACAATGGATAACAAGCCCATAATTCAATGATAGAAAAAGCAAGATCCATCCTGGCAACATTAGTGACACACCGTTTTCGCTTACGTGCAGATCGTCGCGTAGCTTGGCTACGCTATTTGTGGAGCGGCGCTGGCTCAGAAGACAATGTTCATGGGACCTATGATCAAGAAATTGATATCATCTTGCGGCAAGAAGATATTCCGGAACGAGAGACGGTATTCTATCAGGGACTTGATGATAGTTTTACTGAAGCACTGCAAGAAACTGAAACCGCAATAGCAGCCCACCCACAATCGCCACTTGCGCATTTACTCCAGGTGTTTGAATTGTCGTTGGAAGAGGCTTGTGTGCTACAAGCCTGTTGGGCACTGAGTTTGGAACCAGAATTAGGACGACTTTGTGCCTACCTGAAGAATCAAGCAAACCGACCGTTTTTGACCTTATCGGTAATAAAGAAACTGTATCAACTCCCTACGACGTATACGATTCCGACGGAGTCGCCTCTCCTTACCTGGCGCTTGATTTCACTAGAGTCCGTTGGTCCAGGAGAAGAATATTGCCTCAGGATTGATCCCTTTATTCATCAGTGGCTCTTGCAAGAAGAAAACTTAGACCCCCTATTGATTGGCAGCGCGCATCTTAAGGCTGCACAAAAGCCATTGGATAGCTGGGAGGTTGCTCACCTAGGTGAATTAATTGCAAATAAATTGAAACAAGGGCAGGGGGTACGAATGCATCTGGAGGGGCCACCTGGTAGTGGTCGTCGCTCGCTCGCTGCTTACTTGGCGGGTGGTTTGGGGATGCCTTTATTGGTTTTGTCTCCAATCGGTGTACCTATGGAAGCGTGGCCAACTTACTGCATGTGCGCTTATCGTCAGGCCTTTTTGGATGGCTGTGCCCTTGCTTGGCAAGGGGAGCAGGTGAGCGCGCGCATTTGGCCTGCTCACTTTGCACCTTTTCCGCTACAATTTATCATTGGGAATGCCAGCTTGACGATTTCTAGTCAGCCAGGCTTATTAGATCAGCGGTGGACGCTCCCGTCTCTGAGTGCTGCCGAAACGGTAGACTTATTTAGTAACTGGGTAGAGAATTTAGAGGGATTCGAAGCTAATGAATGGCGAAGCCTGTTGCAACAATACCAACTGACCCTTGGTCAACTGCGGCAGTTAGCACAACATCCGCCCCAGAACTTACAGGCGCTAGAAGACTTCCTGAAGCAACATGCACATTTGCAACTCGGGCAGCTCGCCCAGCCTATGCAAACACCTTTTGAATTGGAAGATCTCGTAGTGGGGAATGCTTTGAAAGAACAACTCAATGATCTGATTTACGAAGCAGAAGAGCGGAGAAATATTTGGGAGTTACCCGAACTCCGACGGCTATTCCCACAGGGTAGAGGATTATTGGCTTTGTTGACCGGCCCTCCAGGAACAGGAAAGACAATGACTGCCCAGGTTGTGGCCGCACAGCTGCGCCTGCCCTTATTTAGGATCGATTTGTCAAGCGTAATAAGCAAATATGTGGGAGAGACCGCCAAGAACCTGGAACGCATCCTTCAACAGACGAAGCATATGAACGTGGTATTGCTATTCGATGAGGCTGATGCGCTCTTTGGAAAACGGACCGAGGTGAAAGATGCTCAAGATCGTTTTGCCAATACGGACACCAACTTCCTGTTGCAGGCCATCGAGCAGTTTCCGGGCATCGCTTTTCTCACTTCCAATAAGAAAGGAAACATCGACTACGGGTTCATCCGACGACTACGCTATGTGCTGGAATTTCCACGCCCGGATGCTCAGCAGCGCCTACAAATTTGGCATCGACTTTTGGAAAGCATGTTGGGAGCATCCATTGCCAATGATTTAGCCATTGAAGCCAATGTACTGGCAGAACACTTGGAGTTGACCGGAGCACAGATCAAACTAATCATCCTGTCGGCCTACATCAGCGCTAAAAAGAGTAAGCAGGTAGTTGGCCTGCCACACCTGCTATCAGGAGTAGAGCGTGAGTGGCGCAAGGAAGGAAGAGGGTTAAGTCAGGATTTACGTAAGATGATCATCAAGGAACAGAAACGTCAATTAACTAAACTAAAAGCGAGTTGATGAGATGCTGGAGATTGGAGAACTAAATATTCAACTACCGGGCTACTCGCCTAATGCTGCCGAGGAAATTGTCCGTCAAGTAATTCAGCGATTGTCCGCACTTGTTCCAGCTGAATCCCAGACCATAGAACTGGACAATCTCAATCTGCGGCTTGAAATAACCGACACGCTAAGTCAGCCTCAGTTGGTAGAAAGAATTGCTCAACAGATTTGGCAACAAATACAAACTAAGATTTAAGAAGCATATGCCTAAACTCACCAAAAATCAGCAGCCAACTTCCAATACCCAGCGGGTAAATAGGAAGCCCATGTCTGCTGCTGCACAGCGGTGGGAAAGAGAGGCAGAAACCAGTGCTCGTCGAATGCAGCGCGGAGAAATGGGTATTGCTGAACATTTGTCCTCAGCACCCACTGCTCATTATTCGGTGCCCGGTAGTTGGGGAAAGGCCATGCCCGAAGGCCTTCGGACTAGACTAGAGAAACAATTTGGCGTAGACCTCAGCTCAATTCGCATTCACAGTAACGCCTATGCGGCTATCACAGCAGAGCAACATGGCGCCAGAGCTTTTGCTGCGGGGCGGGATCTATTCTTTGGTATTAATGAATACCAACCCTATACCAAAGAGGGGCAAGGACTGATAGCCCACGAGTTGGCGCACGCGGTACAACAGCTGGGAAAGACTAATGAACAGGGTGAAACGGTTTTGGAGCAATCAAGCGGTTCGGCACAGCATATACAAAAGGCCATCGCTAGCCCAATCACGGGAACTTCCAGTCCACCTGTTGAAGACCTGGCGAATTTACATCTTGGCGCTACTAGCGATGCCGAAGCTAGAGAGCGCATAAATGATTTTCTGGAATTATATCTGATCGCTCAAAACGCTGGTGACTTACAGACGTTTTGGAATACGAATAATCCAATAATTGATCAGTGGATCGAAAACAACACCCTCGGTGGTCTACCAACCCATTTTCTGGGTTTTCTGTACGATGTGCTGAAGTTGGAGCAAGATTACGACCGTGCCGCTAGCTTATTGTATTGGGTGCTTTTATATACAGATGATCTACACGAATTCCGTTCTGTTTTTTATTCCAGTGAAGCCTATGAGGCGCTTGTTTCTATTATCCAGGAAGAACAGGGTGAACCGCTCTATTACTGGATTCTCACGGTTTGGCGCCTTTATGATGTACTTGAACCGCTAGACTTAGTGATCGCCGAGGGGGAGAATGGTGGTTATATTGCCCGCGACGCATTTAGTTCTGCTATCCTAACTAGCTTGGCTGGACAAAGCAGATCCAACCTCACAGCTGGACGCCTTTCGGTTAATGGAGTATCTAGGAGTTTTCATCAATCTGCTAGACAATTGCTTGGTGGTCGGAATACTATTGGTGCACCAGTTTATAATGAACTCTTCTATGCTGGTGTTTGGGCACTGGATCAGTTTGAGCAACTACGGACGAGCAAGATCACAGAAATTGCCGAGACGGTTGCGCCCGGGACGGCGTTCACTGAACTCGACTTAGGGCAGCGGCTCAGAATTGCGCAACTTTTCTCTACTTATTGCCAGGCACTTCTGGATCATGATCCAGAGGTTTTAGGCGATACGGTCCAGGACGAATTATTGGCTGTTGTTGATCTACTTACTCCACGGATGAAGGGGGTTACCGATTTTGTAGTGGATAATCTTCAAGGTATAGGCGGATTTAATCTACAAGTGGAGCAAGGCGGCGGCTTTGGTGAATTTGGCCCAGCCCGAGAGCTTTTACTGAGCATTATAGATGACGAGGCTTATACTGATTTGCTGTCAGTAATTTTCACAAATACCTTCACTTTACTTGCTTTGCAAGATGGTGATTTGCCTACTGCCGGAACCTATAATAGCCGCAGAGAGGAAGCCGCCCGAAGTATCGGAGGAGCCATCTTTACAGAATTAGAGCGACCATTTTTACAACAGCTTCGCCAACAACTCAGACAAAATCGTGAAGCTTCTCGGGAGGAAATCGAGAGTCGTTTACTTGGTGGTTGGCTCATGATACGGGTTGGCCGTCTGGTTGCTATTTTGGAAAATCCTCCGGTCTACAATGCCGCAAATCCTACCGGTGAAGGGCAGGCTGTAGCCGGTAATCAGGATGTAGTTGATGTGCGGGTAGCTCATCGGGCAATGGTGGCCGACTGGCTACTAAGTTTTGGTTCGTTCATCCAGCACCAGCCCATGCTGGATTTGGCTAATTCAGTTTTGCGGCCGGAAGAAGGAGAACAAGAAGAGAGTTACATTGCCCTTTTGGGGAATTGGGAAGAAGTAGAAAGCAGGTCCGTCCTTCGCATGACAGAAGACTTTGATGGAGGGACCATTATGCGAGGCTTAGCTCCGATGACGATTAGTGGTTTGCAGCGTTTTTACGAAATCCAGTTTTACCAGAGCTTGGATCGCAACCTTACAAGCTTAAGTAACACCTTTGATCCAAGTCTTTCTAACTATTCACGGGCTTACCAAGCTACTCGTGATAGTGTAGAAATGCCACGCAAATTTGAGATGACTCAAGTGGCCTATTCGATCCGTTCTGGTGATGAGGCGATGATTGCACCATTGTTAAAGAGTCACCCAAAATACCGCTCCAAGGCAAGTGCATTGGGAATGCCGCTTTTTGAAGAAACGGATAGTGGTACCGTTGAGCGATTGCCCTTACTGCCTTTTCAGATTTCTCAGCTAGAAAGGAACAATAGTATATTTTTCTGGACGCTACCGCCCCTGCATTTATTAACGGTACGCTTGCAACATCACCCCATCTTTAGTGTACTTCTTCAGTTTTATGAAGCAGAACATGCCACCACAGTAACTCCTCCAGCCGAAACGGTAGAGGAAGGACCAGCTAGTGGAGAACAAGCGCAAGGTGCTGAAGAGGGCGTGGTAGAAGAACAAGGCCCGACCTACCCTGATTGGTTGACGTGGTTGATAACCCTCAACGAAGCTTACTACTGGTGGACTACCGTCCTGAGCGATGAGCAACGGGCAGATTTTCAAGCTCAATCAGGTCTACTTGAATTCGATCCTATATTATCTGCTATTGAGCTGGAAGGAGACCTCGGCGCAGAACTCGATCGTGTGCATCAAGAGTTAATCCTCACGCTTCGAGTAGCTGCCCGGAATGAGCGCCGAAATTACCTTCAGAGTTTATTGCCACCACTTTACGATGCCTACGAAGCTGGGCGCAGCAATTTAAACGTACTTTCGGATGAATTAGGGGGTGGCTTGGCTTCCGGCATTCCGCACCGTGTACTCGATATCTTCCATGATGCAACCCGCCGCTTGTTCCCCGCGCAAGATCGTCCCTACCATTTGGTGGCCATGTTTTTGGAAGAGGCTGATAACTTAAACCGGGAGTTCCGACAAGTAGAAAATTTCTATCAGCTTATCAGTTTTATCCCGCAGTTAGAAATGGTCATTAATTTGACCTCAGAAGCGCAGGAACAGATAGGGGATTGGCCCAGGAATGAGAATGGGGAATTAGCAGAAGCGCCATTCTACGAAACAGGTTTACTCGCGGTTTTGTCTGCAGAACAACGTGAGAATGGATGGCTACAAAACAACAAGAGAAAGCTAGAGCGACTGAAGGAGTCTTTGCAAGAAGCACTTGATAGCCAACAGCAGCAATTTGGATTTGCCGGCCGAGTGCGTCAAGGGAGTCGACCTGGCTTTGTAGAAAGTGTTGGCCCTGGATACTCCATAAACGAAGGCGATATCTTCACTATTGATGGCGTTACCTGGCAGTTGCGGGAGGTGATTACCGATTTTCTGTACTATCCCGGCTACGGTACGAATGATCCGGATATGACCCCTGAGGACCTAGCGGGGCCGGTGCTAATCGTGAAGATGGTCGGAGGTGAATTTACTACTCCTGAAGACAAACGGATCGCGATACAAGAGGCAGATGAAATTGAAATCTTCGCGGAAGATCATGATCTACTCAAAGAATTTACGGATGCCGTACAAATGCAGGCCATTGTCAGCCAGCTAGAGGATTTGGCCGATTTCATTGAAGCTTACGTTAACGTAGGCATGGACATTATGGAACTGACCCCAGTCGGATGGGCAGTAATTGCAACCAGAATGGCTGGTACGATTGCTGCATTTATTGATGGTGGTGAATTCGATGAATTTATCCGGGAAGTACAAGAAAGTCCTATTCTAGGAATGGATCCAGCGGAGATAAGGGATTACGTATTTGGCCAAGTAGAAGAAGCCTTTGAGCCAGAGAATCTTCTAATGGCACTCTTCTTTGGTAGCGCTAGATTATTCCCTAGTCGTCCTGGCAGGCAGGATAGAAATCGTCCACTAGCCCGAAGAAGAGGAGTTACAGCCAAGTTCGCTAAGATGGGTAGACGTTTGGCTAATATCGGCAGTATGCTGAATACCTCATTAGTGACTGTGCAACGAACGGTTGATTTCCGGGTAGGGCAGTTACAGCTGTTCTTCCTAAATCATCCTTTGATCTCAAGAATTTTCTCCTGGCTGGCTCAAAATTTCGCGGTCTTGAGCAGTGGGGGGATACAAGTGGCGGAGCGTACACAGCAAATCCTGGATGCCTTGGGCATAGAATTAGAAGAAGGTACAACTCCTGCAGAGGCCTTTCAGGGAGTCATCGCCAATGGGGCAGATCAGCTTAGTCAACGCATCACCGATTTCTTGGGAGGAATGTCAAGAATTGAGCTTCCTAATGAGGTGCTTCCCATGGACGAAATTATAGAAGTCGTTATTGATCTTTTGATTGAAAGACTTGGCACAAAGGGAGAAGTAATTGCTCGGGGAATTCAGCTAGGATTAGAAACGGCCGGCCTTTATGATGATCTGGTAAGTTCGGTAGCGGATGCATTTGATCGGGCAAATTTAAATCCTAACGTATTCTGGGAAGAAAACGTGATACCTGAATTAAGCGATTTCCTGAGCCCCAGGATTACTACCGCTCGAGATGAACTCACTACTGCTTTAAATGGATTAGGTGCAATGTTGCCGAACATCGATTTGCCAACCTTCACCGCACCAGAGGGGCCTGTACAGGTTGTTGCAAGTTCCAGCTTTGAATTTGAAGGTGGGGAGGCGGAAGGTTTTAGTAAAGCCGGAATAAATCAAGGAGCAAAAACACAGTTCAGTGGGGCAGGTGCACCGTTACCAGGAGCAATTCGTAAAAGAGCAGAAGGTGGTTTTGGTCACGACTTTGGTCACGTTCGTCTTCATCAGGGCAGTGAAGCGAAGCGCTTAACCCAATCGGCCGGAGCGGAAGCTTTAACCAGTGGATCACATATTTTCCTGCGGCCAAACTTGCCGTATCAGTCTGGTTTTGGTCGACACGTACTCAACCATGAGCTTACCCACGTGCTACAGCATACTGGTGCGCGGCCGCTCGGACAGCGGCATTCCACCAAACCACAAACGGGTAAAAAGGGGAGTGGTGTAGTCCTCAATCCAGCGCGCGAAAAAGAGGCGGAAACAACCGCTCGACAGGTACAACAGGGGAGAGGTTCCGGTCCAGTACCGGTTCGTCAATCTGCTAAGGAGGGATTCTCTCCAGGAGTTAGCCCTGACTTTATGAGTCGTCTGCTCAATAAAATGGTGGATGCGAATGAGTTGTTAAGTAGTCGGCAAGATTTGGATACCGCGGCTCGTAATGTTATCAATTTGCCACAAGCAATTGAGAATAGCCTTGGCCCCTTGCTAAATGCGATCATGGAACCCTTTACGGGAAGTATTAGCAGAGCCACTTTTGAAGATACGCCGATGTACCGTGCAGCTAGTACTCGCCCTCCGGTAGCTCAATTGGTAGCTAACGCACGTACGGACTTAAGACGGGTACTGCCAGCTATCGCTGATCGTGTTAAACGACCAGCTCGCAGTGCTGGAACGAGTACTGGCAGTGGACCTGGTTTTGAGCTTAACCGGAGCCGAATGGAAGGTGATATCATCCGTTACCTGTTTGCCAGAACGGGCGTGTTAGTCAAATTAAAACTTCGTTTCCAGGGAGCTGGTCTTTATGGAAGTCGGCACGGGATTCCAAAAATAACGGGTAATGGCCCCGTAGCTGAGCTCAAAGTTCGTTACTTGAATATTGCGAAAGTGGCCTATAGTAGTACTGATAATCGAAGTCTTTGGAACACTCTGACGGATAGCTTCTCTTTCAGTGGCTATACCAGTTCTAATGATGATCACAAAGGCATCTTAAGGTCTGCAATTCGCAGGTATGTCCAGCAAATTGGCTTGTCACAAAATATTTGGATTAACTCTAGTTTCACTTTCAATCAGGTAGGTAAGCGTGCCGTCCAACGCATCTACGAAGAAATAGTTAGGGGTGGTGGACAGCAATTAGAGGCCTCGGATCTACCACCCGTTGGGCAATACCTGGATAGTGACGGCGCTGCTAGCCCTGGTATCGGACATATTGGTTTACGCCTTGGTTTACACAAAGAATCAAATCAACAAGGACGGGAACGTGAGTCTCACCATATGACCCAGTACCTCTTGATGGAATATTTTCGAAATGATAAAGACCACAAGGCTTTCCCTTTTCTTACCGAAAGTGATAATCCATATCCAGGTTTAAGGGTGAATGGAGATAAAACAGAGAGCTTCCGGCATGGCTCAAATACGCTCGATATTCTGGGTTTAGGTCCACAGTTATCAATTAGAGGCGGTGACATGCCGGCAATTCTTTTAGCTCGTCGTACCCACCGCACCGGCCGTTTGCACGTGACGGGTAATACGGCTGAAGACTTTGGTAGTTCCTCCGGTGACGCACCTTCTGTGGTTGTGGATCAGTGGTTCAAGAATGCGCTGGGAACGGAATTTAGTAGCCGTGCTCAGTATAACCAATTCCGTAGCAGTCAAGGTGACGCTGCGGTAAGCGGTCGGATTTACACAGCGATGCAAACGACTTACAAAAACATGAGAAGACTAATGATGAGGCAGTTGGAACCAGCCTTGCAGAACTTGGAAACGGACTACTATAACAACTTGGCTGAAGAAGCTAACCGTACTGCGCGTACCTATGAGTTTTCGTCACCCAGTGCAATTCGAGTTTTTCGCGCTGCAAGGCAATTTAATGATCGCAAAATGGGCGAAAAAGGCTGGGATCATTCTCAGGGCACTTAATTACAGAAGACATGGCAAATTACACCAACCCAACAAGTCCGAAGCTACTGAAAGGTGCATTCGTGGAATTGTCCAACGGTTTGATTGGACCCATTCCCAATGTGATCATCTTTCAGTACAATCCGACCTCCATGAGCCGGACGCTGACTACCTATGCCCCGCCCACTGAAGGCGATGATAGTGCAGCAGCAACTGCTCAAGTCGGTGATCCTCCGGAAGAACTCAGCCTTACACTCCAGTTAGATGCAGCTGATGCACTGGAAACACCATCATCACATCCCATTGCCCAGGTATTTGGGGTTGCTGATCGTTTGGCAGCCCTGGAACAGCTCTTGTATCCTAATGAAAGTCTAATTGGCGGCCTCATCGCCGATGCCGCATCCACGCTCACTGGGGGCGCAGCTGACTTGGGTGGAGCATTGTTTCGTGAGAGCGTCCCGCTGGTACTGTTTGTTTATGGACCAGGGAAAATCTATCCCGTGCGAATCAAGAGCTATTCCGTGGAAGAACAGGCCTTCTCACCCGCTCTTTATCCCATTCGGGCTAAGGTAAGTATGAGTATGAAGATCCTGACGCCAGATGAAGTAGATGAGTCTACTCCAGACAAGGTTATAGCCGCAGGCATCGCCAAGACGGCCTACCGCTTCTACCGCACGCAACAACAAGGTTTGGCCGTGGCCAACGTCGCTAATACGGTGGAGTCTATCCTGGGCATGTTGCCATTTTAAACGAAAAAATACTTTCAGATATGTTCGATCAGAAAAGTAGATATAAAGACCAACCACTGCGTTACCGGCAAGATGCTCGCGGGCGTACAGTTACAGTGGTCTTGGCTCCGGCTCCACCAGAGGAAGAGATTAGGGGCTATCACTTGCTTAAGCAAGGACAACGTATGGACCACCTGGCCAATGCGTACCTGGCTGACCCTACCGGCTACTGGCGACTTTGTGAAGCCAACGGAGTGATGTTCCCCGAGGTATTAACTGAACAGGCGGAAATCGCCGTACCAAACCGTTAACCCAATTCTAATATGTCATTTGGCGTATTCATAACTAATAATATCAACCTGCCGGTATCAGGACTGGAGGGAGTGAGTCAGGTGGTGGTCCAGGAAAAACTGGGTCAAACTACTACTTTTCAATTACACTTTCCAGTGGATATTCAAAATGGTGATCTGACTTATCTAAGCGACTTATCACTGGACCCTGGTTCCGTGCTGGGCATCAATGTGACCAGTGGATTGTTACCACTGCCGGAGTGCTTGGTGAAGGGACCAGTATACGGTCAGAATATTGACTTAGTTAGCGGGGGAGAGGGCTCCACACTAGTCGTTCACGGGGCAGATACTTCCATTACTATGGCCCGGCAGTTTAAGTCGCAATCGTGGGCAAATGTCACGGATAGTGAGGCGGTAGCCCTTATAGTAGGACAATACGGTCTGGTTCCTGATACCTCTTCAACTAATACCAGGCACTTGGAAACCAAGCACGTTTTGGTGCAACGCTCCAATGACCTGGACTTTGTACGCCAACTGGCCCGCAGAAATGGCTACTATTTCTGGATCAGTTGCAACTCTGTAGGGATAGAGACTGCTCACTTTAAGCGGCCCAATCTGACCTTGCCAGCTACCGTCAGTCTGAGCATCAATAATCCAGAACCTTCCCTGAATGAACTGTCAATTAGTTGGAATGTGGAACGACCTACTTCCGTAGAAGGCACACAGCTGGATTTGAGTACCAAAACGCCCATGCCCGGCTTATTACCGCTATCCCCGCAAACGGGATTAGGAACCATGAGTCTCTTAGCCATTACACAGGATACCCGCTCTGCCCATGTTGCAGCTCCGGCCGATGATATTGGTAATATGCTGGCGAGGGCGGAAGGCACACTGATCAGTGCAGATTGGTTCATCACCGCCCGTGCTAAAACAAGTTTACACCAAACTGGTGGCCAATTGGTTCGCGCACATCAGGTGATTGACTTGCAAGGAGCCGGAAGCAGGCACAGTGGGAAGTACTTGGTTTCGGGCGTGAAGCACATTATTACCGCTAGTAGCCACGAAATGGAAATTGAACTCATCCGGAATGCTTGGAATCCGTCTATCCCGGGAGGAATTATCTAGGAAAGACGGATGTGAGATTTTGAGTAACGGATCATAAAACTATTGGATAAACAGCAAATGGAAGCACCGATCATAGAAGAACTCGTTCAGCACTTGCGTAGCAAATACTACGGGAAATACCGTGGTACCGTTATGAACAATCAGGATCCCACCCAGAAAGGTCGGGTACAGGTTTCTGTACCAGCTGTTTTGGGGGAGCTACAGGTATGGGCCATGCCCTGCCTTCCGTATGCAGGAATGAATACAGGTATGTTTTCGGTACCGGAAACGGGGAGCGGTGTCTGGGTAGAGTTTGAAGCTGGCGATCCTTCTTATCCAATCTATACTGGTGGCTGGTGGGGTGATGGCGAAGTGCCGATGACGAACGCCGGTTCACCGGCACAACCGACCACAAAAATCATCAGAAGCCAAAGTGGTTTACTGATCAGTTTTGATGATGTAGCTCAGGTACTGGCCGTCAGTGATGGCACGGGGACTAATCTGCTAACAATTGAAGTTACGCAAGGCAAAATTACCGTCAAGGGAAGCATAAAAGCAGTAGTGGAGGCCCCACAAATCGAGTTGGTAGAAAACTCTACGGAGCCCATTGTTTTTGGCAACCAATTGATGACCTACCTGAACCAACTGACCACCATGTTCAATACGCATATGCATCCTGGAGAATTAGCGCTCGGCGCCCTTCCGGTGACACCCGCACCACCGGTGCCACAAATGACACCACCAACCCCAGCCTTAATCTCGACAAGAGTAAAGTCTGGTTGATGTTTTCTGCATTGTTGACAACACCAATTTCGAACCATTCAAAACCCATTTCATGGCCCTTAATTCAGGATTTATCAATTACACCAATAGCATGGCCTCGGCCATGCAGGAGGCCTTTTTTGACGCCTGGGAAGACTATATGGGCGAGGATCAAGATCCACCGGAAGTTAATCCGCAGATGCAGTTAATGTTTGTTGCTGTGGCCAGAGGCGTGGTGCGTCACCTAACGGAGAACCCTGATGCCTTTGAGGTCTTGGTAAATACGAATAATAGTCATACCCATACCGCCAGTATTTCTGATATCAACGGAAGCTAATAATACCACCATGAAACAACCCATAATCAGCATAAAATACCCCTTCGCTGTCGATGCCGGATTAGGCAAGTTGGCCGAGGAATGGAACTACGAACAACACGTGGTGCAGCTCATCAAGCAGGTGCTATTCACCAGCCCGGGAGAACGCATTAATCGCCCCGACTTTGGCTGTGGACTACGTCGAATGTTGTTTGCTCCCAATAGTGAGGTGACGGCCAGTCTCCTTCAGACTACCATAGTTGAGGCCCTGGATACTTGGCTTAGTAGCGTCTTGCAAGTGGAGCAAGTGCAGGTTAGTACCCGGGAAGAAATTCTGGACGTGCAGATCGCCTATAAGTTGAAGGCACGCCAGCAGCGTAAATATCTCACCCTCGAAATCAACCGCCCATGACCGCAGAAGATCGTTTACAGGCCTTACTGGAACAAACCGAGGTCACGGGAATTGATTTCACGTATGTGCACAGTACGCAGGTACGCCTGGACGTGTATTTTTTCCTCGATCCAGCAACTTTGGATGTTTCCCCAATCGGTTCACTGTTGGAGGAGCAAATTCGTATTCGCCGAGCATCGGATAATCAACTAGTAGAGATTGATAATTTCGAGTGGAACGATGTTGATGGTCAGAATGTCCTGACGATTTACACCATCGAGCCTGGTGATTTTTCACGTTATCTACTTTCGCTGGTCGACCCAGTGAGTGGAGAAGACGTATTCTGGATTGATCCTTATTACAATAACTACAACTTCACTTTTAAAGCCAACTGTCCCAGTGATCTAGATTGTAAATTGGCGACAAGAGATTGCCCACCGGAGGATGTTGTCGATTATCCGGTCAACTACCTGGCCAGAGATTTCTGGAGTTATCGACAAGCCCTACTTGATTTCGCCAGTGATCGTTACCCAGATTGGAAAGACCGCTTAGCCCCGGATGGCGGTATGATGCTGGTGGAAGTGATGAGTGCTCTAGCCGATGAGATGGCCTACACACAGGACCGCATTAACCGGGAAGCTTACCTGGAAACGGCCACTCAGAGAAGGTCTGTCAAAGAGCACGCGGCCTTGGTAGATTATCACATGCACGATGGGGCAGGTGCTCAAACTTGGTTGCAGATAATGGTGAGACCAGGTTTGTCAGGAGCTCTTCCTGCGGGCTTGGATGTGTCCACCTTGAATACAAATGGCCTGCAACTAACCTTTGAATTGGGTAGAGGATTAGCGGAGTACGATTCTGACCTATCTCCCGGTGCTACCTATTTCGTTGATGCCGATCGGAACGAACTGTATCCACACTGTTGGGATGAAGATGACCTTTGCCTGAAGCATGGAAGCACCTCCGTTTATTTGGATGGCCACCACCAAAATACGCAGCTCCCATTGGCTGATGATCCAGCCCAAGAGCATACGGGTAAATGGGTGCTTTTAGCTACTTATCCAGAACCCGGCGTGCCAGCCCGCAGGCATCTTGTATGGCTTACACGCGTTGAAAATCGGAATGATCCCGTCTTTGATCGGCCTATTACCTATATCGAATGGGAAGATAATCAGGCGCTACCATTTGATATGGATATGGCAGTCCTGCGGGTTCACGCTAATATTGTACCTGCGACAGCCGGAAGAATGCATACCAGTTACTTTGCGGTCGACGCCGTTCCTGAATCTATCCACGCAGATATTCGAGCAGATGTGACGATTGAACGATTGGGACCAGAGGGTAATCCGTTGTACCGCTATAGCTTGCCGCAATCCCAGGAGAATCCATTGGTTTGGTTGGGAAGTGACTCGCAGAATTTACACCCTGAAGTTCGCTTGACGCAAATTAATCCAGCGGATGGCCAAGCATTGATTGGTGGCTTGTGGACCTGGCGTAGGTCACTGGTGCGTGACTTTGCTTCGCAATCGCAAGATGAAGACTATACTATGGAAAACGGAACCTGGAAACGGGTAGTTGGCTATCAGCGAATAGGGGAGGAGATCGTCCATAAAGACTATGCCAGTGATGCTGGGCATACCATCCGCTTTGGTGACGGAGAATTTGGTGCCATCCCTGCTGGAGGAACCACCTTCCGGGTAGATTATCGCCTGGGTGGAGGCCGCCGTACCAATATAGCGGCGAATACGCTACGAACGATGGAGGACCCGCTTGGAATAATCGAGTCGGTCACCAATCCACTAGCTGCGACATATGGTCTGGAACCAGAACCTATTTACCAGGTGCGTCAATTAGCTCCTGAGGCTTTCAAGGCAGTGACCTATCGTGCGGTTCGACCTGAGGATTACGCAGAGGCAGCAGAACGACTAACCTGGGTGCAAAGGGCAGGCGCCAACTTTCGTTGGACCGGCAGTTGGCTCAGTGCCTTCGTGACGCCAGATCCTGTCAACTCAACAGTGATTAGTCCGGAACAACGCACAGCATTAACTGAACAACTTGACCGATTCCGCCAAACGGGTCGGGAAGCCCACGTAATGGACCCGATCTACGCGGATATGGATTTAGAAATTACCCTTTGTGCCAAGAGCAGTAGTTATGCCGGCGAGGTCAAAGCTGCTGTACAGGCAGCCTTGCTAGGCAATGCAGGCTTCTTTTCGTCGGATAATTTCACTTTTGGCACTCCTTTGCGACGTTCGGCTCTGGAGGCTAGGATACAGAATGTTCCAGGAGTAGAAGGCGTCCAGCGAATTCGTTTTCGTCGTCGTGGTTGGTTTTCCTGGCGGCCCTTTATCCAATTATCCTACAATCCGGGTGGGCAGACCATCATTCGCTTGGAAAACGATCCGCGATTTCCTGAACGTGGTTCTCTTAAACTAACTGTAAACGGAGGAATATGAGCCTAGAACATCAAAATACCGACCGCAACTGTGCTTGCGATACCTTCGTTTTTCTGGAGAAGCTGAATATTCCTGCCGGCCTGTCATTCCTGCCACGACAATGGGGAACTTTCGCCGATTTTCGTCAGGTGATGCTTCGGGAAATCAGCCAGCATGCCCCACTTGCTAATTGGACCGCGCGTGAGACCGATGATTTTGGCGTAATGCTGCTGGAAATGTGGGCCTACCTCTGTGATTCACTCACCTTTTACGATGAGGTCTACGCACAGGAACACTATGTACGTACCGCACAGGAAAGAAGATCCTTGCGTAAGCTAATTGAAAAGTTGGGGTACATCCCGCGACCCGCAATTGCTGCAATGGTTCAGTTGGCAGCACAGGTGAGTGGGCGAAAAGTGGTCGATTTGCCTAAAGGTATGGCCTTCAGGTCCGCTGGATTTGACGAAGAAGCTCCACAGGTATTCGAATTAGACCAAAAATCAAGTGCGAGTCCGTTTAAGAATGAATGGAATATTGAAGCACCTCGTAGTTCGGTGGTGGGGTATTTTCTACCAGATTTCTTTTACGTGAAGCCTAGCGTGGACTTGGAAGAGAACGCTCCATTGTTTGTTCAACATAAGAACCTTATTAACCGCAGTCTCGGTAGCCGAATAGCAGGATTGGAGGAAATTGAAGGAATTGATGGAGAGAAATACACCAAGGTGACGTTCCCGCAAAGGGCCCGAATTTTGCCGTTGAATCCATTGAATACCTTAAGCCTGTATCGCCCAACTCAGCAAGCCAGTTTATGGTCGGCGGTGATTGTAAATGGTGCGGGCGTACCCGTAAATCCTTCCTTAACGGTCGTTTCTGGGAAGACGCGTGTCACCCTGGATAAGCAATATGACCAGATCAAAGCCGGGCAATACATCCTACTAGAATATCAGGAAGAATTCCGAGTGTTTAAGGTAGAAGAGGTAAAAGTGGTGAAGCGACTTTCTGAAGGCTCATCGACCATGGAGATAAATGGTTTTGAGTACAATATTCCTGGCCTTAAGGTAAGCGTCACTCAGTTGGTGTTAGACGAAAGAGTCAACTATTTCTGGCGCAAGCCAGTTGATTCCAGCACGGGCAACTGGACGGACTCCCTCCGTGATCAGATTACCGTTCATTACCAAATGCAAAGGGCAGGGGAGATTACGGCCGTACCTCGCGAATATCTTCGCCATTTCAATCCAATCAATTTGACGAATCCCCTTGCGAATCAAGTTCAACGGGAAGTACAGCAAGACTTCTTCTTGCAGGACATCAACGAACAAGGTGAGCAAGTTCGAGGCCAATTCTATAGCGATCAGGACAGGCTGCAACTCGATCAGGGGACAAGCTGGAGTCCGGGATTACAAATGCCGGTGAAACTGTTAGGCAACGTGCTAACTGCAAGTCGAGGAGAAAGTGTACACCAGGAAGTATTAGGTACTGGTGATGGTACCCTTGCTAATCAGGAATTTAAACTACAGAAGGCTCCTTTAACCTATCTGTCGGCCCCGAGTACAGAAACGGGGGTCCAAAGTACCTTGAAGGTCTACGTGGACAACATTATGTGGACGGAAGTCAAAAGCTTTTTTGGAACGCAAGCGGAGGATCGCGTTTTCGTGGTCCGCCAGGATGACGAGGAAGACAGTTTCGTAACCTTTGGTGATGGCATTCGCGGTCAACGGCTCACCACTGGAGCAGTCGTCACCGCTGACTATCGCCATGGTGCCGGTGCCGCAGCTCCTCCAGCAGGAGCAGTGAACCAGATTGCACAGCCTGTGGATGGCCTCACTAGTGTTACCAATCCGACCGCTAGCTTCGGTGGCGCCGATCGAGAAGCTGCGGAGAATATTCGTGAAAATGCGCCCCGGTCCGCGCTGATTTTAGGACGTGCTATTTCAATGGCTGATATGCAGGCAGTTGCTGCAGGTGTGCCGGGAGTATTACGAGTGGAAGCACAATGGGCCTGGGATATACGGAAACAGCGCCCGGTCGTTTCGCTATGGTATATCGGTGAGGATCACATCCAAAGTGCCATTTCTGAACGTCTTCGAGGCCTTACTGATCCGAATACGCCCTTCCAGGTGTATAAGGCTACGCCTATTACCGTGTCGCTTACCATAGATGTTCAGATTGATTCAACCTATCAGAGTGAACCGCTGATTGCTGCCATCCAGGAACGTTTGCTCGAACAGCCAAATGGCATCTTGCGCAATGATCAGCAGACGATTGGTCGGACCTTTTTTCGCAGTCAACTTTTCGGAGCGGTCTTGGCAGTACCTGGAACGATTGCAGTAAACAGCGTCATCTGGAACAACTGGCCGTTTATCGGCACTACGAAGCGACCTGGAACGGGACACTACTTTGATTTTGAAGCTGGTGAATTGATTATTTCCACCCAATCAGCTAGCATTTTATGAATACCTATAACCAACATACCGCAGTAATCCAGGACGGCTTCGAGACTTACTTTGCCGAGAAATTGTGGGAAATGATTCCCGCCTTTTATCGCGCTGAAGATGGTTTGTCGGAAAACCCGGGTGTCTTGCGGTCTATCATCGAAATTATGGCCCGGCAGGCCGCTAACCTGCGCCGCAGCTCTGATCGCCTTTGGGAGGATCAGTTTATTGAGCTGTGTGATGAATGGGCTATACCATACTTGGCTGATTTGCTGGCTACTCGCTTGGTGAGTGCCCAGAATCCACGTGGTAGAAGGGCCGATGTCGGAAGCACGATTGCCCAGCGCAGAAGAAGCGGAACGCTACTCCTGTTGGAGCAACTCATTAGCCGAATTACCGATTGGGATGGAACGGTGAAGGAGCATTTTCGTCGTTTAGCGCGTACGCCTCACGGCCTTGATCCGGAAAGTAGAGGATGGCCACAACACGCACACGATACACCTGCGGGCGGAACGGCGAACTTAAGATCACCTAGAATCAGCGAATTACTAGACGGACCATTCAGTTCTTATCATTATACGCCGGATGTTCGGCAACTCAGAGGAAAGGATGGTCGCTATGGCATCCATAAGATCGGTATTTACCTTTACCGATTGAAAGCCTATATGCTACGGCAAGTGGACCCTTTCCCACAGCTAGGCCACCCGGAGTTCAATGGAACCCGTTTTACCTTCGATCCTTCCGGACGGATGAATCCGCTGTTCCGTCCACGTCAACGCGTTGAGAATTGGAATCAGTGGCGGGGGGCATTTGAATGGGAACTACCGGCAGCTATTCCCTGTCGGTTACTCGGGCATGCGATCTATTCTGTGCGCGAGCAACATATTCAGCTATTGCAGGATGATCATGGCCTGACCGACGCTGCAGCGAGTGACCTCCGTCGGATTCGTCAGCAGATCTTTGTTAATGAATATCGTTTTCAGGAGGTACTGGAATCTTTGCCTAATGCAGTAGAGCTTACCAGTTTAGCTATCTATCTTCCTTTGTTGGCTGCGGCCTTGATTGATAATTGTGGTAAGTCTGCTTTAATGCGAGAGGCCATCATGGTAGATTTTGGTGGAGTAGAAGGCCCCATTGCTACCGAACAAACGCTTAGTGCCAATCTTAGTGCACCAGTTACAACTGCTCCAGACGAAAAACGCTTGCTCATTGATCCCGAGCGTGGCATTCTGCAGGTACTTGGAGGTGCCTTAGAAGAGGCCCCAACGGTGAGTTATCACTATGGCTTGGCCGGAAACGTAGGCGCGGGTAGCTATGACCGTCGCAGCATTGATGACCTGGAGGTAGATCGGAATATAGCTGGTGGAGGCGCAATCGCTTCTATTCAACTGCCCAATGATGGTGTTGCTCGTATTCGCGATAGCCGTACCTATGGGCCGATCAGTAATAAAATAAGCGTTCGTAATCTTCATTTGTTTGCGGCCAATCGTACTCGGCCTTATATCCGCTTAGGTAGTAACTGGAGACTGAGTACCGGGGCGAATACTGAGTCTTTTGCCACTTTAGATGGCTTGTGGTTAGGAGCGAGTGCCGCAGACACCGCCGTGATTTTCCAAGGAGATTACGAGTGTATTCAAATCAATCACTGCACCTTTGATCCTGGCGGAGATACCGATATTTTTGGTGATCCCATCCATCCAGTTAGTCTGGTGATTGAGGCGCAGGTGGATCAACTCATCGTTAATGCTTCTATTCTTGGTAATATCCACATTCAGAACGGTGGATTGGTAGAGGAGCTCATCATTTGCGATAGTGTTATCCATTCTATTGACCCCACAGTTTCAGCGATTGAACAGCCCCTAGGAAGTGCTCAAATTGACCGTACTACCATATTTGGTGCTGTAAATGTTCATCGTCTTTTTGCTTCTGAAGTACTCTTGACGGAGATAGCTACGGTGACGGATACGCAGACAGGTTGTTTCCGCTTTAGCATGGCTCCAACGGGCAGTCGACTACCACGTCCTTATCCTCATGCTCCTATGTCATTTTCGGATTCCAGCCACTGGTTTACCTCTCGTAGATTCGGTGATCCTGGCTATGCTCAGCTGAGTGAGACATCCCCGGAAGAACTACAAAGGGGCGCAGAGAATGGATCAGAAATCGGTGTGTTTCATCAACTCGCCAATCCCATAAAGGCAGATAGTTTAAGGAACAAGATTAGTGAGTACTTGCCCTTTGGACTTTTGCCGCAATTCATCAACGTAACATAAAAGATAAACACCTCATATAATGGACGCATTCGATATTTCAAGAATTCCACTCGGATCCGAAAAACAGCGCTATACCAGCTTGCTGATGCAGGCCGGCCGTTTGATCGGAGATTGGGATGTCAACTTCAGCCAGGAAATGTTGCTGGAAGACCGCCAGCGAACCCGCCGTCATGTGATAGGCCCATACGGTAGCCCGGACCATGGCTTCCGTATAGAAAACGTACGCATCGAAGAAGGTCGGATCAATTTTGACATTCATCAGGGTACCATTTACTTGGGGGGACTTCGTCTCAGTATGCAAGAGGTGGAAGGAGGCGATGGCCCGGAGCCGGAAACTTACCTTACCCAAAGCGACTGGTTGCAGCTGGCTGCCGCTGATGCTGTAGCTCCAGAATTAGCAGAGGGGGAGGACCGTTTTGATTTAGTTTTTCTCAGTGCGTGGCAGCAAGGAGTAAGTGCTGTGGAAGATGGCGAACTCCTAGAGATTGCGCTGGGTAACGGAGCCGATACCTCCACTCGCCTACGCAATATGCGACGGGTGCGGATTGCCACTGGGTTGAACGAAACGGACTGCATGGCAGCTTGGATTACTTTCTGTGAATCCTTACGAGAAAACAACCTGGGTGCTGTCAATAAGCAGTTTGAATGGCAAACTGATAGTCGTCTTGCTGTTGGTTATTATGAAGTAGACGATCCAGATGATTTATGTGCTCCAAGTGCAGTGGCTGGCTACCTGGGTGCTGAAAATCAGAGCATCAAAGTACAACTTCGTGGAGACAATGAACTCATTTGGGGCTTCGATAACGCCGCCCCGCTCTACCGAGTGGAAACGAATGGGAATGAAATCCACTTGCTGACGGATCCAAAAGACCAGCATCATTGGCCACTGGCCGGGCAAATTGTTGAGGTATTGCCCTGGTCAGCTGAATTAGCTAATGGTGAAAAAGTGGCTACTCGGACCGGTCACCTGGCGCGAGTCATGACCTCTTACAATCCGGATACGGGCTTATTGACAGTTGATCAGGCCATACCTGCCGGCTTCGGCGAAAATTGGCGCGATCGTACCGATGCTGATAGCATTTCTGCACCGGAAGAAGAGACTCCTTTCTTTTTCTTGCGTGTTTGGCGCGGCTTACCAGCGGAAGATGATTATCCCGTTGCGTATACGCCCGGTGATGCTGTAACCCTTGGTAATCTTG
Source organism: Bacteroidota bacterium (assembly GCA_038528965.1). Lineage (GTDB taxonomy): Bacteria > Bacteroidota > Bacteroidia > Chitinophagales > Saprospiraceae > Lewinella. The sequence goes on along the minus strand of JBCBEC010000006.1, from coordinate 128,002 downwards.
GAATTGAGGTTACCATTACTGGTGAACATCAGCGAGTGGGCGATTTCTGGGTGATTAGTGCCCGACCATCATCGCCAACACAAGTGCTACCTTGGGATTTGGAAGCACCAGAAGGTGTGCCACCGCATGGTTTTCGCAGGTTTCTAGCGCCCTTAGCTATTATTCAATGGCGTCAAGAAGGAGGTGAGCTTTCTGGACGCGTAATCCGCGATTGTCGCAAGACTTTTCGTCCGCTTACTGATTTGGAGGGCTGCTGCACCATTCATGTCGGTGATGGAGTGAACAGCAAGGGCGACTTTGATTCGCTGGAATTGGCGTATCAAAACCTACCTCCGGGCGGTGGGAAAATCTGTGTTTTGCCGGGTAGGCACCGCGCCAATCTTAGCATCTTGGGTAATGATTCTGGGGAGGACGGTGTTACCAGAATTGTGCAAATTTCTGGTTGTGGAGAGCAGAGTATAATCGAACCCATCGATCCAGCACTTCCTATCTTCCAACTCGCTAATGTTCAAAATGTAACCATTGAAAAGTTGAGTCTGGTACAACCGCAAGGCTCGGCCATCGTACTCATTGACGAACTTCCCGAGCAAGCTCCCTCCACCAATTTGACGATTGCTCACAATAGAATTTTGGCTGGGGTCTACGGTATATACCTGGAAGTCGATGATGAAGAAGGTGGTGAAAATCACTTTAATATTCACCACAATCAAATTGCCATTCACGATCAAGAGGGTGGCCGGCAGGGTATTTTCTGTTTGGCTGATGAGGTACGGATCGAGCGGAATAAGATTGCAGTAGTTCCTCCACCGGCCATTGACGATCCAGAAGATCCACGCGATGATCCCGATCCGCCCGGAGGCGTCTTTGACCCTTGCGCTGGCTTGACTGGAATTTTGGACAACAACTTCAATTTAGGTAGCTATCTAGGCGCTTTCTTCCAGTCATTTACTTTGCTGCAAGCTACACCGCCAGAACAAGCCTTCTTAGCGTTAGGAGGAATTCAGCTGGGTGGTGGTTCAGAGCGAGTTGCTATTGTTGAGAATACTATCATCGGAGGCCGGGGACACGGTATTAGTTTGGGGCACGTACCTATACCACGGCAAGACTTGAACGAAGATCGACTCTTACGGGAGGAATTCTTGAAAGGGCGAATAGACGCAGAAGAAAGTGCACTTTACAAGATGGCGGATACGAACAAGTCACTGGCAGCCCGACTAGCTGAAGGTTTCCGAAATTTCCTCTACGAAATCAATATTCAGGAGAACACCATTCAGGATATGGGCTTGTCTGGAGTTAGTGTATTTGCTTTTTTCGATCAAGAGGCAGCTGATGAAGGACTCATTGTGCAGGTAGAAGACTTGACGGTTTACCGCAACATAATCCGAAATTGTGCGCGACAGTTACCAGGGCCTGATGTAGAAGTAGATTGGCAAAATGTTGGTTTTGGCGGCATCGCTTTGGCAAGCTGCGAAGGGGCTCGAATCGAAGAAAACCTCATTGAGGACAACGGACTTAGTTTCGTCGATCCCGTTTGTGGTATTTACATTCAAAATGGCGAAGATGTAGAGATTTCCCGTAATCGGATTCTTAATAATGGGTCAAGGATCACGCTTACCGGCCCTAACTTGGGGCTGTCTGCTCAGGCTCGTCCAGGTAATCGTGCGGGTATTTACATCGGCATGGCTTTCCGCCAGCAGCTGGTGGCTGGAGTCATTCAGGAACTACTCTCTGATGGTGTCCCGGCCGCTAAGATTCATGATAATATTGTAGTTCAGCCCTTGGGGCAGGCACTGTACCTAATGGCATTTGGCCCCGTGACAATTGTTGGAAATCAATTTACTAGTCATGAAATTGATTTAGGGCATCCAATGTCTTTAGTAGCTGGAGCTGTGTTGGTAGTAAATTTGGGTGTTTCAAAAGATGTAGCTCGTTTTGCTTTAGAGCCCTCTTTAAGACAGCTGGGGAATTTGAAACCACAGCAAAAAAATAACGACGAGTTAGCAGCTGCTAATCTCTTTTTGTTACTTCTTCAGTATCTTCCTAGTGGTAGTGTGATGTTTGCCAATAACCAGACTACACTAGATATGCGAAATCTAGAAATTGACTTGGCGCTAAGTGCACAGGCCATTGTGAGCCTAGATGATATTTCGTATACAGCGAATCAAAGTGAATGTAAGGGCGTTACGGTCATCACAGGTAATGAGAATATTCCAGTTTTGGCCTTAGATTACCTCGTGACAAATGTTGCTTTGGTTGGTATGACGATACGGACAGCTGATAGTCGCTTCCAAGAGGGCTTTACACAGGCATTTTTCTCTTTGATTTCTATTGCTTACGCCAATACCACTACTGGCAACCAATCTTCAAATTGCCTTTTTACTGCTGGTTCGGAGGAGGTATTCCAAAACAACATTCAGCAGCTCTTAGGCTTGAGAGATTGTGACAGTAAGAAATCTAATTTAAGTTTAGCCAGTAATATCGGAGCTGGAGCTCCAATGCAGGATGTGGCGTTCTACGACTACGGAAAAGCATATAACACCCCCTAAAAAGAAAAAATAATGCTGACCACTAGAAATATTACTCCAGAAGACCAAGCTAATAGACTCAATGAGTCATTAGATCAACTGGAAACTACTAGATCGGAAGGGATTCAAACTAGTAGGCGTTTGCAACGTACCAAAGCGATAGCTAATGAGCGGGAAAAGGCCCGACTTAAGCGGAAGTATGGCGCTAACAACCCGAAGGCAAAACGAAAGGAGCAACGGGCGAAAAGCTATTCGGAGACGAACAAGGCCTTCCAAGAACAAAATAAGCGTTCGATATCTAAACCAAAAGCCTTCCGGTCTACTGATTGGGGGGTATATGGTACCGTTGTGAACGATAAGCAGCAACGTATGCCAGATCTCACCATTAGCTTTGCTGATGAAAGTGGGACTTGGATTCAACCTTTGGATTTTGTGTGCACGGAAGAAAACGGCTTTTTTCGCTACGCTATAGACGATCCGGAGGGAGAATGGATCAAAGATTTTGGCAGAAGTGTTTATCTCACGGTCAGTGATAAAGACCGTAATGTATTGTATCGGGAAGATAAAGCGATGGTGTTCCTAGAACCCAAAATGGTGGAGCGACAAATTGTCCTACCATCGGAAGCTTGTACCGCTCCTCCTACGGAACCAACGGAACCAACAGAGCCGACTCCTGATCAATACTGTATAAAAGGGAAGGTCTCGGTGAAAAAACCAGAACACCTACTTGGTCTCACTATTGAAGCCTACGATCACAAAGTTGTTGATGAATTTAAGATAAAGGCGGCCGAAGTAGATGAAGAAACAGGTTCCTTCGAAATCTATTATCAGCAGGAAGATTTGACTAATTCATCTATCACTGCTGGGAATATTGAAATTGTACTATTAGTCCGTAATCCGAACAATGAAGGGATTAAGGTCTCCGGGCCGTACCGGGATGTACCGCCTCAGTTGGAGGTACATATTGAATTGGAGTGATAAGAGCAGTTTGAATTAGCGATAATGTCGGGCCGCACTGGTAGCTATCCGCATTGTACTTTCTGATGTGGGGAGATGCTTAATCTAAGCCCCCGCAACTGCCCCGCCGCCATCTCCGCCGTAATATCCCGCTGTGGGTTAGCGAACATCTCGTAACCCACCATAAACTTCTTGACGGTCGCAGATCGTAGGAGCGGCGGGTAAAACGACATGTGGAAATGCCACTCCGGATGCGCCGCTCCATCCGTTGGGCTTTGGTGAATGCCAGAAGAATAAGGGAAAGAGGTAGAGAATAAGCGATCAAAGCGCTGCGTAAGGTCTTTTAGGATGCTGGCGTAGGCGAGTTTCTCTTCTTCCGTAAAGAGGCCAATATGCTGGACATGTCTACGTGGAATAATCATCGCTTCGTAGGGCCAAACGGCCCAGAAGGGAACCAAGGCCACAAAATGATCATTGGTACAAATCAAGCGTTCCTCTTCTCTTAGTTCTTGCTCGAGATAGCTGTGCAGAAGACTTTGGTCATGAGCATCCCAGTAGGCTTTTTGCTTGCTGGACTTTTTTTGTACTTCCTCTGGGATGGAAGACTGGGCCCAGATTTGTCCATGCGGATGCGGATTACTGCACCCCATTAACGAGCCCTTATTCTCGAATATCTGCACGTGATTGATGAAGGGCTTGCTACCCAATTCCTGATACTCACTTTGCCAAAGATCGACTACCTTCTTTAGATCATCCACCTCCATATCGGGAATAGTGAGCGAGTGGTCTGGGGAGAAACAGACTACCCGGCAAATGCCAACTTCCCCCTGCGCTTGTAGCAGGCCATTCTTGTATTCATCTTGTGGTGTTTCCGGTAGGAGCGCTGCATAATCATTGGTAAAGACTAGGGTGTCTTTATAGTCCGGATTTGTTGCACCACTTGCACGTGTATTCCCCGGGCATAAATAGCAGTTGGGATCGTAACTGACTTTCGGTTTAGCTACTGGTGTTTCCGTCTTGCCTTGCCAGGGGCGCTTATTTCGGTGCGGTGAAACCAGGACCCACTCGCCGGTAAGTATATTGTAGCGCCGGTGTGGGCTACTCGTTAGGCTGAAAGATGCAGTCGCGTTATTCATAAGCAATCATTTTAGCTCCATCGGAAATGTGCACAGGGTAGGCGTGTAGATCAATGCCGAACTGTTTGTGGTAAGCTCCAGTAACCTGATTGGTAAAGCGATCGAGTTGATCTTTATGGACAAGGTTGATTGTGCAGCCCCCAAAGCCTCCACCCATCATGCGGGCGCCAATTACACCTGGGTGTATCTCGGCTTGCTCAACGAGGAAATCTAATTCCCGACAACTGACGGCGTAGTCGTCTCGTAAGCTGTTGTGCGAAGCGAAAAGCAACTCCCCTAAGCGCTCTAGATCATGTTGTTGAATAGCTTCTACGGCAGCCTTTACCCGTTCATTTTCTGTAGTCACATGCCAACAGCGTTGGTAAACCGCCTCGGGTAGATCTGCTGCAAAGGCTTGTACTTGGGTGCTGGCCAGATCACCTAGTGTTTTAGCGTTTGGTATATGCTTTTGCAATAGGGTCAAGCCCCTTGTACATTCTTCTTTGCGTTGATTGTAGGCAGATTCCGCCAGATTATGGGATACGCCGGTATTTAGCAATAGGAGTCGATAGTCACCCGTCACAATCGGTACGTACTCGAAGGAACGGTCTCCACAGTTCAGCTGCACTACTTGCCCTTCTTTGCCCATCATACTGGCAAACTGATCCATTATTCCACACTGTAGTCCTACATACTGGTGCTCGGTCTTTTGGGCAATTTCGATGATCTCCCAGCGGTCTAACCCCAGCTCGAAAAGTTCGTTTAGCCCTTGCGCAAATCCACAGGCTAAAGCAGCGGAAGAACTCATGCCCGCACCAATGGGAATACTACTGCTGAAGCTGGCGTCGAAGCCACTAAGTGTCGCTCCCTGCTCTAGCAGTAAACGGCACACTCCATAGATATACCGGGGCCAGCCTTCTACTTCTGCGCTAGCTACTGAAAGGCTAAAAGAGAAAGTATCAGGAATGTCACGGGCTACTACTTGAACTTGGTCAACACTGTCATTACGAGTGATCTCAAATTGAAATACCTTATCCGTAGCAGCGGGAAGTACCAGCCCGCCATTGTAATCGGTATGCTCCCCGATCAGGTTAATCCGGCCAGGCGCTTGCACCTTTACTTTTCGCCTCATCAGCTCGGTTGTTTTGTGCCACGCAGTCTTTGTTCCCAATTCCAGGACGAGGCAGTCATATCATCCAATGTGTATTTGGCTTGCCAGTTAAGTTCTTTTTCTGCATGTGCAGTAGCAGTGTACAAGGCTTCCACATCGCCCGAGCGGCGTTCTACTAGTCGGTAGTTGAGTTTGGTGCCGCTCGTTCTTTCAAAGGATTTGATAACCTGCAACACAGTGCTTCCTGTCCCGGTCCCCAGGTTGAAGATTTCGAAATTATTCTTGGACTTTCCATCCGTCAAACGCTTGACTGCTGAGACGTGCGCCGCAGCTAAATCAACTACGTGTATATAGTCCCGTACAGCCGTTCCGTCCGGTGTGTTATAATCATCACCAAATACCAGAAGTTCCTTACGTATGCCGGCTGCCGTTTGCGTAATAAACGGCATTAGGTTATTGGGTATTCCTTGTGGCAGTTCACCAATTTGCCCCGAAGGATGAGCGCCGATAGGGTTGAAATACCTGAGGCTTATGAAACGGCAATTGGAATCCGCTTTTGCCAGGTCACGGAGCATATCTTCCCCCATTTGCTTGGTACTACCGTAAGGAGAGGTCGCAGGTTTGGTAGGGCTTTCCTCCGTTAGGGGAAGTTGATCAGCTGCTCCGTAGACCGTTGCAGAAGAAGAAAATACGAGGTTCGCAATACCAAACTTGCGCATTCCGCTGAGTAAGTAGAGCAGAGCAGTGAGGTTATTATGGTAGTAGCGCAGCGGCTGTTCAACAGATTCTTTCACGGCCTTTAACGCAGCAAAGTGAATAACCGCTGCAGCGTCTTGATGCTGTTCTAAAAAGGCATCTAACTGCTCTTGCTGACAAAGATCCAGTTGCACAAAACCTGGGCGAATTCCGGTAATAGCTTCAATTCCATCCAGCGCATTTCGGCTAGAGTTAATCAGATTATCAATGATGACTACCTCGTAGCCATTTTCAATCAAACTTACTGCCGTATGAGAACCAATGTAGCCAGTTCCACCCGTCACGATTACTTTCTTCATGCTGATAAAAGCGGCGGCAACTTCTCAATTGCCGCCCCGGTTGTAGTGTATGAAACCTAAATGAAAAGATTATAAGCGTAATTGTTACGCTTATTTTATAAGTGTAAAATAAACGCTTATTTTTGAGAATTGCAAATTTCTTCAATTAGAATAGGGTAGGAGTATGGGTGCGAATTACTATCAGGAGGCAAAACCACTATTGGTTGCAGTGGACTGTATCATTTTCGGATTTGCCGGTGATCAGCTGCGATTGCTGTTGTTTCGGAGGAAAGTTGAGCCGCATCAAAACGAGTGGTCACTGATTGGCTCTTTTGTACAAGAAGAGGAGAACGTATTAGCGGCAGCCAACCGTGTTTTGGAAGAATCTACTGGCTTGCGAAACATCTTTCTTCAGGAGCTAGGCTGTTACGGGATAGCAGAGCGCGACCCCGGTGCACGGGTCATTTCCATTGCTCACTTTGCTCTCATGCGCATTGAAGAGCCAAGTGAACAACTAGCTGATCGCTACCAAGCCCATTGGTTTGATACCGACCAAATCCCTAACCTCATTCTTGACCACCGCGAGATGGTCATGCACGCCCTGGAAAAGCTACGTCGAAAAGCACGTTACCAACCCATTGGCTTTGAGCTGCTGCCCGAAAAATTCACCATTCCTCAATTGAGAAGCCTCTACGAGGCGATTTATCAAAAAGAGCTGGATCGGAGGAACTTTAGAAAGAAAATCCTCTCTATGGACATCTTGGAGAAGTTGGAGGAAAAAGACAAAACCGCGTCCAAGAAAGGGGCTTTCCTCTACCGTTTCAATCTGGAGAAGTACCAGGAGTTAGTCGCTAAAGGCTTTAATTTTGAACTCTAATCATACTCGACTTATCGTTTACGGTAGCTTTGAAAGGATCGCACTATGTTTGACTTTCCCAAAGCAAGAGTCTCAACACCCTACCTACACGAAAGTAGTCGTTCATCTAATTCCGATGCTTGTACGTGGCGGATATCCCAAACTAACAGGCTATCGCAAGGCGCGAGCGGGTGTCCTTATTGAGATCGGCATTCCTGCCTGCCGAAACGGCAGTACAGGCAGGTTTTGGGTACCTTTTTTTGCTGCAGAAAAAAGGTACAACACACTATTGAGTAATGCGCTTTCTCTTTTAACCCAGATTGTTTTTTTGCTTGTGCGGCAGTGACCTTATTGCCTTGCAGGTTGGTATTTTTTGCCAAGAAAAAAGTACAAATAGAGAAGTTGGTTTAGACTTTAAGAAAGTAGCAGTTCTCCTCCGGGCGTTTCTTGTCGAAAGCAGGAAGATGTTCGAATATGAATTAGCGTAGTCTAATCTCTGTTATTAATAGACGATGTAAGTTTGGTTTAAGTCAGTAAGAAAGAATATAATTCTTTCAAGTACTTGTTTGTTCAAATTATTGCTTTTACCTTTGTGTAGCATAGAATAGCATAGCACAGATTTTACTAAAGTTAATATGGAGACGGTAATCGCCAAAATCCGGGAAATGGAAGACTTCTATGGCTTGTCCAAGCATGAGCAATTGGTGCAGGGGATAAGCAATGCCATAGATGAAGGCATCCTGGTTAAGGGCAATAGCTTACCATCCGTAAATAACATGGTTGATAATCTGGGCTTTGCTAGAAAAACGATCGTCAAAGCTTACCACGAGTTGAAAGAGCGGGGAATCATTCAATCCCGCAAACGTTTGGGTTACTTTGTTACCAATGACGACACCCAGCAGGTTCTGAGTGTTGCCTTGGTCTTGTATGCTTTCCACACCTTTCAGGAGATTTTCTACAACACCTTCCGGGAAAGCCTTGGAGAGCACGTTCACCTAGACGTCTTCTTTCATCACAATAACCCCACCATCTACCAAACGATCCTGGACTCTATTGAAGGGCAGTACGGAATGTATGTGATTGCTCCGGTCCATGGCAGTTCAAGCCGAGAGCGCTTGCGGAAGTTTTCCCCAAAAAAACTATTACTGGTTGACCGCTATGAAAATGTAGGAGCGGACTATGCTCACATCTGTCAGGAATTCCGCCAGGCGGCCTATACTGTCTTTACGGAACTAGCGTCTGCTTTCCGTCAGTATGAGGAGCTGGTACTTTTCTACAAAGAGGGTACCGATTACCCGCAAGGCATTAAAACGGCCTTCGACCAATTTTGTCTGAAACATGATTTTGCCGCCAGGACTGTAGGGCAGTATAAACCCGGCAGCCTACGACGAAATACGGCTTACATCACCATTGGTGATATCGATTTATGGGGGCTACTCAAAGATTGTCGAGAAGAAGGATTTGAATTAGGAAAAGACGTAGGAATTCTATCCGCCAACGATACTCCGGTCAAGGAGATCATCAGTGGGGGGATTAGTACTTTCTATGTAGACTTCGAAGACATGGCCCAGCGTGCGGCGCAGTACGTGCTGGACCGGGAGTTGGTGCAAGAAATCTTACCTACCCGCTTGATCCGTAGAGCGTCCTTGTAGAAGAATTTGGAGGGCCAGAATTGGGCCCTGCCACTTACTGAGTTATGGAAGCAAAGACCCGTTGCCCCTAGAGGCAACAGGTTACTTATTAAACAATGTAAAACATAAAAGTACAATGAAATTTTCATTTACTGCAAGGAATAAACTCCATTCCTTGGGGCCTAGGAACTCCCTTCCTTCCTACTTCGCCCATACTCTTTTTAGCCTGTTTTTTGTACTGTTCGCAACCTGGGCTGGCGCCCAAACTACCGTTACCGGAACGGTTAGTGATGACACGGGCGAAACGCTAATTGGGGTGAATATCCTGATCAAGGGAACCGCTAGTGGAACAGTTACTGACTTCGATGGTACTTATACCCTTGATGTGCCAGCAGGATCGGAAACCTTGGTATTTTCCTATACTGGGTATCAACCGCAGGAAATCAATCTTGCCGGACGTACTTTGATCGACATCGTAATGTCTACCGATGCAGAAATCCTTGATGAGGTGGTCGTAATTGGTTACGGTGTCGTGCGGAAGAGTGATTTGACCGGTTCGGTAGCATCGCTGGACGGAGGGGAAATCACGGGCGTAGTTGCCGGTAACCCCACTTCCGCCCTGCAGGGTAAGTTAGCTGGTGTACAGGTAGAAAACAATGGTGGTCAGCCAGGTGGTGCATCTAACGTTTTCGTGCGGGGTGTGAGCTCTTTGACGAACTCTTTCCCGCTCTACGTGGTAGATGGGACCATCGTGGAAAACATGAACTTCATCAACCCGAAGGATATCGAGTCGATTGAGGTACTTAAGGACGCTTCCGCTGCGGCTATTTATGGTTCGCGGGCGGCCAATGGTGTAGTTTTGATCTCGACTAAGCGCGGTGAGAATGACAGCCGACCAACAGTTAGCCTGGATATCCGCGCGGGTATCGAGACGCCGAGTAAAATGCTCGACTTTCTGGATGGTCCACAATTCGTCCAGTACCGCAATCAGCTGGAACAAAACGATGGTACTGGTTTCGTATTTCCTAGCAACGTAGCTAATACAGATTGGCAGGATCTCTCCTTGAATAGCGGTGCTGTACAAGACTACGGCTTGTCGGTTTCTGGCGGTGGTCAGGACTCTCGCTACTTCATCTCTGCTAATGCTTTTGAGCAAGACGGTGTTTTGGTAGGCTCTGGTTTTGAACGCCTAAATTTCCGTGCTAATTCGGAATTCAAGCTAGGGCGTTTCACCATTAGTGAATCGCTTTCCATGACCCAAGCTGAGCGTCAGGACAATAACTGGTTCGGTTTTGATGCCGCTACGGCTCCAATCCTACGTGAGTCTGTTCCCGAAAACGATGGTGGCTTTGAAGCACCCAGCTTTGATATCCACAACTTTGGTGGTACCAACAACTACGCGCAGGCCGTTTTGGAGGATAACTCTCTGACTACTCGTAATGTATTGGGTAACCTTTCTGTTTCTTATGACTTAGCAGAAGGCTTAACCGCTAAAGTGAGTACCGGTATTGACTACCGTAATGACTACAGCTTCTTCTTTGTACCGACCTTCAATATGAGTACCTCCGATCCGGTATTCAATGTAAATCAGCTGAACGATCTAACTGAAAACCGTTCTGAAAACCTATTAACGCTGATCGAACCTACGCTGCGCTATGATCGCGATTTTGGTAACAGTCGCTTGTATACAGTAGTAGGTTTCACACAGCAAAAGATCGATTTCCGCAACCTGGTGGTTTACTCTCAGGGTTTACCCAATAACGATATTCAGGTTACTGGGGCAGCTTCTCCGGCCAATGTACAGGCCTTGGCTGGTTTCAATAACGTAAGTGTACTTCAGTCTGTATTTGGTCGGGTGAATTACTCCTTGAATAACCGTTATCTGGTATCTGCAACTGTCCGTCGTGATGCTTCTTCTAAGTTTGCGGAAGCTAATCGCGTAGGTTACTTCCCATCTGTTTCCTTGGGTTGGAACATCAGTAACGAACCATTCTGGTCCAGTAACACGATCACTCGCTTGAAGCTACGTGCCGGTTACGGTGAATTAGGATCCCAAAACATCCCTGATTATGCCTACCAAAGCGTTTTCAACCTGACCTCAAACACCAGCTTTAACGATCGTCCAGCACCGGGTTATGCTCAGACCTCCCTGGCTTTGGATAACATCGTTTGGGAAACCTCCAGAACCACTAATATTGGTTTGGACGTCGGCCTATTAAACGACCAGGTCACCTTCTCCCTTGAGTACTACACGCGTGATGTAGATGACGTTCTCGTTGGTGTAAACCTCCCATCAAGTGTGGGTTTCAGTGAGCCAGTTATCCAGAACGTAGGTACCTTTAGCAACAGCGGTTTTGAATTTGAAGCACTTTATCGCAAGCGTGGTAAGTTCAACTACAACATTGGCGTCAACTTCTCTACCTTCAACAGTGAGGTGACGAGCCTGCCGAACCCAATTGTTGGTCCATCTACTTCTGAGGATCTTACCCGTGTGAACCGCTTTATCGAAGGTGCACCTCCTGGTGTTTACTGGGGCTTCATCGTTGATGGTGTTTATGCTGATCAAGCTGCTATCGATAGTGACCCTAATATTGCTGATGACCCAACTCGTCGTTCTGTGGTTCAGCCAGGTGACTTCATTCGTAGAGATATCAATGATGATGGCAAGATTACGGTAGCAGATCAGACGATTCTGGGGGATCCAACTCCGGACTTTACCTATGGCATCAACTTCTCCGGTGATTACGGAAATCTAGATTTTGGCGTCTTCTTTCAGGGCGTTCAAGGTAATGAGATTTACAACCTGAATAAGTTCTACAATATCTTCTGGTCAGACGGTAACAAGCTGATGGATGTACTCAACAGTTGGACGCCATCTAACACCAATACTGACATTCCTCGTGCCACTACCTTGGATCAAGCAGAAAACCGGGCACCGTCTTCTTTCTTTGTGGAGGATGGCTCTTACTTCCGCCTGCGTACACTAGAAGTAGGTTATACCATTGGTACGGACAATGTTGACTGGATCAGTAATGTACGAGTATTCCTCATTGGTCAGAACCTGTTGACCTTGACTGGCTACAGTGGTTACGACCCAGATATTTCTTCCACCAATGGTGGTCGTTCCAACCGTGATACCGGATTTACCGGTTACCGTTTGGATGTGAATCCTTTGCTAGGACGTGGTCTGGACGCACGTGCATATCCTAACACACGCAGCTTTGTGTTCGGTCTGCAGGCAAATTTTTAATGCATTAGTAATCCATGGGTCAAATAATTACTTCCCGACTTTAGGCTTTTAGCGCAGATATAAGAGAGTGCTAACGAGCTTATTCAAGGGAAAAGCCTAAATACGGGAGGGAAGGTAATTTTTGACGGAAACTAAATTTTAAATTAATTCAACATGAAATTGATAAATACTAGCACCCTTTGGTTGTTGCTCACGGCGGTTTTACTGCCTTTGAGTTGCTCCGAAGATGCTTTAGATCAAATTAATTCCAATACCGTTTCGGCTGGAACCTTCTGGCAGAATGAGTCGGATGCTCGTCTGGCGGTCAATGGTATGTACCATCCCATTACTAATACCTTCTTCTGGGGCCGGATTATTCATACCGGAGCAATGCTTCGTTCTGATGTGTTCAACATTCGTCCTTTCGGGGTAAACACTTCTATGTCTACCTTCCAAGGGGAAGCAGGTGTAGGACGTTGGGCCACTGAGCCTTGGCAAGAGGCTTACAAGTGTATCTTCCGTGCCAACGCCATTTTGGAGAACGTGAACGAGGAGAACGTTCCGGACGCCGGCGCACGTGGTGAGATTCTAGGCCAGGCCTACTTTATGCGTGGTTTCGCTTACTGGTACCTGGTTAACCTTTATGGCAATGTACCGCTAGTGACCAAGGTGGCAGAATCAGAAGCCGACTTCTTCCCGTCTCAAGCTAGTCCAACTGAAGTTTGGGCACAGCTAATTGCTGATTTTGGTGAGGCAGAAAGCCGTCTCCCACAGAGCTGGGCGGATGATAATGACAATGGCCGTCCTACATCGGGAGCTGCTGCTGCTTTCCGTGGCAAGAGCTTGTTGTACACTCGTGATTGGGCCGGTGCTGAAGCAGCATTCGAGAAGGTCATTACTTCTATGCAATATGACTTGTTGCCAGCTGCGCGCTACAATGAGAATTTTGATCAGTCGAATGAGAACAATGAGGAATCCGTCTTCGAATTGCAGTTCTTAGGCATCGACGCCTTCACCTGGGGTGTTGACATTCCGGGAGTAGGTACCATGGGTAACTATCACATTGATTATGCTCCACCAAGCAAATCTCCAGATCAGAGTCACTTTGTGAACAGCTGGGTGAGAGATCTCTTTGAAGCCAATGGTGAGACTATTCGCCGCGACCAAACTTTGGCTTATGATTATCCTGGTTCTGTAGGATATGGTGGTGTAGCCTATCTCGAAGATTTTGTGGACGATATTGCGGTAGCTACAGCCGATGAAATGGAGCCTATCTTCTCGCGTAAGTATGCAGGTATGGATATTGGTGAGCGAGCTGATGTGGACTTTCTTGGCACAAATGTTGGGAACAACTGGCGCATTATTCGTTATGCGGATGTACTCCTGATGATGGCTGAAGCACTGAATGAGCAGGGTAAAACCGCTGATGCGGAAACCTACTTGAATCAAGTGCGTGAACGCGCTCAAGTTGATCCTAAGACTGGTCTGTCGCAAGCGGATATGACGCAAGCCATCATTGATGAGCGGGTATTAGAATTGACCGGAGAAGGACACCGTTTCTTTGACCTGGTTCGCTGGGGTTTAGCTGAGACCTACCTCGGTGCAAGTTCTGCTCATGGCGACCATCCTAAATCCTTGAGTGGTGGTGTATTCCAGAGCAATAAGCACGAATACATCTGGATTCCAGTGAGTGAGTTGGCGGCCAATACCAACTTGTCGCAGAATCCTGGTTACTAGGAATAACTTATTAGTGAGTTAGTATTTTGTTCTAATCTGCGGGCAGCAGTTTCGCTGCCCGCAGAATTTAAGAGCTTGTTTCGAGATTTGCTTCACAGCTACTTCGTGTTCAGTCTTCAAACAAGCTCTAGTAACCACAATTCCCCGTACCATTATGTACAAGCGTACTATACCGCTAACGAAGTGGTTAGGGCGAAGCCAAACCACTTCTGGCGAGTATATACTCGACGCGCAAAAGGATTGGATTCCCAAACCCCTGCGGCTTCGGTATAAAACATGGCTGGTTTTAGCGGGGGGGCTTTGTACCCTCTTATTGACATTTGCTTGTCAGCAGAAGGAAACTGCTACCGGCTTCAGTCTGGTGGGCGCAAACCACAGTGGGATCACTTTTGAGAATACGATTACCACTAATGATACCTTCAATATTCTCAATTTCCACTACATCTATAATGGTGGAGGTGTAGGTGTCCGAGACTTTAATGCAGATGGCCTGCCAGATCTACTCTTTACGGGTAATCAGGTCCCTTCCAAACTATACTTGAATAAGGGGAATCTTCAGTTTGAAGATGTCACTGCTAATACTGATATCAACACTACCGGCCGTTGGACAACGGGAGTGAGCATCAATGATATCAATGCGGATGGCTGGCCCGATGTGTACGTTAGTGTTGGTGGTTTGGAATGTGGTTCTGGACAGTGCAAAAATCAATTGTATTTGCATCGAGGATTATCGGAAGATGGTATTCCTCAGTTTGAAGAGGTAGCGGAAGAATGGGGACTAGAGGATGATCTATACACCCAGCAGGCCCTCTTCCTGGACATTGATCGCGATTGCGACCTAGATGTGTATCTATTGCATAATGTAATTGATAATCGAGACAAAAACGCGCCTTCTCCACAACAGTTTATTGATGAGAAATCAAAAGACCGTCTGCTGCGAAACGATGGAGAAGCAGGTTTTACCGATGTATCTGAAGATTATGGTATTGAACATAGGGGTTACGGTTTAGGCGTAGTGGCTGCTGATTTCAATCAAGACGGTTGGCCTGATATTTACGTAGCACAAGATTTTCTGTCGAGTGATCAGCTCTATCTCAATGATGAAGGAGCGTCCTTCACTGAGGCAGGACAAAGTGTGCTCAAACATCAGTCCTATAACAGTATGGGAGTGGATGTTGCCGATTTGAACGGCGATGAGCTAGTTGAAATCATGGTACTGGATATGCTGCCCGAGCAGTACGAGCGACTGAAGCGGACGCAGGGCTTCATGAACTACGACAAGTATGAGTATAGTTTAAAAGCGGGTTATGCACCACAGTTTGTCCGCAATACGCTTCAGCGCCACAATGGGTTTCTACGAGAAGAAATGTTGCCCTTTAGTGATATTGGCTACCAAAGTGGGGTATACCAAACGGATTGGAGTTGGAGTCCACTCTTTGCAGATTATGATAATGATGGGGATCAAGATCTTTTCGTTACAAACGGCTATGGTAAGGACATTACGGATCTGGATTTTATCAAGTACAGCCAAGAGGTTAATGCTTTTGGTACGGCTACAAGTGTACAAGAACGACTATTGGAGGCATTGGATAACATGCCCGAAAATAAGCTCAGGAACTACTACTTTGAGCAAGAGAGTGCGCTCAATTTCTCTAACAAATCTACAGCCTGGTTACCAGATGAAGTTTCCATATCCAACGGTGCGGCCTACGCAGATTTAGATATGGATGGTGATCTTGATATGGTGGTGAATAACATTGACGAAGCTGCCTATCTACTTGAAAATCAATCGGCGACAGCTAACTACCTGCAGCTACGGCTTACGGCTTCTTGTAGCAATGCCGCTGCCCTTGGTGCGCAAGTTACCCTTTGGACCGAGGGTCAGCAACAGTATCGCTACTTCTCACCGGTGCGGGGTTATCTTTCGTGCATGAATGATGCCTTACATTTTGGCCTGGGCAATGCTCCGGTAGTTGACTCATTATTGATTCATTGGCCAGATGGAACCAGCACATCGCTAAAAGAAATAGCGAGTAATCAGCTGCTCACGATAAAGCAGGAAGAGTCGATCCTATTAGAACCAAAATCTTTGGTTAAACCCCAAAAGACCATCTTTCAAAGCGGTGTTCTGGCATTGAATTATACGCATGAAGAAAATGCCTATCAGGATTATGATGTTCAGGCCTTACTCCTTTCACAATTGTCTGCTCAAGGGCCAGTCCTGGCAGCAACAGCGCCAGATACAGAAGGCAGCAGTTTACTGTGCATAGGTACAAGTGTCGGAGCATCAAGCCTAATTTATCGTTCCAATCAAGATGGGACTTTTGCCTTGCAACAAGAGTTGACGAGCAGCAAAGCTTTGGAAGTAACCGATGCACTCTTCTTCGACGCTGATGCTGATGGAGATGATGACTTGTATCTTCTAGCGGGGGGCTCTGAAGTAGGCATCGGCATTGACCTGCAGGATCAGCTATATTTCAACGACGGTACTGGAAACTTACAACGGATAGAGGGCAAGTTGCCAGAAATGCAGAGCAGTGGTTCTTGCGTAAGAGCAGTAGATTTTGATGCGGATGGTGATCAAGACCTTTTTGTTGGCGCTCGTTTGGTGCCCGGACAATACCCCCAGAGTCCATCTTCCTATTTACTGCGTAACGAAAACGGAACCTTCGTCGATATCACGGACGAAGTTCTACCAGGGTTAAGAAGTATTGGTATGGTTACGGATGCAACTTGGACGGATTTAAACAATGACGGATTGCCGGATCTGCTGCTAGTGGGCGATTGGATGCCGATTACCGTCTTTTACAACGGCCCTGCTAATTGGCAGAAAAGCAATGATCCGTTGTTGGCGGAAGCCAAGGGACTTTGGAACTGTATTGTCACTGCCGATTTTGATGGAGATGGTGATCAGGACTTTATACTTGGGAATCGGGGGCACAACTCCTCTTTGCAAGCATCACCAATAGAGCCGCTGCAAATCATTCAAACAGATTTAGATAACAATGGGAGCGTTGATCCATTCGTCGCCAAGTACTATACCAACAAGGAAGGGCAGCGCGCATCTTACCCTTACCATTCGCGAGATGATGTGCTGCGGCAGTGTCCTATGCTACAAAAGCCATTCACAGCTTACGAGGATTTTGCCAATGCTTCCTTCGATGATATTATTGCTGCGACGGGTCTCGAATCTGTAGAATTGCTAACGGTACATACCACCAGTTCCATTTTTTTGGAACAAACAGGAGATGAGGGTTTTACCATTCATGAGTTGCCAGCATCTGCACAGAACGCACCACTGCAAGATGGATTTTCCGTAGACCTCAATCGGGATGGGTTACTGGATGTCTTACTCATTGGTAATGATTATAAAGCTGAGAAAAACGGCGGACGCCATGATGCCTTGAACGGCCTTTGCCTAATCAATAAGGGGGCACAAGGTTTTGAGGAGATGCCAATTGGAGAAAGTGGATTTTATGTGCCGGGAGATGCTCGCCGAATTATCTCACTTCCACAAACGGGCAGGCAGCCACTTGTCCTGGTTTCACAGAATCAGGGAGCACTACTCAGTTTCCGCCAAACAGATTTAGATCAATAGAAGCATGAACACGACTTTACTCCCTACAACTGCCCCTCTTGCAATCGAGCTCTCGTCGAAGCTGGAGGATGGATGGAAGATTGAAACGTCTGTTTTGGAGAAAGAAGAAGCAAATTTCAAATATCGCTTCACGCTTACTAACGATACACCAGCTATGCTCAAGCCGCTGCGCCTGGTGTGGAAATTACCTGCTATTGGCTTAAGGGGCGTTTGGAAAAGTAATAGCTTGTATAACAAGCGCTTTCAGTACGATTGGGAATTGGAGCATCTACAGTCCCGTGTTTCTACGGATGCTCCAGTGGTCTGCGCATATGATCATTTTGATCAAAACCTAATCACTTTTGCCTGTTCAGAAGTTGTCGAGTTGGTGGAGATGAATGCACTACTCCGGGAGGAGGATAACCATCTGTATTGCGAGCTGAACTTGTTCAAGGAATGGAAATGGGGAGTGGATCACTACACTTTCGATTTACATGTTGATTTACGTAAGCACCAATTTTCACGCGCCCTGCAAGAAGTAGGGGAGTGGTGGGCCGGCCGACCCGATCTCAAACCCGCGCAAGTGCCAAATCTAGCTCGGGTACCTTTGTATTCTACCTGGTACAATTATCATCAGAACCTTTCCGAAGAAGAACTCATCAAAGAAGCTCGTTTAGCCGTGTCAATGGGGCTTAAACTGATGATTATTGACGATGGTTGGCAAACCAAAGATTCCAACCGGGGCTACGATTTTACGGGCGACTGGGAACCAGAACGCCTGACTGATATGAGAGGGCTGGTGGCTGATTTGCATGCCGTTGGAATGCGGGTGGCGCTTTGGTATTCGGTTCCGTTTTGCGGTAAGAAATCAAAAGCCTACCAACATTTTCGGGGTAAGTTTTTGACGGAAGACCATCGTTGGGCGCCGGTTTTCGATCCACGTTATCCGGAAGTTCGGAGCTATTTAATTAACAAATACGCCAAGGCGCTAAAGGAATGGGACTTGGATGGCTTCAAGCTTGACTTTATTGATGACTTTAAGGTCTATCCCGATACACCGCTCGAACAAAACGAAGAACAAGATTATCACTCGGTAAACGCCGCAGTAGATCGCCTGCTGACTGATATTTATGCTGCACTAAGTACAATTAAACCAGAAGTTGTCATTGAATTTCGGCAGCAATACATTGGACCAGCCGTACGCAAGTGCGGTAATATGCTACGCGCCTTTGATTGCCCCGGCGATGCAGTGACGAATCGGATAAGGACTACCGACGTCAAGTTACTCTGCGGTACAACTGCGGTTCATTCAGACATGATCACTTGGCATCCGGAAGAGCCAGTGGAGATTGCCGCTCTACAAGTGACCAATATCCTCTTTTCAGTTCCCCAGATATCCGTGATTTTACGCGAAATTCCCCTTCCGTATCAGCGTATGATTACCCACTATAACCAGTACTGGCTGACTAATCGGCCTATCCTGCTAGATGGTGAATTTATTGCCTGTGATCCCCTTGCCAATTATCCCATCCTACAAGCGTCGCAGGGCAGTAAGTCCATCATTGGGCTCTACTCTGATCAAGTCGTCCGGGTCGCTGAACCCCATGTTGAGGTGGACATTATTAATAGTAAACCTTCAATGCAGGTCTTTGTCCAGTACTCTTCTGGAGAAGCTTCGTACGAATTGGAGGTGCTGAATTGCCAGGGGGAGCAAGTGATGAAAACCACAATAGTACTCAGTAATCAGGTTTGTTGCATCGACGTCCCTGCGGCAGGGATTATTCAGTTGAGGAAGGAAGAAATACTTGAAAAAGGAGGGCCTAACTGATTTATTCAGCTAGGCCTTAAAGTTCGCGCCGCCAAACACTATATTTTCCCTGCCAATCCGCCTTTACCACTTTAAAACTCTGCTACTCTCCTTTCTCATTGCGGATCGGTAGCCAGTAGATGCCGGCGGGTGGCTTAATTAGGTTAATCTGGTTAACTAGTGACAGTAAGGGACTTGCTTAGAAAGTCATCTGTTACTGCCATCTCTATTTTATTTGAAAAAAAGTTGGAGTAAATAGGTAACAATTAACTGCTTTTGGAATACTTATACATAGAGAGTGAACCGAATATTAGTTGGCATGGAACGAAAATTTGCTTGTGTTGTTAATTTTGAATTTAGAAATCATAATTAAAGCGAGCATGATTGAAAAAAAATCAGTAATTTAAAAATACAAGGCAAACATTTAGTCTATATAATTTTATTTATGGCCATAAATAGTTTGTAAGTCCTTTGCTATCAGTGCGTATGGTCTTGTGTGCTAGGCGCAGGCAAGAACTACCATTTGAAAGCTTTGCGCTGCGATTAGATTTACTTTTAAACACGCTCTAAATAAAATACACCTGCACCTAATGAGTAATTCGTAAACCCTATTCCGAAAAGTAAAGAAATAAACACTATGATCAATGCTTTGTTGCTTGAGGCAAGAGAACAAAACATTCATCTTGA
The DNA here is from genome assembly GCA_038528965.1 of Bacteroidota bacterium. GTDB lineage: Bacteria > Bacteroidota > Bacteroidia > Chitinophagales > Saprospiraceae > Lewinella. The sequence continues at coordinate 107,736 of JBCBEC010000006.1, read as the reverse complement.
ACACGCCCTACAACAATACTGCCCACAAATCCAGATCTGCCATAAGGTAAATACGTACGATTGTATTCCGAAGGCTACCTACCAGCACGCTGCTGATCTAGTTTTTATCCATGTCAAACAGCCCTGCTTACAATACTATACCTTGTTGGAACAACTCTCCAATAATGATATTGAATATATTTTGGTATCTGATAATAGAGATTTGGCCTATGAAGCGCTAAAGCATGCTGCAGCTGGTTTTGTACTTCAACCAATCACACAGAAAGAGCTCCTGACCGCCGTAAATGCTGCTGAGAAAAACATCAGGAACAAACATTTGGTAAACAATCAGAAGGGACTACTTTCACAAGTAAATAAACAACTCCATCGTCAGGATAAGATAGGTATTCCCACTATGGAAGGCCTCGATTTTATCCAAGTGGATCAAATAGTTCGTTGTGAGGGTATGCAAAAATGCACTATCCTCTATACCTGTAACCAACAAAAGTTGGTTAGCTCTTATAACCTAGGAGAATTTCGCAAGTTGTTAGAACCTTACGGCTTCTTCTCACCTCATAAGTCACATTTGATCAATTTACATCAGATGAAGAAGTACCGACGGGAGGGTAGTATCCTAATGACTGATGAAAGCCGAGTTCCGGTTTCTCGTCGAAGACGGGCTGAATTCCTAGCATCAATTACCCACCTTTAAGAGACCTCCTCTTTTAGTTTTCCTTGCGTGTTTAGTGCTCGTTAACTACTACTGTTAGTATGAGAGGGCCTCACCTTTTATGAAGCTCTCAGTACTGTCTTGTGGGCCATTTCCTTGCTTAAGTTTCATTGTAGAGGTTCTACTGTAGCAGTCCCTTCTGTTGTGGTGTATATACCCTAATAATCTCCTCACCGGTCAGGTAACCTTACCTGACCGCTTATTCCGTGAGCTTACCGGAATTCGGATCGAATTGACCGTTGATCAGATTAAGGTTGTGCTTGAAATAATATAACACAATATTAGAGCTATTCAATAGTATAAATCGGAAAATCCTTAATCGTTAGAATTAAATTCGATGTCAAGCCCTGGAGAGACGTTTATTCAAATAATACATTCATCAATTGAGAAAGGAGAGGAGGAGGTAAAGGATTACGAATCAGACACTACAGATGTTATCGTCGAATTGCAAAATGGAGATTTACTCGTGGCTTCTTTTCTGCCTTACAAAAACGTAAGTATTAGCATAGAGAGGAACCGAATATCCGGTGATTACTTGAGTGGTAAATACTTCTGGGTCGATCGAATGGTACTTGTGGAAAAGTGTGATCCATCAACAATTGAAGAAGTAGTTCATAACCTTTTGGAAGAAGGCGATTTTTTCAAAGTCTTCCAAAAAATATAGCAACAAGATAATTAACCAAAACCCTAATTAACACCTAAGCCTTGGAGATCATTCACACCGCTTTAACGCTTATTCAGGCCGAACTAGACCAATACGTCCAGCGGCAGCTGCAACAACCCGCTGATACGGTGGTGCTGGGTAATGTGGCGATGATCGAAAGTGAGGGTAATAACGTTGATCTTCTCAATAAGGCAATCATCACATTAGTCAATATAGAAGAGGAAAGCACCCTCAAGAATGTACCACATCATCGCATAACAAATGGGAGTGTTCGCTACGAAAATCCTCCCGTAGTGCTCAATCTCTATATTCTGGTTTCTGCTAATTTTCCCACTCGTTATGGTGACTCATTAGAGTTGATCTCTACCACCTTGGAGTTCTTTCAGGGGCAGAATCACTTTACGCCATTTAATTCGCCCTCTTTCTCTGCCAATTTTCCGGATTTGAATACGCCGGAGATTGCCAGCCTACGTTTGAATGTCGACTTATACACGATGACCTTTGAGCAACTCAACCATCTTTGGGGCTCACTGGGAGGAAAGCAAATTCCTTTCCTCATGTACAAGGTCCGTATGCTTCGAGTCATGGCGGATAATCTCATTCAGGATACTGGTACTATATCCGAAGTTGTCACCAATAATAGAGCCACCTAAGATGCCAGTTCCAAGCACATATAGAACCCTGTTTGAGATACGTTGCTGGCATCAGCGATGGTTGTTGGATGATGGCATTCCAGCTACGATTGGTAAATATTACCGTGCCGATCAATTTCTTGAAATTGTTCCTACCGAGAATTGCCAGCGGATACTTCAGAAATATAGGTGGGTTTTTAAAGCACGAAATTTTGGTGGATCTGTCCACGCAGCAGTAGATTCCACGCAAGTACTTGCACCCACATTTATCAAGGTGGAAGAACGCATGCAGCTGGATTTTGTGCTCCAGTACAAAGACACGTTGTTTCAAAATTATACCAATATACCTGTGCGCAAGCGGTCAGATGACGGTATCTATTTAAGTAATATCCCCGGCAGTACGGCCAATTCCAAGCTGTTTCTTTCTCAACCTCTTCAGCCGTACGATGCTGGAAATACCTATGCTATAGGGGATGTGGTGCGCGAAAACAATACGATTTACGAACTAATCGACTTACCCATTCAAAATCCCCCAACCGCTGCTGGACAAACCAACTGGGCACCAGGGTTTGATGGACAAGTTGTTGGTAGTCAGGATTATATTCCTTTTCCGGGTTTAGGTTATCGTTTTGAGGATATTAATCAAGTGGTTCCTCCTGGTACGACTGGTACGTTTAGTATCCAGAATCGCTACAATGAAACGGTCGAATTGGGTTTCCAGGCTATTCCGGTAGCGGAAGGCGATCCACCGATACCCTTCGAACAGTTTGCCTATCCTGCAGGGAGTCAATCTCCGTTTTCCCACTTCATGCCCTTGAATAACCTACCCGATGGCTACTATGAAGTGACTCCGGATCTGTGGCAAGCACGCTCTTTCTTCAAATTAGATACCCGGAAATTCCCTGGTTTTTTAGGGGTCGTTAGTATCCATCATATTCCTGGAACCGATAGTGCTGCTGGCTTACTGGATCCTAGTTTCCGGTTTTTGGACGATGATTCTGTTCCGCAGGAAAAGCAATTTCACATCTACTTCAAAAGTAGAATGACCAATTGGAGATACCTGGATTCCAATTTTGATCCTCCCACGGTCATCCATATCGAAACGACACCGCGGCCTTTTCTGAAAGCTGCCGCACCGATAGAAATTCCAATTGGCGCAAATCAAGTGCCCGTACCTAATCCTGCCGGAGAGCGAATTGTGGTGGAAGAGGTCGGTAATGTCGAAAGATTTTTCTCAAATATCTATATCAAAGTGTAACGTAAAATACAGACCATGGCAAGTACGCTAAATTTAAAAACTCCTGGAGTTTATATTCAGGAGATCAGTAAGTTCCCACCCTCGATTGCTGCGGTGGAGACAGCGATCCCTGCGTTCATTGGCTTTACCCAAAAGGCTCGGAAAGATGGTGAAGATATTTTCTTCCAGCCACTGCGAATCTCTTCCCTACTGGAATACGAGAAGTTCTTTGGCAAGGCGCAACCTGAGCAGTTCTTAGTAGTAACAATTGATCAGGAGACCGATCTTGATGGTAATATCACTGATGAAGTCTATACCGCTAAGTTCAATGAGCAAGGAGATAATGGTCCTTCGCTGCACACTATGTATTACAACTTGCAGCTATACTTCGCCAATGGTGGTGGCCCTTGCTATATCATTTCTTGCGGGTTATTCCTAGAGAATTTCCGTCAGCAAATTCCGGCAGGCCCACTTACTCAGGGCCTGGATGCACTGAGAAAGGAGGATGAACCGACCTTAATCGTTTTTCCCGAAGCTCAAGGAATGGACCAAAGCGAGCAGTTCGCTCTGTACAATGCTGCCTTACAGCAATGTGTAGATCTGCAAGATCGCTTTACGATCATGGACTTGCAGGACGAGCTTAAGACACAGGAGATAGATGGGGACGTACTTGATGCAGTAGGTGTATTCCGTGATGGCGTTCGGTCCGAAATTGGTTTCGTGAAATACGGAGCAGCTTACGCGCCGAATATCTGCTCGGTCTTCAACTATGAATACGATGAATCAACCATCGTAATTGAGCATAATGTTAACAGCGAAGCGGGTACCGGAGAATTTAATGAGCAGGGTCTCAATGGATTAAACGGTGCTGATAAGAGCAAAGCGGTTACAGCTTTGCAAGCATTATCCATTTTCCTGGCGCCAAGTAGTGCCGTAGCTGGTGTGTATGCTAGAGTAGATGAGCTCAGAGGGGTGTGGAAGGCACCAGCCAATGAAAATATCGTATCCATTGATAAGACGACCTATCAGATAACGAATGAGTTACAGGAGAATCTAAACGTCGATGTAAATTCTGGCAAATCCGTTAATGCCATCCGTTTCTTCAGTGGAAAGGGAATCCTGATTTGGGGGGCAAGAACCCTTGCCGGTAATGACAATGAGTGGCGCTATGTATCTGTCCGCCGCTTTTTCAATATGGTAGAGGAGTCTGCTAAAAAAGCAAGCGCCCAGTTCGTCTTTGAACCTAACGATGCCAACACCTGGGTTAAGGTCAGGGCTATGATCGAAAACTTCCTGGTTTTGCAATGGCGAGCCGGTGCACTGGCTGGACCAACGCCAGAGTCTGCCTTCTATGTCAAAGTAGGTCTAAATGAAACGATGACTGCTATTGATATCCTGGAAGGACGAATGATCGTGGAAATCGGGATGGCTGTTGTACGTCCCGCCGAATTCATTATTCTCCAATTCTCTCACAAAATGCAAGAGGCTTAATTCCCAATAATTAAGCTGACTAAATACCAATAAAATGGCAGACGAAACTCCCACCACTCCGGAACAAGACGTTCCTGAAAATGGTACTCCTGCACCTGAATTTTCTGCGGATCAGACCAACGATAAATTGGTTGACTACTCCAAAAGTTTGGCGGATGATGTAAAAAGCGCCAGCAGTTTAGCTACTGTTAAATGCACGGAATACGATAGTAAGAAGGTAATCAGTGGATACAAACATTGCGCCTACCAGGAAGCTAGTAATGCCTACAATGAGTATACTAATATTAGCCTGTGCATTTCTACACTGCTAACTCAGGACGTTGCTCAGATCAAAGCCAATCTAACTGTATACAATGATCAAAGCACACTTGTAGGTGAAAAGATCGTAGCGGGTCAAGATAAGGTCCGAGCCATGAAAAAATTGGTCACTGAAGTAAACGAGCTGACCGGTAAACTCAACGAGGCATTAAAGGACTCTTGCAACTCTCAACAAAAAAGAAGTTTGGTTAAGGGCTTGCCTGCAGTCAATGATGATCTCGCATTCATGGATGCGATCAATGAGATCATTGAATGTGCTGAAAGTGCCTGCGAAGAAGCAGATACTGCCTTTGAAACAGGAGTAAAAGTAGCGGGTATCAACGCTTTCAAGAACGTGGAAAGCCTTGTGGAGCCGGGTACTAAGCTGGAAACGAATACAAACCTGTTTAATACCGATGTAACAGGTAATATCACTTTTGCTACCGAACAAATGGCAACTAGTATGGCCGAACTTACCACAGCTCTTCAAGAAGAGGCAATGACTGAAGCCGAAAAGTATAAAGCCTTATTGCTTGAAGCTGCCATTGTGGAAACGGAGACCTATGCTGCAAAAGTAGATGATATAGATGTGGAGGCGCTAGACAGTATTGAGGATATCTGTGAGAAAGTCCAGGAGACCTTCGTAAGTAACGACTGCTGAGGCTAGCAAGACACTTGACCAGTCAATTATTTCTTTAATCTGAAAATGCAAATTAATGGCAAGCCAAGGAAATACTGCAACGGCTACACCCGACGAGGGAGTTATCAGCCGTGCTCAATTATACATTGATAGCCTCACAGAAGAAAAGAAGGAGGCGCAATTAAAGTTAGATGAAGCCAACGCCGGATACTCCAAAGCAGTTGGGGAATATGAGCAAGCCAAGTCGCGTAAAGATCTTCTGGAAAACTATTTGGAAAACATTACCGACACGCACGAGAGTGCCGCTGATGTGCATCGTGATTTGGAGATCATGAAAGCACAAGCACAGAAGGTCTGTACCAATATAGAATGCTTAAGAGATGCACTCTATCACTACGTGAGCGATGTGCGAATAGCGGCGGCAAAATTGGAAGAACTAAGATCAATGCTCAGGCATTTGATGGATCGAATTGCCTGTTTAACTGATCCTGATCTAACCCCAGAAACGTCGATAATGAAATGCCTTAATGATTTGAAGGCTAAGATCGATGAAGCTTTTGCCGCCGTCTTAGATTCCATTTATCCAGTACTGGAAATTGTAAGAGCTAATAATGAATTATTACGCTGCATTTGCAATGATCAAGGTGGTAACTACGGATTACTATTTGTTCTCGATCAGGATATTGAATTGCTGAAAGACGCTGTACGTTGCGGTCCAACAATAGATGATGGTAGTACACCCAATACGAGTGAACCAGTTGGTGACTGTGAAGCTACTCAGGAGGATCCGAATTGCCGTATCGAGGACAAACCCTGCGTATTTACTAAGGATGACAACTGTGTCAGTGAGTATCAAACTGAATTACAGCTGAAGCATGACAATGCTTGTGTCCTAGTCGAGGAAAAGGAATGTGCTCGTAATTATTACAGCAATTGTAAGGAGTTAGCAAGAGCTCAATTTGACGCCATTTGTGCCGCACTAGAGGCCGCGCAAGCAGCAAAGGTGTGCTAATTTCTGATCATCATTTTATTTAAAATCTATAAAACGAAGAAAATATGGCTTCCGATTATCCATTACCAAAGTTTCATTTTCAAGTAGAGTGGGGAGGAACCAAGATCGGATTTACCGAAGTGAGCGGACTTGATGTTGAAACAGAAGTGATCGAATACCGTCATGGCGCCAGCCCGGAATACAATAAGACCAAACAACCTGGTTTAACTAAGTATTCCAACATCACTATGAAGCGTGGGACGTTCCAATCTGACAATGAATACTACGATTGGTGGAAAGAAACCAGAATGTTCCAAGAGGGGAACTCTACGGGTTCTCTCTATCGTCGCGATCTCACCATTAGCTTGCTCAACGAAAGTCATGAGCCCATCATCGTATGGAAGGTTAAGAATGCTTGGCCAACGAAAATCCAGACAACGGATTTGAAGGCGGACGGCAACGAAGTAGCTATCGAATCTATGGAGTTAGTCCATGAAGGTCTGACCGTGCAGAATGACTAACCTCCAATTACCGTAGTATGGCTGACTACTATCCTCCAGTAAGTTTTCACTTTCGGGTAGATTTCCTGGACTTAAGGGGGCAACAACATGATATCAAATTTCAATCGGTTAGTGGTCTTAATGTTCAGTTTGAGACGGAAACCATCAAGGAAGGTGGGGAAAACCGATTTGAGCACGTAGTTCCTGGCCGGACTAAATATCCCGATCTGGTTTTAAACCGTGGGGTTATTCCCCCCGGTAGTTCGGCAGTGGCAGATTGGATTTTGGAGGCAGTACAGAACTTCGACGTAAAGCCCATTAACCTGCAAGTCGTTTTGCTCAACGAGAAGCACGAACCATTGATGTATTGGAAGATCATCCATGCTTGGCCAAAGAGTTGGAAATTCTCTGATTTAAAGGCTGACAAAGGAGAGGTATTCGTAGAGACTATCAGTCTGAATTACAATCGATTTGAATTCAAAGTTTAGTTCTTATGGCAATTGAAATCAAAGAGCTGGTAATTAAAGCCACCATCGGTAATGGTGAACCTCAGGATAGTGGAGGAAGCGGAGGCGGCGGTGAAGAAAGTGGTCAAACGGAAGCCATCGTGAAAGTCTGTGTCGAGAAAGTACTGGAGATCCTGAATGAAAAACTGGAGCGATGAAAGATGGCCAACTATCAAAGCTGCTGATTCGATCCTTTACCAACAAGAGACTGACGGATAAGGATGGGGAGTATCCGGAGTTTGAAATTCCCGTAAACCCCGAGAATTTTTCTCAGACTTATAAAGTAGAATACGACAAGGAAAAGGGGCAAGGTAGCCAAGGAACTGATCCCAAGTTCAAATCCACTGCCCCCGAGGAACTGAAGATTGAGTTTTTCTTGGATGGCACCAAAACGATCGAAGGATATTCCAAGAAACTCATCGATAAGCCGGTATCCAAGCAGGTCAAAGACTTTATGAATACGGTCTATCTAATGAAAGGAGATATTCATAAGCCCAAGTTTTTAAAACTGATTTGGGGCGAACATCTCGTTTTCGACTGTATCCTCACCAGCTTGGATATCAACTATACGCTGTTTCATCCGAATGGGGAACCACTGCGGGCTAAGCTCAGCGCCAGCTTCCTCAATTATATCGAACAAGAAAAAAGGGTCAAAAGGGAAGATAAGCAATCACCTGACCTGACCCATTTGCGGCGCGTAAAGGAGGGGGATACTTTGCCCCTAATGGCGCACCGAATTTATGGGACGACGAAGTACTACATGCAAGTAGCCAGAGCGAATGGCATGACTAGCTTTCGACAACTTCCACCGGGATCTGAAATAGTTTTTCCTCCACTTGAAAAAACCACAACTACCGCGTGAATAACGAACAAGTGATACCGAATGAATCGAAGTCGGATACGCCTACGTTTAAGGTGCTTTCCGATGGAAAGGAGGTGGATGCTAAATTTCAGTTCCAGGCGATTACCGTCAATCGGGAGATTAACCGGATTGCTACCGCCAAGCTCTTGATTCGTGATGGAGAAGCTTCGGAAGGCGAATTCAGCTTCAGTAATATGGCCGAGTTTGAACCTGGGAAGGAGATCGAGATTAAGGCTGGCTTTGATGCGGATGACGATCCCGTTTTCAAGGGCTTAGTGGTAAAGCACAGCATTAAGGTGCAGGAGAACGGCAATAGCCAATTATCCATTCTCTGCAAAGATGAGGCAGTAAAAATGACGGTTGGTCGGAAAAATGGATACTTCACCGACAGCAAGGATAGTGATGTAATTGGAGAGATTTTAAGCGCTAACGGAGTGAAAGGAAAAGTGGACGCCACCAAGGTAACCCATACTGAGATCGTCCAACACTATATGACGGATTGGGACTTTGTCCTTTCCCGGGCGGAAGCCAATGGATTGGTCGCATTAACCAATGATGGTAAGGTCGATATTATTGCCCCTGACGCTGGTCAGAAACCGGTACTTAACTTGACTTACGGTGGGACACTTATTGAGTTCGATGCCGAATTGGATGCGCGCTATCAGTGGAAAAGTGTCACGGCGAAAGCCTGGGACTACGGAAGTCAGAAATTATTTGAGTCCAGTGCCACGTCTACCCCTTTCAAGGATCACGGTAACCTGGGAGGAGATAAGTTGGCGGATGTACTAGGCTTATCTACCTACGAATTACAACACAGCGGTTTTATGCCGGAGGATGAATTGCAATCCTGGGCCGACGCCGAGCTGCTCAAAAGTCGATTGGGAAAAATTCGAGGCTCCGCAAAGTTCAAAGGACTGAGTAAGCTAAAGCTGGGAGATACGGTAGAGCTAGGCGGGGTGGGTGATCGCTTTAATGGTGTCGCCTACGTTACCGCTGTAGTGCTGGAGTTGGTCAAAGGAAACCTCTATACCCATGTCCAATTCGGCGCCGATCCAAGGTGGTTCTACAAGAAGGCTGATGTCCTGGACGCCCCATCCGCTGGCTTGATGTCAGCTGTCTACGGCCTTATGACGGGTGTAGTGGTAAAGATCGATGGTGACCCAGAAGGACAAGAACGCATCCAGGTCAAGTGCCCCATTATCGATGCCGATGCCAAAGGAGTATGGGCGCGATTAACGAGCCTTGATGCCGGAAATGATCGTGGATGGGTCTACCGGCCGGAGGTTGATGATGAAGTCATCGTTGGCTTCATCAACGGCGATCCAAGAGATGCCGTAATCATTGGAATGGTGCACAGTGGTAAGAACAAGGCACCCATCCCAGCGGAAAGTGCCAATGATTTGAAAGGATACACTTCCAGAAGCAAAATGAAGCTCACTTTCGACGACGGTGGAAAAGTGATAACGATTGAGACACCTGGAGGGAATAGCGTGACCATTAGTGATGCGGATAAAATGATCGAGTTGAAAGATCAGAACATGAACAGCATCACAATGAACCAACAAGGTATTCAAATCAAGACCTTGAAGGATGTCATAATTGATGCTAAAGGGAGCATCGAAGGAAAAGCAACAATTGCGGTTAAACTACAGGCCTTAAAAGTAGATCTGAAGGCAGTGGCCTTGAGCCTGATTGGAGCTGCAAGTGCAAAGCTAACGGCCGCAGGTAAAATGGCGATCAAAGGAAAGCCAATTACACTCAACTAACGTGAGTTTTGCCTTTTACTTCCGGTCAAGAACAACTGGAATCAAAGGCAAATCCCACGGTAGTAGGTACTGAGTAAAAGGTACTTGGTATAGCACCTGCTTAGCAATAGTAAAATCCAAGTACTCAGTACCATGTACCAAATACGGTGAGTTTCGGGGAGTATACCTTGTTAGTTATCAGTGAGTTAAACCCGAATGTCACATTAAACGAAAAAGAGAAGATGCCACCAGCAGCCAGAATAACAGACATGCATGTCTGTCCGAAAGTTGAGCCAGGCCCTGTTCCCCATGTGGGCGGACCAATTATTGGACCTGGGGTTCCCACGGTATTGATCATGGGCCTACCAGCAGCAGTGGTCGGAGATAAATGTGTTTGCGTTGGTCCACCTGATAGCATTCAGGATGGGTCTAAGACAGTGAAGATTGGCGGCAAGAAGGCGGCACGAATGGGCGATCCCACTGCACATGGCGGTAAAATAGTAGTGGGTGCTCCTACGGTGATCATTGGAGGTTAGAACAAAGCAATATGAGCGAGAAATCTTTCTTAGGTAGAGGGTGGGCATTTCCACCAACATTCGACCTGCAAAACAAAGAGGTTACTATGGTCGAGGCTGAAGTCGACATCGATCAAAGCCTCAATATACTGCTTTCTACTAGCCTGGGAGAGCGTGTCATGCAGCCCGATTTTGGTTGCAACATGTCTGATTTTCAATTTGAGGCCATGAATGCTTCCCTGCTAGGCTACTTACGGGATGTAGTGGAAACGGCAATCCTCTATTACGAGCCACGAATCAGGGTAGAGCAAATAACTATCACCGAAGGGGATTCATTCGACGCCATCAGTGGTAAGCTGATAATCTCGGTGGATTACTTCATTCGGGAGACAAATTCCCGCTTCAATTTTGTGTACGACTTCTACATCAAGGAGGGTGTACCGATTCAGTAATTTTTAAAAGAAGCCTTACGAATGTTTTTTTTTTCGGACATAAAGCATGAGTTGGTTCGGGATGGCGTAAGTCAATCAGAAAGGCAGTTGGCTGCCCTTTCTCCAGATTCGATTCAGGTCGACGAAAGAAATACCGAGGCATTACTCAATTTTATTTACGAGTATGCCCGTCAGGTTAATTATTACCAAGGAAATTCAGATCAAAGTGCTGATGATTGGACGGCATTTTTCGACAAGAGCATTCCCTTCCAAATTGCTCAGATTGCCCAATATGATGCCGCACAAATCCTGAGTCAGTTCGAAGCCCTGAAATCACTGATTACCAATACGGGTAACTTCAGTGATTTAGAGACCCTTTTCGATTTGATCTATAGCATCATCGAAATCCTGAGCAACTGGCGGGAAGGGTTGGAAGGAGATACATCTGGTGTCCTGCGGGCCATCAATAACTTAATTAAAACTAACTTATCATTTAGCCTAAAGAAACTGCTGGGTTACACCAACGCGGCGCGCCAGTGGAACCTATCCTTAGATTTTGATCTTGATGCACTAAACTCGATTTGGGGTGTCGGAGTAGATAATCTAATGGATCGCTACGCGATTGACCGCACCCTACTGGATAAAAAGGGTAGTGACCAAGATAAAATTGACTTCGCGCTAAATGCCATCGAAGAGCTATTCTTGGTATTTTACAAAGGTTTGGTGGCCATCATTGAAATTGCAGCACAAGAGGATACGGTAGAAAAGAGTATTGATGGGCGTTCGGACCACAGCCCACACCTAGGCTTACTGTTCGCTTTTCTTCGCTTATTCAAGCAAGCTCAGGGGGATCTGAACCGGATGACGAATGAGCATCTGGAGTTCTTCTACAAAAATGTGCTGCAGCTCAAGACTAAACCAGCGGTTCCGGATCACGCACATTTGGTCTTTACCCTGGCCGAACAACTCCAAGAATACAAACTGGCGAAAGGAACCTTACTAAAAGCGGGAACGGATGAAAGTGGCACTGATATTGTCTTCGAACTTGAGGATGAGATTATTGTCAATAAGGCATCTGTACAAAGCTTGAAAACGCTGTATCTCGATCAGGAGAGGATGTCGCCTGATGATCCTATACCAACCATTAAGAATGTCTTCTATGCCCCAGCCGCTAATATGGCCGATGGGGTGAAGGAACAATTCCCTCCCAAAGTAGTTTCCAGCTGGTCTACGCTGGGTAATGATGAAAGTAAGTTCAAGCCAGATCCAGAATCCGAGGCTTATCAGTTGTACCCTTTTGCGCGCTTGGGTTTAGTTATAGCTTCCAAGGTGTTATGGCTTAGGGAAGGAGAACGCAAGATCACCTTCACCATTACGTGTTCCGCCGAAGTCCCGGAGGGGCTACATGAAAATGAAGATGTCTTTAAAGTGCAGTTTTCCGGAGAGGAAGGTTGGTTTGAGTTAGGGGAAGATAATACCGTTACAATGGAAAGAGGGGGAACGGGAAATAAGACGCTCATTATCACGGTATCAATGTCGCCTGCGGCTCCCGCCGTGTTTTTTCCTGGTGCTGAGTTCTTTGAGGTTGACTACGGTCATCAAGATCCGATGATGGCCTTAGTATTGGATCATGAAAAAGCAAAAATTGCGGAGACGGATTTTTCGCTCTATCATAAATTGCGCTGCCTGGAAATGAGTAAGGTCGAAATCAAGGTGACAGTCTGTGGAGTCCGCACGCTATTAATAGAAGATGAAAATGGCCTGATCGATGCAAGTAAACCGTTTCAGCCTTTTGGGCCAAACCCAGTAAAGGATAGTTCCAACTTCAAAATTGGCAGTGAAGAAGCCTTTTGTAAAGACTGGACGGCGCTTAATTTTAATGTGGAATGGAAGGGCAAGCCAGCCAATCTCGGCACTTACTACGAGACTTACCCAGTCAATATCCAAGAAGATAGCTTCGAAATACAAGCTGATTATTTGTTGGATTCAGCCTGGCTTTCCGACAACAATTCTGCTGCCAGATATCTTTTCGACGATGACAATGGACGCGACGATTACTTAGATATTTGCCCCGGGGATACGCCCGCAAAAGTCTGGAAGTTCATCAACTCAGACTTTGGTGATCCTAATCAAGATTTATCCTGCACTAACTTCCCTGATCTTCTAGAAGATTTCGAAGAAATTCCGCAGTGTGGATTTATCCGCCTTAGGTTAACTGGGCAAGATTTTCAGCATCTGGAGTATCCAAATTTGCTAGCAATAAGCCTATTGGGATTGGGGTCAAGGTTGACGGATGCCGGTGGCGCATTATTTGTCAATTCTGATGATGCTGCAAGAATGATTACCGAACAGCAATATGAGGACGCAGTTGATGCTGCGCTGAAAGCTTATCTCGAAGACTTGAAAGTTAGACATGGTGGTAATATTGGAGATACTTCGACAGCAAAGGAAGGACTTTATGATGTTCGTTCGGCAGCCAATCAAAATTCGATTGATGAAAGTGCCTTGAGATCGAAGATTTCTGAAGCTATTCAGTTATCAAATGAAGCAATAGCAAGAGGAGCTAATGCCTACAACTTAGTCAATGCTTTCTCTTCCGCAGCTACCGAAATAAAACTACCTAACCCTCCATACACACCTGAGATAGAAAGCATCTCTCTAGATTACGAAGCATCCGCCACGCTCAAGGATACTAAACTTATCCACTTGTTTCCAGATGAGGCTACTTACCTCCATTTGCACAATGGGGAGGCAGATGTTTTGGAAGAGAATCAACCACTTTTGCCAAAGGTAATTGAAGAAGGCACCCTCTTCATCGGCCTACAAGATTTGGATCCAGGAAACAACCTGAATCTATTCATTCAGATTGCAGATTCAACTGCCGATCCGGATATAGACAAAGCGCGAATCTGTTGGCATTACCTGAAAGGGAACGAATGGAAGCTGCTCAAAAAGGATTTTCACATCCTGGCTGATGAAACCGAGGGGCTGATACGCCCTGGTATTGTTGAATTTGCTTTGCCTCCGGATATCTCCAATGAGGGTACAACTATTCTCCCGAGTCATCTGAATTGGCTAAAGGCCTCAGCCATCTTCAACACGAAGGCGGTAGGGCAAACCATCTCCATTCATGCGCAAGGAGCTAGAGCAGTTTTTCAACCGGCAGCGGAAAACACTACTGATCGCTTATCTAATCCCTTGCCAGCGGGGAGCATTGGCAAATTTGTCCAGAAGAATGCTGCTATTGATAGCATCCTCCAACCCTTCGAAGGATTTGGAGGGAAGAGGGAAGAACTGCCGGCTACTTTTTACACCCGAATAAGTGAGCACCTACGCCATAAGGGACGAGCCATTACCCTCTACGATTATGAGCGACTGGTGCTAGAGGAGTTTCCCGAGGTATTCAAGGTGAAGTGTATTACGCACACTTTGGGGCAACGGGGAAAAGATAAGCAGGATATTGAGTTGGCACCTGGTTTTGTGACCGTGGTGGTCATTCCAGACTTACGCAATTTCAAAGTGGTTGATCCCTTTGAGCCCAAAGCATCCTTAAGCTTGCTGACTAAAATAGAAACCTTCCTGAAGGACAAGATGTCGCCTTTTGTCAAGTTGCGGGTTTTGAACCCAATCTACGAGCGCATCTCCATTAGTACGGAAGTAAGCTTTACACCAGGTAAGAGTGTCGACTTTTACAAAGAACAATTGAAAAAGGACATCCGCCAGTTCCTGGCACCTTGGGCTTTCGGGGAAGGGTTGCAAAAAATCTCTTTCGGCGGCCGAATTTTTAAGTCCTCTATTATCAAGTTCGTCGAGGACCTGGACTATGTCGACTTTGTCGTCGACTTCATCATGCAAAATGAAGCGGGACAGCAACTGGATCCCATTACTGCGGCAACTGCGCGGTCCATATTAGTGGCAGCTGCCAACCATACGATCACAGAGTTTGATCAAGCCATAGCGCCTAATAATCCTAGGCTCGCAAGTATGCGGGGTATTGGCTATACGAAAATCCTCTCGTGATAAAATTTGAATAAAAATCCTCTGGATTATAAATAATCGTACATATGTCAATCAAAAGCAGATTAAGCCTCAAATCCCAATTTATTCAGGGTGCTATTCCTAGTGAGCAAGACTTTTGCGACCTGATAGATTCTGCGGTAAATAAAAAAGATGATCGTTTTTTTGGCAGATGGCAAGCTGGCGTTTCCTATCCACACAATTCGGTGGTCATTTATGATAAGTCACTATACATCCTGGACTTAACCATTGATCCTAATTGCGAGGACGAGGATACATCAACCGAGCCCGATGAGGGTGATGACGTAGAATGTGATGAACCTCAAAGTGGTGATGCTACCGCGGAGGAACTATGCTCTAGTACTCCTCCAAATCAGCACTGCCAGTGGTGTTTGATGCAATTAGAGACTACTGATGATGATTTCGAAATTATAGAAGATCCCGATGGCCTCGTTATCGGAGTAGCTCGTGTTCAGGGGCGCGTAGGAATCGGTACGCGGAACCCGAATGCCAAGCTTGATGTAACGGATGAGGAAAGTGGTCATCTTTTACTTGAGCCTAATGTAAATGGCTGTCCAGAGATTACGCTGGTTAAGATAGCCGGCGAGGAAGGTGCGGATTCTGAAGAGCGGCAGGCATCAATCCGGCTAGGGGGAGCGCGGGCTGAGTTGAGAACTGATACGTTGGGCTATGTCTTTTTTCAATTGCCAGAAGAGTCAGGAGGTGTTGCAACGAGAGACATGACTGCAGACACAACGGTAAACCCTTATCCGCTATTAGCACTAGCAGTTGATCCAGATGATGCTAATCGCATAAAAGCAGGTATTGGAACGGAAAAAGCCCAAGGCAACTTAGAAGTACGAGAGGAAAATCGTGGCGCTCTAATCGTTAACCCTTCCGGTCACGCTGAGCCAGAATTCCTATTAGTCAATCTGGAGTCTTCAAACGAAGGTGAATATCTACTCGCTGCCGTAAATACGGATGCCAGCATGTTTATCACCGATGCGAAAGGAGGCTTTCAGTTCAAGAAAGGCAGTAGTTGTGAGGAAATACTGAGTGAATCCAGCCCCGCTACGAGCGAAACGCTAATGACCATTCATAGCTCCGGGAATGTGGGGATAGGCACAGAATCACCAGAGTCTCATTTACATATCACGGATAATGAGTCGGGCACTTTTAAGGTGCATCTGGATAACGATAATCCAGTGGCTTCGTTGATTAATGAACGCCCTAACCCTAACCAACCAAATACCTACTTGGCGGTAGGTGTAGACGATGATTTTGCCACCTTTTCTACGGATACGGCAGGTGGTTATGTCTTCAAAAAAGGTGGTAAGACCGGTAAGTTTGATAATGAAGTCAATATCAATCAAGGAGATGGCATTGTGTTCATTCATCCCGAAGGAAGGTTAGGTATTCAAACCACAGAGGCTCCCGAAAACTACCAACTTGATGTCAATGGAAAAGGTAAGGTCATGGGCCTATACCTGGAGACTGATGGTAGTAAAATCAACCAAACTGGAGATCTGGAAGCCGACGATGTGATTAATCGCTTGGCCAAACTCAAACCCATTCGCTACGAATGGAAGGATCACACCAACTGCTCGGGCGATGGCGAACAAATAGGCTTTCATGCTCAGAATATCTTTGAATGCCTACCGGAAGCGGTACAAAAAGAAGGGACGGTTAAGGCCTACAACCTAGAGGGTGTAGTTGCTTTCTTAACCCAGGTGGTCAAGTGCCAGCAGGAAGAGATTGACACACAACGCAAGCGCATCGACGAGTTGTATTCAATGGTTAACTCACTGAAAAAGAAAAAGTAAGGAATGCCTGAAGCCTTAACCATAAAGAAGGTTGATCCTAGATTTCCAGAATGGCTCGATTTTGAAAGACTTCGAGCAGAGGGCTTGGATCATATTGCCCAATTATCAGGTGATCTTTGGACGGATCATAACGCCCATGATCCAGGAATTACGATTCTCGAAGTTCTGATCTATGCGTTAACTGATCTGGGGTACCGAACACGTCTGGATGTAAAGGACCTCTTTACTAAGGCTAAGAATGATCCTCGGCAGGAAGACAATTTTTACACTGCCGCAGAAATATTAGGTAATAACCCGCTGACGATTCTTGACTATCGTAAGCTATTGATTGACATAGATGGCGTACGTAATGCCTGGCTTATTCCTGCTACTGAACAAGAAGTACGCGTCTATTTTGACTGTGAAAAAGAAAACGACAAAGCGCTAACGTACACGGCCCCTACCTTGAATGATAAAGGGCAAGAGGTAGAATGTATTGAGTTGGATGAAGAGGGGAATGAGATCACCAGAATGGTGAATCTACCTAGCAATGAGCTTTGTCTTGGTGGCTTGTATAAAGTGCTTTTAGACATTGATCCGATTCGACCCGCTGATGAAACCAATTCACAAGCTTGTGCGGATAATCTCGTTTCTACGGGCAGAATTCTAAACGCAGTAAAGGAAAAACTGCACCAACATCGAAATCTCTGTGAAGATTTCATGGAAATCAGAGCCCTACAGGATGAGCAAATTAGTATCTGCGCGGATATTGAATTAGATGTAGATGCAACTGCTGATGAAACACTCCTGAATATTTATAATGAACTTCAGAAGTTAGTTTCTCCTCGCTTGAATTATTATACCCTTTCGGAGATGATTGAAAGGGGCAAGAGCCTGGAAGAAATATTCTTAGGTCGTCCTCTGACTACGGATAGCCACGGATTTGTCGATAAAGACGAATTGGAAAGTTTAGAATTACCAGAGGAGTTGTACGCCTCCGATTTTTACCAGGCCATCATGAATGCTGATGGTGTACAAGCGGTTAAGGACCTGGTGTTAATTAACTTGGTAGATGGAGTACCACAGACTACTGGTGCAGAATGGCGTCTGCAATTGACCAAAAATCACCGACCCATATTCGCACCTCAACACTCCAATTTCAATTTCTTCAAGGGTATATTACAATTACCCGTTGACAAGACTGCATCTGTACAACAGTTTACGCAGCGCCTTTCAGACTTTTCGAAAGCAAAATTGGAAGCTGGTGAGTTGGATCTGGCTATTCCGGAAGGAAAGCACCGTTCGGACTTGGACGATTATGTATCGATCCAACACGAGTTTCCATTAGTATACGGCATCGGCACTGGTGGGCTGCCTGAAAACGCAGGCGAAATCAGAAAGGTCCAAGCCCTGCAGCTGAAGGGATACCTCACCTTCTTTGATCAACTCTTGGCTGACTATCTATCCCAGTTGGCCCACTTGCGCGATTTATTTTCCTGGTCAGTTGATGGAGAAAACGAGCGGGACGCTTCCTTACAAAGAAGTTACTACCAAAATTCAGTAGACTCCATTCCGAAGGTGGAGAAGTTGATTCGTTTTTTCCAACAGGAAAGCTCCAACGCTAGCCAACAGGAAGGAGAGGTACTGGCCTTATCGTCCATTGAGTTTGACAATCAAGTGGAGCGCGATGTAGCCATTCAGCAATTGCAGCATGACTTTGATGCTTTTGCGGATCAATTGGAATTGCTGGTCAAGAAAGAGGAACAGGAGGAGAAATACTACTTCGTATTCCGGAACCAGCGAGGAAGTCAGATCGAGCGCCTCGAGAGCAAGAAACGTTACGGTTCAGCAAAAGAGGCAGAACTAGCCGGAGAGATGCTCATCTTCCTGGGAACGCTGAATACTAGCTACGAGGATCGCAATTTACCGCAAGAGAAAATTTACACCTTCAATTTTGTCTATCATCCGATTGACTACCTTGATTATTTACGTCGGATCACCGAGCAGCCATCAACCTATTTGCAGCGACGGGAGCGCTTTCTCAATCACCTACTGGCCCGCTTTGGAGAGTCATTTTCAGAGTACGTGCTGTTGATGTTTGCGCTTAATGAAGGCAAGAAGGATCTAGAAGAAATTGTCGAGGATAAGGCCCGTTTTCTATCCCAGTACGCGGACGTCAGCCGAAGTCGAGGCCAGGGCTTTAACTATACGGATGAGAATGCCCTTTGGGATACCCAGAATGTCTCTGGTCTGGAGAAAAGAGTCTCTGGATTGATGGGCTTGGATGATTGGCGCCGACGCAACTTGAATAATTTTCAAGTCTATCAACGCCAGGAGGAATATCTATTCCGCATCTTGGATCATCGTGGAAATACCTTGCTAGAAAGCGTCCAGTTCGCATCGGAAGCAGAGGCGGAGGAAGCGCTAAGAAATTTCATTGAAAATGTACTATTGGTCGGAGGTAAGCCAGCAATGGTCGATTGCCCGGAAGAAAGCATTTTTAGCTTCAAGTATTTGGATGAGAACGGGAAGGATTTTGCCATCCATCCGCAAACCTACCACAGTCCAGAGGAGCGGGATGAGGCACTCGATTGTTTAATCGAATATTTCCAGGAACAGTTCGGAATCATCACCACCACTTCGTCTTCAAAAGAGGGGTTCTATTTTACCCTTTTTGCCGAAGATGAAACCACGATCATTTTCCAAAGCCAGGAGGCCTACACCACTGAAAAGGATGCACAATTGGCTTGGCATGCCTTCCTTGCTGAGGCCAGAGATCTGAGTAAATACGAACCGGTTGACGATGAGTTCGCGGATCGCTATTCCTTTAAACTTGGAGACTGGGCGGTCCATCCGACTTACTACAATGCGACCTGGGAAAGAGATGCTGCGCGTGATGAGGTACATGCCTATATCACAAGCAAGTCGCTCAATTATGAGATTCAGCAGCTACCCACCCTTTATTCATGGCAACTAAATGATGCCGACGGAGAATGGCTATTGGAGAGTACCCACCGGTTTAAGTCGGAAGAGCAAAGTATTCATGCCTGGTATCACGTCTTGGGTTGGGTAGAAGAAGACCGCATTAAGCCAGAAAGTGACAGCGGACTGTTTCGTTTTATCTTACAAGATGAGCTACAGCGAACCATTGCGCAATCAAGAGACTATCAATCGGAAACTGAGTTTGCTCATGCCCTTGCCGTATGCAAAGCTATTCTGCAACAGCAGAAATTAACCAACGGGCCAATAGCCCAAGATGAATTCGGATTTAGATTCGAAATGCAGGATGAATTTGGGGGGGCTTTGTTACGAAGTACCGCGATTTATGCTGATCGTAGCAAGGCGCAGAAAAGGTTCAATGAATTGTTCGGGCAAGGTGACTCACTCCACTGGAGGATCGGTCAGGAAGAAGGTTTTCGGAGCTATTGGGTAGAGCTGTTGGATGCCGAAGAACGGCTACTAGCAAAGTCTAGCACGGACTTTACGAGCGAAGCGGATGCCACTTTGGCGCAAGAA
The DNA here is from genome assembly GCA_038528965.1 of Bacteroidota bacterium. Classification (GTDB taxonomy): domain Bacteria; phylum Bacteroidota; class Bacteroidia; order Chitinophagales; family Saprospiraceae; genus Lewinella. The sequence continues at coordinate 87,181 of JBCBEC010000006.1, read as the reverse complement.
AAAATGGTTCAGCTGATCGAGCGAAATGATCTCTTCTTTGGTAGCGAACAGGTGGATGAAGTTTATCACTTCGTTATTAACGATGATCAAACCCAAGAACCACTTTTGATCAGTCAGTTGCGTTATACCAAACGCGAGTCCGCTTATCAGGCTTATTTAGAAGCGCTGGAAGCCGGTAAAAACCCAGAGCATTACCTTAGAATGGGGGCGGGAAGTGAGCTGTCCTACCAGTTGATTAATGAACTTCAGGATGTGCTCGCTGGGCCAGTAGGCTCTTTCCAAGACCGAGATAGCCGGGAGATGGCAATTGAGAAGGCAATGGCGGTTTGTATTGAGTCTTCACCTGCCTTAGTGCTAGCGGCTTATGATGGCCAATTTAGAGTCAATATTCATTTCCAAGATGGCCAAACAGGATTATTAGGCGAACAATTACTTGCTGATCAAGAGGCGGGAATCTGCCATTTCTACGAGCTTTTGCCATTTAGCTGCGATCGGCAATATTATCAGCTCGAGGCTTCAACAGATGGATGTTTCTTTTCCTTTGCCCTAGCAAGTAATGAAGAAAAATTAGGCCGTCATCCAAAAACGTATGCGGAGGGAGATGCACTAGCGGAAATTGATCGCCTGGTGAGCTACATTGATGGTAATAAGTACAATTACGTAATCGAGGCCCTAGAAGGCAAATGGCACTTCGCAGTCAATTGGGAGGCCTGTAACGGCAATTGTGAGACTTTGCTCCGTGGCTTAGAGGAATTTGGTAATCAGGAGGGCGCAACCGAAGCTTTAGCTGTGTTATTGGCCGACCTGAAAGCCCGCAACGAAGAAAACTACTTCGTATCCAGCGTCAATGAACGGGGTCAGTTTTCGTTTGCGGTAGGCAAAAGCGACAATGTGGCGGTACTGCTAGCTGAGCACCCCTATTATTACACTACCGAAGAGGAGCGCGATAAAGTACTAAAGGATGCCGCGTCTTATTTGCAGCACTTCTTCCGTATTAATGAGTCGGAGGATGCTGTGGCAGATGATGATAGAAGTGCTGGTGATGATTCAAATGAAGGTCTGTTGGGAGGAATTATTGCATCCACTACGCGAAAGTGTCCTTCCTGCATTACATATGATGATGAGGGCAACCCAACAACATCTTACTACCTAAGTGGCTACAAGCTAGCTAAAGAGGACAATTATCTCGCTCATCATCCGATAACTTATACCTGCGAAAACGATCGGCAAAAAGCAATTGTTTTACTCCAAGAGAGAGGCGCTTGTCAATCGTATCAGTGGACATCGATCTGTTGGCAAGGCAGCTTGATTACTTATCAGGAAGAGAAGAAATTCCGTTTCAAGATCATCGATAGTACTAATCATGATTTTGAGTTATTCATCAGCCACAAGGCCTATGCTAGTGTCGAAGAGGCAGCAGCGGCTTTCTACGAGTACTGGCCAAGAATTATTGCGCTAGCTGAGGTCGATCAAAATTACCACACCACAGAAGGAACGGTTTATCTACAGGATAGAAGAGGGCAAGTATTAGCACGCATTCCACAAGAGTTTGCTACGGAAAATCAAATTCTCCAAGTCATCGAACGCCGTAAGATTTATGCCCAACATCATTCGGTAATAAAGAAGGGGGATCATTTTGCTTTTCGCCTTGGCTTGAATAGCGGAAGAAGATATGATTGGCAAAATGTAGAGTCCTATGATTCGCCAGAAGGTGCTTTAAGGGCACTGGAACAGTTACTGGAATTACTGCGATACCCCGTCAATTATAAGCTAACGGGAAATGCACAGGCGTGCATATTCAATATCCAAATTGTGGAAACGCTCTTGGTGAGTAAGCAAACCTACGTGGATTGCTATGACGGAGATTGTATTCCAAAAGAGGTAGTGGAATGTCCAGAGGCATGGAACGGTACCAAGGATTTTCTAATTCATGCGCACGAGGCGTATGCCTGTTACCCTTACTTACGATTCCACGATGATTGCCGGTACAGTTTCCGCATTGTTGACGATTTGTATCGATTGGCGACTCATACCCGCACTTACCATACGATGGCTGAACGGGAAGAAGCATTAGATTGGTTGTTTATTCAAATTCAGTGCCAGCGCAAAGGCGCTACCGCAGTTACTCAATCTGACATCGAAATAATGGGGGAATTCCATTATTTGCTGCTGGCGGGGGTAACTGAGTTCAGCGTAGCTGATAATGACGAGGAAGAAGGAGAGGATGGTGATGGGGAAAGTCCACTTGGAACTGAATTGTGGCGGAGCTACCTGGCTTATGAGACCGCTGGTCAAGCTGGATCTGCCTATCTGAATGACTTCTTCAAGATTATTGAATTGGCCAGAGAAATTGACTTTTATCAGGTCATCCAAGAGGACGGGGAATACCAGCGTATCGTACTAACCACTGAGACAGGGCAAATCATTGCGGTTTCTCCTTGCAAATACCGCGTGGAAAGCCAACTACATGAGGCTATTCTGGAACGCATCGCGCACGCTCGTCAATATCCGATTTTTAGTACCAATGGCGGCTATGGTTTCCAATGTTACAGCATGGATGGTTTGCCATTTGGTGAAGATCCACCAGTTTCCGATGACTGCCCGCCACCTCCACCGAATGCTTTTGGTTTGGAGATTCCTGGTGAGCGGGTTTGGGAAAGTGTGAAAACGTATAAGACCATTGAGGAGGCAGAATGCGCCTTCGCTGAGTTTATGAAGCTGGTACAGCGCAAACCCAATTATCAGCGCACCGAAAAGTCAGATTGTGGGCCATTCGGTATTGAGTTAACTCGACCACAGAATGTTCTGGCGGAGCATCCCGCTTCCTATGACCGGCGGAGTGATTTAGAAGCAGCTATTGAGCGAACTAAGGAATGCTACAACGTAGAGGGCTTTCACTTGATCGAACATATTTTACTGCGCCCTAAGGTCGGAGTACCAGAAAGGTATAAGTTTCTGGTAGAAGGCCCAGATGGGTATTTGACCGCACTGTCTTCCGATACCATAAGTGACCGAGAGTTAGCGGATCGCAAGAAAGAAGAGTTGGTCAATTTCTCGGCTAATGCCTTACCCTTGATCCGGGAGTTTGCCATTGATTCGAATGTCAATGTTCGGAATGAATGGATCAGGAGAGTTCGGCAGACGGACTTTATAAAGTTGGATGATCGGAACATCACCAACCTGCTGTCTGATATTGATTTAAGCCGATCCCCGGAAGAAATTAGGGAGGAACTAAGCAACCAGATCATTATCCAGGACTCTCGCCAAGACGTTAAAGGTGATTGCCTGGCCCCTGCCTGTCCAGATTGCTGCAATATCGTCGAGCTTGCGGATGCCAATGAAGGTCAAGCTTGCGATCTGGAGTGGGATCCTTGCGCGCCTACCGAAGCTTCGGAAAGCAGCGATCTGGAAGATAAAACCTGGTACGTTCCAGGAGCAGATCCCTATTCTTTCTGGGTAAGCATTTTGGTGCCCTACTGGTCTAAGCGATTCCAGAATCCAAATTTCCGACAGTTCTTCCAAGATACCCTTCGCAAAGAGGTTCCAGCGCATGTGGGGCTTCGCATCTGCTGGCTAGATCCCAAGCAAATGCACGACTTGGAGCGTGTCTATAAGGAGTGGCTAGAGGCCTACAGCGGCCAGCTGGAATGCAACTTGCAAAGTATACAATGTGAATTAGTAGAGAAGCTATTTTCTATTACCAATGTCTATCCTCCTGGGCAGATCCAGGAAAGTGTTTGCGCGGATAATGACGATAAGAATACCATATTTCTTGATAATGCTCAATTAGCATAAAATAGTGAATTATGCCGGTTATTGATCCAAATATTTCTTTCCCATACTTTGTATCTAACCAGGTACTAACGGCCAGAGATTTGAATAATATGGTCGAATATATGGAAAGTCAGAACCGACTTTCTAGAATCCAAATTCTGGGAATTGGCATTGTCGCTGGATTTCAAGTGAGCGTAAATACGGACGACGGTAACCGTCCAGTAAGCATCTCAGTTTCTGGAGGGTATGGTGTCACCTCTAAAGGCTTCCTGTTTCAATTTGAAAACCAGGAATTTGATTACATAAATCCGAATGCTTCTGTTCTTTTGGGAAAGTTTCTTTGTGCTGGATCGACAATAAATGCGGACGGTATAGATATAGCCAATGAGCCAATTGATGGTGTGTGCGAAATTAGAGTTGCGGAGAATGTGACGCAAAACCAGGGCTTTGAGGAAATTGCACTTTTAGAAGTAGAAGCGCCACTGACCGTGCATCCTTGCTTTCAGGATAAGGTGCTAATTGTTTGTCAAGAAGAAGAGACCGTTAGTAGAAACAGCTGTTTTAATGATTGCGACGAAAAAGGGGAAGATCGTCGGTTTCAATACCGTTGGCTACTGGTGCCAAAGGAGGCGATGATCAGAGTGTGGGAGATTGCTTTTGGGGACCAAGGCGGAGAGGCCACAAACTTACCAGTGAACCTGACCCATGACTTATTCATAGAATGCCTTGGATCCAGAGGGCAAGGAGAGGGTATTGATCTTTGTTCTTTCATTTCGTGGGAAGTTTACTACCGGAGCTACAAAGAGATTATTGCCAATGCAATTCCAGAAATTATCCATGCCTACCAGGAAGCGGCGGCTGAATTTGGAGCTGCTATTCCAGGGTTTTCAACGGATGTTATCGATACTTTACCCGCTCATCTGAATAGCTTGTCGGCACAATATCCCGAAATCCCGACCGTGGGAAGTTTAGAGGATTGTCCGGATATCCAGTACCTGTACGATTATTTGAAAGACCTTATTCTCGCTTACCAGGCGTTCAAAAAAGTGGCTAATGGGATGAGCATTCCTGATAGCACATTGAGTACTTCTCAGAACGCTGACTTTAATGATTGCCTGTATCCCACTTACCTGGCACTTGGTGCAGTTAATCTGGATGAGCAAGGCGATAATGTAGAAATTATTAGCGAAGGACCCCGCTACTTTGATAACTGTCGAACGGACAATACCGGTTCCGGCTTTCAAACAGTGGATCAAGACCGACTAGAGCTAGCACGCTGCTATTTCCGAAAGATGCTGGCTATCGCTGATGGGCAAAATATGATTGTCCCAAATCTAGTGGGCGGTTTAGAAAAAGCAACCGTCATTACGCCGAGTACCAAGCTGGGAAACGCTAAGAATAATTTGGCCATTCCTTTCTATTATCGAGGAGGTCAAGTCGCTAATGTTTGGAATGAAGAGATTTGTAAAAGCAAGGATTGGAGATCAATTCCTCACTATCAACGATTGTTTTCCGAGCCTCCTTTTGATGAGCATCTCTACTACCATCCTAACTACTATGACTTCTACAGAATTGAAGGTCATCTAGGGAAGGAATTAGCGGAGGCTAAGTTTGATGTAGAACAATTGCGAAAGCACTACAATCTTCCTTTTGATATTAAAACCATTCATTTCGATGGAGACTACGTATTGGAGCTGGAGGAGAATGAAATAGATTGTAAGGAGCTAGACCTGACCCTATGTGTCATTATTGAAGATTTGGAGTGTGTCTTAGGGGAGTTGCAGCAATCGTTTGATGGCGTTGTTGGTGACATTAGAATTGTGGAGGACGTAGAGGCCTTATTGGGACTGATAGCAAACGTGGACTCGGCCTTTAGCTTTGAGGCTAATAAAACCGCTATCCTGAATCAAATTGAGCTAGTATTTGGGGCGGAACCTTCCTATCCAAATTGTTACACGGTGCCTTTGACTAAGGTTTCTGAGGCATTTAATGAAAAATATGAGGCACTTCTAAATGCACTATTGTTCCATCGTTTCGCTGAAAGCCATACCGGATTGGAGCACAAGGCGGGAGTGGAAAAAGGGGGAACCTTCATTTTGGTGTATAAGCACGAATTTGATCCAACCAATTTTAGATCAAACGTGAGTAAAATCCCAAATCAGCCAGGATGGTTGCAAGAAATTGAGATTGATATTTCCGATGAAGATTTGCTTCAGCTCATCTTAGAAAATGCCTCGCCGGTAACCGATCCGCAAGTACTAGCCGGTATTAGTAGTAATATCAAAAAGACTGTAGTTGCGGATTTCTGCTTGCCTTACTACTGCTGCTCAGAAGCACCAATTGTCAACTACGAAATAAAACTAGTCAAGGCGACGATCTTGGTGGAAAAGGTTGTGTTCTGCTCTGATGAGGAAGCAATGGAAGGTACCGTTAGTCCTCCTGGAGGGGTATTCACGGAATTACCCGAAGGCTTCACGGCCATTGAGAACGCAGAAAGCCTGATTACCGGATTTACGTTTGATCCTCAGCTTGTTACCAGCTTTGAAGAGGGGCGCCAAACCCTCAGCTTGACTTACGTCTACAATGGTCAGTCGAAAAGCCAGGTGTTTACGGTCTATGATAATTCTGTGCTTGCTGATCTAAGTGAAGCCGATGTTATTTGTGAGCGTACGCCAATCTGTAACCAACTATTTGATCAAGATGGAAACGCTGTTCCTGGATCTATTCTAGAAGGTTTCAACTTTGCCTTCCGATTAAGGGATGGCGTTATCCCCGAAGAGGCCTTAGCGTACGTTGAGGTGAACTGGTTGATCAAATTGGAGAATGGAACATTCGTACCTTTTGAGGGTGAATTGAACTTAAACATAGGTGAAACCGAGACACTAGATATTAGGTTGGAAATTGCCAACGGCCCGTGTAAGCGTTCCATTGAAAAGACAATTGCTTTCTGCCCTACTTTGGAAGAGGTTGGAATAGTTATGCGGGATAATTTGGATGAGGAATTAGACCGCATTGGCGACGGCTTTACGGTGGCATTGGAAGAAGACATAACCTCAGTGCATATTGTTCCCGCTGTTTCGGGAGGAACTTTAACCGTCAGTGGTCCAGATGCGAATGGGGATCCGATAAGCTATGACGGAGCCTTAGTAAGAAATGGTAATAATTGTGGTGAATTTACCTGGGAGTTTTCACTGTTCGATGAAAATCAAGAACCGCTTCCATTGGGCGACTATACGTTTACTTACAGTTTTGGTGACTGTAATCCTATTGTAGTCAATTTGATTTTGGCACCAGCTCAACCAATTTTAGGATTAGTTGAGGGGCAATCAGATCAAATCTGTTTCAATGGCGAAAATAATATAGTAGGCCTTACCGTCTCGCCAGCAAATGCTGATGTACTAGTAGAAAGTGGAGCTCCAGAAAGTGCTATTGTGGGTACCCCTGGAGGTGGGGCTGTCTTAGATATCAATCAGGTGCCGTTTGTTGAGGGTAAAGCGGAGGTTGTTTTAGTGGCCGTAGATGATGATGGAGATCGATCGGATGCACTGACGTTGGATATCTTCAAGCTGCCATCTATTAATATTGTGGAGGAGCCAGCATTTGCCGAGGAGATTAAACAGAATAACCCCTACCTCTACAGCCCACTCTCCAATACAGAGCTTGACCGAAAGTGTGCCATTACTGGAAAGCGTGTGAAATACGCCTATGATGAAGCAAATAGCGACTTCGCAGATGTTTTCCAATGGGAAATTCTTGATGAGAACGATCAGTTAGTTGCCGAAGCTACCGGTGATGTAAACGAGATTGTACAAGATTTGCTGTTTAGCGCAGGATTCGATTATAAGGTACGCCTGTTTGCAACAGTCGAGGGTAGTCCCTGCGATTCTGCCATAGTTGAGGAGCCATTCTCCATTTGCCCGACTCCGGAAGAACTGGAAATTGAATTTCCAAGTGCTCCTCCTAATGGTGCGGGAAGTATTATACTAACCAGAGTAATTGAAGTGGATGATGACAATAGTGGAGGTATAGCAATCACGACCGACGATCTAACTGTCAATATTCAGGGAGGTAGGTTCACCTTGTGGCGGATAGAAGATGGCACCAGAACAGAAATTCCTAATCGAATAGAACAAGAAATAGATCTCGATGGAGAGCTTGAGTTTCCTTGTGAATCCTCTACTTATACCTTTGATCATACGGGCTTATCTGATGGATCCTACGAAATAGAGTATCGAATTGACGAATGCGATGGAGTTGGCCAACGACTAGCATTTCAGTTGAGAACTAATGTACAGATTAATGGCGGTAGAGGGCGTAGCCTAAACGCAAACCCTGATCCGGAACCACCACTTAATCAAGAAGTAACTAACCGAACCGCTACGCTCAGAACAGACACCGAGAATACGAAACTGGGTGAAGCAACAGGAGATAAGCGCAACCCGGTTGATAAGGTGCTCGGCTTCCTAGACTTCAGCGGGACAGAAGAGGAACTAAATGCCGACGTCAAGAAACTGACCACTGCATTGATTAAGCGGATGAAGCCTAGTAAAGATAAAGCTCCATACGAACAGCTACTGAGCATTACTGCGATGCACTATTTGAATCAACAGATGATTGTTTCCTCCGACGAGGTGGTTGCGGATGGCACTACAAAAGCTATTCAAAAGCTTGCTCAACAACTACATGACAATGGAGTTAAGGTGACGGAACTGCGGCGTGTTTGGGGGATAAAGGGATTGCGAGATACCACGGACAGCAAGCGCCCGTCGCGCATTCACAAACTTTTTAAAGCTAAGAAGAAGTAGGGCGCATGATCAACCAGCACTACATAGGCAAACAGGTATTTGACCTCAAGCTATTTAAGCAAGAGGATGCTTTTGCATTGCAGCAAAAGTTAGGCAATGCCTATTGGAGTGTAGTGAAAGATCGGCTGGATCAACTCTTTTCCGAATTATCGCATCCGGAGGAATTGATCCAAATTGATCGACTGGAAATTGATCTTGGTAATGTGGCAGAGCATGAGGTAGAACGAGTGCTGGCCGACCGTATCATTGAACAATTACAAGAGGCCTTAGCGAACGAAATCTTGCAGGCCAGACTGTTCCATCAACCAGAGCAGCAATCGCAACTTGGACGCTTCAATACTTGGCTTTATTTTCTGGAACATGGTGTGCTACCTTGGAATAGTACCAATCAAATGGATGGCCAAGCTTGGTTTATTCAGGCAATTGAATCCATTGCAGGTAATGCGCTTAGCCTAGAGAAATTCCGACGGCGAATCATCCAGCGACCAGCAATCGTAAACCGTTTAATCAAGCAGCATAGCACTGATCAGTTGGCCTTGGTCATGGAAGCGATCAGTGGTGAAAAACGAACTACTTGGCTAGGTTTGCATCGTCTATTACGACAGTTTACCGATCAGCAGGCGGTCCAAAAATTGCGGGAAAGTACCAATCAGAAACAACTGAAAAATACGCTAGCGGCCCTCCGTATGTATTCCCAACAACAATGGACGCACTATTTTTGGACCCAGGCCATTCATCACTACCTCGTGCAAAGAAAGCGTAGTCGCTGGGAAGCATTTAGTGCCCAGTTGGTACTGCCGCAATCGAACTTTCCCACCAAGGAAAGAGTGCAGCTTTTACTATTAGTTAAGCGGCAACTCACTTGGCAAGCGGAAGAGAAACAGCTACTTCAGGATTGGATTCAATACTTGCCAAGTAGTGAAGTTACTCGGCCACAAGAAGGACTGGGAGAAGGCTGCGTGTCTCCTACTAATCCCGCCTTTGAAACCAGTGAGCAGACCCTAGATCAGAAAGCCGATATACCTTCAAATAGCCAGGTGGATAATGAAGAGAGCCAATCTACCGAAAACAAGATGGACCAGCCGCCATCGTCAAGCCAGAGTAGCGCAGATGGGCTCGCTGATGCTGCTTCGGGTTTACAGATTGAAGAAGAGGAGCAAAGAGTTTTAGAGCGTAAGGTGGAAGAGAAATCATCACCGCACGACACTGTTGATCAGCCACCTCCAGATCCGCTGATTGACGCTCATAAGGAGGAAACGGAAGGTGCCCCAATGCATGCTTCCACTTCATTATCCGAGGCCGGTGATAAGGCTAGTCCTGACCAACCACCTACGGCGCAGGAAACTCCAGAAGACAAGATCGCCGCGGAAGAACGTGAAGAGACAATAAAGCCACTAGTCAGTCAGCAGCGGGAAACCCGACTCGATCTATCAATAGAAGAACGTTGGCAAAACTACCTGCAGGCGATTAAAGACGGGCAAGCCTTAACCGAAAACTTGGCACTATCAAGAGCCAAGATCTTGGAGCAGCAACAGCTGGAAAAGGAGGGCATTTACCTGTCCAATGCTGGCCTGGTGTTGATTCATCCTTTCATCTTGCCTTATTTCGAGAATGTGGGCTTGGTAAAAGAAGGCACATTTATAGACCCTCAAGCGCAAGAAAAGGCAGTACACTTGTTGGCGTATTTAGCTATCAAGGAAGAAGGAGTTCCTGAGTATAAATTAAGCTTGCCCAAACTGCTTTGCGGTCTTCCATTGAGCTGGCCCATTGAAAAAGCAATTGCGCTCGGCGAAGAAGAAAAACTGGAAGGCGAGCGCCTGCTAGAAGCGGCTGTCAAGCATTGGGGAGCCCTGGGAGATGTCTCTCCGGACGCCCTGCGGGAAGGATTCCTACAGCGCGATGGCAAACTAGTCAAGAAAAACGAAGACTGGATACTAACCGTGGAACAAAAGACCATGGATGTCCTACTGGATAAGCTGCCCTTTGGTTGGGGCGTAAGCATGATCAAGTTACCGTGGATGAACGAACTACTAAAAGTAAACTGGATATAAGTCTAATACATTGAAAGCGACAGATCAAAAAACAACCACTTCCCAATCTGTTCAGAAAAAAGAGCAGGGACCTTTCTTCCAGAAGGAAAGCGGGGATACGTCGTTTTTCAATGGAGCGGGTTTGTCTTCGCTAGCCGCTGGAGGAGGGAGCTCTTTCTTTTCCGGCACGGGCATTCAGACCAAGCTCACCATTAATGAACCGGGCGACCAATACGAGCAGGAAGCAGACCGCGTAGCAGATCAAGTCGTCTACGGCGATAAGTCAGCTGCTTCCGCCCCTGCAGATACTTCACCGAATGATGCTGGAACAGGTATTCAGGCCAGATTTAACGCTGATACCTTCGTGCAAAGGGAGGAAGCACCGATGGGAGAGGAGCTGCAAGGTGATATTCAGCAGAAGCCGATTTTCGAAAGCGGAGCGGATGCGGATGATGGTGGCCTACAGGCTAAGTCGCTCTTTTCTACCATCAGCCCGCTGGTACAGCGCACGGAAGAAGAAGTGCAAGAAAAGCCCATTCAATTAGCGGCTGAGGAAGAGGTACAGGAGAAGCCGATCCAACGGGTGGCCGAGGAAGAGATACAGGAAAAACCGATTCAACGGTCAGGGGATGAGGAAATTCAGGAAATGCCACTGCAACGATCTGAGTCGGGCAGCGCTGAGTCATCCAGTAGTTCTGGTGGTAGTGAAACTTCTGATTCCTTTGATAGCAAGTTAAGTGCGTCCAAAGGCGGAGGCAGTGCCATGGATTCCGATACCAAGGCATCTATGGAATCCAGTATTGGTGCTGACTTCAGTGGGGTGCGGATTCATACAGGTAAGGAAGCTTCCGAAATGAGTAATCAAATTGGAGCGCAGGCCTTCACCCACGGCAATGATATCTACTTCAACGATGGGAAGTACGATACCCAATCTGATTCCGGGAAGCACCTCTTAGCGCACGAACTGACCCATACCGTTCAGCAGGGTGCGGCGGTACAGAAGAAACCGATCAGCAAGGCGGGGGGCAGTCGAGTGCAGCGCTTTGGAGGCGGATTAAAAAGCATGGTCAACAGCGCGGCCCGCATGGTGCCTGGGTATACCTTGTTTACCGTCATTATCGGCTATAACCCTATCCTGATGGAGAAGGTGCCCCGTAACGGGGAGAATATCCTGGATGGTCTGATCGGGTTGATTCCTGGTGGTGCGCTACTAGCTGCTAAGCTGAAAGAAAGCAATGCACTAGCGGAGGCCGGTGCTTGGTTGAGTAACGAGGTCAGTAAATTGGGCTTCTCTTTGGGCTACTTCAAATCGCTGATCAGTCAGGCTTGGGATCAGATGTCAATCTTCAAGGGCATTAGCGGCAATTTGAAGATCTTGAAGAACATCTTCGCTGCGCCTTACCGCAAAGTGAAAACCTTTGCCCTGAACATTGTGGATGCGATCAAGGAGTTCATCTTCCGGGGGGCTCTGAAATTGGTGGGGGCACCCGTGGAAACCATTATGGGCATCATCAATAAGGGCAAAGCCGCCCTGATGAAGATCATCACCGACCCGATTGGTTTCTTCAAAAACCTGGCCGGAGCTGTTGGTAAGGGTATTAAGAACTTCGTCAAAAACATCAAGAAACACCTTGTTGGCGGACTGGTAACCTGGCTCACCGGGGCCATGGCGGACGTACCTATCCAGATGCCACAGAAGTTTGATCTGAAGGGTGTGCTGCATTTAGTGCTCCAAATCCTGGGACTCACCTATCCGCGCATCCGTAAGCAGATTGTCAAAGTAGTAGGGGAGAAGCCGGTCGCTTTAGCGGAAAAAGGCTTCGCTATCGTCAAGCGCGTAGTGACCGAAGGGCCAATTGCCTTGTGGGAAATGCTGAAAGAAAAGGTCGGTGAGATCAAGCAGCAAGTCATGGACGGCATCAAGAACTGGGTGGTGACCAAAGTAGTTAAATCGGCTACGATTCAGCTGTTAAGTATGCTGAATCCTGCGGGAGCGCTAGTGCAAGCGGCCATGAAGATCTACCAGCTCATCATGTTCCTGAAGGACAACTTGAGCCGCATTATGGAGTTCGTAATGTCCATCTTCAACTCCATCGCTGAGATTGCCAATGGTGCTGTCATGAAAGCCGCCAATTTTATCGAGAACGCCATGGCCAAGACCATCCCGATGATCCTGTCCTTCCTGGCCCGCATGCTCAACTTGAGCGGTATTGGCAAGGCTATTAAGAAGGTCATTGAGAAGATCCGTAAGCCCATTGATAAGGTTATCGGTAAGATTGTCAACTTCCTAGCGACGAAGATTCGTAAATTGTTTGGCCGAGGTAAGGATGCGAAAGGGAAGGATGATAAGAAGAAGTATACGCAGAAGGATAAGGATGCTGGTATAAAGGCAATAAGGCAGAATCAGGAAACGCTTTCGAACAAGGGGAGGATCACAGAAAAAAATGCAAGAAAAGTAGCAGGAAATGTAAAGAGTAAGCATCCTGTTTTTAAGTCTATTAAAGTTGTCGATGGAGGTAAAGATTGGGATTATGAATATGTTTTTAGGGCAAGCTCTGAAGACGGCCTCCCAAAGGCAGGCGAAGGTGAATCAGAAAAACTAAAACAAGCCTTAAGTGAATTGCTGAGACTCGAAAAGAAAACAATTGCAGCTCTGGAAAATTCGAGTAAGAAAAAACCGACACGAAGTGAAATAACTAGTCTTGAAGCAAAATTTGCTGAAGCGGCAGCAGAAGAGAATGATGGTAGGAAGTTGTCTAAAAATGAAATGAGCAGATGGTTACTGGAAAAAGGCGTTGCTGAGAGAATTAATGATCTCAATCGTGGGAAAGCCGCTATCCATGATGCAGAAGCGGTCGGTGGAGGAGCGGAACATACAAGGGGTAACAATCCTGAAAAGCATCATAAAGGGCTGAAACAAAAATCAGAGCGGGAAGAAAGAGCAAGGGAGTCTAGATTAAAAGGAATTAGAGAAAAAATGGAATCGCAAAATGAAGACGATGAGTGAAGTAGCGAATAAGTGGAAATCAGAACTGCCTTGGTTTATCAGACTTTTAGGTAATTCCACAAATGCCAAGTTGTTTCATGTCTTTTGCAAAGATTTTTCGCTATCGACTGAAGAACCGGAAGATGCTATCGTAAAATGGTACGAGAATAAGGAATTTGGTATGTCCACCTATGTCAGGGCTGGACAGATAGAAGCTATTCAGTTCTTCGCTACTGGATACAGTGATTTTATTGGTCAATATCATGATTTGCCATTTGGTCTTAGGTTCGGGTTAAAAAAGGATGAAATAACTAGCCGTTTCGGTAAACCAGATGAAGTAAAAATTGGTCGACAGATTACATCGGAACTTAGTCATGGAGGAATATTTCGTTACAGCACTCCGTTATGCAAGCTTGCCTTTACTTTTTCGTCAGATGACGAATTATTGGCAATAATCAGTTTTGAAGAAAAACTTGAGTAGAAGATTATTATTTACTAACGCTTGCCTTTGACAGTCTTTATTATTTAACGAAATGTGATTGATTAAATGCACTCCCAACAAAACCCTACATTCATCACCTCCGAGAAAGACCACTTCACGCGTCTTTTTCCTGAGCTGGACCCTTTGGACGTTAAGGATAATCGCCTGTGGCTGTTGTCCCAAAAGATGATGGACCGCGGTGATTGCTTGCCGGATGGAGACAGTACCACCATCAGTAACGGTCTGGCTATCTTCAGCCAGTTTTTGGCGCATGATATCACTTTCGATAGTACTTCTCAATTCTCCGGCATTCAATTCGTCGATCGTTTTCAGAATGATCGTACTATTAATTTTGATTTGGATTGTCTGTACGGCCAGAAAGAGCAGACCTTCTATTACGATGCAAAAGACAAGGATAAGCTTCTATTAGGAAAACGCTTTACAGCAGAAGGCGACGAGTGGTACGACTTGCAGCGCAACGCCCAGTGCAAAGCCATCATCCCCGATGCCCGCAACGATGAAAACATCATTGTGAGCCGCATGCAGGTGCTATTTATCCGCTTTCATAATCGCATGGTAGACTGGCTAAGACGCAATAACTGTCCCGCCAACGTCTTCAAGGAAGCGCGTAAGTTGGTGATCTGGCATTACCACTGGGTCATCATTTATGATTACCTGAAAAAGATGATGGATCCTGCAGTTTTTGAGGATCTAATGGCGAACGGCAGTCGGTACTACACGAGCCCCAGCACCATGCCACTGGAGTTCTCCGGAGCGGTATTCCGGGTAGGGCATTCGCAAACACGAAGCCGGAACCGCATCAACGCCAATCTGGAAAAACGCCTCTTTGAATTGGGATTCTTCTCAGAGATGGAGCAATTCGTGGATTGGCGCTACATCTTTGATTTCGGTGATGGCCGGGTTCAGTTCGCTCGTAAGATTGACACGAAGTTGGCCCGTGAATTTCACAATATCCCGTTTATCAATACCGACAATCGGAAGCACAAATCCTTGGCCTTTCGTAATCTGATGCGTGGAGAGGTGTATGGTCTACCCTCGGGGGAAGATTTAGCCCGTCGCCTAGGTGTAGAACCGATTGCGGTAGAAGAGACCCGTCAGTTCGATTTTCCGGGTACTCCGCTGTGGTTCTATGTCTTACGAGAAGCAGAGGTATGCAACAATGGAGAGTTTTTGGGCCCGGTAGGAAGTCGAATTCTCGGAGAATGCTTTATGACCATCATGCAGCATGATGACTGGTCGTACCTGAAACTACATCCGCGTTGGACACCAACTTTGGGCCGGGAAGCAGGGAAGTTTGACTTTGTAGACCTCATCTGCTTTGCCTTGGAGGATTAGACTTGTTCCGCCAGGCATGAATGAGCGAAAGTGTAGCAACTCCGAGGACCAATGGGACGATCAGCAAAGCTGAATTTTATTCTGAACGAGGCAAAAAACACAGGCATAGCCTTAGCTACGCCGAGGCTTTTTAACGAAGTGCAGGATAAAATTTGCCACTTGCAGCCATTTGAGGCTCTGGCGAAACAAGTCTATTAATCAAAAAACTTGTCGTATGAAACTCAGTCGGCTATTCCGGAGAAATCGCAATACTAAGAATCGCAAAAAGAGAAAGCCCTTCTTTACGGCAGCTAAGGGAGAGGAGACTTCCTATTTTCCGAAGAACCCAGCCGGCGCAGTACAAAAGAAAGGTCTAACCGTGGGCGCAGCTGATAGCAAGGAGGAGAAAGAAGCGGATGCTGTAGCAAAGCAAACGGTGCAAAAACAGGCAGAGGCTGGAGCAGAAGAAAAAGTGGAGGCCAAAGCCAATGTAAATCGGACTAAGCTGGCGACGCCAAAGGAATACGAGAAGTTTGGCACCAAGGACCAGGCGATGAAGCACGATCGTGATATCCAGGAGAAACCGATCCAAAAGCAGGAAGAGGAGCCAGTAGAGAAGAAAAGCGAAGAAGAAGCTCAGATGAAAGAAGAAGAACCGGTGCAGAAAAAAGGAGAGGAAGAAGTGGCAATGAAGGAGGAAGAGCCCGTGCAGAAGCAGGGCGAGGAAGAAGCACAAATGAAAGAAGAAGAACCTGTGCAGAAGAAAGGTGAGGAAGAGGTTGCAATGAAGGAGGAAGAACCTGTACAGAAGAAGGACGAGGAAGAGGCCCAAATGAAAGAAGAAGAACCTGTGCAGAAGAAAGGCGATGAGGAAGCCCAAATGAAAGAAGAGGAGCCCGTACAGAAGCAAGGAGAGGAAGAGGTGGCAATGAAGGAGGAAGAACCCGTGCAAAAAATGGGTGAGGAAGAGGCCCAAATGAAAGAAGAGGAGCCGGTGCAGAAGAAAGGCGAGGAGGAGGAAGCACAGATGAAGGAAGAAGAGCCAGTACAGAAAAAAGGGGAGGAAGAAGCCCAAATGAAAGAAGAAGAACCCGTACAGAAGCAGGAAGAAGAGCAGGTCTCCACCAAAATCCAACGGAATAAAGATGACAAGGAGGCCACACCGGCCTTTGAAGAAAAGTTGAAAATGACCAAAGGCAAAGGCTCGCCACTACCTGCGGAACTAAAGGCCGAAATGGAGTCCAAGTTTGGTGTGGATTTCAGTAAGGTTCGTATCCATACCGGAGCCGAGGCCATAGCGTTGGCAAAATCCATCCAGGCCCAGGCCTTTACGCACGGTTGTGATATCTATTTTAATCAAGGTAAGTTCCAGCCGGAATCTACTGCTGGTAAGTTGCTACTAGCGCACGAGTTGACGCATGTTGTTCAACAGAAATCTACTTATTAATCACATTATAGCCACTAAGGATGAATCAGGGCGTATCGACATTGATGGTGGATCTCGAACGAGTGATCAAGCGAAATATCACCCATTATTTCAATGGGCAAACGGTGGAAGTCAGAGCGGAAGATTTTCGATTAGAGCTGTTGGAGGATGGCCCGCTTCTGCAGTTTATAAAAGAGCATCGGCTATCTAAAGAGGCAATTGTTGTTTTGTTATTGGCCTTGAGCCCGCATGTTTTTCCAGATTTCCTGGATCATATGTTTCAGCGGCACCTGCCGCAAGATGGAGAATATCCACAATTTGGTGGAGTACGAACCAAGAATTTTCGCGGCTTAATTCCTACCGGGCAAACCGCTTTGATTCTACTAGCTGGCAATGATCTGGAGCGTCAGTTCCTGGTGAAGCAACTCTTTTCTCAGTCGCACGTATTTGCGAAGAAACGTATCCTTTCGCTAAGTGATGTGGAAATCGGAGAGCCACAACTTTGTGGCCGTCTGGTCTTGGCGAATGACTACATCGACTTGTTCACCTCGGGAGAATTCATCGCGCCACGATTCAGCATGCGTTTCCCGGCACAATTGCTGCAAACGGAAATGGAGTGGAAGGACTTAGTGCTGAATGATAAGACGCGGGGACAAATTAATGAACTCAAGTACTACCTGAAATACGGCAGTGTACTGCTGAGAGACTGGGAGATTAAGAAGCGCTTGAAACCGGGTTATCGTGTCCTGTTCTATGGCCCTCCAGGCACTGGTAAAACGCTTACTGCAACGCTATTAGGGAAGTTTGCCGAACGCCCCGTCTACCGTGTGGATCTTTCCATGGTAGTTTCTAAATTCATCGGCGAGACTGAGAAAAACCTGGCCAACCTCTTCGCGCGGGCGGAAAATAAAGACTGGATCCTCTTTTTTGATGAAGCCGACGCGCTTTTCGGTAAACGAACCAACGTCAGAGATGCGCACGACAAATACGCCAATCAGGAAGTGGCTTACTTATTACAGCGGATTGAGGGCTACAATGGGCTGGTCATCCTGGCCTCCAATTTCAAAAGCAATATTGACGAGGCCTTTATGCGGCGTTTCCAAAGCGTCATTCACTTCCCTGCTCCGACGCCCAAGGAGCGCCTACTGCTTTGGGAGAAGTGCCTACCCGGAGAATTGCCCGTTGGAGAAGGGGTAGACTTATCCTTCATCGCTAAAAAATACGACCTCACCGGTTCCAATATCATCAATGTTGTCCAGTACTGTTGCCTGGAGGCCCTGGGTAGTGGCAAGCAAAAAATTGAGAACGAAGATATTTTGCAGGGCATCAGAAAGGAATATTTTAAGGTGGGGCGGATCATGGGGTAGTGCTTACGCTGCTTACCCAAGATAGCCTACTTTGATGATGGTAATCCCTGTACCAAGAGTTAGAGCGGTACCGAGTCCATTCGATACCGCTCTATTTATTCAGTGGTGAATTCTATTGTGCCGTGAGTTTGCTATTTGTCTTACCGCTACTCACAGCAACCATCTGAGCAAAAGCTGAATTACTTGGTAATGAACAAATTGATATTCATCTAATCCAAGTACCCGGTACTAAGTACCTTCTACCGCGAACCTCTACCAATCCGCCTTCACCACCTTAAAACTCTGCTGCTCCCCCTTCTCATTGCGAATCCGCAGCCAGTAGATACCAGCGGGTAAACTATTCAAATTGATCTGATTGCTGAGCGGTTGTAATGGACTTTGCCATAGTAGCTGACCATTGGTAGCGTTCAATTGGGCCTCAAATTCTCCGGCCTCCGGCAATTCAACTTGGAGCCACTGAGTCGTTGGGTTGGGAAAAACACGTAAGGCCCAATCTTCGGTAGGCGCTTCCGTAGAAACAACTATTGATACCGCTGTGCGGTGAAATCCTTCAGCAGCAGAAGGGCCACTGCCCAACAGCGATACGGCCGTTTCTCCAACGGTAAAGTTAAGGCTATTACCATCCGCCGCTTCACTGTACTGGCCGGAGCTTCCGACCACAGTTCTTTCCAGCGTTTGTCCGAACCCGCTGAACGAGAGTCCTAGCAACACTAGGAATGTAATTAAATTCCTCATCATGCTTCTAATTTTAGATTCGTGACTTAATTGTTTTCCAATGCCTGTACTCGCGCTTGGAGCGCTTCGATAAGGACTTGCTGCTGCTCGATCAGTTCTTGTTGTTCTTGCGTAGCCTTGATCAAAATGGGTATAAGATCACTGTAATAAACGCCCAATAGTTCCGCTTCCTTGGTGGTAATGGTACCATCTTCTTCGCGTACTATTTCCTGGTCTTCTACCACCTCAGGCACTACGCTTTGCAAATCTTGGGCAATTAGGCCCAGCTTCCGGCCCTCGTAAGTCCGTTCTTTCCATTCGTAGGAAACTGGTCGCATTTGCATTACCTCATTTAAGCCATAACTGAGATTCTCAATGTTTTGCTTCTCCCGAATATCAGAAGTATTAATAGTTCCACTGGCAGCATACACCTGAGACCAGCGGTTTGTGCTTTGGCCCAAGTTGTCTAGTGCATCCAATTCTGGCATCAAGGAACCGTCTAGTGAGATACGGAAAGAACCGGCATCTGTAAAGTCTTCAGAGCTACCCAATCTGAATATACCTACTACGTGGAAATCTTGCCCAGGGTTAGGGGTGTTGATTCCCACGTTCTCGTTGGTATAGATATTGGTACCGTTAGTGAGCCAAGGGCTTCCCGTAATGGAAGTCGGTGCCCAAGAGCCTCCATTGTAGGCCAAAACGTCGCCATTTGCAGGAGCAGTAGCAGTGATGTTCCTACCGCGAATTCGGTTTACGCTAGGGTTCGGATAAGAACCGCCCAAGTCTCCGCCTGCAGCACTACCTATGGTAATGTCGTTGCTAGGATTGGTATCCCCCGTATTGGTGATCGTGTTACCACTAATTTGAATTCCGGGGCCTGCGGAGTAGGTTGGCGCTTCGGGCAGGTCCACCTCGCCACCACCATTAGAAAGGGATAAGGTACTACCTCCAATCAACGAGATTTCTTGTAGCTCATTGGTCGGATCGGCGTCATCATCAACGACGTCGTCCGTATCATCGGCAAAGCCTGCGGGAATGCTGAAGATATCCTCCCAGCTCTGCAACTCGTTGGTGGGATCGTCATCAATAGCGATGATTTCATTATCTACAATTTCGATACCAGGGCCTGCGGTGTAGTCCCCCGCTGATCCTGGTTCACCCTGTGGTCCTTGTTCACCTTGAGGGCCCTGTGGCCCTGCTGGACCTTGGTTTCCTTGTGGTCCTTGAGGCCCTTGTGGGCCAGTTGATCCCGCTACACCTTGCTCACCTGGTGGTCCTGTTGGCCCTTGATTGCCCTGTGGTCCCTCTGCTCCGGTATTCCCTTGTGGTCCCTGCGGTCCTGCGGGTCCACGTACTTGTCCGAGACTGATCCACATGCTCCCGTCCCAGACGTAGCCATTGCCATCATCGGTGGTGACATAGTAGTCACCATTTTCGGCATCATTTGGCAAATCACTGAAGCTAGGAACGCTTCCTGCAACATTGATTCCTAGGCCGGGCTCTCCCTGCGGACCTTGTGGTCCTGCTGGCCCGGGAGGACCGGGTTCTCCACCATTTTCGGCGTATAATGCATAGGGGACTGATAATAGCTGTGAGGCTCCGAGGTTCACATAGGCTGTACCACCAGCAGGATCCATTTCTATCTTCAGGAAATAGGCATTACTACCCCAGTCGATAGTGCTGAAATCACCCTCTAGTGGACTTCCACCACCAATCTGTAAATCAAAAACGCCATTAGGAGAGGTGGTAACAACATGCCGTTCGGCATACTCAATGGTGCCGCTTTCGCTATCGCGAACAATAGCTGCCCGAATAGCGACCAGGCTTTCTACGTAGGGTTGGCCGTCAGCATCACGAGCTACGGCCTGGAAGTTAAATTGCTGTGGCGTTTGGGCCTGTGCACATAGGCCAATCGCTAATAATACGAGTAAAAGAGACAGTCTTTTCATAAGGTAAATAGTGTTTAGTTGTATTTCAGCTATTAATACTCGCGAACCCCAAGTGGTTAACATTGGAGTAAAAAAAGTCTACTGTATGCTCGTTCTGAAGGGGGTATGAAGTTGGATAGCTGTTGGGGCGCGAACCTATTTTAGTAGTGCCCCTCATTATTGACAGCCTAAGCTGTTTGCCAAATCAAAAAACGGAACATCATGAAGCCCTATGATCTTTTCCTGTTGATAGTAACTCTAGTGGAAATACTCAGTACCGATGAACTGGCGCTAGTCCCACGAACTTCCGAATCTGCACCTGGATAAAAACGGATGTCAACACTCGGAGAGATCTTGGTTTCTGCGGCCTCCAAGGTGGATGAAAACATTCTTGAGGCACCGGTTTCCATTGAGAAAGTTGATCTGATCGAATTGAGATCAACACCATCTTTCGATGCTTACAGAGCGCTAAGTGCCTTAAATTGAGTACAGTCCAATACGGGAAGCCTGACCTTTACCTCCATCAATACGCGAGGGTTCGCAGATATGCAAAACTGGCGGTTTGTCCAGTTCCTGGACGGAATGTTTGCCACTGCCCCCTCCCAGGAGGGATGATCACTGCTACGCAGATAAACACAATGATTACAATTTACCTATACTAAAGCTCGCCGCGGCTCGCATATCGGTCTTCTAAAGGTGTCCTACAGTAAGAGCTTATAGGATGTTTAGAATTGGCTTCGCCGCTACTCGTGGTTTGGTCTTCAAGTCAAAGTGGTCATACATTTCAAATTATGCCTGGAAGGGCACCTCTAATCGCTCCTCAGAAGTACCCTTCTTTTACGTCTGAATACTTCTGCTCCTTAACTTAGCTCTTCCTGGCTTGACCGCGAGCTACTCATAAGGAAATCAATACTTAGTTTCCCACTTCCCAAAAAAAGAAAGCACGAAAAAAGTAACAGAAGATAGAATGGTTCAGATCTTATGCTTCCGTCCAGCATAATGAAGTTGACAACAAACATGGTGGTTATTAACGGAATAGTACTAAACCTGGTAAAAAGGCCTAGCAAAAGGAAAGCCCCACCTACGAGCTCTGACACTTTACCAACATAAGCCATAAACGCAGGTAAGGGCATGCCTACTTTGGTGAGCCATTCTGTGTATCCTTGCATCTGCTCGGTGCTAAATATTTCCAGACCAAATGATATGATGATACCTCCAATCAATATCCTGATCACATCTAAGCCTAAATGAAGCTTCGAATTGGGGTGCAATAATTTTTTCACAGTCATTATATTTAGTTTCCCCAAAACTATTGTTCAGAGCCCTCGGGCATTCTATCGAGCTTGTAAAAAGGTATTAAAATGAATGTAAAAAATCAATTTGAAATTGATAAAGTACTGAAAATGAGTTTACTGTGCTTTTTGTGTATAGTGGTTGTTGCGCTAGTTACATCAATTGCGAAATCCGATGATCCCCTAATCGAAAAACAAGTACACCTGGCGGTTAGAGCAATCGGAGATGAGTTGTTAACCACTGCTCATAACTTAAACTCACCAGTACAACCTGTTCAGGAAGTAGATGACCTTACTTTAAGGTTGAGCTTTAAAGACCCCATGCCCATTAATCCCGATTCATTGGCGGAGCTAGGTATTAAGTATATAACTCCAGAAATAGCTCCAAGGGCCATTGTTAGTGTGCTGGATGTAGCATCAGGAGCGGTGGTGTACGGTTTTGAAATCAACCACCTAAACCCTAAAGAAATTCCATGCCTCGGAAGGATTCTTCCCGAATCAACCTACTATGTTGATATCAGTGTTTATGAGCATAAGCCTTTACAATTAGGTCTCAATACCTTTACCTTCGGTACGATAGGTCTTACGTTTGCCTCTTTCGCGTTGCTCGGAATTTCCTTTTTCAAAGGAAGCCAATCCCCACCTGCAGATGGCACCATTGTCCAAATCAAAGGCATCAAGCTCGATCTTAATACAAATCAAATGATATGCAGTGATGAAGCAATCAAACTGACGAACAAGGAAACACAGATTTTAAGCATCCTATGCGAAAATGAAGGGCAACTTGTATCTAGGGCATACTTGACAGAAGAAGTTTGGCTAAAACAGGGAGTGGTGACCAGTAGGAGTTTAGATATGTATATCTCTAGGTTGCGGAAGAAGCTGAAAGGCGTATCCAATGCGCAGATACTTAACCAGCACGGGAAGGGGTATATTTTGAAAGTAGAGTAGATTGCAGGACGTAAACGTAAATCATAATCATAAAAAAGCCGCCTCCCAAGGAAGCGGCTCTGTGCCGGACTTGTGCTGATCGAGCTGTGCGAGCATCAGTGGGCGGGATTCGAACCCCTGTCCGACTGGCGTCTGGCCAGGCGGGCGCACGCCCTACTCTAATAAGATTTGGAGGCTATTCTTGATTGTCTAGCATGGAGCTTAGCCACCTTCTGCCGGCAGCTGATTTGAGATACTTCTCCCTTTTGCGGGCGGCCTGTCGGTCAGGGAATGCTTCGGTATGCACAACTACAAAAGGCCGATAGAACTTAGTTGAAGAGGTACTACCACGATTATGTTGCTGGAGTCGAGTTTCCAGGTCATTGGTCATTCCGACGTATCGAAATTGGTGCTGAGTGGATTGTAGGACGTAAACGTAAATCATAATCATAAAAAAGCCGCCTCCCAAGGAAGCGGCTCTGTGCCGGAGGCGGGATTCGAACCCGCACGCCCGAAGGCACACGCCTCTGAAACGTGCATGTCTACCAGTTTCATCACTCCGGCAAAGTTTAGAAGAAAGCAGTTTATTTAACTTGCTTTTTCTTCTGGAGGCGCTAATATCTAGAAATTTATGGGGACTGACAAATTAGGCTTCGGTAAAAAATCAGGAGAATGGGCGGTTCTTTTGACAAGGTCATATCTACCAATGGATATCCCATTTTCTCATCGGTTGTATTAGTAATATCTTGAGCGTCACAAGAGTTTCCCAGCGAAGCTGTCTTACAATCGTTGATGGTGAAAAAGCGACTCAAATTCAAGTACCCAACTTTCTGAGCGAATATGCAATTCAAAAGTGGACCGCCTAAACACCACATCTATACCATCTGCTGATCACACAAGAAACGCCAGATGGTGAGGTGGTCGAAGAAGTAGAGAAGACGATAGGATTTCGCATTGTACAAATCTATAACGGCCAACTAATAGTGAATGGGCAACCCATCTCTATTCGCGGCGTCGATAGGCACGAAACACACCCACCGGGCATGTCATCACTGAGGAATTGATGCTGGAGGACATCCGCCTGATGAAAATCCGCTGGCTAATGCAGAGGTTACTCAGGTTGGCAATGACCTAAGTTGGCTTCCTGCGCATTTAGACCGTACGCAGCGCATGTTTCATCGCGATAAGAACCATCCATCTATCATCATTTGGTCGCTAGGTAACGAGGCCGGGTACGGGCATTCTTTGCTAGAACCAATCTTCGGGCGATAGCGCGCCTATCAATACCAGTTTAGGTTGAATCCATTGGATGGGCAAGCGCCTCTAGAGGAAGTTGTAGAGCAACAACTTAGAGGAAAATAAAAAACCCAAGTCAAACGACTTGGGTTTAATTAGCTGCTGAAGCAGCTTCGTACCGAAGGCGGGAATCGAATGCTGACGAACTCGCTTGGCGAGTTATCAGCATCCTGATATTTCGCTTTGCGAAATCGTCAGGGCCCGCTTTTCAATATGTAGTACCGAAGGCGGGAATCGAACCCGCACTCTGTTGCCAGAACTGGATTTTGAATCCAGCGCGTCTACCAATTCCGCCACTTCGGCAAGTGGGAATCGGCCTATTTTATAAGCCAATTGCTGACGCTTTCGATCAGCGCGGGGCAAATGTAGAGAAATATTTGTAGCCCCGCAACACTTATCGGGATTATTCTCCCAAAATTATGAGCCCGCCGCAAAGACGCATTGCAATGCGTCTCTGTACAGCAATAATAATATCATTCGTGATAAAGTTCCCGGTTTAGAACATGTTGCAGGACGTTCCCTTAACCCTCAAAATGAAAACTCAAGGTAAACGTCCGGCTCAATACCCGTTCCAGTACCGTCGATTCCGGTAGATTCGGGTTGAAAATCAACGTATTACCAATACCGTGACTAAACTTTAGCTCCGGCGAAAAGATGAAGTAGGGGAAGAAGAACTGGATACCCGCACCGTACTCAATCTGGAAATCGTGGGGAGAGATATTCACCAGTGTTTCTGCCTGACGCGCACGTGAATCACTTGCTACGTCAAAGCTGTACTTCACACCTGCCAGTACGAATAGTCGCTTATCCTTGTAGGGGGCAGATTTGTAGCGGAAGTGGAACGGCATTTCCACAAAAACCGACTCCACCCGCCGCTGTAAATCTTCTGAATTCCGGCTGGTCTTGTCGTAAACCAGCTGACGCTCACCAAAAGATAGGGTAGGGAGGAAGCGAAAGTCAAAGTAGTCCCCAATCTTCAAGTTGGTTACAATCCCCAGGTTGAAGCCTGGACCACGCAGGGCCCGTACCGATTGAATGCTGTCGGAGAAGATGAACTCCTCTGAACGGAAGGGCGTAAAACTACTGTTATTCAGCGCCAGCGTAATACCAAAGTAGTAAGGCTTCTGCTGGAAGTCGAAGAAATTGTAGTTACCTCGTCCGGTAACTTGGGCTTGTGCACCGAGGCTACCTAGCAAAAGTGCTAGCAGTACTATTTGTGTCCGGTATACAGCGAAGAAATGCCGAAGGTTAATGACCTGCATTGATTTGATTTATATCCAAGTTCAGCTAAAGTTTTCAGAAAGGCCTCCTGATCTAGAAAAGCCTGCACCGATTCGTACAAGTACGAGTAAGCTTTCTTATCATTTGAGATAACGCGCCCAATGGTCGGTAGTATATACTTGAAGTAAATATTAAACAACTGCTTGATCGGAAAGGCAGTTGGATGACTAAACTCCAGCACTACCAATTTTCCGCCCGGACGCAACACCCGCCGGATTTCTTTCAATCCTTGTTCGAGGTGCTCAAAATTACGAACTCCAAAAGCAACGGTTACAGCATCGAAAGTATTGTCCTCAAAAGGCAAGTCTTCTGAGTCTCCTTCTATCAAGGTAATTTGCTCGTCCCACCCCTTCTTGGTCACCTTCTCTCGTCCGAAGGCGAGCATTTCCGGACTGATGTCTAATCCGGTGATGTGTTCCACATTAGGCAATTGACGCCGAATTTCAAGTGCTACATCGGCAGTGCCAGTAGCTACATCCAGTATCTTGTGGTGTTCTTCTGCGTTGAGTTGACGGATGGCCTTCTTGCGCCAGATGACATCGATACCCAAAGAAGTCATGCGATTCAGCAAATCATAGCTCGACGCAATGCGGTCGAACATACGTGATACTTGCCTTTTCTTACTGTCTCCATCGTTATAAGGGGTGACTTGTTCTTTCATTTGGCTTATTTTAAGGCGGCAAAGATAAGGTGCCGAACAGATATTCTTGATACTATTTAATGTAGACAAACACTTGAACCAAAGCTTCGTTCATCGCCATTAATTTGTTATCTTTGTCCGCTTAATAAAACGAAGGTTTTGGTCCATCCCCATTAGATGATTGACGAGTTTGGGGAGTGGCAAAATTAACTCACAATTTTTATTCCGCTAGATGTCTTCAAATCAGCGCATTATTCCCGTTAACATCGAGGAACAAATGAAATCAGCCTACATCGATTACTCGATGTCGGTGATTGTTTCTCGTGCCTTACCGGACGTACGCGACGGGCTCAAGCCTGTTCACCGTAGGGTGTTATACGGCATGTCCGAACTCGGTCTTTCCTACAACAAAGCACACAAGAAATCTGCACGTATCGTTGGTGAGGTACTTGGTAAGTATCACCCACACGGCGACTCCTCGGTCTACGACACTATGGTGCGTATGGCTCAGGACTGGTCCTTGCGCTATCCCTTAGTGGATGGCCAAGGAAACTTCGGTAGTATGGATGGCGATAGTCCCGCAGCGATGCGTTATACCGAGGCCCGCCTACGCCGGATCAGTGATGAAATGTTGGCCGATATCAACAAAGACACTGTTGATTTCTCGCTCAACTTTGACGATACACTCGAAGAGCCAACGGTATTACCTACTAAAATTCCTAACCTCCTAATCAACGGAGCCTCGGGTATTGCGGTAGGTATGGCTACCAATATGTTGCCGCACAACCTGAGTGAGGTCATTGATGGGGTAGTTGCTACTATCGATAATCCGGAAATCACCATCGATGAACTCATGCAGTTCATCAAGGCCCCGGATTTTCCTACCGGTGGTATCATTTTCGATTACCAAGGTATCAAAGATGCCTTCCACACCGGTCGCGGCCGTGTTGTAGTGCGGGGTAGAGCCGAAATTATCACGGATAACCGTGATCGCGAAACCATCATCATTTCTGAGATTCCTTATCAGGTCAATAAGGCCAACTTAGTAGCTAAGATTGCTGACCTAGTTGGTGATCGAATAGATGGCATCAGCGATGTACGTGACGAATCTGATCGCGATGGTCTACGTATTGTCGTGGAAGTGAAGCGCGATGCCATGGCCAGCGTGGTGTTGAGTAAGCTTTATAAGTTTACACCGCTACAGACCAGCTACGGCGTAAATAATATTGCCCTGGTAGATGGCCGCCCGGTAGTGCTCAACTTGAAGGACATCATCGAGGAGTTCATCAAGTTCCGCATCGAAGTGATCGTACGCCGTACGCGTTATGATCTAGCGAAGGCGCTGAGCCGTGCCCACATCTTGGTCGGCTTATTGATCGCGTTGGACTATCTGGATGAAGTGATTGCGCTTATCCGTGGATCAAATACGCCCGAAGAAGCACGTAAAGGCTTAATGGCTGGCGACTTCATCAAGGATAAGAAAGCGTTCTGGGACAAGTTTGGTGCACTTGTAGAAGAAGCACAAACGGGAGACTTGGTCGTTTTGGAAGGTAACGTGCTTTCTGAGCAACAAGCCAAGGCGATTCTCGAAATGCGCTTGCAGAAGTTGACTGGCCTGGAACGCGATAAGATTCGCGACGAGTACAACGAAATTAAGGCTTTGATCGATCATCTGCGCTCTATTCTAGAAAGCGAAGAGAAGCAGCTCGATATTATCAAGGAAGAATTAGCGGATATCAAGGAGCGCTACGGCGATGACCGTCGTTCTGAGATTAGTCTGGAAGCAGGTGATATCTCAATTGAGGACTTGATCAAGGATGAGGACGTTGTCGTAACCATCAGCCACCTGGGTTATATTAAGCGAACGCCAATGAGCGAGTTCCGTGCGCAAGGTCGTGGTGGGCGTGGAAGCCAAGGAAGCAAGACCCGGAACACCGATTTCGTGGAGCATATGTTTGGGGCAACCAATCACAACTATCTCATGCTCTTTACAGAGAAGGGACGTTGTCACTGGCTGCGTATTTTTGAAATACCAGAAGCCTCTAAAGTTTCTGCCGGTCGGGTTATTCAGAACATCCTGGCCATTCCTAAAGATGATAAGGTACGGGCCTACATCATTGTTAAGGACTTAACGGATCAGGACTTTCTCCAGTCGCACTACATCATGTTCTGTACGAAGAAAGGTGTGGTGAAAAAGACCTCAATTGAAGCTTATTCTCGCC
The DNA here is from genome assembly GCA_038528965.1 of Bacteroidota bacterium. Classification (GTDB taxonomy): domain Bacteria; phylum Bacteroidota; class Bacteroidia; order Chitinophagales; family Saprospiraceae; genus Lewinella. Next base: position 58,674 of record JBCBEC010000006.1, on the reverse strand, counting down.
CTCGTACCGGTGGTATCAATGCCATTACCATCAATGAGGGCGATCAGCTGCTGGAGGCTCGCCTGACCACCGGCGACAGCCAAGTGTTTCTTGGTTCGCGGATGGGTAATGCCATTCGTTTTGAGGAATCCAAGGCACGCCCGATGGGCCGCACAGCTGCGGGCGTCCGTGGCATTAGCCTAGCGGATGAAAATGACGAGGTAGTCGGTATGATCTGTATCGACCCGAATGACACGGACATTACTGTGATGGTGATTTCTGAAAAAGGAATGGGTAAACGTTCCGATTTCCAGGACTATCGCCTGACCAACCGCGGTGGCAAAGGGGTTCGTACCATGATGGTCACAGATAAGACAGGAGCCCTGGTAGCGATCAAGGCGGTGAAGGAAGACAATGACCTTATGATCACCAGTCGTTCCGGAGTGGTCATCCGTATGCGGGTTGAGGATATCAGAGTAATGGGGCGTGCTACACAGGGGGTAAAAGTTATTCGCCTGGACGCTAAAGATGAAATTGCCGACGTTACTGTGGTAAACCGAGAAGAGGAAAATGGCGAGGAGGAATAATATTGCTCAATAAACAAAACCATTTTTTTAAATAAATTTGAGAGGCGGGTAATTTTAAGACTTTCTTAAGTATCCCGCGAGATACTACTCCGTCTGAAGGGTGGTTCTGATTACCAAAATAACATCATTTGACTATGAAGAAGCTTATATTTAGCTGCTTGGCATTATTGGTACTGGTCTTTGCAGCACAGGCTCAGGAGGATCCTGCAAAAGCAGTAAAGAAAGCAGGAAATGCCTTGAAAACGTTTGAACTTGACCAAACGGCAAACCTAGATAAACTGCACGAGGCAGTTGACATGATTTCTATTGCCACAGCAGCTGCGGAAACCAATGGCAACGCCGTTACTTGGCAAACTCAGGGTGATATCTATAACACTATCACCAACCAGATGGTGAGTGTTCGCCAGTTGAATATCGGTTCTATTGAGGCGCTACCTCAGGTAGATGCTCCCGCGATTACCGCTTTCCAAGCTTACAGCAAAGCGCTAGAGCTAGCGGAAAAGAAATACCAAACCAAGGATGCGTTGAAGGGTATCCGTGCCGTACAGACTAACCTGAACAACATGGGTATTTACGCCTATGAGGAAGGTCAGTTTGCGGAAGCTTTTGCTAACTTCAATGGGGTGCTAGATGCCCATACAATGCTACTTGATGCAGATCAGGAGAGTATGCTAGAGGACGAAACCGCAGTGGGTGACCAGCAGTACATTGCTGGCCTAGCGGCGCTTAACGCCAATATGGTAGACGAAGCTGCTCCTCTGTTCCGTGCCTTGAAAGATACTGGTGCCGACAAGCCTGCGATCTATGAAGCACTTTACAAAGTAGAAGCTGCCGAGGCCTTAGATCCAAATTCTACATTATCTGAAGCTGACAAGGAGACGATGCTCGAGAAGGCATACGCTAATCTGAATGAGGGCCGCCAGCGGTTTCCAGATGACGTATCTATCCTCTTTGCTGAGATCAATCACTTCTTGCGTATCAACAAGCTGGATATTCTGATTACTAAATTGGAAACTGCTATTGAGAAGGAACCAGATAATATCTCACTTTACACTACTATGGGTAACGTGTATGATAATCTGTACCAGAAAGAGAGCGGTGAGGGCAATGCGGAAGCGGCAGATGGTTACTTTAACGAAGCCTTGGAATTCTACAACGAAGCCTTGAGTAAGGATGCGAACTTCACGGACGCAACCTACGCCATCGGTGCTTTGTACTTCAACAAAGCGGCGAACATGACCCAGGAGCTGTCGTCTTTAGCAGACGACTTCTCTAAAGAAGGGCAGCGTAAATATGAAGAGCTACAGACGGAAGTAAATGGCGTGTTCGAAACAGCACTTCCTTACTTTGTTTCGGTAGAAAAGAAAAAGCCAACTGATCTGAATACATTGATCGCCTTGAAAGAAATCTACGCTCGTAAGAGTGATTTCAATCTGTCAAACGAATTCAAGTCTCGCATCGAGACCGTTCAGGGAGGTGGTACAGTGGACTCCTACTTCATTGCTAACGAGAAGTAAGACCACCTTGTTAATCATTTGCGGATGATTAATGATCAGAAGCGATTTCAGCTGCGTGCTGGGATCGCTTCTCTTTTTTAGTAGAGCTACCTTTGCTGAGCGCTCCCCAAAACTAAACTGAAGCACTGCCCATTACCGTCAATTCCAGAATTTCCAATACATTTAGGGATACTGATTTATTCCATGGCAAAGACAGCATCTCCCTCATCTTCCGGTCCACCTCAAGTTCCTCGTCGTACTTTTTTAGGCCGTACTTCTATAGTAGTCCTGGGTAGTCTACTGGGTAGTAAAGTAGTTTTTGCAAAGTATCTGCCGCCAGGGCTAGCCCTTTTGGGCTTAGATGGTGATCAGGCCGGTCTGCCTGGTAAACACCCTGAACTAACGGTACTGAACGACCGGCCCGTCAATGCTGAAACACCGGCGCACCTCCTGGATGATCAGCTGACGCCTGCGGATAGACTCTTTGTGCGTAATAACGGTATTCCGCCACCGCAAAAAGACATTGATCCTGCTACTTGGACGCTTAATATTAGTGGGGAAGGGGTAAGTAAAACTATCTCCTTTACGCTTCCCGAATTGCAAGCTCAATTCGAGCATCATTCTTACCAGTTAACCCTTGAGTGCGGGGGCAACGGCCGTAAAGAATTCAATCCGCCCGCTAAAGGTAACCAGTGGAGCACCGGAGCTATTGGTTGCCCCAAGTGGACGGGGGTACGCCTACGCGACGTATTAGCCGCTGCGGGGCTCCAGTCCAAGGCAGTTTACGTAGGTTATTACGGCCGGGATACACACTTGAGTGGTGATCCTGGTAAAGTGGTTATTTCTCGCGGGGTGCCGATTGCTAAAGCCATGGAGGAGCAAAGTTTAATTGCTTGGGCAATGAACGGAAAGCCCTTGCCCTGGCTGAACGGTTATCCGCTGCGCCTGGTATTTGGGGGCTATCCAGCTTCGTGTTCCGGTAAGTGGTTGTCTAAGATTGTGGTACGGGACCGCGTGCACGATGGACCTAAAATGGGCGGTCAGTCCTACCGCGTGCCCTGTAAGCCGGTAGCACCCGGTACGAAAGTACCAGACGAGGAAATGTGCATCATTGAAGAGATGCCCATAAAATCCTTGATTACCTTTCCAAAGACAGGGGCCACTATTCGTTTGGATCAGGAGTTACCTATTCGTGGACACGCCTGGGTGGGGCAAGGAGCTGTGCACAAGGTGTCCTATTCAATTGACTTTGGTGCGAGCTGGCAGGAATGTAGTCTAGAAGACGCGGCAAACCCCTATGCCTGGCAGCATTTTTCGGCTCGAATTCGCTTTCCTGAAAAGGGATATTACGAAGTTTGGGCCAAAGCAACGGATACGAATGGCATTGCTCAACCTATGTTACTGCCGGGTTGGAACCCCAGAGGGTATCTCAATAATGCTTGTCATCGAATAGCAATTCGAATCGCCTAATGAATAAACCGCCTTACGACATAAAGAAGGCCTGGCTGCAAATACTGGAGCTGGTTTTGAGCATAAGCAAGCTATTCTTGTTGGGGGCAGTTATGTTCTTAATATACTTGCTGGCGGGTAATAGTATTTCCAGTTGGTGGGCGGCGGAACCAGTACCAATGACCGCTTCTACAAATCCACCAAACTGGGCCGCAAGTTGGGATCCAGCGGCAGAAGTAAAAGACGGTATACATCTCCCAACTGGTTTGGTCTACGCCGAGGGCTTCGAGTGGGTACGCGCCACTTGCACTGCTTGTCATAGTGCTAAGCTAGTGACTCAAAATCGTGCTACCCGAGCGGGATGGTTGGAGATGATTCGCTGGATGCAGGCCTCGCAGGGCCTCTGGGATTTAGGAGAGAAGGAAAAGCCAATTTTGGACTATTTGGCCAAACACTATGCCCCCGAAGAAATTGGTCGCCGAGCGGCCCTACCGGTGGCTGAGATAGAATGGTATATCTTAGAGCTGGATTGATAAGTTTTCGAGCTATGAATACAATCCTGCTTTTACCCCTTACTACCGGCTCTATCTAGGACATCGTTTTGGTCGCTTTACCATGGGGATCAATTATACTGGCATTACCGAGTTTGACGAATCCATTCTGGCCTACGATAGTCCAAGTGGTACTCACTTGCCAACTGGTGATGTGCGCGTTCGCAAGCAGCAGGACTTGCAGATTTATCTGGGAATTAGCCTAGATACTTTTCGCGTGAAACGCCGCTATTAATTACCAACCCCAGGTGCCGGGCTCTCCTTTAAACGGGCCGACAATATCCTTGGTAATCCAACCTCCATAAAAGTCACCGGCTTGTGCCTGTACCGCTTCGTCGTTTACGTAGCAGGCCGTCACCCGGCTGGGATAAAAAGCTAAGTAATCTCTAATCGCCGAGTAGCGGGCGTTGGGACCGGGATAACTCCACGCAGCTGCTGCACTCACTATCTCTCCTTGCAGATCAACAATATCCCAGTATACTGCTTGCCCTTTCCATTCGCAAAAGGTTTGCCTATGATTACTGGCTTTGACCCGGCTATTAACAATGGCTGTCGGAGGGAGATAGTATACCGGCGGATGACTGGTTTCCAGAATACGATAGGCTTGATTGCTTTCTGCAATGAGCTGATCTTGCCAGTATACCTTGATATGCTTTGTGGAAGGTTCCAAACGGGGCGGGCGGGGGTAGTCCCATACACTTTCTTGCCCAGCCTTAGGTTTTATACGATTTTTCATATCTCCTGAAACAATCTTGATTCCGCTTGGTTTGTGGATGTCGATATTTAACTTTTGGGAAAAGTTGTATATTAGTTCTGATGTATGTGTCCATAAACTAAACGATCATTGTTCCGTAACTGCTTAGTAGCATCCATTCTGTTAAGTTAACCGTTATCTCCAATTGTTAATTCACTCATGAATTACCGCCCACCGATTAGTATTTCGGAGGCGCTTTACCTAAAATCAAATTTCGGTACCTATTAACTCCCATCTACACTACTTTGTCTTTACACCAACAATGATCTTAGGCAACATTCCATCCGTTTGTTCCACTTTGTATTGAACGCGCACAGCCTATGAATGACCACATTAGTGAGCAGCAGTTGGAAGAACAACGTTATCGGGTCTTAATAGACCATGCCCCTGAACCGGTACTTATCCTAGATGCCGCTCTCAAACGCTTTGTCGATGCTAACCCAATGGCAAGCGAGGTATTGGGGTATAGTAAAACCGAATTCTGTGCCGTTGGACCGGCGGAAATAAGTCCACCACATCAGGATGGTGTGCCTACCGAAGAATGGGCAGAGCAAAATATCAAGTTAGCACTGCAGGGGGCTAATCCCAGCTTTGAGTGGGTTCATTGTACGAAGACCGGAGATGAAATTCCCATGGAAATCCGACTGATTCGATTTCCTCCTTATCACAAGTCGCTCATTCGCTGTAGTCTGGTTGACCTAACGGAGAAAAAGGCGATGGAAAATGCACTGCAGGACACTCAAGAGCGACTGCGCTTGGCTCTTACAGTTTCTGGTTGCGGTTGTTATGACTGGTATCCGTCTACGGGCCAACTACACTGGGATGAACGGATGCACGAACTCCACGGGTTAGCACTGGATGCGGAAATAGATCGCAATGACCATTTTTTCAGTGTTTTGCACGAAGATGACCGAGAGCGAATCCTGGGTAACTTTACAGCGGTGTTATCCCCTAACAGTGATGTGAATTCTTATGAAGATGAATACCGCATTGTTGTCCACGGTAAAGTGCAGTATATCGTTTCCCAAGGAATAACTATTCGCAATGATAATGGAGAAGTCATCCGTATTATTGGCACGAACCGAGATGTTACCACGGAGCGAGAGCGAGAAGCCCTTATTACTTCTACCACCGAACGCCTTGAGCAAGCCCAGCAATTGGCTAGTATCGGAAGTTTTGAAACGGATTTAGTAGAAATGAAGACCTGGTGGAGTGAGGGACTCTACCGAATTCGGGAGGTTAGCCCAGAAGACTTCACGCCAAGTTGCAGTGCTTTTATTGATATGATCTATCCGGAGGATCGTGCAGCGGTAAAGGAACGCGTGGAGATATGCAAAGCGGGAGGGGGAGAACAACGGCTGGCCTACAGGCTGCTGCTGAATAATAACCAAACTAAATATGTTGAGGATGTTTTTCATGGGGTAAAGGATAAGACCGGGCAAGTGGTGCGTGTGATTGGTACTTCCCAAGATGTGACCGAACGTAAATTAATGGAGGATGCCTTGCGACAATCTAAGGATTACGCGGAAAATCTGATTGAAACGGCCAATGTAATGGTGATTGGCTTGGATAGTGTAGGGCGTGTAACGATTTTTAACCATGCCGCCCAGAAACTCACCGGTTATACACAAGAGGAATTGGCCGGAAAAAACTGGTTTGAGACGCTAGTGCCACGTGAACGTTTTCCAGAGGTGTGGGAGAGTTTTCAGGAGATTGAGCAAAGGGGGGTCCAGCGCGTCTACGAAAACCCTATTCTTACCAAGTCAGGCGAGGAGCGTATTATTAGCTGGCAAAATAGTGCTTTGGAGGATGAGGGAGAGATGATCGGCACGATATCCTTCGGAATGGATATTACTGAGCACCGCCGTGCGATCAAAGCGCTTGAAGAACGAGAGGAGCTATTCCGTTCCGTTTTTGACCAACAATTTCAATTCATGGGCATTCTCACCGAAGAAGGCCGTATACTGGAAATCAATGATTTGCCGCTGAAGATGATGGGGGTTAAGCGAGAAGAACTCATCGGTAAATTCATCTGGGAGGCACCAAGTTGGGCAGAACTCCCCGAACAACAAGCGGTTCTAAAAGGCAGACTGGAGGAAGCTCGGAATTCTAATGGAATTATATTTGGCGAAGGCGCGTTTTATGATCTTAATCACAAGTTGCGTTGGGCAAATTCATCCTTTACCGCGGTACGAGATGAGCATCAGAATATCCGATATATCTTGGTACAAGCTACTGATGTTACGGAACAACGGGAGATGGAAGAGGCACTACGTCGCGCCAAGAATTTTGCCGAGAGCCTAATTGATACTGCTAATGTGATGGTAATAGGCCTGGATCCTTTAGGTGAGGTGACGATTTTTAATAAGGGTGCGGAGCAGATCTCCGGCTATACCCAAAAAGACTTGGAAGGAGAAAACTGGTATGAGAACCTTATTCCTGAGGAGCGATATCCAGAGGCCCGCGAAATTTTTAAGAAGTTAAGGGAGGGCGAATTTCCTCGTACTTACGAAGGCTCCATTATCACTAAATCAGGGGAGTCGCGCATGATTACTTGGCAGAATAGTACGGTGGAATACCGTGGAGAGGTGCTAGGTTCTATTTCCTTTGGTGTAGATATCACGGAGCGACTTCGGGCATTAGCGGCTTTACGCGAACGTGAAGATTTATTCCGTACGGTTTTTGACCAGCAATTTCAATTTATTTGCATCCTATCCGAAGACGGGCGCTTTTTGGAAGTCAATAGCCTTCCACTACGGGTAATGGGAGGTACTAGAGAAGATTATCTTGGCCATTTCTTTTGGGAAGCCCCCTGTTGGGCAGAGTTGCCGGAATGGCGCGAGATTATTAAAGGTCGCTTAGTTCGGGCCAGAAAGTCAACCCACACCTTCCTTACCCTAGATGGCTTTCACGATATCTATAAGAATATGTGCTGGGCCGATACAGCTTACACCGCTATTAGGGACGAAGAACAAAATATTCGGTTTATTCTCGTTCAGGCCACAGACATTACAGAACGCAAAGCCGCTCAAGAACAATTGCAACAAGCGCAGGAAGAGTTGTCTGAATTAACCGATCGATTTCGCATATCTACAAAGGCTGCAGAAATCGGCATCTGGGAATGGCGTATTGCCGAGAATAAACTGATTTGGGATGAAACCATGCGCAGAATTTATAAACTAGAAGACCAACAAACTTCCGATAGCATGCAGGACTGGGAATCTTATCTGAATTCCAACGACCTTTATCGCTTCCGAACGTGGGTGTCTGACTTATTGTTTGATCGCCATCAGAAAAGTATTGAGTTCCAGATCCGACACTTTACGGAGCAACCGCAGTTTATCAAAGCTGTTGCTATAGTTGAACGCGACGAGTACCAGCAGCCTATCCGTATGATTGGAACCAATCTGGATATTACCCAAGAAAAAGAGGCAGAGCAACAACGAATGCGGGCCAAACAACTAGAAGTACGTAATAATGAACTGGAGCAATTTGCCTACGTAGCATCACATGATTTGCAGGAACCCCTGCGAACAGTTACTAGCTTTGTTGGATTACTCGAAAGTCGCTACCAGGATAAATTAGATGCAGAGGCCAATCAGTATATCAATTTTATTGTATCTGCCGCAACGCGTATGAGTCAGTTGATCACAGGTTTGCTGGAATACGCCCGGATTGGCACCGAAGGTAAGCTGGGAAAGGTAAATACGACAGCACTGGTCCAAGCGGTGTTGCAGGACCTCTCCGCTCAAATTACCGAAACCGCGGCCAATTTCCAGGTGGATGACTTACCGACTGTTACGGGCTATGAAACAGAGTTGAGAGTTCTGTTTCAGAACCTGGTCTCTAATTCATTGAAATTTTGTAAACCCGATGTCGCGCCCCAAATTACTATTGAGGCGAAGCGAGAGAAGCGTGCAACGATCTTTTCTATTTCGGATAATGGCATTGGCATTGAACCGCACTACCAGCAACAGATCTTTGTTATTTTTAAGCGCCTTCACCGCCGTGAACAGTTCGCTGGGACTGGAATAGGATTAGCTCATTGCCAAAAGATTGTGGAACTCCACGGTGGCACCATTTGGGTGGAATCAGAAGTAGGAGAGGGTAGTACCTTCTATTTCAGTATTCAAGATCAGACCCCGGTTTAATTTAATCGAAGAACAAGGACAGAATTGTGATTGATGGAGGGCCTTAAAAAGGGACTCTGTAAATCGAGTATTTGGTTTTACCTTTGCGCTGCCAAAAATCAAATCCTGGTATTTAAATAGAGCACAATGTCCTACCAAAATCTCCTCATTACCGAAGACAAGCCTTTTATTACTGTCACCATTAATCGTGAGAAGGCCCTCAATGCACTGAACCAGCAAACAATGAGCGAGCTGGCTCGGTTTTTTGGTGAAGATTTACCGCAACGCGACGATGTACGTGGGGTGATTCTACACGGGGCGGGTGATCGTGCCTTTGTTGCTGGGGCAGATATTAAGGAGTTTACCAACCTACAAGGGGAAGATGGTGCTGATATGGCCCGTCGTGGTCAGGCAGTATTCTTTATGATTGAGCGTTCCAAGGTACCGGTAGTTGCGGTGATCCAAGGTTTCGCCCTAGGCGGTGGATGTGAGCTGGCCATGGCTTGCCATCTTCGCATTGCGGGCGAAAAAGCGCGTTTTGGACAACCAGAAGTTAACCTGGGTATCATTCCGGGCTACGGAGGTACACAGCGGTTGATCCAATATATTGGTAAGTCAAAAGCTACAGAGTTGATGATGACCGGTGATATGCTCGGTGCAGAAGAAGCCTATCGCTTAGGGCTGGTAAATTATGTAGTGCCAGTGGGAGAGGAAATGGGGAAGGCCAAAGAGCTACTAGCAAAAATTGCCACCAAGGGTCCTCGTGCCATCGCCAAGGTGATCGAATCGGTCAATGCCTATTTCTCAACGAATCAGGACGGCTTCGAGACGGAAGTAAAGAGCTTTGGTGAGGTTACTTTAACCGAGGATTTCAAAGAAGGAGCTCAAGCCTTTGTCGAAAAGCGCGCAGCCAACTTTACGGGAAAATAGCGTTAAAATGCTAGAGGGTTAGAATGTTCCAGGTTCCTTAAGTCCGGCACATTCTAACCCTCTAACTTCCAAATGATCAAACGTTCTCTTTACTGCTCAATCATAAACGGCAGTCGCATCTGCATACCTTGTCCATCAGCCATTTCACGTAGGTGCTGATAATAAGGATACAAATCTCCTAATTGCTCGCGCAGCGCCATTTCTTGGAGCGCTTCTTGTGGGTTCATCAACTCTTCGGCCAGGCGTTCCCACTGATTTTTTGCTTTCGGGTAAGTCGGTGTATCATACTCATCCAGGCCAGCAAGTGTAGCCGCCTTTTCAATAGCCGCGTCCAGGCCACCCAATTCGTCTACCAAACCAATTTCTAAAGCATCAGTTCCAACCCAGACACGCCCTTGCGCGATACTGTCTACAGAAGGCACTGGCATATCACGCCCGGTACTGACTCGATCTAGAAAGGTAGCGTACATCTGATTCGTACGACCGCGTAACAAGTTCTTTTCACCCTCTGACATATTAAATACCGGATTGATACCCGTGGCAAATGGGCCGGTCTTGACACTGTCAAAGTGCACGCCAATCTTTTGCTTCAGCATTTCCTGAAACTGCGGTATCGCACTTACTACCCCAATACTACCCGTAATGGTACTAGCTTCGGCGAAGATGTGATTGGCCGGTGCCGAGATATAGTAGCCACCAGAAGCAGCTACTGAACCCATAGATACTACCAATGGTTTATCGGTCTCGCGTAGGTCCATTAGCGCTTGCCAGATGTGATCGGAAGCCATAGCACTACCTCCAGGAGAGTTGACCCGCAATACCACCGCCTTGACATCATTATCTTTTCGGATACCATCAATAATTTTTACGTAGTCCTTATCACCGATCTGGGTAGTTTGGCCTTTCCCGTCTACAATGACTCCTTCGGCCATTATCACCGCGACTTTGTCGCTGGCGAAGTTGGCACCTGGTCCTTGGTAGTAGTCAGTGGGTCTAATAAAGCTGATCTTTTCATCTTCATCCAGCCCCAGTTGTTCACGCATTTTATTGAGAAAAGCCTCTCGGTAAATGACTTGGTCTACCAAGCCGCCATCGGCAGCACCTTCCGGATCAATGCCCGCGTAGGTCTTCGCCATTTCGTCTAGTTGATCTACTGGTATACTTCGTGAAGCACTCACGTCATCCAGCATTAGACGGTACATTTCGTCGAGATAAACTCGGGTTTGTTCCCTGCTCTCCGGCGACATATCGTTACGGCGGTACGGCTCGGAGGCACTTTTGTAGCGTCCGGCGTAGAATACTTCGTAGTTAACGCCAATGCGATCAAGCATGTCCTTAAAAAACGGATATTGGGCGGAGAAGCCTCGCCAATCTACAATACCCAAGGGAGCGAGGGCCACTTCGTTACTAACCGATGATAGATAGTAAGCACCCTGCGTATAGAAGGGAGCATAGGCGTAGACAAATTTCCCGCTTTCGCGGAAATCAACAATAGCATCGCGTAACGTTCTGAGGGTAGTGAAGCCCGCTACTGCTACTTCTGGTTCCAAGAAGATTCCTTTGATTTTGTCATCTTCCTTAGCCTGTTCAATGGTTTTGACAAGATCATGTAGGCCCAGTACACTTTTGGGATTCAACTCAAAGTTGGCCGCTTCCACATTATCGGTAAGTTCCGGAATAGGCTGATTCAACTTTAAGTGTAGAACGGAATTGGAGCTAATGGCCGTTGGGGCCTCCTGCTCCGAGACCAAAGCTCCGATGCCACCGGCAATAATGAAGAATACCACGAATAAGGCGATGAGCGTGCCGAGGCAAGAAGCGAAAAGAAACTTAAAAAATTGACGCATGCTGTTTTCTGATTTCGGAGCGCGTGTAATTTTGCGAAATAATGATGATAAAGGGCTATTTCCGCCCAAAAGTAAAGATGAAATACTCCCTTGGCTTGACCGATTTTATTCGATTAAGAAACGTCTAGTATAGATGAAACCGGGATCACTTCGGCGGAACGCCAAATACATCCTCGACAGAGAGCAGCAAAAGTGGGATAAAACCCAGACCTTACGGGTAGGAGTAAATGAATTGAACCGATGAAGATTAACCATCAGGATAGCAGTGTAATTGTCTTTGAAAGTGAGTTAATGCAAACGACTTGCACGCTAATTATACGTCCAGATCATCTGCTATTGGTGGATCCCAACTGGTTGCCGAGTGAGGTGAAGTTCATTGCCCATAAGGTGGAGAAACAGAGAAAGGACCTACCCTTGTATTTGCTTTTTACCCACTCCGATTACGACCATATTATCGCCTACGAACGGTTCAAGGCTACTGCGAAACTGATCATTTCCCAAGCATTTTTGGATAATACAGAACAAGCGCTCCAGCTGGAAGAGATTCGTAAGTTTTATGATCAATATTATCTCCAACCTCCGTGGCCTATTTCCTATCCACAAGATGCCAAACTGATTATTAGCAAGCGGGAGGAGATACACCAAGTTAATGGTTCAACCTATCATTTTTATCAAGCCCCAGGGCACAATCCAGATGGGCTGCTCACTTATTTGGCCGAAGAGCAGGTTTTGATTGTCGGAGATTACCTCTGTGCGGTGGAGTTCCCGTTTATCTACCATAGTGTTAAAGCATATCAGCAAACGCTGAAAGTGCTCGATGAATTACTATATACTCAACCGATCCGGCTCTTGATAGGCGGCCATGGCCCCGTGACTACCAAAAAGCAAGAAATGTTGACCCGATTGGCGGATGCCAAATGGTATCTAGAGCAACTCATTGCCTACGGTACTGCTGGAAAACCTTTCCCCGAAGAAGAGCTGTGGATTCGATATCCGCATTTTCCGATCGTCCAGGGGAATTACCATCGAGGTAATTTAGAGTTGGCGCGTAAAGAGTTGGGAGGGCAATAGTTGTTTTGAGGCGCTATTCTTGTCATAAATGTACTGTGCAATGCTTGCCGTGAATGATAAAGGGGACTTGGGCAAAAAGGTCGAACAAAAAGACCTATATCCCATTTGATGGTGATTCTTTTTACCAGTTGCCGAAGGTCTACTCTTAGTATTAGTGTGTCAGGGATAAGACGCAGAGGTAAAGGTTGACTCCATATTGAAGTGGCGGATTGAGCGATGCCGATACATTTCCCGCCTTGAGGGCGGGATTCTCCCACCCACCAGCCAACCGACAAAGGCTTAATGCTACGATCAACCGATACTTCCCCCCACCCATTGAGGTAGATTTTGATCAGACACAGATCGTTCTCTACTCCATAGGAAGTACGCTGTCATAGACGTATATAAACTGACTTAATTGAGTTTATTCAGGCTATTGATCTCGTGTTAGAGCTGTTTCTTCTGGAATTCCGCCTGATTGTTGATGTGTTAGCTAGCTATCGCTTGCGATGTAGCCAAAGGTAGGAAAATAATTATTTTTAAACAAAAATATTTATAATGATTATTTGTACAACAAATATTTTTCGCGTGTTTGCCGAAAGGAGGCCAGCTCCTCTTGCCAACTAGCCCTGATCTGCGCCTCATCCCACCCTTCAATAATCTGCTTACGTAATTGATCGGTCCCGGCTAGTTTATCGATGAAATTATTGCTGAGAAAGAAATCCGCGTGGTCAGGATAATTATGGTAAGCATTGAGCAAGTGACTCAAATTTAGCCTGCCCTCTGTTCTTATGGTTGCGGGTGCTACGGTCGTAAAATCAATCCCTCTGCAGCGCTTTCCTTCTAGTTTGGGGTATTTCGCGCCGGGACCTGACTCAGGCGTGAAATAGTGATCACCCTGCGTAAATTCAGGATGGCCGTAGACTTGAAATTGAGTGTTGGTGCCTCGTCCAACGCTGAACACGGTACCCTCAAAAAAGCACAGGCTTGGGTACAGGTAGATTGACCGGGCATTGGGTAGGTTAGGGGAGGGGCGTATGGGTAGTTCATAAACCGTTTCATGTGTATAGTTGCTGCAGGGGACTACCACTAGCTGTGCTTCTTGTCCGCCATCTAGCCAGCCTTCGCCATTGATCATCTGTGCGTACTCACCTACGGTCATTCCGTGCACGACGGGTATTGGGTGCATGCCCACGAAGGATTTGTAGTCTGACGTTCGGATGGGCCCGTCTACATAGTGTCCGTTGGGATTTGGACGGTCTAGCACCAAGACTCGCTTATTGTGCTTGGATGCAGCCTGCATGACGTAGTGCAGTGTTGAAATATAAGTATAGAAACGCGCACCAACATCTTGAATGTCAAAGATGATCAAATCAATGTTAGCAAGATCCTTAGCACTGGGTTCTTTGTGTTTTCCATACAATGAAATAATAGGAAGCCCCGTTTGCGGATCTCGCGCATCTACTATTTTCTCACCCGCATCGGCTTCTCCTCTAAAACCATGCTCTGGCGCAAAAACAGCTTTGATATCCATTCCTGCGCTCAGGAGTGTGTCCACCAGGTGTACATTATCCAAGCTGGATGTTTGGTTGACAACTAGGCCCAGGCGCTTTCCTTCGAGCAGTGGGAGGTAATGCTCCATCCGTTCTGCACCCACCTGTAATGCGGCAGTGGGAGCGCTTTCCTCCTTTTTTTGCTGGGTTTCTACCGTCTCGGCATGACCCCTTGTAGCAGTTGGTTCAGGAGAAAAAGTACAGCCTTGTTGCCAAAAGGCTAAAAGAAGAACAAAAGTTTTTATTTTTGTCAGCATGGGAAAGAAGGATCAACGATTTGCAATAGTCGATGTGGAGACGACCGGAGGACGAGCCTCGCGCGACAAAATTACTGAAATCGGCATTGTTCTGTATGATGGGCAGGAAATAATTGATACCTACCAAAGCCTGATCAATCCCAATACCTACATTCCGGCTGGAATTGTCCAGCTAACTGGCATTACCCAAGACATGGTCCGCGAAGCTCCACTCTTTCACGAAGTTGCCCGGAACATTGTAGAACTTACGGAAGGTGCCATCTTCGTTGCGCATAACGTACGCTTCGATTACGGATTTCTACGAGAAGAATTTAAGCGCCTGGGTTACACCTACAGCCGAAAACAGCTTTGTACGGTGCGGCTATCGCGAAAAGCCTTCCCCGGTTTACCCTCCTATAGTTTGGAAAACTTGATCCGGCACTTCGGTATTCCCACCGATGCTCGCCACCGTGCTTTGGCGGATGCCCTTGCCACTACGGATTTGTTCGGGCGGATTCTCGAGCGAGAACAAAACCAGGAGCAAGTGCGGGTAATGGTCAATATGGGCATTAAGGAATCGCGACTTCCGAAGGGAATCACCCTCCAGCAGATTCATAACCTACCGGAAAGTTGTGGG
Source organism: Bacteroidota bacterium (assembly GCA_038528965.1). Lineage (GTDB taxonomy): Bacteria > Bacteroidota > Bacteroidia > Chitinophagales > Saprospiraceae > Lewinella. The sequence goes on along the minus strand of JBCBEC010000006.1, from coordinate 43,475 downwards.
GTCTACTATTTTCATGATGCTACAGGAGGCGTGGTCTACGTAGGTAAGAGCATCAATATCAAAAAGCGGATTGCCGAACATTTCGCTGATCAGACCGATAAAGGCCGCCGATTGCAGCAGCACGTAGCCGATATTAGTTTCGAAGAAACGGGGAGTGAATTGGTCGCTCTACTACTGGAATCACACGAAATTAAGCGTCTACGCCCACCCATCAATCGGGCGCAACGTCGTACCAAGTTTCCCTTCGCTATCCATACCTACACAAACGATGAAGGCTACATCTGCTTTGATGTCATTCGCAATAATGCTAAAAATCGTGAGCAGTACGAGGTAATCTCCGAGTACCCCAGCATGTCAGGGGCTAAAGGACGACTAAACTTCTTGGTAAAGGATATGGAACTCTGTTCCCGCTATTGTCACCTGTTTCCCGGTAAGGGAGCCTGCTTTCATTACCACCTTAAACAATGTCGAGGGGCTTGCACCGGAAAAGAATCAGTAGCGGAGTACAACGAACGAGCCGCGGCCGCCAAAGAACGTCTGAAAACCGTTTTTGATGATGACTTTCTTTTGCTGGACGAAGGGCGTAGTCAAGGTGAGCAATCAGTTATCCTAGTGCAGGGTGGGCATTTTGCGGGCTTCGGATACGTAAACACCGAGGAAGGTGCCGATACCGATACCTTGCGCGAGGCGGTCAAAATGTATCCCGGATATCCAGATACAGCCAGAATAATTCAGCGATTCATGAACGATCACCCTAAAGCTCGGGTTATTCCTCTAAGTTAGCCGCAGATAGATTGAAGATAGTAGCTCCTAAAGATTGGTTCAAATTGACAAGTCCTCCGCCCTTGCTGGATGTACGCTCACCGGGTGAGTACACCAAAGGGCACTGGCCGGGAGCCCTGAGTCTGCCGCTTTTCGATAATGCGGAACGAGCAGAAGTAGGCACCCTCTATAAGCGGGACTCCCCAGATGCTGCCTTTTTGCAGGGTCTTGAATTGGTGGGTAAGAAAATGCGTTGGTACGTAGAAGAAGCTCGCCGCTTGGCTCCTAATCAGGAAGTCGCCATCCATTGTTGGCGTGGCGGCCAACGTTCTCAAAGCATGGGCTGGCTGCTCGGAAAGACCTTCTCTGATGTACAAGTAATTGAGGGCGGTTATAAAGCTTTGCGGAAAGCAGGTCGTGAAGCATTAAAGCAATTTTCCCGCCCCGTATTAGTACTAAGCGGACCAACCGGGAGTGGCAAGACCAAAATCCTCCAAGCGCTGAAGGAACTGGGTGAAACGGTCGTTGATTTAGAGGGTATTGCCAGTCACAAGGGATCTGCTTTTGGGGCCTTAGGAGAAGATCAGCAACCTACTGTTGAACACTTTGAGAACTTACTTTTTCATCATTTCTTACAACTCAATCCCCTAGATACCAAGCCGGTTTGGTTAGAAGATGAGAGCCAGTCGATTGGTCGAGTATATCTTCCAGCCGAACTCTGGCAACACATCGCTTCGGCCCCGCTGGTAGTCTTAGACCTTCCTTTAGAGTGGCGTATTGATAATTTGGTGGAAGACTATGCCAACTATCCAGTAGAAGAATTAAAAGAAGCTTTTGGACGTATTCGCAAGCGTCTCGGTGGGCAACATTTGCAGGCTGCCTTAGCAGCCCTAGACCAACAAGATTACGCAGCTGCAGCCTCTATTGCACTTCGCTATTATGATAAGGCCTACGCGCTAAGTCAGCAAAAACACCAACGACAAGTTGCTCTCCGCTTGCGGCCTGATACCAACGATCCCCACAAAATAGCGGTGCAGCTTTGGGAATGGTGTCAGACGTATCACGCCTTAGTTTGATTCTTGCGCTCAATGGCTGGGTTAAGTACATTCGCTTTCCTGCCATTCATAAAACACAGAGTATGAAAAAACGCATTGCACCCCTTGCTTTCTCAGCCCTCTTCAGCATCTTGTCTCGGTCCTCCCTGTTCGGTCAGGATTTTATGTTCACTGATATTGAGCACTTCTGGGAGGCTTATGACGAGATTGTCGCAAAGCAAGATTCCGTTGAACAACTGCGCCTACTGCAAGAATTGTATATCGATCGTGCCAGTCCTGGACTGGAAGCGGTGATGGAGGTACGCAACTATACCGCGGAGGAGTACTTACAGGCCATTCACAATTATCCCCGTTTCTGGGCATCCATTCGAGCCCAAACTCTGAAGGTTCCTGATCAAATACCTGCCATTGAAGCTAAGCTGGATTTACTACGCCAGGCTTATCCCGAATTGAAGCCAGTTCCCGTTTATTTTACAGTTGGGGCGTTTAGAACAGGCGGTACCATCCACGAAGGGAAGGTGTTAATTGGTACGGAGTTGTCTATGGCGAACGAGCAAACGGTGATCGACGAACTACCCGATTGGCGAAAACCCTTCTACCAAGAAAATGTACCCATCAATGACCTGCCATTGCTGTGTACCCACGAGTATATTCATACGCAACAGAATGAACTCCAACATGACTTGCTTTCCATGTGTCTATACGAAGGTGCCGCAGAGTTTGTCTCCTGTTTAGTGACAGATCTTCCTTCGAGTTCCCCCGCTATTTCCTTTGGTAAAAACAACCAGGAACGCGTAGTGAAGCGCTTTGTGGTTGACCTCTTTAGCGGTAGCAATAATTACAATTGGATGTGGGGCTCGAATAATAACGAATTGAAAATTCGGGACCTGGGCTACTACATCGGTTATGAGATTTGCGAGCGCTACTACGAAAATGCACCCGACAAGAAGGCTGCCATTCGTGAACTCATAGAACTAGATTTTACCGATCGAGCGGCTATCGAACGCCTGGTAGATGAGTCTAATTTATTGCCAAAATCAGTCGCTACTTTACGCGAAGACTACGAACGTTCACGACCCACAGTGGTGGAGATTTTAGAGTTTGAGAATGGCAGTAATACAGTTGATCCAAGTATAGAAAGCATTACTGTTCGTTTTTCTCAATCCCTGAACGGCTACCATGCAGGTATCGACTTTGGGCCGCTCGGAAAAGGCTACTGCCCGAAAATGGATCCCCGTGGACGGAGCTGGGGAGCGGAAAATCAATCCTACACCGTTGCCGTAAGTTTGGAGCCTAACCAGCATTACCAGTTTACCATTCCAAGTAGTTTTCGCACGGAAGATGGCATACGTTTACAGCCACACGTTATTGAATTCAAAACTAAAAAGTAGCGCTTGAACTTGCTAGGCAATACTAGCTTTAGGAAGGCCCTTTGATTGAGCGGAGGCCCATCTTTCTCATCGCGCGGTCTAGGGACTAGCGCCAATTATCCTATGGTAGTTGCCACTTACTGCCTTTAAAGTACCCGTTGACCTTTCCTATTCTGACTTGAGTGGATATGGCCGGTATATTGCTGTTGAACGCAGCATTCTGCAGCAATTTCTATAATCTAAAACCTTCAAGATGAAAAGGTATGCTAGGGTCCGGGTAATGAATAGTACCGGCAGAAGAATCAGAACGGTCTCTATAGCCCATAAATACAGTGATGTCTACAAAGAGCATAAAACATGGACCAATATTGCCCCCGGATTTACCAATCCAGCACATACGAATATGAGCGTCACCTATAAAACTGGTCCCTGGGAATTGGGGCGCGACTGGTGGGTCGTCAACTGGGAGTTTGATGGTACCAACACACTTCATTATACAGATCCCAGTAACCTTAGGAGTTTTGTGGATTGGATGGAAGGTGCCGGGAAAGCACTTCTGCTCACGCAAAGTACCTAATCGCCTACGATGACCATCGTGTCAAAGCGGACGCTGATCATCCTTCTTTTTGGGAAGGATGGAATCTTGTGCCCGAGCTACCACCGCTGCAATTTGGGGAGCAGATTACGCTTCGCTCCCACCACGGTTTCTATCTCGGTGCAGCTGTAATGGGAAGAACGCTATCGGCTAGCTATAAGAGTCCAGGTTATGGTTCCTCCTTTACTATTCGAAGCTCGCAACCAACACCAAACGGAAGACAGCGTATTCACTACGGTGATGAGGTGGCTATTGTAAGCCAGTTTAATAAGTTCTTGCAAGCGGAAAGTAACGGTAACGTGAATGCTGATCCCGCCCAAATGGGTAGGTCAGAGCGGTGGATTATCCTAAATGGTGACGATCTATCTGACCGAAGTCCGCTGGACTTGGCAAAACCAGTAAGTTTCCGGTCTGTCCAAAATAGGTACTTGCTGGGGCGTCCAGATGGTTCCGCCAGTGCAGATGCTGCAAAAGTGCAGGAATGGGAACGTTGGACGATTTTTCCGCAATTATAAATCCCTACAATAGGTAGCTATGGATGGGGTCATCTAAGAACCCATTCATAGCCCAGTCGGCCACGAATAATGTTCAACTGTAGGGTGTCGCCGGGTTCGGCATCCGGGAAAAAAGGTTCATCATCCTGTAGGCGATAGAGTTGACCGTCTCGATAGAAAAACAGTAGGTACTGATTGGCCTGTGGCTTTTGCAAACGGCTACTGCCAAAGCGACTGCTAAAGCGTGCCTGTTCTGATTCGAGCGTAACCGTGGTAGGAGGGATATCGGCAGTGGAAATGGCTAACCGATTGATCCAGCTTATAAATAGCGGAGTAGTAAGTAAGAGGGCAAAAAATACGGTGAAGAATAGCTGCATCCGGGCAACGGAGTCCGCCAGGTCACGCCAGCGATAGTAAAGTGCAGCAACCGCAGCAATAATTCCTAAACCTAACCCCAACAGAACGCTGGTCTTCCAAAAACTGCGCACTTGCAAGTAGTTCATACTGAAGGGCAGCTCTACTACTAAGCCACCCAGTATAAGTACTACCAGGCCTCCGAGCAGGAAGAGTTTGGTCCGATTGTGTTTCAAGCTTAGAGTATGTTTAAGATTTGTCAGAAGTTAGACCACGAAGTAGCAGCGAAGCTAAATTTAAACACACTATTAATCCGTTACTTCGAATTGCAATTTAGCCAGATTATTGTAGAGTCCGTCTTCAATGAGGGAAAGCTCACTGTGGGTGCCTTCTTCTACGACCTTGCCTTGATCCAAAACATAGATGCGATCAACCGCTCGGATGGTACTTAGGCGGTGCGCAATGATGATACTGGTGCGGCCTTCCATCAGTCGGTCTAATGCAGACTGTACCAATCGCTCGCTTTCTGCATCCAGGCTGGAGGTAGCTTCGTCCAATAGTAAGATCACGGGGTCTTTGAGTATGGCACGGGCAATGGCTACCCTTTGGCGCTGGCCACCTGATAGTTTCACGCCGCGTTCACCCACAATGGTGTCTAAACCTTCCGGGAAAGCCTGGATAAACTCCCAGGCATTTGCCTGCTGCGCAGCAGTGACGATTTCTTCATCTGTGGCACCAGGCTTACCGTAGCTAATGTTCTCACGGATGGTTCCTCCGAAAAGAAGGACTTCCTGTGGTACGATACCGATATTTTTCCGGTAGGTCGTAAGCGGATAATTAGCAATGGGCTGACCATCTACTGTAATCTCACCACTATCTAAAGTGTAAAAACGCTGCAGCAAGGCCACGATGGTAGATTTACCGCTTCCGCTGGCGCCTACAAGCGCCACCTTTGAGCCAGCGCTAATCTCTAGTTCAATTCCCTTCAGAACTTCCACATCGGGGCGGGTAGGGTAGGAGAAGTGCACATCCTTATAATGGATATTCCCTTCTATCGCCAAGGTCTCTTGAGACTGAGTGGTTTCCGGGATAACTTCTGATTCTTCTTCTAGGATTTCGAAGATGCGTTCGGTAGCACCAATAGCCGAGACAATTTCGGTGTAAAAACTACCCAGGCTGGCAATAGCCGCGCCGATGGTTCCGGTTAAGACAACGAAATTGACCAGGTCACCAGATTCTAAAGTTCCAGCTTGTACCATGAGCGCTGCACGCCACATGATAAAGAACAGGGATCCGAACATGACCAGAATGATAAAAGATGCAAACAGTCCCCGCATGCGGGCTGCCTTTAAAGCAATCTGTACCGCTGCGTTGAGTTTGTTGGTGTAGCGGCTTAGCTCAAACCACTCGTTGGTATATGCTTTTACCGTTTGGATAGTCTGCATGGTTTCTTCCACCACTACATTGGTCTCCGCCAGATGATCCTGTCGCTCCTTCATCAACCGACGGATAAATCGACCGAAGAACATTGCTCCAATAACGACCACTGGAAAAGTAAGTAGCATGGTTAAAGCCAAGCGTGGCATGGTGAAGATGATAATGCCTATACCTCCAATCAAGATGATCACCTGCCTAATAAACTCAGCGATAGTGATGCTGATGACGTTCTGCACCTGAGCAACATCGGTAGTGATGCGGGAGGTAAGCTCGCCAACGCGTCTTTGCTCAAAGAATGGAATGCTTAACCCAATTAGTTTCTGATAAATGTCTGAACGTAAATTGGCCATTCCTTTTTCACTGACAATAGCGAACCAATGCACGCGAAAAAACGATAGTACACTTTGTACACCAAGCAAAATGATGACAAAGAGAAACAATTGATTGATAGAAAAGCTGCGTTCGCTTTGTCCGCTGAGCACGTTGAGCATTTCACCCGGTACCAGGGTGATAGCCAAGAACAAAAGGCTACCGACTACTAAGGCCAGCATTCCCATTACAAAGTGCCATTTGTACGGGAGCACGTAGCGAAAGATGCGTAGTCCTTCCTTCAGGCGTTGTCCTGACATTTTTTTGTTCTCAGACTCTGGTGTGATCGCGTCGTCTGCCATGTGGGAGTTTTACTTATTGTTTTATCAACATTCCAACGGATGCTAGAGTTTCACCGGCAAAAATCTCTAATTTTGTGGAGGGTAACCCGAGGAGGGGCGTTTTTTTGACATTCTCGTGTTCTTTTACAGTTTTTAGACACGATTGGCACGCTTTCTGCCGTTACCCAAGCATATAATCCTAAAAATGGACAGTCAACAATGAAGTACATCTTATCTCTCTTATCCCTTTGTGTGTGCTTGTCATTTGTGAACGCTCAAAACCTGGAACTAGGTTTTTGGGGCGGTGGTTCTACCTACTCAGGCGACCTTGCTCCCGATGACATTGGCGTATACTTCGAAACGGTCAACCCTGCTGGTGGTATTTTTCTACGAATGAACCCTGGCAAAGCACTTTCCCTTGAGTTTGGCCTGAATTTGGGCAAAGTGGACGGTGAAGACGGTGTTACCAACGATAAGGGTAGCCGAATGTTAAACTTTCGGAGCAACATTACTGAATTGGCACTGAAAGCTAATCTCAACCTATTTCGCTTGGGTGATGAACGTCGTACCCAGGTAGTACCCTACTTGATGGGGGGCGCGGGCGTCTTCCGCTTTAATCCAGAAGCCAACTTCGATGGAAACTGGATCGAATTACAACCCCTAGGAACCGAGGCTCAAGGTGCCCCTGGCTACGAGGAGCCGTATTCTTTAACTAGTTATGCGGTTCTCGCGGGTGGTGGAATCAAGTTTATCTTCAAGGAACGCTTTACCATTGGCTTAGAGCTTGGTGGCCGTAAGACCTTTACCGATTTTATAGATGACGTTTCTGGTAGTCCAATCAACTACCTGGATGTTTTGGAGAACAACGGCAGCCTGGCGGCCCAATTGAGTAATCCTACGATCACGGATCCTGAAACGGAAAACCTTGACTATACCCGTGGTGGAGACTCCGATGACTGGTATTATATGGGTGGTATAAGCTTCTCCTTTGCCTTTGGCGGTGGTAGTGGAATTAATGGCCGAGGTATTGGCTGTCCGACTTTCTAAAAAAAATCCTCCTTTTTGGTCAGATTTCGCGCTTACTTTATTCGAAAGTAGTGTAAATTTAATGTTAAATTTGCATTGGTAATCGCAAACAACACCATGAAGAGAATTCTTGTGCTTTGCACAGGCAATGCTTGTCGAAGTCAAATGGCCGAAGGCTATTTACGTTTTTTCACCCAGGAACGTGCAGAAATCACTAGTGCTGGCCTTAGTCCAACATCAGTTCATCCATTAGCCGTCGAAGTGATGAAGGAGGACAATATTGACATCTCTGAAGCCCAGCCCAAAAGTGTGGATGATTTTTCTGGAGAGCATTACGACTTCTTAATCACCGTTTGCCGGAGGGCCGAACTAAAGAAGCCCGCCGATATTACAGCGTCCATCTATCTCCACTACGATATTCCTGACCCAGAGGAAACTGTGGAACCACAGGATATGAAGGAGGCCTTTGTGAATACCCGCGAACGGGTCAAGCGCGAAATGCTGCGCTTCATTGGTACTCACGATGGATTTTATCAAGAAGAAGTACCGCTGACTCGCTCTTAGAGCTTAGCGTTAAATAAAGGTGGTCAGTTCCCATTTGGCCAAAAAAAAGGGCGGCTCACTTCGCGAAGTGAGCCGCCCTTACTATTTGAACTTCTAGTGATTCACTACTAGAAGATATAGCGTAAACCTACCTGCAACTGCCAGCGTGAGCCCAAGCTGAAGTCGTTGGTAAAGGTATTCTGTAAGTTGGTGTCAAAGCTGTACGTTGGTGTGCCATCCGCAACGCTCACACCAATTGGCTGGGTGTTGGTTGGGAATTGGCGTACACCCCAGTTGCTGTTCACAAAATTGCCGATGTTCAACATATCAAGACTTACCTGAACTACATTCTGATTAGGCAAGATGTAGTCCTGTAGTACTCGTACATCCCAGCGGCTGTACCACGGGCTGAGGATATCGTACTTCTCGGCGTAACCACCACGGATACCGTTCAGGTACTCATCCTGCTGGATGAAAGCTTCCAGGGCTTGACGCTGGGCATCTTGTGCTGCTACATCACCCGTAAAGGCCATTTGCTGGATTTCGGTAGTAGTTGGAACGTAAATCAAGTCGTTCAGACCAGAACCATCACCGTTGATATCACCAGAATAGGTGTAGGAGAAACGACCACCCTGCGCATACTCGAAAAACGCGGCAACGGTGGTAGCCCAGCTACCATAAGTAAAGCGTTTGTGCGCAGTACCTACAAAGCGGTGGCGATTACCGTAAAGTGAAGGCGTCAAGCGAGCTTGGTTAACGTGGTTGATTGCTGGGTTACGCTCGTAAGCATCACTAGAAATCTCTGCTTCGATTGAACTGGCATCCTGAGCATCCAGGAAGTTGTAGCCCAGGCTGGTGAACCAACCGTTGTTCCAGTTCTTGCGAATCTGCAAGCTGGCATTGAAAGAGTAACCTTCGTCCGTATTAGTAAAAACGTAAGCGTTGGTAGGACCACCGAATACCGTGGCGCGATCGTCAAACAAGTAGATAGGGCGGTTGTCTACACCCGAAAGCGTACCGGTTGGTGGCTTCAGGCCGTAGTTGCGTACCATCATTGCGTTGATGTCCTTCGTGTAAACGAGGTCGGCAGAAATGGTCCAACCATTGGCCTTACGGTCAATACCCAAATTAGAACGCCATACCTGTGGGAACTGGAATTCGGGTTCAGTGATGGTGTAGAAGAAGAAGTTCGGGTTAGCTACCTGGTTACCCAACCAAACGAATGGGAAACGACCAGTGAATAAACCAGAACCACCACGTAGAATAGTACTTTGCGTACCAGAGATGTCGTAGTTGAATCCTACCCGTGGTGAGATCAATGGCGCATTGTCTGGCAGAACAGTGTGGTCAAAGAACACCGGGTTTCCTTCTGTATCGAAGTATTCGATGGTTGGATCATAGCAACAGTTGCGATCCAGGTTTTCCTTGATCTTTTCTTCGGTATCAAAGTAAAGTGGCATGTCCATACGTACACCCAAAGTCAATTTGAACTGATCGCTCAAGTCAATCTCATCCTGAATGTAGAGGGCAAACTGGCCCACATTGGTTTCAGCCAATGCCCAACCAGTATCTTCATAACCACCCTGACCACCTTCGTTATTGGCGTCAAAAATACCTTGAGCGGCAGCTACCGCATCATCAAGCGCACCGGCGCGGATACTGTCTACAAATGCTTCGGGGCTCTGGGCACCTGGTAAGAATGGACCGAAAGCGCCATCATAAAGACCTAGGTTGAAACTGTTGTCAAACTCGAATCGTTCCAAGCTCGCACCAATAGTTAAAGTGTGCTTGTTAAGGAATACGTTAAGGTTGTTGGTCACCTGGTAAACGTCCTGATCTAAGTTGTTATTTACGGAAAACGGCTCGTGACCAGCTACGATATAGTTGATACCATCACGTTGGATCAAGATCGAAGGAAACGGCGTACTGAAGGGGTCACGAGAGTCACGGAAAGCCGTGTAGCCCAACTGCAGTTTGTTAGAAACCTTATCACTGATCAAGGCGCGGTGTTCTACAATAGCTGAGTGGATAACGTTGTTGATGGCGTAACCACTGTTTTGGAACTGTAGCGTAGTCGCATCAGGTCCACGACGACCCAGTGCGAAGGGGTGCGCTGGCTTCTGCTTGGTGGCATCCAGAAAGTTGTAGGTAGCCGTCAAGGTCTGGTTCTGGGCAATGTTCCAGTCCAGTTTGAAGATACCTTTTACGTTGTCTTGGTCAAACAGGAAGTTTTCGTAAGGACCAGTCTCGTACTGGTAACGCTCGAAAAGGGCGTCAGAGATTGCCTCCAAATCGCTAGCCTCTACCCGCGATACTTGCTCACCACCCACACCTGGACGAGCAGCGATAAAGTTAGACCCTAGATCACTACGATCTTCGATTTCCGCATTGGCGAAGAAGAACAATTTGTTCTTGATGATTGGACCACCGATACTGAAACCAGCCTGTAGTTGAGAAAGCTCTGGTACGAAGATATCATCACCAGCTACTCTTGATCCAGTCAAGTCTTGGTTACGGGTGAAAGCAAAGACGGTGCCTTTGAAGTCATTGGTACCACTCTTGGTCACAGCGTTTACTGCGGCTCCGGTGAATCCAGCCTGGGTTACATCATAAGGTGCAATATTGACCTGAATTTGGTCAATGGCATCCAATGAGATCGGCTGAGCATCGGTCTGGCCACCAGGAGTGGCCGCATCCAAACCGAATGGGTTGTTGAAAATCGAGCCATCCAAGCTAAAGTTATTGAACTGATCGTTACGACCGGCAAAACTGTTACCGTCAGAGGCAGGAGTTAAGCGCGTGTAGTCGGAGGCAGAACGCGTAATCGTTGGCAGTCGCGTCAATTCTGTGCTTCCAACTAGTGTGGCTACGCCAGTCCGGTCGCGGTTGACATTCGGATCGGCTACGCCCGTTACCACTACTTCATCCAATTCTACACCGGAAGCGAGTTCGAAATCAAGACGAGCAGTTTGGCCCAATGCCAGGAAGATGCCCTCCTGTTTTTCATCGTCATAGCCTACGTAAGAGGCCGTTACTGCGTAAGGTCCGCCCACACGCAGGTTGGGAAGCGTAAAGCGGCCGTCAATGTTGGTAGTAGTACCAAATTCTGTCCCAGTTGAGGTGTTCACTGCTACAATCGTAGCACCGATCAAGGGTTCGCCCCCCTGATCCGTGATGGAGCCTGTAATCGTGGCGGTGGTAACCTGTGCCAATAGGCCAGTAGTACCTGCCAATATGAGGACAAGCATTAATGATAAACGTAAGAGTTTCATACGATAGAATCGTTGTGAGTGAAAAGATGGACTAAAATTAGACCCTAGCGTTCATTTCTGCCTAACAATCAAATAACATTCGTTTAATAATTAATAATGAGTTTACAATGAATTAACATTAGGCTCTTCACTTTACGATTCCTTGATAAATATTGGTTTTGTGCTTTTTGGCTAAGGAAAAGATGCTCTACCTTACGCACCTGATTAGAACATAATAGGGAGATGGAGCAAACGTATTCGAAGTATTTAGCACGTGATATCAGCTGGTTACATTTCAACTACCGGGTCCTGCAAGAGGCAATGGACGAAACAGTGCCTCTGTACGAGCGGCTCAAGTTCTTAGCGATTTATAGCTCCAACTTGGAGGAGTTTTTTCGAGTTCGGGTTTCTTCCATGCGCTCGTTCAAAGATCTCAAGAAAGCAGATCGTAAGCGGCTGCTCACCGTCAAACCAAAGAAGATTCTCAAAGAAATCTTAGAACTGGTGCAGTGGCAACAACGGCAGTTTGGACACGTTTTCCGTGAAGATATTTTGCTGGCGCTGCAAAAACACGGAATCTACTTGGTTACCGCCAATCGTTTGGGCGCCGAACAGCGAGCCTACGTGCGGAAATACTTTGCCGAGGAGGTACAACCAAAATTGAAACGACAGAACTGTGATGATAAGGTTCCCTTTCTGGAAAACCGACAGCCTTACTTTATACTGGAGTTTGAGGAAGAGCAGCCTTGGGAGGTACTTAATATACCTAGCAATGAGCTCCCGCGTTTTCTGACTATGCCAACAGAAGCCGAGGGTCATTACCTTATTTATCTGGATGATGTAATCCGCCTAGGTTTACCCGATTTTGTCGGAACGGAAAGTGTGAAAGCCTACAGTGTTAAGGTCTCCCGAGATGCGGAGCTTTACATTGATGATGAATACAGTGGTGACCTACTGGAAAAGATAAAGAGCTCCTTGGCTACTCGAGAGGGAGGTTTACCCACCAGGTTTCTGTACGATCAATCGATGCCGAAAGAACTGCTAAGACAGGTGCGGAAAACACTTGGCCTTTCTAAATACGATCTAATACCCGGTAGCCGCTACCATAACTTTAATGACTTTTTCGGTTTTCCTGATCCTTCTAATAATCCGGCACTGCACGATGAAGACTGGCCACCGCTGGAGCATCCGGTGCTTGCCAATGCGGAGTCCCTTTTGGAGGTCATTCGTGGTAAAGATCAAATGCTGCACTTTCCGTACCAAAAGTATGATTATGTGCCAGCCGTTATCGCGGAGGCTGCTCAGGATCCGGATGTGGAGCGCCTGCGTATCACCTTGTATCGCGTAGCAAGTAAGTCCGCAGTGGTAGAGGCTTTGTTGCAGGCGCTACAGGCCGGTAAAAAAGTAGAGGTCTTCGTAGAGGCTAAGGCCCGATTTGATGAAGCCTCCAATCTTTTCTGGGGGGAGGAACTGCGTAAGGCTGGAGCTGAGGTTCGCTATAGCTTCCCGGGTATCAAAGTGCACACTAAACTCTTGCTCATTGAGGCGAAAGAAAAAGCCAATGTCGCTTACCTCGGAACGGGTAATTTTAACGAAAAGACCGCTAAGCTTTACGCTGATCATGCTTTGCTTACCGCAAATGAACAACTGACGATTGATGTTCGGCAGGTGTTCGAATTGCTGGCCGGACGTTTAATCATGCCAAAAGCCAAGGAGTTGTTAGTGGCGCCCTTTACTTTACGCAGTAAGCTGATGAAGAAGATTGACCGTGAGATCAAGCACGCTCAGGCGGGTAAACCGGCTCGAATATTTCTGAAAATGAATTCTTTGGAAGAGCGAGGCATTATTGATAAACTCTACGAAGCGAGTAATGCCGGCGTTCAGGTTCAGCTCATCGTTCGTGGTATTTGCTGTCTGGTGCCAGGAGTGCCGGGACAAAGTGAGAACATTACGGTGATCAGTATTTTGGATCGCCTGCTTGAGCACGCTCGCATCTACCATTTCCATAATAATGGAAAAGAGGAGTGGTACACCGCCTCGGCAGATTGGATGGAACGTAATTTATTTCGCCGCGTAGAAGTGGCTATGCCTATTTTTGACGAAGACCTGCGGGATGATTTGCGCAAGCTTATGGATCTGCAGTGGTCGGATAATACCAAGGCTCGAGTCATTAATGCTGAACAGGATAATGCTTATCGTCCCAAAGCTAAGGATGATGTGGCGGTACGGGCGCAACGTGATTTCTACAATTATTTGCAGGCTTAAGTAGTTCAGTGATATTGTGCTACCAACGATATGATAGGATTTTTGTGCTTAATCGAGGCGCGAAGAACACGCATAGCCCAAGCTACGCAAGGCTTTGAGTAAGGACGAGTAAGTGCAAAAAAGCATCATACCGTTGTGTCGTTTAATTCTGTGAACTACTTAACTTCCACTTTACGGAAACTTAGGATAAATATAACTGTCAGTTTTCGGTGCATCTTCCAGGTCGCCCTTAAGTTCGTGGATTGAAAAAATCCACTACCGTGAAGTACGTTCATCGACTACAAAACTGGGTGTTTCGCCAGGTCCACGAAAATAATCTTATCTATAATACTTGTTGGGAAGATCCGCGTTGCGACCGCGAGTTGTTGGAATTCGGCCAGGATAGTGAGATTGTAATGATCACCAGTGCTGGCTGTAATGCGCTGGATTACCTGCTTGACGATCCTGCCCAGGTACATTGTATAGATATGAACCCGCGGCAAAATGCGCTCTTGGAGCTCAAGAAAGCCAGTATCAAGATCCTAGATTTTGCTGATCACTTCTCTTTGTTCGGAGAGGGGCGAAATCCACAGTTCTCGGAGCTCTACAAAGAGAAAATGCGTAACGAACTCCCTGCGTACGCCCAGGCCATTTGGGATCGTTGGCAACACTACTTCTCCGGTACCAAGGGGCGTAAGTCGTTTTATCATTACGGCACTGCCGGAACTTTAGCTTGGTTGTTTCGGGGGTATTTTAGGGCTCGTCCGAAGATTTATCGGGAATTAGAGGCATTGTTCGCATCTGAAAATATGGAAGAACAACGCCAACGTTATGATGCGATTGAACCCCGCATTATCAATCAACTGGCGCATTGGATTGTGAATCGTCATTTCACCATGTGCTTGATTGGCGTGCCGCAAAGTCAGCAAGCTTTGTTCAAGGACGAATATGAACAAGGAGTAACCGGTTTTCTAAAGGAGTGCCTGCGTCAAGTATTCCGCCATCACCCAATTAAAGAAAACTACTTCTGGCAGTTGTATTTCCGTGGCAATTACCCGGCAGATTGTGCCCCGAATTACCTGCTCGCGAAACATTTTGATACCCTGCGTGAACGGGTAGATCGGATCTCGAATTACAACACCACCGTGACTCAGTTTTTACAGGATAATCCGGGGAAGTATTCTCACTTCATCATGCTTGATCATCAAGACTGGTTGGCGGAAAATGATCGCAAAGCTTTAGCAGAGGAGTGGAGAGCTATTTTGGCCAATAGCCGATCTGGTGCCCGGATCATTCTACGTTCTGCGGCAAAGGAAGTAGATTTTATCCCACCGTTTGTATACGATCAAGTACGTTTTGTTGATCAGGAGAACCTCAGTGCCAGCCATGCTGCTGACCGCGTTGGTACTTACGCCAGTGTGTATCTGGGCATTGTGAATTAATAGGGGGCAAATTCAATAAAACTACTCGCATTGATGAGCGCAAAAAAAGCTAGCCACCAGCAGGAGCAGCGTATCAGGGACTATTATACCTTTCAATCACGTATCTATGATATGACCCGTTGGTCATTTTTGTTTGGGCGTACGGACATTCTCAATCGACTACCCTTTGAACATGAGCAGCCGTTTCACCTCTTGGAGGTAGGTTGCGGTACCGGGCGAAACTTACAGCGCCTGCAGCGCCGTTTTCCGGAGGCCCGCCTGAGTGGTATGGATGTATCAAAAGATATGCTGCAGCAAGCAAATCGGCGGCTCCGCAATAACCCTGGCATCATATTACTGGAACAAGCTTACGGTGACGAATTCTACACCTGGACGGGTAAATTAGATGCGGTTCTGTTCTCCTATTCTCTAACTATGATCAATCCGCAGTGGAAGGAGCTCATCAACCAAGCTTATAAAGATTTACGCCCTGGCGGTCATATCGCTGTCGTGGACTTCCACAACTCTCGCTTTCCCTTCTTTAAACGACACATGTCAGGCCATCACGTACGAATGGACGGGCATTTGCTACCCGTATTGGAAGACAATTTTCAGCCTGTTGTAGCAAAGGTAAAGCAAGCCTACCTGGGCCTATGGGAGTATGTGCTCTTTGTGGGCAAAAAGATCTGAGCCTATATCGGTATAGACTCAACCTTCGTTCGCTATCCTAGTTTCCTTCGTTAGAATCTTTACGGTCATAGCGCTCTACCTTGCGGCGTCCTTTTAATGGAACGTAGCGATAAGGCCGACCCTGAAAATCTGATACTAGAGAATCCAGGCTGTAAGACAGGGCATTGAGATTGGTATACAGCTCCTCATCCTGCAGCAACATACCTAGTGTGCCTTCCCCGGCTTGCAGCTGCCCAACGAGTTCATCGACGCCGCCCAAGGCAGTATTAGCAGTACCTAAAGTCTCATTCAGTTTGGCAAGCGTTGCTTTTGCTTCGGTCACTGCTTCGTCGAGGCGAGCATCTACCATTTGCTGACTGAGCGTATCAGTGTTACTGATAATGCCGGCAATAGCTTGGCGCTGTCCTTCGAGTGTTTCCGTCAATTGAGCAATGTTGGCTAAGGTAGACTCCAGTGCGGGAGAAGAGCGTTGGAGCATTACATTCATGCGCCCGGTAGCGGCGTTGAGGTTGCTCATGGTTCCCTGCAAATCCCGAACTGTTTCAGCTAAAGGGCCCTTACTGTTTTCGTCCAGCAGGCCTTTGTTTAGAGAGTCCACTGCTTCTAGCAGGCCGGCGCGGAGTTGTTCGATATAGGAGCCTAAACCACCGTCACCGAGCATGGATTCAACAATGCCACGAGTTACGCCTTCGAAGGTATCACCACTCACGGCACAGTTGGCACCAGCACATGGGGTGCGATAATCGAGAATAATGGCCATGTCACCAAGGGGGCTCACAGTAGCTAGAACGGCCCGAGTATCTTTCGGTAGCGGAGCATCTCGTTCAATGGTAAGGGTGAGCTTAACGCGCCGATCTTCCGTACTTAGGTCTCTGGCGGACACGGAGCCTACACTAACGCCACTGATCTGCACTGGAGTACCAATCTGTACACCGGCTACATTGTCGTAATAAGCATAGTAAGTTTGCGCATCGCTGAGGATATTACTACCCTGAATATATTTGATACCCCACAAGCTGAGGAATATTGCTACTAAGGCTAGCAAACCGGTGCGTACTTCTGGTGACATACTTTTGAAATTTGCGGCGGCAAAGGTACTTCTTTTGCCCCAAATAGGTGCACAGAACCAGTGAGGCTTCTTGTACACGGTTAACCCCAAAAGAACAGCGTTAGGGACTGAGGGGTTTACCAATGTGGAAAATTAGCTGTAGGGAATCCGCTCTGGTCTATCGTTGTCCTGTAGTTAGTGCTTTAGCCTGCTCTAGGCTAATACGTTGGCCATTGTGATACGCAACCACAAAAGCATCTGGAAATCCCTGCTGCTGAACAGTATATTTTACATTGGTCGCCGCGGTCAGCTGGGTGAAATTTCGCACTTGGTACTTGTACATTTCTTCTTCCTGTAGTACCTCAATTAAGAAGCTACTGTTCGTCCAAGGATTGATACGGGTATTGAGCGGTCGTGGTGACGCGGCCAATTGTACGCAATAGATGAGTCCTGCTACGGCGGCGGAAGACGGCTCCCGACCAATATTCTCGGCCCAACTGGTATCCCCTTTGCCGCGTGGCTGTAGGGCACGATCTTGTGCCGGAACGGATTGGATAATAGTGCCTTGTGCAGGGGTAGGCTGGATAGTAGGCTCTGCCCTTACGGCTCCTGTTTGCTGCTGCACACTAGGTGGTGTATGGGTGTAAACAGCCGGCGATTCGTAGGTTTTGCTTGTTGGAGGTGTAGCAGGAACACTTGGTGGGATATATGATTGGACGGGTTCGGGCTCCGGTTGAAAAGCAGGCGGCGAGGCAACCGCAGCAGGGGGATTGGCAGCAAATGTCTCTACGGGCTGGCCTTCTAGTATGGCTTTATAGTCGGTAAGCGCGTTGAGCAAAGATGTAGCTACCAGTTCTTGTCCTTCTTCACTTCTGAGAAAAGCCTCGTCTTTTTTATTGGTTAGGAAACCGGCTTCAACTAACACACTTGGCATGGCCGTTTCCTTTAGTACTACAAAACCAGCCTGTTTCACTCCTCTACTCTTACGTTCTGCAGTGTTATGGAAGTGGTGCTCTACCCGTTCGGCGAACAAAATACTTTGTTCGAGATAGGCATTTTGAAACATGCTAAGTAGAATATGACCTTCTGGTGAATTGGGGTCATAATCGTAGTTGCGCTCGTAATTATCCTCCAGTAGGATAGAAGCGTTTTCCCGTTTAGCTACATCTAAGTTGTGTTCCGCGGTGTGAAGCCCCATCACAAAAGTTTCGGTACCGGCAGTACCGCTGTTACCTGGTGGCATGGCATTGCAGTGAATAGATATAAACAGATCGGCATTAGCTTGGTTAGCGATCGAGGCCCTTTCGTGCAAAGGGATGAATACATCCTTGTCACGCGTCATAATTACCTGAATATCTGGATACTGTTCTCTTACCTTTTGGGCAAATGCTTGAGAAAGCTCCAGCGCCAGATGTTTTTCGTAGTATCCCGCACCTAAACAGCCAGGGTCATGTCCTCCATGGCCAGCATCGATGACAATGGTACGAAGTCGAAAAGGGGGCTCATTTTTCGCCAGGATAATGCTACTTTTGTGCCCTTCTGAGTCGTTCAGAATGTCCGTTAAATTAACAACTGTTAAGGCCGTGGCGCTATTGAGACATTGGCTTGCTAAAGAATTGTTAAAAAACGTAGCTTTGAGCGGCGAAATCGAAAAAAGCAGCGTTGTTGTGAGAACTAACCAGGGGAGGGTTCGTGTCATAGGTGATGTGTTGGAGACGATTGTGAAACATGGCGGCCACTTCCCAGCCGCGCTTCTGTGCCATCTGTAATTTTGAAGTGTTGAAAGCAAAGTTACTCTTTTCCTTTTGGTTCTTAATAGTTTGCTGTGCTTTGTCGGCGCAGGATACGACTGCAGTGGTGCGGGATACCAGTATGATCGTGCTGGATACCCTGCCAAATGGACTTACAGTAGACACCTTACAGCAGGATTCCGCCACCGCCATCAGCCTTGGTGTGCCCGTTTCACCCGATGCACTTGACGCAACCGTGAACTATAACGCGGATACTATGCGCCTTGATGCACGGCAAGAAAAGATTTTCCTTTACGGAAACGCATTTGTTTCCTATACCAATATTACGCTCAAGGCGGACTATATAGAACTGGATTGGGCGAAAAGTGAAGTACTGGCCCAGGCGGTGCGCAACGATACCACGGGAGTGTTGGAAGGCAAGCCCGAATTTACCGAAGGTGAAAACACTTTTGTGGCCAATCGAATGCGCTATAACTTTGAGTCGCGCAAGGGCATTGTCTACGATGCCGTCACACAAGAAGATGATATATATGTGAAGGGGACACGTTCCAAGTTTATCAGTGCGGATCCTAGCGATACCACAGCTAACGATATCATCTACAGTGAAGATGCAATCTTCACCACCTGCACGGCGGATCATCCGCACTTTGGTATTAGAAGTCTGAAACAAAAGGTGATTCCCAATAAATTGGTGATCGTCGGGCCCTCCAATTTGGAAATCATGGGTGTTCCTACGCCGCTCTATCTTCCTTTTGGCTTCTTCCCCGTTTCTGGTGGTCGCCAAACTGGTCTGATTTTTCCCCGTGATTACGAGTACTCTGAGCAGTGGGGGTTTGGACTCAAACAGGTAGGGTGGTTTTTCCCGCTAGGGGATAACTTTAACCTTACGGTTGCAGGCGACATCTACTTGGAAGGTACTTATGGCTTGGGAGCAACTTTGCAGTATCGCAAACGGTACAACTACAACGGCAATTTTAACTTCCGCTTTGATAGTCGCCGGCAAGAGGAGATTGTTACGGTTGTAGACGAAGAGACGGGTGAAGTAGTTCTGGGGGCCGATGGCGACCCCAAGCAGGAGTCTGTTTTCCGACGCGCTAATGGTATTCTGATCAACTGGTCACATAACCAGGACGCGGCGGCTCATCCATTGAATAAACTGGGGGGTTCGATCAATTTTCAGACGAACAACTTCCAGCAACGGGTTTTCAACGATGCGCGTTCGGTAGGTACGAACGTGATCAACTCCAACTTTACGTTTTCGCGCAATTGGGTAGATAAGCCCCTGTCAATGACGGTTGCTTTTCGCCATAGCCAGAATACCCGGACCCGAAATATGACGGTGGATTTCCCTACGTTCCAATTCCAGACGCAGGCGCTGTATCCGTTCCGGCGTAAAGAAAGGGTGGGGCAGAAGCGTTGGTACGAAGATATCACGATGCGCTACACCAATGAGGCCCGGGCAAACTTTACCGCACCGGATACTTCCTTCTTTGAGCAGACAACTTTGGAGAATGCGCGCTACGGTATGCAACATACTGCTACTGCGGGTACCTCCTTCAAACTGCTCAAATACTTCAACCTAAACCCGAGCGTGAACTTTCGCGAGGTCTGGTATATGGAGGAATTGGATGGACGCTTTCGGGTGGATACCTCATTTTCGCCGATGATTCAACCTAACGGGGACTCAGTGCTAGTGGCTGATGATTTTGGCACCTACGATTTTGATACGATTCCGGGCTTCTCCAGTTTTAGAACTTATTCCGCCAATGTAAGTTTGACCACCCAAATCTTTGGTACCTATCGTTTCAAAAAAGGTCGAATACGAGGTTTAAGGCACGTGATTAAGCCAACGATCTCGATGAACTACGCACCGAACTACATCGATAATAACAACTACTTCCTCATGCTGGCGGATACGCTGGCACCGGATGACCCCACGCGTGATCGGATTATTAATCGCTTTGGGGACGGTATTTTTGGCGGCCCACCCTCGAGTCAGAACCAGATGGCGCTGAACTACAGCATTACCAACATCTTTGAGGCCAAGCTCTTTTCCCGTAAGGACTCCACGGAGCGAAATGTCAAGCTCTTTGATAATATTTACATCAACGGTAATTACAACTTTGCGGCCGATTCGCTGAATTGGTCGCCAATAACGGTTACGGGTACTACGCGCCTGTTTAAAGGGGCTACTACCTTTTCCTTCAGTTCTACTTTTGATCCTCAGGTCCGCGAATTGGTCAATGGAAGTTTCCGAAGGGTGGATCAAACTACTTGGGAGGCCAATGGTAGACCCTTTGAGTTTTTTGATGCTACCTTCCGCTTGAACACTAATCTTACGGTGCGTAAGATTCGAGCTTTATTCCAGGGTAAGGAAGAAGATGTGGTAGAGCAGGTGGATGTTGAGGGGAATGATTTACGCCCCGTTGAAGAAACAGATTTCTTGAGTTTATTCGAAGACTTTTCCATTCGACATAACGTGGCCTTCCGAGTCCAGCCGCTTACCACTGCGGATCGAGATACTTTTACCACTACTACGCACAGTCTTGAATTGAGAGGAAGCTTGGGGCTTACGCCCAATTGGAATGTAGACATTGGTTCCATCGGTTATGACTTTGTACGCAAGTCTACTACTTATCCTTACCTCGGTCTACGTCGTGATTTACACTGTTGGGAGATGGGTTTCAACTGGGCACCAACTCGTAATACCTATTCTTTTTATCTCCGCGTAAAGCCAGGAACATTGGATTTCCTCAAAGTTCCTTATCAACGAAACAATGCAGATGGGCAAAGGGCGTTTTAGCGATGCTGTCTATTTGCTTAACGGACAAGAAGCAGGCTAGGAGGTTTTACGCCATAGAAGAATGGTAGATTTCATAGTTAATACATCCGTTTCACCACTCGAAATTAGCCTGCTACCGTTTGTACGAAATGCATGCCAATTAGCAGCATCCCCATCGCCATTTGGCCCAAGATCAACGATTTTTATTAAAATTCACTATTTCCTACACCTGGATCAGTTGCTTTCCGAGGCATAATAGCGCACGCCAGGATTGAGCTAGAATGGCATATTTCCAAGGGCAGGTAATTCATTTCGAGCGGCTTAAGTAGTTCTCAAGGAAGTTACAGGATTTTACCATACGATGCAGGCGCTCTAAAAATCAGGTGATTCCTGTAACCAAACGCTAGTGATGAGAAAAGCTAGCGCGATCAGTGTACTGAAGTATATTAGTGTAATTTCCATATCTTGTATGGGAAATCATCATCTAATAAGGCCATCCCGCCAAATGATTCAAATTACCACCTTGAGAAAATTGTTCCTGTTGGCCTCGCTCGGATTAGCCTTGCCCTTATTCTTATGGGGGCAACAAGCCAAGGTGGATAGTTTGCAGCGAGTGCTGACCAGTGAAATTCATGATACCCTCCGACTTTCGATCCTAGAGGATTTATACGATCACTATATTGAAACCAACCTGGATAGCTCTTTACTGATTGTGAATCAGTTCTTTGCGGTAGCTGATCAGACTGGCGTTCAAAAATACACTTGCCAAGGATACAACTTTCTGGGTACGGTACAGCGGAAGATGAATGTGGAGATGGATACCGTACTGGCGACCTTGGAACGGGCACTGGGTTGTTGTGAAAGTGCGGAAGATTCTTCCTGCCGGCTTTTAGCACTTAATGGCATTGGCGGCTTATATCACAGAAGCGGAATGCACGCCAAAGCCATGAGCTACTATCAGCAGGTCATCGAATTAGCGGAGGCTTCGGGGGATACGGTGCGTCTAATTGCGGGACTGGGAAATACCGCCAGTATCCTGAAGCGAAGATTGGAATTTGATAAGTCGCTCATTTATTCGCGCAAGGCCTTAAGCCTGGCGGAGGCTATTGGGCATCGATCCTATATAGGACTGATTACGAATAATATTGCCAATATCTACTTTGATCACCAGAAGTATGATTCGGCCCTGGTATTGTATGAGCAAGCGCTGGCAATTAAGCGCGAATCAGATTCAAAGCTTTCCCTGGCTATCACACTGGCTAATATTGGTGGAATACACGTGGCAGAAGAACGTTTTGAAATCGGTCAGCGGTACTTGGATGAGTCCTACAGTATTGCGGCAGCACAAAACTACCCTTACGGATTGGCACTTAGCTTACGGTTCATGACCTCCAGTGCCATCGGCCAAGAACGCTACAATCAGGCAATAGGATTTGCCAAAGAGGGCTTGCTGCATCTGGGACAAAGGGGAGCGGTACAGTATGCTCGAGACTTTCACCTGAACCTCAGTGAAGCTTTTGAGAATTTGAACCAACCCGACTCCGCTTTGGCTCACCTGAAGACGGCACGCGTAATTAATGACAGTTTATTTCAGGCGGAAAAGGAAGCGCAGATCCAGCAGCTTGAAATCAGTTACCAAGTAAAGGAGAAAGACAATAAAAACCAGCTGCTAGAAACGCAGCAGACCCTAACCGCACAGAAGCTAAAGAGTAGAACTTATATCGGACTCGGATTACTCGTGGCTTTGTTCTTCGCGGCCGCTTGGGGACTTTCGCTGTTGCGCAATAACCGAGAGCGAAGAAGAATGAATGAGCTTTTGGAGCTAGAGGTAGAAGAGCGCACCCAGGAGTTGCAGATAGCCAATGAGCAACTACAACAGGCCAACTATGAGCTTAGAAGCTTTAACCACATTGCTTCACATGACCTCAAGGAGCCAATCCGCAACGTAGGAAATTATGTAGGGCTTATCCACCGCCGTTTACCAGATGAGGTCAAGATCAAACTGAAGGACTACTTTGATATTATTCACAAGAGTACGAGTCAGCTATACACGCTCATTGAGGATATTGCGAGCTACAGCCAGTTGTCGAAGGACGATATGCGATCACAGTCTACAATCGATCTAACCGAAATGGTAGGTGGTATAAAGGCCGGATTGGAAGCATTCATTGCGACAAAAGATGGAAAGGTGGAGTATACAGAACTCCCGAGTATTCATTCCAACTCCTCATTATTATTTGTGATCCTCAAGAATTTAATTGAGAATGGGTTGAAGTTCAATGAGGCGGCCTCCCCAACGGTAAAAGTCGACTACCAGTCGAGCTCATCTCACCACCAAATCCTTGTTTCCGATAATGGCATAGGTATTGATCCTGAGTTTCATGAGCATATCTTCACCATGTTTAAGCGCTTGCACAGCATGGGGGAGTATCCAGGCACTGGTATTGGCTTAGCCATGGTGCAGCTAGGCGTTGAAAAACTTGGGGGCACAGTAGCACTGGACAGCGAACTGGGCAAGGGAAGCACCTTTACAATTAAACTACCGAAGCATCGCTCTGTAGCCACAGACGATACTATTTTGAATTCTGAAGGGGAGCTTCAGGAATCTTAGTTAATTTCTCATCAAGCTCGACTTTGATTGGTTACCTTTTGGGTTGCATGTTCATTAATTGAGCGTGTCAATCTAACTTTAATCAATCATAACTATGCAAAATTCCAAAAGCGCTTTCTTATTCAGCTTTCTCTTACTGCTATTCCTCTCACCTACTTATGCGCAAATTAGTTTTCTCGATGCGCGTGTGATTTACAGCCTACCGGGTGATTCCAATATTCCATTGGATGCCGGTGAATTAGCCGATTTTACGGGAGATAATCGCGTAGATTATCTGTTCACGCTCACTGAGTTTGGTACCTCCGATCTATTTCTATTGGAACAAGATACGGAAGGTGAGTTTCAATTGACTACACTAAATGAGGAGGTTTCCACCGTCGTCCAAATCGCAGACTTTGACGGGGATGACGACCAGGATTTCTTGGGTATTTCTTCAGTATTCCTCAATAGTGGAGCAAACGATTTTCAGGAGGCAGAGAGTGGCTTCCCGGTGATCACGGAAAGTCAAGAACGACTCCTCTACGGGGCAGCAGATTTAAATGGTGATGATCTCTTGGACTACGCTACGGGTTCTAACCAAAGTGTATTTGGTGATAGCCTATTCGTCTATTTCGGGATGCCTGAAGGTGGTTTCCAAGTAGTTGGGGTACCGGCTGTAGATGCCGAAATTACTGGTAGCTACAATTTGTTCGGTAACTTTCAATCAGTCGCACCTACGGGTATTTTGGCCGTTGCCGAAGACCATGTAACCATCTACAATACTACGAATACCGATTTGGTCCAGGTGGCTACGCTAAACGATTCCCGAATTGATGACAAAGCGGGCGCCATTGGCGATGTAGACGGAGATGGGGATAATGATGTTGTCCTGGCTGGCCTTTTTTCCGGAATCTACCTGTGGGAACAAGAGGCAGATGGGTACGCAAATAGTTTAGTAACCGTTTCTTCAACTGCGCAACGGGTCCTGAGTATGGAGTTGGTCGATATAGAAGGGGATGGAGATCTAGACCTGGTTACAGTTGGCGGTCCAAACGCACTTCAGGTAATCGTGTACGAAAATCAAGGTGGTACCTTATCTTCAGCGGGCCAAATTTTCTATACACGTCCTTTACAAAGTTCTTTCTTCTTCGCCTTCGGAAATGCCTTTGAGAATCTGATCGAAATTGCAGATATCGATAATGATTCGGATCCTGATGTGGTGGTTTTTGATTACGAAAATGACCAGATTGTAGTGTTGGAGAATGTGTCTATGCCGAGTAGTCTTTGGTCACCAATCGCTCCTGCGGAAACGCTGCGGGCCTTCCCCAACCCAAGCCTTGGCCAAGTGCAGATAAGTTACCCGGAAAGGGTGTCCGCTCCGCAATGGAAAAACGTTCAACTCCTTGACCCAAATGGCCGCGTGTTACGGCAGTGGATGGAGCTACCGCAAAACATAGATTTGAGCCACCTTCCTGCTGGTGAATACGTACTTTCTGCTACAACGATGGACCAAAGGCAATTTATAGCCAGGTTGGTACGGGTGGCTAGGCCCTAGTGAAAAGAAAGATATGGTGTCAAGAGGTGTTTAGTCTTTGGCGATTCCCTCTTGGCACATTCCTTACTGTCTTTCGCCAATTGTACGTAACCCGCGGGTGAGTTCTTGGATAATGCCCTTCTGTTTTGGATTGTAGAGCCAGTTGGTATCAAAGCGCTTGAGGATTTCGCTATTCGCTTCGCGAGAAAGAGTAAGGCTGTGAAATTCTGTACCCTTGTTTTGCTGGAAGAAACGAATGTCATCCAGCACGTCCTTATCAATGCGGTACATGATGAAATCTGAAATCATGAGTACATCTGCATCCTCATAATTATTAGACCGGAGCTGGCGGATCGATTCCGTTAGGGCCAAGGAGGCATCTGTACCTCCATTAAATGACATCCGCAAGAATTTGGCTACTTCTTCCAGTGAGTTATAGATGTCGTACAGATCTATCGTCTGGATCCCAATGGAGAAGTTGATCAAATAGGCCCGGCGATTGTCCTGAATAGCCATTTTTAGGATACCCAAGCACAGCACCTTGGCAATCTGCTCCGGGCGGCCATGCATACTCTCGCTAGTGTCTACTAGGACGATAAACGGCCCCTTTTCTTTCTTGCGCACCCGCTGGTGCACTTCCATAATATTGTCTCGACTATTAACCAGGCGTTTGTCGTCATAACGGAAAGTGAGGAGTCGTTTATCTACGTATTTCTTAAGAAAGAGCGATTCTGTATCACTGTCACTAAGTAGGCCGACTTCAGCACTAAGGAGATTGTTTAAATCTTGACTTTCTCGCACACCAGTAATTTCACTTTTAGCCAATTCGTCAACAATCCATTCTTTACGTACAATAGTCTTCTCGAAGGTCTCTTCCTCCATTAAAATCTCTGCTTCGGCCATTTCGCCGAGCATGTCTACCAACTCTCGGACGGAGGCTTCATCCTGTAGTAGGTCTTCGTAGTGATCCAGAATTTCAAAGGAAGTATCATTCCACAGCTCGCGCGACATATCCCAACCCAGGTATTGGGTGACGGGTTTGAAGAGCGTCTCCATTTTGCGATAGCCGCTTACCTTGGCGTCCAGAAGTTGAGAATAGGCCTCTTGTTCTTCTTCAAATTTGGTCAGTTGGTAGGCGAGGATTTTGGCTTGCAATAAGGCGTCCCATTGCGAAAGAAGGTCCGTGAAGATGAGCTCAAATTTCTGCTTTTCTTCTGCGGTGCGTTTGTCAAGGGGCTTGCTTAAAAATTGCTTGAAGCGATCGGCGTAGAAGTCAGTATTCAATTCTTCTTTCTGGTAGGTCCCGCTTAGAAAATTAAGGAGAAACGGATAACGCTCCTTCAATACTTTTAGCGGAGTAACCGCCCAGCCTTTGAGTAATTCTTCTTCCTTTTGGTGCGGATTTTGGGTACGTACTTTGGGAAAGGTCTTGCGAATCCAATACAAGGTGTCCAAGACTACGTGTTCGGCAATGCGCTCATTTTTCTGAAGTAATGGGAGCAAGCCATTGATGGCAAATATTTGTTCTAGCGCCCGCCGAAAGTATTGGAAGTATTGGTCATTTAAGTCTGGACTCTCCAGTGTGCCACCTTCTAGCTTATGCCGGAAGAAGGCCACCAGATAACGTCTCGACTTCCGGTCGAGCAGATTCCCAAACTCGGTAAAGCGGGAGAATTCCTGTTCTAATTTTTCGTTAATGCGCATAGGCCAAAACCCGTAGTTCTCAATTAATTAGTAGTGACCTCAGCGTAGCTGTACTGTAGCTTTTCCAGTCGGAGATGTAAGTTCTGCAGCGCCGCTTTGACTTCCTCTAGATTAGTTTTTACCACCTCGGCCCATTCTGATTCTACGAATAGGTGATCTTCCAACAGAGCCAGTTCTGAGGCCTCGTGCATTTTGATTTGTGCCTGTTGTTGTTCGATGTAATGCGTGAGTTGCTGGAAACGCTCATTCCAGAACTTCGCAACTACCGAATGTGGCTTTTTATAGATGATCTCCGTGCGTTCTTGCTGACGCGTTGCAAGGGTGAAGTTCTGCAACTGCCCATTAAAGTTGGTAAGGATGCTATTTTCCTTTTCCCCCTTGCGCGTTTTGATGCGATTGATGAGGTTCTGCTGCTGGTCGTAGAAATTTGTCACGGTGTCTTCATCCGTTTGGAGCTGTCGAAATTGGTCTATTGCAATCAGCTCGCCATTAAATTGAGTGCTCACTTTTTCGAGCTGGTAGTACTTTTCGTGCACCGGTAATAGCTGATCTTCTACAATGGTGTTCCTAATGCGTGTTTCCCGATCCACATCCTGCTCAAAATCTGCTACTTCCTGCTTCAGGGCATTGAGGTTGATAGCGAGGGAATACCCGTGTTTACGCACGGCATCCGTGATCATTTCCCGGACTACCTCTTGGTGTTCAGGATAATTCCAAAGACAATGCTCCATTAGGAAGCAGTCCATTAAATCCACCCGTTGCCGACCATTAAGGAAGGCGGAGCTACGCAATAAGCGAATGATTTTCTTCCAACGCCGATCGTAGATTTTAATCTGCCGTTCCCGGTTATTAGGCTTTTCATTGAACGCCTCAATCTTGTACATCACCAGTTGCAAGGTGTTCAGGACCTCGGCAGGGACTTCCACTTGGTCTATGGCAGTATTGAACTCGTCTAACTCTACTTTCGTCAACTTGAGTTCAGTAGGTATGGTGTCTTCGTAGACATCCTCTGTACTGACGATCATATCTACCAAGTTCTGGAAATTTCGAATCTTCCCGATCTGTAAGCGGATTAGGAAGCGATCCCATATGGGTTCCAGGCTTTGGTTACGGGGTGGGAGCTCGTTGGAGGCGGTAATGATGCCACGCAAATCAACTTGCAAATCCTGATCCCCGTTGCGGTAGATCTTTTCGTTCAGAATGGTCAGTAAGGCATTCTGGATAGCTGGTCCCGCTTTCCAGATTTCATCTAGGAACACAATGTTGGCACCCGGTAAGTAGCGGTCCGTAAGACGTTCGTACTTGTCCTCTTCCTTGAGCTTCTTGATGGAGATAGGCCCAAAGATTTCGTCGGGAGTACTGAACTTACTCATGAGGTACTCAAAGCTCGTTCCATCGGCAAAAGCATGCTTCAAGCGACGGGCAATCAAGCTCTTACCAACTCCGGGAGGGCCTAGCAAAAAAATGCTTTCACCGGCAATAGTAGCGAGGAAAGAAAGCCGAATAGCATTGTCGCGTTCGTACAATCCTTCGGACAGTGCGGAGAGCAGATTTTTGGTACGAACTTGTAGCTTGTTCTCAGTTAGAACGTCCATTTTACTGGTTTTTGCAACAATGCAACAATCCGACCCAATGAAGGTTTGAGATAAACCCATTTGGGAAGCGATTTTGCTTAACTTTCCTGTATGAAAGTGAAGGCTCAAAAGATTCGATTGCTGATTGAGCAATTGGAAGAAATCCGGACAGAAGTACTAGAGGGAGTAAATGTACACGAGGATAAAATTGCCGCGGTTTGTCCTACTTATCACGATAGTGCACGGAACCTGCTCCACTATCGGGCATTACGCACTAAGGATCTGCGAGATATCCAAAAACAACTAGGAAACCTTGGGATGTCGCGCCTTGCTAATGCTGAGGGGCACCTCATGGCCAGCTTGCATAACACACTGTACATTTTACACCGTCTATTGGAGGAGTCTCCGCCTAAACGCAAGCGACCGTCTTTATCGATCAAGAAGTCTCATCGGGCGCTGGCTCGGCATACTAAGGCACTATTGGGATACCGGTCAAAGGGGCGCCGAGTACGCATTATGGTGACCCAGCCGACTGAGTCTGCCTACAATTACAAGCTCGTGGAGCAAATGGTGAAGGATGGTATGAACTGTGCAAGGGTCAACTGCGCACACGATAGCCCTGAGGTGTGGTTGCAGATTATCCAGAACGTTCGTAAAGCTGCTCAAAGCCAAAGAAGAAAGGTCAAGATTGCCATGGATCTTGCCGGGCCAAAAATTCGCACCGGTGCCTTGGCACCAGGCCCTAAAGTACGTAAATGTCGCCCCCAGCGGGATGAGACTGGAAACATCATTCGGCCGGCAATTATCCACCTCGTAAAGGAGGTAGTCGAAACAGATCCACGGGAGACCTTTCCTGTAGCTCCAGCGGTTTTGCAACTACTTGAACCCGGTGATGAACTGTCCCTGATTGATACCCGGCAGAAAAGCCGCCGGATGAAAGTGGTGGAAAAGCAGTCGGATCGGGTGCTGTTGCATGCTTACGAAACCTGTTATTTGGCGACTGATTTGTCTATACAGACGCAACGTCAGGATTTACCTCATTTTGTGCTAGGAGATGTTACCCCCCTGGAAAGATCAATCATCTTGCGCGAGGGAGATACGCTCTTGATTCACAAGGATCCAAAATTAGGCGAACCGGCAGTAATTGATGAAGATGGAAAGGTGCTGGAGGAAGCGCACGTTTCTTGCCAACTCCCAGCAGTTTTTGCTAAAGTTTCAGTGGGGGAAGAAGTCTTATTTGACGACGGTAAAATTGGCGGTGTAATCATCGACTCTAACAAGGAGTATTTTAGGGTGAAGATTGTACGAGCTAAGATCACTGGTGCTAAACTGAAAGCAGAGAAGGGTATTAATTTTCCCACCACAGATTTAGGAATTAGTGGTCTAACGGAAAAGGATAGACAGGATTTGAGTTTTGTTGTGAAACACGCGGATGTTGTCAACTTCTCCTTTGTCAATTCAGCTGAGGATGTGGAGGACCTTCTCGAAGAATTTCGCAAGCATGATGCCATGAATAAATTGAGCATCATTCTTAAGATCGAAACACGCCGGGCGTACAACAATCTCACTGAGATACTATTGGCAGCTATGCAAACACGCTATATCGGAGTAATGATTGCCCGTGGGGATTTAGCCGTAGAAACAGGCTGGGACCAAATAGGAATGGTGCAAAAAGAGCTGGTACTTAAATGTAATGCTGCTCATATACCAGTAGTTTGGGCTACCCAAGTGTTGGAAGGATTGGCAAAAAAAGGCTTACCATCCCGTTCGGAGATCACCGATGTGGTGAACGCTATCCAAGCGGAGTGCGTAATGCTGAATAAAGGACTTTACATTAATGACGCTATCCGCTTGCTAAGCAAAATACTGGAGGACACGGAACAATACAGCAGCAAGAAAGAGGTGCTTTTGCCTAAACAGGCACAGTTGGAAGTTTAACAGACTTACTGAATAAACTATGAACTGAAGTGGGGCAAGCTTGCGCTGCCCCACTTGTGGTCTATTAAACCTCCATCATTTGACTATTGTACAACTCTGCGTACAGACCATCCCGAAGCATGAGTTGCCGATGGGTACCTTGCTCCACAATCTGGCCTTGATCCAGAACAATGATACGATCAACATTGCGCAGAGTAGAAAGCCGGTGGGCAATTATGATACCGGTGCGTTCAGCATCAGAAAGTGCAGCATCAATCGCAGCTTGTATCTCCTTTTCAGCCTTGTTATCTAGCGAACTGGTGGCCTCATCAAAGATGACGATCGGCGCCGATTCTGCCTCGAGAATAGCCCGCGCAATAGCGATTCGCTGACGCTGTCCTCCGGATAGTTTGATGCCGCGTTCACCTACCATAGTACCATAGCCTTCTACCGTTTCCATGATAAAGTCATGGGCTTGGGCTTTTCTGGCAGCTGCGACAATCTCTTCCATAGTCGCATCTGGCTTACCGTAAGCGATATTTTCACGCAAACTGCGATGAAACAGACTTGGGTCCTGTGGTACCAATGATATTTTGGAACGCAAATAAGCTTGTGGTAACTGCCGGATATCAATACCGTCAATCAGAATTGCTCCTTGCTGCACATCCATATGCCGTTGGAGCAGGGTTACGATGGTTGACTTCCCGGAGCCACTCGGCCCTACGATACCAACCTTTTCACCGGGTGCTATCTCTAGATTAAAGTTCTCAAATACATGCGAACCTTCGGGGTAATTGAAGTTGATATTCTCCAATTCGATAGCTCCTTCGCTTACCGGCCGTTGACTTACGCTTTGTGGATCCTGGATGTCAGGTTGGACCCGAATGTGTTCCATAAACTTATTGGCATCCGCGTAGGCTTGGGTCATGGCGTTGATCATTCGCGAGAAATTCCAAACTTCTCGGGATATACTGTTGGCATAGTAAAGAATGAGCACGATCATACCGGGGCTAATTACACCCCGCATCCAATAGTAGGCGCCCATAGCCAGAATACCTACATCAAGGATGATGAGCATAATACCTTGGAGACCGTTGCGCCACCGACTCCAGTACTTGTTGCGATGTCTTGCTCTATGTCGTACTTCGTTTCGGTTGCTAAAGTGGCCTTGCTCTCGCGCCTCGGCACCAAAGGTTTTGATGGTCATGGCGTTACTCAAGTTATCGGCCAGTAAACCGGTCATGCTAGAGTTAAGAGCAGCTACCTTACGTTCGTGCTGCAGCTTCTTTTTGGAAACCAGAACAACGATTACGAGATATATCGCAAACCAAGCCAGGATTCCAATGGCCGCAAGTGGAAAAATGAAGCTCAGCGCAATCAAGCTACCGTTGAAAACAATGAGCCACCAGAAGAAAGTAAAGGTGCCGTGATCCATAAATACATCAAAAGCACCCCGCATTTGCCGGTGATCATTTAGGAGTGATCCAGCAAAATTGTTGACGAAGAACTTGCGACCATGCCGTAGGTAGTCACCAAACATACCGTTCTCCAGATTCCGAACGGTACCCAGTCGAAAACGATCGAAGAACCAATCGCCCACGCGGTACATACCAATACGCAAAGCGGACAGGATTCCTACAATTAGTACAAAGGTGATCAGTTTAGCGTAGGCGCTTGTAACCTCAGTCTCGTTCATTTCGGTCGGCGAAATGAGCATCCCATCGACGATTTGCTGATAATAAATCGGGATCAGGATATGCTCGGCAGTAATGCCTACGGTATAAGCCAGGTAAATGCCAGCAAAATACCAGCGGAATGGATGGGCCGCAGTGGCCCAATAGGCAATGATTTGTTTCAGACTTTGAAATAAGTTCAAGTCGGATTGGGAATGAATAGCCTGCTTCATGTGTCGGGATTGTGTGGAAGTGAATTCCTATAACACAAGTACGGGCTAAAGAATTCCCGGAAGGGCGGGGATTAGTTAACTTACGAATGAGAAGTCAGAAGATAAGGGCCTTGGGCGACTTTTAGGGTAGGTCTGATAGGTTTGCATACAGCACCCACAAATGTGGGTGGGTTCCCACCCTCAACTCCGGCCAACCGAGAGGAAAACCTCCTATCGGGGCATAGCTACCCCCACCCATTGGAAGCATTGAACCCAGTATATAAAGGACTGGCAATACCTACCAAGTGGTAGCATCCGATAGAAGATCAAATTTATGCTGTTGGTGATATCCGGATTTTATCTTGAGGATAGCGTGAACTGGCTCGCGTTTCCGGATAAGTTTATCTAGACTACAGCGCGTAGTTTGTAAATGTATGAATTGTTATTAAAATAAACAAATTTTAGCTTAATTCTGGAAGAAAAATCTCCTTTATGCTCGGTACCACCCTCAAACGCTGTGCCTCATCAAACAAGTGATTAACTGCCGCTCGACCTTCTGTGCCAAGATTTTGCGTGAAGTCATTGACATACAGATTGATATGCGCGTACATGACCTCCTCGTCCATCTCCTGCGCATGCGCGCCCACGTATTCGCGTGTGGCTTGCGGATTTGCTTGGGCGAAGGCTACACTACGAGCCAAAACCCGGTTAATGGTGTGCTGTGTTTCCACTGGCAAGTTCCTATTGACGACAATTCCACCCAAAGGAATGGGATGACCAGTCGTACCTTCCCAAAATTCTCCCAAGTCCTTTAGTTTTACCAAGCCCTTGTCCTGATATGTAAAGCGGTTTTCGTGAATAATCAAGCCTGCTACTACTTCCTCCTCCAAGACCGCCTGCTCAATATCTGAGAACAGCATTTCCTCCTTATTCTGTGCTTTGGGGTAGGCCATGCTCAAAAGGAAGTTGGCCGTGGTATACTTACCGGGGATCGCAATTGCGCCAGTCTCGATTTCAGCTTCGGTCAATGGTTTTTTGGCAATCAAAAGCGGACCACAATTACGGCCCAGCGCAGAACCCGCATCTAGCAAAGCATATTTATCGGTAAGGTAGGCGTAAGCATGATAGCTCAGCTTAGTGATATCCAGTGCGCCAGCGAAGGCTTTCTGATTTAGTTCTTCCACATCGGCAAGCACAACATCGAACTCGAGGCCTTCTGTATCAATCTTATTATGTACAAGCGCGTCGAAAATAAAGGTGTCGTTAGGACAAGGCGAAAAGCCAAGGGATAATTTCATAATTTTGTCGTTCAATTAAATTCTGCGATATGCACTTGCAGGTGCTTTACGAAGACAATCACCTTATAGCGGTAAACAAGCCCGCCGGATACCTGGTTCAAGGAGACCAAACGGGAGATGTAACCATGGCTGATTTTGTCAAGCAATACATCAAAATTCAGTACAACAAGCCAGGTGATGTATTCCTCGGCACCATTCATCGGTTGGACCGACCAGTAAGCGGTGTATTGCTCTACGCACGTACCAGCAAAGGGCTAAGCCGCATGAATGAGCTATTTAAGAAGCGCGAGATCGAAAAGATGTACTGGGCGGTGACCCTAGAACAACCCGATCCGCTGGAGGGAAAACTTACCCATTACATTCTCAAGGACAAAGCCAAAAATCGCTCTAAGGCTTATGATCGTATGAGTCGACGCTCAGAAGGAGCCAAGAAGGCGGAATTGGAATATCGGGTATTGGGGCGTATTGCTTCACATGTGCTGCAGGAGGTGAAGCTAGGTACAGGGCGTCCGCACCAGATTCGGGTGCAATTGGCGAAAAACAATACCATCATTCGAGGGGATTTAAAGTACGGTGCCCCGGAACCTAACCGAGATGGCAGTATTCATTTGCATTGCCGTACGCTTTCCTTTATCCACCCGGTGAAGAATGAACCTGTGACTATTGTTGCTCCTCCGCCAACCGAAGAGATTTGGAATTTGTTTAGTGATTTCTGGGAAGATTAAGAGGAAATAAGAATCGGAAGACGGAAGTGGGAAGTTGTTTCCTTGTAGTAACGCGATTTTTGACTTTGAAATTTAATTCGTCCCATTTGTGGTTTCGGACATGCCAATTTTCATTAACGTTGACATTCTTATTCTTAAGTGAAGACATTCTTCAAATACCAAGGTGCCGGAAACGACTTCATCCTTTTTGATCATCTCAATGGTCAAATACTGGAGGATGTATCACAAGAGAACATTGCCCAATTATGCGATCGTCGTTTCGGTATTGGAGCGGATGGCTTGATGCTCTTAGAACCGCACGACGAGTACGACTTTTACATGCGATACTTCAATTCTGATGGCCGCCTGACTAGCATGTGTGGTAATGGTGGACGTTGTATTGTGGCCTTCGCCGAACGACTAGGGTATATTGATAAAGAAGTTCTTTTTTTAGCGGTAGATGGTCCTCATCGAGCTAAAATTACCAGGCCCAATTGGGTTGAGTTGGAAATGAACGATGTGGTGCATATTGATGCTGTACTCTCGGGATATTTTCTGGATACCGGTTCTCCGCATCTGGTACAATGGCGCGACGAAATTGAATCGGTAGATACTTTTGCCGAAGGTCGGTTGCTGCGCAATAACGACCACTTTGCACCAGGTGGGACCAACGTTAACTTCGCTTGTGGCTCTTCCGAGGCCTTACAAATTGCTACCTACGAAAGGGGAGTGGAGGCAGAAACACTGGCCTGCGGTACAGGAGTCACTGCTGCTGCTATTGTGGCTGTGCAACGAAGTGGAAAACAAGGGCAGTTTGAGGTGCCAGTTAAAGCAAAAGGGGGGGGGCTAGCGGTTAAGCTTCACTATGATGGCCAACGCTTTTCTAATATTTGGCTTTGTGGCCCAGCGGATTTTGTATTTCAGGGGCAACTTTAGCCATGAGCTGACTATAGGGATGCGACGTCATGCGTCGCAAACTGGTTACTTACAGTAGCTTGTATATCCAGAACAGACTAAACTTAAGCTCTTAACGCAGATGCAGGCAGTGCTTATCGTTAAGTAACGCCTCGTAGGCGGGTAAGCACTCGTCCGCTAAACTGGCTGACGCTAGAGGTAATTCAATAGTCTTTGCTACGTATGGCTTAAAGCCGGTAGATTGGTGCACATTTCGGTACCAGTATGGCGCCCACACACCATCTTCAGGTCGAGCACCCGCCGACCAGCTTAGCATGTTTTTCTCGAAGGGAATACCTAAGCATTCACACAGTTGTTCCAGAATATCCCGTGGATTTTGCAGCAAAATAGAGGTGTCTACAATTGCGTGGAGAATATTCTGCTGGCTCAAATATTGGTACAGATCCTCCTGTTGCGGAATGCCAATGTCGTAAGGGGTAGCTTGCTCAATAACTTTAGTGTACGAAGCCAAAATTGCCCGTGGATCACGGATTAGCATCACATTGCGACATTGATGCAGAAATTGACGGTCCAAATCAAGGATGTGGTGAGTCATCTGTTTGTGTACAACAACTGTAGAGGAGTAGTGATCTCCCATGATCACCTGTTGGACTACTTCCTCTCCGTTTGCCGACTGGCTCGCCATTATTTCTGCTACGCCAGGGTGCTGCGCTTCACTGGGCGTATGTTCCAAATAGTAAGCATACAGCGGCTCATCTACTACCGTAGTATCAGTACGCTGAGCAAAACTGTACATCAAAGCCGTTGAAATATTTCGTGGGCTCGACCAGAGGTTTATTCTTATCATCGGATTAAGGTAATATCTCCACTCAAAACTTCACTATTTATACCAAGATCATCTTGATAAGTGATGTCGATGAAAAATACGTATACACCTTGCGGTAGTAAATCTCCCCGGCTACGTCCACGCCAACCCTCTGAAACGTTTTGGCTGGTAAACAGCTGGTTGCCCCAACGATCAAAGACTTGTAAGTCGTACTCCAAAATTTCAATGGAGTCATCAAATTGCGGGAAGAAGGTATCATTTACACCGTCCTCGTTTGGCGAAAAGACATTGGGTATGAATGCCTGGAAGACTGTACACTCTTTAAATTGTACCAAGACCGTATCGCTGGCGACACATCCTTGATTGTTCAAGCTGGCAGAGATCAGTCCCGGCATTGCTACTTGATATACATCGCTGGTGGAGCCGTCAAACCAGACTAGATCACCGGTGCCGCGCTCTGGCTTCAACTGGAAGACTAGGTTGTCACAAACGGTGGTATCCATTCCCAAATCCAGCGTTGGTAGTGGTGCAAAGCTGTAATTCACAGAGTCTCGCGTACTACACCCATTAGCAGCTGTGACCTCTAGCCAGTAGAGTCCGCTGGTAGTGAATAGTCGAGTAGTGTCCATTGATCCGTCTTCCCAGGCCCAAGTGCCTAAATTTTGCGGAGCAGTTAGGGTTAGGCTTTCGCCTTCGCAGGCTGTCTTGTCCGTACCTAGGGAGAAGATTGGGCTATCCAGAAAGTCTATTTGTACGCTGTCTCTAGTCGCACAGTTGCCCTCGCTAACTTCAACGATATACAATCCGCTTGCTGCTACTGAAAAGACAGTGCTCATACTACCATCCTGCCAGGTACCTTCCTGCCCCGCGTTAAGTGCAATGATGTCACCTGTACAAGCTGTTTGGTCAGCTCCCAAGTCAACCGTAGGTGGCGCGACGAAGGCGAGATCGAAGCTGCCTTCCAATGTACATTCGCCGATAGTTGCTGTTAAGGTGTAATTTCCAGCCATCATAGTGCTAAAACTAGGTCCCATATCACCATTGCTCCAGCTGTAGTTGTCAGCGTTCACCATGGTGGTAAGGGTAAAGGTTTCGCCGTCGCATTCCGTGTAGTTATTGTCCAGGTCAAGGTCAGGGAGATCGATGACGAGTACAGCAATGGTATCAGCTGTGATGCAGCCCATGTTGTCGGCTTGATAGCTGTATTCGCCCGCGGTGGTGACCTGGAAAGTATTACCCAAACTGCCATCTTGCCAACTAATCATACCAAGATCAGTATCCGCATTAAGCGTAAGTGTAGAACCTTCGCAAATGCTGGTGTCTGCTCCCAATGGGCTGATGGTGGGATAATCGCTAAGGATAACTTCGAAGAACTCCCGTACGACACATTGTCCAAAGGTAGCGTCTAGGAAATAGGTACCAGCCATAGTCGTCGAAAAGTCGGGGTCGGTATCGCCATCGCTCCACTCGTAGCTATCGGCCACTACGGGAGAGCTCAGACTAATGATGTCACCATCACAGCCAAAAATCTCATCCCCAAATTCAATCTCGGGATTATCCTGGAAGGTTAGATTAATACTATCCCGGGCGGTGCAGCCCATTCGGTTACCTTCTACCCAGTACAATCCGGTGGTGTTGGCCACTAAGCTATTACCCATTGACCCATCAGACCAAGTGTAGCTAATGTCAGAAGCAGGTAGGCTCAGTTGAATACTCGGTTCGTCACAGAGTAGGGTGTCTGCACCTAACGCAAATACCGGTAGAG
This sequence comes from Bacteroidota bacterium, assembly GCA_038528965.1. Lineage (GTDB taxonomy): Bacteria > Bacteroidota > Bacteroidia > Chitinophagales > Saprospiraceae > Lewinella. Next base: position 5,290 of record JBCBEC010000006.1, on the reverse strand, counting down.
CCGTGTAGGAAACCTCCACACTATCCCGCACCCCGCAAATGTCGTTAGCCGCTTCTAGCCAATAAATTCCTGGAGAATCTCCTGAAAAATTGGGCATATTGGAGCCGTCCTGCCACAAGTAGCTGTCAGCCATGGTGCCACTATTGAGGGTGAAGTTCTCACCTTCGCACAGCATCAGGTCGGTTCCCAGGTCTAGGGTGGGAAATGCGGTAATGCTCACCATAGTGGTATCCGCATCTGTGCAACCACCAATGCTTACTTCTACGAAATACTCGCCCGCGGTTGTTGCTTCGAAAGTTGGATCACTTGAACCGTCTTGCCAGGTGTAGGTTGCACCACTGATCGTGATGCCTGGCTCCAACGTTAGGCTTTCGCCTTCGCACAAAATGGGATCGTCCGCCAGGTCCACCGCAAAATCTTGCGCCGCTACTACATCAATTGTATCACGAATCACACAATTGCTAAGGAAAGTTACCTCCACCGAGTAGGTTCCAGATTGATCCACCACCAAAGTGGAATCAGTAGAGCCATCTTGCCATAAGTAGGTCTCGCCGATGGAGAAGGAATACGCATCCAGAGTGACGGGTTCGCCGTTACATAATGCCACGTCCGGCCCCAGAAAGCCAAGGTCGATAAACTCCGGAGCGCTATCAAATATCCAGCCAATGTTGGAGTTGGCAATATCGGTACTACGTGCTCCTGCCAGAAATTCGGCATCGCCCAATGCCCTGATGTCCCGCATTTGGATGAAGTCAGCAAGAATGTTGCCGGTGGCTGGCATATTTACGTTTGCCCAACTGCCTATATTGCTGGATGACAGTCCAATAGGTGTACAGTTGTTGCCAATGATTTGCCAGTACTCGTTGATCGTTTGTGTCCTGCTAGATTCAAAAATATAGTTCTTCCCGGGAGCGCAAAACATCGTGTCCGTGGTGTTTCTACCAATCATTTCTGCACTACCACTAAAGGAAAGTAGATTGAAAAAGCCGTTTTCGGTATCTACGTACACATCCCCATCCGGTGCGGAAAAGATTACATTGTTCAGGTCTAATGAATAACTGAATTCCACGCCGGATTGTGGGTGAGAAAGTTCTAGGATACTATTTCCAGGATCAATGGTCATTCCGTCGGAAATAATGGAAAAAGTGGCCAAGAAAGGATTTGGATTAGGCCCAATTAGCTCGATATAGGAATCATTGAAAATGAGCGATTTGGTATTGGCCAAAGAATGAGCGCCCATGTCCAGCGCGCGAATATTTTGATTGTTGGTATCAAAGGTGCCTCGATCAAAACGGATGGAATTGGCTTCCAGGAAGTCCTGTAGCGTGAAGGTTCCAGTACCGTTAAACCGGACTGTGAAAAGTGGAACGCCGCTGGTGGTAATGGTATGATCACCACTGCCTAAAAAGGAGGCAAAGGTTAGGTTCCAGGTCATCGCCGCCTCAATGGTTAAGGAGCCGAAAATGTCAAGATAGTTTGCGTTGTATTGGGGCATGTTCGCAACCCCGGCCTCCCAATGCATATCGCGGCAATACATGTGACTGCCCAGGCTATTGAAGACAAATGGGTTAGCATCGCCAAAGGAATTAGCGTCAAAAATGACATCGTCCTGTGGGGTTGGAATACATTCTCCACCGGGGCCTCCAGAGCTTAATGACCAGTGGATTTGATCCGTCCATTCGCCACTGTTACCAACCCAGTAGAGCGTTCGTGCCGCAAAGGGATTAAAGTTCCAATTCACGTTCCCACCGTCATCTACCGAGTTGTTGGCTTCCAGATTTCCGGTGCCAATTTGTTCTATGCCATGCAGGAAAAGGCGTTCGAAGGTGTGATCGTTATTGATTTCTAGTTGCGTTGCATAGCCCAAGCTAGTAGTGCGGATATAGATCATCCCATCTTCACAATTACCATTGGCATCGAGCTCGGTAATGGTTTGGCGCACGCTACTGACAAACTCGTAGTTGTGGCCAGGCGCCATATACCAGTAGTTGACCGTACTATTTCCCGAGATAAAACCCTCTTGTGAAAAAGTCAGTGAATCGACTGTAATATCAGTTCCGGGGAAATTGATCAAGTTAAAGTAACGGCCCTCAAAAGCATTGAAAATCACGTTATTGTAGGCGGCTGTATTGTTTCCTTCGTTGCGAAATAAGGTAGAGAAGGAACCGGTAAATTCAATGGTGCTTTCTCCAGCGTCCATATTGATGTTATCCGTCTGCATTTCCCAAATCGGAGCGCGATTATTGCGTAGGTTCAATTGGATATAAGAAGTACCAAGGAATAGCTGTCGCTGAAACGGGAACTCGGAATAGAAACGGTTAGCGTCTATGTCATGACCATTGGTGCGTAAGGTGCCCGATGTGAAGTAGATATTCTGCCCCACAAAAACATTATCCAAAAAGATCCATTCACCGTTCACCCCGGAGAAGTTGAGGTCGAAGTTAAAGGGTTGGCCAGCAGTGGTGATGGTGTTGCCCATGAGGTCAGACTCAAAGAAAAAGGCACCGTCAAAGGCATTTTGCATGTTGGCGATAAAGGTCAACGAACCGCCCAGTCGTAAGGCATTTTGTCCCGGGCCAGCAAGGCTAGGCAGATCAGTGGCGCCTGTCCAATCCATGCTGCGGCAGTAGGCATTCTCTACATCAATATTTACCGTCTGCCCACCTCCGTTGAAAGAGTTGGCATCGAAGAAGACATCATCAATTTGGGAAGGGATACAACCACTACTGGGTCCGCCACTGGTAAAGGACCAATGCACGGGATCACTCCAGTTACCGGTGCCACCCACCCAGTAAAAGTCCTGTGAAATCCGAGGGTTAATGGTCCAGTTGGCATTACCGCCCAGGTCTACCGCATTATTAGCAGTGAAGGATCCAGTACCTACTGCGTTGACCCCTCGGAGGGAGACGTAATCTACTGTTATCGCATTTGGGGTACTAAAATCTACTGGAGTACCGCCGTCGGTAGATTCAATAGCAATGTTTTGCAAACAGTCACCAATTGCATCGATATTATCGTAGGTAAAGGTCTGCCCGCCTTCAAAGAGATAACGTTGATCAGGATAAAGAATTAGATTTCCGATCGTTGGACTACCATTAAGCAGGGTGAGGTGTGCTAGCTCCAGTTCGTTGTAGTTCATGGTTGGAGTATTAGCAATATCCCCAAATGGTAACCACGGTATAATCCTACTATTACCCATCGGGCTACTGAGAAAAACCCGATTAAAGTTGACGGTGCCGGGGCCTTCCAACCAAATGTCCACAATGGGGTTCGTTAACACGAAGGTGGATGTACCCGGAGTCATGTTTAGATTCTGGGCGTGAATGCGTAGTGGTTGAATGATCTGTTCCGGAATATTTCCATCAAAGGGATCAATCGTCTGACCGCGGATGGTAATCGTGGAATTAGCTAGGTCTAGTGTCCGCAGGCTAGTTGAGCTGCTGTAGAAGTATAAACAATCAACGGCCTGACCATTGGTGTACAATTCACCTTCGTTGAATACAAAGGCACTGTCAACAGTAATACCACTATTCAGGGTCCAGGCGCCGGTGCCAGAAAACAGTACATCCTGTCCAGCGGTATGCGGCCCAAAGTTGACGGTATTATCCAGCAGGTTGCCGGTGAACACTACTTCGCCCGAGAAATCGAACGTCATATTCGCAATCATGTCCAATGACCCAAATACGTTTAAGGTCACATTAGCTCCTCCGATGAAAGTGGGGTTGTTGGTCGCGGCCACCCAGTTCATACTACGACAGAAAATAATATCTGTATTCATGCTTACGGTCTGGCCGGGAGCGGTAAAGGAGTTGCCGTCAAAGTACACGTCGTCATCCGCAGTGGGAGCCTGGCTATGGGTAATGGCGCCGCCAGAGGTGGTGGCCCAATGGCTGATATCTGACCAATCACCACTGCCACCGATCCAGAAATAGTCGGCAGCTGAGCTAGTGAAGGGAATACTCAGGAGTAAGAAAATCAAAAAACGGGGTGCCCAATTCATGGAGGTGGTGTTTTGCGGTAGTAGTGAACAGGATTGGACTAAAGTACTGATTGTGTGATAGCTATAGGAATGATCACGAGCAACTAGCAGCACGCCAACAATCAAAATTACGGTATTCAAAGCTGAATCCGTAATTCTAAATTTGTTCATTAATACCTACTTTCGGCAAGAGGTTAACTTGTGGGAGGCAATAAATTTTGACTGAGCCGAATTACTGCTTGATGACCCGCTTAGTATATATTTGATTCCCGTCCAATTGAACGAGTTGCAGCCAGTATACGCCAGCTGGCCAGGCACTGGTATTGATTTCGTGATAACCTTCGGTAATGGCTTCGTACACCATTTGCCCATTGATATTTAACACCTGTAATTGAGCAGGGCCATCATCCCTAAGTTGGAGTCGAAGATCATTTGTGAATGGGTTAGGCCAGGGGAAGGGGTTCACTTCGAGTTCTGGTTCCACAGGAGCAAAGCCCTGGCACTGTAAATCAGACTCTGGGAGAATATTGATTGCATAATCAATCTCGGAGGTACAACCGTAGCTGTCACTGGCGCTAAAGCTTAAGATCGGTTCGTCAGCAGAGACGAGTACCTCAATGCTGTTTTCCCCAAATTCAGTGATGCTGGGGTTGGCTTCCCATTCCCAGCTAACGGTATTTTCAATTAGTGAATCCATTGCACCGGTAAAGGCCAGCCCCCAGGCAAAGATTGATCCGTTGTCAAGCCCCAGATTATCCTGAATTCTAATGGTCCACTCTCCTCGAATGGGGCAACTGTTGAAGCTGTTGAACGGTTCTTCACTTCGGTACGTGTCCTCAGGAAAGTAGGTGTCAGAGTAGGTGAATGTATTGCCTGTCGTCGTACTAGGGACCGTTGTGTAGGCGTAAATGGGGGCAATTTCTGAGAATTCCTCAAAAGTTAAGGGACCCTCGTCTACAACATTATAGCGGTAAGGTAGACCTGGGGTAAGGTCAAACGATTCTTGATCTACGGGGGCCGTCGCGTAAGGCTCTCCGAAGTTGGTAGTGCCAATAGTGGTTGGAAAATCGATGATAAAGGCGCTTTGTCCGTTTGGACAGATTATCTCAATATCCAGGTCACCTCCGTAGGAATGCTCTAATTCAAACCAGATAAGTGCTTGGACAAAAATAAATTAAGTTTATTAGATTTGAGTCATGGGACGCAAATCGAAACACATTGAAAATTTGACAGCAGAACAAAAGAGTTCTTTGAATAAAGGCTATAGCCATGGTAAAAGTCCACTGTATCGTAGGAAATGCCATTGCATAT
>JBCBEC010000005.1:0-314007 GCA_038528965.1 Bacteroidota bacterium | reverse complement strand
TGCGAACCGCTTCAGCCCATGGGGTGAATTTGTAGACTTCTACTGCTGTGATATCGGCAACGAGATCACCATTGAACTACGCGTAACAGACGAAGCTGGTAACCAGAACATCTGTTGGGAAGTAGTTACTCCGGAAGACAAGATCACCCCATGGGCTGAAGCGGTTCGCACTGGCATCACAAGTACCATTACGCCAGAAGTTACGACGTACTTCCAAAGTAACTTCGCTACAGTTATCGTTTGATCCTTCATCGAAGTCAACTGCAAAGACGCGAGCGATACCTTCTACGCCGTTGGCTACATCACCACCGCCGATAGATACGTTCAACTCATCATTACATACTGCTGTTGGCTCGATTTCGTCCGTTACTACTAGATCGTACTCTTCACAAGTCTCGTTTCCACAGGCATCAACGGCACACAGAATCAAGATGTGCTCACCAATTGGTGCAGATACTACATCACCATCATTGATGTTACCACCAGCGAAGAATGCTTCACCGAAGGCCAGTACGGTATAGCTGGTTGCTTCAGCTGAAGAACAGCCGTTGGCATCCGCTACATCAGGAATTGGAATCAATACGTTCGCTTCACAAGAGAATGGTGAAGTGGATACGTTGATTACACCTGGGATACCAGTAATTTCTGGACCCGTGTAATCGCCTACTTTGATATACTGATCAAAAGTGGTGTTCTCTGATGGGTCACACCAGTTGACCACATTCCACTCCCGGCGGAAATTGAAGCTACCTTCACAAGTCTCGATACGTGGCTCATCTGAGTAAGATGCTCCTAGGTTACAGTAAGACTGAGATAGGTCTACAAAACCAGTCGCAGTGCGTACCCATGGGTAGCCGGTGATCTCTGGGGCAGGGTTGCCATTCGCATCTACTGGGTAGTCCTCATCACACTCAATGATAGCGCTGTTTGGTGGGAAGACCACATCATCAGCAATTGTTGGGCGACGGAAGGTAATTGTCTGTGTACAAGAGGTCGTCAATACGGGGCTCGTGGGGAACATACATGCGCCATCGTAACGATCACTAGCTGTGAAGGTCCGCGTCAGGGTAAGGCTACCACAGTCGCCTTCTTCTTCTACCTCATCAGATACCGTTACCAGTACATCACCACAGTTATCCATTGCCGCAGGAATGCCCGTAAGACCAAGCTTAGCTAAAAACTCATTCAATTCAGCCTGGGTCCAGTCATTCAGGGCACGCGTGGCAGAAGCATCTAAATTACCATCTCCATCAACCACCCAGCTTTCTGGGAATAGGAATTGTACGCCTCCCAGGTCATCACAAAGTAGATCACGCGTCTCCGTCACGTTCGTCGGGGTGAAGTCACCACCTAGTACCGTACCATTATCAGAATATGCAGTCAAAGTCCATGGACCTAGTGAACCATCGTCGAAGTTCGTAATCAGAACAACGTACTCCGTGTTCGGGCGCAGTGGCAAGCTAAAGCGTGCTCCCGGATCAAATGGGTTACCAAGTGCTGGGATGAAGGAATCACCCAAGTTAGCGATGATGTTCTGACATGGATCATCCGCACTGAAGTCACCTTGGAAAATGTACATCTGACCATCATCAAAACCACCTCCAGCGAAGTTCGTCTCCAATAGGAAGGTATAAACATCCGCAGGTACTGGTGAAGTTGGCGTAGTGAACGTAACCAGGTCGTAGTTGTGCTCACCATCCGTTAATGGTAGACCAGAAGAGTTATTAACTAAACAGCTGTAGTCGTTCAATTCTAGCGAAGGATCAACCGCAGTCAATTCTCCAGAAGTCTGGAACGCTGCGTAGTCCATTGTTACCGAACCGGTGTTATCTGGACACTCCAAAGTTGGAGCCGTCTTGTCTTCAGCGAAGATGTTGCCCCAGCAAGTGTAAACAACTTCACCATCTTCCACTAGTTCGATCATGTAGGTGTGATCTCCACAGCTGACTACTTGATCGGTTTCTATCCCGTCTACCATTATGTTGTAACTATCGATACAATCATCAAAGCCCGTCACCACCATTTCTGGTGTAAGTGTAGTTGCGCAGTTTGCGCCTAAGGTGATGTTGATATCACCAATACAAGCAAAATTGAATGGTACGGCTGAGTCGTCAATCTCCACAATCGCGGTACACATCGAGGTGTTACCTGCGCAGTCTACGAAGGTCATCTCTACTTCGGCTCCACCAATCGCGCCGATGGCTAGATTGATATCATCACAATTGAACATCGTTTGATCGATGCTGTAGGTGAAGTCATCATCACAGTTATCAGAAGCTCCAGCCGCAATCTCGTCGATATCCGCTTGGGTTAGCGTGTACATGCCTGCCTCGTTCAGGAAGATGCGGATCGTATTACACATTGGGGTTGGGGCAGTAATGTCTTCTACAGTAATCACCTGGGTATGTGAGATGCCAGGATTACCGCAGTCATCTCCGTCCGTTGTCCAGGTGCGCGTAAGTGTAAACTCCTGCGGGCAAGTATCGTCCGTACGTACTTCATTAAAGCTCACCATGATATCTGGTGTACAATTATCTGAAGCCGTTAGCGTGGCAGCCATTGGTACAGCGTCACATTCTACCGTCATATCCATTGGGAGCTCTTCATTAAACGTCGGACTATCTGTATCTACGATGAAGGTAAAGGCCTGCTCACAAGTATCACTATCTCCGTTTTGATCGGTAATCGTATAAGTTCGGGTAATCGTTCGGGTACAGCCATTATCACTGATTTCATCGCTACTTGTGAGGGTAAGTGTTCCACAACCGTCTTCTACCGTTGGCAGCGCTGGATCGGGATTAGGGTCACGTAGAAGGTTAATGGTTGTTGCCGCCACTGGTACAGCTGGATTACAACCTGCCGGTAAACCAAAGTCATCCGCAGGGCAAGTTAAGATCGGTGGTAGGCCACCTACTTCAACTACTTTCTGTACTGTCTGCGTACAGCCTGGTGATGCGGGGGTAATTCCGCCATCAGGTGAAACGCTGCCATTACCATCGTCAGCCCCATCATAAGTCATGACTACCGTATAGAAGCCAACACCCAGTGCTACTGGATCAAACTGCGTGGCTGGAGCTCCATTAATCGTGAACGTAATGGCATCATCCGTACCACCATTGGTATCTATACCGTCCAGGGTAATCGCTGGCTCCGTGCTGCAAATGAAGTCTGGCAGTGCTGGATCGAAGACTGGATTTGGATACTGGCAATTGTTGCTAATGGTTAACGTAACATTAGCTGCACTTCCTTGACCGAATGGGCCCTCAACCGTAATGCTGTAGCCTTGGTCGTCTACATGTACAAATGGTAATTCATAGCTTCCAGCATTGAAAGTCATGGTCACACTGCCATCCGTGGCCACTGGCACACCAGCACTCTGCACACCGATAGCCGGTACATTGTAAGCATCAAAAGCACCACTAGCCGCAGTCACGGTCCAGGTCTGATTGGCAGGTAGCATGCCACCAGCAGCATTCGAAACGGAAACAACTTCTGAGAACTGGCCATCATCTCCGCCGGTGCCGGCATCCAGATCAATGATCGTCGCATTATCCAGACAAGCGCAAGGGTCAGTTACTTCAAAGGCGCAGTCAAATACTTCGATATCGCTAGTGGCACTATTTACACAGCCATTAGCATCCGTGAAGGTGTAAGTAATGGTGAATACGCCAGTACCTACGGCCATGGGGTCAAAGTTGTACTGCGTACCATTACCCAGATCCGTCACGCCAGGACCACTGTAGACGCCGCCTGAAGGAGAACCACCAGTCAGCGGAGCGTTGGCAATCGGGGCATCTAGGCAGTAGCCTGCTACCGTAGATAGGTTAACGTTAGGTAGGTCAAAGACTTCTACTTGATCCACAACCGTGATGAGATCCGGGCAAAACTCTGTTATCCGGAAGGTTCCCACCAGGCCGATGGCGGTACCTACGGACGTATTGTCACCAGTGATCGTCCGTACAGCAAAGGTGGTACCATCTCCGGACATAACACCCCGCCCAGCAGTTCGTCCATCAAGAAATTCATCGGTAACCCCAGCACCTACTAGATTCCAAGCACTACCGTCCCAATCATAAACAAAAAGGCCGTTCTCCTCCGATTCTGGCCTTGCAAAAGTCGCACAAAAGCGGTTGCCATCAGCCGATAGGTCTGTACTTGTAATTCCAAAGGCATCCGGTAATATGACCACCGATACGGGGTCTCCTACCTGCACCCAATCCGAACCATTCCATTCAAAAACCCATACTTGACCTTCGGTATCAGGGAAGTTTTCTTCATCAATTCTACTGAAAAGCACACGAGAGCCATCCGCTGAAAGGCCACCAATCAAGATATTAAAAGCACCTATACCTGGCTGAAGTGGATCGTCAATAGTAGTACCCAGCTGTTCCCAAACGGCACCATTTCTTTCCCATATTTGAATTCCCAAATTGTCGGCTTGGAAGGCCACTCTGTTTCCATCCGCCGACATTTTACAGTCGAAATATCCACCACTGGATTCAGAAATAGTAAATGTGAGCGTCCAGGTATTTGCTATAAGATCATAAATGCGAGCCTCATCCAAAACGCCGTCTGAGATTTTGTTGATCATGATGAAACTCTCCCCATCTCCGGCTAGTTGAACTCCTCCAAGTGAAAAAGCCACATTTAAGGAAGCAAAATTATCTAGCTGCTGACCTACCTGCACCCAAGCACTACCATCCCAATCATAAACTTGAATGGTAGTTGTAAATACGGAAGAACTAGATGATCCCATCACCAATAGACGGTTACCATCATCACTCAAGGATACGAAAGTGCCAAATCCCTCGTCATCTTCACTACCCAGTAGCGGCGAATCACGAAGTACCCAATCACTACCAGAAAACTCGTAAACGGTAACTTGCCCATTGGTCGAAAACCCAGAACTACTAAAGCTTGGTGCTCCAATCGCTAAGACACTGCCATCCTGAGATATATCAGATGATTGACCAAAACGATCACCCATCATTTCTCCAATAAAGGAACTTCCAAAGCCTAAAATAGGGCGTTGTGCTTCGAGACTCGGATCATAGGTATAAGAAATATCATGCACACCTACACCAGCCGCGGCAGGATCAAAGCTGTAGGTTTCCCCATTACCATCATCCGTTACGCCTGGGCCGCTGTATCCTCCACCAACTGGTTCGCCGCCTCCCAGATCGCTCTGCACACCCGCGTCTACACACAGATCCTCAAGCGCGGTAAAAGTGGCGGTGGCAAGCGGCAACACAACTACCTCACCACTAGCCGATACCATGCAATCATCGCTCAATGTCAGGCTATACGTAATAATGTGTATACCTACACCAGCTGCAGTCGCATCAAAGCTGTAGGTTTCCCCATTGCCATCATCCGTGACACCAGGGCCACTATAAACTCCGCCCATTGGGCTGCCACCACTTAAGCCCATCACAACATCATCATCTGCACAGAAGGACTCAGGAGATAAGTTCAGTACTGGTGTTGGACAGATAGCTTCCAAAACTTCGAAGCAATCAGTGCAATTGCCATCCAAGGTGCCTTCACATACGCCATCGTTGCGGTCGTACACGCGAATATTGTAAAAACCAGCTGGAGTAGCGAAAGGCAGTGAAGTGGTACCGGTCATGAAGTTAAAGTCGGTGGAGGCCACGTTCATCGTAAACTGAATTACCGTGGTTTCGCTATCGTCATATATCTCTACACAATGAGAGGTTAAGCTTGCCCAAGTTGTTCCCAAGCCGGTAAGAGAAACACCAAAGGTCTCACCCGCAAGTTCGGTGTCCGGGTTGGGAATAATATTCCCCATTGGCGTAGGATTAGTTACCGCAAAGCAATCGGTACAAGTACCATCCGTGTTACCGTTACAGTCTCCAGTCGGATCGGCATATACAGCTATATCATAATCACCAGCCACAACGGCATCAAGTGGGATATCAAGTGTTCCAACAATTTCGGTAGAAGAGTTGGCAGTACCCGAAAACGTAAATGTGGAAGATGCATTCGATATTTCGACACAATGGGTACCCGACCAACTGGTGTTATTACCAGTAATGGTCACCCCAAAGGAATCCCCCCGATCACCACTATTCGGAGTGATCATGGTTACACTTGGTGGAAGTGGTGGTAAAATTTGGAAACAATCGGTACAACTACCATCCAATGCATCGCTACATACTCCATCATTACGATCATACACTCGCATATTGTAGAAGCCAGGAGGGGTAGCGAATGAGATGGACAAGGACCCACTCATGAAATTGAAATCAGAAGAAGCGACGTCCGTAGTGAACTGGATGATTGTATTTTCTGCGTCGTCAAATATCTCTACACAATGCGAGGTTAGACTAGCCCAGGATGTACCTATACCCGTCAGGGAAACACCAAAGGTTTCTCCTGCATTCCCTTGGTTAGGGTTGGGCGTAATATTACCCATTGGTGTTGGCTCGGTTACCGCAAAGCAGTTCATACAATCGCCATCCGTACTACCTGCGCATACCCCGCTATCATCCGCATAAACAACTACATCGTAATCGTTGCCCACACTTGCATCAAGCGGTATATCAATTGTCCCCTCCAACTCAGTATTGGAGTTAGCAGTCGCGGGAAAGGTAAGTGTTGTTGTCGCATTCGATATTTCAACACAGTGTGTGCCAGACCAACTCGTGGCTATTCCGGTAATGGTTATACCAAAGGAATCGCCACGATCACCACTATTGGGTGACAAGGAGGTGACTTGTGGAATAGCATTAATGGTAAAGCAATCAACACAACTTCCGGTGTAGGAGCCACTACAAATTCCTCCCAAATTATCGTAAACGACTGCATTGTACAATCCCGGTGCTGCATTCAAAGGAACATTCAAAGTTCCTGAGAGTGTGCTGGTAGGAGAAGCTGCGCTACTGCCATTGAAGGTATAGCTGGTGTTATTATTGTAAATCTCCACACATTGAGTCGTAGGAGTCCCTGCAAATTGGAAACCAATGGCTGTAATTGTTACACCAAAAGAAGAATTCTGGTCACCATTATTGGGCGTTGCGGATATGTTATTGGGTGAATTAACCGTAAAGCAATCCGTACAACTACCATCAACCCCACCAGAACAACTATTATTACTGTAGACCGTTACATCGTACCCTGAGCCTGGCCGTGCAGTAGCTGGGATATTCATGGTTCCGGTAATGGACATAGTTGGTGAGGCGGGCGAGGAAGCATTGAAGCTAAAGGTGGTAGTACCATCTGATACCTCTATACACTGCATCGTGCTGCTACCAGCGAATGCAGCCCCGGTAATGGTGACACTAAAAGAAGTGCCTGGGTCACCATTGTTTGGAGAAAGAGATATTTGACTCCACATTGTGTTTGTACAAACAAATACGAACAGGAGGCTTAGAACGATTCCTTTTAACATTTTCATGAGATCACGTATACAGAAATAACCAAAAGTAACAGCTTCATCCCATAGGATGATCTGCTACATCACAATCGGCTTAAAGTACAATTTTTCTTCTTTCCCACCACAAGATTCACTGACCAAATCCAGTGGATTGGGAAAATTAATGAGTGAAAACGAAATTAGTTGCTTGTAGCTTGCCTAGCTGTTTCAATCTCTTGCAGGAAAACCCTTTTCCTTTCTTCGTTTTTAGTGGTCTTATTTACCAACTCCAGTGCCTCATCATATTGCCCTAATTGGAACAAGGAATAGGCTAAATTGAACATCCCATCTTCAAAGCGCGGATTGATCTCCAACGCTTGTCGGTATAATGGAACCGCTTGTTCGTACTCCTCTAATTGAACCAGTGTGCTGGCATAATTATTGACTACATTAAAATTGTACGGGTTCACTTCATATGCTTTCGCAAAACGGGGCTCAGCAGCAGTGTAATCATTGTTTACGTAGTGGGCAACCCCTTCGTACCAGCTCAGCGGCACCACCATTGGGTCCACATCGTACCAATCTGACTCGGCTCGTTGAACTTGTCGCTGAATGGATTCTAACTGTTCCCCTCCCCTATTACTTAGGATAACCAGGCTGGCTTGGTCGCCAATGAAACGATGATAGCCTACCGGAATATTGATGAGTAACAGCAATAACAAGATGCCACTCAGGCCATATCGTGCGTTCTTGCTCACCAAAGTTAGACGGCCAGTTAAAGCAGTCTCTTTATTTTTGCCCTGATAAAAAACAAAGGCAAGCAGCAAAGCCAAAATAGTGAGGTGCTCGATCCGTTCTTTCGGGAAATCAAAAAAGGAAATAATCATGTAACCAATCAGCATGATCACCAGCACCACCCAGCGACTTCGATAAGCAGCTTTGGCTTTTTGAAAGCCGCGATAACAGGCAATGAGTGCCGAAAGGAATATGCCCACATATAAGGCTAAGCCTGGTAAGCCAACCTCCGCCGCTATCTCCAAAAAGTCGTTGTGCGTACGCGTAAAAACAAGGTCCTTCTCCATTAAACGGTAACCTCCTTCAATACTCTTGCTTGGAAAAAACAGCTTCCAATTTCCCGCACCGTAGCCTAATGCCGGACGATCTTCAATAAGGTCAACCGTTTTTGACCAAACGAATAAACGCTCCGTAGCCGAGGCGCTTTCCATGTAGTTCATGGGGTTGACATAACTCACATACTGCTTACCTATCCCCGTAAATATTAGTCCGACAAAGGTGATTAGAATCACCGTAAACATGGCTGTAAGCAGACGACGATAGGTATTAAACAAGGCAGATTCCCTACTAGCCAGGAGATACAGGCCATAGATAAACCCGCCGATCATCACCGCCAAGAACACTGCCCGGCTGCGCAGCATGAGCATCAACACCCCTACCGCAACCAACAACAGTAAATACCAGGGCTTGCGGCCGTGTTCACGCAACCAAAACAGGAGAAACCCCAGTAAGAGGAAAAGATAGGAAGCGGTCAGGTTTTTGTGTCCAGCATGACCGATGACCTTATAAATTCCTTTGTCAGCAAGCCCTTCTGCTCCCATTTGCTTGAGTAGTTGAGTAAATACAATACCGCAGAGCAACACACTACAGGCTACAACAATTGGAAATATCTTATCACGAACACTCTTTTCTTCTTCGAGTACGTGCCTAAAGCATAGGAATAACACAGCGAACAGGAGATATTTCTGACTTGTAAATATCGCCTCACCGAAATTGTCCGCCCAGAGCACAGAGAGTAAGTGCCAGGCATAAAAGCCAAAAAGCAAAGCATCCATTCGCGTCAGCGATGGCTTTTTCAGCATCGGCAAAACAGCCAGAACACCCCAAGCGCAGAAAAGGCTAGAAACCACAAAACGGCTGACGTGAAACTGATCAACTAGGGAAGGAATCTTCACTAAGAAGGTAATGAATATTGCTCCCCACAAGAAAACCATGATCCGGTTTGTCAACGACATCTGATCTTTAAATTTTGGCGATTATAGATCAACAAGTAGCGTGTAAATTAGCGGATTGCTACCACTTCCATTATTTCCGGCAGCAGATTTTTTCAGGAATCGTCATTTTTTACTTATTCTTGCTAGGGGTCAAATGGCTACAACCTATAGGTAAGCACGTCGTTGCTATAGGTGAAGTGTGCCACTGCCCGATTTTCTACTCATTAACTCCCATGGTGAACAATCTTGGCCCATACCATCCTGAAACATTGACTATCAGCCATCCGCTACAACGGATTCTGCAGCCGCTACTCTACTTTGAAATCTTCTCCTACCCGCTGAAATCAGAAGAGATACAGAAACTTTGTCAAGGAGAACCTTTCACCAGCAATGATCTAAAGAAACACCTTGCTGATGCCGTCCAGCGCGGCTGGCTTTATACCTATCAAGGATACTACTGTTGCCAAGCTCGCCCCGACTGGGTAGAACAACGCCTTGACAACAACCAACGGGCCGAGCGCTATATTCGCCATGCCTATCGGATGAGCCACTTAATTCGCCGCTTTCCTTTTGTGCGTGGTGTCTTCCTTTCCGGAGCCCTGTCTAAGAACGTCATGCCCAAGGATGGTGATATAGACTACTTCATCGTCACAAAGCCCGGGCGCCTTTGGGTGAGTCGTACACTCTTAGTATTATTCAAAAAACTGGTCCTCCTGAATTCGCACAAGTACTTTTGTGTCAATTATTTTGTCGACGAAGACCACCTGGTCATTGAAGAGCAAAACCAATTTACGGCTACGGAAGTAGCAACCTTAACCCCGCTGTACAGTAAGGCTATTTATGATCGCTTCTTGATGGCTAACGCCTGGACTAAGCTGTATTACCCTAACTTTCCGGCGCGCGATACGGAAAAGACCATTCCGTTTCGGCAAAGTCGAATACAACGTTTTCTGGAATGGTTGCTGCGGGGGCAATTGGGAGAACGTTTAGATACTATTTTCTATCAGCGGACCATCAAATACTGGCAACAGAAATTCGCTACATTTGAGCCTGAAAAGTTTGCGACCGCTCTAAAGTCGCGTCCTTACGTGTCTAAGCACCACCCACAAGATTTTCAGAACCGCGTATTATCCGAACTTGAAAAACGCATTGTAGCATTTGAGGAACGGCACCAGGTTCGTTTGAACCGACCAACCCTCAATCCACTTTCCGCACCAACCGAGTAGTAAGTAATTATGAGCACGGTACTTTTCACCAATGCTTATTTCTATCGTTTCGATAGCAAACAATGGGAGGATCAGCGCCCCTATCCACCCTATGGGACTATTTATGCCGCGTCGCTAATGCGTTCCAAAGGTTATGAGGTTCGCTTATTTGATACCAATCTAGTGCATTCCGCACAGGAGTTAGCCCCGCACCTCGTTGATAAGCCTGAATATTTGGTCATCTACGACGATGGCTTCAACTACCTGAGTAAAATGTGCTTGACCGTGATGCGGGATGCCGCCCTGGAGATGATCCAAATGGCACGGTCTACCGTAAAGCATATTATCATTTGTAGCTCTGACTCTACGGATCATCCCGAGACCTATCTGCGGGCTGGTGCGGATTTTGTCATCCAAGGCGAAGGAGAACTGACACTAGCAGAACTTTGCGACTTGTTAGAAAACGGGGAGAAAGAAACCGCGAAGAGCATTTTGGGCGTCGCTTTTTTGGAGGGGGACAAACTGATAAAAAATGCTCGACGACCGGTCTTAAAAAAGCTAGACGATCTTCCAGACCCAGCCTGGGACTTGGTGGAATTCAGCGGCTACCGCGAAATATGGGAACAAGGCCGTGGTTTCTTTTCCCTCAACATAGCCACCACTAGAGGTTGCCCCTACAAGTGTAACTGGTGCGCTAAACCCATCTACGGTAATCGCTACAATTCGCGTTCTCCCAAACGAGTGGCCCAGGAAATGGCGATGCTGATCAAAGAGCAGGGCGCAGAATATTTCTGGGTATGTGATGACATCTTCGGCCTCAAACCGGGTTGGGTGCAAGCATTCAATGAAGAGATAAAAGCCCTTGGTGTTAAACCTCGCTATAAAATTCAGTCACGCGTCGATCTTCTCTTAAAGGAGGATACGATTCAAGCATTAGCAGAATCTGGCTTAGATGAGGTTTGGGTGGGTGCAGAGTCTGGCTCTCAGCATATCCTGGATGCGATGGATAAGGGTACAGATGTAGAACAGATCTACGAGGCCACTCGCTTATTGAAGCAGCAAGGTGTGCGTGTGGGCTTCTTCCTACAGTTTGGGTACTTAGGCGAAACGAAGGAGGACATTCAGAAAACCATCCAAATGGTGAGAGACCTGGTACCTGATGATATTGGCATTTCGGTCTCCTATCCCCTACCCGGCACCAAGTTCTACGACAAGGTGAAAGCGCAGCTTCAGGACAAACAAAATTGGACTGATTCAGACGATCTGGCCATGATGTACCGCGGCACCTTTTCTCCTGCTTTCTATCGTCGATTGCATCGTTATGTGCACAAGGTGTTTCGATTGCAGCAAGGCTGGGACAACTTCCGAAGCCTGTTGGCTAAACCTACTTCCATCACTAAATGGAAACTGCGTTCTGTTTTAGCCACTGCCTACTACCTGCCGGCCATGATCATTGACCGACAACGCTTGCGCCAACTAGAAACAGATCAATCATAGGGCGCATGAACCAAAGCCAACCCTTTGATCATGTAGCACGGGACTACGATGCTACCTTTACCGAAACGGAAACGGGTAAACTACAGCGAAAACAAGTATACGCCCACCTTAACAAATTGCTTCAAAACACTGACCTTCAATCTGTTTTAGAGATCAATTGTGGTACGGGCGTGGATGCTTGTTGGTTGGCCCAAAAAGGCAAGACCGTCCTTGCTACGGATATCTCGCCAGAAATGGTTGCAGTAGCAAAGGCAAAGGCTGAACATCTTCCAGAAGAGATTCGCCAACACTTACAATTCAGCTGTCAGTCGATTACCAATCTTGATTCGGACATCAGCTACGATCTGGTCTTCTCTAACTTCGGCGGCTTAAACTGCTTGTCGCCTGAGGAGCTTCAGGTTTTCTTGGAAAAATCTACTAGCCTGGTTCGACCTGGGGGTTGGCTGGTTGTCGTAATCATGGGGCGTTTTTGCTGGTGGGAGACACTCTACTTTTCCCTCAAAGGACAATTCACGACAGCCTGGCGACGGCTGAGGCGGACGCCTACTATGGCTCGTCTGGAGGATCAGAGCAGCATAGCCACCTGGTATTATAGTCCTGATGATGTACTCCAAGACTTGGCGCAATTCGAAAACCCCTTGGTTCGTCCCATTGGCTTCTTTGTCCCTCCCTCCTATCTGGAACCTTTCTTCGAAAAACGACCGCATTTGCTACGCTTTCTCAATGGACTGGAGCGCGTGATACAGAATTGGTCTTGGGCGGCTTCGGGAAGTGATCATTGCTATCTGGCGGTGAAGCGCAGTAAGGGAAAGTAAAAATAGAAGTAAGGGTTAAAGTGAAAGTTTTGCCAGCCCAATTCAAATGACCCTAAGTTTTCTTGAACCATATGAGGCATTGAAGGGGCATATAGTGAGAATTAGAATGGTAGTGACAGTAACAGTTAGAGTTAAAGTCAGACCTAGCGACTGCTTACTTTTATTTTCACTCTCATTTTCATTTTAACTTACCAATCCTAAGGGAAAAGCCTGATTCCGAATGGTAGTTCTTCTTCTGTAGGAAAGGAAGGACCCTTACCTTGCCCTTGCAACCATCTGATCTTAATTTCTACACCGGTTTCTGGATGTACATCCACGAGGAGGTAATTGTCTTTTCGTTGATTCCCCATACCACTGGCAATTAGATAGACATTCTCGCGTTTATCGGCAAAGAACACGGTGGGTTGGCCAGCTGCACCTACATCGCCAGCAAAGCAGTAAACGGGGCGGCCACAGGCTTGCAGCATGGGTAATACTTCCGGTAGGAAATTCACAGTTGGGGCCCGGCCATCTTGTGAGTTAGGACGAAAGTTGCGATACTCATTGGCTGCATCCCACCAGACCAGGTGATGAAAGAAGAGAAAGATGTGTTCATAGTTTGGCGCCTTTTCCATTTGAGCTTTCAGGAAGTCCATTTGCTCATTCCAAATATTCCAGCCACCCAGGCCGGGATTTAAGACGATACATAGGTCAGCGCCTTGCTCAAACGAATAGTAAGTGATGCCGTAGCGCTCTTTGTAAACCGCTTTGTGCCCTTCATCGTGGTTGCCGGTGGTGAAGTAGACTGGAACGCTTAAGTCCGCTAATTGCCGGTCCACATTATCCCAGGAAGTATCGCGGCTGTAATAGACAATATCTCCAGTGAGTACGCCAAAGCTGAGACTAGGGTAGTTGTTGATGTTTTCAAAATCAGCCACAAAAGGCATATGCAAGCCTGGTACAGGCTTTTCTTTTACACCGTAGGTATGCCCCGCCACAAAAAAGGAATAAGGCTCCACCTCTGCTTTCCTTGGGCAAGCGCAAAGTAGGATCAGAAAGCTACCAAGCATTAAAAATCGAGCGCATAACTTAGTCGCGTGCATAGCCGATTACGAATCTGGATGATTGAAAGGTGCAATATAAATGAAGTACATTTGTTTTCGCCTCTTAATTCACCATAGCAAGTAATTCCACAAATGCTTCGGTCCATCGGTAGACTTGTACACCATCAGTATGCGCTAGCTGCTGTCGCGCTGGTGGTGCTTCTAGCTGCTGGCTGCGATGAACAAGAACCGCTTCCTCCCGATCTGGGGCTACCCAAATTAGAAATCCACATTGCCAAGCACAACTTAGACAAAGTGAAACGCAAACGTGGGGAGGCACTGGCCAGAGGATACCTGGAAAGTAGTGGCAAAGATTACGTCCCCGCCTCCATTCAATACGAAGCACAAGCTATTCAGGGAGAAATCCGCCTGAAGGGTGATTGGTTAGACCACTTGCGTGGGAATAAATGGTCTTGGCGAGTTAAGCTAGCAAATGACAATGCTATACTGGGTGCGGATCAATTTTCGCTTCAACATCCACGCACCCGCTATTTCCTGCACGAATGGGTCTTTCATCAGATGCTCGAATTTGATGGTAAACTCACGCCCCGCTACGAATTTGTGGAGCTTTGGCTTAATGATGAATATAAGGGTATTTATGCCTTTGAAGCTCACTTCACGGAGGCACTTACTGCCCGGCAGCAGTATCCTGAAGGTGTAATTCTAAAACTGAACGAAGACGGTTTCTGGGAAGCCCAGAATCATCGTTTACGCTACGGGGAGGATGTGGCCTTTGACTTACCTGATTTTGAAGCTGCTACCATTGAGCCGTTTCAAAAACAGCGGGTCAAAGGAGATAGCCTACTTACTGATGCTTTTATGGCGGGAAGACAAAGATTGGAAGCGCTCCGGAAAGCGCCCGACTTAGCAGCAATTGATGTTAACTACTGGGCTGGCTTCTTAGCCATGGTCGATGTTGCGCAAGCGTATCATGCACTACGATGGCATAACCTTCGTTGGTTCTATCACTCCCATAACACTTACCTCTACCCCATCGGTTTTGACGGTTATGCTCCCACCGGTGTCTACAAATGGTTCCGAGGCGATTTTCTGGGACAGACTGGTCCGAAGGGCAAGCAATTAGCTTTAAGAGAAGAATATTTTCTTTTCTCCCTCTTCAATCATCCTGACTTCAAGGAGGCTTATCGAAGCTATCTATTGTCCTATACCAGCGATGCTTTTTGGTATGATCTCGATAAACGCATCGGAATTCGGCTCGAAAAGCTTCAAATTGCTATGAAAGAGGAATTCCCAGACTATCAGTATGATTATGAAGAATTCCGGCAACACGCTCATAAATTGAGAGAAGCTGTTTTGGCCTACGACTTTGAAAGAGCCGCTCCTTTCACCTATCAGCACGCTCGAAAAATCAAGGGAAACGATTGTGTCACACGTGTTCCTCTACCATCAATTGCCCTTAAGGCCCAAATCGATGCGAATGGAAAACAAGTAAGTCTGAAAAACTTTTACTGCCAAGAAATACAAATTGAAGCAACGGGCCCAAGCAAAAACAAGCCCCTACATGAACTAAAAGAGCCCATTACCTTAACCCCATTCGAATTTTCACAAGAAATGGCGGAAATAAATTTGCCGCTTCCAGAGGGCGACCGTTTCATTTTCTACAGCATTGCTGGAGTGGATTATTGGTTCAAAGAAAAGGTGAATACCTGGCCAGCTCCTACGACGGACCTAATTGATTCTTGGGAATTGCAGATTGACACCACCATGTTTCAGATCATGGGAGATACAATTACAACAAATACTGCAGTCATAAGCTTGGAGCAACTGCAAGTCATACCAGGCAATTACTTGTTGCTCATTCCGGCGGGCACTACTATCAACCTGAGTAAGGGAGCGGCTTTATTGGCCTATGGAGCCGCAGAATTATTAGGTACGAAAGAAGATCCGATTGTAATTGACTCCAAGGACCATACCGGGAAGGGTGTTCATTTTCTTCAAGTATACTCAGCAACGGTTAGGCACGTAATTGTGCGTAATAACAGGAGCCTGCAAACACAAGGGCTACAGCTCAATGGAGCGATGACTTGTTATGGTACTTACATTTGGCTAAACAACGTACAGTTAGAAAACATCGACGCAGAAGATGCTCTAAACATCATACACAGCGGTCGAGTAAAGCTAGATACCATTGCCATTAAAAATTGCACGGGTGACGGCCTGGACATTGATTTTTCCGAAGGAGAACTCTCCAATGGTACTTTTACCCAGCTAGGAGGTGACGCCATTGATCTTTCTGGAAGTACTTTTGACTTAGCGCAGTTTAGCATTGACCAAATTACTGATAAGGGTATCTCTGTTGGTGAAGCCAGTGAATGTTCCATTAAGCACTGCTCCATTACGGAAACAAACATCGGAATCGCCATCAAAGACGGTTCAAAAGTGAATATTGACACTACGATGATCACGAACAGTTCTTACGGCCTCGCAGTTTTTACCAAGAAAGCGTACTTTTCGGAAGCTAATGCCAATGTTGGTGACTGCTCTTTTCAATCCGATGTCAGGCAAACCTACGTCGTAGAAAAACCACATCTACTGATAATCGACGGAGAACTGGCAAGGCACACGCACGAGGCTAAAATGCTAGCTCCAATTTTTTACCCACCTGTCGAATGAACCTCTTATTTTTGACCTCATGAAGATCTGCTTTACCCATGCTTATTACATGCGGGAAGACCCCAAGGAGCAAAAGATCAATAAACCGTATCCGCCCCTGGGAATCCTCTACTTGAGTGCTTGGCTCGAGCAGCATGGGTATGAAAATGAGGTCTTCGATACTACTTTCACTTCCTTCCAGGCTCAAAAAGAATATTTCCTTGCTGAGCAACCAGACATCATAGCGATTTACACTAATCTGATGACCAAGTTGGATGTCATTCGTTTGGTTCAAATGATTAGGGCGGAAGAGAACCTGAAAGAAAGTTTAGTGGTGCTGGGAGGTCCAGACTTGCGCTATAATGTCGAAAACTACCTGGCTACCGGTGCTGATGTACTGGTCATTGGCGAGGGTGAACAAAGCATGTTGGAGCTAGTGCAGGCAGTGGAACAAGGCCTCCGCCCCCACTTTGGCCACATCCCGGGCTTGGCCTTTGTGGATAGTGATGGCGAGATCACACAAACTCCCGCCCGCAAGCACTTACGAGCAGTAGACGAGCTTCCAGCTCCCAATCGACATAAGATTGACCTGAAACAATATTTGGATACCTGGAAGACCCACCACGGACGGAGTTCCATTACTGTGAGCACCCAACGAGGTTGCCCCTACACCTGCCGCTGGTGCAGTACAGCGGTCTACGGACAGTCGTATCGGCGGCGCAGTGCGCAGAAGGTGGCAGCAGAGTTGCGCAAGCTAAAGGAGACTTACAATCCAGATCAAGTTTGGTTTGTGGATGACGTCTTCACGGTGAGTCATAAATGGCTGACGGCTTTTCACGAAGAAGTTATTAAGCAAGATGCGGTCATCCCATTTGAGTGCATTACCCGTGCGGAACGACTTAATGAGGATGTACTCGATATGCTTAAGGAAAGCGGTTGTTTCCGGGTGTGGATTGGGGCCGAAAGTGGCTCACAGCGCATTATCGATGCTATGGATAGACGAGTACAGGCTAAACAGGTGCAAGCCATGACCATAGCGGCGAAGGAAAAAGGTATTGAGACCGGTACCTTCATCATGCTTGGCTACCCTGGGGAAACGGAGGAGGATATATTCCTAACGCTTGATCATTTGAAGAAAGCCAATCCGGATCTTTTCACCATAACCGTGGCCTACCCTATCAAAGGAACGGGATTATACGAGGATATCAAAGATCGGATTACGAAGCAGCCAGACTGGTTCACAAGTACGGATCGAGATATTGACTTTATTCGGGCTTACCCTCGTCCTTATTATGACTACGCCGTCAGATGGGTAGTGAATAAAGTGCAGCTCCACAAGCATGAACTAGCTGGCACAAGCCGAAGTTGGTCGGCCCAGAAGCATTATATCAAGGCTTCTTTAGCTAGAATAGGTATGCTTTGGTATCGAGTCTTAACAGAGAAATCGCCGCTTTACGAAAACAAGCCTGCCCCTACAGTATGAGCAGTGAATTAGCCTATCTAACACCTCCGCACAATGATTTCGAGGAGGCATACTTAAGTGCACGCCATAAGGAAGGGCGAGTGTATGCGGATGAAATTGTCAGGCAATTACCTATTGTTCCGAAAGGGCATCCGCAGGAAAAAGAATGGGGACTGCGTACGCGCAATGTGCAGCGTTTGATCCAACATCTGAAAGCAGTAAATCATAAACGCATTCTCGACCTAGGGTGTGGCAACGGCTGGTTAACTCACCAATTAGTTGCTGAACAAGATAACAAGAGCGTACTGGGGCTTGATGTCAATGAGGTAGAATTGGAACAAGCCCAGCGCTTATTCGCTAGTTCGAATTGCCGGTTTGCCTATGGCGATATATTTAAGGCTGAGCTCGCAATAGCCTCATATGATAGTATCATCCTGGCCAGTTGCGCCCAATATTTCTCTGATTTCCCAGCTTTACTGAGTCGGTTATTGGCACTATTGAGCCCCGGAGGTGAAATCCATGTTTTCGATACGCCTTTTTACTCAGCATCTGAACTAGTAGCAGCGCAGGAGCGTACAAGCGCCTATTACCAACAACAAGGAGAATCGGCGATGCAGCAGCATTACTTCCATCGTACTTGGGCAGAACTCCAGGTTTATCAATATGAAATAAAATATGACCCTAGCTCCTTGCCCAATCGGCTTAAGCGGAAGTTGGGGAGTGCGGTGAGTCCCTTCCCGTGGTTGCTCATTCGTAATACCACTTCCTGAGCGGAATAACTATCTTGTCCATCCTAGAAAGTGTGATTCTCCGAGTAATGAGACGTAAGAAATTTCAAACGGCGCTATCAATTACATCTGTCATAGTTACACTTTTTTGCGTATTAATGTACGCATATGACTTATACTTTAGCGATGGAGATGGTGTTATTGCACGATTTAGAGTTAATCCGCTTGGCACTTTCATCGTATGCCACATCTTTCTTGTATTACTCTTAGGAATCAGTAGTTCTAAATCCTGGCTTTCAAATGCGGCGCTTAGCCTGTTTTCGATTTTAGTCACATTATTCCTGATCGAAAAACTCCTTCCCTCTATTGCTACTCATCAAGCGGGGATCAGGGAATCTATTCAGCCAATTGAAGGAGTGTTTCCGTATACTTCATATGACACTGCTTACTTTAAGAATTACGTCCCTAACTGTGAATTCCATACCCAACTCATACCAGAAGATGGTAGCAGGAAGATTCTACATCGAGTAAACAGCGATGCCATGCGAGGGCCAGAAGTCCCCGAAAAAACTAAGGATGAGCGGAGAATACTACTGGTTGGGGATTCCTATATTCAAGCCCTTCAAGTAGCCTACGAAGAATCGATTGGTCCACAACTCGAAAGCTTATTGCCGGATTCCTTTAGTGTTTTGCAGCATGGTTTTCCCAGCTGGTCTCCTTTATTAGAATGGAATTGGATTTTACGAAAAGGCCTGCAATTTGATCCAGACCTGGTAGTTCTTTTCCTGTATCCTAACGACTTTTATTCAGGCGACGCAGTGGGTGATAGCGGCTATTTACCTTATGCCCGTTTCAACGAAGAAGGAGAACCCATCGCCTTCGACTTTTCCAATGTAGAAGCGGCTCATCTTCCCGTAAATCGAAATCCCTGGACATTACTAAAAGCAGATTGGCAACGTTTACGCCTGATCAGAATGACATCATTCATGTGGCGTAAGGCTAAAGCCCGACGAATGTTGGAAGAAAGTGAATTGCCTCGTTATTTGGAAATGTCCACGGCCGAATTTAGAGCGGCTTATGTAGCTAATAACCAAACCAAAGACTTATTTACCATCGCCCTATGGGATTATTTGGAGCTGATGCGTGCTTCCAGTATTTGGTCAGAGGAAATAAAAGCCAGAGTTGAGCAAAGCCTACAGCATATTAGTGGCCTGCAAGGGTCGCTCCAAGCGCACAACATTCCTATGGGGCTTTGTTTGATTCCCTACCCCTGGCAGTTCTCAGGGGAGAACTTGGTGCGTAAATCGGAAATCGGCAGCTGGAATGAATTCGTATTTCCAGCTGGAGGCTTAAGGGATGTTATCAAGGAATTTTCTCAAGAAAGTGGTATTGCTTTACTTGATCTATATAGCGCTACCTCCCAGCACAAGGAAGAATTCCCGGACGAACTGCTATATTGCCCTTCCGATCCACATTGGACGGTTGAGGGCCACCAAATGGCCGCTAAAGCACTCCTGCAGTTCTTACCACAGATAGATTTACTCGAAGCAAATTAACAGCATGAAAAAAGCTTCAAGAGCACTTCCGCTGATTCTTATCTTGGGATTGATTGCCTGGCGCTTTTTGCACTTCGGAGCTGAATTGGACCTTCCACACGATTGGCGGCAAGCTGATACCGCCTATTACATTTGGGATTTCTATCAAAATGGAATTGACCTATTACACCCGGCCGTTTGTTGGATGGGAGCTTCCGATACGGTCATCCTAGAGTTTCCTTTGCCAGAAGCGATCGTAGCACAAGTGCAAAGCTGGTTTGGTGAAAGCATGTGGCTAAGCCGGCTCGTTTTTCTACTCTTTTTTCTTTTGTGCACTTACTATTTTTATCGCATTGTCGAATTACTGCTTGATGAACAAACTGCCCTTTGGGCAACTGTGATTTACCTTGCGCTGCCTCTTGCACAATTTTATTCTCGTGCTATCCATATAGACTTCTTTGCTCAAGCCTTTGCCTACGCCACGTTTTATTACGCAATGCTTGGTGTAAAGAATCGCGCCGTGATACAGCTTATTCTTTCCGCTAGTTGTGCTGCAGTAGCCTTGCTGGTGAAAGCCCCCTATCTCTTCTTTTTAGCACTACCGGTCTTAGTATTTGCCTACCATGCTCAAGCTTTGAGCTGGGTACTGAAGCATTCTCTCGTGTATTTACCATCCTTGCTGGCCTTTGTTTTTTGGCAGCAACACGTGTACGCCATTAATAGCGCCGCGCCGGACTGGGATTACATTTTGCACTATCGGAAATTTGATCAAAATGCCTCCTGGTACTTTGGTGTTTTTGAACAGCGCCTAAGGCTATACTTTTGGAAAGAAATTGGGCTTCGAATCATATTGGAAGCTGGAGCATTGATTCCCGTCCTGCTTTTACCGTGGTTCTGGTTGCGTGAAAAGGAAAAAGCAAGCATTCATGTATTGGCAGGCTGGGTGGTAGGTCTTGGAATATATGTACTCCTGTTTTTCAATCTCAATGTATTTCATAATTACTACCAAATTCCCTTCCTAGGTCCCGTTGCCATCTTCACGGCTCTCGCCTTGAGGGAATTACGTAAACGATTTGGGAATCCGATTTTCGTGGGTGTATTATCATTTTGCATAATTGTCTGTACGGCTTTTGCTGAACAGAAATATTACCAGCTTGCGCCGGAATTGGATGAGGTTGGTGCAGAGATTCGTAAAGTGCTTCCACCTACCGCTTTGCCAATCATTGTGTATCAAGATTTTGATTGCCGCAATCCCCGCATTTTGTATCGGGCCAGACGAAGAGGTTGGTCCTTGGAAGAGGAAGCTGCCAATCCGAATGTAGTGCAACGTTTAATTGAGGAAGCCGGAGCAACGCATCTAGTTGTATTTAAAGGTTCATCTCAAGCCACAAACTTGTTGTCTGAAACACCAACCCACAGAATTAAATCAGCACGAACTATACGAACAGCGTCAAATAAATCCCGTATCGTAGTAGTTGAAGTTTCCTCCGAATAAAAGACTGATCTTCTCGCTATGAATGAGAGTATCTGGTTAAAAACGTTGGAACTGGATGAGATTCGAAATATTTACCAGCATTGCCTTGCGGAATTTGGTATTATTCAGTGTCTCGAAAATCTGCGAGGACTGGAAACTACCATAAGCTTCATGAAGGAGTTTGGTTTTCGAAATACTTATGCCGCGAGGATTCGAAATACAGATTCTCAAATAAAGCCCCGGAGAGCATTGAGGGAAATGCTATCTCTTTTGTATACTAAATCCGGAAAATTGAAAGCCCATATATCTGAAAAATCCAGGAAAGAAGCAGAACATTTCAGGACCGTCATGCGATCCGTTTTTGCCGAAGAAAAGGAATATTTAACGGGCGCCATCATGGTGTTTGAAAAACAGGCCACGTAGAACCGCTAGCCGAAGTACCTTAACTGAACAACTACGCTATGCCTCAACATGTAATATGGGTCACCCCGGGTTTTGCCGCTGATGAAACAGATAGTCGCTGTATTCCTCCACAGCAGCTCTTGGCAAAGGCACTACTTGATGCAGGTGTGCAGTTGCATGTGGTCAGTCTTCATTATCCGCATCAGAATAAACCCTACTATTGGCATGGTGCTGATGTCTATCCATGTCATCAAACTGGCTTCCTGGCTAAAGTGCGAACTTGGCTCAAGGCGTATCACCAAATCCGCATACTCTGCAAAGCCTATCCAGATGCCATTCTACATAGTTTCTGGTTGAATGACGCCTGCTTGTTAGCGCATTGGGTAGATCGTTTTCGGGGCCGCAGGCACCTGGTTACACTAATGGGGCAAGATGCGCGACCTGGTAACCGCTATTTGCGATTGTTGCCACTATCATCCATGTATAAAGTGGCCTTATCTCAATTTCATGCTGAGGCCTTCCAACGAAGTACAGGTTTAGAAGTAGAGGAAATTATTCCCTGGGGACTACCAGTGCAAAGCATTAACCGAGGAGAGCGACCGTATCACCTTTTAGGCATTGGAAATCTAATCCCGCTGAAACGTTTTGAAGACTTTGTACAATTGGTAGCGGATATGCAAGCATCCATTCCTGACCTGCGTTGTCTGCTGGTTGGAGAGGGGCCAGAGAAGAAATACTTGATTAAAAGGAGTAAAGAACTTGGTGTACAAGATTCCTTAGAGTTAACTGGCTCCATTCCCCGTGAGAGGGTGCTACAGTTGCTCTCGCAATCCCGGGTTTTAGTTCACCCTTCTTCCTACGAATCATTTGGCTTTGTCTTGGTGGAAGCCATACAACAAGGGGCGGCAGTAGTAGCACGTCCAGTAGGCATTGCCCCAGAATTAGAAAGTGTACAACTGGCAAACGACCGGGAAGAATTCAAGCAAGGCACAATCACAGCTTTACAGGCACCAAGTGAGGTCTCATTAGCAGAGCACTTTCAACTTGAGCAAATCAAAACCAGATACATTCAATTATACCAGAGACTGTCCGCTGAGAACGGCAATTAAGAATCTACTAAGCCGGTCAGCGTTTTTTGCCTTACTTTAGCCAGCCCATAGCAGTAGTAACAATGACCTCTCATAGTAAGCCCAATAAAGTAATCCTCTTTAACCCACGTAGTGCGACCTCCAAGCACCGGATTCCTAACAGTATCCTCCAAGTAGGAGCCTCCATTCACGGCAAGTACGAGTACGTATTTGTGGATGGTAATATGGAACGTGACCCGTGGAGTAAAATCGAAAGCTACCTCGCTACCGGCGAATATCGCTTTTTCGGTACTACTGCCATGCCTGGTCCGCAATTGCAGGAAGCTATTCCGTTTTCCAAACGAGCCAAGGAGCAATACCCAGACACCATCAATATCTGGGGTGGATATTTCGCGGCCAATCAATACCGGGTAGTGATGGGCGCGCCCTACATTGACTTTGTCATTAATGGCCCTGGTGACAAGGCTTTCCCAGATTTATTAGATGCCCTTACTAATAAGACACCTTACGAGTTTATTCCAAATCTGATCTATCAAACGCCGGATGGCGAGATTATCAAAAGCCGCAAAGAAGATTTACTCGATCAGGATGCACTACCAGTATTGCCTTATGATCATTTAAACCAGTTCTATCCACTAGAAGGATATTTAGCCCACACTTTTTTAGGTGAACGCACCTTGGCTTACCACTCCAGTGTCGGCTGCCCCTTCAAATGCTCGTTTTGTGCAGTAGTTCCGATTTACGAGGCGCGCTGGAAAGGCAAGAATGCGCAAAAGATTTACGCCGACGTCAAGAAAATCAAAGAAGAATACGGTGCGGACTCCATTGAGTTTCATGACAATAACTTCTTCGTTTCTGAAAAGCGGACGGCCGAGTTTAGCCGCTTGATGAAGGGCGAAAATATGGTCTGGTGGGGCGAAGGCCGTATTGACACTATTGATCGGTACAAAGATGAGACTTTAGCGCTCATGCGCGAAGCCGGTTGCCGCATGATCTTCTTCGGTGCTGAAAGTGGTAATGATGAGATTCTCAAAGAGATGGACAAGGGCGGTAAGCAAACCGCTGAGCAAATCAAGCGCTTCGCTGGCCGCATGAAGCAGTTTGATATTATCCCAGAATACAGTTTTGTTCTCGGCATGCCCGCTCCGACGCCCGAAAAGGTGATGGCACAAATTGACTCCGATATTGAGTTCATCAAAGAAATCAAGGAGATCAATCCGGATACCGAAATTATCATCTACGTCTACAGCCCAGTACCTACAGAAGGTTCTGATCTGTACCGGCGTATTACTGAAGCTGGGTTTAAATTCCCCAATACGCTAGAGGACTGGTTG
Source organism: Bacteroidota bacterium (assembly GCA_038528965.1). Taxonomy (GTDB): domain Bacteria; phylum Bacteroidota; class Bacteroidia; order Chitinophagales; family Saprospiraceae; genus Lewinella. The sequence continues at coordinate 289,388 of JBCBEC010000005.1, read as the reverse complement.
AGTCCGGAATGGCAAGCCTTTGACCTACGTAAGAACCCACTAACGCCCTGGCTAACAGCGCCGATGGTGGATAAAATCAAGAACTTCGAGACGGTACTCAACGCCTATTACCCTACCGCCGCCGACGTAAAACTGACGCAGTTTCAGCGCTGGGCCATGCGCAAACTTTCGGGCATTCGCTACCGCCAGAGTTGGTACCAATTCCCTTATGAGTTAAAGGCCTTGCAGAAGTTCTGGCTCCGCTATCGCCAGCCCGAAATTGAAGGATTTTGATTAAGACCATTGCCAAATGGAGCAATTGGCGCATTGCCGGCTTGCTGTTGTTTTTTCTCCTGCTAGTTAGCCTCATCCTACGCTGGCAGTGGAGTTTTGCGGGGCTTTATGGTCAAGACGCCCATGAGTACCTTAGATACACCAAGAGCCTGCAGGCATGGCTTGGCGGAGGTGGCCACCCTGGGGAGTTTTTCTGGCCACTATCTTATCCAATATTTGGCGCGCTACTATCGTCTCTATCACCATTTTCCACGGCCAACAGCCTGCAAGTCATTTCACTCCTCGCTCATTTATCTGCTAGCCTGCTGTTAATCCGCTTGCTAAGAGCGCAGCAAGCTAGAACTGGTTTCTACTGGGTTATTCTGGCGTATTTCTTGAGTCCTTACGCCTTGCGTTCTGGATTTCTGGTAATGTCAGATGCCCTTAGCGTATTAGGAGTGGTAGGCTGTTATTTCTTCTATCTCAAGCCTCGGGGAGCAGGCGCTCAATTGAGACTAATTGGTCTATTCTGTAGTGCAGCCTTGGCCATTAGTACGCGTTACGTAGCCTTTTTGTTGGTAGCAGGGCCAGTACTCCACCAGTTTGTTTTCATGCTTCACAGGAAGAATTGGCAAGCGTTACTCATAAGTTTCTTCACTTCCCTAGTATTTTTCCTACCCCACTTTATTCTTCGTTGGGAGCAGCCATTTGGTTTTCTACAACACCAGTTCATGGGCAATTGGTCCTTTAGCAATAGTTGGCAAAATCAATTTACCAGTCCCACCGGACAGTTTCAGTATCGGTTCCCAAACCTAGTCTACAGCTTTTTCCACTGGTTTCATCCGGCCTTTTTACTGCTTGGTCTTCTCTTTCTTCCTTTGGTCAGGTATTGGTGGCCAAAGACTATGCCCCACCGCGTACTGCTCCTGAGCTTAATTGGATACAGTATTTTCCTAGCGGGAATTCCCTTCCAAAATCAACGATTCCTGCTTCCGGCCCTACCCCTGGTGGTAATCTTGCTTTACCCTGCGGTAGAAAAACTAGTGTCATATCGAAATAGACTTCCAAACTGGATGTCTCCCGTAATCCTACTCAGTGTCGGGCTGCTCCAGATGGGACTATTTGCTTACACGCTCCAGCCATTGATCGCCACCAACCAAGTTGAACAACAGCTGGCCGAGCGTTTACAGCACTATCCCGATCACCAGCTCTACACCTTCTACTACGATCTCGCTTTGCAGACTTACGACGTACCACAACCCATCGTCAACATTTGGCAGGCTCAAGAAGTGACTTGTCAAAAAGATGCCTTAGTCCTATTTCATCCCACCCAGTTTAACGAGCAGTGGCAAGGTCATCAACTCATGCAAAATTGGACTAAACTGCAAGAAGACTGCGGATTGGAAGTGTTAGAAACCATGCCGCAAGGCTGGATGCTGTATCGCATAAAGGGTACCATGGATGAATAGGCTCCTCCAAAAAATATGGCAGCAGAGTCCCATCGTCTTTAATCATGGACTGCGAACTTTCATTCTTGGCCTTGGCAATATGGTGATTGCGGTACTGGCCATACAGCGCATCTCCGCTGACTTTTGGGGAAGCTTTGTGCCCTATTTGCTGTGGATGGGAGTTGGGCTCCACATTGTCAGCTGGGGGAATAAGGAATACCTGCTTCGATCATTCAGCAATCGCCCTGAACAAGAAGGGGAAGAATTTTATCGCGTTCTCTGTAGTCGATTGCCTTTACTAATCTGCTTTTGCGTCAGTGGTTTATTAGTCTTCCCCAATCCAACGGGTTTGGCATTGGTTCTGTGGTTGCTCGTCTATTTTCTCTACCAATCACTTGATGCCCTCGTTACCTTCCGACAAGCCTTTGGTCAAGCCTGCATAGCCGATGTCATCGGTTTATCAATTCTAATCGGAGCAATAATTTTCTTTCCAGAAAGCTTGGACATCCGGTGCTTAGCACTGCTGTACGCACTGTCATTTTTAGTTCGCTTCGTAATACTCTTACTCTTTCTGAAGATGCCGAGTTATCGCCTTCAGGCTAGTTATCTCGGCTTTGGTTATTACGCTATAGCGCTACCATTCCTCATTATTAGCCTCATTGGCATGTTGAGCTCACGGGTAGATTTATACACCGCCACCGCCGTTTTATCAAAAGAGCAAATTGCACAGTACCAAATTATCACGGCTAGTTTAGGCTATGTTCGGGCGGCAGCAGGCATTTTAGTCTACAGTTTTATCAAGCAGGTCTATCAACTTAGTTGGAGTGCCAGTAAGCTATGGCTGTATCGTCTTATTGCCTTGGGCGGATTAATCTCAGGTGTCGGTAGTTTGGGTTTGTATCTATTGACCAACTGGTACATGGGAATGCAATTACCCGGCAGTCTGTTTTTTCTGGCTATTTGGTACGTTTGGCCGGCCTTCGCTATCACGCTCTGTGTGATCCGACTCTTCAAGCTTAGCAAGGAGCGTACGGTTATTTACCTAAGCCTGCTTAACTTGTCCATCAACCTGATCCTCTCCTTAATCTTATTTCCACGGCTCGGGCTACAAGGAGGACTCATTGCGGGAGCAATCGGCACTACCGTAATTGCTGGACTGCATTTATACTTATTTCAAAAGGGAAATTCATCACTTAATCAAGCGGAAGAGAAATGAGGCGAATAATCCGGCTGCTACTTCAACCCATTCTTTGGCGCGCTTACCGCTGGTACGGCCGAAAAGAAAGACGGTACCGCATGGATGACTTGACGCTTTTTCTAGCCCCTTCTGTTTTCCACCCGGCCTGGATGCTGACTACGCGTACCATGACGGAGTTCGCCTTGCGGCAAAACATTACTGACAAAAACGTACTAGAGCTAGGAGCCGGTAATGGATTTTTAGCCTTGTCTTGCCAACGGGCAAAAGCACACGTAACCGCCACTGATATTAATCCGGCGGCCATCGCATCTCTGCGCAAGAGTAGTGCTTACAACCAACTACCCATCTCCATTATTGAGTCCGATCTATTTGAGCAGATTCCTGGTAAAAACCAGTTTGATTACATCTTCATCAATCCCCCCTATTTTCCGAAGGACCCGAATAACGATCAAGAGCGAGCTTACTTCTGCGGCTTGGACTTTTCCTACTTCAAGAGGCTATTTCAGCAGCTGCGAGATTGGAATAAGGCCCAGGTGTTTATGATCCTTACGGATGATTGTGAACTGGAAAGCATCCAGCAAATTGCGGTAGCACACGGTTGGCGTTTCGAGCTGGCGCAAGAACAGAAGAAGCTAGGTGAAATGCACCTTATCTATCAGCTATCGCTGGAGACCGAAGCTTAAATACGACCAGAACAATCGCAACCGACTCTTTTGCCGAAACCGCCATTCCTGCCATTGGTGTAAACCCAAAGCGTAGTGGAGTTTCTGCCAGTAGAGATAGCAACTTTGCTTAAGGGATAAAGGCACCAGGGGGTCAGAAAAATCGTACTCTAGGTGCTGTAACTCAGTAGCTAAAAATCGGCGAAGTGCTGTGGAAGTTGTCAGATCTAGTTCCTTTCGATAACGCCCCACGCTTTGATTCGTAACTTCGCTTTGGAGTTTAGCGTGAGCTTTCTTCAATTCAGTAAAACTATCTTGCATTAGGTCAGCCGCTTGGAATTGGAGCATTTGTGTTTCGTACTCAATGTCCAAAAACGCGCACAATGCCTTAATCGTCTTCTCTGGTTGCGTTACTAAAACGGCATACTCCAGTTCAATATAATCTAAAACTGCGGCTTGCTTAAATTTTCGCATTCCTTCCAATGCTCTTCGCACCAATGCTGCTGCTTCAAACTGTGCACTCCGCAGTGATACGCCCGCCCGAGCATCACTTTTTAGTAATGCTTGGGTCAGGGAACAAATTACATCTAAAGGATGGCGATAAAGCAAGATAACTCGAGCATTGGGCAACAAGGTGCTTATAGCCGGCAGGTAATAAGCATGATTTGGTGTTTTCTCTCCAAGCAGCTGTTTTTTTTTACGCTTGAGGTAGTCATGGCCCCACTGTTGCAAGAGTTCCTTCACAGGCCCCGCGTAAGTTGGATGAGTGTTGTAATATTCCAATACAACATCACGAGCAGGGTCCTGGAAAATCTCCAGGCGACGCAGCAAGTCTTTCGCAATTTGTTGGTATTGCCAATTTGCAGTGATCTGATCTTTGACCAAAACACTCTGCAGTGATTTAAACAGAATCGTTTCCGGACAGACGGCAACCTGACTATGCTGATCCAGCATTAACTGCAACATGGTAGTACCCGAACGGTGTGCCCCAACTATAAAGAACGGCCGACAAGGTGGAGCATCAGCTAGTTTACTCATGAGCAATCAATACAAGAGTAAAAGACTAACTTCCCTGTAGGACTGCCTGCAAGGCGGCTGCCGGCTGGATGAGCTTACCCGTATTTTGGGTATCCTGTGTATTCTTGCCTGTTTGCTGTAGAATTTTGAAGGCTTCCTTGTTGGTCAAAGACGGTCTAACGCTTTTCATGATACCGATAATCCCACTAACGTAGGGTGCTGCCATGGAAGTGCCGTTGTGAGCGGCATAGGTATTATTGGGCTTCGTGCTATAAATGCCTACTCCTGGTGCGGCTACTGCCATCTCAATTCGATTGACCCGGTTGGAGAAACCAGCCCGTTGCAATTGATTATCAATAGCGGATACACCAATGATGCCAGTAGAATTGACCGGAGCAAAGCCAGCCGCGTCCCGATTACTATTGCCAGCAGAAGCGACTACAATAGCACCACGATCGGTGGCGTACTTGACGGCTTGTGAATAGGCACGTTGACGACTTTGGGTGCTAAACCCACCGAGTGACATCGATAATACATCAGCACCAGCATCCACTGCTTCAATCATCCCTTTGATAATCGATTGCTGGGTACCACTACCACCAGCACTCAAAACCTTGACACTGCTAATTTCAAAAAACTCATTATTGCGGGCGTAAGAGGCTACCCCTACCCCATTGTTAGTCACCGCGCCAATGATACCTGCACAGTGAGTACCGTGCCCTTGTGGATCATTGTTATGCGATTTTTTGATGGAACGGAAGTTCCCCTTCAAGTCTTCGTGCTGGGCATCAACGCCGGTATCTAATACAACAATCAGGGTCTTTTTCTGCGGGCGTACCTGAGCATCATTTAGTTGGCGATACAGCTTGTCCATCTCCAAAGCTGCCAAGGCCCACTGCTCTGATACCCCAGGATCATTTACCCCAAGTTGCTTATTCAACTTAGGTAAGGTCCGTGCTGGGTTGATCTCAATTTGGATAATTTCATTGGGTTCAACCCAATCTACCCAGCCGGTCTCTTCTATGCGTTGCATGATAGACTCGATATTGGTCATCTGATCGGCTGGAATATTGACTATACAGTAATCATCCAGATCTGTTTGATCAGCACGAGAAGGGTCGAAGGCGCGGCTAGTTTCCCAACCTTGCTGCATAATCCAGCGCTTCCAACGTTCCCAATTTTCTTCGTGATTCAGTTCTACGAGGAGTTCAGCACCGCTGTCTAGATTGAGGCTATTGTCCAACGCTTCAGCTGCTGACTCTGGTGATTCTTGCTGTTGCTGGGGTTCAAAAGCCTGGTGAAAGGCTACCATTGCCAACAGAGCAACAATACTCAAGGGCACCGCAAAACGTGTGGTAGCTACCGCACGGAATAGTAGTGCTGCACCGCCTAAGAAGAGTAAATCAGTGAAGCTTTGTCCTAGAACGACTTGTAGAGAGGCGGCTGAAGTGATCAAACCAAGGAACCAAAGGCCTAAACCTGGGAAAAAGGCCAGACGCAGAGCTTCCAGTCCTTTTCGATCCAACATAAGGCCTAGCAGACCAATCAAGGCGAGTACAAATCCGATGGAATACAACATAATTTCGGGCTTTATCTAAGTGGCAAAAACCAGAACGCAGCGAGAAGATAGGCTTAGTTCGTTAAAAGCACAATTCTTTTCGACAAATGACCGCTGAAAGTAGTCGCTTGACAAGCAAATTGTCACTCAACCATTTTATATGAAGATATGTTAATAAATGGTCTTTAATTTTCCGCAGGTCATGCATCATAACTATAATAAATGCAATGCCCACAGAAATCGACAGGTTTTCTATTTTTGCGGGCGTAAAAAACGAAAGCTAGCATGAGCAATAACGGCATCGCACACGAAAAATGTGTCATTATCGGGTCCGGCCCTGCCGGATACACCGCAGCAGTGTATGCATCGCGTGCCAATCTGGAACCGCTATTATTTACTGGCCAAGAGCCAGGCGGTCAGTTGATGATTACTACCGATGTAGAGAACTATCCAGGCTATCCGGATGGTATCATGGGACCTCAAATGATGGAGGATTTCCGTAAGCAAGCAGAGCGCTTCGGCACTCGCGTCCGTATGGAAATGATTACTAAAGTTGACTTTAGTGGCCCGGTACACAAAATCTGGACCGAAGGCGGCGAAGAAGTACACGCGGATAGCATTATTATTTCTACGGGAGCCAGCGCCAAGTGGCTGGGTCTGGAATCGGAGCGTCACTTTATGAACAAGGGTGTTTCCGCCTGCGCCGTTTGTGACGGTTTCTTCTTCCGAGGCCAGGAACTGGCTATTGTGGGTGGTGGTGATACCGCTGCTGAGGAAGCTTTGTACCTGTCAAAGTTGAGCCCTAAGGTTCACATGCTGGTACGTCGCGACGAACTGCGCGCTTCCAAGATCATGCAAGACCGTGTGAAATCAGCGGAGAATATCGAAATCCACTGGAATACGGAAGCCGTCGAAGTAATTGGCGGTGAGGAGGTAGAAGGCGTACGCGTGATCAATAACAAAACGCAGGAGGAATCTACCCTTGAGGTCAAGGCATTCTTCGTGGCTATTGGTCACAAACCAAATACCGATATCTTCAAGGATTGGTTGGACATGGATAACGCGGGTTATCTAGTTACTGCGGGCAAAAGTACCAAGACTAATATCGAAGGTGTTTTCGCCAGTGGAGACGCTCAAGATAATATTTACCGCCAAGCCGTAACGGCAGCCGGAACTGGCTGTATGGCGGCTTTGGATGCCGAACGCTATTTGACCGAAAAAGAGATCATCTAGTCGTCCGGAAACAATTAATGGAATCAACGCCAGCGGGGCTTGCCAAATCGGTGAGCCTCGTTTTTTATTTGGGAATCAGTTCCGTGTAAATTTCTTGCAGCAGGGGCACATTAGGATACGCCGGCACCCCAAATAACAACAATATTTAGCCGTATTTCTGGAGCAAGGAATACTCCATGAGGTTTAGCCAATAAAATACCATGCTATTAATCGTATAGATCATTAGCTTCTTCCTACCTTTGCGCCACCCTAGCTATTTGTCAACAAAAGAATAATCTATTCTATCTATGGCTAATGCAACTAAGACCCGGTTCCGGGCTGGCGTACTTCACGGCGACGAAGTGACAGAATTGTTCAACTACGCCAATGAAAACAACTTTGCTATCCCGGCAGTCAATGTAGTAGGTACCAACTCTACCAATGCCGTACTCGAAACCGCAAAAGCACTCAATTCACCCGTAATCGTTCAGTTTTCTAATGGAGGAGCTAGCTTCTTCGCAGGAAAAGGCATGCCCGGTGAAGGTCAAAAGGCTTCTATCCTTGGTGGGATCTCTGGTGCCATGCACGTTCACACTATGGCGGAAGCTTACGGTGTTACTGTGGTGTTACACACCGACCACTGTGCTAAGAAAATTCTTCCTTGGGTTGATGGCCTATTGGATGCTGGTGAACGCTTCTACGCCGAACGTGGCTATCCACTGTATAGCTCACACATGTTGGACTTGTCAGAAGAGCCACTGGAGGAGAATATCGAAATCTGTGAGGAATACCTCAAACGGATGGATAAGATGGGTATGACGCTGGAAATCGAACTCGGTGTTACCGGAGGGGAAGAAGACGGCGTAGACAACACCGACGTAGACAACGCTCTACTCTACACCCAACCAGAAGAAGTGGCCTACGCTTACGAGAAGCTTTCCGCTATCAGCGACCGTTTCACCGTTGCAGCTGCGTTTGGTAACGTACACGGCGTATATAAGCCAGGTAACGTAACCTTGACACCAAAGATCCTCAAGAACTCGCAGGATCACATCCAGTCGAAGTTTGCTACAGGTGCCAATCCGGTAAACTTTGTCTTCCACGGTGGTTCTGGTTCTTCACGCGAAGAAATTCGCGAAGCGATTGAGTACGGTGCTGTGAAGATGAATATCGATACCGATATGCAGTGGGCTTTCTGGACCGGTGTTCGTGATTACTACGAGGGTAAACGCGACTACATGCAAACCCAGATCGGCAACCCTGATGGGGATGACTCACCGAATAAAAAATACTACGATCCACGTAAATGGCTTCGTGCTGCTGAGGACGCCTTCGTAGAGCGTTTGAAAGCCGCTTTTGAAGACTTGAACTGCATTAATCGCAATGCATAAAGATTAGCGAAGAACTTCGCTTAAACAACGGCCGGGAAGTAGCGCTCATTTGCACTACTTCCCGGCTTTTTTTGTTCCGCAGAATTGATCTATTGCTTAATCAATTTCCGCTCAACTTGCCCTTCTGCCGTACGGAGCTGCAAGAAGTAAGTACCCGCCGGTAAATTGGAAAGGTCGAGTTGTTCGTTTAGCTGATCGCCTACACTGAGGGGACGACGGATTAAGACCTCTCCTGCTGCATTTGAGAGCTGCATTTGAAAGTCCGTAGCTTGCTCCACCTGCACCTGCATCATTACCGTCTCCGAAAAGGGATTAGGACTTAATGTTAACTGCTGAAGACTGGGGATCTGGTTTTCTGTCGAAACCACAACATCCACCGGCTCCGAAGTATTGGTACAGCCGTTTTGGTCTACAACCTGAACACTGTAGGAGCCGCTGCCAGAAAAGATATAAGTAGGTTCCGTAGCACCTTCAATGATCATACCTCCTTGTAGCCACTGGTAGGAAACGAATGAAGCACTAAGGGAAAGGGTGTCTCCATCTAGCATGATGGTGGGAGTTGGCAAAGGATATTCCATAATGGTGAAGGAAACTTCCGTACTGCATTCACTCGCATCCGTTACCATCAGGGTGTAGGTACCCGCCGGCAAATTCTCCCCCACCTCGACCGGATCGATCGTATAGGGAGGGGTACCGCCATTCACCTGTATGCTGGCACTACCGGTCTCTTCTCCAGCACAGGTATTACTAAGCACTTGCACCTCTGCCGAAAAGTCAAAACAGGCGTTGTAGGTAATTTGCACGATCCGACCACTGTAGTAGCTCGCGCCGTAAATTTCGCCATTAACATCTTCCCCAAAGCTTGAGAAGGAATGATTAAACTCACCTAGATTATCCGCTAGCCAACCGCCGCCTCCATCTGACTCTAAGGTCAACAACTCATCCGCGCAGAAGTCAGCGTAGATGTATTTGCCTTGTAGCTCAGGAAAGGCACTTCCACGGTAAACAACACCACCGGTTACGGAACAGTAAGGGGTGCTGAAGTTATTCGGCAAGGTGTGGGCAGGATAAGTAAAAGCATTTGGCGCAGGGCAACCTCCAGTATTAAAGGCAGCATCACCTTCGTAGCAACGCCAACCGTAGTTCTCGCCCCCGGGGCTATCTGCTGGTTGAAAATCAATCTCCTCGAAGGCATCCTGACCTACATCTCCGATCCACAGGTCGCCAGTAAGGCGGTCAAAGCTAAAACGCCAGGGGTTTCGCAAACCGGTAGCCCAGATTTCGTCCAGATAGAAATCGTCATTGGCAAACGGATTGTCCTCGGGAATAGCGTAAGGATCGCCATTGTCAACATCAATACGTAGCATCTTGCCCAGCATAGTTGTTGCCGTTTGGCTATTGTTCCAGGGGTCACCAGCGCTACCACCGTCACCCATGCCAATGTACAGGTATCCATCAGGACCAAATTTGATACCACCACCGTTGTGATTACCAGCTGGCTGATCAATGAAAAGAATCTGAGTACCACTGCTAGGATCAGCAAGGTTTGGATTGTCATCACTGCGTTGATAACGGACGACTCGAGTATCACGGCTAAGATCAGTGTAATTGATAAAGAAGTAGCCGTTCTCTACATAGTTGGGATGGAAAGCTAAGCCTAGTAAGCCTCTTTCCCCTCCGGTACTAACCAAATTGCTCACGTTAAGAAAAGGCGTTGACAACAAGTTGCCATCTCCATCAATGATTCGGATGCGACCAGGTTGTTCTACGACAAATATCCGCTCATCGCCCGCGTGAGTGATATCGACGGGCTCCGTTAAGCCAGTGGCAATGGTTACTAATTCAACTGCTTGGGCATTGACCGAAGCAGCTAACAAGAGAAGCGCAAATGCGCTGATGATGTATCGCATGTTGGTGGTATTGGAGATATAATTTCAGTATTCCTTGCTCGAGAGCGAATCCTTAGATTACAAAACTACCGTTCCTAACTCCTTAGCCAAGCTATTTCGCAGGCTTTGTAAGCGCTGTTGCAGTTTCATATACAAGAGCAGCTCTTCCTGATTGTCACTGGAGACGAGTTCGCGGACTTTAATGATGTTTTCCTCACAAAGCCGGCTTAACTTACGTAGGCGGAATCGTTTCAACCCATGAGCGCTATCCTTGACAAAATTTTCGTCCGGAGCCTTCTGGTTTAATACTACATCCCACTTCTTTTCCCAGTTTTCACTGAATTCATAGGGACTCGTGGCCATATCAATAGCCATTTGGCGGAGCTCGGAAGTATCGTGTTGCATGAAATGTTCGATGGTTGGCTGCTCACCACGCTCTATCATCACTTGAACCTCCTTGGCGATTCGCTGATATACAACACCATCAAAATTATCGATAACATCATCGATATTGCTCATTATAAACTGAGCTACTGACTGATCACCGTCTTTATCAAATGGCTTATCCCCAAAGAGTAGCAGCAGGCGAATTAAATCACGCTCCTGGTACTCATCCCCTTGCGCCACATTCTCATCGGTTGGCGGCATGGGCATCAATTGCTCATCGGGAAACTCGCCAACTCCTGGTGGTGGGCCGCTCGGAAATGGCGGTTGCTCTTGTTGGGCCGCAGCTTTCTTTTGTTGATGCTTACGAATCTTCTGCGCGATGATCTTATTGATCTCTCCAACCAACAGCTGCTCATCCACACCGAACAAGCGGGCACATTCTTTGATGTACAATGATCGTTTGATGGGATCAGGAATCAGGGCAATCGAGGCCACAATATCCTTAATGAGAGCCGTGCGCTTGACCGGGTCATTGCCAGCATCCTCCAGGAGCATATTTGCCTTGAAGAAGATGAAGTCCTCGGCCTGTTGTTCTAAGTATCCTTTGAAGGCATTAAGGCCTACTTTTTGCAAATAAGAATCAGGATCTTCCCCGTCGGGTAAGAGTACAATTTTTACATTTAGATCTTGTTCCAGCAAAAGGTCAATACCTCGCAATGCAGCTCGAATACCCGCATTATCGCCGTCGAAAAGCACTTTGACATTCGGGGTATAGCGTTTGATGAGCCGGATTTGATCGACCGTTAAGGACGTACCAGAACTGGCTACTACGTTCTCGATACCAGCTTGGTGGAGCGAAATAACATCCGTGTATCCTTCTGTGATGATACACTCATCCTCTCGACGGATCGATTGCTTGGCGTGGAAGGCACCAAACAGGATACGACTCTTATTATAAACCTCGGTCTCTGACGTATTAATGTACTTAGGAGCCTTAGCATCATTCTGCAGAATCCGACCACCAAAACCTACTACCTTACCAGAAAGATTACGAATGGTAAACATTACCCGATCTCGGAAGAAGTCACGATCATTTTTAATCAGTCCCGCTTTTTCCAAGATATCCTTACTGTGTCCAGCCAACTGAGCGGCTTTGGTAAAAGTATCTCGCCCAAAGGGCGCATAGCCTAAACCAAACTTACGAATGGTCTCTTCTCGAAAACCTCGCTTTTTAAAGTAACTGAGTCCAACACTTTTGCCACGATCCGTATCCAAGAGCTGTTCCTGGTAGTACTCCATAGCGTATTGGTTGGCAATAAAGATACTCTCTGCCAACTGCTGCTCTGCTCGTTGCTCATCAGAAAGTTCCACTTCCTCAATCTCAATGCCGTATTTGTTGGCGATCCAACGCAAGGCCTCAGGGAAGCTGAGCTGCTGGTGCTCCATCAGGAAATTCACCGGGTCTCCTCCCCTACCACAACCGAAACATTTGTAGATATTTCGTGCTGGATTAACATTGAACGAAGGTGTTTTCTCATTATGGAATGGGCACAATCCAATCAGGTTAGTACCGCGCTTTCGCAGTGTCACAAAGTCACCTACGATATCTTCAGCTCGTGCTGTTTCTATAATTTCCCGGACCGTCGCTGGCTTGATCAAAACAAATGGTATTCTTGGAGACAGTTTAAGTGTTAAAGTTACAAACCAACTGGAACACAAGTTGTTGATTTGCAATACTTTGCATTTTCTTTAACTAAACAATAACATTTTAAGATGCATACTAAACGCCTAAAAAAGCGTCTCTATTAATGAAAGGTATAAAATTAAACCCGAATCTAACACAAGGGTGTGTAAGATATAATGGGTGTTCTCATAGTGTGTGGTCTACCCCGGCTCCGGAAACGGTTGCTGGGGTAGTTTTTTTGTGGGAATATTAGCGTAAGTTCTCGGAGAATTTGGAATTCTCCGAGAACTATCACAGGACTTATTCTCTTGCGTCCATTTCTCGTTTGACATTAGCCAGATTACGCTGGAATACTTCCAAATTTCCATTCCCATTTTCAATAGCTAAATCTACCGCGCGCTGAAAATTGGCCAGAGCCTGCTCCATTTTACCATTCATCATCGAAGCTTCACCGTAGCTATCAAAAACATTAGCAGACTTAGGATGAAGCAAGGTATTTGCCCGAAAGATGGCCTCCGCGATCTGAGGCTTCTCCAGTTCCATAAGGTGTTCATAACCCAAGCCATTGATCTCTCCCTCACCTATCAGACCTGCGGCAGTACATTCTTTTAGATGTGCTAATATTGATTCTTCAGACTTGCCACTTACGTACTCCCCAAACTGCTCATTGAGGTTCATAAACATCTGCGTAAACTCCTGCTTCTTTTGCTCGCGGTAAGCCGCTGCTGCCTCTTGTGCCAGACCCAATGTTTTGTCGTAGGCCTCGTCTGCACTGACTTTGATTTCGGGCACTACACCAACACCTTCCCAATTGGTCTTGGTGACGGGATTAATTGCTCGCCCTACCGGAATAAATACGCGTAAGTTTTCATTGATCGGCACGGTGCCACCGGGGTTCGCTCCACCACCTGTGGTTTGTCCAATCAATGTAGCACGCTCGCGGGTTTGCATGTTATAAGAAAACTCCTCAGCACCCGAGAAAGTACGGTCGCTGGTCATTACAAATAAGGGCACATCAGGCATCTTTACGCCCCCAACCTCATCTAGGGTCCAAAACTCTTCCGTAACATCACCTTCGCGCCAGTACAGGCTATTGAGGTGTACTTTCTCATCAAAAAAGAAGCTACACAGGTATTGTACCATGCGCGGGCTTCCACCACCATTCCTGCGAAGGTCGAAAATAACGGCATCGGTACGGTCCAAGAGTGCCATCGCGGCATCGGCGTGCTCTTTTCCATTTTCCAAGCCAGCAAATCCTCGAAGATCTAGGTAGCCTACGTTGCCTTCCAACAGCTGTACGCTGCTGAAGCCGTAGTTCCCACGGCGCGAGCGTTCCATCCTAGCTAACTGTTCCTCAATCCGATGTTCTGGTGTATTGGGAGCTGCCTCGTAACGTCGATTTGCCATTATCCGCATGTGCTTATCCTTGTTGATGGATTGTACTGATTCCGTTAGCGCTTCCGCGAAAGTTTCGTCTGTTGTAAATTGGTCAAAATGGCCAGCTTCCAGTTGTATTAAGAGATGTTCTTCGGTAGTTTTAGCGACTTCTGGAAATACGTAGCGTTCATTCATATGCTGGTTGAGCATCTCAATCGCTTGTTGCTTGTATTCCGAGCTAAGAGGCGCTTTTTCTTGCGTAAAGGTCGTGTTGTAACAGCCAAGGCATACTGCCAATAGTAACAATAGTCGGGTCATAACTTTAAAAGTTTAGTGTGATGATTAATTCTAAGATACAAAGAGGACACGCGGAAAGGAGCCGATCGAATACAATTGACTCGTGGCTGATGATGTAGATGCAATGTGGGCTGATGTTGGTGGGATTAAGCTGTAGAAACGCGACGAAAAAGCCCTCCTTAGATTGGATAAACCTAAGGAGGGCCAAATTATTCGAGCTAAGCCAGTTATCGGAGAACTTCGAGTCTCAGGTAACTCCAACTATTCTTCCCGCCGGAGCACCTCCAGTGGGCTCTTGCGCAGCACTTCGCGATTATTCAGTAAGCCAATAGTTACAATCAGTGCCACCACCAGCACGAAAATAAAGACGACGGCTTTCCAAGGTGCATAGAATTGCAACTCTAATTCAAAAGTGGCTAACAGCCAGCTACTCGTTAAGGCAATGACAATGCCAGTAGCTGCTGCTAAACTACCTAGGAGTGCGTATTCTGTGGCAGTGATTTGTAATAGTTGTTTACTACTGCCTCCTAAGGTTCGGAGTAAGACACTTTCTCGAATGCGCTGCAGTTTGCTCAGTAGCAATGAACTAATGAGGACCAGGAAACCAGTAAGAATGCTGAAGACCGCCATGAATTGAATGACGTACGATACTTTGTTCAGGATATCTCCCAGGGCATCCAAAATAGAACTTAGATCTACAACTGACACATTAGGGAACTGCTGCACTACTGCTGTGCGATAATCAGAGGTAGTGCTAGGATCCGGAGACTTGGTCACCAATACCTGAAACTGTGGTGCATTTTCCAATACGCCCTCCGGAAATATGATGAAGAAGCGGGTACGCATTTTAGTGAAATCCACTTTACGGGTGCTTCCCACGTAGGTGGTCATCTGCATGCCCTGAACATTGAAGCTTAACTCATCTCCAACCTCGACATCCATTGATTCGGCAAATCCTTCTTCCAGAGAAACAAAAATCGAATCGCCGTTTTGCGCTCTAGGCCTTGGGAAAGCCCCTGTAAGTACTTCTTCATAGCCATCTAGAGTGTCGCGGAAGGTAGTCCGGATCTCTCGATTAAAGGCCCAACGTTCGGCAGTACGCGTGGTATCTTCCAACCACTCCGCTTTGGTCTTGCCTTTCCACCCAGTCATGCGCATGGTTACAATCGGCACCTGTTGCACCACTGGCATGTCAAACTGCTTAGTGAGCTGACCTAGGCCTTCTGCTTGACTCTTCTCGATTCCGTACAGAATTACATTCGGCTGGTTCCCTTCATCCATCTGCGCCACATTCGCCAGAAGCAGGTTTTGGATAATGAAAAGTGTCGTCAAAATCGCCGTACCTAAACCGATTGATACCAGCAGCGTGGCCGTCTGGTTATTGGGGCGAAAGAGATTGGCAAGGCCCTGACGGAAGACAAAGCTCCAACCGCGAGGGAAGAAACGCTTCACTCCCCAAATAATGAGCTGGGCCACTCCAAAGAGGATCAGGAAGGAGAATAGTAAGCCTATCGTAAAGATCAAGCCGTTCATGAAGTTGCCGGTGAGGTACCACAAGAACAACAATAAAGAAAGGCCGATTGCCGAATACGTTCCCCACTGGGCAAAATCCCGTCCTTGCACATCTTGCTCGAAAGAAGAACGAAGAATCCGTAGCGGGCTAATGCGCCGCACTGGCAACAATGGCACCAGGGCAAACAGCAAGGTGATTACCATACCAATCAGGCCACCCTCAAGAATAGCCGGCCAGGAGATCTCAGTAGTGACATCGAGTGGCAAGAAATCCTGGAATACTAGCGGTAACAGTAATTGTATCAGTGTTCCCAGTACAATGCCAATCACCACTCCCAGTCCACCGATGCTCAAGATCTGTAGCAAGTAAACATAGAAAATATGCGTGCCCTTCATACCCAGGCAGCGAAGTACGGCAATAGAAGGGATCTTTGTTTTCACATAGATCAAAACGGAACTCGCTACGCCGATACACCCAAGTAGCAACGAAACCAGGGCCACCAGGTTAAGAAATGAATTCAGCCCATCAAAGGCTTCACTCAAGCTTTCCTTTTGCCCTTCCACCGTTTGCAAGCGCAAGCTCTCATTGCGAAAGCCATCTCTGCGTTGCTTTACCCATTCGTCTACAGCGTAGTCTTTGGGTAGCTTATAGTAATAATTGTAGTTAACGAGACTACCGGTTGTGACCAAACCACTTTCAGCCAAGCTCGTTTGGGAAATATATACCGGCGGTGCAAAACCCGCGGCCATATTGGCACTGGCAAAATCGTTCATTAAGCGGCCAACAATCACGAAGTCCATGTTGCCAAGGCGAATACTATCACCAACTTCTACTTCGTGTTGTGACATGAAACCATTATCCAGTACCGCAAAGGCTCCGTTATTGAGTTGAGCGGCGGCGTTGGCTGGTTGCGTCTTTAATTTGCCGTAAAAAGGGAAGTTCCCTTCCAAGCCATTCAGACGGACGAATTGGCTTACTTCTTGCTCTGGCAAAAAGCCCATTGAGAACAACTCTTGCTTTGATGCTTGCTCTGCCGGTAAGCTATCTGCCTTCACACGTAGGTCCTCCGCCATTGGCCGATTTCCACTAATCACCAAGTCAGCGCCTAAGAGAGATGCTGCTTGCTCATCTATATCCGATTGCAGATTATAGTTGAAGGAATTGATCGCTACCAAAGCCGCAATTCCTAGAATAATCGAAGACATGAATAACACCAGGCGCCCACGGTTCTTGCGGGAGTCGCGCCAGGCGAGTCTTCTGATAAATGCCCAATCTATTTTCATTGCGCGACCTTTGAAGTAGGACGATCAACGACCACTTGCCCACCTTTGAGTTGAATAATTCGTTGCGTCTTTTCTGCCAATTCTGGATCGTGTGTCACGATAACCAAGGTGGTGCCCATCTCTTCGTTGAGTTCAAACAGCAGTTGCTCTACCATTTGTCCAGTAGACTCATCCAGGTTTCCGGTAGGTTCATCCGCAAAAAGAATTTCGGGACGGTTACAGAAGGCCCGCGCCAAGGCGACGCGTTGCTGCTCTCCACCAGATAGCTGCGTTGGATAGTGATCCATTCGGTCACCTAAGCCCACTTTGCCCAGTAACTCAACAGCTTTGCTGTGGGCATCTTTTCTACCGTTCAGCTCCGCGGGAATCATGACGTTTTCCAAGGCCGTGAGCGTTGGAATCAGCTGAAAATTCTGAAAAATGAAGCCCACATGCTGGTTACGAACCGCGGCACGAGCGTCCTCATCCAAGTCATTCAGGACGGATCCACACAAGTTAACGATCCCCTCTCCGGCACGGTCTAATCCAGCACAAAGGCCCAGCAAGGTGGTCTTCCCACTACCCGACGGGCCTACAATTGCCAGGCTCTCGCCTTTATCAATTGAAAAAGTAACATCTTTGAGTACCGTTAAGGATCGATCACCGCTACGGTAGGTTTGGCTGAGCTGCTCAACCGCGAGAATTGTGGACATATTTCTTAAACTTTATCAAAGTGGTAGTCGTTGCTTTAGGTGAGTTGGCCAAAGCGACGCCGGCCAGTAAGTACGATCAATATTAACAGTCGTAACTGGAATTAGATGACTCAAAGCTGATAATATCGATCAACAAACCGCTTTCCCCTGATTAAACCCAGGCCTCCGCGGATAAAACCCACTCCACCAATGATGCAAAAACAAGGTCTTTTTTCTCCTTTTTCATTGCTTTGTCTGATGGCAATCTGCTTCTTTCTAGCAGCCTGTTCTTCTCCAGAAAAAGCACCAGCGCAAAGCAATAAGGAAACGGAAGTGCAAGAAACAACTCCCAAAACCGAAGAAGTAGCACCCCAGGAACGTCCCCGTATTGTCTTCTTTGGCAATAGTCTAACTGCCGGCTACGGGCTCGATGAGAAGTTTTCCTTCCCTAGTCGCGTGCAGGAAAAACTAGACTCTTCGGGCTTTGCCTACCAGGTAGTCAATGCCGGTATTAGTGGAGAAACTACCGCTGGTGGGGTAAGTCGGATTGATTGGGTAATGGAGCAACCGATTTCCATTTTCGTTCTGGAACTGGGTGGAAACGATGTTCTACGCGGTTTTGATCTAAAGAACACCCGAGAAAACCTCCGCCAAATTTTTGATGCGGTGCAAACTAAATATCCGGAAGCAAAATTGGTAGTAGCGGGCATGGAAGCACCGCCAAATATGGGAGAAGATTACACCAGTAAGTTCCGTCAGATTTATCGCGAATTAGCGACAGATTACGAAGCGGCGCTCATTCCGTTCCTATTGGATGGCGTTGGTGGCATTCCAGAACTCAACCTCCCGGATCGTATTCACCCCAATGAAGAGGGGCAGAAGGTTGTGGCCCAGAATGTATGGGATATCATTTATCCGCTGCTAGAGACAGCCGATTAATCTTCGGTAAAGTTACTGCCGATCTTATTCATAATACGCATGAAATCATCGTAATCCTGCTCGTTTAAGCCTTGCCAGCCACGGCGGCGCAAAGCAAGCACAGCAGGAGTAGCCGTTTCGTGGTACTCATTCCCTTTGTTGGTCAGGTAAATGAGCGATTGGCGACGATCGTCAGCAGATTGCTTTTTCTCGATCAGCCCTTTCTTGCGGAGCAACTCGATGATGCGCGACACCGTAGGAGCGTTTTTGAAACTGTCATTGGCCAGGTCCGTTTGGGATATCCCATCGCCTTCCGCCAAGCGGTCTAGTATCACCCATTGTTCCGTGGTGATATCCAAGCTCAATTCCTTAAATGTTTGCAGGTAGCTGTACTTGATTAACTTTAGAGTACGATCCATAATCGCACCAAAGTTCCGCGTGGTTTCTTGCTCTTGCATATCGGCTACTTATAGTCCTCACGAGCGGGTCGAAAGACATCAATGATGTAGCAGTCGGTCAATGCTCTTCCTGAATGTACGGCATTTGGGGGAATCGTTACTACTCCACCCGCCTCACAAACCTTTGTTTCACCATTCACCGTCATCTCAAAACGCCCAGCGATCAGGTTCGAAATCTGTTCTTGTGGATGGTGGTGCTCCGGCAAAATACTTCCAGCTTTTATTTGAAAATGACCGACAGTGAGCTCTGCTGTATGAATAAATCTACCGGCAAAACCAGGTAGGATTTCATTAACCGCAATCTCATCAGTCTGGTGGAAATGTGTCATGTATGCTTTAACTGTTTAAGTCTTGAAGATACTTGTAACCTACTCCTGCTAAAAGGCCCGCAAAATCAGGGCAGCATTTTGCACCATCCGGCTGCCACCGCGCCAGAACATCCGGTAATGCGGATTATCAATGAGATATACAATTTTGCCATCACCGATATTTTGGACACCGGCAAAGGTCTTACCAGCCAAACGCTCCAGGTTTTCGGTTGATGCATAACCGGCAGATAGCATCTTTGCAGCGTCATCTGTATAGGTGCCAACCGACGCTAGTCGAGTAGATGGTTCGAGTGCATCAGTACTTAATTTCAAAGTATAGAGATCAGGCTTTACCCCAAAAGCGAGGGGGTGGCTGGTGTCTATCTTTGCGTTAAGTGACGAACCTGGAATTCGGCGCAGCCCACGATAACGTTCCCGCTCATCGTAGTTCAAATATTTAGCCTCATCTGTGGTATCCGGCGTCGTTTTTACCATATTTTCCTTACCGAATTTCCCTTCAGTTGTAAAGAACCTGGCGGAATTTTCCAAAGCAATCAAGACACCACCACGCTGCAGCCATTGATTGATTTCCAAACGTTGGTCCTGCCAAAACAGTCGCTCCAGATTTCGACCATTTGGTAAAATGAGAACATCGTAATCATTGATATCGGTGTAGCCGTAACGCTGTCCAAACTTTGGCAAGCTGGTCTGAGCAAAGGCTGTGGTCCGGATACGGTCAATAGGAAAAGCTGTTTCGTGGTCAAATAGGAAATAGACTTGTCCGCTGGTGTAAGTGCTAAAAGGTGGTTCGACTAGCATGGCCACCTTCGGCTTCTCCAATGGGCTGTTACGGCTGGAGGATAAATCAAAACCCTTGTCCATGCGGCCCGTTGGTAAAGCATCTACCTCCACTTGCGCGGAAGTTGCTACAGCTAGCATATCGTCTTCCATACTTGTTTCCTTTTCGAGATTACGTCCTCGCAATACGATTAAGGAGCCCGCAGCGTAGGTTTTACTACCAAAAGTAAATGGCGCAATTGCTGCGCGTACCCGGTATCCATTATCCCAAAGGGCATTCAAGGCCTTAGGTGCCCAACGTTGTTGCCAGTCAATAAGGTAGGCATAAGCTTCGGCTCCGTTGAGTAGCGATTTATCCAAGCCTTCACTCCAATTGAGCTCTTCACTGCTAAGCCCTTTTTTATCAACTCTGGGGAAATTCGGACTGGAATAAGCTTCCAAATTATAGGCCAAGGGCGCAGACCAAGTAGACATATCGTACATCACTGAATCCTCGATCGCCATATTCCGCTCCATGATACTGTGTACAAACAAATGCCGCGCTTGCTGAGCGGGGACGATAATATCGCCCGCCGAGAATGATTGCGTAGTGACCGTTCCTGTTCGGTAATCCAAACACTCTCCCAAGCTGAAATCAGAAGCTGCCTCGTAGAATTCAATTTTCTGTCGGTCGAGCATTTTGAGTAAGTCCACTAGATACCCGCCTTCTTCTTTGCGGATAACGAAGGTTTTGTTGGACGACTTACTGTTATTGGGATTCCAGGCATCCACGCTGTAGCGCAATAGTGCCTGACGGGCCGCTGCTGCGGTGCGAATGGAGGCAACGGAAGTCGTATAATGATCAAATATGCGTTGTCGGAAGGTGAGGACATAACCATCATCCGTCGTAATCGCGCGGCCCGCGGCAATTCCTCCTTGCTCAGTCAGCATACCAATCGCTCCCATTACGCTAGGGTACGAAGAACCGTAACCCGGATAGAAAAAGTCGAATCGTTCACGTGTAAAATACATGATGTTTTCCTTATCAAAAGCCTCGACGTTGGCGCGGCCAAAAGTATCACTCCAGGCTTCGTAGCTATCAGGCAACAACAGGTTTCGTGGTGTGGCTCCCGGTGCTGTAAAGTAGTTGGCATTGTAGCCTTGCTCATGATAGTCAACATGGACTTGTGGCATCCATTTCTGGTACTCTTCGATATGCCCTCTTGACTCTGGGTGCACTCCCCAAACCCAGTCGCGGTTGAGGTCAAACCAATAGTGATTCGTACGGCCATTAGGCCAAGGAGCGTAATGCTCTAAGTCCCGCGGATTGATACCGGGCTGCTCTCTTCCTACGCTATTGATCCAGTACACATAGCGATCACGACCATCTGGGTTGATGCAGACATACATGATAATTACGCTATTGGTCAAAATATCCGCGGTCTCCTCATCCGTAGCAACAGCGAGTCGATAGGCAACTTGCAAAGCTGCCTCCGTGGTGGAAGGTTCGTTACCATGAATATTATAGCTCAAAGAGGTGAAAACTGGATCATTGGCAATGACCTTCTGTCCTTCCTCCGATTGCGCGTAATCGGGATCCAAAAGCTTCAAGTGGCGTGCCTGTAGTCGATCCATGCGTCCGTGATTCTCCGGACTGCTTATAACCAAATTGATTAGTGGGCGCCGTTCGTAAGTCTCGCCGTATTGATTTAGAGCAATCCGATCCGACTGCTCAGCCAGGTACTTAATGTACTGTACCGCTTGGTGGTACTCTACGAAGTGCTCGCCCAACTCATACCCCAAAAACTGGGCTGGAGATTGAATGTCGCTACGGTACTCAAGCGCTGGCTCAAAAGCAAAGCGCTCCGGAACTAATTCGACTTGCTGTGCAAGTAACAACAATGGGAAAACAAACAGAATAGCAAATAAGGGTCGGATCATACGAGTCATTTGCACGATAGTTTAATTGAGCGTTTAGACGGGTAGCAAGGGAACAATGATAATAAAAAATGGAGAGCTTGTCACTACGGCTGAGTGCAGTAGGTGGGTTGAGGGAGCGAATGTTGCGCAGTGTGAGTTGGAATTAAAATAGAAGTGACAGTTAAAGTGAAAGTGTTTTCATGCATAGATTAATAAACACTTTAACTTTAACTGTCACTCAAGCTTTTACTTAAGTTCTACTTATCGAACAATTGAAGCAAATCAGACACCCGCTCTTTCAAGTCCTTACGGTCAACAATAAAATCGAGGAAGCCGTGCTCCAAAAGGAATTCTGAAGTTTGAAAGCCTTCTGGCAAGTCGCGCTTAATGGTTTCTTTGATCACCCGAGGACCGGCAAAACCAATGAGTGCTTCGGGCTCGGCGAAATTGATATCTCCCAACATCGCGAAAGAAGCGGTAACACCGCCCGTAGTCGGATCAGTAA
Organism: Bacteroidota bacterium; assembly: GCA_038528965.1. GTDB lineage: Bacteria > Bacteroidota > Bacteroidia > Chitinophagales > Saprospiraceae > Lewinella. Next base: position 266,663 of record JBCBEC010000005.1, on the reverse strand, counting down.
GGAAAGAAAAATAAGGAACTCCCGCCTTGGCCAGCGTAGATAATTTCGCGGAGGTCTTGGCCATTTGCATCAAGCTGAAAGCCGATTCCATCATCCGGGCACCGCCGGTTTTAGAAATGATCATGAATGGGACACGATTGTCGCGAGAATAGTCAATGGCGCGCGCAATCCGCTCCCCTACTACTGTCCCCATGGAACCACCAATAAACTTGAAATCCATTGCGGCAATTACCAAGGGGCGACGATTGATTTTGCCCTTTGCAACGGTGATCGCGTCAGTTAAGCCTGTTTTCTCGTAAGCGCTTTCCAAGCGATCTGGATAGCTCTTTAGGTCCACAAAACCAAGGTGGTCGACAGCTCTTAAGTCTTCAAAAAAGAGTTCGTAATTTCCGTCAAAGAGGAGATCGAAATAGTCGTAGGAACCGATACGAACATGGTAATTACAATGCGGACACTTGTAGGAATTCTCCCGCAGCTCCTTCATCGTGCTCGTCTCTTTACACCGCTTACACTTGTACCACAGGCCCTCTGGAGCCTCCTTCTTATTACGAGTAGCAGTTTGAATACCGTCCTTTAGTCGCTTGAACCAACCCATACTTACGATTTGAATGGCGGGGTCTTCAGGTGTAGCCTTCTTGGCTTTGCGAGGCAAAAGTAAGAAAGGGTCGGGGATAAAAAAAGATATAAGGGGAAAGTTCACGTTGCTCACTGGGGGAGCTCCATTCAGTCGCGGTATAAGCTCACTGCGTTCGCGGTTTTAGCTCATTGCACTCGGGGATTGGTTCATTCCCTTCACATGTGGAGTGTCTGCAAAAAAACCTGCGTTCCTACACTTCTAGCCAGAAACAATAAAAGCTCATCCTAAAGAGGGAAGCTTGGGGTCGGTCGAACTAGTAGCGAAAATCCTGCACGGCCTTGATGAACGCGCGAACCCCATCCAATGGCGTATCCGGATAGACACCGTGGCCCAGGTTGGCGATGTGTTGCCCACCGTAGGCTTTCAGCATTTTCGTTGTTGCTTGGGCCACTTGTTCCGGTTCGGCATAGAGCTGGCAAGGATCGAGGTTCCCTTGCAGGGCCACCGTCTCCCCTACTCTAGCGCGAGCCGCTTGCGGGTTTTGTGTCCAGTCGAGACCAATGACGTTGCAGGGCTGTTCAGCCAGGCCTTCCAGGGCGTGCCAGGCATCTTTAGCGAACAAGGTGACGGGCACCTCTTCGTTGAGAGCCGTTGCAATCTTCCCCAGGTAAGGAAGCGCAAATTCGTCATAGAGCTTGGGAGAGAGTATCCCTGCCCAGGAGTCGAATAGTTGAATCAAATCAGCACCGTGCTTGACCTTTTGCTTTAGGTAGGCAATGGTAGTCGTTGTGATCTTCTCCAGGAGTTGGTGCGATAATGCAGGCTCCCGGAATAGCATGCGCCGAGCTTTAGAGAAGGTCTTGCTCCCGCCACCTTCAATCATGTAGGCGAAGATGGTCCAGGGAGCACCCGCAAAGCCAATCAATGGGACGCGACCAGCCAGTTGCTTTTTGGTGAGGGCCAGGGCATCGTAGACGTATTGTAGCTCACTAGCAGCGTCATCATCGGTAATCAGACGATCTACATCGGCCATGGTCTGGATGGTTTCCGGAAAGGACGGCCCCTTCTTTTCAATCATCTCGTATTTCAAACCCATGGCTTCAGGAATCACCAGAATATCGGAGAAAATGATGGCAGCATCAACGCCAAGAATATCTACGGGCTGGATGGTGACCTCCGCGGCGAGTGCTGGTGTTTCTACCAATTCCTTAAAACCACTCAAGCTAGCTCTGATAGCGCGGTACTCCGGCAAAATACGGCCAGCCTGACGCATCAACCATATTGGTGGGCGAGGAACGGATTGGCCATTGGCCACACGAAGCAAAAGATCATTTTGTAATTCCATGGGCGCGAAAATAAGGCAATTTCACAGCAAGAATTAAAAGTCCAAAGCGCCATTTTTCAGCACCGCCTAAATTATGGCAGGAACATGACAACTTAATGACTAACTTGTGTCCTCCTCTGATTTCTTGCCGATGTAAACCATTACAATGAAGTTCAGATTAGTACTGATCGCTATCTTGGCCGTTATCTTGGTCAGTGGTAATCTGATTATTGACCGCTGGCCGACTGAGTTATACAAGGGAGACTCCAATGGCTATTATCTTCATGTGGTCTCCTTCTTCGTCAATCAGGATGTCGGCAACTACGACCAGACTATCGGCAGCCTAAAGGAAGAATATCCAGCTTACGAGGATCCGCGAGAAGATAAATTTGGCATTCGACTTACGCCTATTGGGAGGTACTATGTTAAATACACGGTAGGTGTCTCATTACTCGAGTCTCCTTTCTTTTTGTTGGCCCATGCCTATGCCAGTGTTTCTGATCAATACAAAGCTACTGGTTGGTCCAAACCTTATTTATTGATTGTAGGTTTTGCTCCTGTCGTTTATGTGCTGATAGGACTATATCTTCTTATTGGGATACTAAGGCGATACTATGATAAAGCGACGGTAGCCATTACAATACTGGCTTTAGCATTGGCGACCAATCTCTTCTACCACACCAACTACGTTGTCATGTCGCATGCGTTCCTGTTCTTTTTGCATGCTGCGCTAATTCACTTAAGTGTTAGCTTCTATGAGCAATCGTCGTACTCCCTTGCCTTGCTAGTGGGCTTGGTAGTGGGGCTTATTAGTATCACCAGAGTACCTGAGATCATTGCGGCCTTGGTGCCACTACTATGGGGTGTGAAGACCTGGGCGACGTTAAAGGAGCGATTCCTATTTTTTTTCGTGGATAACAAGCGTTACCTCGCTACAGCTGCGTTTGGTTTTCTGATGATTTTCTCCATTCAACTGTTCTACTGGAATTACGTGAGCGGACAATTAGTTTTCAACCCATATCAGGGAGAAACCTTTAATTTTTTCAACCCAAAAATATACAAGGGCTTCTTTGATTTTCAGAATGGCTGGTTGATCTATACTCCGATCATGGCCTTTAGTTTGTACGGCCTTTTTCGGCTGAAAAATGGATCTCAAGCTGTCTTTTGGCCTGCCGTCGTCTTCATTAGTCTACACGCCTATATTCACTATTGCTACTATGCCTGGACCTTCTTTCCAGGATTGGGACAACGCCCTATGGTGGAAACTTATCCCCTACTGAGTTTCGGCCTCGCAGCTGCTTTTTCGCTGTTCTTCAAGCGTAGGAGTTTACGCTGGTTGCCCTTTACATCACTTATCGTTTTTGGAGCTCTGAATCTATTTCAGACTTGGCAGATGAAAAAAGGGGTTATTTGGCCAGAACGCCACAATGCTGCCTTTTACTGGGAAACTTTCGGTTCGCTGACGCCCACGCTTAACTCTCTCAGAGCCTACGACACGCATCAGCTACAACCAGAAGAAGGGCAGATTGAACTAAAAGCGGTCATCCACCAAGACGGATTTGAGAACCGAACCCAGTACGCTGATAGCCAATTGAGTGAAAAATATGCTTATGAAGGTGCGTATTCCTATTATGCACTTACGGAAGAGCAGACAATTATTAATGAGCTGTCGATTCCCCGGACCTTAGAAGCAGATTGGCTGAAATTGAGTATTAGCGCTTTCATTGCACCAAGCGAGCAGATTTGGGACCGAGATTTGTGCATGCGCATGTTTGCAGAATTGAGTAATCTGAACGGCAAGAATCCACGTAAACGCAATATTGCTATTTCGCCCCATATAGGTAATTCCACATTCTCGATATGGTCGACTGGGAGTGCCAATGAGTGGGGAGAAGCCTCCTATTTTGTAAAACTTCCTAAAAGCGGAGAATATACACTAAGGGTTTTTCTGCGCAATGAACATGGTCAGAAACTGTACCTGGATAATTTCGAGGTGGCACTTTACGGGAAACCTTAGCTATGTTGTCCGATTCAGGACAACTCCTAAATTTTCTCTAATTTGGGGCGGCAGACCGGGTATAGCTTCCTACAACCTTTAGCTAGTATAAGAGACTCAGTTTGAATAAGATCAAAACAAGTATATGAAAAACCTACCGCTGCATTGGAAAATCATCATTGGATTATTCCTAGGTATTATCTACGCATTCTTTTCGGTTAAATGGGGCTGGAACAAATTCACCATCGACTGGATTGATCCCTTCGGCGTCATCTTTATTCGTTTACTGAAGTTTATTGCGGTACCCTTGGTATTGCTGTCCATTATTGCGGGCATCAGTACACTTCCTGATCTCTCCAAATTAGGCCGAATGGGGGGTAAGACACTCCTCGCCTACATGGTCACTACCGTAGCCGCCGTAGGAGTAGGCTTGTTGATTGTAAACCTTGCCAAGCCGGGTGAAACCATCGCTCAAGACCAGCGTGTCAAAAACCGCATGAAATATGAGCTCTGGGTAGCTCAAACAGACGGTGTAGAAATATTGGACGGTCAAAACTTTCTTGCCGACCCTCAATACGCGGCCTTTCGTGGTGATGCCGAAGAAGCGTTGGCTGAACAGCAAGAAAGAGCGCAGGAAGACGAGAGCATCTCTAAAAAAATGAATGATGCAGAAGCCTTTAAGGAAGCTGGTCCATTACAATTCTTTGTAGACTTTGTACCAGAAAACATCTTTAAAGCCTTATCTGATGGAAAGTTGATGCTGCAGGTCATTTTCTTTGCCATATTCTTTGGTTTGGTCTTACTGATGATTCCGCGAGAAAAAGCGGAGCCCGTAATGGCTTTCATTGACGGCACCAACGAGGTCTTCCTGAAGATGGTGGAGGTGATCATGAATGCTGCACCCTTCTTCGTTTTTGCACTAATGGCGGGTGTAATTGCCAAGATGGCTGACACAACACAGGAGGTCATCGAAATATTTAAGGGGCTGGCAGCTTACTCTTTGGTTCTGGTAGCTGGACTGGCCTTTATGGTATTCGTGTTCTATCCACTGATGTTGAAGCTCTTTGTGCGGGACCTTTCCTACGCATCCTTCTTCCGCAAGATGAGTCCGGCGCAGTTCTTGGCCTTCTCTACCAGTTCTAGCGCCGCTACCCTACCCGTTACGCTCGAATGCGTACGCGATAACCTTGGGGTGTCCAAAAATGTATCCAATTTTGTATTGCCTATTGGGGCTACCGTAAACATGGATGGTACCAGCCTATATCAGGCGGTAGCGGTAGTGTTTATGGCGCAAATGCACTTTGTGGATCTTTCTGTTGCTCAGCAAGCAACCATTGTTTTGACGGCAACTTTAGCTTCGATTGGTTCAGCGGCCGTACCATCGGCCGGATTGGTGATGATGATCGTGGTCTTACAGTCCGTAGGGTTAAATCCGGCCTGGATTGCGATAATTTTCCCGGTAGATCGAATCCTTGACATGTGTAGAACCGTAGTAAACGTAACAGGTGATGCAACAGTGTCTACTCTGATTGCAAAATCTGAGGGCGACTTGGATATGGACATACTTCGATCCTGATACAGCATCGAATAAGTTTTACTCGCAAGTCTGGATTTACCCAATTGTACATTAAATCTTAGGAAAACGAATGAGTGACGTACTTGGTGTCGGTTCTCGTGTCAAGCACCCCGCTTACGGCGACGGAGTTGTAATTCGCCTCCACGCTGCTGCCTATGAGTTGGCTTTTACCCTTTATGGAATCAAACTCGTCGGCCGAGAATACGACAAATGGGAAGTAGTAGAAGCCATTGAGGCCGTTGAGACCGTCAGTTTCACGGACGCGGAAAAAGCATTGATCAAGATTCTGAAGAACTACAACAGTCTGAATGAAGAGGTTGCACTAGGCGACAAGTGGGTTAACGGTAAACTCATTTTACGCCCCGGCGACCCCGACCTGAAGGACAAGGAAATGGACATTGACACCTTCTTCCACAAGATTGTGATGGTGCGCGACCGCCTGCGGGTAATGGAGCAACGCATTAACAGCAGCAAGCTGACCGACGAGGAAAAAGTGAATCTCCAGCAGTACGTTACCCGTATTTACGGAAGCTTAACCTCATTTAATGTGCTTTTTAAGTACAAAGAGGATAATTTTGTAGGAAGCAAGTCTTAAACAAGCTGCAAAAGGATTCCCGCAGGATTGACGCAACGTTTACTTACACTTTTCTGTTGATGATTAAAACAGCAGCCTCGGGCGTGTACCTACAAGCCTGGGGAAACTTCACTGGTAAGCACTGCACAATAGCATGAACCAAAATGCGGTAGCGAGCGTCTTACCCATTTATGATGAAAGAATACACCGTGAGAATAATTTCAAGTTTTTTCATTCTTAGTCTCCTACTGACACTTAGTAGTTGTTTGCGATTTGAGAACACTTACACCAAAATACCGCCCGGGCCGTGGCGTGCGATCCTGCAATTGGATCCCACTACCGTTACGCCTAATCCCAAAGGCAAACCACTGGATGACAAACTCAATCTTTCCTTCGATGAAGTAACCAACGGAGAGCTCCCCTTTAACTTCGAAGTAGAGTATACCGATGATACTACCTTTCAAGTCGTCCTCTTGAATGGCGACGAGCGAATCGTGAGTAGGGACATCACTTTTGGTCGCAGCAAATCGCGAGCTAAGGATTCAATACGTATCAATTTCCCAATCTACGACACCTACATTGTGGGCCTCTACGAAGAAGGTATTATCGAAGGAGAGTGGGTGGTGAACTACCGTGAAAAATACAGCATACCATTCGTAGCTCGCTATGGGATGGATTATAGATTTACGCAAATCCCTAAACCAGCTGCTCTTGATTTAACCGGCACCTGGGAAGTCACCTTTGGCCCCGGCGGTGATGAATCTGCGCCTTATGCGGGCATTGGCGAATTCGTTCAGGAAGGCAACGATCTAAAAGGAACGTTCCGTACGGAAACCGGTGATTATCGCTATCTCCACGGAGTAGTATCAGATGATAAAGCCTATCTCTCTGTGTTTGACGGCTCGCACGCCTTCTTGTTCGAAGCTAAAATTGACGCAACAGCGGAGACAATAGTAGGTTCGTTCCGTAGTGGCAAGCATTACCGTACCGTATGGGAAGCGCGCCGCAATGAGGAAGCTACGCTAACCAGTCCGTACCAACTCACTAATGTCCTTGATGCTGGCCAACCAATCGATTTTGCCTTTATCAATCCAGCAGGAGACACTGTCCGCTTGAGCGATCCGGCCTACGAAGGGAAAGCGAAGCTGGTACAAGTGTTTGGTACCTGGTGCCCCAACTGCCGGGATGAAACGACCTTTTTACTGGAGTATCTGGCTAAAAATGATTTACCGAATTTACAGGTAATGGGTATTGGTTTTGAGCGCTACCGCAAGGAGGAAAAGTCCCTAGCGGCGCTAGAACGCTTTCAAAGTCAAATGGATGTTCCCTATCCTGTTTTGTACGGCGGTTACTACGATAAAGCAGAAGCATCTGCCCGACTACCAATGTTGAATAAAATCATCTCCTACCCGACGCTGCTTTTTATCGACGCAGAGAATCGGGTTCGTAAAGTCCATACTGGCTTCAACGGGCCGGCTACCTCTAAATATGAAGAGTTTCAGCAGGAGTTTGATGAAAGTATTACCCAACTTTTGGAAACACTGCAAGCCGATTCCTAACTCAGTACTAACCACCTAGGCCACCATGCTACTAAGCCGAAGATTCGGCGCAAGTGTAAGATTTAGCGTAGATGGCGCACCAACTTCAATTCCTGAAAGCTCATAAAACCATGCAAAAATTTGCCACTCCCCTATTGTTGGCCTACAACACCGAAAACGAGCCACTGATCAAGCAGATCACCAAAGATCTGGGTGATGTAATGGATTTCAAATACGCTGGTATTGTACGTGACCAAGAAAACAGCCTCACCTCTCTGGCGGAAGGTTACGAAGGTCCGGTAATCTTATTTATCAGTGACAACTTCCTGCGGTCCACGAAATGTATGCAAGATGGTTTGGCGATGCTCAATGAGCACGTTGATCAACTCTTGCCGGTCGTCACCCCTGGTTATCGCCAACGCGAAGATGGTACTCAAGAACCCGCAGAAGCCAGTTTCGAACGCGTCAGTGATATCATTCAATACATCAACTTTTGGCAAGATCGCTACCTCGACTTGAGGCGCCAGAAAAGGGAAGACTCTAGCCTGAGTACGCCTGGTTTTGAGGGGCACCTGAAAATTGTGCGGAGCATTAGCGGTGAGGCCGGTGAATACCTCCGCCTGTTGCGTGGTATGGAACACTTGCATCTCAGTGATTTAACTGCCGATAAATACCGTTTCCTGTTCGAGTTTTTGGACGCTGAGGTACTTAGAGAGCAGCTGCCTGATGAACCCGTGTCAGAAGTTCCGGCCGTTAGAGAAACACCAGCTGAAGAAGTAGAAGAGGAAGCAGAAGCGACAACCACAACCGAAGAGGAAGAACCTCCTGTGGATTTAACCAGTATCCCTGGCATCGGCTTAGTGAAAATTCCTGCGGCCGATGAAGCAGTGTCTGAAGAGGAGGAAGAGGAGGAAGGAGAAGAACCAATAGAACGGGCAGAGCCTACTCCAATGGCAGAAGAGCTTATCGAAGAACCTGTTGTAGCAGAGCAAGAAGAAGAAGAAGAAGAAGAAGAAGAAGAAGAAGACCCTGTGGCGCTGTTATTAGATAAGTCTTGGCGCTTGGCGGATGGCGGAGATGTACCCGCCGCTACTGCACTCCTCTCGGCGGGTCTGGATCAATTTCCGAAATCGGATATCTTGCAATACAACTATGCGCTCATCTTAGCCCAGCAAGGCGAAAACCAAAAGGCTAAGGAAATCGTGGATGAGTTGCTTACGCGGAATCCGCAACACGAGGCAGGTCTTTACCTGGCTGCAGAGCTCGCCGACTTAGAAGGGAAGCCGGGTTTAGCTCAAAAGTATCTGGTCCGCCTGGTTCGTCTTCAGGATCAAGGTGCAGATGTCTGGTACAAACTGGGGCTATTGAGTCTGCAAAAAGATCCGCCAAAGGCGGAGCAAGCAGAGCGTTACTTCAAGGAAGCCACCAAACGTAAGGACTCCCCCGCAGGTGCCTATTACGAGCTAGGCTTACTGTATAATCACCACTTTGGTAAAACCAAAAAGGCCCTCAAGTACTTTGAATCTGCGCGCGAACTGGAGCCTGAGCATCCTTTTGTCAACTACGACATTGCACTCCTGCTTTTCAATAAAGGCAAGTACAAGCGGGCAAACGAGGCCTATCAGCAAGCTATTGCTATTAATCCGGAAATTCAAACGCCAGAAAATGATGCCGCCTTCAGTGGTGGTGGCCAGAAGGTGGACCTTGAAGAGGAGCAGGACACCCTGCAAGCCTTGAAGGATAATGTATCCCGCCTAGAATCCCTGTTGCTGCAGCGCGAACAAGAGATAACGGAGGAGGCCACTGTAGAAGCAGCGGTAAGCCCTCTTCAGGGCACAGGCAAAACGGTAATGATTACCGGTGCTACCTCAGGAATAGGATTGGCTACCGCCGAAAAATACGCCGCCGAAGGTTACCGACTAATCATTACGGGGCGTAGAGAGGAAAGGCTGGCAGAATTGAAAAATCGCTGGGAAGAAAGCTACGGTACGGAAACCTACTTGATGAATTTTGACGTGCGCAAGGCCGATGCCGCCGAGACTGCCATCTCCAGCCTACCCGACGAGTGGTTTGATATCGACATCCTGATCAATAATGCGGGGAAAGCCAAAGGCCTGGCACCTATCCACGAAGGCCAGTTAGAGCACTGGGAGGAAATGATTGACACCAACGTAAAGGGCCTGCTGTACATCACACGAGCTATCAGCCCCCGTATGGTTGCGCGGGGTACTGGTCACATCATCAATGTCGCCTCTACCGCCGGTAAAGAAGTATACCCTAACGGAAACGTATACTGTGCCACCAAGCACGCCGTTGATGCCCTCACCAAGGCAATGCGCCTGGACTTGCACCAACACGGTGTACGGGTGAGTCAGGTAGCACCCGCCCACGTAGAAGAAACCGAGTTTGCCCTCGTTCGCTTCGATGGTGATGCTAAGCGCGCCAAAATCTACAACGACTTTAAGCCACTGACTTCCCGTGATGTTGCGGAGACCATCTACTTCATTAGTCAGCAACCACCACACGTCAACATCTTGGACATCGTCCTGCAAGGCACCCAGCAAGCAAATAGCACGACGATTGATCGTTCGGGGAGGGAGCGGTATGAGGAAGAGGAGTAGTTGAATTAGTAGATTTGGTTGGGCCTCCGACGCCTTTTGGCTCTGGGGCCCTGGTTAGTTGAGGTCTGATATGACCTTCTATGTCTAATATGGTTCAAAAATCACCTTGGGTGCTCCTTAGGTGTCTTCGGTGGTTCCCCATACCGACCCAACTTCCGCAAATAACCCAAAAAAGCTATCTTACCGGAAAACGCCAAAACTCATGTCGACGGTGAGCGATATTAATACGGAGCAGCTCAATAAGATGGACTGGGAGGATATCCTGGATACACTGGAAGCGCAGAAGTGTATTCTCTTCTTAGGCAGCGGTGCTTTCCAAGTCGGGGAAAACAATTTAGACCAGGCCATTCAACAGTGGCTAGGACTGCCTGATCCCGAACATCCCCACGTAAAGCTGTACAATGATGATGGTTTTATGCTCTTGCGCAAGAACCGCTACAAGCGTAAAGTCATTGCCTCTCTTCACGATTTTTACAGTCAGGCTTTTCCAGAAACAGAACTCGCCTTTTCGCAACTGGCGCGATTGCCGTTTAATGTCATCGTTACCTTAACGCCAGACAATCTACTGGCGCGCACCTTCGATAATCTAGGACTAGAGTATCTGCAGGATTCCTACTTCAAACACCGCCAGGCTCCGGCTACTTTTACTGCTCCTACCGCTGGCAAGCCACTGATCTATAATTTACTTGGCAATATTGAGGAACCGGAAAGCTTAGTGCTCACCCACCAGGATTTCTTTGCTTACATGGAGTCCATGTTTACCAGCAATGGTATGCACGAGGATCTGAAGCTGACCCTAGAGAACGCAGAGCGCTATATCTTTCTGGGGCTGCCCTACGAAAGATGGTACTTCCAGTTGCTGCTACGTATGTTATCTATGCAGGACCTGAAAGAAGTGGAGCGCCTGGCATTGCAAGAGTTTGAAAACCCACGCCTGCACGAGCTGTACACGGAAGAGTTTAAAATCGATTTTGTACCGACCGACATTGGTGCATTTTTAAATCGGCTTTTTCACGAATGTGAAAGTTCAGAACTGCTCAAGGACTTACCCAAACCCGAAAACATTGTGGATGAGGGGCTAAATTCTGAACAGCTCCAAGAATTAGTTGCGCAGGGCAAAACAGAGCAAGCGATGCAACAGTTAAAGCTGCGCTTGCAGGCGAGCCAACCGAGAAGTAAAGAACTGTTGACCAGCCTAATCGTCTTGCGAAATCGTTATAAACTGCTCCAACAACGCGAAATGCGTGGCACCATAGACTCTCGCGACCTCAGCGTGGAGAATGCCCAGATTGTAGAGGAACTAGTAGGTCTCATCCAGCAAAGCGACGAACTATGAGCCAGCAGTACCGCTACCCCGGGGTTACACCCTTTACCCGCGAACAACAACACCTTTTCTTTGGCCGAACGGATGCGGTTGAGCAACTGTACAAACTGGTACAGCGGGAAGAATTGGTGGTTTTGCACGGCAAAAGTGGCTTAGGTAAAAGTTCGTTGATCAATGCGGGTTTGTTGCCCCAACTGGAAACGGACAAGCGCTTTAAGCCACTGATTGTGCGTTTGGGTGCTCGTTCAGAAGACAACTTACAATCACCCTTAGATAAGACAAAGGCCGTACTGCCCAGTAGTCATGCACTCCTTGAACGCTTGTCCGTGGAGGAGGATGCACTTTGGTCTCGGGCCAAGGCTTTACAACTCGCTGATGACCAAAGCCCGTTGTTGATCTTTGATCAGTTTGAGGAACTCTTCAGCTATTCCGAAAGTGATATTCAGGATTTCTTGCAGGACCTGGCGGAATTGCTTTACACGGGTATCCCACTTCGCTACCGTCGCCAACTGGATCGTGCTAGTGATTTAACGGACGATGAGGAGGATCAACTAGAAGAGCCGCTACGGGCCCGCATTCTAATCGCTATTCGTTCGGATCGTTTGCATCTGCTGGATCGCTTCAAATCTTATTTCCCCAATGTACTCCGTAACAGCTACGAACTGCAGGCCTTGAGTCGTAGTGCAGCTCGTGATGCCATCGTACAACCAGCTGCACTAGCAGGAGACTTTCACAGTTCTCTTTATGCTTACGATGAGGCTGTATTGGACAAGCTTCTCTCCTACCTGCAAGACGAAGACACGAAGCAGGTAGAGGGCATCCTGATTCAGATGCTCTGTGAGCACTACGAAAAGACCGTGGTAGTTCCCCAAAAATTGGAGCAAGTAACGGTTAATGATATTGGCGAGCCAGGCAATGTAGTACGAGATTACTACCAAGAAAAGATAGGTGGCCTGGAAAACGCTGAGCAAGCACCTGCGCGCAAACTCATTGAAGAAGGCTTGGTCTCCGAAGGGGAGCAAGGTATGCGCCTAAGTTTACACGAAAACACCATTGAGAGCCAGTACAACGTAGATCGAGCACTTCTGGGGCATCTGGTGGACCAACGTCTTTTGCGTTCAGAACCTTTTTTACGCGGTGGCTACACTTTTGAGTTATCGCACGATCGCCTTCTCCCCGCTGTAGTACAAGCCCGGGCCGAGCGCCTGGAAGCGGAAGCTCGTGCGCGGCAGGAGGCAGAAGCGGAACGCTTGCGCGCAGAGGCAGAAGCGGAAAGGCAGGAGAAGGAAAAGGTGCGCCGCCAATTAAGAACTGTCCGTGTATTATTGCTGTTTGCAGTGGGTGCATTGATAACAGCAGGCTATTTTGGCTACCAGTCTAATCAACAAGCTATAAAACTTGAGGCGAACAATGAATTATTGGAACAGAGTTTTAATGAACTAGAGGCAGCTAATGAAGAAATCAAAAAGAGGCAAGAAGAAGCTCAACAAAGATTGAACGTAGTAATTAGCGACTTACTCGCAAAAGCGACCACATTCAAAAACCTGAACCAAAAAGGTTTAGCGATTAGTGCATTGGAAGAAGCCTTAGAGATTGACAGTACTAGAACTGACATTTGGCAGCGCCTAGAAGCGCTTAGAGAATAATAATCGTATTGCAAATGAAACACCACCTTTTGCTCTTCTGGCTTTTCTTAAACGTAAGTCTACAGTTTTCTTTTGCACAGTGTGAGGCGGTAAATGGTTTGCTACGTAAGGGCGATCGTTTCCTGCAGCAAAGCAGCCCGAATTATCAGGAGGCTATTAACGCCTACACCGCTGCCATTATTGCCTGCCCAGAGCGGGCTTCTGAAGGGCAAAGGCGGATAGCGAACATGGTGAATGGAATCAATGACTTGCGAACGCTAGCGGAAAATGCACGGCAGGAAACTGTTCAAGCCCTGCAGCAAGTAGAGCAAGCGCAAGCAGAAACGGAGGGTGCGCTGGCGCAAGCGAATAAACTGGTCGATGCGTTCTACTTCTATGCGGATCGTTTTGCGTTGGCTTATGGGGATGATCGCCAATACTACTTCATTGATCAGAATGGAGACTCCGTCGATAGGCTTGGACGATGGGAGAAAGCCGAACAATTTGACTGGCGGGGCTTTGCGAAGGTGCGGAAGCGAAATGATCCCCAGGCGTATATATTGGACACCCTTGGACACTCCTATGCTGTCGCGTATGATCTAGCAGATCTAAGTCCAACGATTACAGCTGTAGACTTAGAACAACAGGCCTTAGGAGAGCTACCAGATACTTTATGGCTGCAAACCCAATTGAAAGTATTATTCCTGGAAGCGAACAAACTCACCGCCATATCAGACAAGCTAACCAAGCTAGAAAAGCTTGAAACGCTATACCTGTCTGGTAACGCACTGAGCGACTTACCTGAACGTTTCGGACAGCTGCGGAACTTAATTACACTGGACTTATCCTACAATGCCCTAAGTAAACTGCCCGAAAGCTTTGGACAACTCCAGCATGTAGCACGCTTGAATTTATCTAGTAATTCACTAAGCAGCCTACCTGAATACTTTGGGCAACTTCAGCATCTAAAAGGACTTTCCCTGCATAATAACTCTTTGACCGGCCTGCCTGAAAGTATTGGGCAACTTCGGAATCTAAAGGCACTTTCCCTTTCTAGTAATTCGCTGACCAACTTGCCTGAAAGTATCGGGCAGATGGAAAACTTGTCTAGACTGGACGTGTCGGGTAATTCACTAAGCAGTTTACCTGAAAGCATAGGACAACTTCGGAATCTAAAAGGGCTGTACCTGTTTAACAACTCCCTGACTAGCCTGCCTGAAAGTATCGGGCAAATGGAAAACTTGAAGGTGCTATTACTGTCAAACAACTCGCTGAGCGGCTTACCCGAAACCATCGGACAACTTCAGAAGCTCGAGTTACTGAGTCTATCCTACAATTCGTTGAACAGCCTGCCGGAGAGCATTACACAACTTCAGCGTTTGAAAATGTTAGATGGGTCCACCAACGCGCTAAGTAGCTTGCCCGAAAGCATTGCTCAACTACGAAATTTAGCTAGACTTGAACTCTATGGAAACATGCTGAGCAGTCTGCCGCACAATTTTTCTAAGCTGGAGAACTTAAGTGCGCTAAATCTGTCCTACAATTCGCTGCATCATTTACCCGACAATTTTGGCCAACTTCAGCGTTTGGACACATTAAACCTGCCTGGCAATTCACTGAGCACGCTGCCTGAAAGCTTCGGGCAATTGAACAACCTAAGCCATCTAAATCTATCTAGTAATTTGTTGAGTCGGCTGCCGGTGAGTTTTGGACAACTGAGTCGGTTAAGTAACCTCAATCTATCTGAAAATTCACTTACTAATTTACCTGAAAGCTTCAGGCAACTGCGAAATTTGCGCATCCTAAGCTTAGCGGATAATCAATTTGTTCAGATTCCCAAAACTGTATTGCATTCAGGCGTCCTTTCCACAAGAAATATTGCAGACTTGATGCATGAAGCGAAAGCAAATAAGAATGAACCTCTCCTACTCCAAATCGGTGAATATTTTATGGAGGTAGATACTTTTGACTTGGTTGACTTTGGCTATCTTAATCGCTTCTTCCTTACCATACCGGATTACGAAGGCGCCCAATGGGCCGGGACTGCCTACTTTGAAGCTGGCGGAGAAGAATTAATGATTCGTTCCGGATTGGCACTAGCTTACCTGTATAATGGTCAGGAAAGCGAGGCGATGGCGATCTACCAAAGCCATCTCACGATCACTGATCTAAACGGAAAAACTGGCCGGGACTTTTTCCTTAAAGACCTCAATGACACAACCGAGCTAGAAGTCAAAGCCCCGGAAGCCGTAGCCCGCGTACGGGCCTTCCTGGAAAATCTGTAGCTGGGAGCCAAGCCTGCTCTTTTGGCGGTGTAGTGATCTCGGAAAGGGGCGGAAATATTGACTCCACTGTCCATCCTATTGAGAGGTCGTTCTGTGGCAAAAAATACGCTGCGGCAATTGCTTAGCGCACCAATAACACATCTCCGCTCAATACATCCATTCCTGTACTTTGCTTAGATATTAAGGGAGCAGTAAATGATAGAATTTTAACAAATGAGCACCCCGGCAGCCTTTTATTAATCAGCTTACCAACAACAGCGTACGGGTATATTTGGAAAATCAGTAAATTACCAATGCCAAACGTCAACTCGAGTTAAACGCTATGAAACCCTTTCTCTTTAGCCTCTTTTTGATTTGCACGCTTTGTTGCTTCGCACAATGTGATGCCGTCACCTCCTTGCTTCGTAAGGGCGATCGCTTTTTGCAGCAAAGTAGTCCTAACTATCAGGAAGCGATCAATGCCTACACCGCCGCTATCATCGCCTGCCCCGAGCGGGCGCAGGAAGGACAAAGACGGATAGCCAATATGGTGAATGGGATAAATGAGCTACGGGTAAATGCTGTAAAGGCCCAAGCAGGAGCAGCATCGGCTTTAGAGCAAGTAAAACTTGCACAAGGAGAAAGTCAATTAGCGCTCAACAAGGCCAACAAGCTAGTAGATGCCTTCTATTTCTATGAGGGCCGCTTTGCCTTGGCGTATGGGGACAATAGACAATACTACTTCATTGATAAGAAAGGGGAGTCGGTGGATAAACTGGGACGCTGGGACAAGGCAGAACAGTTTGACGTGCAGGGTTTTGCAAAAGTGCACAAACGCAATGATCCGCAAGCCTATCTTTTGGACACCTTTGGCAGGTATTACCCCGTAGCTTATGACTTAGCTGACCTAAATCCGATGATTACCGCTCTGGATTTGGATGGGCAAGACTTGACCAAACTACCCGATAGCCTTTGGTCTCAAACGCAATTGGAGGTGTTATTGCTTGATGGAAACAGCATCAGAGAACTACCTGAAGATGTTAGCAAGTTGCAGCAACTTCGGATTTTGTTCTTATCTGGTAACCAACTGAGAAGTTTGCCTAACAGCATCGGGCAACTGAAGAATCTAAGAGAACTTCATCTTCGGGTCAATTTACTAAGAAGCCTCCCCGAAAGTATCACCGAGTTGGAGAACTTAAGTACACTGAATCTGTACCGCAACTCACTGAAAGAACTTCCCAAATCCTTCGGACAGCTAAGGCATCTAAAGAAACTGGACCTAACACTTAATTCGCTGGACAGCTTACCGAAGAGCTTTGAACAGCTTCAGGAATTAGAGCAGCTAGTCATGATGAACAATACACTAAGCAGCCTACCTGAAAACATGGGGCAACTAAAGCGTTTAACTACACTAAACTTATTAAACAACTCCATAGCTACGCTACCAGAAAACTTCGGGCAACTAGAGTTTTTAAGTAACCTGAACCTGGCCAACAATTCACTAATTGCCTTACCAGAAAACTTCGGAGAACTAAGGCGTTTAAGTACGCTAAAGCTCTCAAATAATTCGATCAGCATTCTACCGGAAAACTTTGGACAACTGGAGAATTTAAGCGTGCTAAGCCTACATAACAACTGGTTAAACACAATCCCCAAAAGCATAACCCAATTAGAGGGCTTAACGGAGCTTGACTTAGCAGAAAATTCAATGACCAGTCTACCCGAAAATATTGGACAACTACAGAACTTACGCATACTGCGTATATCAGGCAATGGATTGAGAACTTTGCCCAAAAGCATAGCACAGCTAAAAGGAATTGATTACTTCCACTTTGGCAGAAATCCCATAGACTGGCTACCAGCAGAAGTATTGCAGTCCCAGATCGTTAATTTCAACGTGGTGACTGGTTTTTTGGAAGAATGTGCGGAAAAGCAAAATTGGAAATTTGCCCAGCATATTCGGGAAAACATTTCCAATTATCCACTAGAGCCTCGTGACCTGTTTGATCTCTCCTGGTTGCTCGTCAATTGCCAGGATTACGAGGGTGCCATTTGGGCGGGTGAAGCTTATGTAGCTGGTGGAGGCACGGAAGCTGGTGCGCTTTCCAATTTAGCAATAGGCTACTTGTACAGTGGCCAGGAAGAAAATGCGATAGCCATCTATGAGCCCCACTTAGAAAGAACGGACGGGACGGACCAGACTGGTCGCGAGATCTTCCTTCAAGATTTAAACGGCACCTCCCACCTGGAACCCAAAAACCCCGAAGCCGTAGCCCGCGTACGTGCATGGCTAGAAGAACAGGAATAGTTGCGTGAGTGAATTTAGTTGAATGAGTTGTATTGGTTGATTAAGCGTGACAACTCACTCAATTCATTCAACTAACTAAGCCTTCGCAGAAGGCGAACTAACTCAACTTCAAGGCTACGCCTTTCCTTTTTCTAACTACTAATTTTTCCGACCTCCGCCTTCCCATTTCCGACCTCGTCTAAGCTTCCTGCGCTGCCTTAAACACCCCGCTCGACTCCCAGTCCCGGAAGTCTACTGGCGTAACGGCGGAAACGCCTTGCTCGGCCATGTGTACCCCGTAAATGGTATCTACTGCGGCCATGGTGAGTTTGTTGTGGGTCACAATAATAAACTGAGACTCCTCGGAGAATTTCTTGATGATGCGGTTGAACTTGTTGATGTTCGCATCGTCCAGTGGAGCGTCCACCTCATCGAAGATACAGAAGGGGGCGGGTTTGAGCAGGTAAAGCGCAAAGAGCAGGGCCGTGGCCGTGAGTGTCTTTTCACCACCCGATAGCTGGCTGATCGACTGTGGGCGCTTACCCTTAGGCTTGGCCACAATTTCGATCTTGGATTCTAGCGGATTTTCGGGTTCCAAGAGAATCAAATCACAGTTATCATCCTCGGTGAAGAGGCTGCGGAATACGTCGATGAAGTAGATTCGGGCCTTGTCGAAAGCATCCAGGAACTGCACCGTGGCGGTTTCCTCAATTTCCTTGATGGTTTGGATGAGCGATTCTTTGGCCGCTAGAATATCATCGCGCTGAGTGGAAATGGTATCATGGCGCTCCTTCATCTCATCGTAAGCCTCCACGGCCATCGGATTAATCTCGCCGTAGTTGTCGATGCGGCTCTTCATGCGTTCGACTTTCATTTCCAGTTCGGTGGGATCCATTTTTTCCACCTTGGCATCCACTTCACGCTCTGCATTGATGAAGTCGTTGACGTCAATGGAGAATTCAATACGTAGGCGTTGCGCCACCGTGCTAATGTCAAACTTAACACTGCTGAATTTATCTTTCAACTGGTTGATCAGCACCTGGGCATCCTGCCGTTTCCGGCTCACTTTGCGCAAGCTGTCTTCCAATTCGTTGATACCGCCACGGGCCTCGAAGTAGGCCTGCTCTGCTTCCGTTAAGCCTGCCTCTCGCTCGGTCTTCTGAACGTAAAGTTCTTGCAGCTGCACCTGAATTTCGTCGATATTCTGCTGCGCCGAGGTGATCTCCTGTTCGCTATCCGTCAAGGCCTTTTCGTTGCGCGAACGTGTTCCCACCAACTCGTTCAGTTGGTTTTCC
Organism: Bacteroidota bacterium; assembly: GCA_038528965.1. Classification (GTDB taxonomy): domain Bacteria; phylum Bacteroidota; class Bacteroidia; order Chitinophagales; family Saprospiraceae; genus Lewinella. The sequence continues at coordinate 247,662 of JBCBEC010000005.1, read as the reverse complement.
CGAAACGAAAGCTCCTGCTGTAAAGCACCAATTCGGTTCTGTTGACGGATAAAGGCGATGTTCTTCTCGTTGTAGGCCGTTGAAGCAGCACTTAACTCCTCCGCAATTTCGCGGAAGCTGCCGTCAGTATTGGCAATTTGTGCTTTGATCTCCGCCAAGCGTTTCTGGCCACCTAGCAACTGCGCATCAATTTCGGTATTCTCTTCCTCCATGCGCTGGGTGTCCGCCTGCAACTGACTATTTTTCTCCTGCACCTCGCTCATGAAGGACTGGAAGTTTTCCAGGCGGGTTAGTAAGGACACCTTCTGTTGCGAGATCTGGTTCATCGCCTGTTGCGCCTGCTGAATATCTTGCTGGGTACGCTGCTGCTTAAGACGCTCCAAGTCATTTTTCTCCTGGAAGTAGGCAGTAGACAATTTCTGCTCCTCTTGCTCGGCTTTAGCGATGGCCTTTTCCAGAATCTCCAGGTTCTTCTTCCGACCAATTTTCTTCCCCTCAAATAAGCCTACTGAACCACCGGAGATACTAAATTGGCGTCGGATAAAGCGACCACTACGGCCCAGTACAATCCAATCACCACTGGGAATATTCTTCTTGACATCCTCGCTCTCCACCACCAAAACATTTTCTAACAAATGCTCGCAGAGGAGACGGTATTTATCATCGATTTCCACCAACTCTGTGGCCAACTGCGAACCAGGAGGTAACAAATTGGCCGGCGGACGATAATTGGCAAAAGCATCAAGAATAAAGAAGTTTGCTTTACCCTTTTGGCTACGGCCTAATAATTGGATGGCAGCGTAAGCCTCCTCCAAAGTATCCACCACATAGTAGTTGAGGTAAGGCTCTAAGTAATTCTCAATCGCAATCCGATACTCCTCCTTTACGTAGATAAGATCCGACAATAGCGGAGCATCCTTCTTCCAATCTTTATTCTGATTCAAGAAGCGAATCGATTCTGGAAATCCTTCCAGGCTTTCGATCATGCTCTTGGTCAACTTATATTCATTGCGCTTAGCATCGAGCGTCCGATTGACTTTGGTGCGGCGTTGATTGAGATCCTCCAGACGCTGCTCTGACTCCGTTACCTTTTGGCGACGTTGCTCTTCGGCTAGCTCCCGGGTTTCCAGTTCTTTCTTGGCCTCCGCTTCCTTGGCCTCAATGGCTTGCAAGCGCTCGTCGAGTTCCGACATATCTTGGCGGCGCGTATCCATGTCCTGGGTATTGCGCTGCTGCTGCTGACGGAAGTTATCAATCCGACTCTGGTTGATGGCCCGTTTCTTTTCCATCTCGAACACCTGCCGTTCTACCGCCTGCTGCTCAGACATGACCGTATCCAAATTAGCCTTTACGGCACCGTGGCTTTCACGGATATTACCCAATTGATCTTCGGCCGTGGTCAGTTCTTGTTCCAGGCGGGCTTCTACTCGCTTCTCAGCGTTTAGATCCGAACGATATTCTTCTAATTGGACTTGCAGTTCCATGCCACGTTCACCGGCATTGGAGATGTCACTAAGGAGTTTTTGCTGATTCTGTTTGATGAATTGGAGACGCTGTTCCAACATTTGCCGGTCGTTCTCCATTCCGCGTAGGCGGCCAATCAAGTTATTGAGCTCCCGCTGACGATCAGATAGCGCCTTTTCTTTATCGACGTGCGCCTTCCGCTCGGCTTCAATTCCCGCCTCTAGCTTGGTAATTTCAATCTCGTACTGGCGGTATTTATCCTCCTCCTCCGTAAGCTGTGTCTGAATACTCTTGTGGCGAGCACGGAGGTCATCAATCTTGATTCGAGCTAGTTGTAGGCTAAGATCTTTGTACTTATCCTTGAGTTCGAAGTAGCGCTTGGCTCGTCTAGCCTGCTTTTCTAGCGAAACGAGGTTTGCATTAATCTCAAAAAGCAAGTCTTCGATACGATCGAGGTCAGCGGTCGTATTCTTGAGTTTATTGAGCGTTTGGCGTTTCCGCACCTTGTACTTCGAAACCCCGGCCGCCTGCTCAAACATCTTACGGCGCGAATTGTCCTTATCCGCCAGGATATCATCCACCATACCCAAGGCGATGATCGCGTAAGAATTAGAACCGATACCGGTATCCAGAAAAAGACTCATAATATCCTTTAAGCGGCAGGTTACCCCGTTGAGTTTGTATTCGCTTTCCCCGGAGCGGTAGAGCATGCGGGTGATAGTCACCATACTGTACTCCGTGGGCAGGAGGTTCTTGGTGTTCTCGAAAGTAAGGGACACCGAAGCTACTCCGGAAGGTTTCCGTTTTTTGGTGCCGTTGAAGATCACACTAGACATGGTATCCAGGCGCAACTCTCTGCTCTTCTGTTCCCCCAGTACCCAACGGATCGCATCTACGATATTGGACTTCCCACTACCGTTCGGCCCTACAATGCCGATCACATCTTCGGAGAAGTTGATCCGGGTCTCGTTGGCGAAACTTTTGAAACCCTTAATTTCGAGTTGTCTTAACCGCATAGCGGGCAAAAATAAGCAGCTTCCGGAAATTTATACAGAAATTGTTCCGGATTCCCCGCTTAAAGTTTTCCACATAATCTAGAGGACGGCTGCTCCTATGTTTCAACGAGAAGTACGTTAATACCATATCCGTCTTGGTGACACTTATTACACCATATAGGATACATGGATGTATTTATCACTAGTATGTTCTCAAATCCAGGTATCTTGTACCAGATACGAAGTACAGCTAGGTTTGAGGAGAGAACCTCACTTGTAGTTTGCTGCCATCAACCCCGCTTTATCTGATGTTTTCAATTCGAATACCGTTCCAAAGTCAGGCAATTACCGTCAAGTTCTCCCAGGCCAGGCAGAGTGCTCACTTAAACGGCCAAACCAAGGGCCTGGCTTTCAAGTACGTGGCCCAGGGAGCTGAGCATTACGAAATTGGGCGACAACAGCTCACCTTACGTTCGGGAGAGTTTATGCTGCTTCCGCAAAACTGCCAGTTTGTAGCCAAAGCAGCGCCCAAGCGAAAGCCCGTGCGTGGTATTTGCATAGACTTCTTAGCAGAAGTAGATATGCTGGCCGAAGAACTGAGTAACTCAGCGCTGCTGTTCGCCATTCCTTTGCCAGTTTCCTTCCTAACTTCCGTTAAAACGGTACCCCAAAAACCCAGTTTGGTATCATCGGCGTACGGAGAACAATGGGTAGAGCAACTTAAAATAGCGACCGGTCAGCTTTCTACCAAAGCCCAACAAATGCAACCCATCTTGGGTGATCTAGTGCGAAAAACATCTACTCAGCAGCAATTATTCTTGCGTTTGGAACGCACCCGTCAATACGTACAGCAGCATTATCAAAAACAGCTCCAGTTACCGAAATTAGGACGTATTGCTGGTCTTTCTCCACATCGCTTGCAACGCTTATTTAAAGCCGTTTATGGAAAGAGTCCGCAGCAGATGCAGATCGGGTTACGCATGGAAGCGGCAAGACGACTGCTCACAGAATCGGAGCTTACGCTAGATCAAATCGCGTTCCAATTGGGATATACAGATTCGGCAGCCTTTTCCAACCAGTACATGCGCACTTACAAGCAACGCCCCTCTCAAGCGCGCCGATAGCTACTTGACAGCACACAAGTACCAATTAACAGCAAGCATGGTAAGTGAAATCAAAAAGAGCAAGATTTTACAAATGCTGCCGTGAACACGACCTTAAATTACCGACCTAATTCGCTCCCATTATGTCAGGTCGACTTCTTCGTGTTCCGTTTTATGCTATCTGCTTCTTAATCCTCCACTGCTGTCAGGCCCAAGAAGAATGGCCGTTGATGGTGGAATCTTGGGTAGCAGACTACGAGCAGCTCCAAATTGAGCCCTTAAATATTGCCTACCGCGATAATCTGCAAAGTATCCATGATGCCAACGGGCAAGCGAAGCAGCAAGCATTGTTTGAACAACTCCGGCGGCACTTATCTGACTTTAGTCGGGAGGGCCTGAATGAAGAGCAGCAGTTGGAATACGATCTCCTCGAGTATCATTTAGGAGTCAACGAAGAACGCTTAGCCTTGGAGGCCAACTGGCAACAATACCGCCATCTTCCCATTTCCGACAAGGGCTTGGCAGATATCCCGAATGGCAAGGAATGGTACGTTTATCACTTGCATACTTGGTTAGATACTACGGTTGCTCCAGATAGTCTTTACACTTTTGGCCTACGAGAGAGCGATCGAGTTTACGCTGCCATGCAGGAACTTAGAAAAAAGAGCGGACTGGACAGTGCAGCATTTGCCGAACATCTACAATCTACGCTCTTTCTAGAGGAAACATCCGAAGGGGTAGAACAGGCCATCCAAAGGTATGCGGATTTTGTAGAGCCGCAATTCAAGGAATACTTCCCGGATTACAAGCAAACCCCGCCGGTCCGAGTAGCAAGAGGAACGGATAAACGTTTATCGCAGGTGCCTGCCTTTTATCGCAATGCCACTTTCTTTTACAACCTTTTCGATTACCCATTCAACTTGCGGCAAGTGGCCTTTTTGTATTTGCACGAAGCAAATCCCGGTCATCATTACGAGGTTTCTCATCGTCCATTAGCGAAGCAAGTCCCATCTCAATCCATCTTTTATAGCTACGGCTACGGGGAGGGCTGGGCGGCTTATATCGAAGACTTAGCCTTAGAACTCGGCTGGTACCGTGACATTTACGACGAGTACGGCAAATGGGAATGGGACATGATTCGCTCCGTGCGCGTAGTGTTGGATGTGGGCCTGAATTATTACGGTTGGACCGACGAAAAAGCACTCCGCTTTTGGAACCGCTATCTACCGGGCCAAGATGATATTGCTCAGCGCGAGATCGCACGCATGAAGCGCTGGCCGGCGCAGGTGATCTCCTACAAGTACGGATCGCAACTCATGCTAAGCTGGAAAGATCGTTGGTTGGCGGAAAAGCGCGGAAGCTTGCTGGAATTTCACCAGGCAGTTCTTCAACACGGTCCCCTACCCTTCTCCATTTTAGAACGTCTAACTTTCAAACCACAGAAATCATGAAGACCTTTCTTCCCCTACTGCTATTGTTAATTATTGGTCAATGTCAGGCGCAATCTGGACAAGTTTCCGGCGAAGGCCTAAAAGAGATCAACAATTTAGCCTATCTCAGTCCAGATGAAACGGTAGTTGACAGCCTACAGCAACTCAATTTAGTCTTGCCTCAAAACGTAGATAATCCTCCACTTTTGCTTTGGATTGGTGGCGGTGCCTGGTCTTTTGTCAACCGGCATATGGAAATGGATTTAGCGCGTCAATTTGCCCACGAAGGTATTGCCGTAGCGGCGGTGGGTCATCGGCTCAGTCGTGGTGCTTTTTCTCCCAACGCTCATCCAGAGGGTGTGCAACACCCTAAACACGTTGAAGACATTGCCGCCGCCTTTCATTGGCTTAAGCAAAATGCGGACAAGTATGGTTATGATCCCAACAACATATATGTGGGTGGTTTTTCATCTGGTGGTCATCTGGCAGCCCTCATTGGCAGTGATCCCAAATACCTAAAAGTGTACGGCTACGAAACAAGCGACATAAAAGGAATCATCCCTGTAGCAGGCGCCTACGATATTGCCGACTATCATAGTGTGTTTAAGAATCACGAAAATGCTTCAAGCAGGGAAATGGCAAAAACGCATGTGGAGGATGTATTCGGACCACCGGCTGGTTTTGAAGCGGCCTCACCCGTGAGTTATATTGACCAACTTAGTATTCCTATGCTTCTAATTTCTGAGGGAGGATTGTACAACTACACCAATCTATACGAAACTGCGCTCTGGGAAAGCGAATACCGTAATTGCCAAATTTTGCACGTGTTTGATAAGGATCACGCTGGGCTTTGGAGAGATATTTCGTACGACGAGAAGAGTTTTACGCGGGAGGTGATGTTGCAGTTTATCCGGCAACACGGGTAGGTTTGAGAACCACCAAGACACCTAAGAGCACCCAGCTTTTCTTCTTAGGTGATCTTTGGTGCCTCTGGTGGTTCCCATATTATTTTCCAAGCCCTGTAGCCAAACCCTGTACCCTCACGCCGAGATCACCATTAATCGACATCACCACTTTAATACCTTCTGTAGTTAAGTAGGCATTATAAAGTTGCAGTTCATCCAAGCTGCCTTGCAGGCGTACTCCGGGATTCACTTCATAATCCGCTAATTGCTCCTGCATTTGACGTTGGGCATCTTGCAGGTTGTACTCCAGGAGATAGTCCATGTTTTCCTGCAGTTTCTTCTTAAGCGTCCCCTTGGCCAACCAAGCCGCGGACTTTAAAAGGAAGTTTTTACTGTCTAAAGTATATTCGAGATCTTCAATTTCAATGCGGTTGCGACGGGCATTAAAGACGGGCTCTCCGGTTAAATAGATACTACCATCGTAGCTACCCGACATCCGAAGATTAACGACGATATTATTGCCCTGCCCATAGAGTTCTACATCCTCCACTACTACGTAGCGTTTGCCTTGCTCGAAACGTTCACCCTGGATGGACTGCTTGGTCAAGCGCTGTGCCTCTTCATAGCTGACTGTAGCATCGAGGAAGATTTGGAAACCACTGGGCGCATCAGGATTGAGGTTGCGGTATTGAAAATTGGGTAAAATGCGAGGAGCTGGGACAATTGGCCGGGGCCCAAAGTGGAGCTCTGGTTCCGATTGCACGACAATGGTGGCATCTAGGGTGTTGCCAGAAGCGCGCACGGGTGTCATGCCAATATCCGTTGGATTAGCCACTAGCCAGGTCTGATATTCTGGAGACACTTCATAAGGCTCAAAGAGTAATTTCCAGGCATCACCTACCGCCTGGTCCAGCTGGAAGGATTGCGCGACCATCGTGTCTATATTGGTGCCAATATCTTCGGTACTCCGCCGGAGAATAGCATTGGCAATGGATTGAACCGGAATACTCACACCAGCCATGCGCAGCCGCGGGCGTTCCGTCCATTCATGAGTTTGCAGTTCCGTGTGCGTTTGTAGTTGCCAATTAGAATTAATCGACCAGCCCGTCTTGAAGTCCAGGATCAGACCGGCAGTGGCTTCAACTCGGCCAAAACCTAGTTTGTACTGAATCCAAAGGTCAAGTGGAACTTTGTAACTCACGGCATCCTGCTCCACGCCCAGTTTGATGATGCCGTCTTTGCGAGCAATGACCTTCATGTTGTCACCATCATCAAAACTATCATCCTCGTACAGCTTATCCGTCAATTGTTGATTCAGTGATTGCTCCATCTTATCCATATCAATCTGGATGGGAATTCGAATCACCGAAGTTTGCCGGGCAAAACGATTGTCTTCATTGTAAGCTTCCACAGGGCGAGCAGGTTGAGTGCTTTTACAAGCAAAAAATTGGGTAACAAGTAGCACAAAGAAAATGAGCTGGTAAAACTGGAAACGCATGAGTTCAAAACTTGGACGCGTAAAAGTAAGAAATATCGATGGGCGGCAGTTTTTTTCAGACGATTTGCAACCTTGCCAAAGAAGACTTGTCTTTTCACACAAATAAAGACCCTTTTCTGAGTTTGATATAAAACTATTCACCTGACTGAGAAGTGGTCTTTCTGCTTCTTTCCACAAACTTTATCGCAATGAGACTCTTGTTGTTACTGTTTCTTACTACTGTACTTATTCCCCTTAACGCTCAGCACAAATCAAGTAACCGGGCCTTTCTGGGGATCACCTCCACTCACCTGGATAACGACAAAGTAGACGCCCTGGACCTACCTACCAATGATGGTTCAATGATCAAATACGTCTACAACGGCACAGCGGCTAAAGCTGCCGGCCTCCAACCATTTGACTACATCATTGGCTTTGATGATAATATGGTAAATAATAGCATCGACTTGGATGACTTATTGGCCATGCACCGCCCCGGTGATCAGGTAAAAGTGCAGCTGATTCGCCAAGGCAAGAAAATGACTATTCCGGTGACGCTTGGTCGCCCCAGTGATTCTTCTGGTCACCATGACGGCGGCTCCGCCTTCTTGGGCGTACGGGAGCACGACCGTAACGATGATGACGAAGTAGGTGTTCGTGTAGAAACTGTGCGTAACTCCTCTGCTATTGATCTAGGTTTGGATGATGGAGATGTTATCACTTCCATTAATGGAAATAAAATGGTGGATTGGCACGACATTAGCATTGTCCTCAACAATATGGATGCTGGTGACCCAATTGAAATCACCTATTTGCGCAATAACAGTCCACAACGCGCCACTGGCGAAGTAGGTGGTGAAGATGATTGTGATGACAATGGTGGCCGCGGCTATTTGGGGATCTACTCTGGGCACATGGATCGTGACAAAGCCAATGAACTCGATCTGCCTTCTCCTTACGGTAGTTACGTAAAGCGTGTCATTCCTGGTTCGGGCGCGGAAGCAGCGGGTCTTGAACCACTGGATTACATTGTAGCTATTGATGATTACCAAATGAGTGATGACCGTTCGCTAACGGGTGCGCTTAACAAATTCGGACCTGGGGACGAAGTTATAGTTACTTATATCCGTAACGGCCAGACTCAGCGTGCCAACGCAATTCTGGGTGAAGCCAGCGATGATAACCTATCTCGCCCTTGTGCAGAGGAGCCTTTCTTTGGTGTAAGCGCAAATCATAATGTACGCAACAGAGACAATGGTGTACCGGTAAACATCGTACGTAATTCCTCCGCCAAAGCTGCTGGCTTACAAAGCGGCGATATCATCACTAGCTTGGCAGGTAAGCCTATCCTTGACTGGGGTGATTTGAGTGCAGTTATCAACGGCACTAAGGTAGGCAAGGAAATAGCTGTAGGCTATGTACGCGACGGTCAGACGCAAAGTGCTATCGCAGTGATGGGGTCAGAATGTAACGAAAATGGTGACAATCGCAACGAAAGTAACTGGTACGATTACAACTATGACAACGACTTCGATGATGATGCAGATCGTGCTGTGGATGCAGAACCAGCCGTAGACATGGACCGCATCCAGGTTGAAATGGCAGACATGGACGAAGGAGAAGCCGAAGAAATGGCTCGCCGTGGAGTTGACATGCCTTTAATCAACAACCTGACCATTGAAAACATTCAGTTGTTCCCAAACCCGAACCGTGGCATGTTCCGCTTGGAGTTTGACTTGCCACAGCAAGGTGAAACGAGCATCCGAGTGTTCAACAGTGAAGCTCGCTTGATCTATTCGTTTGATCTGGGGCAATACCAGGGCACCTTCAGTGATGATATTGACATCTCACAAAATGGACCAGGCGCCTACTTCCTAGAAGTTCGTCAAGGCAACACCAGCATGGTGAAGAAAGTGCTGCTACAGTACTAAAGTTAAGCCACCATTAAGGAATGGAAAATGGGTGTCAGAATTATTCTGACGCCCATTTTCATTTAGGCGGGCTTTTTATCTTTGCCGCATGCAAATACCCCACCCCATTGAAGCGGTAATTTTTGACCTAGATGGCACCTTGGTACGCACGGAGCCTGTCCATTGCGAAGCGTGGCTACAAGTACTTGCGCGCCGAGGATTTAAGTACGATGAAGAATGGTTCGAACAGTGGATTGGCACTGCTGACCGTTTCCTCGCGCAAAGTGTAATCGATGAACATAAATTGACGATTCCACCAAGAACCTTACAGAAGGAAAAGGAAATGCTCTTTCATCAGCTTGTGGTAAACGAAAACCAAGCCTTTCCTGGTATCGAGGCCGGATTACAACGCTTACAGGCTCAGCTTCCGCTAGCCATCGCGACCAACAGTGCCGAGCGTGATACCTTCTATGTATTTCAGTCCACTCCTATCAGCGCTTACATGCAAGCCGTATTCACAGCGGATGATGTGCAAGAACTGAAGCCCGCTCCGGAAATGTATCTCTTGGCAGCCCGTCATTTGGGTGTTCGTCCTGCAGCTTGTTTGGTCATGGAAGATTCTCCCGCTGGTTCGCTAGCGGCGCGTAGGGCAGGCATGTACGTAATTGGTCTCACCAGTTCACAACCCAAATCAAAAATGACTGCCGCACACGAATGGTGGGATGATCCACAGGCAGGTATGGAGCGTATTGTAAGTTTGGTGGAACAAGTAAAGCAGAGGCCTTGAGTACCATTATCCATGATTCTCTTTTCGGTTTAGCCGTGGGCGATGCCTTAGGTGTCCCCGTGGAATTCAAGTACCGAGGAGAACTCGCAGAAGATCCGGTTACGGGTATTCGTGGCTATGGGACCTACAACCAGCCGCCCGGCACTTGGTCTGACGATTCCTCCCTTACCTTCTGCTTGGCCGATAGCCTTTGCAATGGATATAATCTTGCGGATATTGCTACAAAGTTTGTTGCTTGGCGCAAAGCTGAGTTATGGACTCCACACGGAGAAGTCTTTGATATCGGAATGACTACTCACCGGTCAATTGGAATTCTCGAAGAAATACTTCGCAGGGGTGATCACCAAACCTTGCAGCTGCTCTATTTAGAAGGTGATGAGTATACCAATGGCAATGGCTCTTTGATGCGAATACTTCCTTTGTACTTTGTAATCAAGGATAAGCCGTTAACGGAGCAGCTGGACCAGATCTGGGCCGTCTCCGCATTAACGCACCCACACATACGTTCTGCCTTAGCTTGTTTCTTTTATTTGCGTATTTATCACTATTTAGTGAATAAACTACAACCCATTGCCGCGGTAGAAAGCGCTAGGAATGATTTTCGGAAGCTACTGGAATTACGAGATATCGTGCCTGAGGAACGTGCGGAGTTTGCACGCGTGCTCGGCGCTCGCTTTCATCGCCTTACAGCGGAGGAAATTGCCTCGGATGGGTATGTCATCAACAGTCTGGAGGCAAGTGTCTGGTGCTTCTTACGGAGTCGCACTTATGAGGAGACCATCCTAACTGCTATCAATTTAGGTGAAGATACAGACACAACTGCAGCGATTGTTGGTGGTTTGGCGGGTGCATATTACGGTTTGGCGAGCATTCCCCTACCCTGGCGAGAGGCTTTGGTCAAAAAAGATGAAATCTGGGCCTTATGCGATGCCTTTGCCAGGCAGATGCAGTTGTAGTGATTCATTCCCCCTCATTATAGGTTGGTTTTACGCCGAGAAACACTTAGCAAGAAATTTTTATCTGAGTAAAAATACTCTCTGTAATAGTAAACTTTTGTCACATTCGTACCAGACCCCTCCAATTCAGCGGTAGGCTACCCAACCGAAAATCGGAACTTATTTCGCTTCCAAAACCTTTTTCCTGCAGCAGCATTATTCCATAGTCTTTTCGTTATCGTCATAGCAAGTAGTGACAAAGTGTCAGTTAATTCACCTATCTTTGTGCCCGCAAAATGAGGAAGCATGTATAACGACAATCCCACCCTGGAGAACTTGGGTAAAACCATGGACGAAGCCAAGCAGGGGGAAGTGTTTTTCAAGGAGAATATTCAGCCTGGCGACAAGCATTTCTACATTGAAAGCTACGGTTGCCAGATGAACTTTAGCGACAGTGAAATCGTCGCTTCCATACTCGGCGAAGCTGGTTTCCAGCCCACCCGCAACATGGAAGTTGCTGATCTAATTTTGATCAACACTTGTTCCATTCGCGAAAAGGCGGAGGACACCGTGCGCAAGCGCTTACGCGTATTCGATGCCATAAAGCAAGAGCGTCCCGGAACGATGGTGGGTGTATTGGGCTGCATGGCCGAACGCCTGAAGAGCAAGTTCTTAGAGGAGGAGAGACTGGTGGACCTAGTAGTAGGACCTGATGCCTACCGCGACTTACCGAACCTGGTGGCGGGCGCCGAAGAAGGTGAGAAAGGTGTCAATGTCTTTCTAAGTCGAGAAGAAACTTACGCTGACATTAGTCCACTTCGCTTGAATAGTAATGGCGTAACTGCTTTCATTTCTATCATGCGCGGTTGTGACAATATGTGTTCCTTTTGTGTGGTACCATTTACTCGGGGCCGTGAGCGTTCACGCAATGCGTTTAGCATTATTGCTGAAGCCACTGACCTCTACGAGAAGGGCTTTCGCGAAGTAACCTTGCTAGGCCAGAACGTGGATAGCTACAAATGGGAAAATCCAGAGAATGGTGAGGTAGTTAGCTTTGCTAATTTGCTGGAGATGACCGCCCAGGTCTCACCTGATTTGCGCATCCGTTTCAGCACCAGCCACCCGAAGGATATTACCGACGAGGTACTATTTACTATGGCCAAGTACGAGAATATCTGCAAGTACATTCACTTACCAGTGCAGTCAGGTAATACCCGCGTACTGGAGCTAATGAACCGTACTTACACCCGGGAATGGTATGAAAACAAGGTGCGTCGCATCTACGAAATCATGCCCGACTGTGCGATTAGTTCAGACATTATTGCCGGCTTTTGCTCCGAAACCGAGGAAGAGCATCAAGATACGCTTAGTGTTATTGAATTTGCCAATTATAGCATGTCCTACATGTTCTTCTACTCTGAGCGCCCTGGTACGCTGGCGGCCCGTAAGTACGAAGATGACATTCCGCTGGAAGTAAAGAAGCGTCGACTACAGGAGATCATTCGCTTGCAGACTCAGAAAAGCTTCCGTCACAACCAAAACGATATTGGCAAGACCTTCAAAGTATTAATCGAAGGAGAATCCAAAAAATCCGATCAAGACTGGAAAGGACGTAATTCTCAAAACAAGATGATGGTATTCCCAAAGCGGGGTGACCATAAGCCTGGAGATTATGTTTATGTGCAAGCGAAAGATGCCACTAGTGCAACTTTGCTCGGTGAAATGGTGGATCATTAGTAGATGGTGATCAGTTAAAAGTTGTCAATGTTCAGTGAACAGTTGAAAGTAGCTGGCTGTAAAGTCGAATAAACCTAGAAAAGCCGCTCCATGGCCAATAACCTACAGAGAATAAAGCAACGTTACGGAATCATCGGTCGCACTGATGCTTTAGACCGAGCGTTGGATACGGCCCTAAGGGTGGCAAGTACGGACTTGAGCGTGTTGATCACCGGTGAAAGTGGTGTAGGTAAGGAAGTTTTTTCCCGGGTTATCCATGATAACAGTCCGCGCAAGCATGAGGGTTTTATTGCGATCAATACCGGAGCCATTCCCGAAGGCACCATTAATTCCGAGCTTTTTGGTCACGAAAAAGGAGCCTTTACCGGAGCTGCCGGTGAACGAAAAGGATATTTCGAAACCTACAACGGCGGCACAATCTTCCTGGACGAGATAGGAGAAATGCCACTTAATACGCAGACGTTCCTACTTAGAGTGCTGGAATCAGGTGAGTTTGTCCGTATGGGAAGCAATCAAGTCCAGCGAACCAATGTGCGCATCATTGCAGCCACCAATGTCAACCTACTAGAGAACGTCAAAAAAGGTAAATTCAGGGAAGACCTCTTCTACCGCCTCAATACCGTTCCAATCCATCTACCGCCGCTGCGCGAGAGACGGGATGATATCTACTTACTATTCCGCCGATTCGCACTTGATTTCGCAGAAAAGTACCGCTTAGAGGCCTTGCAACTGACGCCGGAGGCCCGGAACATCCTGGAGAATTATAACTGGCCAGGAAATATCCGCGAACTCAAAAACATTGCGGATCAGCTCAGCATTCTCTCCGAAGAAAGAACAATGGATGCGGAGACTTTACGCCGCATGATGCCGCAACTCAACCAGCGTCATCTCCCCAGTTTAAGTCCACAAGGCAGCTCAGAGAGTTTCCAGGAACGCGAAATTCTCTACAAGCTTCTTTTTGACATGAAGAAGGACCTAAACGACTTAAAGTCGCTGGTTTTTGAGTTGATCAGCACCAATGACCTAGAAATGCCAAAGGGGGGAGCAATCAGTGCCCTACCGCTACCTGACATGCGTGCACCCGGAATGCCGGCACCAACGGAGGGTAGATTTCAGGCGGAGCCCCGAAGAGAGGAAGAAGTGTATCCTGCTGAAGATTTTTCAGACTCCAACTACGAACCTATTATTCTAAACGATGACCAGCGGCGCGAATATGATGCTAGCGAAGTCGTGGAAGAGAACCTGAGTCTGGAAGACAACGAGCGGGAACTCATCAACAAAGCCTTGCAAAAGCACCAGGGCCACCGGCGTGAAGCTGCCCTCGACCTTGGTATTTCCGAACGAACACTTTATCGAAAGATTGAGAAGTACGGGTTATAGTAGTGACAGTAACAGTGGAAATAAAAGTGAAAGTCCGCAACACCATTAGAAGTATAAAGCGCTAAACCAACTAAATTCACCAACTCAACCGATTAACCACCATACATGCTGTTAATTAAGAATGCCCGCATTGTCAATCGAGGAAAGATTACCGAAGGAGATATCCTCATCAAAGGACAACGAATCGAGAAAATCGGCCCTAATATTTCCCACCCGGAGGCCGAAATCATCGATGCCAATGGTCAGCTGGCAATTCCCGGCGTCGTTGATGACCAAGTACACTTCCGCGAACCTGGATTGACTCATAAGGGAGAAATTTACACGGAGGCCCGAGCAGCAGTGGCCGGTGGCACGACCAGCTTTATGGAGATGCCCAATGTAAAGCCCCCTACCCTAACCCAAGAGCTTTTAGAAGCTAAGTACCAGCGCGCGGCGCAATGCTCCCTTGCCAACTACTCCTTTTACATGGGGGCCTCCAATGACAATGTAGAAGAAGTACTTAAGACGGATCCCAAGACGGTTTGTGGTCTAAAGATTTTCATGGGTTCTAGTACCGGCAATATGCTGGTTGATAATGAGAAGACGCTGGACAATTTGTTCTCCAAAGTGCCGATGCTCATCGCTACCCACTGTGAGGACGAAGCGACCATCAGACAAAATTTAGAAAAAGCCAAGGCGGCCTACGGTGAGGATATTCCAATTGAGATGCACCCCATTATACGTAACGTTGAGGGTTGTTATAAGTCGTCTTCGATGGCCGTAGAACTGGCCAAAAAACACGGCACTAGATTACACATCCTGCACATATCTACTAAGGATGAGCTGGAGTTATTCCGCAACGATATTCCCCTTTCGGAAAAGCGCATTACCGCCGAAGTATGTGTCCATCACCTATTCTTTAAGAGCAGCGACTATGCCGATAAAGGGGTGAGAATTAAGTGGAACCCCGCAGTAAAAGGTCAAGAGCACCAAGAAGCCTTGCTCCCGGCGCTATTAGCCGATAAGCTGGATGTTATCGCTACTGATCACGCGCCACACCTACCTTCTGAGAAAGCCAATAAGTACCTAAGCTGCCCATCAGGTGGTCCGCTAGTGCAGCATGCACTGAACGTGATGTTGGGTTTCTATCACGAAGGAAAGATAAGCTTGGAGAAAATTGTAGAGAAAATGTGTCACGCACCGGCCGAATGCTACCAGTTGGCGGAACGCGGCTACCTGGACGAGGGCTTTTTTGCCGACATTGTACTCGTTGACGAAAACCACAGCTGGACAGTAGCAAAGGACAACATCTTATACAAGTGCGGCTGGTCGCCGTTCGAAGGCCACACCTTTAAAGGTAAAGTCAATACCACCATTGTTAGTGGTCACCTGGCGTACCACGAGGGCGTTTTGAACGAAAACCAGTGGGGACAACGCCTGCACTTTGATCGCTAGTGGACGTCAATTTGTGTAAAATACGGACGTTACACTTCACATTACACCAGTCAAACAGCCATTAAAACCCAAATCCGGCCTTTCCCTAAATCATCACTGACAATTAGGGATACAATAGCAGAAATTGGATAATTTAGGCGGCCTTTTTACCGTTTAATGCGACGTATGCGGCAAGTCATTTTTCATCTGATCTTGGTACTGCTCTTAGTGGCACCCACTTCTCTGGAAGCACAACAGTTCTTCCCGGTAAAGCTGAATAAGAAGTGGGGCTTAATCAACACTGTAGGAGAGTTGGTACAACCTGCCGTTTACGATGCAATCGGCGAATTTAAACACTATGGCTACGCAGTCATGCAGCGCAATGGTCTTGTGGGTCTGTTTGGCCCAAACGGTAAAGAGAGCTTCCCTCCCCGCTACGATGATATAAAAGTACTTGATCAACATTTGGTGGCCGTCATGGAGAACAATGCCTGGCGGGTCGTCAATCACCAAGGGGTCACCGTCCTCAATGAAGGCTATCAACGTGTACAGATTCTCCGTCCTGGGTATCTCACCTATAAATACAAAGGAAAATGGGGCTTGATTAAGAACGATGGCGCCCAAATCATCCCGGCACGTTATGATAAAATTGACATCCAAGACGAGCACTACTTTCTGACCCAAGAAGGTGATCAAATTGGTTTAGTCGATAGCACCGGCTTGGTACTGGTTAAAAACCAGGTAGCAGAAATAAAGATCATTTCTCCAGAATTGATTTGTTTTCGACAAGGGCGTTTCTGGGGGGCGGTAGATAATTACGGCCTGCTCGTAATCAGGCCGACCTATGACTCGTTCCAAGACCTGGGCAATGGGTACGTAAAACTGTTTGCTGGCAACCAGCGGCATTTCTACGCGCTGAGCTGTAGCGCACTGATCAAGCAGGATGAATACGACGACTTTTATGCCTTTTCTGAGAAATATCTGGTAGTTAAGAAAGAACAGCGCCTTGGTCTGGTAGATGCGTGTGGCATGCAGGTATTACCTCCACTTTACCAGGAAATACAAGCCTACGGACCGGGATTGTTCCGGGTAAATTTTGACGGGAGTTGGGGCGTTGTGAATCAGCAAAACCGAGTCATCCTCCCGTTGGCTTTCCAGTTTATCTCTCCCATGCACGGTGCCGTCTGTGTGGTCAAGCAAAACCACAAATTTGGCCTCATCAACAGCCAGGGAGACACCTTGGTTCCGATCACCTACGATCGGATTGAACTTGAGGGCTTTCAGGCCAAGGCTATCAATGACACCGCTTCTGGGCAGGAGGATTTATCCGTCTTTACCTTCGATCAAAACGGGCAGCTTACCAACAATAGCCAGTTCTCACAGCACTGGAAAATAACGGTCCGGGGCAGCAATTCAAACACAGCGGAGGAAGAACAAGAAGAACCCAGTAATTATCAATTGAAGAACTTTGAATGGTTTTACGATCCCGCCGAAGATCGCTGGGGCCTGCGTAATATCTTCAATGGTCAGGTGCAAATTGAGCCCACCTTTGACTTTATTAAGGTAGATCAACAGCTGGGTTATACCTTGGTAGGCATTTGGAAGTCTAACGACTACGAGTTCGAGCGTTCTAGCTTCCGCTTTGATATGATCCTTGGCTTGGTTCTCAATGACTTAGGCATCCTGGTCACCGAAGTTGACTTTCTGGACGTTCGTATTGATGATTTTCGCCGGGGGCTTCCTACAGCACGAGTAGTCTTCTCAAACGGGCGTCACGGGCTAATCGATCGTCTGGGTAGAACTATTCGGCAGGATATCACTTACATTGGCTCTTTCCAAAACGGGCTTGCGCGTGTAAGTTTCACGGGACGTCTTTCCGGCAAACGAAATCAGGATCTAAATCTGGGTTTACTGCGCCATTACCTGGACGATATACAATCACCCAACTACATGCTGGACTACACTCAGTACGACCAGCTTTTTCAACAGAACGCTTCCCTAACTTGCGAAGACTGCGAGTGGGGCTATATCGATACTTTAGGGCAAGTTCGCATCAAACCCGCCTATACCTACGTGGAGCCCATGCTAAATGGTGCCGGACTGGTCAACTGCGAGGGTAAATGGGGTATGGTAGACATGAACGGAACCAACCTTATCGACTGCCAATACGATCAAATCGAGTTCTTGGAAAACACGGACAACCGGATGGTGCGGGTCTACCTTGAGCAACCCAAATATGGCCTCATCGACACCCTCGGTCAATTGACAGTGAGTGCGATTTATGAGGAAATTGGCTCCTTTAGTGGCGGACGCCTGGCGGTCAAACGCAAAGGACTATGGGGGTTTGTAGATCGGAATGGCAACGAAGTTATTTCTTGTCGCTTTAAGGCGGTCAAAGATTTCAGCGAAGGCAAAGCGGCCGCTAGAATTGGCAACCGCTGGGGCTTCATTGACGGTGACGGCGATCCCGTAATTCCTTTCCAATACGAAGAGGCTGGTAATTTCCGTGATGGCCTCGCCTGGGTAGATAATGGTGAAGGAGTTGGGTTTATTAACGACCGCCAAGCGTTTATCATCCCTCCTAACTACAATCACGCCTTTGACTTCCAGGAAGGTGTTGCTCGCGTAGTAGTTGATCAAGAATACGGACTCATTGATCGTGAAGGCCGCTATATCGTAAAACCCCGCTTTGCGGATATTTCCACTTTTGATCAGTACGAACTGGCAGTGGTTCGCTACGGTAAGGATCAGGGCCGCTACGGTCTGATCAATCTGGAAGGACAACTCATCACTACCGTTGACTACCGAGCAATAGGTCCATTCTCCGAGGGCTTGGCCTCCGCCAAAACCCGTCAGGGAACCGGCTTCATCAATACGGATGGTAAGCTTATTATAGAAGACAAGTACGCCAAGGTGGGCACTTTTAATGAAGGTCGTGCCATGGTACAGCTTAATAATCGCTGCGGTTATATCGACCAAGACGGCAAGCTGATGATCCCTTGTGAATATTCTCGCTGCCTAGACTTTAATGGTGGCAGAGCTGTTGTTTATCAGGGCATCAAAAATGCCGGTATCGTTGGCGTGAACGGCGAAGTAATTGTTCAGCCCAGCCTAGACCGTCTCCTGGAGTTTCAAGAAGGTCGCGGCTTGATGCGCGACGATAAATATCGTTTCTACTACATCACCGAGCAAACCAATCTCTACGACGGTTATTATCAGCAAGCCAGTGCTTTTCGTCATGGTGTAGCGGTCGTGCAAATTGATGGGAAGTGGGGAATTATCAACCAAAAAGGGATTGAGATCATCCCCCCCAAATACGATCACATCGACGACTTCGAGAATGGGTACGCCAAAGTGAAAATCGAAGGCTACAACGGACTGAGCAACCTGGACGGAGAATTGATCGTACAACCCAACTATGAGTTTATTTCCTACGCCGGCGAGGGCCTCTTTCGCGTGGAGCAAGGAGACAAGGTCGGTTACTTCGATAGCCAGGGAAATTGGGTGTGGGAATTGAACCGCTAATCGCTCCTTATGTCTTTTCTTCTTTTCTACATTACCCATCCTGATCGAGCTACCGCAGAACGGATCAGCGGCGAGCTGGTCACGCAAAAGCTGGTGGCCTGCGCCAATTGCTTCCCTATTGAAAGTGCGTACTGGTGGGAAGGTGCTGTTGCTCAGGAGGGAGAATGGGTGAGTTTGGTAAAAACCACTCTGGCTAAGGAGAACAAAGTGGAGGAATACGTACAAAAAGTACATCCCTATACCACCCCTTGCATCCTGCGCATGGAAGTTCGCGCCAATGCAGCCTACGAGCAGTGGATTCAAGATAGCGTAGAAGAAAGTCAAAGGACTTAAAAGCGATAGGGAGCCGAAAGCACCGAGGCGCTCCGACTCCCAGTACAAAGACGGGTGATTTTCTAGTTAAAGTGAACTTCGGGCCCAGTCATTTGATTATCAACCGGCGTTCTTGACCGAAGTCCACGGTACAAAGTACTCGGTACATGGTACTTGGATTTCGTGAATACAAATTTGGTCTTATATCAAATGCGAGATACTCTGTAATATGAGTTTTGTGTAAGCTTGCTTAGCATAAAGCAAAAGGCGGAATACAATACTCACATTAACTGAAATTCTCTGGCAATCTATCGCCTTAGCCAGTCTTGCAGCACCTGTATAGCTTCGGCCGTTTTCTCTTCCTGTACGAAGTGGCCACTGTCAAAAGAAACCACTTTAGCTTGTGGAAAGCGCTGCGCCCAGCGATCGCGGAATGATACATCCAGAAATGGATCTTTCGTACCCCAAAGCACCAACCAGCCCTTTTCTTGCAACAGATCAAGGCGTTCCCATTGCTGCTGGTACCAGTCGGAAGCTCCCGCAAAGGACTTGCCAACCTTCAATAAGGACTGACGACTGGTGGGAGTTGGAAATGGTGCGATATAGTGCTGGTGGATCTCAGGCGTCAAATGTGTAGAATCTGAGAACGCTTGCTTAAGCAATACCACCGGCGAAAAGTTCTGTTTCAGGTAGAGGTCCTCCCCTACTTCACTGTTCAGGAGTTGGTCTATTTCCTGAGCCATCACATTTTCCTTAGTTGACCAAAGCCAGGTGTTGAACACCACCACCTGTTTAATCCGGTCTTCGTTCTCCAAAGCTGCACCGAGGCCGATGGGACCACCAAAATCATGTACCACCAGTGTGATGTCCCGGAGGTCTAACTTTTGTATTAAGGCGCTTAAATTAGCAGCGTGAGCTTGTGGAGTACCCGCAAAATCCTGGCCTTGAGGATCAGATAGCCCAAAACCTAGATGATCAAGGGCGATACAGCGATAATCCGTAGATAATTCGCTAATAAAGTCACGGTACAAAAATGACCAGGTCGGTGTACCGTGAACGAAGAGCAGCACCTCTCCAGTGCCTTCGTCCAGGTAGTGTAAGTTGCCACTTTCCAACTCTAGGAAATGGCTTTCAAACGGATACAATTGCTGATCTAACCAGCTCTGAGTTTGAGAATTTTGTACAAGCATAACTGTTAGTAAAATGATGAGGAATGATTTCATTGTGATTGTTTTGTCACAAATGTCATTGCTCTTCGGGAAACCAATTTTGGTCTACACCAAGATTAGTTTCCCGAAATTCACTACACAGTTTACTAGATAAAAAGAGTCGTTTTCTACTCTAAGTCTTCGCTTTTTACCTCCACCCAGTAGCCAGCGGTATTTGCTGATACGGCGTTGCTATACATAGTCTCACAGGCCGTGGCGGGTAAATAAAAGCGGCCATTGTAGGTAGCTGTCAAGCCCACCCGGAAGGTTTTTGATTTACCAGGATACAAATGAAAGAAGGTATGGACACGATCATCCCGATAATCGCGGTAGGTATAGTCTGAATCATCATTGCGCCCCATCTCCTCAAAACGAGCATTGACAATCTCCCAGCCACTCGGAAAGATCTGTTCCAGTGCCATTTGCCGGTAGGTATAACTCAAGTTGCCAGGATGGCTTACCTGAACCTCAGCAGTGAAGTTAGTTCCTTGCTCCAGCTCTGTGATATCCAGAGGTTCTCCTTGTGTATCCAGATAGCGGACTTCTAGGAGCAGTTGCTTACTCGCTGCTTGTTCTTGCCCTGGCAATGGTTGTCCCGTGCGGATTAAGCTACCAAATAGTTTCTGTTGACCGGTATTGGATACCACAATTGGACCAGCTTGATCGCGCAGATTTAATTGCATATAGGGATGGTCCGCACCTACATCTATAGCTGAAGCCTGGTTTTGCTGGAAACGGAACGTATAAGACTTAGACAAGGTCTCATCATCGTTCAAATATTTGCTAAAGGCCAACAAGGCATAAGCTATTTCTTGTGTACTAAGCCATTCTCTAGAACGCAGTTCATCGGCAATTTGCCTGGCCAGTGTAGCTGATTGTTGATCTTCACCAATTGTAAGTAGCGCATTTAGCATCATGGACCGGTCCCGTAATGTGGAGCCAAAAGTGTAATCTAGTTCCCGATAGTTTTCGATATCAGTGCCCAGTGAACGGGTGAGTTCCGTAGCTGCCTTGGTCTGACCAGCCAAAGCATAGGCCGCCCCGAGCTGCCAACGTACATTTCGGCTAAGACCATCGCGTTCGCGCAAACGATTCATAGCTCCCAGAGCTGGTTGTTCGGCTAAAGCCAAGGTATACAGTCGATACGCCTGATCCAATTCAAAGCTGCTGCTGTTGTACCAACCATAATCAGCAAAGCGGCCATTCCAGGCTCGGGCAGCTGCCTTTTGAAACTGTTTCCAGGTGCGGATCATTCCATCAGGAACCGCATAACCAGCCGCTTTAGCCGCTACCAAAAAGTGCCCTACATAAGATGTGTTCCAGCTTGACACATCATTCCCGCCCGGCCAATAACTGAATCCACCATCGCTGCGTTGGAACCGTTGAAGCCGGTTGATGGCGGCCTCAATATTTTCCCGGACCTCCTCCCGCTTTTTGTCATCTAACTGAATAAACTGTGCCAAATGCAATTGGGGAAAAGCAGCCGAAGTTGTTTGTTCAATACATCCGTAGGGGTAACCAATCAAATAGCTAAGGCGTTTCTCCAGATTTAAGGGGGGCAAATTGGTCATTTCCAAAGTAGCCGTTCTTCCACCCGCTGCCCCCAGGGGCTCAAACTGCAGGTTCTTTTCTTCG
Organism: Bacteroidota bacterium; assembly: GCA_038528965.1. GTDB lineage: Bacteria > Bacteroidota > Bacteroidia > Chitinophagales > Saprospiraceae > Lewinella. Next base: position 225,446 of record JBCBEC010000005.1, on the reverse strand, counting down.
CCCGCATTCAAGACAAAATCTTCTGTTTGGGTCTGGAAAGGATTCGGGTTACGAACGTCAATTTCTATTTCTTGCGTAGCTCTTTCTCCACCCCCTTCAGCACTGATGGTAAAACGAGCCACACCGGTACGGTCACCTACATTCACTGGGAAGTAGAGTACGCCGTCACCCGCACTGCTAAAGCGCGTTGACTTATTGGAATTCACCACATCAACCAGGCCAGACTGCTCGGTCACACGAACGGAAACCTCACCTAATCCATCCTGCATCGCAAACACATTCACCGGCACCTGTAGCTGGTCGCCGACACTGAGCACCCTCGGGAGCGTGCCCAAAACCATAAGCGGTTTCCGAACGGGCACACTCTCTTCGGCAGCACCATAAGCTTGATCACCCGAAGCCACCACCATGACTCTCACCGCTCCTACGTAATTCGGCATACGTAACTTGTGACTTGCTCGGCCACGACGATCTAATTGAAATGGCCCAAGGTGCATCACCACTGGTTCGAAGCGATTAGCTCTACTGGCCTCTCGCGGGCCATCTCCCGCAGCATCGCCACCAATGCTTAACACCTGATTCATGGCCACACTTTCTTTGCCTAACACGTAGTTAAACAAGTCCCAACTCTTTACCCCGAGTGCCTCACGAGCAAAGAAGGCATCATGTGGATTTGGGGTACCAAAATTGGTTAAGCTCAGTAGGCCTTCGTCGACTACCGCCAAAGTGTAGGTCATTGCCTTACCCTTTGCTTCTTTGACCTCTACCGTAAATTCTTCCTCGGGCTTGAGTTCCGCGGCTACTTTGATCTCGGGTTCAAGGCGGGTAGCAGGGTCTTCTACTACGATAGGAATGACTCCGTAAGAGCGGATCGGCAGATCATTTTTCTCCTGATCATAAGGCTGCAAAACGGTCAAGAAAGCGTAGACAGAAGGAGCCATTTCCGGTGTCGTTGCAAAAGTGTAGGTATTATCTCCAGCCTTGGTGTCGATCCAGATTTCTTCTAATACGCCATCGCCCGTTTCCAGACTTAGTAAAGCGCGCCCACCCTCGCCAGCAGGGAAAGTAATGCTTACATCATCTCCTAGCGCATACTGCTCTTTATCCGACTGGAAGGTCAGCATACTGGCTTCCTCAGAGAAGGTGCCTTCATTGTACCATGGTGAACCTGCGTATACGTAGCCACTGCTACAGTGGTTTGTGCCCTGGTCACAAACTTTGACCAGGTATCTGCCCCAACGCTCCAGTTCCAGGGTCCAGGCGGCACGTCCCTGCGCGTCGGTCGTTACCGTCGTCGTATTGATAGGCTCGCTGGTACGATTGCGGACGTAGCGTCCGTTCCCATCTTCATCGTCCCACCACCAACGCCATTCTACCCGAAATACGGAAGCACTCAGACTTCGGTTCGCCGCCGCTTGACCTTTGTAGTTAACTCCAGCTAGTTCGATTACTGCCGGCTCGCCCACGTTTAATTGTGGACTACCGTAACGGTTCTTTGGTAATTGCAAACCAGCGTAATAATCAAAAGGATGGACGGTCAGATTCCGGAACTCTGTGCTAAAATTACCGCCACGTTCCATAACCCGATTGCGCAAGCGAACCGATAATGGCCCTGCAGCTTGTTGTTGTGCTGGTAGATCCAGATAGAATGACCCTGAGCCCTGAGCATTTAATTGATCATTGAACAACACCTTGCTCCGCACCAGTTCACCGGGTTTTTCCCGATCCAGAAAAGTATAGTTCTTAAAGGAGGCAAACCCACTGTTATCCGTTCGAATCGAAGCCTCCACATTGGCGGATAGGTTAGCTGCCGGCGCGCCGTGCAACCAGGCGGCATCAAGGGTCAACTGCTTGCGGCCACCAGCCAGGCGTAGTGGCTCATCGCCGCCAACAATTTCCATTTTAATCCGATTGGGTTTAACGGTCTCAATGCGGATATTTTTTCGAAAACTAGCTTCACCCGCCACCACTTTTACTTGCCAAAGACCGGTAGTGGCATCCGCATTCGTTTTCAAATGAAGCGGATAAACTTGCCCTACCGGAAGTACTCCATTACGATTCTCAACCACTTGTCCCCGTGGGTCACGAAACTCAAAGCGCACTGGATAATCGGGGGGTAAAGTTCCCATTTCATCCTCAAGTACAAAATTCAGAAAGATTGAATCGCCGGGGCGCCAAACACCTCTTTCACCGTACAAAAATCCCTTCAGACCGTCCTGTACCTGTGTACCCGCTACATCGAAGCGGTTGGTGCTAAGGACTTCGTTATCATGTAGGCGCAGGTAGGTTTGATCATCACCATTGCGAGCTACCGCAAAGAAGGCTTTTTCCGGTAGGTCAATACTCACCATACCATCCCCATCCGAAGTAGCAGCACCCAGTAACTGCTGTTGGAAATTGTAGAATTCTAGGGTTGCTTCACTTACCGCCTGCGTAGTTTGCAAGCTGGTAACAATGGCTCGGTAGTTGTTACTCCCCTCCCCTTTAACTATTAGACCAAGATTGGAGGTGAGAATCGTTCGCTTCACAAAGCGATCAGAATTGTAGTAAGCGGGAAAGCAGGGATCTTCGCGTTGCCGCCACCGATATTCATTGTAGTAGCCCTCCAAGCCGTACCAACTGTTGAGGAGGTTCTCACTATCGCTGCCGTAGCCTTCTTCCTGGAAGGTAAACTGCTGTTCATCTCCACAGCGGTAGAGGCTGTGCGAGCGCTGAAAACCAATACGTACCTGATAAAAGGCTTTTGGGTCTGCCTCAAAAAACGACTCCAGATCCAGAGCATAACGGCTCCATTCCTGTTGGCTGGCACCGGGGTTGATATTGCGTAATGGTACTTCCTTTCGTAAAATCACTTGCCCCACTTGCTCTAGACCACTTTGCCCGTTAAAACGGTTGTTTTGCAGGAACTGCAAGATGTTGTTATGATAGATTTTGAAGATCTCCACTTCTACACTATGCAAGCCAATGGCTTCAAAGGGGACAATTAAATTGGATGACGTAGGTAAAATATTACCATGGCCCACTAAGCGCACCTGCGGTTCTGCTGCAGTGAAGGTGACGCTCCAAACACTGGAACGCGGCAGTTTTTCCCGAAAGTGATTCCTTACGCCGGTGTATACACTTACTTGCTGTTCACCGGTAATCGCGCTGTTTAGAAATACTCGAAGGCGGTGGCCCTCCGCTTGGTAACGAAACTGGTCGTTACTGTTGCTGATACTGACCAAGCCCGTAAAATCCTGATTCTCATTTAAAGGGTCTGAGAAGTAAATATCAACTACGGGTTCTTGTCCGTTTTGGGCCTCCACGCTCGTCACCTTGAAGTCACCCAAAGCAGGAACTTCCACCTCCTTTCGGTCGCGTTGATCGGAGCCGAGCGCTGCACCAATTAAATTAAGGTAAATGGCCGAGGGATCGTTGCCCCTTTCAATTCCTTTGGCCGTAAAGTAATGGACGATACCTTCCGCATCATGAGACCAAGTCAAGTCTAGTTTTCGACTTCCTTGCTCCGCTACTAACAATGTGGTTGCCGTCTCGCTATCAAGATAATCCGAAGTGTAGAGTTCTCCTCGTAGAACTTGTTGGGTACGTTCCCCTAGATTGGGCGTTTCCAGCCCATCCACACTCAATGAGACATAGGGCTCTCTAGTTTGTACGTTAAATTCAAACAGGCTGGCTTCGCTGGGCACATTGTCAAATAGGTCCTTTAGAGAAACCTGAACGGTGTAGGTGGTAGCAAAATCGAGAGCAGGATCAGGGGTAAAACGCATGGTTTGACGATCGGCCCACTGCCACTCACCAGGGGCATTTGGCTTTAGCTGCACTAGGGCGGCGGGGATTTTCGTGCCAATGTCTTCCGCAGTAGCAACTAGGCCAGCGAACTGAATATCAATACTTGAGGTGCGGGAAATCGTGCCTTGCGTATAAGCATAGAGGTATGCTTTTGCACTTTCCGGCATGGGGCGAAGGGAGTCATTTTTATTGCAAGAAAAGCAGGAAAAGAAGATTAGGCTGATTATCAGACAGGTGAGTCGCTTCATATTTCAGGTTTTAGTACGTTATCAGGCATAAAGGAGAACTCCTGCCTAAAAATACTGTTATTTAGCACAAGCATAAACAAAGAAGTTTTAAAACTTAACTGTTAAGCGTACTTCTTAACACACAAAACTTGTACGGAGCAGCTAGACTGTTCCTCAATACTATACCGTATGCCACGCGAATTAGCACTCTTTCCACTTCAGATCGTGGTCTTTCCGGGCGAGGCGGTGAATCTCCACATCTTCGAGCCACGATACCGACAATTGATACAAGATTGTCTTGATCAGGGTATTACGTTTGGCATTCCTTCTTTTCAGGATGGCCAAGTACTCGACTTTGGTACAGAAGTAGAACTATTAGGTATCGAGAAGCGCTATCCTGGTGGAGAGATGGATATCAAGACCAGAGCCAAGGGTATTTTTCGGGTAGTGGAGTTTTTTCCCACTTTGAACGAAAAGCTCTACGCGGGAGGTCAGATACGTGATTATCCTCACGATGAAGTAGAAGATCGTTCGGTGAACGGCAAGATCATGCTGGCCGTAAAGAAGCTATTCCAAGCCATGCGGATTAAACGGACCCTCCCTACCCATGTGGCTGACTTTCGCACCTACGATGTGGCGCACTACGTAGGATTTAGCACTGAGCAAGAGTACGAGTTTCTCCTCACGTTCGACGCGCGCTCGCGCCAGGAGATGCTCTTAGAACAAATCAACCGCGTATTACCAGTAGTAAGGGAAATGGAGAATATGCGAAACCGTGCCAAGCTGAACGGGCACTTCAAAAATTTGATTCCGCCGAAGATCTAATTAGCAGCCGGAGTGGCTACTAGCCTTTCATTTCAGACCAAAGAAAAAAACCACACAAGTACCAGGTGGTTTTGGACCCTCAATAAAACATGGATAGGGCCGCTGGTGTGGTTCGGTAATCCCCTTGTTTCACGAAGAAAACGGATAAATCCGCTGAGGCCCGCCCTAGACACACGCGAAGTCATGCCCTAATTTAATAAGTGTAGAGCCAAAACGCTTAAGGCACCTGTATGGTTAGTTCTTGTCGCTGCCAACATACCGCTTCCGGCTGTTTAAGCAAGCACAATGATTAACGATTCAGCTTAGAAAAAGTTGCCGCTAAACAGCGCAGAAAAACAAGTTTTCGTCCGCCTTGTCAGGAGTCCTTAGCTAAGTACTTCATTATAAGTCGAGTCTAGCTTTTGGAGCAAACCTACGGCCGAACATTTTTCTGCTTTGCGCTAGACAAAATTAGCGGTTCCTGGGCTTCAATCCAAGTCGTAGACTTACCACGTGAGAAAAGGTATTACGATCATCCCCCAGATCGGTATAAGCGTAATCCACCAGCAGGCTTCCTAATTGTAATCCAAGCCCCATGCTTGGCCTGAAGGTGAGGGTTTCTTCGGCACCAAAATCTAATTCACGTTGGAACTGATTTACACCAGCTCGCAAGTACAAAAAATTACGGTAAGAAGCTTCAAGGCCCAATGCCGGATCAATGCTTATCGGATCGGCCGACAGCAGCGTGTTACGTTGACCATCAGTAGTAAGGATTAAGTTCAGCTCCGACTGTAGCGTCACTTTTTCACTCAACTCAAACAAGCGAGTACCGCCTAGAATAAGCTGAGGGCGTGTGATCTCAACAGAATTGATCGGCACTTCATTATTTGTCAACTCTAGGATGTCTTTCTCTTCTTCTGTAAAGGAGAAGCTCCAGGCATTGAAGGTGGTCGTAATATCACGTGCCAGCACCGCCCAAGTCCATTGATCACGTACAATTTGCACCCCAATATCTGCACCAAAGCCCCAAGAGCTCGCAAATGGACCAATGCGACGATGTACGACCTTGATCGAACCACCGAAGCGGATTGGGCCGTTGCCTTTATTCACCTCTTTAGCATAAGAACCCAGAAAAGCATAATCGACAGAAGAAAATTCACTCAGATTGTCGAAGTTGATCGAACCGTCACTTTCGTACAGGGAAAGGGTATTGGGGATTTGGTCGATACCAAAACGGATTAGGCTAAAGCCCAAGCGGTTACCTCCCTGCGTAGTCGGTAAGGAAAAAGCGAGATAATCAAAATTACCGACCCCACCGAACCACTCTGAGTGCATGGCACTAAGTTGTAGTCCATCATCTGGTCGCAATGCTGCCAAGCCCGCGGGGTTCCAAGCACCAGCATAAACATCATTGGTACTGGCAATAACGGCGTTACCCATAGCTTGGGCTCTGGCCCCTACCCCGATAGATAAAAACTCATTGGAGTATTTCTGGGCAGTAGCTGTAAAAGTAGCGGCAAGTACAATGAGCGTTGCTAAAAGTAGTCGATGTGTGGTCATGAGGTTAATCTTCTGAATCATCTGGAAAAGAAACGAACTGGCTGCGCTTTTGCTATGTTTCGAGCACAAATTTAACAGCCTCAGTCGAGGAAATGACAGAGCAGGACATTTTTTCCATTAATCCTCCGTCGTAGCAGTCTTTAAATCCCGATTTACTGCTATAGCAGCATTGAGTTCAAAGCCTATGAGCAAGATGAGAGAATTGATCTGTATCCACAGCATTATAATGATGAAGGTTCCAATAGAACCGTAGAACTTGTGGTAAGTGTCGTACCGATTAAATTCATCGATATAAAACGAAAAGGCAATGGAGGATAGCATACACAAGGCTGTAGCCAGCGTCGTACCCGCCGAAAATAGCGAAAACCGACGATGAGTGGCTGAGCCATAACGGTACAATACCGCAATGCCAAAGTAGAAGAGCATTAGTATAGCTACCCACCGCAGCAGCCCCACTGCAAAAGCACCAAAGGTGGTGAGGTTAACTAGCTCCGTAATCCAGCCAATAAACATACTTCCCAAAATAATGAAAACAACAGAGGATATCACCAATAAACTTACAAGGAAGGTTAATCCAATCGCCACCATCCGTTTTTTAAAGCCTGTTCGTCGCCGGAAAGTGTCACTGTAAGACTTTTCGAAACTACGCATCATGGCCAGCATTCCGTTGGAGCTGAAGTAAATCGCCAATACAAAGCCAAAAGAGAGTAGGCCCACCCGGGGTTTGCTAGTCACGTCGTGCACGAAATCAAAAACCAGACCACCGGCCTGCCCTGGCATTACTTTGCTGATTTCCTGTTCAAGTATCGCATTGAAATTTCCTAATTCTGGAATGAGATGAAGCAGGAAACTAAATAGAAACGGAACTAGAGTAAACAGCGTAAGAATGGACGGAAAGAGTGAAAGAAAAAAGCTGTACGCAATACTATTAGCCCGCGTAAAGAGGTCGAACCGCTGAATTTCATTGATTACAAAAACAACCACATCATAGATGGGCACCCGGAAAAAACCCGGCAAAGACGTCTGCTTTGACCAATCGAGTATACGATTGATTACCGGCAGTCCCCAGAACCACTCTTGTATTTGTTTTCCCGTTGGCAGCTTAAACTTCCGCAAAATGTGGGCGTAATTTGTCAATCAAATAAGACGGAGCAGGAATACTCTTTCCACTTTTTTCGTCTACGAAACATAATTTAACAGTACCACCGTTCACTAGTTTTCCTTTTTCATTAAACAACTCCATATGAAAAGTAATAGTGCTTTCTGGAAGATGCCTTAATGTAGTGCGGATAGTGATGATCTCGTCGTAGCGCGCGGGGCGAACGTATCTACACTGCAAGGACATCACGGGCATTAAGACGCCATGATCTAACTCCATTTCTTTGTAACTCAGGCCAATTGAACGAATCATCTCAGCCCGTCCTATCTCGTAGTATTGTGCGTAATGCCCGTAATAAAGGTAGCCCATTTGATCGGTTTCCCCATAGCGAACTCGCTTAGTGTATTCGTGTGTCAACATACGGCAAAACTAGCCAATCCACTACACTTTTTTGTATTTCAACCGAATGGAATTCCCAATAACGACTACGTCGGAAACGGCCATAAAAAGAGCCCCAAGCATAGGGTTGAGCAAACCCATGGCTGCGACCGGAATAGCAACGATGTTGTAGGCGAAAGCCCAAAATAGATTCTGACGAATCGTTTGCACGGTTTTATTTGCTATCCCAAAGGCTTCCGGCAATACATCTATCCGCCCATTGAGAAGCACCACTTTTGCTGACTGGATGGCTACTTGTGAAGCATTGCTTAGTGAAATACCTAGATCGGCTTGCGTCAAAGCGGGCGCATCATTAATGCCGTCACCGACCATCGCTGTTGGTCCGGTCCGGGAGAGTTCTTGAATCTTATTGAGCTTCTGGGCCGGCAGCTGTTCGGCATAATAATGGTCAACTCCCAAGGACTCCGCTATGCGCTTCGTTTTACCTTTCTGATCACCGCTCAGGATATGGGTTTGCAAGCCCTGCTTTTGTAAGGAATCCATTGCCTCGACGGCCCCCGGCTTTACGTCATCTCCAAGGCGAAAAACAGCCATTACTTCCTGGTCTTGCAGTAAAAAGATATCTCCTTCGCAATTATAAGTCTCATCCAGTAGGCGGCGTGAGCCCAAGCGATAGGTGTATCCATCTGCTCCTCCGGCAACCATGCCAATCCCTCTTTGCTCCTTGATCTCTAACTGAGGAACATTCTCGCTGCGTGGCACACCATCCAGTGCCTGGCGCAACGACTGGGCAATCGGGTGGCTTGAATGGCGCTCCATCTCCCAAACCAGCGCATTGGCTAATTTCATCTCGCCACTAGGGTATTTTGCTGATTCAATCCTGAATTTGCCAGTCGTTAAGGTCCCAGTTTTATCAAACACCAGGTGTTGGATATTGGCCAACTGCTCTACTGTTCGTCCCCCTTTGATCAAAACTCCGAGGCGGGCTAAACGTCCTACCCCAACCATCACAGCAGTGGGTGTGGCTAGCCCCATGGCACATGGACATGACACTACTAGCACCGCAATTGCCCGCAGTAACGCCTGACCACTGCTGATCTCTAATACGAAATAGCTGACCAGGAAAGTTAGAATAGAAATTGACAGCACAACAGGCACAAAAATAGCACTGATTCGATCCGCTAACTGCTGGATAGGTGGCTTATCCTGTTGCGCAGTTTTGACCAGCTCAACCATTTGTTCTAAGACCGTATTCTTGCCTACTGCAATCACTTCCGCTTGCAGCGTACCAGAAATCAGCGTACTACCGCCAATGATCTCTTGTCCTTTCTCACGCAATACCGGCATACTTTCACCAGTAAGCATACTCTCGTCCAAAAGGCCTTCGCCTTCTTTTACCACCGCGTCGGTAGGAATCAAATCGCCCTCATTAATTTGTAGCAGCATGCCCAGTTTCAGTTTGGTCTTTGCCACTGGTAGGACCTCACCACTAGGAAGCAAACGATTGGCCATCGGAACCTGCAATTCCGTGAGCGCACCAATGGCGGTAGTTGTTTGAGCAACGGCGCGTTTTTCCATCCAATTACCTAACAGTACTAGACTTATAATAGTAGCGGCGGTTTCAAAGAAATAGTAAGTTGGATCTTGTAAATACCAACCTATCGTACTGTACACAAAGGCCGCACTACTACCAACAAAAATGAGCACATCCATATTGGGCACACCAGCCTGCAGTAGACCGTTCAAAGCGCTTCTGCCAAAATGCGTAACACCGATTAGAAAAACTGGAAGCGCTAAGGCAAATTGAACTGCGGGGCTTGCTAGCCAAGAAAGCTCCAAACCGGTCATCAGTAGCAGGTGACCAAGCAGTAGTGGAAGGGTAAAAATGGCGCTCACAATTAACTTGCGCTCTAAGGTCCATGTGGGAGCAGCTGCTTCCTCCTCTACCACAACGAACCCTAACTTGTGAATCCCAGTCTTGATCTTTTCCAGATCTAGCGTATCTGGACCAGGCCGAAAGCGGACTTCTTTGGTTTGAAAATTCACAAAGACATCCTCCAGGCCTCGGCGTTCGAGATAGCGACTAACACTCATGGCGCAATTATTACAATCCATGCCATCAACCTTCAACTCGATAAGTTCTTTTCCCATACTAATTACATGAACATCTTTAGATTAATGGTAGTTTTAAGGCTTGAGGTCCCGCTAAATTAGGGCTATTTTTGACGAACTCAATTTCAAAACACGATATTCATGAGAACATTCCCAATCTATTTCCTTTTGGCCTTATTTCTAGTCGCTTGTGGTGGTAATACGGCCACCGAAGAAGCTGCTACCGATACTGAAGTAGCCAGCGAGGAAGCCGCTAATGAAGAAACAGCAAGTCCTATCACTTTGACTCCCATGCCGGAAACCCCGGACTTTCCGGGTGCCATGATTACTGATATGAGTTATGAGAATGGCACTTTCAATTTTGCCATTGATGGTGGAGAAGACGGCTATGAACTTGGTGGCCAAACTCCGGATGCAGGGGCTCTAATGTGTGCCAACTCTGCCAAAGGGCAACATATACACCTGATCGTAGACAACGAGCCTTACGCTGCTAAGTACGAAGCTAGCTTCGACTATGAAATTGCGGATGGAGAGCACTACATTCTTTCTTTTATTAGCCGCTCTTACCACGAAAGTATCAAGCACGAAGGGGCGAGTCGCGCGCTTGTAGGTCGTGTTGTGGGCAATAGCCTACAGAAATCAGCGCCAGTAACTACCCCTATGTTGTTCTACAGCCGTCCAAAGGGCACTTACGTTGGCAAGGACACAGAAAATATCATGCTGGACTTCTATCCCGTAAATGCCGAATTGGGCAACGGTTACCAAGTCCAAGTAGAGGTTGCCGGGGAAACCTTTACGGTGGATAAGTGGCAGCCTTATTTCCTAAAAGGACTGGGCATGGGTGAGCACACCGTAACACTTACCCTTCTTGATGCGGATGGTAATCCTGTAGAGGCTCCGCTGAACCCCGTTTCGCGGACCATTACTTTGGAAGAGGATAAAGGAGATTCGTAAAATCTCGCAGCGGTTAGACGTCGGGCAACTCCAAGCTGCCCGACGTCTACTAAACCACCATTAGGTTACAACCCCGAATTTCGCTGGCGTCGAGCCGTCCCAACACTTCAAAGCTCCCATCCGGATAAACCTTGCCAAGGTCTTCGGTAGCGATGAAGCTGATCGTATCCAGGTTAGCCAAGTCGATAATATTGAGCACACCAGTTTTGGCATCTCCACGTAAACATAGCGGATCCGTAATCTCTCTAGTGAGTACGCGCATGCTCGGAGCAGGAAAGAATAGTCCATTCCCCTGCGAATAAGCCTGAGAAAAGAGCTCGGTCATTCCGTATTCTGAGTGAATATCAGCGAGTTGAAATGCCGTCTTGATGGTTTGGTGCAGTTCACTCCTGGTTAATTCCTTCCGGCGGCCTTTCATCCCCCCCGTTTCCATGACAATGGTATCAGGTGGTAATGCTTGTGGGTGCGCCTCTGCTAAATCCAACAAGGCAAAGCTGACTCCTAGCAGTAGAATTCGCTTGTCCGCCTCACGACTCACCTTTTTAATTTGTTGCAATAGGGCTTCTTGTTCGTACAAGTAGAAACCACCTCTTTCCGGATCACTCTGTTGAATAAAGTCCTCCGCCATAAAAATGAGGCTGGAGCCACTGCGTTCCAGGTAGGAAGGCAGCAGCGCTAAAACAGTAAACTGGTTAAGGGCGCCATAGAAATGCTCGAAGCCCTTTCTGGCATTATGACGGTACCACTCAGGATCTCTGACCCAATGTTTACTGGAAACACTACCAGTTGTTGCGCTGCTTGAAAACACTTGTTGTGGCTCCCAATCTCCGGTTTGGATATAGTGCCGTTTAAAGAGTTGGATCGGGAGAAAGGGAATGTCGGACAGACGGCTCACTTCTGTTTGCTTCACACCCAATAAGTCCAGATATTGACCATAGACGGAGTTTTGAGCGGCCTGGAACTGGAAAACAGCTAGGGCTAAATCTTCAAAATCTTGATCTTTCAGCGTTTTTATTCGTTCTTGTAGTACAGAACGTCTCATATTGGATGCTTAAATCAGCGCTGGTTTGGCGCTTTTGTCCTCAAATTTATCTGCATGAAAGCTTTGCGAGTCTCCCTTTTGGGTTTGTTGTTGACTACTATGATCGCTGCCTGTGTTAATCCTCCTGATTATCCAGATACACCCGTCATTGAGTATACGGGAGTGAACAAAACAACAATTAACCAGTTTATCCCAAGCTTACCTGCCGATACTTTAGCCATTTTCTTCTCCTTTACAGACGGGGATGGCGATCTAAGTAGCGAAGACTCCACTGATATATTCCTGTACGACAGCCGTTTCCCCGAGTTCCCCAATACTTATAAAATTCCATTGATTCCTGACGAGGGTACAGGAAATGGCATTCGAGGAGACATCACAGTCCGCATTCAAAATGCCTTTAACATCTGTTGCATTGAAAATGGTTTTGCCTGCCCTCCTAACCCAACGATTGATCTCGACACCTTCAGTTATGAGATTCAAATTCGCGACCGGGCCGGTAACTTTAGCAACCGCATTCGTACAGAAACACTAGGAATTCGTTGCCGTTAGCGGCGGGTTATTCAGCCAATCCACCCCTTTTTTTAGCAATGATAAAGTTTGTGCCTCAGCACTACCAACAGTAGGCTCGTGGCTGTACTCCCAGGCCGCTAAAGGAGGCAAACTCATTAAGATGCTTTCCGTGCGTCCGTTGGTCTCCAAGCCAAACTTGGTGCCGCGATCCCATACCAGGTTAAACTCCACGTATCGCCCCCTACGCAGTTTCTGCCAGCTCGACTCCTGTTCCGTGTAGGAGGCATCCCGATGGCGATTTAATAGCTCGATGTAGGTGGGGGCAAAAGTTTGTCCTACACTGATAGTAAAGTCCCATAGCTGGTTCTTTTCCAGGTCGGCATCTGGCCCCAGCCGATCAAAGAAGATCCCTCCTACGCCGCGGGTTTCATTACGATGCTTGATGAAAAAATAATCATCCGCCCACTTTTTAAAGCGAGGATAGTAATCTGCATGGGCTTTATCACAAACTGTAGCTAGTTGTTGATGAAACCACTGTGCATCCTCTGGGAAGATGTAGTGCGGTGTTAAGTCAATTCCGCCACCAAACCACCAACGGTTTTCATCCATTTCGAAATAGCGCACGTTCATGTGTATAATTGGTACCCACGGATTCTCTGGATGTAGGACAATAGAGACACCGGTGGCGAAAAACGGACCGCCTTCCCCTAGCTTTAAAGCTTTAGCCGCCGCCGCGTTGAGTTCACCGTGTACGGCTGAGAAATTCACCCCTCCTTTGGCAATAGCTTCTCCCTTAATTACTCGACTGCGGCCACCTCCACCACCGGGACGTTCCCAACGGTCTTCCTGAAATTTACCACCACCATCAGCCTGCTCGAGTGCCCGGCAGATATCATCTTGCAAATTTTGGAAGGCTTCAGCTATTTGCTCCTTTGTCATAGCGCGAATCAATTTGTATTAGCTATTGAGCGCTTCTTGCACACTAGCTAGAGTCTTCTTGCTGCTTCCCATGAAAACTTGGTCACCGATGACAATGACCGGACGCTTTAGAAAAGTGTACTCATCTAGGATAAGTTGACGATAGTCCGCCTCACTTAAGTCCTTTTCTCCCAAGCCCATTGAACGATATTTCATAGCTCGGCGGCTGAACAGTGCTTCGTAACTACCTACTACTTCTTTCATGCCATCCAACTGTTCGGGAGTGATTTTTTCAAACTTGATGTCCTGCATTTCAAAACCTTCCCCATCATTCAGGGCTGCGATCACCTTTTGACAGGTTTTACAAGTGGAAAGATGATAAATTTTAGGCATGCTTTTGTTTTTTCGCAAATGTACGGTATTTGCGTTCGGACTATGTAAACTAGTCGTCAGAATAGTCTTACATTGCCCCTAGCCTAGCACCAAATTAAAACCAGTACGATGTCAACACACTACCCTCCCTCCGAGCTAATCGTGAATCCCGACGGAAGTATCTATCATCTAAATCTACGCCCGGAAGACATTGGAGATTTTATCATAACTGTTGGCGATCAAAATCGCGTTCCTATGGTTTCCAAGCACTTTGATCGCCTGGAAGTGAAGCGCGAAAAACGCGAATTTGTCACCCATACCGGCTACTTAGGCGATCGACGTATCACTGTAATCTCCACTGGTATTGGCCCAGATAACATTGACATTGTCATCAATGAAATTGACGCCTTAGTCAATATTGATCTGGAACAGCGAGAAGACTTCAGAGAACACCGAATGTTGACTTTCATGCGTATGGGCACTACCGGTGGCCTAAGTAAAGTAACACCCGTAGATAGCATTATCTGTTCCGCTTTTGGTTTAGGTTTTGACAACCTACTCAACTTCTACGATTGGGAGCCCAACGCTGCAGAACAGCAAATGACCGCCGACTGGCATACGTTTGTTTCAGACCATCAATACGACTTACCCATCACTCCCTATTCAGTTCAAGGCTCTGTTGATCTTTTAGCACACATGAGCAAAGGATACCACCAAGGCATAACGATTACCGCTCCCGGATTCTACGCGCCGCAGGGACGTCAATTGCGAGCCAAAAGCCGTTTGAGTCCGGCAGTAATGGATGCCTTGCGTACGTTTAGGAGTAGCGATTGTGCTATCACGAATCTAGAAATGGAAACTTCGGCCATCTATGGACTATGCCGCATACTGGGACACAAGGCACTATCCTGCAATGTGGTGCTTGCTAACCGTGAGGCCAACACCTTCAGTAGTGCCCCGAAAGCAGCCGTAGAAAACTTGATTGTAAAAATGCTAGAACGCATCGTGACCCTTCCATAAGCGTAAGTACCAATTCCAAATTAAATGCGCGAAAAATCGGCTTAAGCAGCTCTGAGCGGGAAATAGTACTTTTGCGGCATGGAGCACTACGTAAAGCTGAAGTCTAAGAAAGAAGTATTTGTGCTGCGCAAGCACCCTTGGGTGTTCTCGGGAGCTATCGGCGAATACGCGGAAGGACTGGAAGAAGGGATGATGGTAGCTGTGCTGGACGACAAAGGCACTCAACTTGCGACAGGGCACTACCAGGAAGGCAGCATTCGGGTGCGTATCCTTTACCACGGACAAGCAAACCGCCCCACTGACTTTTGGTCCACCGCTATTCAACGGGCATACGACACCCGCCAAATCATCCTCAAAAGCCTGACAGCCGCTACCAATACTTACCGACTGGTACACGGAGCTGGTGACCTACTGCCAGGCCTGGTGATCGACATCTACCATCAACTAGCAGTAGTGCAGTGTCACAGCATGGGCATGTATCAGGAGCGTCAAGCGATAGCTGAAGCGCTGCAGGAGGTATACGGCGAGCAGATTCAACACATTTATTTACGAGCTCGAAAAACCTTGCCAAAACGTTTTTCTGAGGAAGTCTTTGATGGCTTTCTGCACGGGAATACTGCCGAGGCGGAGGTAGCTGAAAACGGACACCGCTTTAACATCAATGCTGCCACGGGGCAGAAGACTGGCTTCTTTCTGGATCAACGCGACAATCGATCTTTGCTGGCCCAGTATGCTCCGGGGAAGACCGTACTTAACACCTTTTGTTATACCGGAGGCTTTAGTATCTATGCTCTGCAGGCGGGCGCGTCGCAGGTCACCAGTGTTGACATATCTGGCAAAGCCATGGAATTGACGACCAACAATGTGGAACTCAATGGCTTTTCAGCCGAACAGCACAGAGGGGTAACAGCAGACGTCTTACAGTTTCTGCGAAAAGAGGAAGAGTTGTTTGATATCGTAGTAGTGGATCCGCCGGCTTATGCTAAAAGCTACAACAAGCGGCACCGAGCGGTACAAGGCTACAAACGGCTGAATGCGGAGGCCATAAAAAAAGTAAAACCGGGCGGGCTGTTGTTTACTTTTAGCTGCTCGCAAGTCGTAGACCGGAAGTTGTTTCAGGATACAATTGTTGCTGCGGGATTGGAAGCTGGGCGCTCTGCCCGCGTACTACATCAACTCACGCAATCACCGGATCACCCAGTCAACCTTTTCCACCCAGAAGGCGCCTATTTGAAAGGCCTGGTCTTGCAGTTGGATTAAGAGCTTGTTTAGGAATTTAATTTGGGAAAGAAATGCGTGCTTCCTGATTACCAAGGATTTGCAAACCTGGCGTCAGGCTAAAAACTTCATTTGGCCCGCCAAACTCAGTTTTGACCCTTTCGACAGAACTACAAATCGTTGATAATCAGTTCGCAAAATCCCCAAACAAACTCTAATTCTTTAAGGCGACTTCATCATCCTGATAGCGTGCCAGCAGTTGTTGGAACTCCAATGTTCCCGCTAGGTAATCATAGGGGGCTTCGTCCATCGTGAAATTCTCTGGATTGTAGCCCATCTCCAGTGCTTTCTCCAAATAGTAAAAACAACTGTCTCGTTGTCCAGTAAAGAAATGTGTCTCTGCTAAAGTAGTATACGGATAGGAGATATTCGGATTAATAGCAATGACTCGTTCAATAGTGGCATACGCAGAATCATACTGCTCTAGATAATTGAAAGCCATCGCCGCCTGGTTACGAGAATTCATCTCCCCATTCTCGTTGAAGAACTCCCAGTCCGTATCATGATAGTACTCAATAGCGGTTTCGTAATCTTTTAGCATCATATTGAAGCCGATATTAGCTTGCGCTGCTCCCGGATCGCTAGGATCAAGCTCAAAGGCATTTTGCAGGTGCGCCAACGCCTGCATTGTATCCTGTTCTCCGAAGGATGAAACCCCTCTAATTATGTAGCTAGCCACTGTCTCGTCGTAAGATTCGACATAAGTATCGAGGATTTCTTTTGCACCGGGAAAGTCCTGATTATTTAATTTCAATTCTGCCCAATTCACCGCAAAACCCAGCTTTTCTTCCGGATCCATCTCAACGGTCTCCAATGTACTTTTACATAGACTATCCGCACGTTCGATAAGATCACTTCGGTAGTACGCCCATGCCAAGTTATTGCGCCTCCAAATATTTTCCGACTCCAATTCAACCACCTTTTCAAAAGCATTGATGGCGTCCTCCAATCGATCCAATTCGACGTAGGAATAACCGACATTAACGTAGGGCAATGCAAAGTCAGGCTTCAATTCGATGGCGCGTTCAAACTTCTCCACAGCTTCCTCTGGGTCACCAAGTTCTCTTAGCAAAGTTCCCCAGCACAGATAGGCCCAGTGCGCTTCGTCCTCTCGCTCTTGCAAATAGTGCCTCACCGTAGCGATGGCCTCATCGTATCTCTTTTCTTCCCGCTGGACTAGTGCCAAACGGTAAGGATCCGTTTCGTACAACACGCCTTCAGCCACCAAACGGAAGAGTTCTTGTAGAGCGGCAACTTCATCTCCATCATTAATGACCACAGATACATCAATCTTATCGTAGCCCGTCATTCGTATCTGCGCATCATACTGATTGCCGATCCGGGTCAACTCGCCGCTGACTGTCTTGTTTTCTCGCCCCATTACTTCTCGGAGCTGAAAGGCGAGCGACGTTAGGGATAAACCTACCCCCAACACAGATAAATTCAAGTCTTGTTGCCCCCCTTTTATTTGTAAGGAATCTGCTTTGACTGATCCTGCCTTTTCTTTCAGTTCGGTCACCTGATCCTGAATACGCAAAGCTACTACCTGCCCAGTATATCCCTGTTCCAGTAACTGCTGGGGAACACTCATAGATTGGATCACATAACCTTGATCTCCAAACAAGCGCAAAAAAAAGACGATAAAAAAGCCGACCAGCATCAGGGTACCTAATTTCAGTACGATACTGGTTAGGCGTTCAAGAGTGGGAGCCACCCACGAAAAGCGTAACCACTTACCCCAAGGTAACTTTTTAACCGACCCCCAATACCTTTTCAGTGCTTGGAAGCTGGGCTGCTCGGGATCACCTTCAGTACTGTTCTCGGTAGACTTAAATCTCTTGGCAATGAAATTCAACATAAACTAGGAGCGACTTCAGATTCAGTATACAAGATAGTCCAATCTGTAATCATCGACAAATCCTGAGCGGCATTCGTAATTTGGCTGACTACAAAAGCGGTCCTATTCTGCCTTGATCTGAAACTTGTTTTCCATGAAAGGGCCTGCATTTGGTCGCCAGGACTCCACCATCAATATCACCTTGCCGTAATTCTGCATGCCCTCCGCAATACCTTGTGCCTTGAGATAGGAATCATAGGCCGCATCGCGAAAGCGCGGCATGATATCAGGATAGCTGGCGTTATTGGCATTGATTGCTTCTAGATCCGCGACAATACCGGCTGGGAGTTGCTCCCGAAAGCGCTGATAACCATCTGGATCAAAGCGCAACCACCTGCTCGCCAGGCTCCGCCAATAACCAAGACGAATGGCGTAGTGTAAACTAGGGTCCGTAACTCGAAAAGCAGTTAAGTACGACCAAAAACTGCAGGTGCCTTCATCACCGAAACCGTAGCCGTGCGCCAGTTCATGGGCCATGATATAAGGTCGCTGTACATGCAGCAAACCGGCATCGACATGCCCCTCGGCGGTCCAGGGTAAGTAGAGCCCTGCCGAACTAAAGCGCAGAAATATTCCCTTAGGATAAAGTACTCTGGCTCTTACCGAGCCTACCACAGGATAATTATAGTAAGATAATGCCTCTTCCAGCGCATTTCTTAACTGCCCTTCCATGTCCGCAGGGAAGTAAGTTGCGTCAAGGGCAGCATCTGTGGACTTGGGAATGCTTGCCCGTAATTGCGCCAAAACCTCGGCTTCTCTTTTAATCTGAACTTGGAGCACCTCCCAATCGGGTGGCTGAAGACTTAAACCCAGTTTTTCCTCTACGGAAATACGGCCATAGTTATATCCCCAGATTACCAAAAAGGTAAAAACCAGCCAGCCGGCGAAGCCTAATATGCCCGCCAGCAAGGACCAAAGTCGCTTAATACCACGCAAGCGCCACCATTGATATATCGCCCGTGCAAAACGAACCAATAGAATGAGTGCCAACAAATAAAGCAAGGCAACTGGAAACCAGGAAGTCAGTATGGTGTCCCAAAACATGCGGAAAAGCTGGAAGAAGCCACGAGAGTAATAACGTTCAATCCATTCGGGCCCAGCAAGCGCCCTAATGACCAGGGCCAAACTGCCCAGAATGATTCCCCAGCGCACAAATCCCTTTTTTAGCATAGGATGAAATTCATAACTCGATAATAGATTTTCTCTATCTTTGAACTTGCTTATTATTTGAAGCGTTATCTGGAAAGGTTTTATTACCTAACAGTATATTTTCACGTAAAAAACAAAAGCACACGATAATGGCTTTCGAATTCACTGATGACAACTTTCAAGATACGGCCCTGGCCGAAGGTACTGTTTCTGTCGTAGATTTTTGGGCAGAATGGTGTGGCCCTTGCCGCATGATTGGCCCTATCATTGAAGATCTGGCCCAAGAATACGGCGAGAAGGTAACGGTGGGCAAAGTGGATGTAGATAGCAATCCACAAACATCTATGAGCTTTGGCGTTCGCAGTATCCCAACGATCCTGATCATCAAGGATGGAAAAGTTGTAGATAAGCACATTGGTGTTACTACCAAGGCTGCTTTGGCAGAAAAAATCGACAAGGCACTAGCCGGTTAGATTTTTTGAATACTTTAGAGCCCTCGTTTGTAACCCAAGCGAGGGATTTCTGCGTTAAAGAGAGAAGGAAAACAAGTGGCTATGTTTGATTTAGACAATAAGTCGGTACGGGAGATGAGCAATCTCGAATTACTTGCTCGTCAGGTGGTAGAGGGATTCATTATTGGATTGCACAAAAGTCCGTTCCATGGATTCTCCGTTGAATTTGCGGAACACCGCATCTACAACCCCGGAGAAAGTACCCGAAACATCGACTGGAAAGTTTATGGCCGAACGGACCGCCTGTATTCCAAGCGCTTTGAGGAAGAAACCAATCTACGTTGTCAGATTGTTCTTGATGCCTCTAGCTCCATGTATTTCCCCGAAGTAAATGCTACGAGTGAGGCCGCCATCAACAAGTTTCGCTTTTCTGCTTTAGCCAGTGCCGCTCTCATGAACCTACTGATGCGCCAGCGCGATGCCTTTGGCCTAAGCATATTCAACGAAGAGGTGCAAACCCACACCCACGTTAAATCCAGTACCACTCATTACCGACTGATGCTGACTCATCTGCATAAGTTGCTACACGAGCCTAAACTGGATCAGAAGACTAACGCTGCTCAGGCCCTACACCAGATTGCGGATAGCGTCCATCGTCGTTCGCTAGTGATCATCTTTAGTGATATGTTTGAATCAGGTGAGGATGCGGAGCAACTCTTTTCCGCTCTTCAGCACTTGAAATACAACAAGCACGAAGTAGTCCTCTTCCATACGGTAGACAAACGACAAGAAATTGACTTCGAATTCGAGAACCGCCCGTACGAATTCGTTGATCTGGAAAGTGGCGAAAGCGTAAAGGTGCAGCCAAGTCAAGTGAAGGAGTACTATCGCAAGCAGGTTAATACCTATCTAGACCAACTCAAAGAACGCTGCCTGCAATACCGAATTGACTTCGTTGAGGCGGATATCAACCAGGGTTTCAAACCTATTCTGCAGCAGTATCTGGTGAAGCGCAGCAAGATGCGCGTCTAAAGCCGTTTTGTCATCCGCAGGGACTTTGCTACCTTTCGTCTAAACGATAAGCTATGGCAAGGATAAAAATCGCGGATCTCCCAACTCGTGCGCCCAAGGAAATAGATAAGAAAGAAGCTAGAGAGATTGTGCGTCAACGCAGAGATCGGATCGCTGAGCTCCATCACCTATTAATCGCGGAGGGCAAGCACAGTGTCATGGTGGTCTTCCAAGGTATGGACGGTAGTGGCAAAGACGGTGGCACCCGCAATGTATTTGGTAAATGTGCACCCTACGGAATACGCAATCACAGTTTCAAAAAACCTACAGAAGAGGAATTCGCTCACGACTTTCTTTGGCGCGTCCACAAGCAGGCTCCCGCTAAAGGAGAGCTGGTCATTTTCAACCGTTCCCACTACGAAGATATTCTCATTCAACGCGTGCACGGCTGGATTGACGAGGAGCACGTCAAAAACAGAATGGAAGCGATTAACGCCTTCGAAAAGCTGTTGCAGTTTGACAACAACACCCTTATTCTGAAGTTTTTTCTCAACATCTCCCACGCTCAACAGGCGCTGGAGCTCCAGGAACGATTGGATGATCCCACTAAACACTGGAAGCACAACGAGAGCGACTGGCAAGAACGGGAACATTGGGATGAGTACATGCGTTGTTACGAAGACGTCTTGAATTGGAGCGAAATCCCCTGGCACGTAATCCCAGTGGATCAGCGCTGGTACCGAGACTATCTGGTAACCGGGATCGTAGTCGATGCACTAGAAGGACTCAACATGGCTTATCCGCCACTCGAAAGAGAATAAGATCGACACGAATAACAGTAAGTGTAGAATATATGCTAGAAAAGGTAAGAATTGACAAATGGCTTTGGAGCGTTCGCATCTTTAAGACACGTACCCTAGCCAGTACCCACGTCAAAAATGGCCGCGTAAAAGTCAACGATAAAACGGTGAAGGCCAGTTACCAAGTGCAGCGAGGCGAAAGAGTGGTAGTCAGTAAAAATGGCTTCAATTTTACCTTTGAGGTGGTTGATCTTATTCAGAAAAGAGTGGGAGCACCGATCGCTCAAAAGTGCTACATCGACCATACCCCCGAAGAAGAACTCAACAAGTTCAGCGACTGGTTTATTGGAAAACGCGGTGTGGAAGCACGCGAAAAAGGGACCGGACGCCCCACCAAAAAAGAACGCCGTGAAATCGACGAGTTTAAGCACGATCAGTTTTACGACTGGGACGATTGGGACGAGGAGTAAATCGTCTTAAACAATAAAGAAAGCGAAGTGCGGTGATTGTACCCCCACTTCGCTTTTATGTTCCCCCTCAGCTCTAAGCTACTGGCAAAATAGTGTACCTTTCTGTAGTTAAACTGCCAGACCTATGATCGATCACCAGTTTCCTGTGGCGGCCCTCCAAAAACTATCTCAACAGCTCAAGGGTGATCTTCTTTATGATAGCCTGCTTCGAACACTCTACGCTACGGATGCCTCTGTATATCGCGCTTTACCATTAGCGGTAGCTATTCCCAAAGATGAGGATGACCTGCAGCAATTGATCTACTTCGCCAACGAGCATAAAACCTCACTGATACCGCGTGCCGCAGGTACATCCTTGGCGGGCCAATGTGTGGGAGATGGCATTGTGGTGGATATCTCCAAACACTTCACCAAAATCATAGACTTCAACCCGGAGGAGAAATGGGTGACCGTTCAGCCCGGAGTAGTCCGCGATGAACTCAACGCCTTTTTAGAACCTCACGGACTGTTCTTTTCACCAATTACCTCCACCGCAAACCGGGCGATGATCGGCGGCATGGTCGGCAACAACTCCTCTGGTACCACCTCAATCGAATATGGTACTACAAGAGACAAAGTCATAACCATCAAGGCTGTCTTGGCCGATGGTAGCATTGCCACCTTTAGCGAGCTTGATACGAACGCGTTTCAAGAAAAATTGGCATTGCCAAGCTTAGAGGGAGCGGTTTACCGTCAAATTCAGCAAAGCCTGAGTGACCATGAGCTTCAAGAAGCAATCAGGGAGCACTTTCCCAAACCAAGCATTCATCGCCGGAACACAGGTTATGCAGTAGATGCACTACTCGAAACCGAGCTTTTTGGGCCTGGCCAGCAAGCATTCAATTTTAGCAAGCTACTCACTGGTTCTGAGGGCACCCTCGCCTTCACCACCGCCGTAACGCTGAAGCTCGATCCCCTACCCCACCCTCATCACTTAGTAGTGGCTGCACATTTTCACACTATTGCCGAAAGCCTGGAGGCAACACTGGTAGCTATGCGTTTGCGACCCAGTGCCTGCGAGTTGATGGATAAGATCATTCTGGATTGTACCAAAGAGAATATTGCCTACCGGAAAAATCGCTTTTTCATCGAAGGTGATCCGGCGGCAGTACTTATGGTAGAAGTGCGTGCCGCGAGTCCAACAGAAATACAGCAAAAAGCAAAGCAACTCATTGCTGACTTACAAAAAGCGGGTCTAGGTTATGCATTTCCCATCGTTTCCAGCGAACGGAGCAAAGAAGTCTGGGCCCTGCGTAGTGCCGGCCTTGGTTTGCTGGCCAATATTCCAGGTGATGCCAAAGCGGTGGCCTGCATTGAAGATACCGCAGTTGATCTTGCTGATCTTCCCGCCTACATTGAGGAGTTTAGTGAACTCATGACTGGCTTCGGTCAAAACCCGGTCTTTTACGCCCATGCTGGGGCCGGCGAACTACATCTGAGGCCAATTCTCAACTTAAAAAAGGCCAGCGATGTGCAGCAATTTCACGACATCAGTCTAGCCACCGCCAAGTTGGTTAAAAAATACCGCGGTTCACTGAGTGGTGAGCACGGGGATGGGCGAGTCAGGGCCCAGTTTATTCCACTTATGGTGGGAGAACGGAATTATCAATTGTTTCAAGAGATTAAGAATACCTGGGATCCAAAGGGCATCTTCAATCCGGGGAAGATTGTAAATCCGGCTCCGATGAATAGCTCCTTGCGTTACGAGACGGAACAAGAAACACCCTCAATTGAGACCATCTTTGATTTTTCCAAAACAGGCGGCATCTTAAGAGCAGCCGAAAAGTGTAATGGCTCCGGTGATTGTCGGAAACTACCACTATCCGGTGGAACGATGTGCCCCAGCTACCAGGCAACGCGTAACGAAAAGGATACTACCAGAGGGCGAGCAAATACCCTACGGGAATTTCTTACGCAAAGCGAAAAATCCAACCGCTTTGACCACAGGGAAATAAAGGACGTCATGGATTTGTGCCTTTCCTGCAAAGGTTGCACTTCTGAATGTCCTTCTAATGTAGACATGGCCAGCCTCAAGGCGGAATTCCTGCACCAGTACTACCAAAGCAATGGCGTGCCCTTTCGCGCACGTATATTTGCCAACCTGGATCGCTTTAACCGACTTGGCAGTTACTGGCCTGGGCTTTATAACTTCCTACTGCAAAATAGCCTTACGTCTGGCTTGGCTAAAAGAATCTTGGGGCTTGCCGCCCAAAGACAGCTACCAAAGATTCATGCCCAAAGCGTACAGTCTTGGTTTCGAAAACACGAGCCTGCGCCCTCTGTTAAAGTCAAGCAAACGGTCTATTTGTTTTGCGATGAGTATACCAATTACAACGACAGCCCTATTGGGATTAAGGCGATCCAACTGCTCAACAAATTGGGCTATCAGGTCAATTTGGTCGCCCACGCGGAGAGTGGACGAGCAGCAATTTCGAAAGGCCTACTGCAACATGCGAAGCGATATGCAGAGGAGAATGTAAGATTGTTTACCAAACTGGTCTCAGCAGCGTCTCCCCTGGTTGGCATCGAACCCTCTGCCATCCTGAGTTTCCGAGATGAATATCCAAGGCTGGTAAGGGAAGACTTACGCGAAGCGGCAAAATCGCTTGCTGATCATAGCTTTACCATCGAGGAATTTCTAGCGGCTGAATTTCGTGCTGGAAGGATCACCAGTGCGGATTTTCATCAAGAGGAACAGCAAATCTACTTACACGAGCACTGCCATCAGAAATCGCTTTCCAACGTAGCGGACACCATTCAATTATTATCCCTACCGGAAAACTATCATGTGCAACACATTCCTTCCGGCTGCTGCGGTATGGCGGGCAGTTTTGGTTACGAGGCCGAGCATTATGAGGTAAGTCAGCAAATTGGGGAGCTGGTCTTATTTCCTGCTGTCCGCAAAGCTCCAAACACGGCGCTGATTGCGGCTCCTGGAACTAGTTGCCGGCATCAAATCAAGGACGGAACAGGCAGGGCAGCCTTCCATCCAGTAGAGATTCTTTGGAATGCCTTAACATAACAATAACAGTTCCTCGGCTCCGACGGTGGTAAGAAAGATGTCGGTGATGCAATGAAAGCATGTAAAGCAATTCGAACCGTCTAAAGTTTCTAACATCAACAAGCTCGAATAGCTAGCAAACGATTTGCATTCATTATATCAACCCAACAGACATCATGAAAAATCTAGTTTCCTTCTTGTTTCTACTGCTTGTGACAACTTCACTTTTTGGCCAAAGCAAGCGACACGAAATCCGTCTCAAGCAACCTACCCACTCCGTTTCTACCGATTTTTTCTTCAATGAAATACTCGACAAAAGATTCATAACTGATAATGTAGGTTATGTTCAAAAGGGACTCACCAACCGGAAGGTAGTGGCAGGCATCAAAGGAGGTTTTGAGCGGGCCATTACCGATTTTGTTAATGAAATGATCAATCCAAGAGGTGGTGCTGAGGAGCTCAGCTGTATCATTCACGAATTCAACGTGGCGGAGCTTACCACCTTTACCAAAGAATCAGGAATCTGCCGGATCACCATTGAAATCGCTAGAAAGGTCGGTTCAGAATATTATTCTCTTGGCAACTTCTACGCCGAAATTGAGGAGGGAAAATTAGACGCAACTGGAAGCCACCACAAGAGAATTTCTAATGCACTACTTAATTGCATCACTCAGTTCATGCAGAGTGAATGGCAACAGCAAGAGGGCTATCTTATTGACCTGAGAGACGATTCCCCCAACTGCGACCTCACGAGTGTACCTAAAGCAGGACTCTACGCCTCCTTCAATAGAATGTGCAGTGGACATCCACTTGACTACAACTTCAACGCATTAATCCCAATTGAGTACAAGCAAGCCGAACGATATGAGCATATCTCTGGCAGCGAGGCAAATCAGGAACCCAGCAACGTTATGTACATCTCTGACGGGACAGACATTTACATGCACGCATCTAGGTATAGCTACAATAGCTATTTCGTTAAGGCGCAAGCCTACGGGAGGTTCTTATACTTTGAAGACCACCTATCTAGCGCTGCCAGCTTGGCAGCAGCTAGTCCAATAACCGCCTTAGTGACAACTGGCAAGCGAGGTATTGTTCTGGATACTACCAATGGAAAGATTGCCGTATTGACCAATAACTTTCTCCGAGAGCTCACACAGGATCATCCTGATATCTTCCAAACCTACCTGGGCTCGGAACAAAAAAGAGCTGATAAAAAGCAGGTCATTATGGCACTGAACCAAGCTTATCACTCAGCAGATTAAGCTTTAAAAAACTGATCTACTCTAGGAGGTATTACATAGCCATTGGAGCTTATGTAATACACCTCCCTGTGTGCTCAACCACAAAACAGTAATTACTTTATTACACGTCCTGCTATAAGACCAGCAGGTCTAAACCTAAAATATCCTATGTATTACACGACCCTTAAAGCCGGAGTGAACATCAACAACACCTCTTTCTTTTACCTGATGGGACAGACACTGCAAGAACGAACAAAGGTGTCTGGATCATGGATTGGTTTCACTGACCATGGCAGTCCGCCAGAGGCGCAGCTTAAGATTTACGATAACTTGACAGCCCTCAATAATGAAAGGATTTTCACGATTGCAGAAGGAGGAGATTTATGGGAGTTTAATCTTGGTTCTAATGCTTGGATCAATCATCGGCAACCAGCGGATGGCGTTACCTGCGAACTTTGCGGAGCCGCAATGTGGGATAACACCATCTTCGTAATTGGCAGCGATGACAATTTATACCGTCATTTTGAAGATAATGGAACCTGGAATTGGGAAAACGCTGGACGACCACTTACAGCCTCCGGTTTTTCAGTTAAAGTGGGATTTAGGCCCGATACTCCACCTTATACCCTGTTCGATGGAAAGCTATTTGTCATTGGCAAAAAAAACAACCTCTGGGAACTTTTTTTAGACGGTAATGATTGGACCTGGGTAAACCACGGCAAGCCAAGAAGTCCTTACTCGGTGACTTCCCCTGGTGGATTTACAGGTGGCTTGATCGGGGGAATTGGTGGCGCAGTAGCTGGAGCAATCATTGGAGGCAGTATCGGAGGTCCGGTAGGGGCACTCATTGGTGGCGTGATTGGAGCAATTATCGGAGGAGGAGCAGGTAGTGCAGCAGGCCATTACGCAAATGGAGGACGATCAAATGTACAAAAGCTCGGTGCCGGTATGAACGGAGAAAAGTTGTTCGTAGCTTCACGAGACAACTTCTTGAACGAATTCTACTGGAACGGTTCAGAATGGCAGTGGGTGCGGCATGATAAGTTATTCCGGAAAGAAGCTTGGCCAAGTCATCTTGAAACCCTCCGCAATGGCAAGTTATTTGTGTCTCTGCTCAACAAAGAAACACTAGCAGAACATCATTATACCGGTGGAGCTTGGCGTTCGTTTATCCATCCGCAACCCAAAATGGGACTAACGGACTACAAAGTAGTGAGTGGTCCGAGTGAAGTATTCATTAACGAGGATAGAATATTCGTTCTACTCCTACTTGACGGTACTTTCGGTAATCCAGCTTACGTAGGAAGTTTATCCTGGGACGGAAGTGGATGGGTTTGGACGATTCATTAGAATTTAGATTAGGGCTCTTGACGGAGCGCTAGCGTTACTCAAACTAAACCAGTGCACATGACTCTCGACGAAAGATTCATAAAACAGACCTACGCGCTAGCGCTCCAATCTGCCGAAAACGGTTTTGATCCCTTCGCTGCTATACTGGTGAAAGATGAAAAAGAAGTTGCCTCTACCACGGACCATTGCATTTTGAATGCCGACCCCACGGCTCATGCGGAGTTGCATTTGATCCGCACGTTTTGCCAAGAACAGCAACTGATCAGTTTAGAGGGATATACCTTGTATTGCAATGTAGAGCCCTGTATTATGTGTAGTGGTGCCATCCATTGGGCTCGATTAAGCAGAGTAGTTTACGGGGTAAATCAAAGCACCCTCAAGAAAGTGAGTGCTGGCAAACCCAAGCCCAATTGTCGGGAATTGATCAACAGCGGAGGAAGTGAAATCGAGGTAGTGGGGCCAATACTTGAGGAAGAAGGCCTAGCCGTACTACGCGCCCACCCTTTCCGCTCTAAAAAGGAACGCTTTCGCAACTATTGGCAGGAACGCTAGACTTCGTCCACTATTTGCAAGAGCCAAGCTCGTTCGATCAACGGCGTCACTTCTTGGAGGCGCTGTTTCACCCGGAGCTTGCTCTTGGGACTATTCTTCCAGCGAAGTTTTTCAACCTGCCCCAGTAGCTTCAGAAAGTTCAGGTATTGTTTTTTGTGCGCCGGAGTAATTTTACTGCGCCTGACTTTCTGACTCAGCGCTGCAGCTCTGCTATTGAGCAATTCGTTCTTGGTGACAAAGTAGATCTTCAAGAGTAGAATATCAGCCAGGATGCTGTAGTTGATGTTCTCAAAGTTCCGGTAGACCAGTTTGTCTTGGGCTTCCGTTAGGTTTCCCTGGTGAAAATGAAGTTCTGCCGCACACAGGCTATGGGCCTCATTAGGGTACTTGGTTCCCGTCATCCGACTCGGCGGATAGGTTTCCAATAAACGCTCCGCCCACTCTTCTTGCCGCGCCTTGATTGCTAGGTTAACCAATACCTTTAAGGATCCAGGAAGGATCTGCTGTGTATCTAAAACATGGAAATACCCGTTCTCCAGATGAGCTCGATATAGCGGAAAGAGCTGTTCAAATAATTCATTTCCACTTAGCCGCAACTGGGTTCGCCGCCCGCTAATGTTTCGGAAATAGGCCATAATATTCCGGAATTTCCTAGGTGCTATTTCCGCTTCGTATCGTTCCACGGCTTGAGATAGGGCCGCAAACAGTTCTTCGTTTTCGGGTTCGTCCAACAAGCCAAAAATCAGCTGGTAAAGTATAGTCAGCGGGTTATGAAGCTCCTGGTAGTCTTCCAGTACCGAAAATAGGTAATCACTCAGCAGTAGGCTTTGGTCATTTTCTACACTAGCCAATAATTTCTGAAAGCGCAGGTGGGTGGCAAACTCAGACTTACTGATCGCAAAGTAATTGTCCAGGGCCTGGTTGGCAGCAATGAGATTGGAATCGTCGGCATAAGTATTATAGATAGTTTGGAAGATGGCAATCTCCTGCTCCATCGTAAATAACAGATGATAATACTGCTCATCCTTATAGTCTACCTTATTCTGGAGTTTTCGAAATTGGGCTACCGTGGCTAGAAAACGATTCTCTAGATTATTCTTACGATAAAAACGAGCCATCGCCAGTTGTTCCTGTCGCTTATCATGCTCCAACAGGAGATCTTCAAACAGGATGAATCTACGCACCAGACTCAATAGATCCGACGCCAGTGAATCAATCGGGTTCTTTTCCTTTTCTTTATACGGATGATCCGGAAAGAAGATATTGTTGAGTACTGACTTTGCTGGCAGCTCAGCATCAGAGGCGCCTATGGCATCCAGTAGATGGTCTCCTAGTTGAGTGATCTTAGTTTTGTTGAAACGATCATTATGGTAGGGAGATTCAATGAATTGGCGCAGTTTGACGCATTGCGCATCCGATAAACTCCTTAGTATTTCAACTAATTTTTGATTGGGCATACCCCCGCTGATTGGCCAATTAGTGGACCTAAAGAAATCTTACCTGCTTATAAAGAACACAGTAAGCAAAGACTTTAGTCCGACGACTTGATAGTGTATTCAGAGGTTAATTGGGGAAAGCCAAGATAAGTAACCTCTCAACAGCCCAAGCGGAAAATGGAAAAAATGTGATCAATTTTTGACTCCTTGCACCACCTACCTTTACAGCATATTATTCATCTAATGATAATACAATGAAATACGGCTACATTTTACACACCCTCTTTTTTGCACTATTTACCAACTTTGTCCTCGCCCAGGGCACTTGCCCAGCACCAGCACCAAGCCAGCTCAATGTTGTTTCCCAATCACACACAGAGATTGAATTAGATTGGCCATCGGTGTCCGGTTCACAAGCGTACATGCTCCGCACCATCGATGCGGCAACCGGCATAGCAGTCAACCTTGATACGGTAGCTACCGAAGGATACCTCCAGGAAGGTCTAAGTCCTGGCCAGGAATACATCTTCGAAGTCAGCAGCTCTTACTGTGTGGCCGGCCCCTTTGGGGATCCCACCGTGTTGCAATCGCCAACCAATATTGTGGTGGTTGACATTATCTTCCAATTCGAATGCATCGATCTCACAGAAGAACAAACCACTGAACAAATGGAAGCCGGTGAAAGCTCCAGCATCCCCATTGATCCTGATCGCGAGGGTTGCTACATCGTCACCTTCCCTAATCCTAATGACGATGGCGAGACCTTCTCTCTGCTGATTGGCAACAGCTCAAGCAACTCCATTTTCGTCGGAGACTTTGCCAATAATCCCGACGATTTTGTCCTTAACGGAAATGGGCCACTCAACGGCTCCGTTCAGCATCCTCGAAATAGAACAGACATCGAGCTGTTCAGCATGCAAATGATCAGAAATGAGCGCGGCACTAATGTGGAAATCGCCTGGGAAATCGACACCGAAGTGACCGTACTCTATTGCAATGAATGCTCCTGGGCTGATGATGGCCTGCAACCTGGGTTCGGACTGGAATCCTACAACTCCGGCTCTAATACGGTACCTACGATTTATCCCAACCCAGCTAATGATTTATTCACCATCGAGATGACCTCCGAAGGTGCCGCTGTCGAGATATTCGACATGAATGGACGTCAATGGTTCAGCCAAACGCTAGAAGGCTCCTCTTCTCTGCAGATCGATGCTTCTAACTGGCCAAGCGGAACCTATATTGTGCGCAGTAAGAACAGTGATCAAGCCCCCTTGCTACAGCACTTCCTCAAACAGCACTAAGTGCGGTGGGCTGGCACTTACTATAGCCCGCCCCTCTCCTACTCTTTAAGTTTCTTCTTTACCTGAACTCAATCAATTGACAATTGAGTTCCCGGATCACCGATGCCGGCATCAAACAGAGTTCAAACGCTTTGGATCGGTCATCCCACGAGCTGCAAACAACTGAATCACTCAATAACTATCAACAATAATGATCTACCAACCAACGAAACTCCACAAGTGGGGCACGGTACCTTATTCAGGTACCCGTACCTCCTACTCTAGACCACGAGGCTGTACGGCGACTATACCAAAACGGGATGCCGTACAGCCCTACGAACCTCCTTTTGTCCCGTTGATCTACAAGATCCCCGGGCACCAACCCCAACAGCCCGGGTAGAAAAAACAAGAACACAACTGGAAGAACTGGCTGGCCAGATACGCCACCGGCACGACTATTATCCCCAGTGGATAATTGAAGCCACCGGCATGCTTATGCACATCGGAAGGCTAAGCAAACTCTTCCCCTCAAAAAACCAATTTTCTCCTAATAACTACCACAAACCACACACAATGAAACATTTATCAATTTTCTACACACTACTCTTCTTTTTATTTACGGTCACCCTTAGCTACGGGCAACGATCGGGACAAATTCCAGTCCCGATGGCCTGTAGTGGCACTGATGTCTATCTCAACTATTACATTGCCCAGCTTGATAAGTGCGATGAGTTGATCGATATTTCCGTAGAACTGTCTGGCGTCCTGATGGAGCGAATGCGGAACAATGATTGCTCGGTAACGAGTATCGACGTCATTACCCAAACGGATGGCATGCAGACCATTACGATTGGTAGAGAATCTGAAACCACCGTTTCTTTCTTCAACCTATCTCGCCGGCAAGAGACCATTATGATTACGCTCCGCGGTAGAGATCGTCGCGGAGGTACTGTATTTGAGATCCCGATTCGGCACAGCACTCGCAAAACGGGTGAGATCGTAGTGTCCGAGAGCTTCATGGCTCAGTTGTTTGACATGGGGCATATCGCCGCCAACCCACTCGCACCACCTACAGCAGGACCTAAAGGTGATGTGTTCACTTACTGGTGTGGACGCCGCATGAATATGGTGACGCTGCTGGCTTTTTATCAAGATTTCTTGGGGCTAAGTGAAGCACAAGTCTGTCGTATCATTCAGCTATTCGAACGATACAATCTGCAATACACTAGCATCCAAGCCCTAAGCTTTACTGGCATCTATTGTCAATTGCTCTGGGAATTCTGGGATGATTACATCGCCTCTACTTCCGGCAACGGAGGAACCAGCGGGGAAGAAGGAGGCTGCGAATGTAATGTGATTAACTCTACCGTATTTATCAATCACAGTATTGGCGCAGCAACGGGACAACAACTAGAAGACTGTCCAGAAGTAGCTATTACGGAAGATCATCGAGTATGGTCGCACGAAGGCACCCAACCCCGAACGCAAAAGGCGCAGAACTGGGCAGTGAGCAAATGGGCGTACATGGGAGCTGCTAAGTCACTCTACACCATAACGCATCATTATGAAGGTGGTGATGAGGACTATGTCGGTATGAAAAAGAACCTTCCCAACAGTATTCTGAAGTCGAGCATTACTTTAGCCATGAAATGCTTTGAGCCCCACAATGCTGCTATTTCCGACGATTGCGAATGTGAAAAATCAGTAATTACCTCCGCTCAGTACAACTCCAACATTGATGGTGTGGCGGGTACGGACGGCAACATTATTTCCAGTGGCAATGGCCGGGTAAAATCCTGCATGGAGGACTTTGCTTTCTTCACCCGCTGGTCGAGAGATGGTTTTGAATTATTAGAATCTGGTGCCGCTTCTACTTGCGTCGAATGCGAATCCAGTGATACCACTAACTTCTTAACCGACCTGGGACAACTGGCCGGAGAAATTGAAGGTATCGCACCAACCATTCTGGATACCAACGGTGTTGATTTCACCAATATTGATGACATTCTACTCGGCGCTGGATCCATTGTAGATCTGGTGGATAATTTCCTTTCCAGCATCCGCAACTGTGGTGCGTCCGCCGATACCTCCTACCAACTACTAAATGCCGCGGACAATTTCACCCTCACTCCGCAAAATGATTTTGTGACCTATATCGTCAGTAGTAGGGCCTACACCAGAACCGACTTTGAGAACGATGAATCCTGGAGTGAGCTCCATCTTATATCGAACTACTTCTTAGCCTCGGGCTTAGAATCCGAAGGCGATAGTACCTGTTGTAACGAATTAGTAGGTGCCTATAGCATTGGCCACCTCGGTGCCTTCACAGAAGGTGAGCTTGCCACAATTAGTGGCGATAATGCCAACTTTGCCGGCTTTGAGTTTAAGATCAAAGAGCCTCTGCAAAGTGGCAGTTGGCTGGAGTATGGTGGCCTGTACCAACAGGGACTGGTGACCCTGGAGCACCTACAAGTAGAGGTAGCCTTATTATTTGCAGCCATTACGCCCAATTTCCTCATGGATGTCTTTGGCATCGATTGTCCTCCGGGATGTACCACAGGTGTTGATTGTTACTACAACTGCGGTTACTGGGGGGATTGCCATGAAGATGACGTGGCGGCAAGCGGGCTAGTGGCTGCCTTTACCCCCCCTACCGGTCAAAATGGCGTGGAGACACCTCCACTCAATTTCATTCCTACTACTGATGTACAGATCTATCCTAATCCAATTAGCGATGGTCTAGATTTGGAGGTACGTTGGGAAGAAGAGAACCAGTACGAGGCTTTATTCATCTTCAACGCCCAAGGCCAGTTGATTACGGAGCAATCCATTAGCGATGGCCAGTTACAACTCAGCATCCAGCCTGAGATGCTGCAGCAAGGGCTAAACATGGTGGTGATGAAGCGTAAAGACGGTTCCCTTTATGTAGACCAAATTGTGAAGCACTAAACTAACGTGAGGTTTGGAGTTTCAGCAACTTTTTAAGTAGTTCACCCCCAACCTCACATTAAACTAAAACACTGATTCGGTAAGCTCTGGTTTTTATAACTAGAGCTTACCTTTCTCACGAAAGAAGACCAATTTCTATTGTTTCATCAATTCAATAACCCCAGATGAAGATCCACCTTTGCGATGTAGATAATAAGTACCAGCAGGGTAATTAGAAAGGTCAATCTCCAGGGGAGCAAGTGGACCAACTTGTAGTTGGTGAACAACTTGTCCTCCGGAACTATAGACCACAAAACTAGAGGCCGGAACCGGAGATTGATCCTGTACAAAGAATACACCCTTGCTCGGATTCGGGTAAACTTCTAATACCATTTCATCCTGAATAGCTGCAAGAGAGGTCAAAGTCGGCTGTACCTCCCATTCTTGTTGGCAGCCGCTAGCATCCGTTACGAGTAAACTATAGACTTGATCAGGAGTAAGATCACTTGCCGACAAACCAGTACTTCCATTGCTCCACTGAAATTGATAGGGGAAACTCCCTCCGGAAACCAGCGCGGTAGCCATGAGCAGATCGTTGGCTTGTGGTGAAAAGATAAACTCAGCCTCCCAGGAAGCAGGTTCCTCCACTACCACTACGCCCGCCAAGGCACAACCGCTGGCACTGATATTGTAATCATATACACCACCGGATAATGCCACACGTTCCAAATCAGTGACGTTGTCCTCCCAGCGGATCGAATAAGGTGGTAAACCGCCTTCGACAGTTAAACTTACCGCACCATCTGCACTTCCCGGGCAGCTGACGTTTTGAACAGTTTCTTCTACCGCTAGTGGGGGTACGTAATCCAGGTCAAAGGTTAGGTTATCGGTACAACCATTGGCATCCGTTAGCTCCAGCTCGTAAGTCCCGCTACTCATCTGAAAAAGCCAGGGTGCGGCGGAGCCAGTACTCCAGTCATAAGTATAGGGTGCCGTACCGTTAATCGGCTGCGTAAATACAATCAGCTGACCGTCACCACAACCATAATTGACTTGCAAATTAGCTTGCATTTGTGGGCCATCGTCCAAATTTATTAAGGTACTTAACTCACACGCGCTTTCATCCGTCACGGTGAGTTCGTAGGCGCCATCAGGAAGGGAATTAATCTGAGTCTGCGTTTGTCCTGTCGACCAGGCATAGCTTAGTTCTCCTGTACCACCGCTGGCACTTGCGGTTAGAGTGCCATTCGTAGCTCCCGCGCAAGAAGGCTCTTCAATAGCTATTTCGGTTTCGATAGCCGTCGGCGCAGTGATACCCAGGCTTCCTTTTTGGCGGCAGCCTCTTTCGTCCAAAACAAAGAAAACGTATTCCCCAGCGCAAAGTCCTTCTCGTACCGGACCAGGTTCATCATCATCTGTCCATTGCGTAAGTAGGGTGCCTGTCCCACCAGTAATTGTCATAGCAATTCTACCATCGCAGCTATCGGAACAGCGGGAATTATCTACCTCCACATCTGTGACTAATATTCGCGCCGGCTCGCCAATTTCCACGGTGTCACGCGCTTCATTCCCAACGGCATCCATTATCGTAACGATGTACACATTCGCCTCCAAATTTCCGCCCACTGGTCCAGCCAGGCCATTAAGTGTTTGCTCTCCACTAGCAAATACAAAGCTATTGCTCAAGCGCTGCCACTCATAACTATAAGGGGCCGTTCCACCACTAATCTGCCAGAACAATTCTCCGTCATCATCACCATGACACTGCAAGGAATCCGTTGCCGCCACCACCTGCAATAGAGGGCCCTGAGCCCATAGGCCTGGCCCCCAAAAGAGAAATAGAAAACATAGTAATTGAACTAGAATAGACGGTTTTTTCATTTGTTAGTTGTTCATCAGAAGGCGGGATTCCTTTTGTAGGGTCAACAAAAATACACCCTCTAACACAAAGCACTAAATGCAATGACATTTCCTTTGCGGGAAGACTGACAAACATCAACCTAAATCCCCTATATTACTTCCACCTTTAGGGTTCATCGTAAACCGAAAGCAGACTTTTCTTTTATGAACATACTGTGTCCAACCGACTTTTCTATAGTAGCTGATCATGCATATGATGCCGCCTGCAAACTGGCGAAAAAGCTAGAAAGTACCCTCTACCTCTTTCATTGTAATGAGCTGGGCAAAGACTGGTCAACGGACGAAGAGTGGAACGAGCAATTCGATCCACTACAGGAAGAAGCAGGTGAAGCCGCCACCGATCAGCTCTTGAAACTGCGAGACAAAGCAGAGCTCAAGGGGGTAAACTGCGAAATTAAACAGGCTGAAGGAGACTTCCTCGCCGAACTTCTCAGTTTTACGGAAGAAGTAGAATTCGGCTTAGTTGTGATGGGATCGCACGGAGCAAGCGGGAAACGGGAATGGTTAATGGGCTCAAATACGCAAAAGGCCATTCGCAAGTTGCACGTGAATACACTAGTGATCAAGTCAGCGCTGCAGCAAATCAGCTTTCCTAAAGTGGTTTTTGCCAGTGGATTATTACTGGAGGATCAGGAGGCTTTCAGACGTTTCTTGACACTAAGCGAAGCACTGGATATCAAGGAACTCCACGTGCTCAGCATCAGAACTTCGGGCTTCTTCACACCACCGCGCATCATCATGCAGGAAGCACTAAAAGACTTTGAAGCAATTGCTAGCGGTCACGCCGTCACCACCCATTATCATACCGACATCAGTATTGAAGCTGGTATTCGCCGCTTTGCGGAAGAAGAAAAGGCCGATCTTATTGCCATCTCCAATCACATTCGCCACCCCATGAAGCGAATCTTTCGAGGCAGTACCGTAGAAATGATCGTAAATCACGCGAGTGCACCAGTGCTGAGTATCGATTACCCAGCCGAAGAATAGGATTGCAGCATTTCTTGTAGTCGTGCCATCATTTCATCGCTGATATCCAAATGAAAAGTAAAGCGCACCGTTTGTGGTCCAAAGGCTGGAGCCATGACGCCTAATTTTTCCATATCCGCCAGAAAATCGGCAGCGGTCTGCTCACCAGCCAGATCGAATATTACAATATTAGATTGTACTGGGCGAACTGCGGCCACGTAATCTTGTTGTTCCAAGAGCGCTCCTATTTGCCGTGCTCGAGCATTGTCGATAGCCAGACGATCCACGTTATTCTCCAGCGCGTACAAACCGGCCGCCGCCAAATAGCCGGCCTGACGCATACCGCCCCCCATAACCTTTCGCAAGCGCCGTGCCTGCTTAATCAAGGCTGTCGTCCCCAGTAGCAAAGAACCAACCGGAGCTCCAAGACCTTTACTCAGGCATATGGAGATACTGTCAAAACTCGCACCCCAATCTCGCGGATTTTCCTTCGTTTCCACCAGTGCATTGAATAAACGAGCCCCGTCCAAATGGAAGGCGAGGTCTTTTTCTCGGCAAAGCTCAGCAATAGGCTGAATTTCGTCCAAGGTATAAATGCTACCGCCTCCTTTATTACAGGTATTCTCAATAACAACAAGACGAGAAACCGGTAACCAATCATAATCCAGTTCAATAGCTGCCTCTACTTGCTCGGCCGTGATCTTGCCATGTTGACCGGAAAGTAATTTCATGCTCACCCCCGAGTGGAAGGCGTAGCCACCGGTTTCGTACTGATAGACGTGGCTGGTTTCGTCACAGATCACCTGATCCAGCGGCTGCGTATGACATTTGATAGCAATCTGGTTGGTCATCGTACCGGATGGGCAAAACAATGCCGCTTCCTTACCAAAAAGATCAGCAGCGTAGATTTCCAACTTATTAATAGTGGGGTCCTGCCGGAATACATCATCCCCTACTTCAGCTCGCAACATCGCCTCTTTCATTGCAGAAGTTGGGCGGGTTACGGTATCACTCATTAAATTGACAATCATGTCAGTTGCATTTCAGGTTATCTCAGCGCGAAATACGTTAATATTTGCAACTTCTCCGCGATAAATGAGTACCAACTCATGGTATTTATTTGTAATTTGTTGACTCGAATTTACTTGCGCGCACCATCTCAAAATAGCCTCATGCGCCACCCAATTTCAGGACTTATCAATTTCCGGAGCATACTGCTTACGTTATGTCTTCTTGTGAATACTATTGCGCAAGCTCAGCTGACGGTATCATCGCTCTTCGGCGACCACATGGTATTGCAACGTGATCAACCCATTCAAATTTGGGGTACCGCAGAACCAGGAACCGCAGTTTACTTGGAATTACACACCCAACTTAGTCTAGCCTTTGCCGATGATGAAGGCAATTGGAATGCAGAGCTGGGTGCCTTGAACGCCGGTGGCCCCTACACCCTAGAAGTGCGAACAGAAACAGAGACACTCAACTTTGAAGATATTCTATTAGGCGAGGTCTGGATTTGCTCGGGGCAGTCAAATATGGAATGGCAGATTCGCCAAATAGAAAATGGAGACCAAGAGAGTGCGGCAGCCAATTGGCCAGACATGCGCTTTTTTGAAGTCCCTAAGCGACTGGAAAACACGCCCAACAAATCACTGAATAGTGGTAGTTGGCGAGTCTGTAACCCAGTTAACAGTCCGAATTTCTCCGCTGTTGCCTATTTCTTTGGCCGCAATTTACACTTGGAGCTGGACGTTCCAATCGGCATTATCGAAATCACCTGGGGTGGTACTCGAATTGACACCTGGGTAAGTCCGGATGGCTTATCTGCCTTCCCTGATCTGGAGGATGATTTACAAGAACTGGAACAACTGGATATCGCCGCGATACAAGACAGCATTGCGCAATCGCAAGAAATATGGGATCGTGAATTGGATACCCAAGATCAGGGGCTAGTAGAAAATTGGTGGGCAGACGAAACAGATTGGTCCAACTGGCCCGACATGCTCCTGCCTAAACCTTGGAATGCCGATATCAACCCGACCAGAGATCGGTCCATTTGGTTCAAAAAGAGCTTTACGCTAAGCGAAGAACAAGCTGCTCGGGATGTGCAAGTACAGCTGGGGCAAAGTGAAGGGGCACAGCAACTGTGGCTCAACGGTGAACTCATCAGTGAAAATCAGCGTACGAGTACTGCAGCTTCCTATGCTGTCTCCGCATCTGTGTTACGCCAAGGGGAGAACACACTGACCTTGCGCCAGTGGGATCACGGGGCTGAACCGCAAGCCAGTAACTTAGTGAATGACCCCAGGCTTAGCACCAATAATTGGCAGAGAAGCCTAAGTGGTTACTGGGCTTACCGCCTGGGAGTAACAGATATAGCAGACCGCCCAGCAAGCTTTAACCCCAATGCCAATCCCAGTCTTATTTTCAATGGTATGGTGGCACCAGTAACCGGCCTACGCATGGCAGGTGTCATCTGGTACCAGGGCGAAAGTGATACCGGAGACCCTTTTTACTACCGTGATAAACAGATCGCCCTCATCGACGACTGGAGAGCCCAGTGGGGTATCGGTGATTTTCCATTTATAACTACGCAACTCCCTTATTTTCGAACAACTACGGACCAACCCACAGCAAGCAGTTGGGCGACCTTACGTGAAAGTCAAATTTATACCCTCAAGCGGCACAATACTGCCTTAACTACTACCATTGATACGGGGGATCCCTTCAATATTCACCCGGATAATAAGTTCATTGTCGGGACTCGACTAGCCGAAGACGCGCGGCGTATAGTCTACGGCGACCAATCCTTGATTCCAGATGCTTCCTATTTTATCAGCCTCCCCTTTGGTAGTGAAATCCGCTGTTACTTCCGAACGCACGGTTCTACACTCAGCAGTGCCACCCCCAATGACCTACCGGGATTTGCGATAGCAGGCGCCGATGGTAATTTTGTTTGGGCCAACGCCCGCCTCCTCAATGGGACAAGCGTGGCCGTATGGCACCCGGCAGTTCCCAATCCGATGTATGTACGCTACGCCTGGGCCGACAATCCCGGTCCGTTAAGGCTTTTCAATAGTCAGAATCGGCCCTTACGCCCCTTCCGCACCGATGAATTGCCCACTCCCTACGAGTAATTGGCAAGCGTTTCTTTTCCAAAAATCATTCCTGTTTCTACTAGTCAAAAGGGTGACGATTATCACCATTAGTGTTGACAGCGATTAGATTTTATTGACTGTACTTCATTTAGTTTTGAGCAAGCAAAACACTTAAAGCAAAGCAAAATGAAAGTACTATGCCCGATCGATTTTTCCTCGGCTTCGATGACTGCTTGTGGCTGGGCCGCGCGGATGCTAGAAGACCTGGGTGGTGGTGAACTCGTCTTGCTGCACTGCATCAATGTCGTAAGCCGGTCTGCGATGTTCATCAAGCTTGATGATGTATTCAAAGAGCAGGCTGAGGATGACTTCAAAGCCCTCCTGCCAAAGTTAAAAGCAGTTGCACCAAGCGTAAAATTTACCGCTAAGATTGCGAATCAAGACCCCAAGATCTTCATCCTATCCTTTTTGAAAGGCAAGGATTTTGATCTGATCGTCACGGGAACCAAAGGACTGAGTGCCTTGAAAGAAATGACCGTTGGTAGTACCACCGCCTTCTTAATGGACCGTACACCGGTGCCGCTCGTGGCCGTGCCCCACGAATACCCCTACAGCGGCTTAAAGACCTTTGTAATTGGTCTGGATGAGGAAGCTAGCCATATCGGATCCTTAGAGCCGGTGTTGACATTGGTTCGTAAAACTAAGGGTGAAATCATATTTGTCAACACCACCGAGGATATTGACGAAATCAGTGTTGGACAGCAAGCAATAGATCTGGACGGGATTCCCAACCGTGCCTTGAGTATTCCAGTCAAGGAGTCGATTCCAAAGTCACTTGCCAATTTCTGCGTAGAGAATAATGGTGACCTGCTGGTAATGATTCATGAGCGCCGACCTTGGTTGGAGCGACTTTTCAAAACCAGCTTGACTAAAGAAGAACTCTTCGACATCCAGACTCCGCTATTCATTTTACCTGCTCAAAAACGCCCTATTCATGAGAGGACTCGTAATTCTGGTTTGCATAGTATTGCTCTCTAGTAGCAACCTAAGTACCAATGAGGTACCGCCCTTTATCTTTCCGAAGCTCGACCAGGCGCTTATCCAGGTATGGCTCAGTGCTAATGCTCAGGATGCTCAAACCCTGAGCCTTCATTACGAAACGCTTCTACAGCAATGGCAGACTAGTCGTACAGAGATTGGTGACTTTCCTTTACAGGCCTACAATCCCTATTTATTCATTGGTACGGTTGATGCCCTAGTAGGACATCTTGATCAAGCTCAAAACCAGTCGGACTTTCTTGAAATTCAAGATATCATCAATGCTATTCAACGAGAATTCCAAATTGCTCGTCAGTTTCATCGTCAAGATTATTACCCGCTGGATTTATGGTGGGATGTACAATCCATTTTCACGGAAATACATTCTGCTACCAATGATCCCAAACTAGGCCTACTGGAATGGCAGGAATTGGAATGTCTATTCGATGAAATGGTTTGCGTCCTGCACGACTACGAACAGCGAGCGGAAGCCCATATGACAATATACGCACCACAGGTAGACGAGGACAAGCACAAGGCTGCTATGAATGAAATATACGAGTGCATCGCTTCTTACCAGAAAGCCTTAATGGACGGCTATCAGGAAAACTTAGTTTGGCCCTGCGACCAGATTAAAGTGGCCTTAACCGACATTCTCAGATGCTACTTAATGCCAGCAGCTGAAGCCGCAACTGTACAATAAACAGATCATGGAAGAAGCCAACCCAAACACTGACAGCTCAAAAAGCAAGCACTCGTTACTTGAGCGCTGGCAGGCCTATCTAGGTGAATTTGTCTACGGTGGAATTGACGGTAGCGTCACTACATTCGCCGTAGTTGCAGGAGCTGCGGGAGCCAACCTGAGTTCCGCAGTAGTGCTAATTTTGGGCTTTGCCAATCTACTTGCCGATGGCCTAAGCATGTCTGTAGGTGCCTACCTGGCCGCTAAGTCACAGATAGATAATTTTAAAAAACACCAGAATCAAGAATACTGGGAAGTAGATCATACGCCGCAAGCCGAGCGCGAAGAAATTCGGGACATCTACGCCGCGAAGGGATTTAGCGGTCCATTATTGGAGCAAGTCGTAGATGTGATCACCGCTGATCGTGACCGCTGGGTGGATGTTATGATGAAGGAGGAGTTAAAAATGATGGAAGAAGGACGATCACCTAAGCTGATCGGCGGGGTGACCTTTATTTCCTTTATTTGTATTGGCTTTTTACCGCTGCTCTTTTATGTATGGGATTATGCCGGCAATTTATCGGTCAATCTGTTTTTGGCCACTTCAATCCTCACCGGTCTTACCTTTCTCTTTATCGGTTTTTGCAAATCTTACGTTACAGAAACCAGCCACTGGCGGAGTATGGGAGAAACACTTTTCTGGGGTGGCGTAGCAGCAGCGGTTGCTTATGGTGTAGGTGATTTCCTGGAAAAGCTCATCTTGTAGATCTGTATTGTTAAAAAGCGAAAAAGTTCCAGCAGCTTCAATACTACTGGAACTCAAACCTGTCTATCAATCATGATCTATAAGCCGTATAATTCAGAGCTTATTTGGATTTTAGTAATCGTCGGTAAAATGGCCTTTTTCACACTACTCTGCGTTGCAAATAAGCTCTTAAACTGCACCAAACAGAATTAGCTGGCCGGTGCAGTTTCCTCTTTAAAAGCAAAATTCAATAGATCCAAAGGGGTAACAATACCCAGTAGACGTTGAGCAGCATCAATAATGGGAATGGCCCTAAATCGATTCTCCTGAAAGTACCCTAAAGCTGTAGCGGCCACATCTTCGGGCGACAGCTTAGCCAACTGGGCGGTCATTACCTCTTCTACCAATAGAGAGCTAAAAAGGCGTTTATTCTGAGATTCAGCGTGCGCTGGATCGCGGAAAATAGTGAAGCAATCCTGAAGTTGATAATAGTCAGCCTTGCTCAAGATGCCCACCAGAATTCCTTGATCATTAACTACCGGAAGGTGATGAAAGCGAGCATCCTGAAATATCTCGTGCACGGTTTGCATCGTATCCTGCGGATTAACGGTCTTAACCACAGTGGTCATGATGTTTCCGAGAGCTTCTTTCGTTTTCATTAGTGCCAAATTTTGTTTTCCACTACCTACAAAATTAGGACCAACAGGCTAAGAATAGGTTGACGCGGGTCACATTCCCAGGGAAAGAATTATCACCAGATATATTTCGCAGAGTACCGATTTTCCAATAGAGAAGAACACTGCTACAGATTGCCCATGCTAGTGATTATTT
Organism: Bacteroidota bacterium; assembly: GCA_038528965.1. Classification (GTDB taxonomy): domain Bacteria; phylum Bacteroidota; class Bacteroidia; order Chitinophagales; family Saprospiraceae; genus Lewinella. The sequence goes on along the minus strand of JBCBEC010000005.1, from coordinate 182,470 downwards.
AATCGTAAACCAAAGCACAATGAAACGAAATCATATCTTTTTCAGCTTAATACTAATGATAGGCCTAGGCAGTTGTGCCCCTCCCGTGGTCTTCACGGAGCCACAGCCAGATGTGCTACAAGAAAGCGAGACTTTCGACCCAACCTATCAGGGACACTATTTCTGTACGGGCGATTCCTCAGTGGTACGCATTAGCCCAACCACTATCTGGAAGGAACGACAAATTAAACTGAATACTACCCTGGACGACATCGAGAATACGGATGGTGTATACCTGGATGGTGACTTGCTCTACATCGAAGAAACAGACACTCCCGTCCACATTGAATTCCTCGACGATGGACGAGTTGGTGCTGAGTTTACCATATCTGACACCTTATTCGAAATCGGTCATCGACAAGTGCTCAAGCTTTACCGTGGGCACCAGATCATGAGTAGTAAAATTAGTAATCGCAATTGGGCGGTGCAAATTCTAAGCAAAGATGAAGTGGGTAATTTGTCGCTCTATAACACGAAACTACCAGAGGATCTGCAAAGCCTGGAGGAGATAACTCCCGTAGAAGATATTTCATCCGAAGAAGTGCAGCGCTACCGCTTATCACCCAATATTGCGGAATTCAGGAAGCTCCTGGAGAGTAAGCTCATCTTTGAGGCCTGTGATTACTTTGAGCGGATTGATGAGAGTATTTAGGGGTAAGGTGCTCCAACAACAATACGGACTGCATGTGTAATCCCGAATTCACCGAAAGGAAAATTCGGAATAACGCATGTTGTCCATCCAGGAGTGCCCTTGAATAAGAGCTATCCGTATTCATTTACTTTACGATCAGCGTAGGAAACTGCTTATTACGAGCTAGGAAGTTTTCGGTAACACTACCCAACAAGAGTCGTTCTAGTTTAGAGTGTCCTTTCGCTCCCATTACGATAAAATCGGCACCTTCTTCCAAGGCGAAGTCCATCAAATAGTGAGCAATGCCTGGGCGATCTTTCTCAATCAACTTCTGCTCTACCAAATCTTGGTCAACACCGAGGTGCGTAGCCAAGAAAGCTTCGAAGGCTACCATCCGATCTTCCTCAACCATTTTACGGAATTCATCCTCTGTCTTACTGAGCATGTAAGCCGAAACGTTCGGCATTTCGTATACGTTTACAGCAATTATCCGAACGGGGTAATCTACACACTTACGCAGATCAACAGCGGTTTGCAGTGCTCGAGCGGAGTGTGCAGAAAAGTCGACGGGGACCACTATGGTACTCAAGCTACGTCGTGATTGTTCTGGCACCACCAATGCGTTGGAGTCCACCTTGCGAGCAAAATTCTTGGCCAATATTCCGTGACTATTCACAAAGCGCTTTTGACCAATCACTACCAAATCAGGTTCTTGTGATTCCGCCGCTGCTAGTAGCTCCTCTAAAGGACTGCCCTCGCCAAGCTGGTATTGAACATCAGGCATTCGTCCCGCCGTCAAAAATCGACTAATTTTCCCGCCCATCCGATTGACTAAGGTTTCTCGGAAAACACTTACGCCACTAAGGGGTAAGACTTCCGAACGATACAAATTGGTCAATAAATCAAAGGGTGGAATAACGTGCAGGAAGTATCCGGCCTTAACGGGTACGATGTCGGAGAAAAAGTCCAGATAGCGCAACAAGGCTTCATCAGAACCACTCATTTCCAAGCCCATTAATAATTGGTCTATTTCCAGGGCTTTTCGGCTAGCGGAATCCCAGTCCATTGTTGCTGTTTGCAGTTCTTTCATGGCGGTTCTTTTTAATTAGTGAGTATTCGGAAACACCTTAAGGGGGTTATTAATTCGCATAAGCTTTAGCATTTGCTTAATAGTGTGCAAATTAGCGGCATTGCTTCCTAGCCCCGATGATGGTCATCAGGATGCTGCGTGATCTTTGTCATACCAATGAGTTAGTACTCAGAAATAAGTTGCTGTAAGCGAGCATCATCCGCTGCGGTCTGCGGGTCTAGTAAATCGTTTAAGCGAACAAAAGACCAACTCAGGTCGCGTTGGTCTACCTGATAGTGGACCAGCAAAACCGAATCCGGATTAAAATTGGTCACATAATCTGGCGGGTACTCCATATTTAGACTATTGTTGATGCCGGACCCCAGGAGTTCGATACCTTCTGGAGTAGAGAAATGGTAACCCTTAGATCGCATTCCCACATCGCCGCTAATTAAAGTCACCGCGGTACCAGCTTCTACTAAGCCAACCAATTTGGGGTAGATTTCAGGAGTGAAATAACGAAGGCTATCGCACAGTGGTCGGACCGAAATAGCATCGACATTACCTAGCCGGAGCGTGTCATCGCCCCTCACTTTTTTTTCATTGAAGAGGCCGTGGTGATGCAGTACAACTAGCTGGGAGGTTTCCTGAATGGTATCCAGCACACCATTTAACCAATCGTAGTGTGCCTGTTTCTCTTTACAAAATTCTATAGGAGGTGTCCAAGGGTGATACCAAAAGAGGTTGGTGTTCATGACAATCACCAGCAACCCCTCCTTGTAGGTTGTATAATAAGCAGGGCGACCGGTGGCTTGTTCGAGCAAACTGGCATCTCCCTCCATTAAATCATGATTACCCCAAGTCCACAGGGTTTGCGGAGACTTGAGATCAAAGATGGTATCTAAATACCGCAGCGTCTGTTCAGACTTCGTCGTGCGGCCACAGATATCTCCACCGAGCCACACCCCGGTGTAATTACTATAGTCGATTAATTCCAGACGGGGATCAACACGATCCTCGAAAAGCCAATCATACGGATGTCCCAGAAACAGGTAAGTATCTTGACGATTACTTAAGGGTTGGTCATTTTTAGAAGTACACGCAGCTAGCAAGAAGCTAATGGCCAATGCCGTCAACAAGAAAATACGCATCATGAGGCGAGCATTTTGTCTAGCTCTTTTTGCAGATGTAGCACTTCCTCCACCCCGGAGGATTGCTGCATTCGTGTTGACAAATCCTGGATGGTAGATAGATAGGTTTCCTCGCGCTCAACATCCCAGCGTAATTGCTCCATATCCGCAATCTCTTCGTAGTGTTGCTCCCGAAGCGTATCGAGTTCTTCTTTCTTTTGCTCTACCGCCGCGAGTAGCTCATGCTGCCGGAGAATCTTCTGCAGTTTATTGATGCACTGCTGATAGAAGCTGATTTTTGATTTTCGTAAATCTAATTCTTGGCGAAAGCCCTGAAGAATAGACTCAGTTTTCTGTTGCATTGATGCTGGCACGTCTGTCCCTTTGCGGAGTTTGCGTTCCAGGTCTTTCATGCTTTCACCGATTTTCTTCACTTCAGTTCGTAGGCGCTCCAGTTGCTCTTCGCACTGTTTGATACGACTTTTGATCTGTCCAGGCAAACTAGCAGCGTAGGCACGCGCTTCCTCTTTCTCCTTTTTGGCACTGCGCAGCAGGTATACCATAATATATACCAGTAGCGCCACCAGTACGATCAATAGCACAAAGCGAAAAGCCGGGAGAACTCTAATCAACATTAAGGTCGCAAACAATACTACCACCCCAATAAATGCCAATCGGACAACATCAAATGCTCGCATGCCTAAATCTACTATTTTTTCCTATTTCTGTGAACCCTTTTGGTTACTTACTGTTACGCCCTTGACTAGGGCGTAGCAATTGTTAGTGCTTAAACAGTTCAGCGTCCTAAAAAACTAATGTTTTTTGTTTGTTTATAGTTTAGAGGCATTTTGGTTTTACCAGAATGCCTTTTTATTTCTAGGCCTGATTATTTTTGCGCCAAAGCCACCCACATGCAATTTTTACAAGAGCTTCAGGAACGCTTCATTCAGGAATTCAGTAATAACGTCTCCCTGAGCGAATTCTTGCTCAATATTGTAGTGGCGAGTATCCTGGCTGGTATGCTGCGCCTATTCTACATCCATTTCGGTAATGCGATCTCCAATCGCAGAAGGTTTGCCAATAACTTCCTACCATTGGCACTGGGCACCTTGCTCATCATCATGATCGTAAAATCTTCTATAGCCCTATCACTAGGATTAGTGGGGGCTCTTTCGATCGTACGTTTCCGGGCCGCCATTAAAGACCCCGAAGAACTGGTCTATCTATTTATGACAATCGGAGTTGGTTTAGCTTGTGGTGCGAATCAGCCTATCCTGGCCCTGATTGCGATTCTAGCTATTCTTTCGGTAATCTGGGTAAGCAAACGCATAAACGGCGAAGGCAAGCAGGCTTCTGGGAAGTTGTTCATCAATATCACTACCGACCAAGAGGATCTAGAGGTAATTACCAATTTGTTGGTGCAGCATCTGTCTTATTTAGAATTAAAGCGCATGGACACCCTTACTCCTGGTCTGGACTTATCTTTCGTTGCTCGCGCTGATTCTCCCGCCGCTCTCAATCAACTCCAGCAAGCGGTCAGGAAAATTAGCCCAGCTACTCGTTTGTCCCTTCTTGAGCAACCGGAACTCATCGTATAATATGCGAATAGGTCCCCATAAAACTCGCCGCTCGGGTACGGCCGAAAGGGCTTTTCTCTTTATCAGTTTGCTATTGATTGGCGCGTTCCTCATTTGGGCCTTCTTACCACGTGGCAGCTTCCCCCACCGATCAATTAGTTCTCAAGCCATCTCCTGTGGAGCCGAACACGTGCAAAACAATTCTTTTGCGGCCGATGGACATCTATTTGAAGGCATTCAATACCAAAGTCGACAACAAGCTCGTAGTGGACGCTACAGTATCCTGCTTCCTGCCAATGGTCAAAATCACTTTGGATTTACAAGCGTGCTGGAAAACCCAATTCCCGGCGAAGTATACAAAGTAAGTGTGTGGAGCTTTGGCAATGTAGGCGGTGATGGAAAACTAGCTGTACAAGGCAGAGATCCGGGTGGCTTTTACCAAGAAACCGTGGATGCTATCGAAGTAGATGATCAGGGCTGGACGCTGCACCAAATGACGGTGGTAATTCCCTTCCAAAATCCGCCCAATCAACTGGCCGTTTACGTTTATACTACCGGACAAGAAGATGTGTTTTTTGATGACATTCGTATCGAAAAACAGGAGCGCTCAAACCAAACTACTTTTGCACCCGCCCGCCTGGAGCTCACCATTGACTCACGCAATTGGCAACAACTGGAAGAAAAAAGAGCCGCCGCTTTGCAGGCTGGATTACTACAAACCGGCGAAGACGATTGGGTTGTGGGCCGCCTACAAGATGGGGACTGGCAAAGAGAGGTTAAGTTGAGACTCAAAGGAGATTGGCTGGATCACCTGCGTGGAGATAAATGGTCTTTTCGGGTGAAGCTTAAGAAAGAAGACAGCTGGCGAGGCCTACAAACCTTTAGTCTGCATACACCAGCCGCACGTTATTACCTGAACGAATGGCTTCTGCATCAATACTGGAGCGAGCTTGGCGTCCTAACTACTGATTATGACTTTGTCGAAGTAGTCATTAATGGCGAATCAAAGGGAATTTACGCTTACGAAGAGCACTTCGAAAAGCAATTAGTAGAATCAAGGGAACGGCGGGAAGGACCAATTGTAAAATTTGCGGAAGAGGGATTTTGGGCAGGGATTCAACGTCAATTACAAAATCATGGTTTTGTGCGGCCCAGCAGTGGGCTTAGTGCTGAAAATCCGGCTAACGCTCCCATTCGTGTTTTCAATGAAACCCAATTATTGGCAGACACCGTAAAGGCTCAACTCGCCCAAGCTGCCCAGCAGCGCTTGCTTGCCTATCAAGAGGGAGAGGCAAGTGCCAACGAAATATTCGACTTAGCCTTACTGACCAGGTTCTACGCAGCTTGTGATTTACTGAATGCCTACCACGGAATTATTTGGCACAACCAACGGTTTTACTACAATCCCATTACCACCAAACTGGAGCCAATTGGGTTTGATGGTTACGCTGAAACTCCGGCACGTCGTTATCATTTCCTAGCGGAAGGAACACTGCATCGAGATGCGACTGAGAGTACGAGCTTACCGGCTTACTTCTTGCAGGACAGTGTATTCATGAGTAGCTACATCTCAGTACTAGACGAACTATCGGCACCCGCACATTGGGATGCTTTTGTCGAGAGCCAGTTACCGGCAATAGAAGCTCGAAAGGAATATCTACGGACAGAATTCCCAGACTATGAGTTCGATCTAGAGACCCTTACTTCGGAGGTAGCATTTGTTCGGGCTCACCTCTTGCCTTTCAGTGAAAACTGCATTCGCGTGTACCGTACAAGTCAAGATAGCGTGGCTCTGGAAAACACGCATACCCTCCCGCTATTAGTAAAAGGCTACGGCCCCTACCCTAGTCAACCCACAGCTACGCTGGAGAAGCCCATCTGGTTACCTGCTGGCCCAATTCGAAACCTTTACAGCAAGCTGCAACAGCGAGAAAGCCCACTGGCTTTTCGTAGTATAGACTACTGGAATGATCAAGCACTTGCTTTTCAGAATGTGGCTCGGCGGCATGTCGTCAACTTACCAGACCGGTCAAGATTTCTCTTTGTACAACCAGCAGGAATAGACACGCTGATTGCTGTCCCCTATCAAGTTTTAATCTCTACTGAGCAGGTAGCGGTGGGCAATGATGCTTTTCGCACAGTTAGTCAGCCCGCTGATTTTCCGAGTCTGATTTGGGATGCAGCTAACCGCACAATTACTGTTCCTGCGGGGGAACACGAGATTGCTAGTGATTTAATCATTGCAGAAGATCATGCACTGGTATTTAAGTCAGGAGCTAAAGTGAATCTCACCCAAAGTGCAGCGATCATCTCCTACGGAGCTGTGCAAGCTTTTGGCTCAGCGGAAAATTGGGTTGAGCTGTACAGTAGTGATAATACAGGGCAAGGTCTTCAAGTCTTACAAGCCTCGCAAGCATCCATTCTGAATGGTGTCGTTTTTCGGAACCTTCGGAATCTACGCAAAGCCAGCTGGCAGCTGACCGGAGCGGTTACCTTCTACGAATCAGCCGTCCAAATTGAGAACTGCCGTTTTCTGGATAACCAAAGTGAGGATGCTCTCAATATTGTTCGCTCTGAGTTTAAAATGCAGCGAAGTTTGGTTCAAAACACCAGCTCTGACGGACTAGATGCGGATTTTTGTAAGGGGACCATTGCCAATTGCCAATTCATCAATACCACTAATGATGGTGTTGATTTTTCGGGCAGTATTATCACCCTATCGAACGTCCGCATAGATGGATGCGGAGATAAAGGACTAAGTGCTGGAGAAGCCAGTGACATTACGCTCATAAACGCGCTAGCCACCAAGTGTAATATTGGTCTGGCTAGTAAGGATCAGTCTACATTACACGCCCGCCGTCTACAACTTAGCGACTGCCAACAGGGCTTGGTTGTATTTCAGAAAAAACCAGAGTTTGGGCCAGCTTATTTGCTCGTGGAAGGACTGGAAGCGGAAAATAATGAACGATTATACCAAATTGCGCCCGGTAGTCGTTTGCAAATCGATGATGAGCTCATTTTTGAATAATTTGTTTCTCCTATGCGCATTTCTATCTTATTGTTGACCACCCTCTTGTTGACCACCATTGCTTCGGCCCAAACCTTCCGCTGGAACGAGCCGAGAGAACCGGAACCAAAGGCTAACGCCAACGATCCGCTCATTGATGAATCGGGCGATGCCCTCTATTATGCCGACCACTTTGAAGGCAGTCCTACGGCTCTGGGGGAAACTTATCATCACCATTTAATGACGGCAGCACACGCCAAGCTTCCTTTGGGGACCATCGTAAAAGTGACCCGAATCGACAATGGCTTATCTACTACCGTACGAATCAATGATCGCGGTGCCTATTGTGATGATTGTGTCATTGATCTTAGCCGCGCTGCCGCTCAGCAAATTGACCTGTTGCGAGTCGGCCGTTCAAGAGTAGTATTAACTGTGCTGGGCTATAGCAATACGAATCCGCCAACGCCAAATGAATACGAAGCTCCTGCCGTTAGCTCTAAGCTAACTGCTCGCCGGCCTGAAGCAAGCCAAACCTACACGCTCTCTTCGGGCAATCCGTACAACCGGCAACCAGCACAATCAGAAGTAACGGCGCGTTCGGGTCAAACACAAACGACTTATCGTGGTAGTGGTCAAGCGATCAACGAATATCAGGTCAATGCTCCTGAAGACTATAGTAACGTTATTCCCGTACGGGAACGGCCTTATGAGCAGCAAGTAGCTACTACTACAGCTCGTACTACAGCGCCAGTCCAGGTTGAAAAAAGTGGTGCTGTGAACATCTTGCGCGAACCATTAACCGGTTATGCTATACAGCTAGGTTCTTACGGTCAATACGCCAATGCAGAGCGACACGTAACCACGCTCCAAGCTAAAGGGTTCAACAATCTTTACGTAATGCCACAAGCCCGCCCGGGCGGTAGCGCCATTAACCGTGTCATTGTAGCTCCTTTTCAGTCTATCCGCCAGGCAGAAGATTATCTGGCTGACTTAAAGGAATATCACCAGATGGAAGGTTTGATTATTCGGATGTAGATGAGTCAATAGTCTAATTTTCTTTGGATACTTGTGGCTCTATTTTCTAGTTAACAGTTGCTTTTCACGCAGAACTTCCAAGTACGGCTTGTTCCTGCTCTTGCTTTCTATCCACAATGAGATTTCTTCCAAGCCGACAATCCTTTGAGCCAATTCTTGGTCATTAAGGCTATGGAATTTTTTAAGATATTCTTGAGCGACTTGACGTTTTTCCGTTCTTGAATTCTGCTTCTGTAGCTCCCTAATAACTTGTAAGACCAATAATTCAAATTCACTCAAAGAATTAGTATCTCTAAGTTTTCTCCGTACAGAGCGGTCTATACTTTCAAGTAGCAAATAATTGTGCAATTCATAATGAATGACAAGATGCAAGACGCGAATGAACACCTGAATATCTTCTCTGATATCAGAGACCTGCGAAGTAAAAATGGCATTTACCCAGTGGTCAGCTTGTTCTAAGTCACCTAAGACAAAAAAGAATATTGATAGATTACAATAGAAAGAAATTAGCCGCGCGTTATTAATCTTGCTACTGTATTTTTCTAGACCAATCTCGATTTCAGTAACGTACGCCCTACCCTCTTGGTACTGAAAAGTATTCATCAAGTACAGTAAGCGTAAATGCGCTACATTCTGAAACACCTCTGCCGCTTCATCAAAAGAGGCAACTGGAAGACCTTCAATTTCATCTACTATCCTTTCAAAATTCTCGTACTTTCCTACTACATGGCAGCTATTAAGATAGTTGGAAAGATGAATTTTATATTGTATAGTGTGAATTGGTTTCATGTGGGGGTAACGATCCCAAATTTCAATTACTTTGGAGTAATAGGAATTCGCCTTTTCCATATCTCTCCGGTGAGTATGTTGAATCAAAGCATGTGAAAAAAAGTAAGATATTCGAGATTGAAAAGTCGAAGCCAAATTAGCATCCTCCAACAAAGGGGAGCTTTCAATTTTCTCGTATGTTGTAGCGGATTCTTTCGTTCGGATCTTACTTTTGGTACGGTACCAAGCAAAAATTCGTTGAAGAATTCCCCAGTACTTGAATTCAATTCTCAGTTTTTCCACTAGATCTTCAATGACCTCATTCAGCGCTGCTATCTTATCTCGCAAGGCTTTTGTTTCCCTACCCATTGCTAAAGGAATTTCTAGTTGTAAAATTTCTAGGGTATGGAGAAACTTTTCATATTTAATACTTAGCTGTTTCGCTTTCTTCAACCTGTTTTCACCTTGTGCATAGAGCCCCCTAGCTTCCAATATTCTGGTGTCAATAATTAAGTTCCCTAACTCGATTTCTAGGGTGGAATCATCGTTAATGTATCGCAAGGCACGCATTACTGCTTGATAGGTACTGTGTTTTAGAACTGCAAATTGTCCCTTTTTAACGCCCTCTTTTTCAAGCTTTTTCCTCAAGACTTCCTCATTGTAATGATTCATCTTACTCAAATGAGAATACAGCTGGATCATCTTCTTCCCTCCGGACAAACCCAGCAGTAATTTAACTTGTCTTTTCTCTCCTTTATTAAGGGATTTCAGCAATTGGAACAGTGCTTCTTGTCTCATAAGATAATTTTCACTCCCAATAAAATATTCATCTAAAATATTCTAAATCAAACATTTAATCCCATAAAAACCAATTTATATTCTTAATAATTTTGATTTTTTGGTTTGTGGCCGTCCACCAAATGTCCAACCTTTGCTAGCGTAAGAAGATTAAATACCTAAAACCCATTTTTGTGTATGTCCAATCTAAGACCTAACCGCATCGGCCACTCCTTACACCTAGGATTAAATTTCGTAGACCCCGATCATTATGGTGGCTGGGATGGCAAGCTTTATGCCTGCGAAAATGACGCTCGAGACATGCAAATCTTAGCTGATTCCCAAGGCTATCAAAGCACCTTATTGCTTCGCAAAGAGGTTACTCGAAAGAACGTTAAAGACTTCTTGTACAAAAGTGCCCAAGAACTAGTTGCTGGTGATATTCTCCTAGTCACCTATTCTGGACACGGGAGCCATGTACCGGACCTTAACAATGACGAAAGGGATGCTCGTGACGAGACTTTGTGCTTGTATGACGGACAAATTATTGATGACGAGTTACTACTCCACTGGAGTAAATTTCAAGAAGGAGTTAGGATTCTTGTCATCTCCGACAGCTGCCATAGCGGCGACATAACACGAGAGCGATTTCGACCAAAGAAAACAACTGAATTTGCCAGCAAAGACCAACCTTTTGAATATGCCTTTAAGACGTACATGCAAAACAAGGACTTCTACGACAGTATTAACTTACGTAAGGAAGGTGAGGTAGAAATAGAAGCCACGGTCCGCTTGATTTCGGCTTGTCAGGAAAATCAATTGGCATACGACGGTATGATAAATTCAGTTTTCACACAAAAACTCTTGTACATTTGGAATGGAGGAAAATACGATCAAGATTACAGTCGCTTTCATCGAGACATTCTAGACATTATGCCTCCAGAGCAGACACCAAATCACTTGGTGTTCGGACAATCAAACCCAAGGTTTGCAGCTGAACCTCCATTTAAAATTTAACTGCTATGCCGGTATTGAATAAGCCCGTGCTATACTCCTCAATACGAGGGCGATTGATGCAAGTTTTACTTGTTTATGAGAGAGGGCCTGAGTTCAAAGAAATATTTGAAGAGTTGGTTTGTAAATTACCTAAATATACCACAATCGTGATTTGGGTAAACCGAAGGGGGCAGGAAAAGATCATTCAGGAAATGATCAACAATATGAGTTGTCTCGGAATCAAGCGCACGATCCAAGTTAAGGTAAAATCTCCCAGTTTTAGCGATGATTTCCGGGTTTGGGCACGAGATCAATTTGTCACCTTATCTGATAAGCAGGTGGTAGAATCAGCGAATGCACCTTACAACCATGACCTCGCTGAAGATTTAGAAAGTCAAGGAGTAATCATGGATATTGTACAAGACCCAAACCCTAAGTACGGAGGCTTTAGGATACACGGTGGAAATATTCTCTTTGACCAAGACATAGTTCTGATTGGCGCAAATCAATTTTATAGATTGACAATGTCAATACGGTCAAAACTAAGCCCAATCGAACAGATAAAGGGAACAAGAATTGTTAAGAGCTATATCCGACGCTACCTAGGGCTTGCAAACAATGTCAAAATCATCCCTGTTGGTCAAGCTACATACACCAAAGGTGATACTAGAGGTCGACGAGGCAAGGGAAGTATTTTTGATCACAACCTCTGGCAAATTAAGCCTCCAAAACCGAAGCAGCTATCAGTAAGGACCTTGACCCGGTCGGCTTTACCTGACGAATACGTCCACATTGATATGTTCATTTCCCTTACGGGAGAAAGAGTCGAAATTGTGACTGGAAAACCAGGAAAACCAGTCCTTTTCCTAGCCCAACCTGTAGCTCTAAACCCTAAGCACACTAGGGCTGCAAATAGACTAGAAGAACTTTTACTGGGCATCGTAAACAAGTTGCAAAATCCGAACTCGCGAAATGAAGAAAGTGGTTTTATTGTTATGCGTAATCCAGTGCCCCTAATTTCTGAAGGCCGAGACGATGCAGTCTATCATATCGGCATGTACAACAACTGTTTGGTAGAACGTATATCAGACCAGGAAAAGAGAGTCTACTTACCATCATACGCTACGGGTGGTTACCGGCGAAACCTCAAGGTGTTTGATCAACTCAACCGACAACTCTGGGAGAACCTTGGCTACCAGGTGGTAATGATTGAAGCTAACTTCCATAACTACGCTAAGCAAAGAGGCTCACTACACTGCATTAGCAATGAACTAGAACGACAATAACTTTTTTCAATAAAACTAAATCATTATGGCTACTTGCAACCTTCAACAATACCAAGTTGGTGCTGTGAAAGCGGGTAAATACGTTTTCGAAAGGCAGATACGCCTAAGCTCCGACTACAAAAGCCTTGAACTTGTTCATCTGACAGACCCACAAAAAAACTGTGAAGTAAGTATCGATGGAACAGAAGTCGGGTTCATAATCCAGAATGACCTACTGCTATTTCAAAACCCATCCAACAAAAATGCGTGCATATTCCAATTTCAGGTGGATCCTACTGCTAACTACCCCAAAATGAGCCTAAAAATGGAACGAAAAACGGTAGCTGGCATCGAAGCTACACACGTTATTGGGGTAGAAGATATCCGTTTTGGGTTACAAACGGTGACTTCGACTCATGCGAATGCTGGTTTCACGCTTGCCTTCTATACTCCGGGTGGAGGTACTCCTCCCTACGTTGAGCTAAAAGTATGGGCTCCGTAGCACCAGTTTCTAGCTGAGTATTTATTCATTCAAGTACGGCTAAGATCCGCCCTTTTCGGAAGGGTCGCTCTTCATATCCAGGACAAGTGTAACCACTTGGACCCTGGAACCTTATTACTCATTTCTAAATAAATGTTAACATGCAAAACGTAAATCTGGATTTTGAAGCTATCAACGCGCACGTAGAGGCGAACTACTCGGAAACTGCCGCTCCAAAAAGTGGAAGTTTAACCAAAGAACTAGCTAACTCAAGGTTGTGTGTTATTTACAAAGTAGTTCGTCCAATTCTTAGTGTCATTTCTAAGCTGCCAATTATCCCACGTAAGTGGCGCTCAGTAATCGAAGAATTGATCAATGTACTGGATGTCCTGTGCCCATAACAAACATCCACGCTATTCAGTGGCTTTGATAGCATTAGAACGGTTGAAAAGACTTTGCATCGTTATCCAAAGTCTTTTCTTCCAAATCTAATTGCACCAACGTCTGCAATAAAGCAGATTAAACTGCGTGGTCACTATCCTAGGTAGCGTTCCTGATCATTTGCACTTTTCTGTTTGGGCGGAAGATGGTTCCGCGATAACCACAGATGGAAACGGAAAGAGCTATTTTGCAGAGCTATTCTCCTTTCCAAGATACGTCGATGGTCTGATGGCGGAGTTCGCTTCTAACATTTCTGATTTAGAGAACTATCAAGCTCCGCTCTACTTTCAAGGGGGCAATATTTTAACTGGTGACGATTTCTTTTTTATCGGAGCAGACTATTCGACAAAATCACTGCAATACATCAATAACGCCATCTTCCCTGCACCAAGTGAAACACCAACACAATTAATCAAGCGCCTCTACTCCGAATACCTCGACACATCGAAAACGCTGTACTACATTGGTAGCAAAATACCGGTACCAACTGAACAATCGGAGTACATCATTATCGACGGCGAAGAATGGACACAGCAATTGTACATCGGAAATGGCCCAGGAACGGTTCAACCACTGTTCCACATAGATATGTTCCTATCTTTTGCTGGAAGAAACTCAAATGGAAAATACCAAATCTTGGTTGGAGACCCAAAGATGGCTGCCAACTTGATTAAGAGCATGTTTGGGAATTTAATTTGGGAAAGAAATATGTGCTTCATAGCTTAATCGCCTCAGTGAATTGGGATCAAAGTGGCCTTTTCAGCAAGCTACAATTGCCAAAGACAAGTTCCAAAACCAAATGAGTGAATGCTGTTTGTCGCTACTTAAGTATTAAAGTTTACCGTACCAGCGGCGGGAGTACATATACCATAAGCTCCACAGACCAACGATGAGCCAATAAAAGATTTCTACCGCCCAGGCCCAGGCAAGGCTGCTTGTAAAATACTCAACAACTACATAGATATAGATCAGGTAGAAGATGATACCGTAGACCTGAATCTTAAGTGCATAAGCGGAGGCTCCGACACCAGATACGCCACTAAAAATAACGCTCCCCACTGAGAAGACACTCAGAATTCCCCCCAGTACATAAAAGACAGGCTTCGCTTTTTCGATCAACACCAAGCCTTCATCTCCCAGAAAGGGGTGCAAAGTAGCAGAAGGAAACAGTAAAAAAGGAATGGTGATGGCCAACGTCACGAAGAGTGAAAAGAAAGCCGTTTTCCAAATAATGGGAATAACCGCCTGCCGTTTCTTATGCCCAATAAAGCCGCCAACCAAGGTGCTCACACCAGCCGAGAAACCCCAGGTTGGGATAGACAGGACCAGGTATACCATCTGGGCCAAAATGGTGATGGCCAAGGCCTCCTCACCGAGGTTTTCAATGATGGCCATGAATAAGAACCAACTGCCCAGACCAATTAAAGGTTGTACAACCAGCGGAATAGAAATCTTGTACTGCTCGCGCATCAAGCTCCAGTCTACTTTTGGCCAGCGGAATATTTCATAGCGCCGGTTCTCCTTGTCCCAAAACATGAATAGGACAAAAGCGATGAAGGCAGCAACCTCAGCCAGTGTTGAAGCCAAACCTGCACCAGCAATCCCCATTTTCGGGAAACCGTAATAGCCAAATATGAGTAGGTAATCCAGCACAATGTTAACGACTGCTAACAAAATGGTATCGTAGATCAGAAACTTAGGCCGGGCAATTCCGGTGTACAATGAAATGAGCGCCACTCCAGTATACGAAAAGAACACTCCCCACTTACGCGTATTTACGTATTCCAGGCTCTTTTGCAATACAACCTCTGACTCCACTAGCAAATCAAATAAGTAGTAGCAGCCATAAGTCATAAATAGGAATAAAAAGAAAGATAGAAACAACTCGAACAAGAAGACGGAATGAAAAGTACGGCCGGCTTCTACATCCTCACGAGCACCTGCGCGTCGGGCAATCAAAATCTGCCCACCACGGCTAAAACCAAACCCAATAGCGGCCACAATGAGGTAGAAAACACTCACAAATCCGATACTGGCAAAATCATCTACCCCCAGGTAGAACAAGAAAATACGGTCTGTCAGCGTAATAATATTCTGAGCAGCACTTCCGATCATGATCGGAGCTGAAATGGCCAATATTTGCTTGTAGGAAGTGCGGAGGCGCATAGGCCGCCAAAGGTAGGTTTTAAGTAGTGATTGTGACCTATCCCTTTGGGCTTTTTAGACGAAAACTCTACTTGAGTGTAGAAATGCCATACCGTGAAGGATTAGCTGCTACATCAAATACCTGCATGTTGGCAGCTTTTGCTGTTTTCGATGGTCCTTGATAATGGTCAGACGAATATTTTCATGTAGTTTCGACCGCCTTAAACGCTGCTCTTCAGCATGATTGCTAACCATAACCAATTCGATATGCTAACTAGAATGTTTGTTGGTATCTTTGGCGTCCTATTGCTAGGGCTTACCGCCTGCCAATCAGAAACCAATACCATGAATGAAAACAAGGGATCTGCAATGTATCAGAAAACTGATATCCCTACACCAGTTGCAGCAAAAGTTCCCAAGGAACTGACTATTCACGAGCACACACGCACTGACAATTATTACTGGCTCAACGAACGAGAAAATGAAGATGTGATCTCCTATCTCGAAGCAGAAAATGCTTACAAGGACGAGATGATGGACCACACTAAAGACTTCCAAGACAAGCTCTTTGAAGAAATGAAGGGCCGCGTGAAGGAAGATGATCAGTCGGTCCCCTATAAAGACAACGGCTACTACTACCTTACCCGCTACGAAGAAGGGAGTGAATACCCGATCTACTCTCGTAAAAAAGGCTCGCTAGAAGCCGAAGAGGAAATCATGCTCAATGTAAATGAACTGGCAACTGATTTTAGCTACTACCGCGTTGGTGGCCGTTCGGTTAGCCCTAGCAACGAGATCCTGGCTTACGGAGAGGATACCCTCAGTCGTCGGATTTACACCATCCGCTTCAAGAACTTGAAGACCGGAGAGATTCTAGAAGATCACATTCCAAACACTACCGGAGGCGCCGTGTGGGCTAATGATAATGAGCACGTCTTCTACTCCGTAAAAGATGAAACCCTGCGCCCGGTGAAGATCTACCGTCACCGGTTAGGAACCTCCAACGAAGAAGATGTTTTGGTGTACGAAGAAATGGATGATACCTTCTCCGCCTTTGTCTACAAGACCAAGTCTAAGAAGTATATCGTGATTGGTGCTTACCAGACCTTGAGTCAGGAGTATCGTGTTTTAAACGCTGATAATCCTACCGGCGACTTCCGCATCATTCAGGAGCGTGAGCGTGGGCTAGAATACGGTATTGCGCACTTTGAAGACAAGTTCTACATTCGCACTAACTTGGATGCTCAGAACTTCCGTTTAATGTCTACCTCGGAAGATGCTACTACTAAAGATAACTGGGAAGAAGTAATCCCTCACCGCTCGGATGTTCTCCTGGAGGATATGGATATTTTCCAAAATTACCTGGTACTGAGCGAACGAAAAGGTGGTATTACCCAATTGCGCGTACGCCCAT
This sequence comes from Bacteroidota bacterium, assembly GCA_038528965.1. Lineage (GTDB taxonomy): Bacteria > Bacteroidota > Bacteroidia > Chitinophagales > Saprospiraceae > Lewinella. The sequence continues at coordinate 165,695 of JBCBEC010000005.1, read as the reverse complement.
GGGAAGGTGAAGAGCACTATATCGACTTTGGTGAAGATTCTTACTTGGCTTACACCAGCATTAATCCGGAGTTTGATACGGATGTATTACGCATCGGTTATCAGTCGATGACTACACCACCGACAACTTACGACTACACCATGAATGGCAAAGACTTCACGATGCTAAAACAGCAAGAAGTTCTTGGTGGTTTCAGTTCTGACGACTACGAGTCGGAGCGAGTCTACGCTACTGTACGTGATGGTGTAGAAGTTCCAATTAGTATTGTTTACCACAAAGATTTCAAAAAGGACGGAACCCAGCCTGTTCTCCTTTACGGCTACGGCTCGTACGGAGCCAGTATGGATCCCTATTTCAGTTCTGCTCGCTTGAGTCTACTGAATCGTGGTTTTGCTTTCGCCATTGCCCACATCCGGGGTGGTGAAGAAATGGGACGCCACTGGTACGAAGATGGCAAGTTGCTGAATAAGAAGAATACCTTCCGCGACTTCATCGATTGTGGTGAGTACCTGATCAAAGAAAAGTACGCTGCCGAAGATGAGCTGTACGCTCAAGGTGGTAGTGCTGGTGGCCTGCTCATGGGTGCAGTTATGAACATGCGCCCCGACCTTTGGGCAGGTGTAGTAGCAGCTGTTCCATTTGTGGATGTTATCACCACCATGCTAGACGAAAGTATTCCATTGACCACTGGCGAATACGATGAATGGGGTAACCCCAACGACAAAGAGTACTACGACTACATCCTCTCCTACTCACCTTACGATCAAGTAGAAGCTAAAGATTATCCAGCTACTTTGGTGACCACCGGTTTACACGATTCGCAGGTGCAATATTGGGAGCCCGCCAAGTGGGTAGCCAAACTTCGTGAAATGAAGACCGACGAGAACCCACTACTACTTTATACCAACATGGATGCGGGGCACGGCGGTTCTTCTGGTCGTTTCGCTCGTCTGAAAGAGGTAGCTATGCAGTATGCCTTCTTCCTAGATCTTGCGGGTAAGACCGACGTAAAAGGATAAGAACATCTGCCTTGTCGCTGATTTAGCGGTAATAAAGTTTATATAAATGAGGATCCCCAATCTGGCAACGCCGATTGGGGATCTCTAGCTTGTATAAGGTAGGTAACCATTAAGGGGGATTCTGGCTTTCTACATACAAGCCAGAAGTATTACAATATTCCCATTAATTAGTTCAAAACCAAGCGAATACCAAGGTCGAACTCATCGTAGATGGTTTTGTCGCCTAAGTTGTCAAAGAAGCTGCCAGAGCCATAACGTACGTCGAAGTCCGAACGGTCAATCTGTACTTCGCCGGTAGCTACCTGCTGTCCATTTTCTTCGCTGATTTGTACGTTGAAGCGTACTGCTTTAGTTGTTTCCTTGATCGTCAAGTCGCCGGTGATCTTGTACGAACCAGCAGTACCACGGCTTACCACATTAGTGATGTCAAAAGTTGCTGTTGGGTGCTTCTCCACACCAAAGAAGTCGGCAGATTTCAAGTGGCCCTCCAGATTACCTTTAGCCTCACCATCTAGATCAGTACAATTAATAGAGCCCATATCGATAACGAAAGAGCCGCCTACAAGAGCACCGTCTTGCATTTGCAAATCACCATTCGTTAAATTGAGTGTCCCTTCGTGAGAACCCAGTACTTTGTAGCCCTTCCAGCTAATTACTGAATCAGAAGTATCAACTGCCACAGTCTCTACAGGACCAGTAAATGCCAAAGTCAATGCTGCTAGTGCGAAGAATAAAATGCTAAACTGTTTCATGATTCTTGGTTAAAGTTCGTCGTAAAATGTTTTAACAATAAATGTATATACATATATTTTGGTTGAACCTCTACCCCACTTTTTTTCAAAAGACACAAATTTTAACATTTACAGCTTGCCCCCCTCCTAGATGAAACCGACTCCGAGTGCCAGGCCAATAAGAATAAGGAGCACCCCCACGATCTTTTGAATAAGGTCTAATGTGATCTTCTCTAACAGTCGCTTCCCGATGATTGCTCCCGTCATCGCCGCTAGAGTTGCACTCAATATCAGTGGAATCTGATTTTGCAGTCCAGCGTCTAGAAAACGGGTAGAATAAACCCCAAGGCGAGTCATGTCGATAAACACAGCAATCACCGTAGCGGTGCCAATAAAGGCCTCTTTGGTCATTCCAGCTCTTACCAGAAAGGCGCTCCGAAATGCGCCTTGGTGACCGGATAAGCCGCCGAAGAAGCCGCTCAATAGACCTCCCGCAGGTAGATGTTCTTTCCTAATCGTAAAGCGCTCAAAAAAAGGCAGCAACTCAATGAGGGCAAAGAAAATGAGTAAAACGGCAATTACCAGCTTAACTATTGTGATCTCAAAGGTCTTTCCCAACCATTCATAGCTATACAAAACTGGGATATCAGATATCCGTACCAGTACCCAAGCGCCCGCAAAGGCAGCAATAACCGCCGGTATTCCAAAGCGTAAAAGGATAGATTTATCAGCATACTTACCCACCAATGTGAGCTTGAATAAACCGTTACAGAAGTGCACTACACCGGTGAGCGCAATTGCTAGTTCAATAGGAAAAAAAAGGGCAAAAACGGGGGTAAGAATGGTTCCGAGACCAAAGCCCGAGAAGAACGTTAAGATAGCGGCACCAAAGGCTACTATGGAAATGAGAACAAATTCCATACGCGAAATTGTATCATGGCTCTAAACGAGCGATATAGTATTTCGTTTGCTTCACCTCCTCCAAAGTACATGACGCGATGATTGAATTTGTTTGTAATTCAACCCATTTATGGTTTCGCGGAATTCATTCCGCCGTGAGAATTACAAGCGGAATGAATTCCGCAAAACACCCAATGAAACCTGCAAATTTCAGCAGTGAAGGTAATTACCCTCGCTTCCTCCGAATCGCCTCAGCGTACAACCCCTCATACTGCTTAGCACTCTGCATCCAACTGAAGTCTTGTTGCATTGCACGGTCAATCATAGCCGCTAAATGATCAGGTCGATCATAGTAGGTGCTTATCGCCCAACCGATCACATTTGCGATAGCGTCCGGAGTGTTATCGGTGTACTTGAAGCCGGTACCGCCGCCCGTGTGCTCGTCGTATTGGACTACCGTATCAGCTAATCCGCCCGTATTGCGCACAATGGGTAGGGTGCCGTACTTGAGTGAATACATTTGATTCAAACCACAGGGCTCAAAGCGGGAAGTCATAGCAAAGAAGTCAGATCCGGCCTCAATGAGGTGCGCCTTTGGGTTATCATAGCCGATAAAGGTTCCCACTTTTCCAGGGTACTGGTTCGGAAGGGCCATGTAGTACCCTTCCAGCGTCTTATCACCAGAGCCCAGCACCACAAATTGAACCCGCATATTTTGCAATGCTTGATGGATAGCTGCGTAATACAAATCCAATCCTTTCTGATCAGCAAAGCGACTCACTACTCCGACCAACGGAATGCTTGGATCTACTTCTAAGCCAAACATTTCTTGTAAGGCCCGCTTATTTTCCGCTTTAGCGGCACGATCCTCAGCAGAATACGCAGCCGGTAAATGACGATCCGTAGCGGGATTCCAATCCTCGTAGTCTACCCCATTTAATATGCCAACGTAGGCATCGCCCTTAGATGCTAGTTGGTTATTCATACCCATACCTAATGCTGTACTCTTGGTCTCAAAAGCATAGGTAGGACTCACCGTATTGACCATATCCGCAAAAGCGATACCGCCCTTGAGGTAATTGATCCGGTCGTGCTCTTCAAACTTATCAGAAGTGAAGTTTTCCCAACCGAGGCCAATATACGACCAACGGGTCTTGGGGAAATTGCCCTGATATTGAATGTTATGGATGGTGAAAACACTAGCCGTTCTTCCTAGTGTGGACTCGTTCCAGAACCAGGTTTTCAAATAGGCCGGTGCAAGGGCCGTTTGCCAATCGTGGGAATGTACTACATCAACTGACCACTTACGATCAATACACAATTGCAGCGCCGCCCGGGTGAAAAAGGCGTACCGTTCGGGATTGTCATTAAAATCGCGGTTTTGCGCATCATTGTAAATGCCATCGCGATCAAAGAACTTCCAATTTTCAATGAAGTAAACCGGTATATCGCCTTCTAATATAGCTTCGTCCACTGCTGCCCACTCCTGGACACCTTCTCCCATCCAAACGCCCATGCTGTCTTGAAAGCGCTTCAAACCAAACTTCTGGGTGTCAATTTTACTGTACTTCGGTAGAACGATCCGCACCTCATGCCCGAGCGCTTTTAAAGCTTTGGGTAGAGCTCCGACTACATCAGCTAAGCCGCCAGTTTTAACGTAAGGAACACCTTCGGATGCGATGAAAACTATACTAAGCGAGTTGGACATAATGATGGATTGATAAGCTACTAATGAAACACTATCGTCTTGTTGCCGAAAGGTAAGATTTTATGTTCCAATTGTGCACGAATTGCCTGGGACAAAACGCGTTTCTCGATATCTTTTCCTTTGCGTACCAGCTCCTTCGGATCATCGCGGTGGCTCACGTGCGTCACGTCCTGAGCAATGATCGGACCTTCGTCCAAATCCGAGGTTACGTAATGACTAGTGGCGCCGATCACTTTCACCCCTCGCTCGTAGGCGGAATGGTACGGCCGCGCGCCCTTAAAGGCCGGTAGGAAAGAGTGATGGATGTTGATAATCTGATTTGGAAACTGGGCGCAAAAGTTATCCGAAAGAATCTGCATGTAGCGTGCTAAGACCACAAAATCTACCTCCAATTCACGAATCAATGCCATTTCCAGCGCCTCTTGCTCAGCCTTATTCGCCTTATTGATTGGATAAACGGCAAAGTCGATCCCAAAGCGCTCCGCAATTGATCCCAATGATTCGTGGTTAGAAATGATAATTGGAATCTCTACTTGCCATTCTCCAGAAGAATAGCGCTGGAGGATATCGTAGAAACAGTGGGATGCTTTTGAGACAAAAATTGCCATGCGCGGCTTGCGATCCGTGAAGTGAATTTGCCAGGACATGCCAAAGCGCTTGGCTACCAGCGTGGAGAAATAATCCTCGATCTTATTTTTCTCTATAGCAAAACCCGCCAGTTCCCACTCCACTCGCATAAAGAAGTGCGCCAAGTTGGGATCAACGTGTTGCTCCAGAGAGATGATATTACCATTGTTATGCTGCAAAAAATCCGTTACGGCGGCCACAATACCCTTTTGGTCTGGGCAGTGAATCAGTAAGATAGCGGTGGCTTGATTCGACATGAGCTGCGATCATTTAAAACTTAAAGAAGCCGCAAATTTAGTAAGCTAGGAGCTATAATTGCCTTTCTGTCCACGTTTTTGTAAATTGTATACCACCAATGAAAGGAATTAGGCGAAGCCAAATTCGTTTCGGGCGAGTACCTGCACGCCGTACTATACTTTGGCAGGCGGGTATACTCGAGGCGTAGACGGTTTGGAATCCAAACCTCTCCGGCCTCGGTATAGTATTGAATTCGATAACCAAACCCGATTACATGCGCAAGTCATCTCTCTTTATCCTAGGCTTTTTCGCTTTCTTTCTTAGTGCCCTAGTAGTTCTCGTCTGGGCATCAAACCGTTATGATGGTTGGTCGAAAGTGCGGGTCACTTCTTTTTATGTACCAGATCAAGCTACCTACGAGGCTTTAGCTAATCAAGATTGGGGTATACCCGCGGCAGAAGAATTAACAGCACTTCCTACCTATCTCCAAAACAGCTTAGCCTGGCTAGCGGAGTCACAGGCCGCAGATGGTGGCTGGGGAGCAGGCCTACACGCCCACCAAAATATTCGCGATCCACATGCCGTGGCCACTGATCCTGCCACAACAGCACTAGCAGCTATGGCTATTCTGCGTGCCGGTAGTACCCTAACGAATGGGCCGTACCACACCAATCTTAACGCAGCAACCGAGTACCTACTAACCGCTACTGAAAGTGCTGATCACCGGGCACTGAACATCACTGATCAGCAAGCAACTCAACCTCAAACCAAGCTGGGAGATAATGTAGATGTAGCCTTGGCTGCTCAATATTTTGCTCGCCTAACGCCTTACCTAGCAGATGCCGGCCCCACCTACCAACGCATCACTGCAGCTTTGGATCGCTGCATTGCCATGATCGAGGCCGCACAATTAGATGACGGTAGCTGGAGCACACGCGGCTGGGCCCGTGTGCTCAATTCTTCGATGAGCAACAATGCGTTGGAGTTAGCCGAGCGGGTCGGTCGCCCGGTGAATCGCGACATCCTTGAGCGCTCCCAGAATTACCAACGCGGTAACGTATACGCGGACGGCAGCGTACGCACCGAGAGCGCTGCAGGAATTCCCCTCTATGCGCTATCTAGTTGCCAACGCGCCACGGCATCTTCCGCCAATACCACACGCCAGGCCTTAGCCAGTGAAATGCAGCAGACCCAGGATACGCTATCTCAGTCCCTGGCAGTCGAAGCACTCCAACGTCAAGGCTATGCCGAAGAGGAAGCTAATCAAATGGCTGAGGACTACATCGCCAATGTACAAGCCGCCCGCCAGGTGCTTACTGATGATGTACAGCGCGGCTTCGGTAACAACGGCGGCGAGGAGTTCTTGAGTCACATGCTCACCAGCGAGTCGCTGGCAGCATTAGGTGGCGAAAACTGGGACAACTGGCACCTGCGGATGAACGAGCTTTACAGCGACATCCAAAACGGCAACGGTTCCTGGAGTGGCCATCACTGCATTACCAGCCCTGTGTTCTGTACCGCTGCAGTAGTCATGGCGGTTACTGCTGATCGAGAACCTAAGGCGCTGATGGCGGTGAATGGGTAGACCCACCCTAGCCCTCCCTTTCAAGGGAGGGAATTATTGTCTCTAGATTTTATGATCTCTACTCCCTCCCTCGCAAAGGAGGGTCGGGGTGGGTCTACGCTAACACTTCATAACTCCAAGTAATATTCACCGATTTTTCCAGCATCTTGGAAACGGAGCAGAGTTTTTCCATACTTAAACGGCAGGCACGTTCCGCTTTCTTCTCGTCGAGCTCACCGAAGAGCTGGTAGTGCACTTGGATATCAGTAAAAACGGCCGGAACGGCATCAGCACGCTGTGCGTTCAATTCTATTTTGATATCACGCAGCGGCTGGCGTTGTTTATTGAGCAGGTGGATCACATCAATACTGCTACAGCTACCTAGCGCAGCAAGCACCATCTGCATCGGGCGCAGGGCCAGATTGTGGCCACCGATGGCTGGAGAACCGTCCGATTCAACCGTTAATCCATCTTCGTTGGTAGCTTGCATATGGAAGGCATCATCGAGGCGTTCAAGGGTAATTTTCATTGCTTTAAGTTGGTTTGAAATCATTAATAATTTCATTAAATAACTAAATTCCTACTAAACTGGTTGACTTTTTAAAAAGCGGCCCTTACATTTGCAGTCATTCGGGCATCAGATGATACCCGTTTTATACCGAAGGGGGGAGAGATCGGGCTCTACGAACCCCTGGCAACCTTGCCCCACCCTGGAGCAAAAGGTGCCAAATCCCGCCAGCTGGATATTTTGCCTGCTGGAAAGATAAATCGGGAAAAGCCATGTTTGATTCTTTACGGCCACAGGCCACATTTACCTTCTCACTTTACATCACAAATCACGTTGCACAGCAAGACACCATGTGTTGTTGTTGCTGTTAATGCTCTGCTTCCGGTATTGCTGAGGTTGTAGCCTTTGGTATACACCAAAGAAACTGTAGTCTCTGCTGACCGGCTGCTATACTATCGTATTTACTCAACTTTAAAAACCATAAATGATGAGCAATTTAAGATTCGAAACACTACAACTCCATGCTGGCCAGGAAGAAGTGGAAGGGACCACTCGTTCTAGAGCAGTACCCATCTACCAGACCACCAGCTACACTTTCAAAGACTCTGAGCACGGCGCTAAATTATTCGCCTTGCAAGAGTTCGGGAACATCTACACTCGTATCATGAACCCGACCACAGATGTTTTCGAAAAGCGCATTGCGGCCTTAGAAGGTGGTGTAGCGGCAGTAGCGGTTGGCTCCGGACAAGCTGCGCAGTTCATTGCACTTAACAATATCCTACAAGCAGGTGACAACTTTGTATCTTCTTCCAACCTGTACGGTGGTACTTATAACCAGTTCAAAGTAGCCTTCAAACGTTTGGGTGTAGAAGCTCGTTTTACAGCGGGTGAGACTCCTTCTGACTACGAACGCCTAATTGATGAGAACACCAAAGCGATCTACTTTGAGACCATCAGCAATCCTCGTTTCAATGTACCAGATTTCGACGGCATCATTGAAGTAGCTAAGCAGCACAACATTCCCGTATTTGTCGATAACACCTTCGGTGCGGGTGGCTATTTGTGCCGTCCGTTGGAACACGGAGCTAATGTAGTGGTACAATCAGCAACCAAGTGGATTGGTGGGCACGGTACCAGCATCGGTGGTGTAATTGTGGATGGTGGTAATTACAACTGGGGTAACGGTAAGTACCCACAGTTCAGCGAGCCATCGGAAGGCTATCACGGCTTAGTATTTAACGACGTTTTCGGTGCGGAGGGCCCATTTGGCAACATTGCCTTTGCTATTCGCGCACGAGTGGAAGGTCTACGCGACTTTGGTCCAGCGCTGAGTCCATTCAACTCCTTCCTACTGCTACAAGGTTTGGAGACCTTAAGCCTACGTGTACAGCGTACTGCTGATAATGCCCTGGCCTTAGCCGAATGGCTGGATGCCCACCCACAAGTGGAGCACGTTAACTATCCTGGACTGAGTTCAAGTCCGAGTCATGCGCACGCCCAGAAATACTTACGCAATGGTTTTGGTGGAGTGTTGAGCTTCACGGTTAAGGGCAGCCGAGAAGAAGCCACTCGTTTGGTGGATAGCCTGAAATTAGTCAGTCACCTGGCGAATGTGGGAGATGCTAAGACCCTAATCATCCAACCTTCAGCCACTACGCACCAACAACTTTCTGATGAAGCACAATTGGCTGCGGGTGTACTCCCCAACCTGCTTCGCGTAAGCGCCGGTATCGAGCACATTGATGATATCAAGGCAGACTTTGAACAAGCTTTTGCAGCTATTCAGACTCCTGCTACAGTATAAATATCTTAGGGAGGTGCTTGGTTAAAACAGCACCTCCCACTACTAATAGCCCTACAGTATACGATATGCGATACCTGCATCTTGACCACGCATTTACACTAGAATCTGGCGAACAGCTGGACCGTCTTACCATTACCTACACCACGCACGGGAAATTGAACGAACGGCGAGACAATGTCGTTTGGATCTGCCACGCGCTCACCGCTAATTCTGATCCCGTAGAATGGTGGCCTGGTCTGGTAGGTGAAGGAGAAATCCTTAACCCACAGCAACACTTCATCGTCTGCGCCAATATGCTGGGCTCCTGTTATGGTAGTACCGGCCCTAAGGATTATCGTCCGGGAGGTAATCAAAAATATGGTTTAGACTTCCCCTTGGTCACTACTAGGGACATGGCACGTTTGCATCAACTCCTAGCGAAGTATCTGGGTATAGATAGTATTTACCTTGGCCTTGGCGGCTCGATGGGTGGACAGCAGCTGCTGGAATGGGCTGTAATGGCTCCTACCCTATTCGAATACCTGTGCCCATTGGCAACTAACACCCATCACTCCCCCTGGGGGATTGCCTTTAACGAGGCACAACGCATGGCGATGCAGGCCGATGAAACACTGGGTACAGACTCGCCGGAAGCCGGCAGAAAAGGATTGGAAGCAGCACGAGCTATCGCCATGCTTTCTTACCGGCATTACCGGACCTACGAAGACTCACAAAGCGAACAGGATACCGAAAAACTAGACGATTACCGGGCTAGTAGTTATCAACGCTACCAAGGTAAAAAGCTCTGGGATCGTTTTGATCCCGCCTCTTACTGGGTATTGAGTCGAGCAATGGACAGCCACCATTTGGGCAGAGGCCGAGGAAGTATTGCAGAAGCCTTAGCCGGCATAAAGTCGAAAACAATGGTCATTGGCATCGACACCGACATCCTCTTTCCGGTAGCGGAACAATCAGAGATCGCACAAATGATCCCAGGTGCCCGCTTTGAAGTTATCCCCAGTGACTTCGGTCACGATGGATTTCTAACCGAAACCAAATCGATCAGCCTTTTACTCAGAGATTTCTTAAAGGGCACCTTCAACGGCAGGCGCCCCAGCCCCACGCTACGCAAAAACGCAGCCTTTAAGCACAATCTTGTCATTCCGGGCAGTGAGTCTTTTTAGTCATAAGATTGTGATTTATCTCACCGAAAGCAACCAGCAGAACAGATAAATTGTATTCATAATTCATACCAAAGTATAAACCCTCTAAAAATCGAATAATATGCCTTTACGACTAGGAGACACAGCTCCTGATTTTCAAGCAGCAACTACCGAAGGAGACATTAATTTTCACGACTGGGCGGGCGACAACTGGGTCGTTTTGTATTCCCACCCAGCTGACTTCACACCAGTTTGTACAACAGAGCTAGGGCGCACTGCGGCCCTAAAAGGTGAATTTGCCAAGCGCGGCGTAAAACCCATTGCTTTGAGTGTGGATCCCCTACCCGACCACCACGAGTGGATCAAGGATATTGAGGAAACGCAGAGCGTGGAAATGAATTTCCCAATCATCGCCGATCATGATCGCAAGGTTGCGGAGCTATACGATATGATTCATCCTAACGCCACTACTAAAGTGACGGTACGCTCGGTTTTCGTGATTGATCCAAACAAGAAAGTGCGCTTAACTTTGACCTACCCACCAAGCACAGGCCGTAACTTCAACGAAATCCTCCGGGTGATCGACTCTTTACAGTTGACCGATAACTACAGCGTGGCCACTCCCGTAGACTGGGAGCACGGTGAGGACGTGGTGATTTCTCCAAGCATTCCGAACGAGGACATTCCAGCGAAGTTCCCGAAAGGTCATACCCAGATTAAGCCTTACTTACGGACCACACCACAACCGAATATAGATTAGAAGCAATATGTAGTCGATTGGACGCATGAAAAAATACTAAGGCCGCTGAGCAGCACTGTTTAGCGGCCTTTTTATGCCCCTGAATCCCTATCTTCACATCTTTTGAAAACAGCACAGATTACTAAAAGCATTTACGACTTATGCATAAGCAATTGAGCATTCTGGTATTCTTAATTGGAAGCATTACTTTAAGCGCACAAGATACCAACACACAACTTCCTGAATTCCAACTCAGCAAACAGGAAATTCGCACCCAAATGGAATTCCTTGCCAGCGACTTCCTTGAGGGTCGGCGTACGGCGAGCCGGGGCAATCGTATCGCCGCGGAGTACATTGCCTCGCACCTACGCGCCTATGGTTACGAAGCACCAGAAGGTGCGGAAAATTACCTACAGGATATCCCATTTGAATCTTCTACCCCACCTGTTTCCTACAGCATGAACATCAACAAAGTGGACTTCAAGGCCGCTGAGGATTTCCTCATTCTTGCAGGACCAGAGATGAGCGTAAAAACCAATGGTATTTTCGCCGGGCATGGTTGGGTAGACGAAGAAACAGATCACGATGATTACGCCGGCCTGGATGTAGAAGGCAAGGTGGTATTTGTTCTACCTGGTCCTCCGGGAGCAAAAGATCCGGGTAGTATCATGGGGGCTATGCGTACCAAACGACAGCTAGCGGAAGAACGCGGTGCTGCGGCCCTGATTGAATTGTATCAATTACCATTCCCCTGGACGATGTTTGCCAACTTCTTCGGCGGTGAAAGCCTACGAGTTGCGGCGGAAGAGGACAGTGGTCCGAGCAAAATCACCTACGCCTGGCTGAACGCCAAAGATGAGATGCCGTTCACTACTATTCAGTCTGCTAAAAAACTAAAGGTCAATCTTACGTCCTCTGGTTTTGCTTCAGAGCGTGTTTATTCGCACAACGTAATTGGTGTTTTAGAAGGCACCGATCCAGTTCTAAAAGAGGAGTACTTGCTCATCACGGCGCATTACGACCATGTTGGCGTAGGCTCACAAGGCGGTCAGTATACACCACAGGATAGCATCTTCAATGGAGCTCGTGACAATGCCTTTGGTACGATCGCCATGCTCAATACAGCTAAGGCTCTCGCTGCTGAGCGCCCCAAACGTTCCGTTATCATCCTAGCCGTTACCGGTGAGGAACTAGGCCTCCTGGGCAGTGCTTACTACGCTGATAATCCGCTCATTCCACTGGAAGATGTCATCTTCAATTTCAATACGGATGGTGCCGGTTACAACGAGCTTGGCGCAATATCTATCTTTGGTTGGAACCGCACTGGCACCAATGAAATGATTGAGGCCGGTGTCAAGCCATTTGGTTTTGAGATCATTCCCGATCCGGCACCAGAGCAAGGCCTTTTTGATCGTTCGGATAATGTTTCCTTTGCCCGTAAGGGAGTCCCTGCGCTAACCTTCAGCCCTGGTTTCCGTGAGTTTGACGCTGAAATTCTACAGCATTACCACCAGGTAACGGACGAGGCAGATTCCATTGATTACGATTACCTGACCAAATACTGCAAAGCATTTGCCCACTGTTGCCGAATGATCGCTAACAATCCAAGCAAACCAGTATGGGTTGCGGGTGATAAGTACGAAGAGGCAGGAAAAGAACTATACGGTATTGATCCGTAGATCGAGTCAACTATCCGTTATAAACAATCAATGGGGCTCTCGTATGAACGATGAGCCCCATTGATCTTTTTGCGCAATAAGGTTTAGTTACAAATGGTCTGAACAGAACCACTTATATCTCCCCGCTTTACACCAATTACTTCCACATCTGTATCAGAATTGACAGCTGGTAAAGTGATCTGATTGTCGGGCACTATTGCGGTAGGTTCATCAAATGCCCAGGGTGGCACTGGAAATTCAGAATCTATACCCAGAATCACTTTACGCATGATCACCATATCAAGCGTAGTTACGGTCCCTGAGCCATTCAAATCTCCAATCCAACTGTAATAAGGCGGTTGAGCATCAAGCCCCAGAATAAAGCGAGCTATTAGTACCACGTCAAAGGTAGAAACACCCCCGATCGCTGCGCCATCTTTCGTAAATAGAAGCTGATAGTTGGTACCGGTAGGTACATCCGTAAATTGAAAGCTACCGTCGTCCTCACTTAAGTCCTGTGCTAGTACTTGCCCCGAGGCATCTTGTAATTCCACCAATACTTCACAAATGGGCAGCCCACTTGGAAAAACAATCTCACCGTTAATCTGATGTTGTGCAAACAGTCCCAGCGGCAAGCAGGCAGCTAAAAGGTATATAGTTAAGCTTTTCATTGCTTGAGGTTTCAGGGGGTTATTCACAAGAAATAGCGGAGCCGTTTACATCCCCTTTCTTGATGGTGATTAAATCAAAGTTGGTCATATCAGCGTTGAGGACAAAATCGAACTCAGCACTAGCAAATTGGTCACCAGGACGGAAGAATAGCCAGTTACTACCGGGATAAGCATCATTGATAGCTAGAATCAAAGCACGCATCAACAAGATATCCATCACCGAAATGCTACCAGACTCATTCACATCCGCTGCGGCTAGTTCATAGGGGCTCGGTAGTTCCTGAATACCCAGCAAATGACGACTAGTGACAACCAAATCGAAGGTGGAGTTGCCATTAAAGGGACTGCCTTCCTTGATCGCTCGTAGTGTATAATTCGTACCACCAACAAGATCAGCAAAACTAAAATCACCCGAGCAGTCCGTAGTAAAAGTAGCAACGACCGTTTCCGTTTCATCGATAACTTCCAGCAATACATTACCGACTCCATCATCGGAATCAGTGAGGACTTGTCCACTAAGAGTGTAGGTCTGCGCATTTGCGGCAAACGCGAACACCAAGCAGAGAATTGAAAAGATATATTTAGGCATGTGGGTCAAATTAATGGGATTAAAAAATAGTCAGAGAGAGCTGCTGGCCGAAGCCAGCTTAAGGGTTGGTTTCTTTAGGATCATTATGGAGTTTAGCTCGGCTAAATCTTCATTAGCTTTTCGTACACCACTCCCAAGTCGGTAGCAATACGCAGTTGGTACATACCGGCGGGCAGGCTAGTTAAATCAATTTGATTGAGTTCGTCTGTTTGGATCAATACCGTCCGGCCCGTTGCATCAATCAGTTGCAGTTCCTGCACATGGAGATCGTTGGCGGTCAGCTGCACTAATCCGTGCGTTGGGTTTGGCGAAAGCTGTAGTTGATTAGCCCACTCCGGTTCTGAGGTAGACGTTACACCTTCTACCAAAACCGTAGTCTCACGGGGAGAAGTAGGCAACTCGATTTCATTAGCAGTAATGAGATGCACATTTTCGATTCGGAAAGTGGTTTCTACATCCAAGAAGCCCGTCAGAATAACATCCTCCATGATGATGATTACCTCAGCAATTTGGCCACCACCACCTACACCTTGCCCATCAGTACGGACCAGACCGATTTCGGTACGACCTTCGGCTGGAAAATCGCGGTAGAGCAAAATAGCCGGTGATTCGTCTGCAGTCAACCAACCATCTGCTTCAACATGAATAGAACCTGCCTCTACCGTCTCTGGATCGTAACGTAGGGTAAAGGCAATTCCGTAGGCATCTTCAAGTGGTTCTTCCACCCCCAAGATGATTGGAAGGCTGACCTGCTCACCCGCCATGATGGTATCCGCTTCGATGTAGATGGGCGCACCAGTCAGTGATGATTGTGGATCAAGCTCCCCGCCAAACTCATCGACCGTTTGCCCCCAGTTTAGGGACAGCGCAGTAGTATCCGTAATCGAAATAACACCATCTCCATCGGTATCAGCGTGGCGGAAATTGATACTACTCTCCGGGGTTGCGGCTGGCCAGGGAGCAGCAAACTGGGGTAGCCAGCTGGTACTAGGGTTGATCCGGCTTGGTCCCGTAGACTCAAAACCTAAGCCCAACGGCAGTACGTCCAGATTATTTGCAATACCATCTTCGTTGGTGTCACCGGGCCACACTAGATTATCAGAAGTGACCATGATGGTACCGTTGGTAGGTACGAAGGGGACCAGGGTGTTTTCCCGAACAAACTCGATAGCCGTTGGCTGGGTAGAGAAAATGATACCCGCTTGGCCTTCTTGCGACTGAGCCGTGTAGCACAACTCAAATAGCGTTGTTCCTTCTGCAAGCGTAATGGGTTCTAAAATATTATCAGCGATCCAAGCCAGGCTTAGCGTACCATCAAAGCTCAGGATATTAAAGTCTGACTCTTCAAGGCCCAGTTCATTATCCACCAAGATCAACTCATCGAAACGAATCCGATCATCATCCCAATTGAGGCTAAACTGCATCGCCACGATATCGTTGAAAGCCTGGGCCTCCACTGGCACGCAGGTCAACTCGCCCGGGGCTACGGCTGTACTACCGATACGCAAGCGCACGTCGTCCGTTGTTTGTGAGCCAATCGTCACCAAGCCGCCGCTGGTGGCAGTAGCTATTTCGGTGAAGTCTTCTGTCACCAACTGTAGTGGCAGCGGCTGGTCGACAAAATCAACTGGGTAGTCGCCAGCATCACCAGTGGCAATAAAGCAGAGTTCAAATAGCGCCTCATTATCAGAGCGGCTCACGCCCAACAGATCAGGCGAATTCCATAATACTCGGAGGATGCCTTCCAATTGCGCTTCCGCAAATTCGTTGAAGGAAGCATTGGTCAAACTAGGCAAGTTGAAAGCCTGTACTCCCGTAAACTGCAATGCCTGTGGATCCCAGCTAATGGAGGCCTGCATCCCGATAACATCGGTGAAAGCCGCTACCCGCACCGGCAAACAAAACTGCTCACCAATCATTACAGTAGCATCATCGAGACTCAATTCTGTTTCATCGCTGCCGTTTGTCCCGCCGTTGAGGATTACGGTGGCAGCCTCAGTAGTAAAGTTCAGGACCTCAGGTGTTACATCTGTTATCTCTACAGGAGTTGGAAAGTTGGCAAAATCAATCAGCGTTGTAGCTTCTTCTTCCGCATTCGCCGCTAGGCAGACTTCGAAGAGGGTGCCACCATCAGCCAAGGTCTCACCATTGACCAAATCAGTTGCTAGCCATGAAAAGGCCAGTAGGCCATCGTCGGTAAGATTGGTGTTGAAGTTAGTAGTACTTAAGCCTTCCAGGGCAAAATTGGTCAGCTCCAGGAAATCTAACTTCGTTTCATCCCAAGCCAGAGAAAACTGTACACTGCCAATGCCGTTAAAATTATTGGCCTTAACGGCAAAACAACGGTCTTCTCCATTGGCTAAGCTGCTGCTAGCAGGGCTGAGATAAAGCTCTACAGATGATCCTCCGCAGGGCGCAACAAGATCGTTTTGCGCCGATACACAACCACTCGCACTGGTGACTGTAACACTGTAAGTACCAGCTGTAGGAACCGTCACCGTGCTAAGGGCAACGGCTACTTCTGATGCACCCGTACTCCAGTCAAAAGTATAGGGTCCATCGTTAGAATTCCAAACGATTGCTGTCATATCAGTCAATGCTTCGCCGTCCAACTCAAAGCACTCGTAAGCTACGCCAACTACTAACTCCTCTCCTGCCAGTTCATAAATTTCACTTGCTGAACAGCCGCTAGTTTCGTCCGTAACGGTAACTGTATACGTACCATCTGGCAAGTCGGATATGGTGGCTGTGGTTGCACCTGTATTCCAGAGATAACTGTACTGTGCGCCCGAGAGCAGAATTGTAATTTCACCTCCTCCATCTTGGCAAGCGCCAGGAATTAGTTCCGCGGAGAAAGTAAGCTCTTCTGCTTGCAGGAAGTAAGAAAATACACTCTCACAAGCATTAGCATCTGTTACAGTGACGAAGTAGACGCCCGCGCTCAAACCGCTAATCTCAGCTGTCGTTTCCCCTGTAGACCATTGGTAAGTAACGGGAAATGACTCGGGTGGTCCCTCGACGTTGATGGTCAGAGCGCCATCATCGTTGGCGGAGCAAGCGGGGGATGTAGCAGTAAAAAAGCCTAGTATTTGAGAAAAACTCGCAACCGTAGCGCTCGCAACTATGCTGCAGTCCAAGTCTACATCTGTAACCGTCAGGCTATAATCACCCGCGGGGATGTCAGTGAGATTGGCAGTCGTTTCTCCGTTGCTCCAACTGTAGGTGTAATTACTAGAGCCGCCGAGCACGGTCGTATTGATTGCTCCATCGGCAGGGCCACCACACTGGTCAGCATCTACACTAAGCTGTACGTCCAGGCCACTGTCGAAGGCGACATAGAAATCACCATGAGCAGTATTGCCATTACCATCCGTTAGTTCAAGTTGGTAGGTACCACCATTCAGGCTCGTGATTTCAGTTCCAGTGGCCGTGAAGCCACCGTTACCCGACCAGTCGGCACTAACTTCTTCCGTTCCGTTTGGGTTAATTGCAATCCGGCCCAAATCAGGGTCATTACACACCTGGCCATTGATGCAGGCCGTAGTGATACTGGGATTAGAACCGGCTGGACCAATTTGTGAGTGTAGGAAATAGAAATTGTCGAGGATTAATTCAGTGGCGTGGATGATTTCAATCGTGCCTGCCAGGTCAGTAATGGTAACATCTGCACCTGCTGCATCTAGCAACTCAAAACGCAGTTGGTAAAGGGCCTCACCGTCTACTAAGTCTCGTCCAGCGCCAGTCGCCTCCACGTAAGCAAAATTGAGAACGCCGGCATTGATGAATTCGGGCTGCAAGTTGAAGTTCGCCACCGAGATATCCATATCCGGATTGTAAAGCACTTCAATAAAGCGCAATTTGGCCGGATTCCAGTGATGGCTGTACTGAAGGGCAACAATGTCTTCGTACTGGCGGGTAGTAACATCGATGGTTACCTCCTCCCCCACCTCGGCCTGAGCAGAAGAGAGCACCAAGCCAAAGCTGCAGTCGTTCTCCTGAGCAGAGAGCCCCAGGAAAAAACAGCTGGCCAGGAGTAATAATAGTGGTCTTAACATCTTGTATCTAATTATGGGATTATTGGGTTCGCGGACGAAAAATTCCGCCACTGTTACAAATGTAGGTGCGTTTATTAAATAAAAATGGTACATTAATCCCTAAAAATAGATCAATAAATCAAATAAATAACCTCTTACACCTTGAATATCAATATCTTATTTTAAAAAACAATAGATCACCTTTCGAACTAAATTAAGAAAACCCAAATGCGAAATACCCTTCTGGCAAAAGTACTAGATACACTCAGTAACACGGAACGTGAGGACTGGCTAAGATACGTGTATTCCGATTGCTATTGTACGAGTGCAATACTGCGCCAGCTTGCTGCTCATCTTCGGCAGGCGGCATTTAACTGGGAGGAGCCCGCTACCGGAAAAGAACATACCTGGAAGCAGCTATTTCCGGGACGTTCCTACCGGGAAGCCAGCCTCAATAATTACATCTCTGATTTACTCCAACTTACCTATGACTTCCTGGGGCAACAGCAATATCTAAAACAGCAGGATCTACAGTACGAATTAAAGATTGAGCAGCTACTGGACCGCAACCTCCTGAAACCAGCGCAGCGCCTTTACCGTAAATGGGTACAGCAGAGCAGCCAAGCCCGGGGTGCTGAGGCCTTTAGAGTAAGACAAATACAAGCCCAGTATGCTGATGTTATCAACCTAATGGATAGCAAACGACAGCACAGCACCGCCATCCAGGACCAAAGTCGCTACTTGGATCAGTACTACGCCTTGCAGCAACTGATTCTGTACTGCGGCATGCTCAGCCGACAAAGCATTGTACAGGGCACCTACGAGCTCCCTTATTTGGAAGAAATACTAAAACGCTACCAGAATAACCAGCAAGGGCTGCAAGAAGAACCCGCCATTGGCATTTACGTCGCTCTAGCCCAGTTATTACAGGAAGACAGTACTATAGAAGATTTTCGTGCCCTCCAAGATCGGCTACAACAATATCCGGATGCCCTACCGGAAGAGGAACGCAAAACGGCCTATAACTTCCTACTCAATTACTGCATCCGGCAAATCAATCGTGGCCAAACGCACTTTTACCAATCCGTTTTCGACATCTATCAGGAACTATTAGCGGCCCGGCTCCTACTCCACGATGGCCATCTGACCCAGTGGACTTACACCAACATCATCACTACCGCCAGCCGCCTCAAAGCCTGGGAATGGACGGAAAACTTCATCCATACTTATCGCGACCAACTTCCCGCTAAGGACCGTTACAATGCCTACCACTACAACATATGTGCGTTGCGCTACGAAATGGGGCAATATGATGAGGCCTTGCGGGGGCTGCACAACATAGAGTTCACCGATGCCTTCTACCAGTTGGCTGCCAAGACGATTCAACTCAAAATCTACTACCTGCAACAAGAACACGAAGCCTTTAGCGCCCTGGTTTTTGCCAGTCGGCAATTTGTCCTCCGCAACCGGCAATTGAGTACCGCCAAAAAGCAGGCCTACCAGAACTTCCTCAAACTCATCCGCCGTCTGTTCGACTTGCGCCACCAACGCCCCTACTGGCCCGCAGAGAAATGGGAGCAGCGACGCACGCAACTACTAGAACGGCTGGATAATGCGAAATACAGCGCGAATAATAAGGATTGGATTCGGGGGGAGGTGGCTCTTTTAAGTCAATCAAAATGACAATTGCAATGGCAATGGCAAAAACTTAATTATCGTACAACTTGATTTTGATTGATATTCCTCTGATGATCCACATGTGTTTACCAATAGATTTCTCTAGCAAAGAGTTCCTAAATTTTCCGCTATATTTATCGACACCCGAGACTAAACCCATATTCCACATGCAACTCACAGAAAACTACCTCGCCGAGTGCGAAACGCTCATTGGCCAGAGTAAAACTCCCGAGGTCTTGAAGCGCTTGTTGGCGGTGAAAGACGAGACGGGTTATAAGAACGTCATCTTGAGCCTCAGCAGCCGCTGGAAACTCCTGGATCGGGAAACGATGACGGGCACTGCCTCTACAGACGAACGCAAGCGGGCGTACAGCCGAATCAACAGCAATCTGCTCCACCTCATCGATGCTATGCGGCGGGAGTTAAACGGTGAAAAGGTCGACAAACACCTATTGCAGGAAGCCCAACCCACAGGACATCCCTATCGCCCCCTTTGGCAGACCTATCTGCCCATTCTCTTAACCGCTATCGGCGTTTGGGCTATCAGCTACTTTGCTTATCGCCCGGTGGCCGTAGCTTGTTCTCAGGATTATGATCTAGCGGGGCAGTGGGAAATCGATTTTCGCGATAGCACCCAACAGAAAAGAAAGATTGGCAGTGCTCAGATCTCACAAGAGAGCTGCCAGAATAGCTTCCAGATGAGCGGGGAAGTATACTCTTCTATCCAGGACCGAAACGTAGACTTCAGCTCGCGTATTGGAGGGCTCAATGATGGGGAAATCATTTTTGTTTACGAGAACTTTGACAGCGAAATGGGCGTGTGCCGGGGCGTAATTCCGGCGGATGCGAGTGGCGGATTTATGGTGAGTTGCATTGATCTCATTGGCCGAGACCGGAATGATCAGGCGGAGTTAGAGTTGTGGTTTAGGCCGGTATCTCCCGACACAAAATAGACTACTTCACATCACACCGCAACAACTCCTGCGCCCCCGAACGCGTAACGAGAAAACCGCGCAATTGATCGCCAATTGCTACCGGTCCCACGCCAGCTGGTGTACCCGTGTAGATTAAATCTCCCATCTGGAGTTTAAAGTACTGCGAGACGAAACAGATGATATCCTGGAAGGAGAAAAGCATGTCCTTACTGAAGCCGTGCTGCACGCGTTCGCCGTTTTTCTCCAGATAGAATTCCAGGTTGGAAAAACCAGCCACTTCCGTAGGTTTCACAAAAGCACCCAAAACTGCCGAACCATCAAAGCCTTTCGCTAGCTCCCAAGGGTGGCTCTTGGCTTTTAATTCTGCCTGCAAATCACGCGCGGTAAAGTCAATGCCTAACCCAATCTCTTGAACATAATCCAAGGCAAATTCAGGCTGCACATGGCGGCCATTTTTACCAATTTTTAGCACCAACTCGGCCTCGTAGTGCAGATCCTTCGTAAACTCCGGGTAATAAAAGGGCTTACCATTAACGAGCAGGGCACTCGCCGGCTTCATAAACACCACCGGGCGAGAAGGGATTGGATTATTTAGCTCTTTGGCATGATCCGCATAATTGCGACCGATACAGATGATCTTCATAGTAGCAGTGGATTAGGGCGGCGAAGATAGAGATTGCTACGAAGATTAGGTAATATGCAGAAATTTGAACCACCTAAGGCACTTAAGGGCACCAAGGTGAATTAGGATTAGGATTAAAGTGAGAATTAGAATGAGGAACTCTAGCCAGTGTAAGGAGAATCATCAAAAATTCAAAGCCTCTAACCAGCTGAGTCACAAAAGCCCCATACAAGCAACTAATACAACCAAATTCACTAAATAAACCGCTTCATGCGTAAATGAATGGTAAAGCCCTGCCCGTTGAGAATGTCAATCTCCGCCCCCAGGCGTTGCGCACGCATCCGCAAGTTGGCTAGGCCCTGGCCACGGCGGCGTTTTCCTTCTGCTGCCAGTTCCTCATTACCGTCACCATCGTCTTGAATACGGAGCTCAAATTGGGGACCATTATTGCCCATCCAAATATCTACCTTACTGGCCTTGGCGTGTTTGGCAACATTGTTGATGGCCTCTTTGTAGATGAAGTAGATATTTTGCCGAATGGTGGCTGGAATAGGACCATCCGCATCGAGGTGGAAGGTCTTTAGATCATAGCGAACCTCTAATGGTAGTAGCACTTCGTCTGCGTGTTCCTCCATACGATTGATCAACTCACTGAGGCGATCTCGGCGGGAGTCAATAGACCAAATAACGTCGCTCATTTTGGACATTGCCCGCTGGCTAGCCTGCCGGATGTGCTGCAGCTTTTGATCAATCACCCGGTCCTGAACTTGTGAGCGTAATAGCTCAGACTGCAAGGATATTCCCGCCAGCAGCCCACTCACTTCGTCGTGGAGGTCACTAGCTAGCTGGGTGCGCAGACGCTCCATCCGCAGTTTTTCTTCCAGACGGTAGCGAAGAATACCGTAGATCATAGCCGCCCCCAGTAAGAGTAGGATGGCCAAAAACCAGGGCCGTCTGTAGAATACATCCTTCACGATCATGTTGATCTCCAAAGATTCCTTGCCCCAGTTACCATTAGGGTCAGCACCTTGAACGTAAATCGTGTACTTCCCAGATTTAATATCGTTGTAGTAAAGACTGCGATCCTCCTTTAGATAAATCCAATCTTGCGTAGGATCATTACCTATTCGATAACGGAACCGATTGTTAGTCGTGGGTTTATAGATAGGTAATGTGAAATCAAAGCTGAAGTAGGAAAAGTAGGGCTCAATTACGATAGAGGGATTACCAGGATTATCCAACAAACTCGCTGCCGTAATAATGGTAGAATCTATTCGCTCATTGTAATGAGAGAAACGAGTAAGCAGAACCTTCGGGATATCCTTAATCACCAATAAATCGCTCTCCACAAAAGAGCTAATGCCATTCACTCCCCCCAAATAGTAACGCCCATTCTCGTCAATGAAGGCCGAAAAGCGATTGAATTCATTATGCGCTAAACCATCAATTTGGAAGAAGCTCTTAAACTCATCTTCACCCGGAATGAAATAAGACAAACCATTGTAAGTACTTACCCAAAGGCCACCCTGGGCACTAGGCAGAATACTGGCAATTGTATTGGAAACTAAGCCATCTTTAGTGGTGTAAGACTTCCACCGATCATTCCTGCGGTCAAACATTGTAAGACCATTCAAGGTGCCCAGCCAAAGGACGTCTTTCTCGTCAATGTAAATGGAATAGACCGTATTATCGGCCAGGTCCACACTGATAGCGTCTTCATTACCAGCCAACGAGCTTCGATTTCTGACGTACCATTCGTAGAGCCCAGTATTTGTATCCAGATGGAATAAGCCTTGCTCCGTTCCAATCCAAAGGAACTCCCCCTCTGGCTCGATGTATCGGATGTGCGCCTTGGCGAATGGGTTATCACCATGAACATCGGAATAGCGGAAAAACGAATGGCTGCGGCGATCAAAATACACCAAGCCATAGGTATTATCCTCAGATCGCGTCCCAAAACAGTAAGTGCTATCATCCAGGACCGCGTAGCACGTCACTGCGTGCGGGTATACGTAGGTGTTGGTAGTACAATTCTCTACGTCATATTGGTGCAGATAACCGATACGTCGATCGGTGCCATCGCCAGTAACTCCCCAGAGATAACCGGCATCATCATACCATACGCCCTGACTGTCGTTGAACCTCAGATAATTGCCATAGCGATCGTGCAACTGAATGGTATCCAACAACTTGGTTTCGGTATCAAGTACATACCAATTATTCACTTCCCGGCCGAAATACACCTTACCATTGCCATCACTAGTGATTCCTCGCATCGACGCCCCCCGACGGCCTTCTCCCAGCCCAGTGGCTAAGTATTGATCGATGCGCGTAGTCGTGTTCTGAGCGACCTTAAGTCCCGTATCTGTCCCAATAAAAAGCGCCCGAAAAAAGTCCTGGCTACGGATATCTACAATGTAATGGCCAACTTCCAAGAGCTGGTCAAAATTCAACAGGCGCTGATCGGCCGTCAAGCACCAAAGGTGTTCACTTTCCGCAAAGTTGCCAATGGTGGCAGCCTCACTGAAAATGAGGTTGGCATTATCATCCTCCCAAACGTAGGCGTAGTTGGCCTCCTTTCCTAAACCCTGGTAGAGAAAAAGACTATCTGATTGTTCCTCCATGCGATAAACGCCGGGTTGGCCGGCGAAGGACAACCAAATCCGTTCTTGCAAATCCTGATGAAGAATATCGAGATGAGCGGGGGCCTCGGTCAGATCCCCGAGCAGATTCTCCAATGGGTATTTTTCGGTATTTGATTGCGAACAAATGCGCAAACCATGTTCCTGATCGTAGAGAATGATGCGGCCCTGGCGGTCTACCAGGAAATTAATCGTTGGGTATTGGCGCTCCCATGCTTCGTCTATTCGACACACTTCTTCAAAGACGCCACGCTCATAATCAAAAAGAGAAATAGCGGTAAAGGTTTCCTCCTTTGAAATTGCGTAAACTTCATTACGATCACTGACGTAGAAACCTCGGGGCTGCCCGGCAACCTGCAACGCAACCTCTACCCGCTCCACTTCAAAGGTAATGGGGTTAAAAACATCAAAAGAGGAGTAAAGATCCTGGTAAAAGAGAAACAAACTACCGTCCGGCGCCATTTCGATTTCCTGCACATAAGCTTGTGATAAACGCTCCGTAGCGGAAAAACTTTGAGTCGTGGAAAAGGTAACAAAATCATAGCCATCAAACCGGTTCAGACCATTAGGAGTGGCCACCCACACTAAGCCAAAATCATCGATTTCAATATCCCGAATCAAGCGATTAGAAAGCCCTTCGCGAATACCGTAATGATCGTAGATCAATCGCTGGCCTGGCAATTGAACTCCCACCAAGCCTAACAAAAGCCACAGCAGTGTTCGTAACCCAAGTAATGCTATGTCGAAATTAGATTTCACCATCCAGTTTCTTACGAATCACCTCTGCTTTACTGTTCACTTGTAAAGTTCGGTAAATCTTCTTGATATGGTCTCGCACGGTTTCTACAGAGATGATTAGTTTATCAGCAATCATCTTGTAGCTTAAACCGTCCGTCAGTAACTCTACAATCTGGTGCTGACGTGGGGTCAATACAGGATTGGCTTTCGCCCGATCGGGTGGAGCGAAGTGCTGAATTACTTTACGAGCAATCCCTGGCGACATGTAAGACTCGCCCCTAGAGACAGTCACAACTGCTTCACGCAAAACGGGCGGACTGGCCTTCTTTTTGGAAATGTAAGAAACTGCGCCCGCACAAAGTGCCTTAAAGATATCATCTGAGCTGTCCTTATTGGTCAGCATAATGATATCGAGATTAGGACGCTTTTCTTTGAGATGTCGAATACCACGTAGGCCGCTCATGCCTGGCAAATTGATATCCAACAAAAGTGTAGTTAATGGCAGATCGCGCGTCAGTTCATCGAGGCAATCCTCCATAGTTTGTGCTTCCAAGGTGATGGAAATCCCTGGGTTGCCGGAGAAAGTCTCGCGAATACTTTGCAGCATTAGGGCTTCATCCTCTACAATACCAAGATGGATCATTTTACGGGGGATTGATGTATTAATGTCTAGATAACGAAAATAAGGGTTTTTAACCCGATAACCAGTGAATCGCCAATAATCCTGAAAACTTTTAGCATTTTTTGGTAATCAGGCTTACGGCAATTATGTTTGTGAGCCTGACCGCTTTAAGGATTTGATTGTTGACCATTCGTTGACGACAGTCGTCCTACCAAATTGAACGTTATTATGTTGAGAGCAAAGATTGCCGGAATCGGCTACCACGTCCCTGATAACATTATCACCAATGATGACCTCGCAAAGGTAATGGACACCTCTGATGAGTGGATCCAGGAGCGAACCGGCATCCAAGAACGGCGCTATGCTACTAAACATAAAGAAACCACTACTACGCTTGGAGCCAAAGCTGCTGAACAGGCGCTAGCCGATGCGGGCGTAGATAAAAACGATGTAGACTTCATCATCTTCGCTACCCTCAGTCCAGACTACTACTTCCCCGGCTGCGGGGTGCTGCTCCAGCGTGAACTAGGAATTACTAATACTGAGATTGGCGCTTTAGACATCCGCAACCAATGTTCAGGTTTCGTTTATGGCCTGTCCATTGCTGATCAATTCGTGCGCACCGGCATGTACAAAAACGTATTGCTGGTAGGAGCCGAAATGCACAGTATGGGACTGGATTTCAGCACCCGTGGTCGCAATGTGACTGTTATTTTTGGTGACGGCGCTGGTGCGGTCCTCGTTCAACCGACGGACGACGACAACCAAGGTATTCTTACCACTAAACTCCACAGTGACGGTACCTACGCGGAGAAATTAGCGTTCATCAACCCTGGTGCTCACGGAGGTTATCACCACGAAAAAGCCGGTGAAGAATACGACTATGGCTATCCTGACACTAACGAGTATGGCGAAATGTTTATCACGCCGCACATGCTGGAAAGTGGTCAATACTACCCGAACATGGAAGGCCAGTTTGTATTTAAGCTTGCGGTCCGGAAGTTTCCAGAAGTAATTATGGAAGCCTTAGCGGATGCTGGACTGGAGGTCGGTGATATTGATATGCTCGTACCGCACCAGGCTAACCTGCGTATTGCCCAATTCGTACAAAGAACCCTAAAACTGGGGGATCATCAAGTATGGAATAATATCCAAAAGTACGGGAATACGACTGCTGCCTCGATTCCAATTGCCCTTGCCGAAGCAGTGCAATCGGGAGCAGTTAAGCGTGGTGATTTGGTATGTCTGGCAGCATTTGGTAGCGGTTTCACCTGGGGCTCCGCATTGATTCGCTGGTAGAATCAGAAAATAATAATCTTAAGGACAGGACGTTTTTAATGCGGCTACAGCAACTATAATAGACAGTAAGCTGTAGCAGTTTTTAGTCATTGGAGCCTTGCTTGGTTCGCTATTTGCTCCAAGGCTTTTTGCTTAAGTCACTTCGTTCTGAAAATGAAAAACTTTACTCCTGTTGCATTCGTGGCAGTCTTACTGCTTACGGGTCAAGTAGGCTTCTCACAAAGCCAGCCAGCCGCTACTGAAGAACAGCACGAACAGTCTTATGATTGGCGTGTTCGCCAGGAAATGCTGTACGGCGTCTACATCCCTCGCGACCTGGGGGAAGTCTTTACGCAGTTAAATCGCCTATCGGAAGCGGATGACCGCGCCAATTTTAGAATGCTTAGCGAGCGAGACTCCGCCACTAAGCCTTTCTTTGGGTTGGGGCGCTGGATGTCGCATAATTGGGGCTTCTACGGAGGGTCGCGCTTAACAGCCTACCTCAATCAACTTAACCTGTACCATCCCGATGATATGACCCGCTTCTTGCTCATCATGTATCATCGGCACCTCAATAAGAAATCACTAGACCCACAGCCAGTGGTAGAAGGCTTGTTGACCGCGCGCAAAGAATACGAACAGAACCGTTTACTAGAAAATGGGGAGGTTCTACAAGAAACAACCCGGCAATTAGAAGTGCCAACCCAATCTGCCGGTGGTGGTAATTAAAGTTCATCCAACATCTGTTGGATGATGACATCCTCTTGGTCGGGCTTCGGTCTCGTCAGTAGGTTAATGATGAGCATTAACTGGCTCGTAGCAAATAAGAACAGTAGTGCACGAAATTGAAAAATTATAATTTGTGCTTGCTGTTGTGCCAGCTCACGAGCCATTTGGTCGTTGCCACTAACGGAATAATACCTACCTGGTCCAAAGACTCCGAAGGCCAGCCTAACTAGGAGCCACACGAAAAGCAAGGTGGCTAGCGTACCCAAAAAGTGCAACCAATTCAGAACGCTTCGATCAAGGCGAGAAGAAGACCAGTAAAGTGGTGCCATTAGCAGACAAAATCCGGCACAGGCGTATCCTATAGTTGTAACAGATAACACTTTACCCTCTTCCGAAAAGGCAAAAAGATCAATGGCCGTGTTGTGCCATGACCAACTCGTGTAGAAAGCTACGCCCACAGCCAATAAGAGCCATAAACCTGCCAATACTGATCGCGAACGTAGCTTCATAATTCTGCTATTGGTCAAGTGCGGTCAACTCACTATAACCCGTCATTTTACCCTTGCGGTTGTAGGATTCCGTCCGGACAATACCTACCCCCGGAGCGTACCACTCCTTAGAACTGACCTCGATTTTCATTATAGTCTTGGTCTTGACCACCTGACTTACCGCCACACAGTCAAAACTACCAGCGGGTGTCGTAACTTCTTCCCGAGCATCAATACTTCGATCCGTAATATCAACTGTCATGTTGATCACAATCGGCCCTTGGACAGCAATACGGAGGTTGGCATCTGGCAACTCCGTCCCAGCTGGTGCGTCCAAATCAGGCAAAGTATACTCACTGCCATCTACGTCCACTTCCATACTCTCGTAGGCCTGCATCGCTTGGCCATCCATCATAAAGGACATGTCGTAGCTGAATTCTCCGTCTCGGCAATAGGCTTCAAATTCTGAGACAAATACTTCTTTTTCGTTCTTGTCCAAACTAGTGGTACGCACCGTAAAGATGATGTCATCGCCATCTTCATCGACGCTCAGCAACTCATAACGATTAATTCCTTCCACTTTTCCTTTGGCAGAATAATTTGTGAGCTCCCAAGTTGTTCCTTCTTCCATAGGCAAGAAGGGGCTACAGTCGTTTTGAGCGATTGAAAGAGTAGCAAAAAAGGCTAATGCTACTGTAAATAGGGTTAACTTTTTCATTTTCAGTTTTTGGTTTAATAAGCGCTTGTTGGGGATTCAAAATTCGGCCTATGCTTGCCAAATTTTGCTCTGCTTTGCGTTGCTCTTCGGTCGCGTAGCTTAGGCTATGCTTCCTCATCGCGCCTTAATCAGAGCAAAATTTCGCGGCGCTCAACTCAAATATGAATCCCCAACAAGCTCTAACAAAGTAAAATTAACGAAAATACCCGCTGGCACGGTATGGCCAGCGGGTATTTTACTCGTATTTCTGATCGGAAATAGACTAAGACATTCCGTCGTAAACGTCCATTACCGCACGTACGTGCTTAGAAGAAGTTTCCAGCAGTGCTTGCTCATCAGCGTTCAGATTTACTTCCAGCAACTCCTCAATACCGTTTGCGCCCAGCTTTACTGGTACACCCAGGTATACATCGTTTTGCTTGTACTCACCGTTCAACAAAGTACAGCATGGGAAGATGCGCTTCTCATCGCGTACAATTGCCTCTACCATCTGAGCAGCAGCAGCTCCTGGAGCATACCAGGCAGAAGTACCCATCAGCTTAACCAATTCGCCACCACCTTTCTTGGTACGTTCTACGATAGCGGTCAAGGTTTCGTCGTCGATCATTTCCGTTACTGGAATACCGGCCACTGTGGTGTAACGTGGAAGTGGCACCATGGTATCACCGTGGCCACCCATCAACAAGGCTTGAATGTCCTTTGGTGAAACATCTAAAGCAGATGCCAGGAAGGCGCGGTAGCGTGCCGTATCCAGAATGCCGGCCATACCGAAGACGCGGCTGCGATCCAAACCTGAAGCGGTATGGGCTGCATAGGTCATAACGTCCAATGGATTGGAAACGATGATAATGATCGGATTAGCGGAGTGTTCCATGATCGACTTGGTTACACTCTGTACGATCTTGGCATTGGTAGAAATCAAATCATCGCGGCTCATACCTGGCTTACGCGGAATACCTGCGGTGATCACAACGATATCAGAATTAGCTGTTTCAGCGTAATCTTCTGTTCCGACCAAACGGGTACTGTAGTAGTCGATCGGCGCTTGTTGCCAGCTATCCAGTGCTTTACCACGGGCTACATCACCCTTGATATCCAGCAACACAACTTCTTTAACAAGGTCTTTGTGGGCTAGAACATTTGCGCAGGTGGCTCCAACGTTACCCGCACCAATTACGGTTACTTTACTCATTTTTGCTTCTTGGTTTTTTCGGTTCAGTGCTTCAGCGAATAATTCGACCGAATAATTGTTGTTTGCGCGGCAAACATAGCGATTTTTTAGGGCTTTGTTCATCCACGGACCAAAGAATTGGTGTTATAGCAAACGTGCTCTGGGCTTAAATTTTCTATTTTTGCCGAAATCCAAATTTCACGCTTCATTAAACAGACCAAAGAACTTAGCTTATGCGTTATTTTTTTACATTGCTACTCCTATCTAGCCTGATTACATTAGGCTTACAAGCACAGCATTTCCATACTCACGATGGAGAGACAACGCCTTGGATTGATGGCTACGAAGATCAGAAGGATCGTCTACTACAGAATATTCGTCAGGCAGCAAGTGGTACTTACTCTGCCCGAAATACTATCTACGTACCCGTAAAGTTTCACGTTGGTGCACGCAATGATGGTAGTGGCCGCTTAAGTGCGCAGCGTGTACTGGATCAACTCTGTGAACTCAATGAAGATTTTGCATCCCTGGATATACAGTTTTTCCTAGCGGATGGCGAGATTAACTTCATTAACAACACCACTTTCTACACCAATCACGGCAATACACAAAATTCGGTAATGACGTCACAGAAGGATCCCCGCGCGGTGAATGTCTACATCGTAGAGAATGCCAACATTGATGGCGGTGGCAGTGGTGGCGGTACCGTATTAGCGTACTATATACCTTCTCGTGATTGGATTGTTATCACTAAGACCTATGTACGCAAAAATGACACTACACTAGCGCACGAAGTAGGTCACTACTTTTCTCTGCTGCACACCTTCAATGGTTGGGAATGTGAAGGCTTTAACGAGGAGGACGAACCCGCACCAGCAGTCAGCTCTTGCGGCCAAGTGCCAACTGAATGGGCAAATGGCAGTAACTGTAATAGTTCGGGAGACTTCCTCTGCGATACGCCAGCAGACTACAACAACGGCTTTGGTTGGAACGGTTGTGACTTCACGTTAAATGTACTCGACCCAACAGGTGAGCCAATTGATCCGGACGAGCGTAACTACATGAGTTATTTCCTCGAATGCCCTGAATCAGAGTACTTCTTCTCAGTTCAGCAAAACAATGTGATGAGAGCTGATATGCAAACTGCACGAAGAGGACCTCTATTCCTTGATCCAGTACCTGACTATGTAGAGATTGAAGGCACCACAACAAACATCTTCCCGGAAGACGAAGCTACCACGGATGGGTACAATCTTGTGGATTTTGTGTGGGAAGAAGTTGACGGAGCTACCAGTTACCTACTGGAAATTGATCGCGTTTCTTCCTTCTCCATCACCCCAATAAGAATTATCACTTCAAGCACCAGTGCAGTAGTTGAAACGCTTGATCCAGACCGTACTTATTTCTGGCGCGTTCGTCCTTTCAACCCGCATGCAGTATGTGCTGCCAATAGTGAGGTAACTCGCTTCCGTACAAATGAAGATCCCGTAAGTGTTTCTACCATTACTCAGGTTGAGTCTTTCTCTGTAGCACCGAATCCGGTTCTCGGACAGAATGAGCTAAATGTTTATCTCAGTACCACTGAGACGTTCTCTGCTCAAGTAGAATTGCTAGATCTTAATGGTCGCATCACTGCCATTAATCAACCATTCGAATTTACTATAGGTGACAATCGTATGAACTTCGACTTAAGTGACCTGCCAAACGGTATGTACTTCTTACGTATCCACGGCCCAACCGGCACCCTTAGTCAAAAGATCATCGTAACTCGCTAATTGATCGATTCAGTTGAACTGCCTTGTCTAACCAATAGGATCAGACAAGGCAGTTTTCTTTTGCCCTAATTTATGTACATCAAAGACAACGATGAAAAAGACTAGTAAACTTTTCAATCTTTTACTCGGATTACTTCTAAGCTTTCCTTTACTCAGTCAATCAGAACCCGCACCTTGTGGTACGGATCTGGGTATTTCCCCCTGGCTTCGTGACTTCCAAAGCCGAATCAATGAGACGCCCCGTAATGATGATTTGCTTTACCTACCGGTAAAAGTACATATCGTAGGCACCGATGAGGGGAATGGCTATTTTTCCCGCAATGCGGTGTTAAATGCCTTCTGTACCCTAAATTTTGACTTTCTGGAAACCAACATCCAGTTCTTTTTGGATGGTGACTTTAATTACATCAACAATAGTGATTACTACGAGCACGATTTTGGTACTGGTGCTGTCATGATGAACCAGAACAACTTCCCTAATACGATCAATTGCTACATTGTTGAGGATCCAGCCGGGAACTGTGGCTATTTTTTCCCTGGTCCAGATGCTGTTGCACTTAACAAAGGCTGTACCCAGCCTAACGACCATACTTGGTCCCACGAAATAGGTCACTACCTATCACTCCCCCACCCTTTCCGCGGTTGGGAAGGTGAAGAACACGACTACTCTACACCAGCACCAAACAGCTGGGGCAACCGCGTAGTAGAGCGTGTAGATGGCAGTAACTGTACCTTTGCCGGCGACGGATTCTGTGACACTGCGCCAGATTATCTGAACTACCGCTGGCCTTGTAATGCGGATGGTGTATCCACCGTTCAGCAAACCGACCCTAATGGCGAGACCTTTGTTTCTGATGGCTCACTATTTATGTCTTACTCCAACGATTCCTGCCCCTACCGCTTTTCTGATGATCAGACGGCGGCTATGCGCGCCAACGTGGAGGAAGTTCGTCCTAACCTCATTACAGTTCCTCCAGTAGCGGAAGACATTCCAATTGAATCGCCAGAGGAGATTACAGTTATCAACCCGGAGGAAGGTTCACTAGTGGAGACTAGCAGTATCACGCTTGAATGGGAGGCTGTACCAAACGTAACCCACTACGTACTGCAGATTAACCCTTTCAATATCTTCAGCATCGTTTTTGAAGAACAACTGATCCAGGGTACAACTGCTACTGTTACCGATTTGGAGGGAGACGAAACGTACTATTGGCGCGTTCGTCCTTTCAACCCTTACGAAACCTGTACCGAGTGGACCAGCGCCGCCAGCTTCAATACTGGAACGCTTGTTTCCACCAATGACCTCTCTGCCAATGAAGTCTTTGAGCTCTACCCTAATCCAGTAACCAACGGCGAACTGCAAATGAACATTCGTCTGGAAGATACCGACGCCATCAACTGGCGGCTCATGGACGCAACTGGGTCCCTATTGCTACAGGATGATCTAGGTTCAGCAGCCAGCTTGCAACGGATCGCAATGCCAGTCGCAGATCTAGCTGCAGGCGTATACTTCGTACAAATTCTTACTGCCGAACGTCAATTAGTCCGGAAGGTCCTGGTACAATAATTGAATATTTCAGCATCGCCACATTAGCAAGCTGGTAAATGAATTTAGGAAGTCGGAAATTGGAGATCACTTCTCTAATTTTCGACTTCTAGCTTTCAAGCCCTATGATTCCCAAGCCCTAATCAGCAGTTTTTTCGTATTCTTAAATTTGACATTCAGTTTCAACTTAAGATTATGCTGAGACATTTACTTTTACTCGGATTACTAGCAATCGCCCTTCCAGTATTAGGGCAACAACAGGAAAGCCCGCACGTCTGCGGCACAGAGCAAGGGCGTAGCCCGTGGCTCAAAGATTATCAACTCAAACCACACCAATTCCGAAAAGGAGGCGACACCACTATTTATGTGGCGATGGCCATTCACATTGTCGGTACTGACAACGGCGGTGGTTACTATTCAGAGGCAACACTACTGGATGCCTTCTGCCTACTCAATGAATATTTCCTGCCATCCGGAATTCAGTTTGTGATCAGTGGTGACATTCTTTATCACGACAACACAACCTACTACGACCACGCAACGGTACTGGAAGGTTATGAGATGATGGTGGAATACAATGTGCCCAATGCGCTGAATACCTACTTTGTGGGCAATCCTGCCGGCAACTGCGGCTACAATTTACCCTACGCAGGCATCGCCAATAGCAATAGTTGCTCAGGGCCCAATGATGTGACCTGGTCGCACGAAGTGGGTCACGCACTGAGTCTGCCTCATCCCTTTCTGGGTTGGGAAGGAGGGGTAAGTTGGGATGGCAGCGTAGACCACAATTTCAGCGACCCCGCTCCTGAGCGAGTCACCTACGACTACACCTTTTTCCAGGATACGCTGATCATGGACACGCTCATCATTGATACGGCTTACGTAGAACACGTAGACGGGAGCAATTGCCATTTTGCGGCAGATGGATTTTGTGATACTCCTCCAGATTACCTGGCGGTGCGCTGGAGTTGTAACGGACAAGGGGTGAGTCCAACCACCCAGAACGATCCGACAGGAGAAGCATTCCAGTCCCAGGGTTCTTTCATTATGAATTACTCGAATGATGCCTGTCAAACCCGTTTTAGTCTGGAACAGCAGCAGGCCATGCGTGCCTTCTTATTCGATCAAAGGGAACATTGGACGTTGGTTTTTACTGGCAACCCTCCAGCTCCCGTCAGTGAGGCACCAATCCTAATTGCGCCCATCGGTGGCGAAATCCAGAGTGTCTTTGAGGGAGAGCTGAGCTGGGAACCCGCTCCGGAGGCTACAGACTACGTGGTGCAGGTAAGCCGATTAAGCAGTTTTCCACCAGCCCTTACTTCTACCTATCTAACGCAGGAGCCAAGCCTTGTAACAGATGAGTTGGACGACGGCAGAACGTACTACTGGCGCGTACGAGGATTCAATGAAGTCAATACTTGTTCGGATTACAGTACCGTTGAGAGCTTC
Source organism: Bacteroidota bacterium (assembly GCA_038528965.1). Classification (GTDB taxonomy): domain Bacteria; phylum Bacteroidota; class Bacteroidia; order Chitinophagales; family Saprospiraceae; genus Lewinella. The sequence continues at coordinate 131,374 of JBCBEC010000005.1, read as the reverse complement.
ATCGTCGAACACCCAACGAGCACCAATGAGCTAGAGCAAATTGGCTCTTGGATGATTTCGCCGCAGCCGCTAACGAGAGGGAATAACATCCAAATCCGGTTGGCTAGTACATCCACTTGGAAAGCAAACGCGGAGGTAGTCAATAGCCTTGGTCAAGTGGTGTGGCAACAACAACTCTTTTTTAACAACGGCACGCAAGTACACACCCTACCCAATACCGACCAGCTGGTGCCTGGCATGTATGTGTTGCGCTTATCCGCTGATGGCCAGCAGAGCACCCTTCCCCTGATCGTTCAGTAGGCAATCCTGCTTTTCGAGCGAACAAAAAAAGCCCGAATGGGAGTTAGACCATTCGGGCTTTTTATTCTTGTTCAGCAGCGGCCTCTTAAAGGTCGAAGGCTGCTTTTACTTGGTCTACGTAATCCAGTTTTTCCCAGGTGAAGGTTTCTACCTCTATCGTCTTGGTTTCACCGGAGCCACTAGTAACGGTTACCGTCTTAGTTTCGGATGCACGCCCCATATGGCCATAAGCAGCCGTTTCGCTGTAAATGGGTGTACGTAGCTTCAAGCGCTGTTCAATAGCGTAAGGACGCATATCAAAAATATCCATCACCTTATCAGCAATTTCGCTATCGCTCAGTGCTACTTTAGCCGAACCATTGGTATTCACGTAAATGTTGGTAGGCTTGGCCACACCGATGGCGTAAGATACTTGCACCAAAATTTCACCACATACCCCAGCAGCCACCAGGTTTTTGGCAATATGGCGTGTAGCGTATGCCGCAGAACGATCCACTTTAGATGGATCCTTACCAGAGAAAGCACCACCACCGTGGGCACCTTTACCACCGTAGGTATCCACGATGATCTTACGGCCGGTCAGACCAGTATCTCCGTGTGGGCCACCGATTACAAACTTTCCGGTAGGATTAATGTGGTAGGTGATTTGATCATTAAACAGCGCCTGCAAAGCTGGTGTCAGCTGAGCCTTCACACGAGGAATAACGATCTGCACAACATCCTTGTAAATTTGCGCTAGCATCGTCTCATCCTCCGCAAATGGGTCGTGTTGAGTAGAAACAACGATGGAATCAATGCGCTGAGGCTGGTGATCGTCGCTGTATTCGATCGTAACTTGGGATTTACTATCAGGGCGTAAATAGGTCATTTCCTGGCCTTCTTTACGAATTGCGGCCAACTCCTGGAGGATCTTGTGAGAAAGATCCAGCGCCAATGGCATATAGTTTTCGGTTTCGGCCGTGGCGTATCCAAACATCATCCCCTGGTCGCCCGCTCCCTGGTCTTCCGGATTTTGGCGTTCTACACCTTGGTTAATATCAGGTGACTGTTCGTGGATCGCCGAAAGCACCCCACAACTATTGGCCTCAAACATGTACTCGGACTTGGTATAACCAATGCGATTGATTACGTCACGCGCAATCTGTTGTACATCCAGGTAGACATTGGACTTCACTTCCCCTGCCAGCACTACCTGTCCGGTAGTTACCAAGGTTTCACAAGCCACTTTAGATTGAGGGTCAAATGCCAAAAAGTGATCAACAAGAGCATCTGAAATTTGATCGGCTACTTTATCCGGGTGTCCTTCAGAGACAGATTCGGAAGTAAAGAGGTAAGGCATGTTCTGTTTTTTTCCGCTTACAAAAATGGTGTAGCATTCTGCTACTTAAAGCCAGCCTTCACCAAGCAGTGTTATACAATTTGGTTTTGCCGGGATTATGCCTATCGTAGGCGCCGCAAAAATAGAAATTATTTACCGTCCGCAGTAACCATTTATCAGCAGTTACACAATCATTCCAAGTGCGACATTTCGTTCCAATTCCGGCACCGACCTCTAATGTTGCAACATTTTGCTAAAAGTCTACGTAATAGCAGACAGGAAACCCCATCTTATATTGCAAAAATGATATATTTGCTTTTATCAAATCCTTTCGCAGAAAGGATTGCTACAATCCACATCACACTTTTCTAGGCACCGCCATATTCAATCATTGCCTTCCAATCAATCCTTATCAAGGAGACATCTGTACTCCTACTAACGGCGTTGTGCGTACACCACAACAGTCGGGCTGAAACTTGCACTTGGACGACTTCAAAAGGACGTTTTATGAAGAAGCTACACTGGAAGGCCCTTGCTTTGGGTCGACTGGGACATCAATCCATTGGGTTCCCGAACCGATTTTTAAAGAATACATTCCTCCTACTGTTAGCGCTGCCGGTGACATCCCTTGGCGCGCAAGGACTTTCGGTATCCTGCATCGGCGAGCTAATTGTCACCCTTGACAATGAATGTACTTTCACTGTTCTACCGGATAACGTTTTAGTCGGCAACTACAATACTGTAGACTCCATTGCTATCCTAATCAATGATCAGGATACTAATATCATTACGGGCTGCGGCAACCATACCTATTCTGCCGAGTTATACACCAACGATGAATTAGTTTTTAACTGCTGGGGAAGTATTACAGCCGAAGACAAAACGCCCCCGCAACTAGTTTGCCCTGATGACACAGGTGAGGCCGTTTTACTAAATGATATGCAAGTTATTAGTGGTAACTTGAATAGCGACGACTCGCCTAGCTTTGATCCCAGCGTGCATTCTTGCTTTCTGGAAACGAGTCCTCCCCTCGAAGAAGGTGAGCGTTTCTACACCGCGCAAACCTTCAATATTACTCGATCTGATATCTTCACCTTCATTGCAGCAGCTTCCTACGATGGTATTATTGCGCTATATCAGGGCGAATTTTCTGCCGATGATCCTTGCCAAAACCTCATAGCTCGTTCTGATGATACATACTTGGGTAGTACGGAAGATTTTGACCCCGTGGTCCCTCTCCTCGACCCTTCTTTCCGCTTAAGCCTAGCCTTGCAGAATAGTCGGGCGTACACTTTGGTTTGGACCAGTTACGCTCCGCTGGAAGAAGGAGATTTTGGGGTAGCTATCTTTACTGATGGTGATGGCCGATTGACCAACCTTAGCAAAACGCAAGTTCAATTGTCTTCGGAGCTGGTGTGCCTAGATGTTGATGAAGTAGCATTGCCAACGACCTATACCTTTTCGCTCCACCCTGATGGTAGTTTAATCCTCGATAACGAAGATCCTTTCCGCATTGACGAAGATGTTCGGCGTATTCTTGATCTCACCGGCTTCCCGGAAGTGAGTGACAACTGCACAGCCATGCTGATGACCATCTACGATGAAGTAGAAGAGCAAGGCGATTGTTCCGGTTGGATCATTACCCGATATTTTGCAGTAGAAGATCGTTATTTATCGGATTGCACAGACCCCGCACTATCTTCTGCTTGCACGCAAACCATTACGATCCGCAGACCAGACATTGGGGATCTTGTTCTACCTCCTATCACGACAACGATAGAATGTGATGAAAACTTTCCTACCGATGGTCCTGATGGAGGCCCGGAGGATAATCCATCCCCCGAATATACAGGCTATCCATATCTAGATGCTGCTCTGAATTTCTACGACCTCGACCAAGCGGTTTGTAATTTAGGAGCTTCCTACTCTGACGAGCCTCGAATCGAAGACTGTCCCGGCTCGTACTACTTCCGTCGGGAGTGGAACATTGTGGATTGGTGTTCTCCAGAAGACAACTTCACCTTTGACCAAATCATTCGCGTAGCAGATTTTACTGGGCCGGAAATTGACTTTGCCATTCCAGATCATAACGAAAATGGTCTTGCCGATGATCCCATTAAATTTTCCACGGCGCCCAATAGCTGCCTTGCTAACGCCAATATTGGACTTCCTAACTTGAGTGATGGAAATGGTTGTTCAGGAATTGGAAGCACACTAGCTCAGATTAATACCAGCGATGGTGACTTCGTTTGGGGTGGAGTCCTCCCGCAGCTTGTTCAATTGGAAATAGGAGACTACGTATTGACTTTCTGCGCTACGGATCAATGTGGAAATGAAAGTTGCACCGAGGTGGAGATTGAGGTGCGCGATCAAATCGCCCCCATTGCGGTATGTGTAGATCAGCTGACCGTATCTATAGGCGGTGGAGACAGCCAAAATGGCGCAACCGGAACAGCAGTAGTTTCTGCTGAGGATCTGGATGGGGGTTCGAATGATCACTGTGGCGATGTAAGTATAGCCATCCGTCAAGAAGGTGTTGGATCTTGGGCATCCTCCTTACTATTTGATTGTGGGCATGTGGGTGCTTCGATTCGAATTCATCTCTTAGTGACTGATGCTGCACAGAACCAAAATACGTGCTGGCTTACGGTAGTTCCAGAAGATAAAATCAACCCCGTCTGTTTCCCACCCGAAGCAGAATCCTTAAGTTGTACTACTTTACCAATTACCTTTCCAGGAAATCTGGAAGACGCTTACGCTGAAGACTTCTCCGGCACCTCCAACCTAATGACTTCTTTATTTGGAGGGCCTTCAGGCACCGATAATTGTACGGTAGATACACTTGTAGAACGCACTCCAAACATCCAGATCAACGAATGTGGTTGGGGCTCGGTGGTACGCCGCTTCGAAGCCTGGCAAGTACGTCGCCCGGATGGTGATTTAAATGGTAACGGAAGAATAGACATCAATGAAGTAGACCGCTCTACCAATAGTTGTTCCCAAACTATTACCATCACCGAAGAGCACGATTTTGTTATTGATTTCCCGGAAGATGCCGCTGCGGATTGTGTAGGACCAAACATCACGACCGTAATTACGGAGGCTGATGGTTGTGATGTGCTCGCAGTAAACATCAGTAGCCCAGAAATTTTTTCTGCCACTGGCGATGAGTGTTACAAGTACGCACTCACCTACGACGTCATTAACTGGTGTTTATGGGATGGCGAATCTGACGGTTTCGTGGTAGAAAGAATCACAGAAGATGATGGTGAGGCATTGCCACTAGACCGAACCGTGGAAGGGAACGAACGCCCTGTAATCATTTATAATGCAAATGGACTGGTAATTGACCGTCAGCACAGTGATCGGGACGGTGATTCTAGTATTCCCGATGAATCACCAACCCTAGCTGACTACGGCAGATATGTGTACATTCAATTTGTGAAGGTGTACGATAGTAGTGCACCAAACATTGAGGTAATGGAATATGGCGGTCCTGTTCCGGGTTGTCCTCAGTTACCTGCTGGCGCTTTTGCTGATATCCACGGCGACTGTGAAGCACTGGTTGAACTAGAATTCTTAATAACAGACAACTGCGAAGTTTTTGACGAAGAAGGCGCATTTGTATTGCAAGTAAGAGCAGCAGAGCTAGACGCCTTTGCGGTGGATGTAAACCAGGATGGTGAAATCACTTTTAATGAGTTTTCCACCGATGAAGATATCAGTGCGCTTATCACTAACAATGTAGACCAGACCCTCAGCTTGGCAGGTGATTTCCCAATTATTCCTTCCGCCATGGGCGAGCATGTTTACCATGTTGTCCGCGTTCTGATAGAAGATGGCTGTGGTAACCAAACAAGCATTTATGTACCCTTTAAGGTACTGGATTGTAAAGCTCCGGCACCGATTTGTATTAATGGGCTTTCGGCTACCTTGATGCCACAGGAAGAAGGAGGTTGCGGCGTAGCACTCTGGGCAAGTGACTTCATTGGATCTAGCATCTATGACTGCACCGGCCAGGGGGCAGAAGAAAATGAAGATGGAGAGTTGGAAGTAAGGCATTATGCACTCTACCGGGGACTAGAAGTAGAAGCAACACCTGACTTTATGCCTAGTCCCGCAGATAGTGGCATTGTCCTCACAGAATTGGATGACCCCAATACAGTGCTCTATGTTTACGCTTTCGACAATGAAGGTAATTATGATTTTTGTGAAACCTACGTTTTGCTATTAGAGCACAATAATTGCTCCGCTCCCGAGATGGGTACATTAGCGGGTATTATTGCCACGGAGGATGAAATGCCAATTCCAGACGTAGAGGTGAGTATCAGCGGGAATAATCCAGAGATTGACATGACTGACAATGGTGGGGCCTACGCCTTCAACAATGTCCCTCTAGGAACTGACCTCTCCATCATTCCGTACCTCAATACCAATCCGCGCAATGGGGTCACTACGCTGGACCTCATTCTGCTGAGCAAGCATATTTTGGGTGTAGAGTTACTCGACAGCCCCTACAAGCTAATCGCGGCTGACGCCAATCAATCGAATACCGTTACCACATTAGATATGATTCAGATTCGGAAACTAATTCTGAATATTACGGCCAATTTTACGCACAATACCAGCTGGCGCTTCTTACCGGCAGACTACGTTTTCCCGGTTCCTAGCAATCCCTGGGCAGAAGTATTCCCAGAACTCATCAATATCAATGATTTTACGGGAGAACTGGCTGCTGATTTTGTAGGTGCTAAGATTGGCGACGTGAACGGTAGTGCTAATTTTAATGCTCAATCGGAGGAAGATCGCAGTCAGCACGAGCCCTACTTCCTCGAATTTGACGAGCAACAACTACTGGCGGGGCAACATTACGAAATACCAGTATACGCCTCCGAATTAGCGCAATTAGCAGGTTTTCAAGCTACACTGGAGTGGCAGGGCGTGGATGTCGCCGCCGTCACCTACGGCTTGGTGCAGGAGACTCACTTGGGTCAGCATTTGCTGAGCAATGGATACCTGACCATGAGTTGGAACAAAGCCGAGGGGGCGGAACTTGATCCTGCCTCCCCCCTATTCTACTTGCTATTACGAGCCAAGGAGGATCTGCGGCTGAGCGAAGTGTTCTCCTTAAGCAAGCGCTACACGCCCGCGGAAGCCTACTGGAAAAATGGCATTCATCCCGCCGCACTTCGGTTTAATGCTGTGGGCCAAAGTAGTACTGGATTAAAGCTTTTACAGAACAGTCCGAATCCTTTCTCTGCTGAAACCAGCATTAGTTTCATACTCCCTGAGGCCGGCTTGGCAGTCATCAAGGTGCAGAATGCTACTGGACAAGAGTTGTATCGCACCCAACTGCAGGGAACGACAGGGCTCAATAGTATTAATCTACAACAGGCGCATTTCCGTAAACAGGCGGGTGTCTTTACTTATACACTCACTTTTGACGACATAACACTTGCTCGGAAGCTCATTGTACTTCCGTAACACTGGAGTCAAATAAGACTTACATTAACAGATCTTTCCCAGGAACCGGCGCTCTATTGTGGCGTCGGTTCTTTTATTTTTCTGAAAGGCTATTTGTACCTTTGATTTAGCATCGAGGCATCTGGTAAGTAGCAGTAAATCCGCTGTTTCTGTGTCTCGTTATCTTGTAATCATTTTCTAAGAAAGCCTATCGCATGAGTAGCGTGCTGTTGAAAAAGGGAGCCCACGGAATTGTAATATTACTACTGTGCGTTGCCTGCTTAGCCCCCACAAATTTCCTACAAGCACAGGAAATTCCGGCCTACAATCCAGTCTTAAGTGAGATGGGTGCCTTGGAGAGTCAACGCGACGCCAAGTGCCACGCCACGGCCTCCCGTTTAGAAGATTTCATTTACGGTACGCCTCTCTCTGCAGAAGCTCGCCAAGCCCGGATCAATTTCCAGCAGACGCTGGTGAGCAGCATCTGGAGTCAGTACACACAGTGGTGGCAACAGAACGAACAAACCGCAAGCTTAGCGGCCTTTCAACAAGTGGTAGCTTTGCATTTCCGCTACCAGCAGCACGACCAAGGCATCCACGTGCAACTCCCCGCTGGAGAGCAGGTTTTGATTAGTGCAAGAGATGTGCGTCAGTACAGCTCTATTGCCTATGCCTACCGTGCCATTTTGGCTGTCCAGCAATCGTGCACCCTCGCCTCATTGGAGTTGGCGCCACTTGAAGGCCCAATCCTAGAGTATTTTAAGCAAAGCATTGACGTAGCGGTACTTGGTGTTTTGCACCAAGCAGACGAACATGCGCGAAGCGCAAATAGCCAACGGATTGAAAGGCAACACATGGTGGATGCTATTGTCCAGTGGCCTTTTAAATTCGTAGAGCTCAACCAGCGGGGAGAGTTGGTCAAAATACCGGCAAGCTCCTTTGTCTATCCGATCATTCGAGAAAAACTCAGCGCTTATCAAGCCTACAACGAAATTAACCAAGCTGTTTTTTTGCGTAATATTCAGGTCTACTTCACTAAAGTCCCCTGGCCCACTGAGGCGGAGACATCCAACGCTTTAAAGAATCACTTCAACGAAATCAATATTGCATTCACCCGGGAGGTCCTGATTCTAGCTCAGCAGATGGCCGCAAAACAAGGCAGTGTAGGCATTCAGTATGCCCACATGTATCAGGCTGTGCAAGACTATTTACCACACAGTGTAAACTTGTTCGAAGATGTCCTCTATTTTCCGCGTTTGCCGAATGGTGCAGTGAGCATACAGGCCTATGACCTGGATGCCTTTCGCGATAGCGGTTTACACTGGCAGTACCTAAAGTTTGCCTTGGATGATATTCAAAATCAGCTCCGACTAGCACCAGACCCATTTGCCTTAGAAATGTTGGTAGAGGGGAGTGCGCAGTTTGCTGTATTCATTTTACGAATCGCTGGAACTAAGGCCAATGAATTGGGAGCTAAGCAACTCAGCATAGAGCACCTCAACCTGGCGCTAGCTGATTTTCAGGCTCACCTACAACAGTATGAGAGTTTACCGACGCTAAACGAAGAACCAAGGACGATTGCCTCTGCTCCCGATCGGGAACGATCCCAGAAAGGCCTTCTTTTTGAAGATCAAAGTGAGGCATTGGGAGTCAATTTTGAGCATCGTAACTCCGACTGGCTCAGTCGACTGATCCGTGGCTATGTGGTAAAAGATGACGAAAATCTGGCTCGCCTTTCTATTCCACCGGCCTTCGGAGGCGGAGGTGTAGCTGCCGAGGATATCAATGGGGACGGATGGACCGACATCCTGCTATTGGGCGGCAGGGGATGTACCCTCTACGAAAACCAAGAAGGTCAGCAATTTGTAGATCGTAGCACTGAAGCCGGTATCAATTGGCAACGTCCTGATGGTACCTACCCAGAGGCTCGTCAACCTTTGGTTGCCGATTTTGACAATGATGGGGATCAGGATATCATCATCATCTACGCCAATGACCAACACCGCGTTTTTGAAAATACGGGTAATTGGACGTTTCAAGATCAAACCCAGAGCGCTAAGCTGGGCGGAGCGGATCTCATCGGGGGCCCGTCTACCGTCATTGATGTCGATGGTGACGGCCTCCTTGACCTCTATATTGGTTATTTTGGAAACTACCTAAAGGGACATCTACCCACCCTAAGACGTCATAATACCAACGGCACCCCCAATAAATTATTCCGCAACCTGGGCAACTTCCGTTTTGCTGATGTAACCAAAGACTCCGGCGTAGACAATCCTGGTTGGACGCAAGCCGTCGGGCATACCGACATCAATGGTGACGGCTGGCAAGATCTCATTGCCGGCAATGACTTTGGCACCAATAGCTACTACCTCAATAATCAGGATGGAACTTTTACTGATATCAGTGAGCAAGCTGGGACCAGCAAACCCAGTTACACCATGAATGTGGGCGTCGGTGACATCAATGGGGATCTCCGCCCCGACTTCTACATTTCAAATATCGTGGTCATGGAGAAGGATGATAAATATGTGCTACCTAACGAGGATACCCAAGCCCACTTTGACCCTGAGTCATTAGCCAGCATGCGTGTAGTTGAAGCCAATGATCTTTTTGTGTCCGAGTCAGCCCAGGAAACTCCACTCCCCGCTTATCAGCAATCCCAAAATATTGGCCGCGGCTACAGTTCCACAGGGTGGTCCTGGGACGCCGATTTCTTCGATTTTGATAATGATTCCGATCTTGATCTGTACTGCCTGACTGGCATGAATCAGTACAGTATTTATAGCGGTGAAAACCCCTACTTCACCGACTCAGATGGTACACCGCTCGATATTACCCTGGCGCAAAGTCTGGCCGAGAAAAATGTCTTGTTTAGCAATAGCGAAGGTCAACTCAATATTGTAGAACATACAAGCGGATTAGATTATGAGGGCACCTCGCGCAGTGCAGCCTATCTGGACTTTGACCAAGATGGAGACTTGGATGTGATTATCAACGAATTTCAGGGACCTGCCCGGTTTTTCGTTAACCAATCAGAAGAGAACGGCAACAATTGGATTTTTATTAAGCTACAAGGTACAGGTAAGCAAAGTAACCGAGATGCTATTGGCGCGCAAGTCATTGTGGAATTGCCAGATGGCCGCAAACTCTGGCGAGAAGTGCACAGTACCGATGGCTACCTATCCGTACACCCCAAGACCTTACATTTTGGTTTAGGTCAACACCAAAAGGCCACCGTGGAAATTATCTGGCCCGATGGGTCTAAAGAACGGCACATTGACCTCACGGCCAATCAAATGCATAGATTTACGCAGAATTAAACTAAGGCTTTGGCCCTAGCAACCAAAATATTTTTATTTTTACACATCATAACTCCCCTTAATCTCACGCACTCCCCCAATCTATTTCACTTAAGTGTACACAATACTGTTCCGCAGTATTGTGTCTGAATTATAATCCATTTCATCATTTAACTATCATACCCATATGAAGACAGCTATCAACTTGCGACTACTTGGGGTACTCGCTTGCTGCTTAATTGGACACATGATGTACGCTCAGAGTACTGAGCTAAACGTACATCCAAATGAGGCGCAGGTCAGCCTTAACGAAGAGGGTGCTCAATCCTATCAGATTGACATCACTGGTCCTGACAATTATCACGTCACCTATAAAGTAGAAGATGCCAACTCATTAAGCATCAGTCCATTCAAAGCTGACGGCACACTATTTGCTAATGGCAGTTACCAAGTTACAGTTTCTCCTTCTTTTCGTTTAACGGAACAGCAACAGGCAGCTATGCTGGAGTTTCGCCAAGCTGCTGATGAGCAGGGCTTAGCCCAGTATATTGCGGAGAACAGAATTCCAACGAGCCTGGAAATTCTGACCTATAACTTTGGTATTCTGGATGGAAAGTTCGTCTCTCCTACTAAACATGAAGGAGACATGCCTCCTCCCACCATGATGGGATACCAGACAGATTTCTTTGCTCCGGAGGCCATCACGGCTTCCATTAATTACTTTGAGGTAGAGACCGTTCCATCCGCCATGGATTTCACAATGGAAGATGAAATGCAGGTATTTACTCAAGATGTGATCATCCAAGGTAGTTTATGTGTAGGTATTGACTGTCCCACCACCCAAAGCTTTGGTTTTGACACTCAGATACTCAAGGAGAATAACTTACGCCTATTTTTTGATGATACCAGTGCCTCCGCAAGTTTCCCAAGTAACGACTGGCGTTTAGTTGCTAATGAATCTTCTAATGGCGGTGCGAATTATTTTGCGATCGAAGATGCAACTGCTGGTCGTCAGCCATTCCGCATTGTCGCCGGAGCACCCGTTAACTCTCTATGGGTAGACGCAGAAGGAGATGTGGGTATTGGTACGCCTACTCCAGTCTTAGAGCTTCACATCAGAGATGGTGACTCTCCCACTATGCGACTTGAGCAGGACGGTTCTTCAGGCTTCGGTTCGCAAACTTGGGACGTAGCTGGCAACGAGACCAACTTCTTTGTTCGCGACGTAACAAATGGTTCACTGCTACCCTTTAAGATCAAGCCTAGTGCACCTACCAACTCATTGTACATTGATAGTGACGGTGATATAGGTATTGGTACGCAAAGTATTGATACGAATGCGGGTTTGCATCTCGAATCTGGAAACCTGTTTGTAAAGAGCGGTGCTTTAGTGATCGAAGATGGTAACCTTACCACAAATGGTAATGCTCGCTACTTCTTAGATACTCAGGCTAGCTTCCGAAATTCTGCTAGTGAAATTATCTTGCGAATTGATGCTACCAATAAGCGGGTAGGTATCGGTACGGTAGCCCCAAATCACCTACTAGAACTCTCAGACGATGACGCCGTTAAGCCTAATGGTGGTACTTGGTCTGCTCCTTCTGACCGTCGCCTGAAGACGAATATCCGCGATTACGAAGATGGCTTGGCGAAGGTAATGGCCATCCGCCCAGTACGTTATAACTACAATGGGAAGATGGATATGCCTACCGACAAGGAGTTCATTGGCTTGATCGCCCAGGAAATCCAGGAAGTTGCTCCTTACACCGTAAAAGCTACAGAAGGTGAGGATGGCTACTTGTTTGTAGACGGTACTCCCTTGACCTATATGTTGATCAATGCTGTACAGGATCAGCAAGAAATCATCAATGCCCAGGAAGAGCGCATCGAATCACTGGAAGCTCAGTTAAGCGAGGTAGCTCAATTGCGCGAGCAAGTAACTGCTTTGGCTAAGATGCTGGAAGCGCAAGTTCCTGCTGAGAATGCTACTAAGAGCAAGGCTACAAGCGTAAGCCGCGACCGCAAATAAGTGCCGCACCAAATTTCTAATTCAAAAGCAATCGAACCATGAAAAACATAAAATTCATTTTGCTTCTGGCTGGGCTGTGCACTTTGCAGTTGGGCTGGAGTCAACAAAACCAAGTGCTGGACAATGGCCGTACTAGCAAGACCACGCCGCAGCAAGCTGTAGAACAAGACCAGGCGCCTGCCGCTGAGAAATTTACTGGCAGTGACCAAGATGTCCCTGGACAGTGGAAGCAATCAGCTGATCAAGAGGACTTAACCTTCCCTGCTGATTTGGAAACACTACGCGAGGAACTAAACGTGTCCGCATCTCCACGTCAGGTAATAGAGCGTGTGAACGCCATGAGCGAGAAGATGGAATCCCTGCTGCTAGCCAATGAGGAGCTGCGCCGTGAAAATGAAGTAATCCGCAAGAGCTTACAATCCTGTTGCAGTAGTAGCAATTTGGAAGCTGAGGATGCTTATCTTCTACAAAATAGCCCGAATCCGGTGGTAGATCAGTCACAGATTCGCTATTTTGTTCCTGAGAACATGACAGACGCTCGGGTAGAAATTACCGACTTAAAGGGTATCATTCTGCAAAACTACGAGCTAGAGCAGTTTGGCCTTAATCAGGTAAACGTAGATACCCAGAGCCTAGGTTCTGGTAATTACATCTACACCTTGTATGTAGACGGCAAGATCGTGGATTCGCGAATCATGATCGTTACGAAATAAACCAGAATCTGTTCTGGTAGAATGGAATGCAGTAGTTCTCTCGAGAGCTACTGCATTTGTTTTTCACTAAGCTTATCGATGGTGGCTGAATTGAAGATATCCAGCGTAGCATCACGAACTAGGAGAAAGACATCGCGGATCACACAATTCTCCTCCTGCTTACACTCATCACAGGGCGTATAATAATTGAGGGAAACACACGGCATGAGCGCAATGGGACCATCCATAATGCGCATAATTTCTGTAAAAGAAATTTCCGAAGGATCTTTTAAAAGGCGATAACCACCGTACCGCCCTCGCTTGCTCAAAAGAATCCGCTGATTGCAAAGCTCTCTAAGGATGCTCTCCAAGAACTTCTGCGGAATCTTCTCATTTTTCGCAATCTCAGAGGCGAAGATCGACTGATCTTCTGATTGATTACGAGCTATATACAAAATTGCCTTGATGGCGTATTTACACTTCTTTGAAACCATAGATAATATCGTGCTCTAAACAAATATAATGTTTTTACTGAACTCGTTTCTTGTCTCAATTCCTACTAATTCTATAGATTTTATAATTTATATTGGCTTTAATCACAAAATGCCATTATATTGCCTCTCGAAAACAATCATTCACAGCGACGGCAAGTACCCAGTCGAGAACCATTGGCTTGCGGTCCGAGCGATCCTTAGAACATGAAAAGTTTTAGAACAGAACTAGAAGACCCCATTGTAGAGAAAGACATTTTGGAGCTAGAACGAAAGATTCACGCTTTCCAAAAGGGTCAGGTAGATGAGGAACGCTTTCGTAGTTTACGTTTAGCCAGGGGTGTATACGGTCAACGGCAGGAGGGCGTCCAAATGGTCCGGATCAAAATCCCTTTTGGCAAGTTGGACACCCGACAACTACGGCGAATTGCTGATATTTCTGACGAGTACGCCAGCAGCAATCTGCACATTACTACACGACAAGACATTCAGGTGCACTACGTAAGTCTGGATCACACTCCAGAGTTGTGGGCCGAACTGGAAAAAGATAAAATCACCCTACGCGAAGCTTGCGGTAACACCGTACGCAATATTACCGGTTCCCCCTTAGCCGGAATTGATCCCAAAGAACCATTTGATATCAGCCCCTACGCCGAAGCTGTTTTTCAGTACTTCCTGCGCAATCCTATTTGCCAGGACATGGGGCGAAAGTTTAAGATTTCTTTCTCTTCATCCGATTTAGATGACAGCTACTCTTTTGTGCACGACCTGGGCTTTATCCCTAAGATCAGAGACGGTGTCCGCGGGTTTAAAGTAATGCTAGGTGGTGGAATTGGCTCGCAGCCTAAACATGCCGAAACAGCCTTCGAGTTCTTGCCTGTTGAGCAAATAGTCCCCTTTACCGAAAGCGTACTACGCGTTTTCGACCAATACGGTGAACGAGCACGCCGTCATAAAGCCAGGCTAAAATACTTGCTCAAGGACGTTGGCTTAGAAGGATTTCGTAAACTGGTGGCTGAGCAACAGCAGAGCCTGGCGGTGCAGTCTTACCCTATCCAAGAGGAGGCTGCGGCAATCGAAGTGCCGCAAGAATTAGAAACGGTTACTTTTGAGACTACCCCAGCCTACGAAACCTGGCGTGCAACCAACGCACTACCACAAAAGCAGGAAGGCTACTTCGCTGTAGGTATTAAGCTTACTAATGGTGACATCAGTAGTGACAAAGCTCGAAAACTGGCCAACATCATTGATCGTTGGGCGAGTAAAGATTTACGATTAACCATCCAACAGAACATTCTATTACGCCACGTACCGGAAGCGCACCTACCAGCACTTTACTTGGCTTTGGATCAACTGGATCTAGCGAACCCTGGTTATGAATCGCCACTTGACATTGTGGCTTGCCCGGGCACGGACACCTGCAACTTGGGCATTGCCAGCAGCATGGGTTTAGCCAGAGAGTTAGAGCGAGTCTTACAACTGGAATTCCCAGCTTTAGCACACGACAAGGATTTAGTGATCAAGATCAGTGGTTGTATGAATGCTTGTGGACAGCACACCTTAGCCAGCATCGGCTTCCAGGGCATGACGGTTAAGGCAGGGAAACTAATTGCACCGGCTTCCCAATTGCTACTTGGTGGCGGCACCCTAGGGAATGGTCAAGGTCGTTTTGCCGATAAGGTACTGAAGATGCCAGCTCGCCGTAGCCCCGAGGCACTACGCCGACTATTGAATGACTACCAGTCTAACCGAGAAGAAGCTGAGTTCTTCCACAGCTATTACGACCGGCGCGAGAAGGACTACTTCTACCAAATGCTGAAGGACCTTTCCACTACGGACAACCTGACAGAACTCGACTTCACCGACTGGGGTAATGAGGAGAAGTACATTCGGGCTATTGGCATTGGTGAATGTGCAGGTGTTACCGTTGACCTGGTGGCTACCCTTTTATTGGAGGCACAGGAGAAATTGGAAAATGCAGAACAGGCCCTCGGTCAAGAACGCTATGCGGATGCCATCTACTGGACTTATACCGCCATGCTATACGCCGCTAAAGGACTGCTAACGCCTACTGATGCTAAGTTGAACACGCAGCAGGCTATCATTCGGGCTTTTGACGAACATTTTACCACTGAATTTGATCTTGGAGAATCCTTCAGCAACATTATTCGTGCCATGAAAACTAATGAGCCTACCGCCGACTTTGCTGAGCAATACCTGCGCAATGGTCAATTGACCGTGAGCAAGGTAGAGCAAATCCGCCAGTCGCAATTGGAACCATCAATCGTAGAATAACCCCAAAAGCCCCTCCCCGTGAAACCATTCAATCAAAAAGCTAAGATTACTCTTGTTGGAGCCGGGCCAGGTGATCCCGAGCTGCTAACGCTAAAGGGATTGCGCGCGATTCAATCTGCCGACGTTATCTTGTACGATAGCCTGGCTAACCCGGTTTTATTAGAGCATAACCCCTACGCCAAGAAAGTCTTTGTGGGCAAGCGTAAAGGCTGGCAGCGGTATTCTCAAGAACAAATCAATCAACTTATACTAGATTTTGCTCGCTTCAACTACCACGTTGTACGTTTGAAAGGAGGTGACCCGATGGTATTTGGGCGAGCGATGGAGGAAATATCAACTGCGCGAGAAGCGGGAATAGAAGTAGAAGTAATTCCAGGTATTTCCTCCTACTCTGGTATGGCAGCATATCATCAGTTACCGCTTACCCAACGCGGAATTAGCAGAAGCTTTTGGGTTCTCACAGGTACCAATAAAGATGGGCAGCTTAGTACAGATATTGCGGTAGCTGCTACTTCCTCCGCTACCGTTATTGTTCTCATGGGAATGAGTAAGCTATCGGAAATAGTAGACCTCTTCGCACAGCACAAGCCAAATGATTATCCGGTGAGCATTGTGCAGAACGCTACCCGCCCTGAGGCCCGAGTTTTGAGTGGACAGTTGGATAATATTGTAGCATTGAATGCTATCGCCCAACTAGGTAGTCCAGGGCTACTCGTGTTTGGTGCAGCAGCGCACAATTTGGAGGCAGTTAATGCCGAAATGAATCAGCAAAAAGCCTTCGCTTAATGAATACGCTCTACCCAATATTTCTGAAGACAGAACAGCTCAACTTCTTGATCGTGGGAGGTGGAAATGTGGCTTACGAAAAGCTCTTCTTTATCATGAAGTCGAGTCCCAACACCAAAGCGACCGTAGTGGCACCACTCATTCGAGAAGAAGTACGCGAATTGGCTACCCGACACGAAATTGAATTGATAGAGGATGTGTATGCCCCCAGTTTTCTGGAAGGCCGACACATTGTAATTGCTACTACCGACCGACCTGAGGTCAATCATCAGGTCTACCAGGATGCGCGCGCGCGGCAGTTGCTAGTAAATGTGGCCGATACTCCCGAACTGTGTGACTTGTACCTTGGTGGAATCGTCACGAAAGGGAACTTAAAAATTGCCATTTCAACAAACGGCAAGTCCCCCACCCTAGCGAAACGGCTGCGGCAGCTTTTCGAAAGCATATTCCCAGAGGATATTGATCAACTTTTACAGAATCTACATCGTTATCGCAGTACACTTAAGCTTTCCTTCGAGGAGAAAGTGGACCGCATGAACGAGTTGACCCAAGAATTAATTGAGAACAATGATTAAGACAGACATCATCATTATTGGAGCAGGCCCAGTGGGGCTATTTACTGTGTTTGAAGCCGGGCTCCTCAAACTACGTTGTCATATCATCGACGCCCTGCCCCAACCGGGTGGGCAGTTGAGTGAGATATATCCCAAAAAACCAATCTATGATATTCCTGGGTACGCTTCCGTTTTAGCGGGAGACCTAGTGGATAACCTGATGGAACAGATTGAGCCATTCAAACCAGGATTCACGCTTGGTGAACGTGCTGAAACACTCGAGAAGCAAGCAGACGGACAGTGGCTTGTAACCACCAATGAAGGCACTCAGCACTTAGCACCAGTAGTAGCTATCGCCGGTGGTTTAGGTAGTTTCGAACCACGCAAGCCGCCGATCAGTAACATTACAGACTTCGAGAAGAAAGGGGTCAACTACTTTGTAAAAGATCCGGAGATGTACCGCGACAAGCGAGTCGTTATTGCCGGTGGCGGTGATTCGGCTTTAGACTGGACCATTTTCTTAGCAGAAGTGGCCAGCGAAGTGACCTTGGTGCACCGCCGTAATAGCTTCCGGGGCGCCATTGATAGTGCTGAAAAAGTGCAGCAGCTTGATATGGAGGGTAAAATCAAGTTGGTTACGGAAGCCCAGATAACTGGTCTAAGCGGAGGGGATGGTCACCTGAAGGAAGTAACCATTAAGCACAAGAACCTGGGTGAGTACGCCAAGGCAACGGACTACTTCCTACCGCTCTTTGGGCTCTCTCCTAAGCTAGGCCCGATTGGTGAATGGGGCTTGGAGATTGAGAAGAACGCCATCGTAGTAGATACTTTTGACTACCGTACTAATTTACCCGGCGTATTCGCGATCGGCGACGTAAATACCTATCCCGGTAAACTGAAGTTGATTTTGTGTGGTTTTCACGAAGCAACTTTGATGTGCCAAACGGCCTTCAGTATTGTTTATCCAGATAAGAAAAAGAGCTTTAAGTATACGACGGTGCAAGGGATTGAGGGCTTCTAGAAGCCCTTCATTGACCTGCGTGGCTGGGCGTGCCAACAACTGGGTTTTCCATTCTGTAAGGGATTCCAGTATGTTGGCACGCCTTTTCTGTTTTCGGCCACTGACCTCGATCAAATAGCTCCCGTGATGATTGAAACTCCCCCCCATTCCAAAATATTTACTCTGGATAGAAGTGCTCCTCCTAATCACGAGAATCCTACCCTTAAGCGAGGCTAAATCATAAATAAAAATTTGACTAATTTAGTGGCCGTAACTCACCCCAAGACAAGGCCATTAATTTTCCTAAGCACCCCTACGCTCCGAAATCATGGTCATTCTCAAGACCGGTTTGAGAGCGGTTAATTTAAGCACCCCAGATCTTATTTACGACTCTTTGTGTAGCCTCCAACCTTGTGACTCTTGCTAGAGTGCCGAGCTAACGCGGAGGTGCTTAGCATGAGGCTACACCAATGAATCTACCGGCATCATATGGCTCCCAAGAGCACCTTAATTCGTGGTAACATTCTGGTATTAGTGGCGATAATTAGCGCACTATCAGTGGGGGCGCTGTATCTCGTATATACTCAATTCGAGGAAACGAGAAGAGAAAGTCGGCAAACCTACCTTGAACAAAACTTGCAAAAGGCCGTCATCGAATTTGAGAAAGGGATTGATAAGTATGCAGTTCTGGTATCAGGCCTAAGGAGTCATGTGCTCGGATTAGGTAAAGTACCTACAGCTGAACAGATACAAGCATACGTCGCTCACCATCTGGAACTCATCGAATACGGGAATTCGATTATTATCAACTACATTGACTCCAATCACATTTTCATCTTTACCGTCAGTGAAAGGGATCTGGTGCCCAATGATTTAATCGGAGTCAATCTCAATGACATTCGCCCGCAAGAAACGATCCTGAGGATGGATCTATTACTGCAGAGCGACGGACTGTTATCCTTTCCTCCCATTAATTTGTACGAAGGTTTTGTAGGGTTCCCCATTGACTTTCGCCTCGTTCTCAACGACGAGGTGGTTGGGTACATGACTCCCCTAATCGACATTAAGAATTTGCTAGATCCCATCATTGCTAGCGATATCAATGAAGAATTTACCTATCGCTTTAGTTTTGGCAATGAGGTACTGTTTGATCGGGAACAAGTTTATAATGGCACCAAAGTTCATCACAATCGGAAAGACCATGCCAACTTGCATTTACCCAAAGAGAATTACCTGATCCAAGCTGTAGACTGCTATGACCTACAATTCAATATTGGCATCGCCTACCGTGATAATACCAGTTCTAATAGCTTCCTCCCCTTTATCAGAACGATCCTAGCCATTGTCCTAGTCCTTTTATTGGTTTCTTTACTGCTCTTCTACTTCTTTCTCCAAAATCGAACTATTACAAAAGAATTGCGGGCATCTAACGAAGAGCTGTCTTTTATGAATTCCTTTCTAAAAAAATTCATCTACGCCTCTTCACACGATTTACAACAGCCACTGGTTAACATTGATAATTTCCAGGGTCTACTGAAGGAGAAATACGGAGATAAAATCGACGAGGCAGGCCGCAAGTATTTCAATATTATTTCCAATAGTATTGGACACATGAAATTGATATTGCGAGACCTATTGATCTATTCCAAAATCATAAAAGGAGGCAAGGAAAAAGAAGAAATTGACCTCAACCGAGTTGTACAAGACATTATTGAAACTGTTATTGCCGATCATATTGAAATACACTGTACTCAACTCCCTAAAGCCCTGGGAAATAAATCTGAAATCCACCGTTTATTCCAAAACCTGATTTCAAATGCTGTTAAATTCAACGACAAAGACAGGGTGAGAATCCAAATTTCTCACGAGGACAAAGGACAGCTGCTAGAGTTAAGGGTGAGGGATAATGGAATTGGAGTTTCCGATGAGCACATCTCTATCATTTTTGAGGAATTCCAGCAGGTCAACAAATATGAATACAAAGGCACAGGCTTAGGACTATCTATTTGCAAAGAAATCGTCAGGAACCACGGAGGATCAATCTGGGTCGAGAGAAATGAACTAGGTGGTGCCGATTTCGTCTTTCAACTAAGGAAAAATGATTAATAAAATACTGCTAGTAGACGACGACATATCAACTAATCTGTACCACCGGATTATCCTGGAAGAATCTGGTTTGGTTAACGAAATAGTAGATTGTTTAACGGTGGACGATGCCATTTCGATTCTGAAATCGGTTGGATCAGCTCCCGACATTATATTCCTGGATATCAACATGCCCATGAAGAATGGTTGGGATTTTTTAGATGAATACAAAGAGTTACCCCAACATCACAAGGCGCAGCAAATCGTTATTTTAAGTACCACCAGAATCCCCAGTGACCTAGAACGCGCCAATAATTCTCCACTTGTTTCTCAATTCCTCCTCAAGCCATTATCGGTTGACAAGCTCAAACGTTTAATCAAGTAGTCCCAAACAAGCTCTTAGAAATGCTTTAAATCTCCAGCGGAAAAGGTCCACTCGGGGGTTTTGATAAATTTGGTGTCAGTAGTGATGATATACCAACTATCAGCACGCCGCGAATTTTTCAGGACGTGTATATCCTGAGCTGGCATGTAGCTTTGCGCCAGCAACACCATTACCTCATCTGATGACTCACTTCTTACCAGGTCAACAACAATCACAGCATGGCCGGGGCTTCCTCCCTGCACAAAAACATCTCCAATTTTAATTTCCGCAAGCGGTCTTGCTGTTAGTTCGTTAGCCAAAGAGAGGGTTCCCGCATAAGCGAAAACCATGTTCAGGTATCTGCGAAACTGCTTATACGTAGTATCCTGTTGGGCCCGTTGAACCCAGGTGACGCTGTTGCCAACCACCTGGATGCGCTGGCCATTACGCCAAGGCCGACAAGATGCTATAAAACCATTGGTGAATTGAAAACTGATTTCGTCGTAAGCTCCCTCTTCCCAAAAATACTCCGCCCGCAGCCGGATCACTGCATCTGCACATTGTTGCAAGTCGCGCGTGCCTACGTCCATGTCAATCACTGCGGCGTGTACATCCTGTCGGTACTTTGGTCGACCATCATACTGAAACACCTTACTACTGCTTGATTGGAGTGGAAGCTCCCGCAAGAAGTCGCCAAAAGAATTCAGTGGAAGTGGTACTCTCTGGAAACCGGCAGGAGGAGCAAAACGACTGGCAATGGTCATGCCCGTAGAATCTTGTTCAGCTGCAAGTACTACGGGTAAGTTGACCGCTTCAGTATTAACAGATGATCCTTCTTGCCTGGTATTTTCTGGTTGGCAAGAGAGAATTAGGCAAACAATCAAAGATGACACAAACATCTTAGCCACCACTTTTCTTGGTTTGGCTATAGCCCTTATCCAACAAGTATTTCAAGGCCTTATCGCGCTGATCGCCCTGGATAATGATCTCGTAGTCCTTGGCCGAGCCACCTACTCCGCAATAGGTTTTCAAGGCTTTAGCCAAAGCCTTCATATCATCCTCACTACCCTCAAAGCCCGTAATCAAAGTCACCGCTTTACCTTTTCGTTGTTTGCGGTCAAGCCAGATACGTAGTCGTTGTTGGGCTGGTGGCAAGGTTTCTTCTTCTTCCTGTTCTGGTTCTAGATTCAGGTCCGGGTCAGTTGAAAACACCAAACCGTCTAGTTTCTTCCACTGGTTGTTTTTGGCCATAGCGGTAAGTTGAATTAGAGTGAGAATTAGAATTAGGATGAGAATCTGAATGAGAGTAAAAATTAGAATTAGATGTGATTCAATAAGCAATTCTAACTCTAATTATCATTCTAATTCTAATTGCTAGAACTGCACCAGTGTTACCCCATCTCCGCCAGCTTCAGCCTCGGGGTGGTAGATTTCCATTGGTACATTATATTCCCTGAGTTTCTTTTTAACGGCTTTACGCAAAGAACCATTGCCCTTACCGTGTACAATACGGAGGGAGGAGACATCGGCCAGAATGGCTTGATCCACAAATTCTTCTATCACCTTGACCGCTTCCACGTAACGCATACCGCGAATATCAATCTTGCTATCAAAGCGGGCGGCGTAGTCTATATCACTGTGCACACTCTGGGTACTCCGAATACTGAGCGGCGTTTTGGCAAGCTGTAAATCACGCAGCTTTACGGTCATCCGCATGCCGCCCATGATAAGCACGGCATTTTTGCGGTCTACAGATTCTACTTCTCCGGTTGCACCGCCCGTCTTCAGCTTCACAAAATCACCTACGGCTATGGGGCGATCTTCTACTTCTGCCGCTTCTGGATGGTAAATATCTTCGCGTAAGCCGCCTACCTGATCTGATAATTCCTGGCGTGTGTACTTGATTTCCAAGGCCACTTTCTTCGCTTTCTCCAGGTTTTTCTCCTCCTTCAATTCACGAATCAACCGTTCCAGCTCCCGATTGTCCTGCGCTGATTGCTGTAGCTCTTGCTCCTTTTTTTCCAGCTTATGCTTCTTGCGACGATACTCGAGATCGCGGTGCAATTGTTCGTAGGTCTTAGTAAGGCGGTTCAGCGCTTCCTGCTTATTCTGCAGTTCTTGTAGCTTCTCCTCCACCTCCTGCTTTTCGCGTTGGAGATCCACTAAAAGATCATCCACTGC
The DNA here is from genome assembly GCA_038528965.1 of Bacteroidota bacterium. Lineage (GTDB taxonomy): Bacteria > Bacteroidota > Bacteroidia > Chitinophagales > Saprospiraceae > Lewinella. The sequence goes on along the minus strand of JBCBEC010000005.1, from coordinate 108,514 downwards.
TCTTTCGTTACTACCGATTCGCTTGCGCGCATACTTGAGCACTTTATCCGGTAGGCCACTTTTACTGGCAATCTCAAAGGCGTAAGAACTACCAGGGCGACCAACTTTCATCTCATAGCTGGGCGCCAAATTATCCTTGTCAAAGTGCATAGAGCCATTGACCAGGCCCCGAGTTTTAAAGGCGAAGACCTTTAGATTACTGTAGTGAGTGGTGATCACTCCAAAAACCTTGCTGTGATTCAACTGCAGCAAGATTGATTCGGCAATAGCTCCACCAATCTTGGGATCTGTCCCTGAGCCAAATTCGTCAATCAGCACCAAGGTATGCGCATCGGCTTTTTCTAGAAAGACCCGGGCGTTTTCCAGGCGAGAACTATAAGTAGAGAGGTCATTCTCTAAGCTCTGTTGATCGCCAATATCCGCAAACAGCTGGTTAAAGACGCCCATTTTGGTTTGTCCATCTACTGGTAGCAATAGGCCACACTGAAACATTAATTGTAACAGCCCTACCGATTTCATAGTAATCGACTTACCACCGGCATTGGGACCACTCAGAACCAAAATTCGATTTTGGCCAAATAGCGAGAGATCAAATGGAATCGTTTTACGATCAAGCTCTTTATTTTTTAGGAATAGCAAAGGGTGACGTCCCTTGACAATTGCCAGCGTTGGTTTTTCCTGCGTACGCGGACGAACGGCCTTGAGCTTTAACGCCAATTGTGCCTTAGTTTGAATTACATCAAAACGCACAATCAGGTCGCGATATTCGTGCAGAGAAGGCAGGTACGGGCGGATCGTTGCACTCAGCTCGCGGAGAATCCGATAGATTTCTCGCTTTTCTTCTTGCTGCAAATCAAAGAGGTCATTATTGATATCAATTACCCCCTCCGGTTCAATAAAAGCAGTACGACCGGTACTGGATTCATCGTGAATGATACCACGAATTTTCCTTTTGTGCTCCGATGGCACACTCAGTACGCGGCGGGCATTCCGGAAACTTTCGACATTATCCGTTAGCCATCCTTTTTTGCGGTAGTTCTCAATGATCAGCTTAAATTGCCGATCCATCTCCCGATATTTACTCTGGATATGCCGACGAATCTTTTGCAATTCAGGAGAGGCATCCGGTCGGATATTTCCTTCTTCGTCAATCACTCTTTCAATAGCCTGGAGCAAGTCTTCATTGAAGTGTACCGGGCGAATGATATCGTATAAGGCTTCGTAGGCTTCTTGCCGCTCTGGTGAGAAGAAGCGGTAAATATCACGAATAAACAGTAGGAGGATATTAAGCTTTTGCAACCCCTCTTCTGGTAGCACAAAACCTTCAATTTCCAACATCCTGAGCTCTTCGGCAATTTCCTGATAGGCACCAATCGGGAAGTTATCCCGGCGTTCCAGGGTTCGGCGGTATTCATCTACCTCCGCCAACCAGGTATCGATCTGCGCCAGCTCTTGACTGGGTTGCAGGGCACGTACGGCATCTTTGCCCCGCTGCCCGTAGCAGGACTCTTCCAGTAGATCGATGATCTTATCAAACTCTAACTTCTCGTACAGATCTTGAGGTTCCAGCAGCATTTCTCCGTTCCTTCTATCTAGCTCAATTCCTTGTGGAAAAAGCCCACAAATTTATCACTTTATGTTGACCTTGCCGGAGTTTTGCCTCTAAACCTGCTGGCAATTCCACACAAATTGTGGAGCCCGATTTTGGCCACTCCTTGGCAAACGCCATTATAACCCAACAGCTACCGCAAAAGTTTCACCTAAAGTCAATTTTCCAAGCTCGTCCGGTTTGAACGCCCTAAACTCGTAATTAGGACCGATAATTGACGCCCAGAAATTAGCGAACTACACTTGAGTATTTACCTTAGCGGCTAATCAAAATATGTGACGAGTGGCAGGAAGTAATTTTGGCACATTGTTTCGGATTAGCACCTTTGGAGAATCACACGGCAAAGCCCTGGGCGTCGTTGTGGATGGCTGCCCAGCTGGGGTGCCAATTGACGAAGCCTTTATCCAAGAAGAACTGGCCCGCCGGCGACCTGGCCAGAGTAAGATTGTCACTCAACGCAAAGAGGCAGACCAGGTACAAATTCTGTCCGGTGTATTTGAAGGCACCTCTACCGGTACACCTATCGGAATGGTCATTTTCAATAGCGATGCCCGCTCTAAGGACTACAGCCATATTGCAGATAAATTCCGCCCCAGCCATGCCGACTATACGTTCCACGCTAAATACGGACGCCGTGACTACCGTGGTGGTGGTCGTTCCTCTGCCCGCGAAACGGCTGCTCGGGTAGCTGCTGGCGCAATTGCTAAGTTGTTCCTACAACAGCAAGGGATTGATCTTTTTGCTTATGTTTCGCAAGTGGGAAAATTACAAATGAGTAATGATTATTCTCAGATAAGTAAAGAATTAATTGAGTCCAATCCAGTTCGCTGTCCTGATCAGGCATTGGCCAGCGAGATGGAGACCTTGATTAAAGCTGTTCGAAAAGATGGAGACACCATTGGTGGTGTGGTAAGTGCGGTGGTCAAAAACTGTCCTGCCGGATTGGGTGAACCCGTCTTCGATAAGTTTCACGCCGATTTGGCGAAAGCCATGATGAGTATTAATGCCTGCAAAGGATTTGAATACGGCTCAGGCTTTGCCGGGGTGAGTATGAGAGGCAGCGAACACAATGACGCCTTTTACCAAGATGGAGAGGAAGTAAAAACCAGAACCAACCATAGCGGTGGTGTTCAAGGTGGCATCACTAATGGAATGGATATTTATTTCCGCTGTGCTTTTAAACCGGTAGCGACTATTGTTTCCGAGCAAGAATCCATCAATGAGGCCGGTGAAGTAGTAGTAGTCACTGGTAAAGGACGTCATGATCCCTGTGTGGTTCCTAGAGCGGTGCCCATTGTGGAGGCGATGACGGCCCTAGTACTGGCTGATCACTTGTTACGGCAGCGAGCGGCCCATGCCTAGGGCAATAGACTTACTCATCCTCCGGCTCCCAATCGCCTCGCAAGCGGAGTACTTTCTCAATGACATCCCGGGCACAACCAGCTCCGCCCTCAAATGCGGAGATATATTGTGATATCGCTTTGATTTCATAGGCCGCATTCGCGGGACAGGTGGGTAGTCCTACGCGGCGCATCACCGGGTAATCAGGCAAATCATCGCCCATGTAAAGGATGCCGCCTTCCTCCAGGTCGTACATATCAACGACTTCCTCGTAGGTATCAAGTTTATCTTGAATTCCTAGATACACATCAGGTACCCCCAGGTTCTGTAGTCGTACTCGAACCCCTTCCGATTTGCCGCCACTTATAATAACTACGCGGTAGCCTTCTTCCACCGCACGTTTAATCGCATAGCCATCGCGGATGCTCATTTGTCGTAATAGCTGGCCATCCTGCATCACCAAAACCTGGCTGTTGGTGAGTACACCGTCTACATCGAAGATAAAGGTGTGAATCTGACTAAAGATCTCAAGATTATTCATGGAGTGTCATTTCTAATACAAAAGTAAGAAGCTGCGGCAAACGCTTTTTGTCAGTTAAACAACAAAGTCGAAAACGCTGTAAACCGGATGCGCATTATACAGTTTCTCAAGCGAATTGACACTGTTCACTTCAACATTAGTAAACCACAAAAACCATTGAGTACATGAAAAAGCTTTTTACGCTTTCCCTATTCATGCTTGGTCTCAGTCTCGCTCTCATGAGTCAAGCGCTCGTTCAAATTATCCACAACTCCCCTACCCCTGGTACTGATTCTGGCCCCACTGTAGATATCTACGTCAATGGCGGCCTTCTACCGGAACTGACTGGCGTAGAATTTCGTCAAGCGACGGCCTACCTAGAAGTAGCCGCGGCAACTGACATTGAAGTAGCCGTTGCGGTGAGCCCTAGTTCTGACGTTGGTGACGCCTTTGCCACTTTCCCGCTAGGACAATTGGATGATGGTGTTTCTTATACCGTTACCGCGGCTGGAATTGCTGGCGACATGGATAACCCCTTTAATTTATATGCTGGCCTAGGTCTAGGAGCTGCAAGCTCTGGTGATAACGTAGCGATCCAAGCTTTCCACGGTGCTACTGATGCTCCCGCAGTAGACATAGACGCCCGTTTTATCGGGACACTTGTTCCTGGTTTAACATTTGGCAATTATTCCGGTTATCTGGAAGTTCCAGCAGGAAGCTACTTACTAGATGTGAGAGCTACTGGCAGCCCAGCAATTGTGGCTACCTTCGATGCTAACCTATCTGCCCTTGGCGGCGGTGCAGCTAATGTGTTCGCTTCTGGTTTCTTGGGCGACACTCCAGCCTTTGGTTTATTTGCTGCCTTGCCTGATGGTACTGTTGTAGAACTACCAGCAACGCAAATCGCCTCCTTGCAACTTATTCACAACAGCCCAAGCCCAACCGTAGACGTATACGTCAATGGCGCTATTTATGAGGACGACTTCGAATTCGCTACGGCCACACCGGCTAATTTTGTACCTGCCGGTGTTGACCTAGAAATTGCTGTGGCACCTGAGACTTCGACCTCTGCGGACGAAGCTTTCTTCACCACCACTGTCAATCTTGCAAATGGTTCAGACTATACGGCTATTGCCTATGGTATTGAAGGGAATATGGACACGCCATTCAGTGTAGCCCTAACCGACGGAGCGCGGCTGGCAAGTACCAACCCAGATGCCATCCAAATTCGTGCTTTCCACGGTATTCCTGGTGCGCCGAATGTAGACATTACTGAGATTGTGGATGATGTTACGCCAGTCACAGACCTCGCTTATGGTAATTTCACGGATACCTATTTTGACGGAGTGCCAAACGTTAATTTCTTTGAGCTCACTCCTGCTGGTAGCAGCGATTTAGTAGGAACCTTCTTTACTAACTTGACCGGTGGGGACGGACTTTCCGCTGTAGTATTTGCCGGTGGTTTGCTGGATGCAGACCCGCTATTCAATCTTTACGCTGCTTTGCCAGATGGAACAGTTTTGGCTCTGTTGCCAGTAGCTTTAACTCAGTTCATTCACAACTCGCCATCATCAGCAGTAGAAACTATTGATTTGTATGCAGCTGTATTTCCGCAGGGTCCAGATGACTATTCTTTGCTTGAAGATGACTTCTCTTTCCGTACGGCCAGCCAAGCGGCCTACTACCCGACTCGTCTACCCCTAACCATTGGTATCGCACCTGGCGATAGTGAAAGCGGAGCAGACATCACTACCGTTCTCCCCGATCCTGTTACCCTGGAAGATGGTAAATCATACACCGTTATTGCTAACGGTATCCCTGCTGATCCTGACTTCCCATTCGGTTTAGCAATTAATGACGACACACGAGCTGAAAGTTCCGCAGCGGACCAAGTAGGTATAACCGTATTTCACGGTTCACCAGGAGCGCCAAACGTGGATGTGCAGGCCCGTAGCGTGGGTGCAACCGTTGTCAGTGATTTGGCCTACGGTTCTTTTACCGATTATCAGGAAGTACCTAACGTAGCTGAATTCCTTGAACTATACGCCACAGGTAACCCAGACTTGGTCGCTACCTTCAATGGAGAAGCAGTAGCCCTAATCGGTGGAGCTGCTACCACCCTATTCGCTAGCGGAATCCTTGGAGACGAGCCAGCCTTCGGATTATTTGCTGCCTTTGCAAATGGCTTAGTAGTTGAACTGGGATCAGTAAGTCGTTTACAGGTGATTCATAATTCACCAGATCCAACCGTAGACATTTACGTCAACGGAGCTAATGCTGTACCTGGCTTAGCATTCCGCGATGCTACCCCGATGATTGACCTGCCTACGCGTACGCCACTAGAAATTGCCGTGGTACCAGCTGGTGCAGACATTTCGGAAGCCGTAGCTACACTAGAAAATGTAGAGTTGGAAGACGGTAGAGTATACCTGGCCATGGCCGCCGGTGTAGTCAATGATATGGACACACCGTTTACCGTAGTCCTAAACGACCAAGGTCGCGACCGTGCTCGTGATGCATCAGAGGTAGATATCGTTCTTTTCCATGGTTCTCCAGATGCCCCTACCGTTGATGTAGTAGTTGAAAATGGTGGTCCAGTACTATTCGATAATATTGACTACCCCACCTTTAGTGATTACGTGAGCGTCCCACCAGCTCCTTATATTCTGGATGTTACTCCAGCAGAGGACAATACGACAATCGTCAGAAAATATGATGCGGACATTACCGGCTTAGACGGACAAGCAATTACTGTTTTTGCTTCCGGTTTCTTAGGCGAGGAAGGTCCAGAATTCGAAGCCTGGGTGGCGCAAACTGACGGGAATACGTTTCCACTAGCAGAAATTGTGGCAACGAATGAACTGATTGGCACATTGGATGTTTATACATTGTTTCCAAATCCGGCGGTAGATAATACCACCCTTGAGTTCAAATTATTAGAGAACGCAGAAATTAATTTGCGACTCGTGAACCAAGAAGGCAAAGTGTTGTTTACTAAGTCGTTCGGACAATTGAATAGCGGTACATACCGCGAATCAGTTGATTTGAGTAACTGGCCAGCGGGTTTATACCAGCTGCAATTGGTAAATCCTCAGGGACAAGCTACGCTGCCGCTACTCATTACAAATTAGGATTTTTCAAGTTTAGATAGGTGGTTTTGAGACGCATTCCCTTATGGCGAATGCGTCTTTTTTGTTTTTGCTATTGGATATGTCCAGAAAACAATCGACCTTCATTGAATCAGGAGCCGTATAGCAGGCTTTTTCTGAAACCTGAACATGGCAGAAGCAAATCTACAACCCGGTAAAACGCACTATAAGTTCAAAGAACTAAAAGTGTACGGCTCGACCGAGTGGCTAGCGGATAATCGTAAGAAGTACCGCCAAGTCTTTGATCGGTATACCACTGCTTTTGTCTACGCGGAACTCTCCTTCTACAACAAACTCTTCGACGAACAAGACTGGGAAGTAGCTATTGACCTGGTTTGCTATTCCTTGCGCAAGGGCAAGCGGGAGATTTGCCGCTTAAGTCTCAATAAGAAAATTAGCAAGTACGATCACGTAGCCTACGTACGCGAAGGCTGGGGCAACAAGACCGAAGGGAGTTTCTGGAAAAAAGGAACGTACTATTGGGAGGCCTTTCTCGACGGACAAAAAGTAGGGTCCAAATACTTCTACATTGAAGACGCTAACCAAGAGTTACTCCCAGAGGACAATCCGTATCTCGAAGTACAGAGTATTCGATTGTACGAAGGCCCGTACGATGACGTCAACGAAGATGACCGTACTTACTATAAAGCCTTTGCATGCGAGGAAACGCGTTACATCTACGTAGAAATTCTGCTGCGTAATCTCCTACCGGAAAAAAACTGGCAATGCGAACTCTTTACCAAGTTCTTCAATAACGCTCGCGAGCTAAAAGGACAAGTGGTGCGCTTGCAGCGTATTGAAAAAGATAAAGAGCTGATTCAGCTTACCGCTGGATGGGGTTCTAACGTAAAGGGCTCCTGGCGTACAGATCGTTACAGCGTCGAATTGGTCTTTATGGATCAGCTCCTCGCTAGTATTCCCTTTACGGTAGGGTATGACTTTATCGAAGGTGATCCAGCTGTTTGGCTCCCTAATCAGGACAAGGCGCGCGTGTTAGCGCCAGAACAGGTGGACCGACGCACCTTTGAAGAGGTAGTCGCCAAGCTGGATGATCTCATTGGGTTGCACAGCATTAAACGGCAAGTAAAAGAACACGCCCGCTATATTCAATTCCTGCAGTTGCGCAAGGATCGAGGTTTTGCCGAACGAGACGAGATCAATGTGCACTCGGTGTTCATTGGTAATCCTGGCACCGGAAAAACTACCGTTGCGGGCATGATGGGTAAGCTGTATCACAAGATGGGGCTGCTCAGCAAAGGTCATGTTCATACTGTGGATCGAGTTGATTTGGTTGGCGAGTATATTGGTCAAACTGCGCCTAAGGTCAAGGAGGCCATTGAGAAGGCCAGAGGAGGTGTGCTATTCATTGATGAAGCTTACGCCCTAGCCCGCTCACAAGACGACTCTAAAGACTTTGGCCGTGAGGTGATTGAAATTCTGGTCAAAGAGATGAGTAACGGCCCCGGTGATCTCGCCGTGATTGCCGCCGGTTATCCGCAGGAAATGAAGTACTTTCTGGATAGCAACCCCGGTTTAAAGTCTCGTTTCAAACATCAGTTCGAATTTCCGGATTACCTCCCGCAAGAGCTAACGCAGATTGCAAGATTTGCCGCCCAGCATATGGAAGTGCATTTCACGCCACCCGCCGCCGCCGCTATTGATCAGATTATCACGAATGCTTTCCGAAATCGGGATCGCAGCTTTGGTAATGCCCGTTTTGTATTTGACCTGGTAGAAAAAGCTAAGGTTAATCTGGGATTACGGGTCATGGAACATGACCAACCCAAACAATTGGATCTGGATACGCTGTCGGTTATCAATGAGACGGATGTCAATGGTATCCAGCTTACGCATCCTCCGCAATTACCGGACATCCCAGTAGATGAAGGTCTGCTCGAGGAAAGTCTGGCAGAACTGGATCAGTTGATCGGGATGGAGAGTGTCAAGAACCAGATCAACGAGATGGTGCAATTAGTGCGATACTATAGAGTGGCGCAAAAGAACATACTCAACCGCTTCTTCTTGCATACCGTCTTTGTGGGCAACCCTGGAACCGGTAAGACTACCGTAGCTCGTATACTCACCAAAATCTACAAGGCGCTCGGTATACTAGAGCGCGGCCACATGATTGAAACGGATCGTCAAGGTCTGGTAGCAGGATACGTAGGACAAACTGCCGGCAAAACCGCTCAGAAGGTGGATGAAGCGCTCGGTGGTGTACTCTTCATTGACGAAGCCTATGCCCTCTCGCAGCGTTCCACTAGTCAACAGGGCGACTTTGGTGATGAAGCTATACAAACACTGCTGAAGCGTATGGAAGACCAGCGCGGCCGCTTCTTTGTCTTCGTGGCGGGTTACCCAGATAATATGGGTACCTTCTTAAAAGCTAACCCAGGACTCAGCTCCCGCTTTGACAAAACACTGCGCTTCGAAGATTACAGCCCTGAGGAGTTGTTCCAAATCGCCGTACAAATGTTCCAAGAGCAGGATCTATTGCTTAATGAAGAATCGGCGGATTACCTGAAGCAGTACCTGCGCTTCCTCTACGAATTGCGGGATAAGTACTTTGGCAACGCCAGGACAGTCCGTAAACTGGTACAAGAAGTGGTGAACGCTCATGATCTGCGCCTCGCAGCGGACGGCGAAGCGGCTAATACTCATCAAGAGGTCCAACTAGTTGACGTGGAGATCCTGAAAATGGACAAAGATGAATTGCATTTTGGCCGATCCACTATCGGTTTTCGTCGCTAGGCACCGGCTCCTCTGATTCCGTAGCTTTTACCACAAAGAACTCTGTCGCTCGGGGGCTCAAGGAAACACTGTGCAAATAATCCGGGGCCGTCAACAACTCTAAGGGTACAGAATTCTTCCCTTCCTGTAAGCGACTCTTGCTAAGATCAGCTACCAGGCGAAAATCTTCTGCCCGTAGGCTATTGTAGTTCCCCAAACCGATTACACACTTGACCAGCGCTTTATCCGGAAAGAGCCGGATACTATCTGGCGGAGGGTTGAGAATTTCTACCGGCACAAATATGCTTTTCTCCGTAAAACGCTCCACAGGAACGGTCACTTGTACGCTGGCTGGACTGACGCTTACTCCCGCTTCTGGTGTAACAATGGGAAGTTGGCCAGTGTACGTTTGCCCCAAATCATCTAGGATCAAACTATCCGTTAACCAAAATTGAATGGGGTCAATAATACTTTGTGGACCACCCACCCAAACGGAATCTGGGAAAAGCTCAACTGCGGTTACTAAATTGTATTCCTCCTGCATTCCCAGTTGGTACTGGGCACGAAGCGGCACCTGCTTCTCCACGCGATTTTCAAGTACAATCCGGAAACCATCAAACAACAAATTTGTGATCTCTACCTCTTTGTTATTGACGAGGTCTTCTAAATCGGAACGCACTTTAGCGGCGGTAAGTCCGTACACCGTACGATCGGGCACCAGATACGGCAAATGATACTCTTTGCCGCTGATACCAGCAACAAGAAAAAACCAGCCTTGCGCCTTCAGGTTAACAAAAACCGTTTGGGGCGGGGAATTAGCAAATGCCTTGCCCTGTGGCAATTCGTAACTCAGCTGCACTTCTCGGACGACGGTATAGTCTTTGGAGAATTTGACCAGTAGCCAAAAGACAAAAGCGAAGCCCAGGCAAATCAGCATCACATTGCGATCCTCCTGGGAGTGATTTGCGAGTGGATTCCTTAACCTAATCTTCTTTAAAGAAAGCATCGGTCATTTCCTTAGAAATCGCGTTGCGAGTGAAAGGAAGGAACACCTTTCCAGCCTCAATGGTAATGGTATTGTCTTCAATCTTATTGATCTTGCCAATAATTCCACTGGTAGTGACCACTTGATCACCTTTGGCCAGGTTCTTCATAAAATCAGCTTGCTCTCTTTGGCGCTTAGCCTGAGGGCGAATGAGAAACAGCCAAAAAATAAGCAACATGGCACCGAAGAAAATCAGTTGTACCATTCCACCTCCTGAACTAGCTTGGAGCAGCAACGGAGAGAAATCCATATATCAGATCGTTTGTGGTGTAAAGAGTTATTAGGGCTTGGACCCACAACCGCCGTAGCATAGTGTTCCCAAACATCTATTTGAGCGAAAGATAAGTCATTTTGGGCAGCCGAACCCAGTTCTTACTCTTCTACTCTTCCATTCAGGAATAGATTGGTCTTGGCATTTAGCGTATTTGCGGTAATAGTCACCGGTTTACTTTGGATCCCAGATTTGTTCTTGGTGTCAAAACGAACCGGGATAGAACCCTCCCCACCGGGGGCAATTGGTTCGCGTGGCCAGTCGGCGACTGTACAGCCACAGGTAGAGCGGACGTCACTTATCACCAGCGGCACGGTTCCTGTATTCGTAAACTTAAAATCGTGCGTAATGATAGCTCCTTGATCAACCATACCGAAGTTATGAGTCTCATTGTCAAAAGTCATCTCAGCAATGAGCGTAGTATCCAACTCCTCGGTCTGGGCTGTTACTGGATTACGGATAATACTGGCAATCTCACCAGCCTCCACAGTTGCTTCGTCATTTTCAAGCGTGCTGGTAGCAGCAGTTTGCTCGCATGCGCATAACAAAAAAAGACTGCCTACTAAGAAGAAAAATGTTCGCATCGTCCTATTTGTTTAGTTGAGCTTTACCACGATCAATCACCCATTTCTGCTGGTATTCAGGCAAAACTCACAGTACTTGGTAGTATGTACTTGGTACTTAGTGAAAGTTCGAACTTGCAATAAAGAAGGTCTTTCTACTTTGTACTATGTACCCAGTACGGTGGACTTCGGGTGGGCTTAGATAACTAATAACCAACTCACGTAAAACCCGAAGTACACCCTTGTTGGAATTTCCGGTGGGCGAAGGTAAAATATTTTTATCGGCCACTTACCTTACAGTACCTGAACAGTGCCACCCAATGGGTAAATACTCCTCGGAGAAAAACATATTTTTTCTGGAGAAGTTGTGCATTGGTAGTACATTCAGGGCGAAGATTTAGCCTAGATATTCATGCAAGACACTATTTACCTAATTGGTTTTATGGGATCCGGCAAGTCGCACGTCGGCAAAAAACTTGCCGCCGCTTTGTATTGTCCTTTCAGTGACTTAGATGCCCTGATCGAATCCGGTAGTGGATTGCCAATACGAGATATTTTTGCTCAATATGGCGAAGCCTACTTTCGGCTACTGGAACGAAGAGTTTTGCATGATACAGCGCACGGGCCAAAGCGTATAGTAGCGACGGGTGGAGGCGCACCGTGTTTCTTCAATAATATGGAATGGATTAATCGACACGGATTAGCTATTTACCTAGAGGCTAGTCCGGAGGTCTTGGCCGAACGTTTGTGGAGAGGCCGAACCAAACGACCGCTGGTGGCCAGTCTGCAGAAAGAAGAGTTGTTGCCCTTTATTAAGAGAAAGATTGCAGAGCGCAGTGATTATTACCAACAAGCACCAGTGCGCTATAAGATTACGGATTCCTTACAAGACACAGCCAGTGACTTACTACACAATCTGGAACAAATCACTGGCCATTAAGAGACTATCTAAGTCTATTTTTCGATTAACCGGAGAAACTCATCCCGATACGACGGCTCATTGAATTTACCACCGTACTCCATGGTTACCGTAGAGCTCTTGTCGTCCTTAATCCCTCTTGCCTGGACACATAAGTGTTCTGCGTCTATTACCACAATGACGTGATCGGTATCAAGTTCTTGCTTGAGCTCATTATAGATTTGAACAGTCATTCTCTCCTGCACCTGAGGCCGTCTTCCAAAATAATCTACAATCCGATTAATTTTGGATAAGCCAATTACTTTCCCTGATGAAATATAACCAACGTGAGCTACGCCAGAAATGGGGAGGAAGTGATGTTCACAAGAAGATCTAAGTGTGATGTTCTTCTCGATTAACATCTTGTTGTAATCATACTTGTTCTCAAAGACGGAAACATTAGGCTTATTCTTGGGGTCCAAGCCTGAAAAGATTTCTTTGACGTACATCTTTGCCACCCGATAAGGCGTGCCCTTCAGACTATCATCTGTCAAATCAAGCCCTAAGGTTTCCATTATGACAGCAAAACAGTCCTGAATTATTTCAATCTTCTCATCATCACTCTTGTCGAAAGCATCAGGACGCATAGGCGTTTCAATGCTGGTCATAACGTGATTGTCACCCTCTAATTCGACCTGTATTTTTTCTTGGAGTTGCATTTGTTAATTTTTTCTGACTCGTCTGCTTAACCTTCTTTTATGTTACTGAAATTAGGTTAAAACATGACAATTTGATTGTTTACTAAGCATTTATGAAGGGCACAATATGGCCCCAAGACATTCCGGTGCCGGCTACTGACATATATTATGACGTAGATTAGCAGGAAATGATACTAACAGATTGAGTACAGGGCTGTGCTGTGCTCAATCAGCATGTATTTACATCAATAATGGTTCTGGAAAATTGGGTTTACCCGGAGCGGTATCTGAATTTAGGCGAAAGCCATAGCTACTAATGCTCTTGATGGCAGGAAATTCGTCCTTGCGCATTCTTCTATTTTTAAGGGGTGAATTCGAGTCGTAAAGCTCGAATGAATTAAAAGCAATTATAAGAACAGCAATTAACCACTTTTGTTTAGGGGCATACCACTTCTGAAGGTTCGTACACCGTTAATTGTATGTTTACAACTTCTTGTTGGGCAATTTTTTTTCGGGATGAAGCAAAAAGACGCAAAGCCCAGTTGTTCAGGGGCTTCCCGACTTTCAACAGCTTGTTTGCATACATTTATACATATGTATTAACTACTTAAAATCAATTGATTAAGCAAAAAAATGATACTTTTTTTGCGATCCGCGTGAAAAGGATTTTGAGCCAATTATTTGGTCAGCGCAAGCAAAAACCCTACTTTTACATTTGCAAAGAGAGTCGAACGTAGCAAGTTCCGCTACTGAGATTTCCCTGAAGAGATAGATCGAGAGCTGTTGAGGAGTACCAATGATGTGTAATCTATGGTACAAGGACTTTTCGGCCTCTATTCATAAGATATTATTTGGTATCAGTAAGTTTGTTCGAGCCCTGTCAGTCACTGGCGGGGCTCTTTTTTTCGATCATTTCGCTCCCCTTTCTCCAAGGTTTTCAGCTCATTTTTTCAAGCAGCAATTCCGCAGTATATTTGCGCGAAATTTAACTGTGCTGACCAACTATCGGTTACACCCGAGTGTTATCAAGCCAATAGTCAAACCAATCTATAAAAATGAACTTTGATCTTATCGTAATTGGCTCCGGCCCAGGCGGATATGTAGCTGCGATTCGAGCGGCCCAACTAGGTATGAAAGTAGGAGTAGTAGAGCGTGAAAACCTAGGGGGTGTTTGTCTCAATTGGGGCTGTATTCCAACCAAGGCCTTGCTGAAGAGTGCGCAGGTCTTTGAATACATTCAACACGCCAATGATTACGGCATTAAAGTAAAAGAAGCGGAAGCGGACTTTGATGGCATGATCAACCGTAGCCGTGAGGTTGCCAACGGCATGAGTAAAGGTATTAACTTCCTCTTCCGTAAAAATAAAATTACCGCTATCGAAGGTGAAGGCCGCCTACTGCGTGGAAAGAAAGTGGAAGTAACGGACAAAGACGGCAAGAAGACCACCTACGATGCGCCACACATCATTGTGGCCACCGGTGGACGTGCTCGCCAATTACCTAATATTCCAATCGACGAAAAGAAAATCATCGGTTATCGCCAGGCTATGACCCTCAAGAAGCAGCCTAAGAAAATGGTTGTGGTAGGAGCTGGAGCAATTGGTGTCGAGTTTGCCTATTTCTACAGCAGTATTGGCACAGAAGTGACCGTGGTGGAATACATGGCCCAGGGCCTTGTTCCTCGTGAAGATGCTGATATCTCTAAGGAGTTGACCAAAATCTACAAGAAGAAAGGCATCAAAGTGATGGCCAATAGCTCAGTAGAAAGTGTTGACACCAAAGGCCGTGGTTGTAAGGTAACGGTGAAGAACCGTAAGAGTGGCAAGGAAGAGGTGATCAATTGTGACATCGTTCTTTCTGCTGCCGGGGTGACGCCAAACACCGAAAATATTGGACTGGAAGAATTGGGCATTACCACCGACCGCGGTTTGATCAAAGTTGATGCCTACTACCAAACGAACGTTCCTGGCATCTATGCAATCGGGGATGTAGTTGCGGGTCAGGCCCTAGCCCACGTGGCCAGTGCAGAAGGCATTATCTGTGTAGAGAAAATTGCCGGACACAATCCTGAGCCGTTAGACTACAACAACATTCCTGGCTGTACTTACTGTGTACCAGAAGTGGCATCAGTAGGTTATACGGAGGCTGCTGCCAAGGAAGCGGGTTATGAAATTAAAGTAGGTAAGTTCCCATTCACTGCCTCTGGTAAAGCAAAGGCTGCTGGTGCGAGCGAAGGTTTCGTCAAAGTAATCTTTGACGCCAAGTACGGCGAGTGGTTGGGCGCACACTTCATCGGTGCGAACGTAACCGAGATGATTGCTGAAGTAGTAGCTGCGCGTAAGCTAGAGACTACCGGGCACGAGATTATTAAGTCGGTGCACCCTCACCCAACGATGAGTGAAGCGGTAATGGAAGCCGCTGCTGCCGCCTACGATGAAGTGATTCACTTGTAAAAATGATGTAAGTCGTTGATTATCAGTTTTAAAAATTTGGTATAGACGCATTAATGTATTAACGTGTTTATACCTAGAGTCTCGTTTTTTGACACTGAAATCAAAAAATAAATCCCGGACAGTATGACACTGTTCGGGATTTTATTTTAGAGTTGTAATAACTCCCTCACTTCTTAGTTCGCATTCCCGTCGAACATCAACCAGGCCTTTAAAAAGCCTCCCAGGTCCCCATTTAGGACCGCATCCGTTTGTGGAGTTTGGTGTCCAGTACGATGGTCCTTTACTCGCCGATCATCTAGCACGTAGGATCTAATCTGAGACCCCCACTCGTTCTTCATTTTCTGCGACTCTAAATCGTCTTTTTCTTGCCGCTGGCGCTCCAGCTCCAATTCGTAGAGACGAGATTTTAGCATCTGCATGGCCTTCTCCCGGTTCATGTGCTGTGAACGTTCCTCTTGACAAGAGACCACTACGCCAGAAGGTAGGTGTCGCAGACGCACGGCAGACTCCGTCTTATTCACGTGCTGCCCACCCGCGCCACTTGCCCGGAAAGTATCCCATTCAATATCAGCAGGGTTTACTTCTACCTCGATAGAATCGTCGACCATAGGATGCACAAAGACGGAGGCAAAGGAAGTCATGCGTTTGCCTTGAGAGTTGAAAGGACTAATGCGTACCAGGCGATGCACACCATTCTCTCCTTTGAGCATTCCGTAGGCAAAACTACCCTTGATCTCCAGCGAAAGACTCTTCACACCAGCTACGTCACCATCTTGGCGATCCAGCTCTGAAATTTTGTAGTCATTCTTCTCGGCCCACATGAGGTACATACGCCCTAGCATTTCGGCCCAGTCACAGGCTTCGGTCCCTCCGGCTCCGGCATTAATTTCCAGAATAGCGTTTAGCTCGTCTTCTGGGCGATTTAGTGTAGAGTGGAATTCGACCTCTTCAATGAGCTCCAATGTTTGCTGATAGCGGTTATTCACCTCCTCTTCCGTTCCTTCACCTTCTTTCAGAAACTCATAGAGTACCTCAAGGTCTTCTACGGCATCCGCAACTTTGCGGTATTGGCCAAGCCAGTTTTTATGACTTTTGAGCTCTTTCATAATCCCCTCTGCCCGCTTGGGATCATCCCAGAAGTTAGGGTTGAGCATATGCTGCTCGAGCTCGGCTAGTTTATGTTCTCGTTCAGGGACGTCAAAGATAGTGCCTCAACTGATCGAGGCGACTGTGCAGCTGTTGTAGTTGTTCTGCGGTCATGATATAATGTGTGTTATCAGTTTTGTTCTAAAACTTCGTAATAATAGTAAATGGTATCACTGGTGCCAATATAAGGTGGCTTACCTGCCGTCCCGTAGGCCCCAGCGGGTGGTACCCCCATTAGCATTTTACCACCGTAACTTATAACATCTAAGGCCTCCTCCCATGCCTTGATTACTTGGCGCGAATCACGCGTAAAGGTAAATGGCTCAGTTGTAAAACACTCGTTTATCAAAAGGCCATCTTGCTGCGCCCCAAAGTACCTAACCTGCACTCGTTCCCCGCTTGGTACCACACTCCGACTCCCCATTTCAATAATCTGAAAAAAGGTGCCGCTTTCCATTAGCGCAGATTCCTCATGACTGGCTATAAACTGACTTAGGTCAGTAAGTGGTAAAGTGGACTCCTCTGTCACTGCTAAGGCCTCCCGCAATTGTGCATCCTGTTGTACAAGTGCTACGGAATCTACTAGCGGTTGTATTTCCTCCTCATCGGCCGCTTGCGGTCTAGCCTCCCCTTCCTTAACAATTTGCCGCAGGGCAACGTCATAATAAATGAAGGTTGCAGTTTCCAACCCAAAGGCCTCACGCATATCCTCCGTCACTGACATTCGTACCGTCACACTATCCCCTTCTCCCATTAATGGAAGCACATCTGCGATGGGATCAGGTTCCTTGATCGGATTTAGGCTCGGATCTTGGAGGACGGTACGCATCCCAGCAAAACCATTAGGAGATTCAAACAAGAGCAGCTCGTCTGTTCTGATATTGAACTGCACGTAGAGTTCATCCCCTATTTCCGCTCTTGGGTTTCCCAACTGCCGATGGTAGTGATAATCAAATCCGTGTTCTGTTTGTTCCCCAAATTCGCTACAAGCGAAAAGCTGTAGCAAACAGAGCATGATAGCATACTTCCATTTCCGCATCTGGAATCAGGCTTGCAATTGGCGTTGATATTCTGGTAGGATCTCTTTGAAGCGACGAACCGTAATGGCCAGGTTATGGAAACTAGCCCCGCCAGCAGCATTTTTGTGCCCACCACCGCGGAAGTGCCGCTTGGCCATTTCCTGTACATCGATATCGCCTTTTGAACGCAAGCTTAGCTTAACGATCTTTGGCTGCTCGTGGATAAAAGCGGCTAATTTGACATTGCGCAGTTTCAAAAGGAAATTAACCACCCCCTCAGTATCACCCCGTTGGATGTCGAAATAGGAGTAATCTTCTTTGGTAAGCGTGATAATACCTGTTTGAAACTCAGGTAGAATTTCCATGCGGTTGTACAAGCAATGACCCAAGATGCGCAGCTGCTTCTCCTCCATGCTGTTGAAGATCAGATCTTGTAATTTCAGATCGTCCACTCCAACTTCCAGCAAATGGGCAACCGTGCGGAAGAGTTTGGGGGAATTACTGTACTTGAAGGAACCGGTATCTGTTAGTATCCCTGTAAAAAGACATTCACCAATAACCTGATCCAATTCCGACTCCATGCCCATGAGGTGGATGAAATCGTAGATGAGCTCACAAGTAGAACTCGCAGAGGTTTCACTCAGGACATAGTCAGCAAAAGGCTCCGGAAATAAGTGATGATCAATCATTACTTTAGGACAACGCGTTTCTGCGACCAACTCGCCGGTTTTGTCAATCCGGTCAAGGGAGTTGAAATCAAGACAAAAGATAAGCGTGGCGCGCGAGATTGCACGCTCCACATCTTCCGACTCATTATCATGTATCAGGATATCATCCGCCTGAGGCATCCAAGCAAAAAAGTCCGGATATTCAGAGGGCGCAATCACCTTAACGTTGTGGGCATTTCGCTGCAAAAAGAGACTTAATCCCAGGGAGGAACCAATCGCATCTCCATCAGGATTTCGGTGGGTGACAATTACCACATCTTGTGGCATAGAAAGTAGTTGCTTCAGCTGAGCCAGGTTCTCCATAAAAACATTTTCCTCGGGCCTGCGAAGTTGATAAAAAATATTGACTCTGCCAAAATGTTACACAGGGGCTTGGGGGCTCTGGTGCATTTGATTACTTTTGCGTCGCTTTTTCAAACCACGAACAAAACCAAAGAAAAACATGGCTGGCAATATCACTTTCACAATGATCAAGCCTGACGCTGTTAAAGCTGGGCATATCGGCGCCATTCTAGCACAAATTAACAAAGCTGGATTTCGCATCCGCGCTATGAAATTAACCAAGCTTTCTGCGGAGAAAGCAGGTGAGTTTTACGAAGTACATAAAGAGCGTCCGTTCTACGGCGAGCTGGTAGAATTTATGTCTAGCGGCCCAATTGTAGCTGCTATTCTGGAAAAAGATAATGCTGTGGAGGATTTCCGCACCTTGATCGGTGCTACCAATCCTGCTGAAGCCGCTGAAGGCACTATCCGTGCATTGTACGCCACTAGCATTGGGGAGAACGCCGTACACGGTGCTGACTCTGATGAGAATGCCCTACGTGAAGGTTCTTTCCACTTCGCAGCAACAGAAATGTTTTAAGTAAGTAGCCTAGAAGGCAATCCTTAAAACAAGAAAAGTCATCTCTGGGATTGGTTTCCGGGAGATGACTTTTCAATTATAGCGGTATATGCTATGGCCGCGCCTCGGGGGCCTTAGCTACAGCTTCTGCTTCCGGCTCCTCGCCCAACACCTCTAATACTACTTCCGGCATATAGTCTTTCCAGGCTATGTCATCTTTGATAAAGAAAAAGGCCATTAGTCCACCGTAGATAAGGGTGGTCAAAACAATTGCTTTGCGGCGGTTTTTACGTTCAATGCGATCTGGCTTGTAAGACATCACTAAGTGTTTTTTGAGGTTTGCTACAGCTTTACTAGTCCGTTGCTGTGTGGATTAAGAACGCACTTACTTGAACCCTTATTTTTGGCGCAGCGTTAATGAAGTCATAAATAGTATAGAATCCATGTCCATTTGTGAAGCTATTGCTACCATTAATCAGGAGTTGAGCCCCTACCCCACTCGGCTCATTGCGGTATCTAAGACTCAACCAGCAGATCGCTTATTAGAAGCTTATAATTGTGGTCAGCGTGACTTTGGTGAAAATCGGGTACAGGAATTAGTGGAAAAAGCAGAAAAGCTGCCTACTGATATTCGTTGGCATTTCATTGGGCACCTGCAGCGCAATAAGGTCAAATACATTGCGCCTTTTGTGGACGTCATTCATGCGGTAGATAGCTGGAAGCTCCTGCAAGAGATTGATAAACGAGCCGCAGCGAATAAGCGTACCATCCAAGTATTGCTGCAATTCAAGATAGCGCAGGAAGAGAGTAAATACGGACTTGGTGACGAAGAGCTCTATGGCATGCTAGAAACCAAAAACTGGCGTGCATTAGCCAACGTAGAAATTGTTGGTGTTATGGGTATGGCTACTTTTACGGATAATCAGCAGCAAGTTCGCGGAGAGTTTCAGCAACTCAGTCAACATTTCAAGCAATTGAAGACACAATACTTCACCAAGCAAGATACTTTCACAGAAATCTCTATGGGAATGTCTGGTGACTATCCCATTGCGCTGGAAGAAGGGAGTACAATGGTGAGAGTGGGAAGCAAGATTTTTGGAGCTCGCCGATAGTGCGGTCTTGGTAAAAACGAACAGATCTTAATTGATAGCCAACTCAAAACACCGCTTGGTTGCGACTCTCGGAGGAGCGTGCGGCGTTTAAAGCACGTTCGAAGGAGAAGCGTAGTCCGCGACGAAGCGAAAATTAAAGTGGCAACGAAACTCCGTAAGGCTAATACGCCCCACCGTACAGCAAAAGGCCGCTCTTTTGAGGCGGCCTCGTGCCATTTGATTCTAAAAATCAGGATAAACAGAATAATTCATGTGTAAAACATGACTCCCCAAAGTTTGTGTGTTTATTCGTTTGAATTAGGACAATGAACAGTGAGGTCCAATTACAGGGTTTCACAAATATGCGTTTTAGGTTTGAGCTAAAGTCTCGCGCTCAGAGATGAAGCTTAAATTTTGGTCCACCCTACATTGGATAAATTGTTTTTTTCGTGAGAGCGCTAATCGAGTGTTTCTATTAGCCTGGTCCTTTGCCAGAGGAAAAAAGCATGAGTGACCCTGATGGATCACCCATTTTTTGATTTTTGTCATTTTCCACCATAACTTCTGTCGAAGTAACGTGCGGAAGCAATACACAACTGCTAGTGCTTCAGAGGTGATCTACTAACCTCAAGACTCCAATGGTCACCATCATCCAGGGTGGCAAAATCTGTACCTGATTTCGTTTGGGTTGGATAGGAAAGATTATAATCGATAGCCCAGTCCTGTAGAATTTGAACTTCACCATCCTTGATGCCAATTGAAAACCTCATTACGGGGCCGTCTGAAGGGTCTTCTTTAACTCCAACGTAACCAACACACCAAAAAATGGTGTCTTGCTCTCCAGAAAATTCAATTTGCCCTTTAATGGATTTCCTCGTAGATTTAGTAACGTTATCAACAATCTGCGCGATCGGCCAGTGATCTGATCCTGTTAGTCTGTAATATAAAGTCATTGTAGTAACGAGTTTAAAATGGTAAATAAATGGTAGCCCTACAGCTGTAAGGCTGGTTGTCGTTACAAAGGTGAATCGAGCGAAGATGAAAAATCGGACATCTATGGTAGACAAATCGGACATTCTGCTCTAAGACAAGGTGAGATTAGCGGTCAATATTCTTTATAAATTTATGAATATCAATACTTTATTATCTAAAAAGTAGAATACAGAAGAAAGAGCATAGAAAGACGTTTTAATGTCCCTATGACGGGAGGATGGTCATTGACGAACAATACATTAAGGAATTGTACAAGCCCCGGCTCACTTCAAAAGAAGAGAAATAGAGCTTACAAATAGGAAGAGGGCAGTTTTCCAAAACGCTTCTTAAACTGCTGAGAAAAATATTTAACATCCTGTATGCCTACGGAGAAGCTGACCGCTTTGATGGATGACTTGCTGCGGTTTTCCAACAATTGACGGGCCTCCAACATACGCGCTTCCTGAATGTACTGACGGGGAGACAGCCCCGTAAGTTGTTTGATTCGACGTTGCAATTGCCGACGGCTCAAAAATAAAAGCTCCGTTAAGCGTTCTACATTAAAGGTGGTATCTTGATAATAATCTTTCGTTACTTGTTCCAAGTCTTTTAGCCATTCTACATCTTGTACGGATAAGGTGGGCGCTGGAGGATTTGGTGTTGACGAACCATTGGCCACTTCAGCATTTTCTTCCAACCAAGCTTTTCGTTCTTTAAAATTGTCCAGGAGGTTGGCTACTCTGGCCAATAGTTCTTCTTCTTCAAAGGGTTTGGTCAGGTAATCATCTACTCCAATGCGTAAGGCTTTTAATTTGTCCGCCAGCTCCGCCCGTGCCGTCAACATGACTACCGGGATATGGCGCCAGGCATCTGATGATTTCAGTTGTTCCAATAACTGGTAGCCATCCATGATTGGCATCATGATATCCGAAATGATCAATGAGGGTAAACTATCGGTCGTTTTTCCCTTAAGGTAGGTAAGTGCCGCCTGGCCGTTTTCTGCACATTGTACATGGTAATAAGGTTTGAGGATCAGCTGAAGATAATCCTGAAGGCTTGGATTGTCTTCTACCAACAATAAATGAGGCCGGCTTTCAACTGCCCCTTTTTCTTCCCCATCAACAATGGTCTGAAGAATCTGATTAGTGGAAGGTATCGTAGCTCTTGTGCTAAGTGCAAGCGTCTCTACTTCTTTTCTATTGATAACTAAATTGGCCTCTTCTGGAAGATGATGTAGTAATTCTTTTTTTGGAAATTCAAAAGTAAACGTACTGCCCTGCCCCAGAGTACTATCTACCTTCAATTGCGCATCGAATAATTTAGCATATTCCATACACAAGGCCAGACCAATGCCCGTCCCACCTTCTGCCTGGGCCTTAGGTCGTTGCGTTTGATAGAAGCGATCGAATACATAAGGCAAGTCATCTGGATGAATGCCGCGTCCGGTATCTTCAACCGTTAAGCGGAGGTGACGCTCTTCCTCCTTAAGGACAATTGCCACCTTTCCGTTTTTGGGTGTAAACTTAAAGGCATTGGACAGAAGGTTATTGGCAATTTTTTGAAACTTATCGGTATCCAGTTCAACTTGAAGGTTTTCATTGGCCTGGTAATCCAAGGTAAAATCCACCCCGAGGCTTTCCGCGTAGGATTCAAAAGAAGCAAAAATCCGACGCAGCAAGGGATAGAGTAAAACTGATTCTTCATTCAGTGCCAACTTCCCCGATTCCAGTTTGGTCAAATCGAGAATTTCATTGACGAGTTCCAATAAGGTTTTCCCATTCTCGTGCGCTATTTTCAAAAGTTTGGACTGGATCTCTTGCGGTTTATTGCTTTCCAAAACCGTTTTTAAAGGACCCAAAATCAGGGTAAGTGGTGTTCGTAACTCATGTGATATATTGGCAAAAAAACGGGACTTTACTTGATCCAGTTGGCGCAGTTCTTCGGTTTGTTTTTTAATGGTCTTGGTTCGTTCAATGACGACTCGCTCTAATTTCAGTTTTTGTTTTTCTAAGGTTTGGACTCGCCACCGGTAAATCGCTAAGATGAACAATAAAAGCAATCCGGAAACGAGCACCCAAAACCACCACTGCGCATAGTAGGGTCGAATCACTTCAATCGGAATCATCAGTTTTTGTATGGAAAAACGACCATCCTCTCCCTGTCCCTCGATGTGGAGGGTATAACTTCCGTAAGGCAAAGCTCCCAGGCTAAGGTTGTTTTCCTTAATGTGAATCCATTCTTTATTGTACCCTTCTAACTTGTAGCGGTAACGATTCTGCTTGGCGTTGATGTATTCCAATAAGCTAAAGCTCAAATTGTGGATTCTATCATAGGGAGGGAGGAATATTTTGCCTCCCTTTTTCAGCTCCAAAGTATGATCTACTACCTTATCGTTTGCTCTACTGTATTGTTCATATTTTAAAATGTGTAATGGTACGTCGTAGACCTGGTCCAGGCCATTGACTTCATTGGGATAAAAGGCGGTGACTCCATTCAAGCCCCCAAAGTACAGCCGGCCATCTTTGGCTTGATGATGTGAAATTCGATTAAATTCATGATGCGTAGTTCCATCTTTGGGCAGGTAGGCTTTCGCCTGAAATGTTTCTTTATCAAATTGGATAATTCCATAATCACTACTCATCCACAATTGCCCTTGTTCATCCTCATAAACCGCATACAGGTTATTGTTCGACAAACCATCTATCTCTGTAAACTGAAGAACAGTATCGACGAGCAGGTCTTTATTCAAGGACAATTGAATAAGGCCGCCACCTCCGGTAGCCAACCACACTTTTTCTTCATTTTCTTCGTACAGATGCAAAACATTATCGTGTGGTATGGCTCGGCCTTGTTCGCCACCCGTCCAGAATCGATCGAGCAGTCCGTTTTCGGGTGACCAGCGATAAAGCCCGGAAGTTGTTCCCAACCAAACATGTCCGTGGCGGCTTTCGACAAAAGCGTGAACAAAGGATTCAGACAATTCTTCAAACTGTAAATCAGGCTCCAGCATTTCTATTTGCTGACTACTGGAATTTAAAAAAGCAAGCCCTTCTTTAGTGCCCAGCCAAATTTTCCCCGTCCTATCCTCATGGATGCTCCAAATGTGCTTTCGATTTTCAGAAATGATATCTGGAAGCCCCATTTGAAAAAGAACTTCAGTGTTCTGTTGGACATCTTTCCGGATCAAATAAAATTCACTGAACCACAATTGTCGGGAGCGATCCTGATAAATAGCTAAAGGATAAAGACCCAGAAATGGATGAGAGGCATTCTGATCAGCATTGAGAATGTAAGGCAATTTTTTTTCCTTGCCACTCAATAAATCAATTTCATACCTGCCCTGGTAAGTATTCACCAACAAACGTTCCTCCATTGCCCAAATACCCCTGCAACTATAGGCCCTATAGCCACTGCTTCGCTCAAATTCCTCGTAATCCAAACTTAGATAATGCGTAAACGGATTGGGGGTGAGTTCAATGCGATACAGGCCAAATCCGGTTCCCACCCAAATAGATCCACGCCGATCAAAATAGATACTTTGAATATTGGCCTTGCCAATTTCCGGCAACTGTTCTCTAAAATCAAAAAGTGCTCCTTCGTCGGGTGAAAAAACTACAAATTCCGGGTCATCTATGTACCAAAAGCTTTCATCTTGTGGTCGAAAAGCCAAGCGTGAAGTCCAACTTGATCGCTTTTTTCGAGGTATAATTTGTTGTTGTTCTTTATAAGGATGAATGCGTTTTTCCTTTGCATCCAGATAAAATAGTAATACATCACCAGATTGATATTTGCCGCTCGAAAACCACAGTTTGTTTTTTTCATCAAGCCCCAACATAGTAATCCATTCACCATCAACAAGTAATTCATACTGTTGAACAATTTCACCTTTTCTGTTGATTTCAATTAGATCAGTAACCACGTTCGGTTGAGTAGACAAGGTCCCCCAAATGGTATTTGACGAACTATGGAAAATAAGAAAAGAAGTAGTTTCAAAATGAGTAGGAATAGTCTGAAAGCCGCTTACAGATCGATACGTAAATAATTGCCGATCCTGTGTCAGAAAAAACAATTCTCCCGCTTCGTTAGCCAAAAATTGAAGAATATCTTCTGTTGTGAAGGGAAAATTGTCTTTGAAATAAGTTTCGAAAGGAAGGATTTGATTAGACGCTGGATCAAGGATAGAAATATGAATTGGGGAGTTGGAATGAAACCAGGTTTCTACCTCAAACAGCCACAATTTACCCGCATCATCCTCTAAAATATGATGAACTACATTGGAAGCCAGACCATCCTTTTCTTTTGAGAAAACTTTAAATGAATTGCCGTCAAATCGATTAAGTCCATTTTTCGTTCCCACCCAAATGAACCCATCTTTGTCCTGATGAATCGCATAGATATCTCGGTTGGAAAGCCCTTCTTCCACCGTGTAATGTTTGGCATTGGCCAAATAATCCTGAGCCTTACTTGGCAATACAAACAAGGAAAAGACTAGAACACAACACGATAATTGCAGTAAAATGTGCTTATTTAAAAGTTTCAAGTAGAATCTATAGTGGTTAATTCAATCTTCATTCTGTACATCTGGCTTTAAAGGATAGCCATAAACAACTGAATACCACCAACTCTAAACCACAAACAATGATTGTAGATTAAGGAAAAACTGATGGTAATGAGGACAATTACAGTAATTCAACAAATAGGGAAGACACCAATGAGTGCACGCTAGTGCACGAACCACTCCAGAACCATTATTGTGGAAAGAATTTTCAACAATACGGTTGTTGTATCAACAATAGATGATGATGAACGTAATATAGCGGAAAAAAATTAAAAGCATATCTTTTTCATCATCAATTCAATACAAATTTCGCGCTAGTCTATTTCTTGCCTATCGTTCCGATACGCACCTCTAAAAAACCTCAATACAGGCTCAAAACAAAGCCAAAAACTTAGGCTATTTGCGCTTCTTTTTCTTACTAGATTTAGCCAGCGGATTAAAGGCGATCGCCAGATCAAGCCAATGGGCTAGATCCTCATCGCTATCAAATCCTTTGGAGGATACAAACACGTACCCCTTCATGGGCCGGCCTGTAAAATCCATTGGATGACATCCCACGCGCTCCAAAGCTTCCGTCGACGCCTCCGGACCAATCCTCGCCATCAGTAAATCCATTTCTTTCTTCTTATCGAAATGGATACCGCAGCACATTTTATCATCCACCATAAACACTAAGCCTCCCATCATTCGCTTTTCGGTGTAGGAAGTATGCTGCTCAGCGAATACTCGCCGGATCCGTTCTGCTAGGTATTCATCGTAAGCCATTTATCATCTTTTTGATTAAAGATCGTATTAAAAGATCAAATATTATTATCTTTTCCAGCGAAAATTCGCAACTATAGTTTACCAAATTTTTTAAAAGCCGAATTATGATTCGCAACTATCTACTACCTACACTGGCACTTGTGGTGCTGGCTTTGGGCTGTTCAAAGGACAGTATCCAATCGTCAGAGGTTCAGCCCAATGACCCGGAGGTCATGAGCCGTACTGCCATCAACGAGTACGTACTTGAACAATTAAAGGCTACTAACGCAGCTTTCGAGTGGTCAAAGGCAAATGACCACATGCTTTGGAGCGCGATTTCTCACGGACGAGAAATTGCCGTTATTGGCTACCAACCCGCTGGCTTTGAAAACATCAACGAGCGCATTCACGAGATTGATGTGACCTCTGGAGAATGGCGCAGTGTACGCCAGGAACTTATACAGTTGGTACTCTCGGAAACTCAAAAGTATTTTCCAAACGAGAACATTACTGAGGAAGATTTACTAGGGGGTGTGCCCGCGGAGGAAGACATTCCAGCTTTTGATATTTTAATTAAACACCCTTCAATCGTGACGGCCTTGCGCCAGCGCGCAGATGTACGTTATGTAGAGCCTATGGACTACGGCTACACCGAGGTTAATGACCGCAGCGGTTCTGGTTGTGATGTTAGCCCTAGTTCTAACATACCTAGCGCAGACTATACCACGGTATCACCTTCAGGTAAAGTGCCTTGGAATTTTTACCTGCTCAATATTCCTTCTGCCTGGAGCACCAGCCAAGGAGATAATATTGGAGTTTGTGTAATTGATACAGGTACTTCTCCTAATCAACCAAAGTTGGGCAGTCAGTTTGCTTCTGGCCATTCTACTGGCCGCTACATCGCTCGTTATGGCACTCATGTGAGTGGATTCTGGTGGTGGGCTTCCAACGACGGTCCAGATGATGATTGTGGCCATGGAACCCAAATGGCCGGTCTTGCCACTGGTCCGCGCACCTCAGGAGGTTCAACGGTTGGCGCTGCTTACAAGGCTAATCTGATTTCTTATCGTGGCACCACAGATGTAATCGTCAATTCTTCCAGTGAGAAGAATGGCGTTAAGGATGCCTTAGTTGCGGCTGGAAACCGTAGCGATGTAAAGATCATCAGCATGTCGATCGGCGATGTATTCTCCAGTAGCAAAGTTGCGGATGGCGTACGTTACGCCTATAACCGTGGCAAACTCATCTTTGCTGCCGCTGGTACTTCTCTAACCTGGACCAGCTGGTGGGGTGTGATCTTCCCTGCTAATATGTCTGAGACCGTAGCCGTAACCGGTGTTAAAGAAGGATTCCCGCTCCAGCGGTGCAGCAACTGCCACGATGGATCACAGGTGGATTTTATCGTTCCAATGCAGCGTCGTAACAACAACAGCAGAACTTCTTTAACGCTGGCGATGAGCGGAAATGTTCCTGCTTACGTAGGTGGTTCTAGTGCCGCTACCGCAACAACAGCGGGTATCGCTGCCCTGGTTTGGGCTACCAGTCCGGGTTCTAGCCGGACCACTATTCTAAACCGCTTGAAGAATGCCGCCTCCATTTACCCAGGTCGTGACAACAACTTTGGCTGGGGTATGATTGATGCCAATTATGCGGTGAATAACTAATACAATGTCAATTACAATGGCAGTCAAAATTTCAATTGTGCCTATGCTAAATTGCTATTTTGATTGCTGTTGACATTTTGATTCAAAGAACAAGCGTCATTCCAAAATTTGGAATGACGCTTGTTCTTTTACAATAGGATAGCGAAAACTGACTAAGACACGGGGACGGCTATCAACTTGACCGGAAAATCTAAGCGGAACGTGGTACCTACATCAACTTTACTGTCCACACTAATTTGTCCTTGGAACTCTTCCACTAAACGCTTACAAATAGCGAGTCCTAAGCCAGAGCCTTCATACTCGACCTGAGTGTGAAGACGGGCAAACATTTGAAAAATCTTATCAAAAAATTCTTCGTCTATACCAATACCATTATCGGCAACAAATATGCTATAGTACGCTTCCTCTTGGGCTTCACCCCAGATTCTTATGGTAGGTTCTTCAGACTGATTGTATTTTATACCGTTCTCAATCAAATTCTTGAACAGGAGTAATACCTTTGCAGGTGTATAAAACAGTTGAGGAAGCGATCCCTCAATCTGAACGACAGCATTTTTTTTCTCAATAAACCCGATAATGGAAGTTTGAATATCCTGTAGTAACTCATGGAGGTCAATGGTTTTATGGTGGGCCTCATCAGCCGTAGCAACGTAGAGCGAAAATGCCAAAACATCCTCGATCAAGCGGTTCATACGTTTGCCTCCCGCTACGATAAAATCCAAATAATCGGCGGTTTCTTCCTCCGTCGATTTTCCTTGACGAGCTTTTAGCAAACCAGCGAACTTGATAACATTATGCAGTGGCGTCTTAAGGTCATGAGAAACAACGAAGGCGAAGCGTTGTAATTCGGTGTTTCGTTTCGTAAGCTTTTCATTGGTAGCAGCGAGTTCTCGATTAACCGCTTCTATTTGCTGGGTTCGTTCAACCACTAGTTCTCCTAACTCTTCGTTTTTGCGGGCTCTAATCTGGTACAAGCGGACTAAGTAGCCAACAGTTACGGCGAGCAATAAAACCCCTAACACCGCCAATAACAAACCAGTTCTATTGCGCGTAATGCGTAATTTTTGGTTCTGATTCTCAATGTTCAAAATTCGATTACGATCCTCTGTTTGCTGGAGACGTGCCCGATTCTTGAGCATCATTTCACTCTGGGAAAAAACGTATTGATTCAAGCGGTCTGAGTACTCTTTATACTTGATGTGGGCCTCTAAGGCACGCGCTGTCAACCCTCTCCTTTTGAGTGCCTCGTATTGTATTCTGTAGCCTTTCGCTAAAAAATCGTTGTTTCCTCTGGTTTTTGCACTTTGTAGAAAGAGGTCCAAAGCTTGCTCTAAATCTCCCCACTGCTCTTGCTGGAGAAGGAAAGAACACTTTACGTAGAGTAGATTAAGTGTGTTAGAGCTCGCCCTATTTGTGGCTTCAAGTTGGGTTATTGCCTGGTCGTAGCAGAAGGTAAATTCGTTGGGTAAGGTTTCAATGTCACCAATATTTAGGTTAGCCTTCACCTCAGAAACCACTACGAAACAGTTGCGTGGATCATCTGGCTCATAGGCAGTAGCCTCTCGCAAGACATTGATGTAATGACGAGCTGAATCTGGTTGGTTTAAATTGATGAAATTGTCGATCAAAATCCGATAAAAATAATGGGCAAAGCCTTTATTATCTACTTTGTCTACGTAAGGATAGCCCCCCTGTAGTACAGCTAAGACCTGTTCGTATTCCGAAGCGCGCTTCAGGAGTTCTGCCTGCTTGAAACGACTAACCACCTGTACATTGGGGTCGTCATATTGCCTGGCAAGCTGTTGCAATTTATTGACGTAATAATAGACCGTATCTAAATTAGAGGCAAAGCCCAGGCTTACATCAACCAGGGCACCCAGGTTAAATACATTTTCCGAGATAGATTGCGCAGAATAGTAGTTTCGTTGGTCCGGTATTGTTAGGGAAGAATACCCCTTATCTTGCTCACCGATTGAGAAGTAAAACGACCCCAAAAGGTTGTATGCGCGCACCAGCGCCGAAGTATCCGCCAAAGCCTCAGCTTTATCAAGCATGGGTTGAAAGTGCTCAGACAAAAGGACCGTATCTTGTTTGTAGTAAGCTGCCTTTAGAATGGAGTAATGTGCCTCTAGCGTTAAGCTATCGTTTCCTGCTGCTTGAAAAACTTGCAGCGCTTGCCGAGCGAGTTCAATTTGGTCTGCGTAGTCAAGACTACTGTTTTGTGACTGCTCTAGTAATAACTGCCCGGACTGTGTTAAGCTATCCGCTGGTGAACTTGCATCCAGTTCTCCCACCAACAGCAAGAGAAGAAGGATAGCTAAAACTTTAGCACTAAACCGAGGCGAATTCTTCAGTTTTATTGCAGGAGTGCACGAAGCCTTAGGAATGATATTGTGTCGCGTTTTCAATAGTCTAGCGTAATCAATAAGGGACAATACAGTCTTACATATAATATTCCTCTATAATAAGGCAATTTGCAGACATCTTCCCTACCCTTTGGCAGGAATCGGCAAAAATTAGTTGTTCTGCCTGGAGCGCAGGTCTTTACTAGACTTTCCCGGTAGAGGAAAACAACAAGCCCCAATCTGGGAAGTATTCACAAATTGGGGCTGCTCAACTTATCCTTGGTGAGAGTATGTTTAAAATTTATCGCGTATTGATAGTCACTTATTTATGGTTTTGAGAAACCTCCTCATAAGGCGTTTGGCGGGTTAAACAACTGAAGAGAGGTAAAGTCAAGTTCATAAAGAATTGTTTATCAGAAGTTAAACCACGAAGTAGCAGCGAAGCTAAATTTAAACCTACTCTTACTACCTACGCTTCTTCCAAGAACGGATAGCGATAATCCGTTGGTGGTACAAAGTTCTCCTTAATCGTTCGTGGGCTGATCCAACGGTACAGGTTCAGCACAGAACCCGCTTTATCGTTGGTACCCGAGCCGCGTGCACCACCGAAAGGCTGCTGGCCTACTACTGCCCCGGTTGGCTTATCGTTAATGTAGAAGTTGCCGGCTGCGTGGCCAAGTTTATCTGTTACGTGGTTGATCACACTGCGCTCACGAGCGAAGATGGAACCGGTCAAAGCGTAGGGTGATGTACTGTCTACCAGGTCCAAAGTTTCTTCAAACTTCTCGTCTTGGTACACGTAGATGGTCAATACTGGACCGAAGATCTCCTCTTGCATAGTGCGGTATCCTGGATCACGAGTCACTAATACGGTGGGTTCTACAAAGTAACCTTCCGTTTTTTCGCACTTGCCGCCCGCGATAACTTCCACGCCATCATCCTTGCGCGCTTGGGCGATGTAGTTGCTGATTTTATCAAAAGAACGCTCGTCGATAACGGCATTAATGAAATTGGAAAAGTCCTCTACGGTGCCCATCTTGAAAGTAGCCAAATCAGCCACCAATTTTTCTTTCACGGCTGGCCACAAACTCTCGGGCAAGTAAGCCCGTGAAGCAGCTGAACATTTTTGTCCCTGGTACTCAAAAGCACCACGCGCTAAGGCAACCGCTACCTGCTCCGCATTCGCAGAAGGGTGAGCCACCACAAAGTCCTTTCCTCCCGTTTCACCAACGATCCGTGGGTAAGAACGGTACTTGCTAATGTTTTTTCCAATCAGGCCCCACAGCGCCTGAAACACCTTTGTGCTGCCGGTAAAGTGCAAACCCGCAAAATCTTTATGGGTAAACACAATATCACCGGCCATTGGGCCATCTGTGTAGATCAGGTTGATTACACCGGCAGGCAGGCCGGCTTCGTGGAAAATTTCCATTACTAATTTAGCAGCGAAAATTTGCGTTTCGGCTGGCTTCCAAACGACTACATTCCCCATCATCGCGGGTGCTGCTGGTAAGTTGCCAGAGATCGCCGTAAAATTGAAGGGCGTGATTGCAAACACAAAACCTTCTAACGGACGGTACTCCATGCGGTTCCAAACCGTCGGTGAACTATTGGGCTGCTGCTGGTAGATCTCGGTCATGTACTGCACATTAAAGCGCAGAAAATCCGCTAGTTCCGCTACGCAATCAATTTCAGCCTGATAGACATTTTTACTTTGCCCCAACATGGTAGCAGCATTCATCCGGGCACGGTAAGGTCCGCTAATCAAATCTGCAGCTTTTAGGAAGATTGCTGCCCGGTCTTGCCAAGACATCCGCTCCCAAGCTGGCTGTGCTGCCAATGAAGCATCAATTGCCGCGCGTACATGCTCAGAGCCACCCTTGTGGAAGTGAGCCAGGGTATGCTTGATTTCGTGTGGTGGACGAATGGCAACAAGATTGTCAGTGGTCACCCACTGGCCGTTAATATACATCGGTACATCTTGGGCCTCCGCCTTGTAGGCAGCAAGTGCTGCTTTGAGTTCCTGGCGCTCAGGAGAACCTGCTCGATAAGCTAAAACGGGTTCATTCTTGGGAGTGGGAACCTGATAGAATGCGTTTGCCATATGCTGTTTTATTGGTTAGTTACTCAATTTGGTGCAAACATAATGAACTGCTACCAATTACACAGCACAAGCTCACACTTGCTTAGACGGTCTGCGGACGTAGTTTTTTCAAGGCGATCATAGAACGAATATAGCGCTTAGCCAGCGGGACAATCTTTACCTTGCTGCTAGTCACATCATCGATCCATTTAACCGGTAATTCGTACAGTTTTAAGTTCTGCCATTCCGCCACGGTCAGCAACTCGGTACTGAAGAACCAACCATCGTTTTGAGCGCCACCTTCCATTAATGCCGGTAGGACGGAACGCCGCAGGAACTTAAATCCACACATTCCATCCGAAAAATGAACGCCCAGGTAAGATTTGAGTAAAAAGTTAAACCCACGGGAAGCTACCTCTCGCTTGAAAGGACGATCAATTACCTGCGAACGGGGATGCAAACGACTCCCGTAAACGACATCATTTCCTTCTTCTGCAATCGCCTGATAAGCCTCCAAGAAGTGCGCAAGATCCGTTGCCAAATCAAGATCCATATAGCCCACGATATCGGCATCAGATTGCCCCCAGGAAGTTTTTAAGGCCAGACCCACCCCACGCCGTGGCACACTTACCCAATGTACTTCATCGTACCGCTGACTGAGCTGTTCGGCAATTGGACGCGTTTGATCTTCCGAGCCATTGTCCGCAATGACAATCCGCCACTTTGGGGAAGTAGGAAAGTGTTCTTTCAAGAAGCCATGGAGGATACCCACTTGCTGCTCGAGCGTTTCTTCTTCATTCAGTACTGGAATCGTTACATCAAAGGTCATAAGAAGGCGGATCTTTGCTGCGAAGATAGACCAGCTTTCGCGTTTTATTAGCTACTTTTATTTACTTTGTAGAAATTCTAAACCGCTTCATCGAAGAAAAATAACGTTCTTCGCGTTTCCGGCATTATATAGGTATTAACTATGCTGAAAAATCTGAAATCACTGTTTATTGTTGAGGAGGACGATCCGAAGCCGAAGTCCACTGGAAAAGGTAAAGCTCCTGTCCCCGCGGAAAAGAGTGCTCCCGCAAAATCCACGGCTAAATCCAATAAGCCCCGAGCAGGTAAAGTAACGACTAAATTTACCGATATCCTGCTCAGAGCAATGGACGAAGCCAATCTAGATGGTTTTGACTATCTGGAATACAAAAAGTCGCTTAAGTCCCTCCATAAAATGAAGATGGACGAAGCGACGATTTATCAGAGTGCTTTCGCGATGGCGCAAACGATGAATGCCACTCCTGCTCACCTCATTGAAACAGCACAGCACTACCTAAAGGTGCTTTTGCAAGAGGAGGAAAAGTTTGAGCGGGCCTTGGAAGGCCAGCAAGAAAGCCGGATCGGCAATAAACGCAAAGAAAAAGCGAGCTTGACAGAGCAAATCAAAGCCAAAGAGCAACAGATTCAGCAACTGCAAGCCGAAATCAAAGCCCACCAAGACCAGCTCGGCAGCCTGGATAAAGAAATCAATGAGGCGGTTGATTCTATTGAAGGTACTAAAGGAGACTTTATTGCCTCTTATCAGAATCTAACCAAGCAGATTCAGGCTGATGTCACGAAGATGAGACAATACTTGAAATAACGATTTATAATACTTCACGCACTGCATCAATGGATAAGACAGACTTTAAACCAAAATCATTTTGGCAACGCCCGGAAGGGATAACCGGCCTTCTTTTCTTGGCCGCACTGGTGGCCGGAGGTGGCTACTTGCTCTCCACTGTTAACTGGGGAATGATCTTTGCCAACACCCTTTATTTAGCTGGAACACTAGCAGCTCTAGGTGTGATAGTCTACATGGTTTTGGATCCAAAAATGAGAAACCTTGTAAGCTACATTTACAAGAGTATTATGCGCTGGATTACTGGCATTTTTGTGCAGGTTGATCCCATCGGCATTCTCAAATCATACGTAGAGGAATTGCAAGGCAATTTGCGCAAAATGAACAAGCAGATCAGCCAGCTGAGAGCACAAATGCACAAGCTGAAAGAGATCATTGTCAACAACCAGCGTGAAATCAAGAGCAATTTGCAAATGGCCAGTAAGGCTAAGGCAAGCCAGAAAACCAATGTGATGATTCTGAAGTCGCGCCGCGCCGGCCGACTGAAAGAGTCTAACCTGAAATTGGAAGACTTGTACAAGCGGATGGAAGTACTCTACCGGGTGCTGACCAAAATGTACGAGAACAGCCAAATCCTTTCGGAAGACATCAAAGACCAAGTAGCCGTTAAAGAACAAGAGCGTAAGGCGATCCACGCTTCTCATTCCGCTATGAAGTCTGCCATGAGTATTATCTCTGGTGATCCGGATAAGCGAGCTATGTTTGACATGGCAATGGAAGCGGTAACGGAGGATGTTGCCAGTAAGGTAGGCGAAATGGAACGCTTCATGGAGGTTTCCTCCAACTTCATGAATTCGATCGATCTCCAACAAGGCGTATTTGAAGAAGAAGGATTGAAGATGTTGGAGAAATGGGAAAAGGAAAGCACTTCGCTGCTTCTTGGAGACGAGAAGAGTCACCTATTGCTGGAGGCAGAAGATGATTCCAATGTTTTGGACTTGAATGCTCCTGTGAAGGAGAAAGTCAGAGATAGCAGTCACCGTAATCAATACGACAACTTTTTTGAATAAGAATTAGGCACATACTGCCCTAACAAAGCAGTGCATTATTATCATAAACACCAATTGAGTTAATGGCTAAATTAACCACTTTTTCTAAGCTACTGATTGTTTTCCTCGTAGTAGCGGCGGCCTTTTTTGGCATTCGTTACGCCCTGGATTCTGGCTTGATCAGCAATAGCGGTAGCGAAAACACTGAAAATAACTACGGTAGCAGTAGTTCTTCTTCTAATAGCGATGCCATCCGGATTGGCGTCGTCACCTGGGGCGGATACGCCGGTGGGCAGTACTTCAACGAAGGCTTTGCCGCCAGTTCGGCCTCACGTTTTTCCAAAGAATACGGTATCGATGTTGAGTTTGTTCTCAACGATGATGTTGACGCTTCATTAAATGCCTGGAAAGCCGGCGATATTGACCTGCACTGGTACACTATTGATGCCTTCCCCACCATCCTTCCTGGCTTGGAAGCTTTTGACCCCGTGGCACTGTTTCAAGCGGACTGGTCACGTGGAGGTGACGCGATTGTGGCCCGACGTGGCATCCAGTCGGTAGCTGACCTAAAGGGTAAGAAAATTGCGGTAGCTGAGCTGACTCCTTCTCACTCCTTTTTGATTTGGTTGTTGGACGCAGGTGGCTTGTCGGTAGACGATGTGCAAATTGTCAAGCAAGCTTCTGCTATCGATGCCGCAGCAGCTTTTAAGAGTCAGCAGGTAGACGCAGCCGTAGTATGGAGTCCAGATGATGAGCAATGTGTACGTGCGGTACCGGGTTCAAGAGTACTGGAAAGCACCCGCTCTGCTTCTAACATTATTGCCGACTTCTTCTTCGCCAAGCGTGAATACGTAAACGCTAACCGTGATAAGCTACAGAAACTGTACGAAGGTTGGATGCGTGGTGCGGCAGAAATCAACTCTTCCAGTTCTGCCAAGGCTAAAGCGGGTCAAATTCTGGCGGAGGGTCTAGGTATTCCTCAAGCAGATGCCATCGCAGCTATTGATAACGTACGTTTGGTCACCCACGGTGACAATAAGAACTTCTTCGGCCTCAATACGGACTTTAATGGTGTAGACGGCAACTCTCTGTACCTCCGCATGGCGAACGAATACCAAGCATTAGGTGTAATTGATGGACGTGCACCAAGCTGGCGTCAAATCAGTATGCCCACTTTAATTCAACGTACCAACCTGACCGGTGCTAATGACGTTGCCGAGGCAAGCAAAACGTTCACCAAAGTCGATGACAATGCTGGACGCGACCTGGAAGCGATTGCCTCCAAGCCTGTCAGTATTAGTTTCCGGACTGGTGAGCACACCTTGGATGAAAACGCCAAATACATTATCGACAAAGAGTTTGTAGAGATCGCCAAGGCATTCGCCAATGCACGTGTGCGGATCGAAGGAAACACCGACAATGTAGGTTCTCAGAGTAGCAATATTGCCCTATCGGAAAAACGGGCGCGTTCCGTTGCAAACTACCTGATCCAGGAGCACGGCATGTCTGCCAACCGCTTGATTGTAGTTGGAAATGGCCCCAATAAGCCACTTGCCAGCAACAGCACAGCCGATGGCCGAGCGCAAAACCGCCGTACGGACTTCCAATTGGTACGGGAGTAACAGGTATTATCCTGGCCGTGTAGAGACCCATTGCAATGCGTCTCTGGCGTCGAAGACACAACAAAAAAATAGCGATACGAGGAAACTTGCGTCGCTATTTTTATGCACACTGGGCAATAGGATGGAACAGGAGGGCGTTTTTGCCGCGTAGTCCAACTAACTCCAAATGAATAAATTCTTGCCCTTACTGGCCCTGTTGAGTACCTCCCTTTTTACGCTACAAGCACAATCCTACGATCTGGCCGCTGGCGTCCGATTAGGAACTGATCTTGGTATCAGCGCTAAGCTGCGTGTCCCCCCCATTGACGAAAACTTTACCGTTGAAACCATTATCCAGACGAGTCTCGAACGTGAAGAAGGATTGATCTCCGTTCTTGGTGAGCAACACTTCCCACTCATTACCCGGAGGGTGAATCTCTACGCGGGTGGTGGATTCCATGCCGGGTGGCTAGAAGATGATCCAGATCGTGACCCTGATTACAAAGCTCCTGCTGGGGTAAGCTTGATTGCTGGTGCGGAAATCAACTTCAAGAACATCAATATCAGCACTGATTTTAAACCTGCGGTCAACCTCTCGGGTGGTGAAAAGCGAATGTACTCGCAAACGGCTATCACCGTTCGTTTTATTCCTTTCAAGCGCTACGACATTTTCGAGTCACCAAGACAAAAACGCAAGCGCAAACGCCAACAGGCAAGACAGCAAAGACGACAGGATAGAGCAGCCTCGGGTAAAAAAGGCTGGCAATTCTGGAAGAAAGGCTAGCCGTATTCGGCGGCCGATATCTCATAGCGATAGCCAGGAAAGCCTTCAAAATCAAAGCCTCCCTTCCGCTGCATCCCTATTTTTTCTAAGACTTTGATCGAAGCCTGGTTCGCTTGTCTAACCCGGCCAATAATGAGATCAAGGTTCAATTGTGTGAATCCATATTCCAGGCAAGTACGTGCTGCTTCGGTCGCCAGTCCCTTGTTCCAATCTGACCGGCGAAGGCGAAAGCCCAGGTCCACTTCTGAATTACTGGGATGATATTTCAGACCACAAAAACCGATAAACTCCTCTGTTTGACGCAGGATGACGGCCCAACGGCCATAGCCATGACGTGCGTAATGATCATAAGACTGAATAAACGCTACCGCCGCGCTTGGATCGGCAAAGGGTTTATCCCCCGTGTGTTGTACTACCAGCGGGTCCAGATTTAGCTGATAAAAATCATCCGCGTCTTCCAAACGGAATTCACGCAGGTACATCCTTGGAGTCTCAAGCCGGAATTCTTCCATAAATGCTTACATTCAGGGCATTGTAATTCGAAGAACCAATTTAGCACATTATGTCTGCCGCAGCCACGATTCTGCTGTCTCTTCTTTTCCCGTTTGTGGCCTTGTACCTGGAACGAAAGAAAATGGTCCCTTCCTTTTTTAGTGCAGTAGTGCAATGCTACGCTTTTGGTATCATCATTGGCAACCTACTGCCTAGTCTGGTACACGAGCGGGTGGCCGAACAACTGGCAGGTGTAGGAATGATCCTGGCATTGCCCATGCTTCTGTTCGGCGCTAACATAAAAGCGAACTGGAAACTGGCGGGCCCCGGATTGGTTTCCTTTGGGCTTTGCGCGGTAGCGGGTTTGATCGGTACGGGCCTAGCGGCCTACTTTTTCCAGGCAAGTCAGGAGGATGGCTGGAAGGTAGCGGGTATGCTTACTGGCCTCTATACGGGAGGAACTCCCAACCTACAGGCTATCGGCATGGCAGTTGAGGCGCCCAGTGATTACGTGGTTCTTTTGCAAGCTGCGGATATCGTTGGTGGTGGTATTTACCTACTCCTACTCATGACGGTTATTCAGCGTTTTCTAGGCCTTTTTCTTCCTAGTTTTACCCTAACAACTGATGACACAATGGAACAAGAGGAAGAAGGAAGCGGTAGCGAGCTCAATGCAATCTGGTTTATCCCTACCGGAATTAGCATTCTCGTGGGCGGAGCCAGTGTATTGCTCACCATTGCCTTAACTGGCGGAATTAGTAATACAACCATCTTGATTCTCTTCCTGACCACTATAAGCCTGGCCTTATCTTTTGCCCCAAGAATTAGTTCACTGCCTGGTTCTTTTGCCCAGGGTGAGTATTTTCTTCTGATCTTCTGTGTGGCACTAGGATTGATGGCTAACTTTCAAAAACTACTCGACGGGGGGCTGCCACTCTTAGCTTTTAGCCTGGTGGCGCTTACTGCTACGATTTTATTGCACTGGCTACTGTCCTGGCTTTTCAAGGTGGACCGGGATACGGTTATTGTTAGTTCGGCGGCGGCTTTGTATGGTCCGGTCTTTATCGCACAGGTAACCACCGCCATTCAGAATCGGCGTTTACTCGCACCGGGCATTGCCCTTTCCTTGCTCGGTTTAGCACTGGGCAACTACTTAGGTATTGGTGTAGCTTATTTAGCCAAATGGCTACTCCAGTAGAAAGCACATTACTAACCAAACACTGCGAAAATATGTCACTCAGAACCCTACAAATCGCAAACATCATTGGTTTTGTATTGGTGATTGTCATGAATACACTGGCCAACACTCTACCCATTAATGGCTTTACCACTGGTGAGCTTTCAGCGCTCTATCCCAACCTATTTGTACCCGCTGGTTTCACCTTCAGCATCTGGGGAGTAATCTACTTGCTGTTACTA
Organism: Bacteroidota bacterium; assembly: GCA_038528965.1. Lineage (GTDB taxonomy): Bacteria > Bacteroidota > Bacteroidia > Chitinophagales > Saprospiraceae > Lewinella. The sequence continues at coordinate 69,095 of JBCBEC010000005.1, read as the reverse complement.
GTATTTGTCATTTACCAAATGCGAAACTGGTGGAGCAAAGATCGACTGGATATGTCCTTTGTAGAACGCATTGGTCCCACCTTTTTCGTCTCTTGTCTAGCCAATGCCAGCTGGATCGTTGTCTGGCATTATGTGCAGCCTACTTTATCCTTAGCCATTATGCTGACGATCCTGAGTAGCTTACTCGCGATCTACCGTAAGCTTGAAATTGGTAAAAGTGCAAATAGCGCCGTCAGTTTCTGGGCTGTGAAGTTGCCGTTCAGTGTCTATTTGGGCTGGATAACCGTGGCCACGATTGCTAATGTTACTACAGTGCTCGTACACCTAGGCTGGAACGGCGGTGCTTTCGGGGAAGTTAACTGGACCACTACCATGATTGTAATTGCCACCATCATTGGGGCATTTATCCTATTTGACCGGCGAGACATTGGCTACGCTGCGGTTCTCGTCTGGGCTTTCTTTGGCATCTACAGCAAGCAACAATTCGCCGATCCGGCAAACAGTATTCCTACCGTAGCTTTAGTGGCGATAGGTGCGCTGGTAGTGTTTGCTTTAGTGGCACTGTTTCGCAAGCGAGATTTGGCCTGATCGTTAGCGGTAGTTGAAACACCAACAACTGAGAGGGCGGCAAAATATCTTGCAGCCCTTTTCTTATTTAGCCACTTGGAGGATGCTTACACCATCGACCAATCCGACGACTAATTCTTCTCCTTGCACCCCAAACGCTTGCTCATAGGCTGCTAGAGTAGTGCTGACAAAGTCCGCACGGTGCGCTGACTGCACCAGGTTAAGCGTACAACCACCAAAACCTCCTCCCATGATGCGCGCGCCGTGCACGCCGGGGTGGCGGTAGGCTTGCCCAAAGAGAAAATCTATTTCCGGACAACTCACTTCGTAATCTTGCGCAAGTCCCAACTGTGTGAGGTTCAACAACATACCCACCTGTTGAGCCTTACCTGCTTTGAGCATCTCAATCATCGCCAGCGTTCGCGCGTGTTCTCCCACAACGTAACGACAGCGCCGGTACACGACCTCCGGGAAGATTGACTTGAGCTCTTCTACCATTGGTGGGCTTACATCCCGCAGTGATTGTACTTCTGGATAATACTGCTGAATAATCGCAACACCAGCCTTGCACTCCTCAACGCGATCCACATAGGCAGATTCGGCCAAGCTATGGCTGACCTTAGAATTGAGTAAGACCCACTCGCAGCCCTCAACTGCCACCGGCACCTTGTGAAAAGACAAGTCTCGACAGTCGAGCAATATGGCATGTCCTTCGACTCCTTGTAGGCTGGCAAACTGGTCCATAATACCACAAGGAATACCGACAAATTCGTGGGAAGAGCGCTGGGCCAACTGCGCCAGTTCCGTTTTCGACTTACCTGCATTCAGCAGTTCGTTCCAGACAGTAGCCATCCCACACTCGAGCGCGGCAGAGGAACTTACACCTGCTCCCACTGGCAAGTTTCCACCGAAGACGATATCAAGTCCACGCAAGGCGTATCCTTCTTGCGAAAACTGCTGAGCAATTCCCAGGAGATAATCCAACCAAAGTTTCCCGGAAGGGTGAAGGTCAGTTAATTGAACATCAGCCGAAGCAGTGATGTCCAGCGCACGGAAACGCAAAAGTTGATCCTGGTTTTCTCCTACCGCAAAGTAGAGTTCACGATCGATGGCTCCCGGAAGCACCAGGCCAAGGTTATAGTCAGTATGTTCACCAATAATATTGATACGCCCCGGAGCACGTACAAGGAGTGCCGGGGCGTATCCGAAGGTATCAGTGAACTGCTGTTGAACGTCAGAAGCAGTATACATTATTCGTTCATATCCATATTGTGAAACACGTTCACTACGTCGTCATCTTCTTCTAGCTTATCGATGAGCTTGATCATCGCTTCTTCTCCATCATCATCCAATTTCTTGGTGTGAGAAGGGATGCGAACTAATTCTGCATTAGCTACCTCGATTCCCATGTCCTCCAGGGCTTTTTGCATCGTACCGAAGTCCTCAAAAGCGGTGGTAAGTACCAACTCGTCTTCCTCCTGCTGGAGGTCTTCCAAGCCGTGATCTATGAGTTCGAGTTCGAGTTCTTCCATATCACGCCCTTCGGCTGAGACCTTGAACTGGCCCTTGCGGGTAAACATATAATCTACCTCTCCAGAATTCCCCAGGTTGCCACCTCCTTTGGAGAAAATAAGGCGCATGCTCGCAACCGTACGATTGGTATTATCAGTTGCCGTTTCAATCATCACAGCTACGCCATTGGGGCCATAGCCTTCGTATACGACCTCATCGTAATTTGCCGCATCCTTGGACATAGCCCGTTTGATGGCCGAGTCTACATTGGCCTTGGGCATATTCGCCGCCTTAGCATTGTTGATTGCCAGACGCAAACGTGGATTATATTCTGGATCTCCGCCACCTTCTTTTACTGCTATAGCAATCTCACGACCAATCTTCGTAAACGCCTTTGCCATAGAAGCCCAACGCTTCATTTTTCTGGCCTTGCGATATTCAAATGCTCTTCCCATAATTCTCTTTGGTTACCAGTCCCGCAAAAATAGGAAATGAGGTCGGAATCCAAGCAGAATTATTACCTTTAAACTTTCACTCATTCCTAAACCTAACCCCATATGATTTACGCATTGGTGATTGCTATTGACGACTATCCTATTGCACACCACCGCCTTAACGGCTGCGTCAATGATGCCCAGTCCCTGGTAGCCTATCTGGAAGGCAACTACCCCTGCGAAGAACTCGATATCAAGACCGTATTTGACAAAGACGCCACTAAGGCGAACGTCATCGCTGCTTTTGCTCATTTCCAAGCGGCCACCAGCGACGATACCTGTTTACTCTACTACAGCGGGCACGGCTCCCAGGTAATAGCCCCTCAAGAATTCCGCCACACCGACCCTGATGGCAAACTCGAAACCGTAGTCTGTTGGGATAGCCGTATTGATGATGGCCGTGACCTAATGGATAAGGAGCTTTCTTATCTAATTTGGGAAGCTACCCACCAAAACAACCCGCACTTTGTAGCGCTATTTGACTGTTGTCATTCTGGCACGAACACTCGTGATGTACGCGTTACTTCCCGGATGGCAGAGACCGCCAAGAATGTTCCACAGGCCCGCGATTTTCACGGCCTTGAACGCTACCAAAGTAGTACTGCTGCTGCCGGCCGGGTAGACTTAATCCCACCACGAGGACGCCATATACAGTTGGCAGCTGCACGCGCCAGCGAAACGGCTAAAGAACTTAAGATTGGCGACCAAACTCGTGGCGCATTCACTTATAACCTCATTGCGCTTCTCGAACAATACAATGGGCAAATCACCTACAGTCAATTGGTGAACAACCTACGGGTGAAGGTGAGCAATTTTGTAGATCGTCAAACTCCGCAGATTGATGCAACAGAAGCAGAAGATAAGAACCTATACTTCCTGGGAATGGTACCAAGTAATTCCCGTGAAAATTTCACAGTCAACTACGACAAGAAGGCGGATAAATGGCTAGTAGACGCTGGAAGCATTCACAATTGGCCGGCGTCACGGGCTAAGGAAATCCAGCTAAGTGCAAAAATTGGATCAGAAATGGTTCCACTTACTGTGTCTTCGGTTAATATCTTCCGTTCTGTGCTAGAAGACACCGGCCAGCTAGATAAAGAGAAATCTTACCTTGCCTTTTTGGATGAGCTCCCCGTGAATAAGGTCAAAGTTCACGTTGTCCCTAATGACAATCCCAATCCGGCTTCCTATATCATGCAGGCCTATAAAGACTACCCACCTGTATACTTTGAATTCGTTGACAAGTCCGACGAGGCCGATTATTGGATTCGCTCTGCAAATGACACCTATTCTGTTACCTTGCCGGGTGAGACACACCCCATTTTCCGTCGACTTAGTGGTTGCCATGACACTAGTGCCCAAATCATATTGCAGGATTTAGATACAGTTGGACATTGGCGACATGTACGCAACATTTCTAATTCTAGAACTACGCTGAAACGAGACAACTACGAGATCACCTTGTACAGAGTTGATCAACCAGGTGCCTGGGAATCAGACGATGAATGTGCAGCAACAGTAGTCGATTGGAGAGAGGAAGTCATCTTCAATTATGACTATGACGTTAGCAAGGAAAGAGAAGAAGGAAAGAAATGGTTACAGCCAGCTTTTCGCATGCAAATCAAAAACACGAGTAGTAGAAGGCTCTATTTCAGTGCTGTCAATTTGAATTCTGAATTTGGTATCACCAATAAATTCTTGCCTTCGCAAGTGTTAGAGCCTGGTGAAGATGTTTTTATACTGGACACAATCAGCAGTGGTCAAACCTTCAAAACAATTCCGTTGGGCATTCATAATGCATTCATAGCACATGGCATTAACGAAGCAACGGAGTTTTTCAAAATCTTCATCAGCACACAGGAGGTTTCAACGGATGGTTTTAATCAACAGTCGCTTGAGATGGATGATCCCAAAGTATCAATTGGTATACGGGCTGGTCGGGGTGAATCCAACCAACCGCCTCAGCACGACTGGACGGTTGAGGATATCACTTTTAAAACTGTTCGCCCTACTCAAGAAGTAGCAGTATCCGGTGGTCAGTCCCAACAAGTGGCTCAAGCCGTAACTATTGAGGTACCGGATGGCATGAGTGCAATTGCAACACTTAATTCTCAGCAGGAATCAGCTCGTAATTTATCGGAGTCTGGTTCGGCAGGTTTACCAGACTTTCCTTCCGGCTGGAGTAGCCATGAACTTACGGAAGGCCTCAGTCATAAGTCTCCAGTGACCGTATTGGAGTTCTATCAGGCCGCCGGAACAGATAAGGTAAATGCGGACAATCCGATTAAGGTTAACCTGAAACAACAGCCGACTGAAGATGAATTCGTGATCCCAGTTGCCTTAGATCCAGAGACCGGTTTGTTTTATCCTGTTGGTATCATGGATGAGGATGGTGTGGTGCACATTGAAGACCTGCCTGCCCCTACCACCAGTGGAACACGCAGCCTAGGGGGCTCCATCAAAATCTTCTTTCAAAAAACCATTGGCAAATACTTGCCTTTTGTTTATCAGCATCCCCAACTGGCAATTGGCACGCTGGTAGAGACTGATCCTGAAGAACAGAAAGCCGCTAACCTGAAGGTAGAATACAATACGGAGTTTGAGGCCGTGAAGGCCGCTGTTCGTGGCGCGGACCGAATTGTGATGTACATCCACGGCATCATTGGTGATACCACTGAAATGCCTAAGTCGTACCAGCTCGTCCAAGACGCTACTGGCAAGGCCTTGGCAGAGAATTATGACCTGATGCTCACCTTTGATTATGAGAACCTAAATACGCCGATCGAAGAAACTGCACAGGCACTAAAAGATAAACTGATTACGGTAGGCTTAGGACCGGACCACGGCAAAACTTTCCACATTGTAGCGCACTCCATGGGCGGATTGGTAAGCCGTTGGTTTATTGAAAAGTTAGATGGGCACCAAATCGTGAACCATCTGTATCAGTTGGGTACGCCCAATCAGGGCTCCCCTTATGGCTCCTTGTACGAAATGGCGACACCGCTCCTAGCCAATGCGGTCAATGCAGCTTCCTTTATCCAGCCGTACATTATTCCTTTGCGAGTGGTTGGAAAGTTTATGGACAGCATGTTCCATACGCTCAAGCAGATGAATCCGGATAGTGATTTCTTGAAGCAACTGAACGACGGCTCTGACCCCGGCATCCCCTACTCTATTATTGCGGGTAACACCAAGCTAATTCCGCCCGCACAAGCGGAGGCTCAAGCCACAATCTTGCAGAAGGTTATGGCCCGGTTTAAGAGTAGAGGACACTACGATGCTTTGGATACCTTGTTATTCAAAGAAGCTAATGACATTGCGGTAAGCACGGAAAGCATTAAGGAAATTCCGGGTGCAGCGGACCGGCAATTCCCGCCAGTCGTTGATATCTGTGCTTGTGATCACATCAGTTATTTCGGTGATCCAGCGGGATTGAACTCAATGACAATCGTAATGATGGAAGAATAATCCACACGACGGCAAAAAAGTCGGCATGCGGAACATCAGTATATGGTTCTGAGGAAGGAATATCCTCAGAACCATTCTTTTTTGCATCTTCGAGCATACACCCACCAAGTAGACAGCCGAATCGAAAAGGAAATACGGATGGAGGATAAACAAGTCAAGGAAATTAAGCTTTATGGGGCAGCGCATTGTCACAAAACCCGCTACTACCAGGAGCTTTTGCGGGAGAAGGGGCTGGATTTCGCATTTCTCGATGTGGAAGAAAATGAAGCTGCCGCCGATGAACTCCGTGCATTGTACACTACTGGCCGGCTCAACTTTCCTACTCTCCTGATCGATGGAAAAAAATTACGGAACCCAAGCTTGCTTGATTTGGAGAAATGGCTAAATAAGAAAGGCTATACGTCGGCCTAAGCAGCATTCACTGTATGACCAATCAGATTTCCATCATCATACCGGTACTAAACGAAGAAGCTCATTTGGGTCGTCTGCTGCAGCATTTGGAAGACATTGCCGCTGCGGACTACGCGCACGAAATCATTGTAGTTGACGGGGGAAGTTCGGACGGTTCGCAGCAGATTGTGGCAGGTTTTCCAAAAGTCAGGCTACTGAAATCGCCAAAAGGCCGGGCAAAACAGATGAACCTTGGCGCACAGCACGCGAGCGGAGAGCTCTTATATTTCTTGCATGCTGACACCTTTCCACCACAGGGTTTTGATCGACAGATTATTGCAAAGGCACAGCTTGGTCACGCGGGATGCTTTCGGCTAAAATTTGATCATCCCAATCATTTCCTCCTCAAGTTAGCACCTCTAGTCACTCGGTTTCATTCGAACTGGTTTCGCGGAGGCGATCAGTCTTTATTTATCAGGAAAAAGCAATTTGAGGCCCTCAACGGCTTCAATGAAGCTTACCTCGTTTACGAAGATGTTGAATTCATTGAGCGTATCTATCAGCAATATGATTTCGAGATCATCAAGGACTACGTAACTACTTCCGCCAGAAAATTTGAGCGCATTGGTACCTTGCGGTTGTACCTCTACTTCTTGATGATACACATCAAGTATCGCCAAGGAGTCGGGCCAGTAGCTTTATCGGAGTATTACAAGTGGAAAATTGGGCAAACTAAAGCTAAAAAGCAGTTTCACCTTTCGAATTGATCTCTTTTGATCCGAACGGCACGGACAGCGTACACCATTAGTAAACCTAAGGCAATACAAACCGCCAGGATTCCGGAGCAAATCAAAAAAAACACCATTGCTCCGGAATGGATCATAAGACCTTCCCCTAGACCAGCCACCAAGCTAGCTAGAGCGAGAAGGATTGCACTACCATAAAGAAGAACCAAGGCAATGCTAAGTAACCTCAACTGATTGATCTTACGACGAATGATCGACTTTCCAGTATGGCTTTCCTCCATCACTACCAAAAGCTGAGAAATCTCTCCACTCAAGGCATTGGACACATTGGTTGTGGCCATGATAAAGAAACCAATACTGGGCAAAAGCGTAATGGGTAAATACCAATTATCCATTAGGCTATCCAACGTAAGCCACTTCCTTTACGGCCTTGATAATCTTAGCAGCGTTTGGCAGGTAAGCCTCTACAAAAGGCGCAGCATAAGGTAAAGAAGTATCTGCGGCATTCACGCGGATAACTGGTGCGTCCAGGTAATCAAAAGCATACTTCTGCACCTCGTAAGCTACTTCACTGGAAACACCAGCAAATGGCCAAGACTCATCGATTACCACCAGACGATTCGTCTTTTTCACGGACTCGATAATGGTGTGATGATCCAATGGACGGATAGTACGCAGGTCGATGACCTCAGCACTGATACCTTCTGCTTCTAGTTTATTAGCGGCCTCCATGGTTGGAAGCATCATCTTATTGAAGGATACTAGTGTAACATCTGTACCCTCGCGGCGAACAGCTGCTTTGCCAATTGGCACCAGGTATTCTCCTTCAGGTACTTCTCCTTCGAAACCGTACAACTGCTCTGACTCCATTACACAAACGGGATCATTGTCGCGAATGGCAGACTTTAGTAAGCCTTTTGCGTCGGCAGGATCCGTACAGGAGATTACTTTCAAGCCTGGGGTATTCGCCATCCAGCTCTCAAAGGTTTGAGAGTGCTGCTGTGCTAACTGTCCCGCAGAGCCAGAAGGGCCGCGAAAAACGATTGGACAGCTGAACTGTCCAGCAGATTGTGACAAGGTCTTAGCAGCATTGTTGACAATTTGGTCAAATGCCAATACTGCAAAGTTCCAAGTCATGAATTCTATAATAGGGCGCAAGCCATTCATGGCCGCACCAACACCGATACCGGCGAAACCAAGCTCGGCAATCGGCGTATCAATTACACGCTTAGGACCAAACTCATCCAGCATTCCCTTACTTACCTTGTAGGCACCGTTGTACTCTGCAACCTCTTCTCCCATCAAGAATACATTCTCATCACGGCGCATTTCCTCAATCATTGCTTCCCGAAGTGCATCACGTAAGGCTAATTTTCTGGCCATATCGATTTTTTCTTAGTTCATCCTTATGAAACAATACCATTTTCCAGGGCCTGGTCGAAGAGACGCTCCCGATAGCTATCGCGGAGCAATGCGTCTGTACAGCGATGATAATTACGATACTTGTGCCGTAATTTTGGTGCCTCTACAACCGGGCTTCCAGAAGTCTGGTCAATTATAGCAGCGCAAAAATACTAAAAGCGCGCTTTGTTGCAAGCCCCATTACTTGTCTGACCGCGTGAATTACTGTATTTTTGCGCCGAGTTTTAAAATAAACTATTCACGGCCTTCGTTGGTTTGCTTGAATAAAGGATATATCCCTCGAACATTCATAACTACTCAGATTAAGCCCAAGTGAGTCATTACTGAATTACTGGTAACAACACATCTGAGGAGCAAAATTAAACCTCCATGAAAATTTCTCGTCGTAACATTGGTCAGGCATCACTATTCTTCCTAGCCGCTACTTTGCTTTCTTCTTGCAACCGTGGCTACGGATGTCCATCCAATTTCGAAATTAATGACTCGCTGATCGAAGCTGTACAAACAGTAGTCAGCCTCCTTTTCTAAGATTTATCTTCTAGTAGCATGGTAAACTGGATTCCCTTAGCAAGCATTGCTGAGGTTGAGGAACTGGTTCAACAATCCGAAACAGTTCCTTGTCTAATTTTTAAGCATAGTATTCGTTGTAGCATCAGTAGCTTTGCCAAGCAACGCTTGGAGCAGAGCTGGGATTTACCCGTTGAGAACATTCAACCGTTCTACCTGGACTTGATCAATTACCGGGAGGTGTCCAACTACATAGCCGATCACTTTGCTATTGAGCACGAATCACCACAAATTCTATTGATTGAGCGTGGTAAAGTTGTTTATGACGCCTCTCACCTGGCCATTAGTGTAGATGACATTCGTGATCAACTTTTGGCAGCCTCATAAGGCCTTGACCACTCCCCTTGCTCGATAGCTTGGATTCGTTCTAGTAACAGCTATCTAGAGTAAAGCTGGATGCAGTACTACTGATAATGATATCGTTGATCGAAACACAAGATGGGTCTCACAGTATCCTCAGTGAGCGTTTTGGTGTTACGTACCACTCCAAGTACGGCGCTATTCAAGAATCACAACATGTATTCTTGGGGGCGGGTCTCAATGTGGTGATGCCTAAGCTAGATCAAGTCAGAATATTTGAGATGGGTTTCGGTAGTGGTCTTAATGCCTATCTCAGCTTGCTGGCAGCCCAGAAAGCCAATAAGTCCATTTATTACGAAGCGGTTGAAGCCTTTCCAATTAGTATTGAAGAGGCAAAGCAATTGAACTATGCCCAGCAGCTGGATGAGGATGCTAGCTTATTAGAAGCCTTGCACCAAGCGCAATGGGGAGAAGAAATAAGTATTACCCCAAACTTCCAGCTGTTGAAATGGCAGCAGACCTTGGAAGAGGCAACACTTAAAGGCGGATACGACGTCGTATTCTATGATGCCTTTGGCCCCAGAACACAGCCTGAGCTCTGGGAACGAGAACCTTTTCAACAATTGTACGACGCGATGAACACTGATGGTGTGCTAGTAACCTATTGCGCGAAAGGTGTTTTCAAGCGTAATCTAAAAGACATCGGTTTTAAAGTGGAAGGCCTGCCCGGGCCACCGGGAAAAAGAGAAATGACCCGAGCTTTTAAAAGCTAGCTATTCCCCGCCCGGCTGCGCTGACGAATTACATTGATCTTACCGTTTTCACCAAATAATTCTCGAGATTTGCGATTGTAAGCCAAAGCAGCTTCTTCTGCCGAAGCGTACATCCCGATATGAATAGTTTTTCGTCCAACGGATATAACTGCCCGGTAGCGGTTGTTTTCTTTGTAAACACCAGTGTACCCTACTCGACTAGATGTTTTGCGCTTACGGCTGGCTACCGCGCGTGAGCGATAGGTTAGATTCTCAATACGGCAATCAAGCTTATTGCCATTTTTTGCTCCGACTAGATTCTTTTTATCGGATTTGAGATGACCCAGAAATTTTTCGGCGACGAACTTGTGCAGGTAAATAGTTTCCGTCTTATAGTCTCCAGAGGACTTGCGCCAAGTCTTCTGAAACACTGCACAACCACTGGAATGCCGACGCAAGTTGTTGATAAAATCGATCTTGACCAGATAGGGGTCGGTGACTAAATGATCATACACCTCACTGTCGAGTAAGACATGATCTTCGGCATTCTTTAGTTTGACGCGATATAGCATAATAGTGGAGTTAAGCCCACAATGGACAAGCCAATTGAGGTATAAAATCGTGCAAATCAATTCCTTATGAACTAAACTACAGTAAATATGGGTGTAATGTTGCCAGTTTTCGGCGCAGTTGGTATGCTTTGTGGAATGAAGCCATTGTTATGAGTCTGAAATCTCGCATAATGCGTCGTTGCTTCGATTTAGCACGTCTTGGAAGGGGTTTTGCCAGCCCAAATCCGATTGTCGGGGCCGTATTGGTCCATCAGGAAAGAATCATTGGTGAAGGCTACTACGCCAAAGATGGAGGCCCGCACGCTGAAGTGGTTACCGTCCGTAGTGTACGTCCTGCTGATGAACACTTAATTCAAGAAAGTACCTTGTACGTGTCGCTAGAACCGTGCAACATCTGGGGACGAACCCCACCCTGCACGAACCTAATTCTTGATCAGCGTATTCCTCATGTCGTTGTTGCGGCACGAGACCTGACGCCAGGGGTAGATGGCTCTGGATTGGAACGGCTTAGAGCAGCTGGGGTGAAAGTAGAAGAAGCCGTTTTACCAGAGATTGGTGAAAGGTTGAGCCGCTACCGCAATGTCTACGTCAGCCAGCAAAGGCCCTATGTAGTACTTAAGTACGCACAAACTGAAAACGGATTTATAGCTCCGGTTGATGAGACGCAGTTCTGGCTGACTAATTCCATTAGCAAACGCCTGGTACATAAGTGGAGAACAGAGACTGACGCTATTCTAATCGGTGCGGGTACAGCACGTGCAGATAACCCTGCCCTAACCAACCGCTTGGTACCAGGTAGACAGCCACAGCGCCTGGTCATAGATCGAGAGGCGAAACTCCCATCAAGTTTACAACTCTTTGATGGAGCACATCCAACTTTGGTTATCACACAAAACCCGGGAGAAAAGCAGGGTCAACTGGACTTCCTGGAACTGGATTTCACTGATGAAGATTGGCCCCAGCAACTACTAAACCAACTAGCAGACCGCAAAATTGCACACCTCACTATTGAGGGTGGAGCCTGGCTGCTTCGCACCTTTGTGCAACACGGCCTTTGGGATGAGGCTCGCGTGTTTTCTAGCCAACACAACTGGTCGGACGGTAAGGAGGCACCTAACTTGGGCGTTGAGGCCCAGGAGACATTTAAAATCGCAGAAGACACCTTAAAGGTTTATTACCGCTCCTAGTTGTGCGTTAATAGAATATTAAAGCGTAGCCAGGTGGTCAATCTTTTTGCGATTTAAGTGTTTAGCTTTGGTAAGTATTTTGTTGGGCAGTATTAATTTTACCACCCAGAAGTACACTTGAGAAAACAAATAGGGCTGGTGCATTATCTCAATGCAGTTACTCTAAACACAAATTAGACACAAAATGAAAAAGTGTTTTGCACTCGCAGCACTAGTGGTTATGATCGTGGGGCAGCTTAGCGCCCAATCTACCTCTTTAGAAATAACCGATTGGAACGCCTGGGAAACAAATATCGAGGCCGAGACACAGGGGCGCAAAACCTTAGTTTATGTCTATACCAATTGGTGTTCGCTGTGCAAGAAGATGGAAATAGAAGCTTTCGCCGATTCCGTCATTCAAACCTTAATTACAGACCGGTTTACTTTAGTGGGGTTGGACGCGGAGAGCAAAGAGCCCTTGAGCTTCAAGGGTGAAAGCTACGAATACGTTCGCAAAGGTAAATTGGGTTACCATGAATTAGCTGCGCACTTATTAGACGGACGCTTAGCTTTCCCTAGTGTTATCTTTTTGACTGAAGAAGGTGAGGTTATTCAAACCATCCACGCCTACCAAGGCCAACAGCACTTTGAGATGCTCCTGCGCTATTACGGCGAAGACTATTACCGCAGCATGCCCTGGACCAGCTTTCAGCGCCAATTCAATGCCGGACAAATCACTGATGACAAATAGCCGCTAGCGCTTCGCATTCTTTCCTTATTTTGGCGTAGAACAAATACTACGTTATGAGATGGATGATTTTAAGCTTGCTCACCTGTACTGGTCTAATGACTACTCAAGCCCAGACTACGGCCCTGGAACAAGCTTTATTTGGACTTCCTGATGTAATTTTCAAGGCCATTGATACCCCGGACGGTTACGCAGCGGCCTATGAATTGCATATCAAGCAGCCAATTGATCACAACAATCCTGATAAAGGTCACTTCTACCAACGTGCCTTCCTTTCACACCGCGGTTTCGAGCGCCCAACGGTAATCTGCACGGAAGGTTACACTCGCAGTCGCAACCGAGTGTACGAACTCACCAATCTTATTGAGGGCAACCAAATCGATGTCGAGCACCGTTATTTTGGCAGCAGCATGCCAGCGGAAAAGGATTTTGATTATCAGTATCTGAATTTAGAACAAGCCACGGCTGACCTTCACCATATCAATCAGCTCTTCCGTCGGATCTATTCTGGCAAATGGCTCAGTACTGGAATTTCCAAAGGTGGGCAGACTACTATCTTCTATCGTTATTTCTATCCTGAGGATGTGGATGTGAGTGTGCCCTACGTGGCCCCACTTAATTTGGCGCTAGAAGAAGAACGGATTTATACTTTTCTAGATACCGTAGGCACCGATGCTTGCCGAGATGCGATTTACGATGTTCAGGAGCTTATCCTGAAAAACCGCGAAGAAGTACTACCAAAACTACAGTGGTACGCAAAAGGTGCCGGCCTTGAGTTTGATTATCTAGGTTTTGAGGAAGCTTTCGAGTATTCCGTATTGGAGTATCCTTTTGCTTTCTGGCAATTGGGGGGTAGGTGCGAAGAAATACCCGCAAAATCTGCAGGAGTAGATGCCGCACTTGATCATCTGCTCGCAGCCTCTGGAATGGATTTATTCAGTGATGCTTCCATGGAGGCTTATGCCAGCCACTATTACCAGGCAGGTGCTGAAATGGGTTACTACAGCTACGAAACAGAAGACTTTGGCGGCTTACTCAAAGCACTTCCGATGGAACCCAACCCCAGTGCCATCTTCATGCCGGGCAAAATGCCCAAAAGCTTTGATGGTAAATTAGTGAACGCGGTAGCAGAATGGCTACCCGTCAAGGGTGATCGGTTCATCTACATCAATGGGGATTCTGATACTTGGTCCGCTACTGCGGTGCGCCCAACTGAAGGAATTGATGCCGTCTGGTTCTTTATGCCAGGTAAAGACCATGGTCGTGCTCGTATACGCAATATGAGCAACTCCGATCGAGCAAAGCTGGTGAATGCTTTGGAGCGCTGGTTGGAGATGGAGATTGAATAGTTGTTGTCGGGAGACTAAACGAACTTGTACTTTAGTCGTGTTTTGTCTCCCGATAGCTAGTATTTTGTCTCCCGATAGCTGTGTTTTGTCTCCCGACAAAACACTAGCGTCGGCGCCCGCCAAGAATACCGAGCAGACCCCGAGCTAATTCCCGCGCTAACGTACGGCCAATTTGACGAGTAGTCGTATTGCTCATGACCTTCTCCAAAGTAGACTTTTCGCGACGACGGCTTCGCGAAGAAGACTTTCGAGCCTTTTCCCGTTCTGCCTTGAGTTCTTCTTGACGCTCTTCTTCGTGAGCGGCCTCTATTTTCTCAGCCAGAATTTCGTGCGCGCTGTCGCGATCAATAGTCTGGTTATATTTCTTGACGAGTGGTGAACTATCTACCACCTCATTAATCTCCTTAGGTGTAAGGATATCCATCCGTGATTGCGGTGCTCGCAACATCGTATGCACAAGCGGAGTAGGAATCCCTTTTTCGTTCAAGGCGGTCACCAATGCCTCCCCAATACCCAGTTCCGTCAATAGCTGATCGACGTCATAGAAATCAGTAATGGGATAATTCTGCGCGGCCAGTTTAATGGCCTTACGATCTTTGGCAGTAAACGCACGTAAAGCGTGCTGCACCTTCAAACCAAGCTGGCCCAGCACACTTTCTGGAATATCAGCTGGATTTTGCGTGACAAAGAACAAGCCTACTCCTTTAGAACGAATGAGTTTGACAATAGCCTCCAGCTGGTCCATCAGGGCATCAGAAGCTTGGTCAAACACCAGGTGAGCCTCATCGATAAACATCACCAGTTTAGGCTTGTCGTCATCTCCGGCCTCCGGGAAGGTGGAATAGATTTCTGCCAAAATTTGCAGCATAAAAGTCGAGAACAGCTTTGGTCGATCTTGAATATCCGTTAAACGGATCACGGATACGATACCGCGGCCTAGTTCATCCAACCGGCATAAGTCCTCTACTTCAAAGGAAGGCTCACCGAAGAAAATTTCTGCGCCTTGCTGCTCGAGTTCTACCAGCTTACGCATAATCGAACCCACACTGGCGCTGGAGATGCGACCGTAGATCTTCTGCACTTCCGCCTTGCCCTCATTGGTCATGTATTGGAGGGTCTTCTTGAAATCCTCCAGATCTAACAAGGGTAGATCATTATCATCCGCATACTTGAACACCACTGCTACAATACCGGACTGGGTATCATTAAGCGCCAATATTTTCGAAAACAATACCGGACCAAACTCCGAAACCGTGGCGCGCAGGCGAGCACCTTTTTCCTCAGAAATCGACAGAAACTCCACCGGGCTTCCTAAAGCCTCAAACGGAATGCCGATTGCCTCGTGGCGCTCATCGATCTTGCGGTGCCCCGGAGAGGGTTGTGCAATACCACTTAGGTCGCCCTTGATATCCATCAAAAGACTGGGAACACCCACTTGTGACAATTGCTCTGCAATAATCTGCAAGGTTTTGGTCTTACCAGAACCGGTAGCTCCAGCAATTAACCCGTGTCGGTTAAGGGTGGCTAAAGGTAAACGAACTAGGGTGTTGGTCTGCGTTTCTTTATCTAACATCGCACCTCCCAGTACAAAGCTCTCGCCCTTGAACTGGTAGCCCGACTCAATACTTTCCAAAAACTGCTCTCGCATGATGAGGGGTTATAAACAATGATATAGTACAAAAATATAGACTCGATCTGTTCGCTAAGGTAACGAACTCAGCAGGGAAATTCTTTGCCGCAAGTCTCATTTTATTGATTCCAACGCTCTACCCGTAGGTCGTATTTACGCTTACTAAACGGCCAGAGGTCTTTGTTGTAACTACTCTCCAGTTCTTCTTCTAGTCCATCCGGCATGAAGTCTGGGAAAAAGTCGATTCCCGTCAGCTCTTCAATTTCATCCACAGAGGTGGTAAATTTATACAGCGGTTCATAGTTAACCTCATTGTCCAGCAGGAAGGCAATTGCCTTTTGTTCCGGATCATCAAGGTCTAATAGCACCTTAAAGTAGGCACTAGGTACAGCTACATTATTTGCTCGACCGATGTAGCCCTTGGGATCCTCACTTAATACGGGGCCGGATACCACATACAAACGTCCAAATTTCTTGGCCCAGTCACGAGTTAGTTCTTCCAGTTCGCGCCAAATACCCTGGTTGAAATTGCGGGATTGTGGACTGATGTTACTCATCAGAAAAGTCTCATCCATTGCGGCAGCGTCAAACGCCATATCCGCCGCTGGCACCATGTGCCCCCGGTCATAACCAGAGCCTCGATAGTCATTGGGAGTAGCGCTACCGGAGCGAATGGCTGGATCGGGCCGAAAATTGTCTACTCGTTCCGACCACGGTTGGCGAAGTTCATCGCGCGTAAGGATGTAAGCAACCCAATCTGCTTGCTCATAATCCTCATTGTAACTCAAACTGTAATTTTTGTAGTGGTAAACTTGCGACCCATCTACCTCTGATGGCAAGAAGTGTAATTCACCAGCGTATACACTGGGCTCCTCCTCTTCTTCCCAGGCTATATTAGGCCCCTCGCCTCCAGAAAAGAAATTGAACAAAAAGTACAATCCACCAATGATCGCACCGAAGATACCAACTTTGGCGATCATTCCGCCGCTTTGCTTACTCTGATTTGCGTGATTACGCCGCAGTTTTGCCATATTAAGTTCTTGTGAGTACTGGAACAAAAATACGTTTTACCAATGGAGCCCTGTACACTTTTCATACATTTATTTTATTTCATTCAATTCTAACAAAAACAGTCTTATTCGGTAAATGCTCCGTATCTTTACTTACCATAATTGTTTTCATTCAAATAACGCGTAAATGAAGCCCCTTTATCTCTCTATGGTAGCTCTCTTGCTATCTATTTCTCTATTTAGTCAATCTGAAGAAACCATTCCTTTAACGGGAAGTTGGGAATTGACTCGAGTCGAAAATCTGGATCAAGCTAATCGTTCCTACAGTGAGCCTCCATGGGTGGGGACCAAATTCCACCTTTTTGCCGACGGGGTCCTGGCCATGGAAAACCAAGGTGAGTATTTCTTGACTACTTTCCAGCGCGCAGGGCAAACGCTCAGCTACGAGGGTAATTCCTATAAAATTGACCGTCAGTTTAAGGATTATTGGACATTTCTCTTTGTTGACGAGGCCAACGGTTGGAACTGCCGCCTTCACTTCGTCGCCGCTGAGGAAAACTTAACGAAAGTCCCAGAATCATCAAGTAAACCTAGAAAACAAATCTACCCGCTTGGCGGTATTGCTCCGGCTGCGCCTGCTCCGGCAGCCTCTAATGCAGATGGACCTACGTATAAGGTAGTTGAGCAAATGCCCAGGTTTCCTGGTTGCGAAGATTTAACAGGAGAACAAGAAAGAAAAGTATGTGCGCAACAAGAACTCTTAAAATACATCTACAAGAATCTTCGCTACCCAGAGGAGATGCAGCAAAATGGTATTGAAGGCACCGTTGTTGTCACTTTCGTAATAGATGTTGATGGGTCAACCACTGACGCTAGGGTAGTTCGTGACATAGGTGCTGGATGTGGCGAAGAGGCATTGCGTGTGGTGAATGAAATGACAACCAAGGGCCTTTATTGGATTCCGGGAATGCAAAGGGGACAGCCTGTACGTGTGCAGTTTAACCTCCCAATCAAGTTTAAGTTACCATAGTTCTAAGGACATACTGTTAGAGTGGCAAAATACTATTGCCCACGCTTCACCTCCACAATCTCTACACGACGTTCGCGTGCCGCTTCGGGACTATAGATGGATAAGCGCTCCCCTGCTCTTTCATCTTGCGCAGAAGCGGCCGCTTTGGTTTCTCCAAAGCTCACTTCAGAGATAATGAGTTGCCCGTTATCCAAGTAGTCAACCAACCGGCCCGAACGCCAATTTTCGAAATGATTGCGCACCGCACTCACTCGGCGCTTACCAAGTAGCAAATTATAATCACCTTGAGCTCTTGGGCTGGTGTATCCCTTTAGGAAGATTTCTACTTGTTGTCCAGCCTCGAGTTGCTCTAGCAATATCTTGCTAAACAGTTCCAGTCGATCATATCCCTCCGCTACCTCTTCTTCGAAGAAGGTGGCCAGCGCATCCTGTTCTGTTTGATTTTCAGCGTACTCATCGTAGTACTCATCTTCCCGGCCTAAGTACTCAAAATAGGTTTCTTCGTAGGTGCGCTTGGTAGTGGCCCGTCGCGTCCGCGGATCAGGTTGGTCGTTATCGTAAAACAAAGTCAAGGGCAAAAAGTCCTCCAATGTTCGCAGTACCGGCTTAGGTGGTGGAACAGGTTCCACGGGTGTATCAGGTGGCGGATCACCTACAATGGCGGTTGTATCTACCGCTGGCGGGGGTGGTGGCACCTTATCGGCGCGAAAGATATCTGGGCAACAGTTTTTACTATCGGTATCCAAGTAGCGCCCGCCCGGTCGATTGGAGCTAAAGTACATGCGATCCGCTGACCAAACAAAAGGGTAAGTATCATCGTAGCTAGAGTTAAAACTCGCACCCAAGTTTTCGATTTCACCCCAGCCCTGTTCACCTGCATAAGGAACTCGCACTAGATCGTACCCACCGTAGCCCGGGCTTCTATCTGTACTAAAGTAAAGTTGCCTCTCCGCGTAAGCATACATTGGCGTTATCTCATTGGCAGCGGTATTCAAATCGGTTAGTGCCGTCGGCATGTCCCATTTCCGCAAGTCCTCCGGGATCGGGACTCGCCAAATGTCGAATCCACCTTCTGTGCCAGGTCGATTACTGACAAACAATAGATGCTCCTGTTGCTCCACACTATCCCATAAGATGGCCGGTTGCGTACTGGTCCAAGTGTTTAAGTTTACTGGCTCGGGGAGTTTTATAAACTGCTTCTGCCAACGCCCGCGCCGGTCCTTTTCGCGCACGCACAAGTCGCAGCGTAACTTAGCCCCCTCCGTAAATTGACAGCGGTTGAAAAACAGTAGGGTCTTGGCATTATTTAAGGCAACGTGAGCGGTAAGAATCGTATCCTCGTTGAACCCGCGACTCAGGAGCCGGCCCCGTCGTTCATCTTTTGAGATCAAGACTTTACTGATCTTCCGCGGCGGATTATATTTATCATCTTCCTTTTCGTAGCGGTAAGACGTGTAGTACAGCGTATCGCCAGATTTCCAGGCACCAAATTCCCCGTAAGGTGAGTTAAGACGCCTTCCCAATCGTTCCACCGTCCATTCTTCTCCTTCCTCCTGTTGCTCTACCCAGGCGCAACTGGCCAATATCTTTTGAGCTTCGTCTATTTGTTGTTTGCTTCCTCTATTTGTAGCTAGAAAAGCGTTCAGACTTTCCTGAGCACCTTCGTAGTTACCCTGCGCAAACTGGCTTTTGCCTAAACCCAGCCAAGCTGTCGGATACTGTTGTGCTGCGTTTCCTTCCGTAAGGAGTTCATAATATTCTTCTGCTACCGCAAAGGCTTGAAAGCCATAGGCCGCTTCTGCCAATCGGAATCCTACATCTGGAGCTGGCTTGCTGTCGTAAGCCTGACGGAAATAATGTAAAGCAGTATAGTAATCAGCCTGTTGCATTGCCTCATCCCCTTTGCGCAAAAAGGCCGCCGCTCGCTGAGCAGGAAGCAGTGCTGGCAGGAGTAGGATAAATGTCAGCAGTACCAATATGTGAGCGGTCACCTTAAATGGATAGCGTATACTGACGTTCATAGATACGTGGAGAATTAGACGAGAGGATGGTTATTAAAAGATCGGGCAAGACTTGAATTCTTCGGGTGGTTTAGGTTGCAAGATGTAATAATGCAAAGCTAGCTCTAAGCCACCACGGCCGTTCGTAGCTGTTTGGAAAGCCGAAGTATTGATATCATAGCTGAGGCCAAAACGCCATTGCCCGTAGAGTGCCTCTAGCTGCGGAATAATAGCATCTCCCAAACGGTAAGCCACTCCAGCACCAAGCGCCAGGTCTTCATTTTTGTAGGCTAAATGATAGCGCCCACCGAGCCCTACCAGAATTTCCTGGTAGTTTCCCTGCCGATAAAAATGGTGTACGCCAGTAGCATCCCAGTCATCATTCACCTCTACTACGGCATTTGCATGAAAACGAGCCCAGATGGGAATTTGCACATCACTGGCCTGGTAAAAACGAACGCTTGGACTGTTCAAATGGGAAGCGGCGAGTCCACCTTGTAATTGCGTGCGATTGCGTGGGCTTCGATACACCACGGCCAAACCAGCACTTAGAGAGGTCAAGTTGCTCGTTTGTCGGGCGAATTGTTCTGCGCTGGCTTGGCCTGGGTCGAATAGTTCACCGTTGTATTGATCACCAAACTCCAGCTGGTCCGGTAAGAAAGCCCGCTGGCCAATATCAATACCAAAACCAGCCCGCAGGTCAACACCTTCCTCTAGCGGTACCCCGTAGGAAACCCGCAGCCCAGCTTGTGTCCAGGATAATTTGCTGTCGCCCGCTTGATCGTACAGAAAGGAACCGCCTACACCAAGTTGGCCCAGCGGTAACTTAAGCTGGTGCAAACGCTGGTCATAAAAGGCCGCAAAGGTCCGATAACTCACCGGCACACTCGACCATTGCTCTTTCCATTGCCCCCCAACCCGAACATCCCATTCAGAGGCTGCGGTCAGCGCAGGGTTCAGCTGAACAGGTGACATCGGCGACTGGGAGAAGTGCGGATCTTGAGCCTTAATCGTATTAGACAGTAGACAAACTACCAAAAATAGTAGGCCGCGCACCGAAAATATGGCTGGCACAAATTGTGCCATTGTATGTAGAGCCCGCTTCATTAAGGTAAAGTAGCGGTTTTCCCAGACTTACCAAAATGCTGGCGAGAATTAGAATTAGAATGTGAATTAGGGTCAGAATGCGGGCGATCCAACTGCGCTAAGGGTTAGTCGGACCAGGAATCAAATTGAATGTAAATCTTAGCACTACTTTGCGGGTAAGCGGAAGCCTTCGGCTAAAAGGTCACCGTATTGCTCGAAGTTATCTTTCATAAAGCGAGCGATAAAGGGACAATAAGGCTTGACCTTGAGATCCCGCTCACGGGCATAGTTCATGGCATAGGTAGCCAGTGCATCACCAATACCTTGCCCCCCAATGGCTTTGGG
Organism: Bacteroidota bacterium; assembly: GCA_038528965.1. Classification (GTDB taxonomy): domain Bacteria; phylum Bacteroidota; class Bacteroidia; order Chitinophagales; family Saprospiraceae; genus Lewinella. Next base: position 47,941 of record JBCBEC010000005.1, on the reverse strand, counting down.
AACTACTGTATGGGGGTAGACAATGTAGCCATTACGTGGAATGTATTGGGCGAAAGCCAATTCACCATCAACCCGAATCTCAAATTGCTTCTCTTCTTGATTGTCCTCTATTTGGTCAAGCCAATTCATGTGTTTGTGGTTTTGCCTGAGGAACAATCCGAATCGTCACTTGGTTGGTTGAACTTGGAAACGAAATGCAGTACTGGTATCCGATTGAAGTTTAAAACGGTCGTCTAAACGATGACCAACAATCCAGATAATTTGCCCATTGCCATTGACCAAAAGCGGAATTTGCTGCCGTTTAAATTGGTTGATTTTGTTGTTGACGAAGAAGTCTTGCAGTTTTTGCTTTTTTCCGTTCATGCCGAGCGGGCAAAAAGTATCGCCGGCCTGCCAATAACGAACTTGCAAAGGCCACTGTAGAGCTTCCGCAGCAACCAAGGCTTCCGTTGGAGGAGTGGAATACTCAGCGGGTACCGCTTCTACAGCACACTTAAGCTGCTGACCGGCGAAGTGTAACATTGCTTCGTGTTGCGGCCAGGTCTTCATTTCCTGGGCAGTAGAAGGCGTTGGTTTGAGGCGAATAATCGCCTCGGTATGCTGCACTAACAGGTCATGTGTGGGAGAAGCCAGCACACTACCCGCAGCAGCATCCAAGACTTGCCGTGCTTGCTCCTTGTTAAAACCAAAATCAGCTAACAGCTCCACCACAATTACTTGCGCTGCTGCATGCTCACGAATAGTGCTTGTTTGCAAGGACCACGCTCCGTCCTCATCTTGTTTTAGTAGGGTCGTTCGGTACTGATCTATCAACTCCTGCAGCAAAATACTTTGCTGTTCCAGCAACGAAAAATTCTGTCGAGCAATCTGCGCTATGCGTGGTGCCCATTGGTAGAAGGTGGGCAAGATATGGTGGCGCAAGCCATTACGATGGTATTTGTCCGTAGCATTGCTGCTATCTTCCCGGTAGGAAATAGCTTCTTTTTCTTGGTAAGCCCGGATATTTTTTCGGTTTACTTCCAGGAGTGGGCGCCGGATAAAATCGCGTTTAGCACGCAAACTACTCAAACCCCGCAGCCCCGCACCACGGGCAAAATTCAGAAAAAAGGTCTCAATTCGGTCATCCAGATGATGGGCGGTCAGCACGTAATCAAAACCATGCTGTACTCGCAGGTTTTCAAACTCAGCATACCGCAGATTTCTGGCCGTTTCCTGCGCCGAACCTCCACCATAAGCAAGAAAGTCCCTTACCGTAAATCGCCGCGTGAAACAGGTAGTATCGGATTTTTCGGCTTCCTCACGAACAAACACCTCGTCTCCCTCGGACTCCTCTCCACGTAGACGGAAATTGCAATGTGAAACAGCTACGGAATATCCTAGCTCTCGCAAAACGTGCCATAGCACCATGCTATCCATACCACCACTCACGCCCAGCAACAGACGATCATCCGGAGCAAAGAGTTGCTCGCGTTGGATATAGTCAGCTACTTGGTTGGAAAACATGCTGTAATTTAATCGTTTTTCCGCTTGATCACGGGTAATTGCTGGACCACCATCAGTAGTGTTTGCGGTAGCCGTTCCTCTACCAACACCATTCTCCCCCGTTTCAGGCTCTCTAAGGTCAAGTCATCATAGTGGCGAATGGTAATAGTCTCCAAGTCCCGCTTGATCACCACCTTAAAGTCTTTTTCCAGCGCTTCCGCAAAGCGATCCACCTTGTCGTCAATGTCGTTGAAGCAGACATTAAAGCTCAAGGCGGTATTTTGCATCATATTCACCTGCAGGCGCAGATCGGTGATGATCTTGAACATCCGATTGATGTGGTGTTCTGCCACGAAAGAGAAGTCCCGCGCAGAGATCGTACACAAAGCCTGATTCTTCTCCACCGTCACCATCGGCGGATATTTATCTACCACCTCATCAGAAATCAATGTACCGGCACCTTGTGGATCGATAAAAGATTTCACGTACATCGGGATGTTCTTATTCTGTAGTGGCTTGATGGTTTTCTGGTGGATCACCTTAGCCCCGTAGTACGTCATCTCAATGGCCTCGCGGTACGACAAGCGATCCAACTTAGTAGCATTTTCGAACAGGCGCGGGTCGGCCGTCAACACACCGGGAACATCCTTCCAGATTGACATGGACGCTGCGTTCAAGCAGTAGCTGAAGATAGCTGCGGTGTAGTCCGAACCCTCACGGCCGAGCGTAATCGTAAAGTTCTCGGTAGTACTACCTATAAAACCTTGAGTTAGTACAAATCCTCCTTGTTCCAACAAGGGCAAGGCCTGCTTTTTAGCTCGAGCTTCAGTTTCTTCCCATTGGACCCAGCCTTCGCGGAAAATATCATCTGTGAGGATCACATCCCGAGCATCCAACCAATGTGTAGGTAATTCAACGGTGTTGAGGTAAGCGGCCAGAATATGGGTGGATAGCAACTCACCAACAGAAACGATCTGATCGTAGATGTAATCGTAATTTTCGTGGGGTTCTTCTTCCAGCACCCACTCCACTGCTACGAGGGCATCGTTGAGCTGATCATAGACCGGATGACGCTCTCCTACCAGGGCAAAGGCAAGATCGAAGTGACGCTGGCGAATTTGCTGAAGCTTCTGCATAGCTTCTTCTGGACGGCCGTGCTGATGATGTTGCACTACCTCTTCCAGATCATTCGTGGTGCCACTCGTAGCAGATCCTACCACTAAAACTTGTTTACCTGCATAATCCTTCAAGATTTTGGCCACATTTTTCATCGCCTCTGCATCCCGCAAAGAAGCTCCACCAAACTTGAATACCTTCAACTTGTTTTTCACGTCTTCAGTTCCTTTTTAAAACGCCGCAAAGATACATCCTTTACCGCTTTGAAATCCAGCTTAGCATGATCCGCTGAAGCGGAAACAAAAACACAGTAATGCAGCAGGATTGGACATTTTTTTAGAATAAAATTCCGCCAAGTAGGGCTTTTACAACATTTTCATATTTTTGCCAATCCCTAATCATTTCAGCTCCGACACAAAAACCGGTCAGGTCTATTTCGTTGCGGTGTTGAAGCAAACCAGATTTCATGGACCAAACACTGCAAGCGGCCTTAGAGTTGCTGATAGTTGGCATGACTACAGTAGCGCTGGTACTCGGCCTAGTCGTTCTCTCGGGACGCCTTCTCATTTCTGCAGTTAATCGTAGTGTTGCCACGAAATCCATTGATCGTTCAGGACAAAGACCACCAAGGAATCAGCAGGATCAGTTGGATCCGCAGATTGTAGCGGTTTTGACAGCTACCGTAGAACATGTAACGCAAGGTCAGGGAAAAATCAAAACCATCGAATCCACCTAATAGACTTGTATGACTAAAGAAATTCGCTTGTGTCTGGTGTACCGCGATATGTGGCAATCATCAGGCAAGTACATGCCTAGAGTTGACCAATTAGTACGCGTTGCAGAACCAATTGTGGATATGGGGTGCTTTGCGCGCGTAGAAACCAATGGTGGAGGGTTTGAGCAAATCTGCCTACTATACGGTGAAAACCCCAACAAGGCCGTTCGTGAGTGGACACAGGCTTTCAATGATGCCGGAATTCAAACTCAGATGTTGGAACGTGGTCTGAACGGTATACGCATGAGTCCTGTACCGGCGGATGTACGCCAACTGATGTTTAAAGTCAAAAAGAAGCAGGGCACCGATATTGCGCGTTCTTTTGACGGCCTCAACAATCCACAGAACTTAGCGCTTTCTTTCCAATATGCCAAGGAAGGCGGCATGGTGGCGCAAGGCGCACTTTCTATTACCTATTCTCCGGTTCATACTGTCGATTATTACGTCGATTTGGCTGATAAATACATCGAACTGGGAGCAGAAGAAATCTGCATCAAAGACATGGCTGGTATTGGGCGGCCGGTGTCGATTGGTAAGATGGTAAAAGGCATCAAAGACCGCCACCCGAATATCCTGGTACAGTATCATGGTCACTCCACGCCGGGTTTCTCCGTCGCTTCTTCGCTAGAAGCCGCAAGGGCTGGTGCAGACATTATTGACGTGGGTATGGAGCCACTGAGTTGGGGTACTGGTCATGCAGACCTGCTGACGATTCATGCCATGCTGAAGGATGCTGGTTTTTCTGTTCCAGACATCAACACCGATGCTTACATGGCGGCACGCAGGCTATCGCAAGAGTTCATTGATGACTTCCTAGGCTACTATATCAATCCGCAAAATCGCTACATGAACAGCTTACTGATTGGCCCTGGCCTACCCGGGGGTATGATGGGTAGTCTCATGGCTGATCTAGAGCGAAACTTGCAGAGCCTTAATAAGTGGCTCAAAAAGAACAACAAACCGGCAGTGACACAGGAAGAGCTACTGCTCAAATTGTTCAATGAAGTAGAACACGCCTGGCCACGCTTGGGGTACCCACCGCTCGTTACACCCTTCAGCCAGTACGTGAAGAATGTGGCCTTGATGAACGCCATCAATTTAGTGAAAGGCAAAAAGCGTTGGGCGATGATCGACGAAAACACCTGGGGCATGATCCTGGGTAGATCCGGTCAACTACTGGGTGAGTTGGGTGAGGAAATCATGACTATGGCCCAAGAGCAAGGACGTGAATTCTACACTGGCAACCCACAGGATTTGTATCCCAACGCATTGGAAGAATACCGCCAGAAAATGGCGGATAACAAGTGGGATCTGGGCGAAGACGAGGAAGAGCTGCTGGAGTACGCCATGCACCCCAGCCAGTACGAAGCCTATCGTTCTGGGCAGGCCAAAGAACAGTTTAAGGCTGATCTAGCGAAACGCAAAGCAGCAAAAGAAGCACCGGCTCCTACTGCTACCACCAGCCCTGCTCCGAGCCAACCTAAAGACTTGACCGTCACCGTGGATGGCAAAGCCTACCGGGTAAGCATTGACTATGGTAAGCCCTCGAACGAAACCACGGCGGCACCACAACCCGCTGCACCAGCACCAAACGTCTCAGACAACGGCAAGCTAGTCAGCATCAATGCACCTTTAGAAGGTAAGTTCTTGCTCACTAAAGACAGCTCTGAACGCGGCATACAGTTGGGAGATAAGCTAGCCGTAGGTGATACTGTAGCCTACATTGAATCTATGAAAGTCATCAATGCCGTCACGGCCGACAAGGCCGGTGAAGTGGCAGAGATCGTGGCGCGGCACGGCAGCGACATTGAAGAAGATGATGTCATTGTACGTTTGAAATAAGGCCAGGGTATGGAGTTTTTGTCCAACTTACTAGAAATGACGGCCCTGGCAGAGTTAATCGCTGAGCCAGGGAAGCTACTCATGCTCGGGCTAGCCATTCTGCTGCTCTACCTTGGCATATTCCGGGGCTACGAACCACTACTGTTGATTCCAATTGGTTTTGGCGTTTTGTTGGCCAATATCCCGGGAGGAAACATGGCGGTCATGACCATTTCAGAAGACCCCAACATCAAAAAACTGGGGCTGCTGGAATTGACTGAGAAGTACGGTATTATGAACCTGCTGTACTACACGCTCATCAAAAGTGGCTTACTGCCACCCCTGATTTTTATGGGAGTGGGAGCTATGACTGATTTCGGGCCCATGCTACGAAATCTCAAACTGGCCTTTTTTGGGGCCGCTGCTCAACTGGGGATTTTCACCGTCCTCATTGCTGCTATTCTCATCGGCTTTAGCCCGCAAGAGGCAGGTGCCTTAGGTATCATTGGCGGCGCAGATGGCCCTACGGCAATTTATACCAGCATTGTCTTAGCGCCTCACCTGCTTGGTCCGATTGCGATAGCCGCTTATAGCTATATGGCTTTGGTGCCCGTTATCATTCCATTGGTGGTCCGTTTTACCGTTCGCTCAGAGGAGTTGAAAATCAATATGAAGGAGCAGGATCGACTGCACCCCAACCGCTACGAGATTAAGAATCTACGGCGGGTTAAAATACTTTTTCCGATCGTACTAACGGTACTGGTTGCATTAATTGTACCGACTGCCACTCCCCTACTTGGATTGTTGTTGTTTGGCAATTTAATTAAGGAAGTAGGATCCAGTACTAATCGCTTGTTTCAGGCCGCTTCCGAGACCATTATGAATGCGGCGACGATCTTCTTGGGATTAACGATTGGTGCTACCATGACGTCATCTACCTTCCTTGATAGTGAAACATTACTGATTATCGGCGGTGGGTTTCTGGCCTTTGCTATTTCCATTTTTGGTGGTATTGCCGCAGTGAAAATCCATAACCTGTTCGCTACCAAGAAAATCAATCCGCTGATCGGTGCTACGGGCTTGAGTGCAGTCCCCATGGCGTCGCGGGTGGCCAATGAAATTGCGTTGCAGCATGATCCACGCAATCATATCCTACAGTATGCTATGGCGAGTAACATTGCGGGGGTTATTGGTTCGGCTGTTGCCGCTGGAGTGTTGATTGCTCAATTGGCAGGCTAACTACTGGATTTCAACGTACTTCAGTACGGTATTCAACACGTCTCCTTCTCGTTCGGCAATTGAAAATTTTAGCAGATCACCCTTTTTGAGGTGGCTAAGACTCGATAATAACGCTTCATCAAAATTAGGATAGACACGGTATGCTTTACCCTCCGGAAATTCAACCTCAATGTGCGTTAGGGACATTGTAAAGTAATCATACAACCAAAAGTCAGAATAGCTTTCTTGCTCGGCGCTCAATACTCTTTCCAATCGTTTAGCAGTACATCTGAAAGTGGTAAAATTCTCGTGCCGTTCACAGATAAAGAATGCAAAGTCTGATAATTTAGGCGGGCGCTTGTTTTCAAAAAAAGTGTACACCGGAATACTAATCGCGCAGGGAATCGTTTCACCTGTTTGGGGCTCTACTGCGGGTGTCCATTCAAATGCACGGTAGATATTCTCGATTAACGTTCTTGTTGATCTTTCAAAAACTTTATGCGGCATTCTTAGAGCTTGAATCGTATCGATTGTCCCATCCTCCGCAAATTGAATTTGTACAATTGTCGTTCCTTCGATTCCATTTTCACGCGCAATGGCAGGGTAACTATACTCTTGCTCAATAAAGGACGCCAGCTTGCGCGATGAGCAACCATCAAAACTTCCGATAACTCGTTCTTCTTCCAAGCAATCCACCATACGTGGCCACTGGATACTGTAGATACTTTGTTGACTGAATAGTAAGGCGGTACCAGAGAGCATAAAGAGACAAATCAAACTTAGCGTCCTGCAATGCACGTCAAAATTCATCTAGTGGAAATGGTATCAATTGGTTAAATGAAAACAAAGTTAACCCCTATTAATTTACCAAGAATACTGGTGTTCTTTACTTCACAATTCATTCCTTATTTTGTTAACAAAATCACCACAATGAGAGCTTCTCTGATCCTTTTTATCCTTTGCACTGCAATATTCTCCCTCTATAGTCAAGACTTGGATGCTGTAAAAGAAGATAGCCTGCAGTCTGAAGTACTCAATGAAACAAGATCGTTTCAATTATACCTCCCTCCATCCTACAGTAAGTACAAAACATCAAAGCACTATCCAGTCATTTTCGTTTTGGACGGGGAACGGCTGTTTGATGTCACCAGGAGCCAAGTCCATTTTTTATCCCAGACCGCAAAAACCCCCGAAGCTATTGTAGTTGGCATATCTAATACCAACCGCACGCGCGACTTCACGCCTACTTCCACCACCATTGGCTATTCCGGGGAGCCCGACGAAGGCCTGAATGAAAGCGGAGGGGCGGAGAGTTTTCTGGATTTCTTAGAGAATGAGCTGCTGCCCCATCTGGAAAGTAGTTATCGTTTAAATGGCTATTACTTGCTCATTGGGCATTCTTTTGGCGGGTTACTAGGAGCACATGCCTTAGCTCAAAGTTCGGTCATGGATGCTTATGTCTTAATTGATCCCAGTATGTGGTGGGATAATGAAACGGTAACTAGCTCATTGGATGCTATCACACTTTCGGACAACCCTCCCCGCCTTTATATCAGTAGTGCAGATAGCGACAAATATTCCAACGAAATTGAGTTCATGCGGAGTAGTCAGGTCAATTTCCAGCAAAAACTTACTCAGTTAGGTTACGTTCCCGACTCCAATCTAAAAACAGTTATCTATGATCAGGACAATCACGGAACCGTTCCTTTGAGAAGTATTCTCGACGGTATAGAGTTTATTTTTCAGGGTTATTTAGTGGAAGGTATGGCCCATCGGCCAAGTGCAGAATTTATCCGGAGTTTCGATGCCTTTGAAGAACGTATGGGGCACGATTTTCCCGCGATGGAGGAACTTGTTACCTGGCTAGGCCTCAGAAAGGTCAAAGAAGAATCTTATCAGGAGGGCTTGCCCTTACTAAAAATGAACGCAGACAATTATCCAGACTCTTGGCTCGTCCTATATAACCTGGCCTCTACCTACGAAGAGATGGGAGAAGTCAAGCTAGCAGAAGAATACTATTTAAAAGCGCAAGCCTTGGCTCCTAATAATCCGGACCTGCTTGAAAAACTTAACAATAGAGAATAAGTATCATGCCCAAGTTGACAGCAAGCATGTCACATTCACCTATATCGGAGCTTATACTATAAAGCATCTCTTGCCTTTATCAATGTTATCATCTGCCAGATGATTAAACGAGTTCCCTTATGCAACTACAATCTAAAATCGGCACCCTGTATCGGCTCCATCAATTGATACGACATCGGATGACCGGCAATTCCCGGCAATTGGCTGAGCAGTTGCACGTGTCCAAGTCGACCTTATTTCGCTATCTGAATGAATTGAAATCCCTGGGCGCGCCCATTGCCTTTTGCAATCAGGGGCGGCATTACTACTACGAATCGGATTTTGAACTACGACTTTCGAAGCTGGCTTCATTTTCCCCGTTGGACTACCAGGAGTAATCGGGCTGTTTTAGGTAAAAGCCAATTAAAGACACGATCAATCAACCTCCAGATTTGAAAGGGAAAAAAACTGAGCAGTCGATGCGTTCTAGCGTGCAGCAGCAACTTATTCACAAAAGTCTGCGTACGCGCGCCAGCCCGCAAAGGCTCCGGCAATAGCGCACGAATACTCTCGGCAGTGAAGGAGTGTAAATGACCATGATGAGGTGTAGCCTGATTGCAGTGTACGCAGAGGCTGTAGGCCAATTTTTCGTCGTGTGGGGTGGTTACCACTAGCTTGCCGCCGGGTGCAAGGGCTGGTAAAAGCTGAGCTAAAAACTGTTTCGGGTCAGGTACATGTTCGATGATTTCACTGGCAATAATGAGATCGAAGACACCTTCCTGGAATGGCAAATAGAAGACATCCGCCACAACGCCAAAGTGCCCCTGAAACGGATAGCTCTTCACTGCCCGCTGCGGGTTGACCGTAGAAACATCCATGGAATAGACCTCTACACCTTTATTTGCAAAGTGGGCAGCCACCCAGGCAGCTCCACATCCCACATCCAGCACTCGCCTTATTTGAGCAGGTTGATGATGAAGAATAGTCTCATGCAGGCGACGATTTTCGTGTACCGCTGCTGGATCTTCCCAACCGGCGAAATAATCAAAAACCTCCGCATCTGTCTGGTAATGTTCCCGATAGGCAAAGTCTCCCGTCTCTGGTGTTTCAGGAAGCAAAACAAAACAGCCTTGATCGATCGTCCAGGTTTGCCCTTCGGTAGAGTCTTTCAGCCTGCTACCTTTGTTTTCCCACAAAAGTGGGGTCCCAGTATTAGGGTTTTTGAAAATGCTATTCTCCATCCGGTTGCACAAATACTGAATCAGGTAGAATTTCGTCCATTGGAGTAGGTGCAGACTCTTCCATGCCGAAAGGAACATCCAATGCCCAATGCCGATAGACGACTACTGCGGTAAAGAACAAAATCAAAATACCGCCGTAGAGCGTTAATTTAGGACCAAAGATGTTGCCGATATACTCCCCGTCGAAGGGATCGCGTTTTTCTGTCATAAGTACTGGCTTCGGTATCACGCAAAAATTGCCTAAATTTCGCAAAATCCGTTTATGACAACCCGACAAATTCTAATCACGGCTGTAACTTCGCTTTGTAGCGCGGTAGCGGCAATATTTTTGTACCAAAAGTTTGTCCCCCAGCAGCAGGTTATAATTCGCGACACAACGGAGGCGCGCTACGCTAGCCAGCAGGACTTATTAAACGAAATACGGCCCCGCACTTTCCTCAGCTCCTCTCCTACTTCCTTCAGTGCCGCTGCCGAAGCGGTAACGCCCGGAGTGGTTTTCATTCGCGCCTACCAGGCAGCTAATGGTAATTTTTTGCGGCGTAACCGTCCAGAAGTAACCACCTCTACCGGATCTGGGGTGATCATCAACAAAAGTGGTTACATCATTACGAACAACCACGTCATTGAAGGCGGACAACGCTTTGAGGTTACCTTGAGTGATAAACGTGAATACCTGGCCGAACTCATCGGCAGTGACCCATCCACGGATTTAGCGCTACTTAAAATTGACGATAACAATCTGCCAAATGTCGAATTCGGCAACTCGGATAGTCTCCGGATTGGGGAATGGGTACTAGCCGTGGGTAATCCTTTTAATCTGGAAAGCACCGTGACTGCGGGCATTGTCAGTGCGAAAGGACGAAACATAGACATTCTGGACGGTCAAGACCGTATTGAATCCTTTATCCAAACTGATGCCGTTGTCAATCCTGGCAACAGCGGAGGAGCACTGGTAAACACCAACGGAGAATTGGTGGGCATTAATACCGCTATAATAACTCGATCGGGCGGCTACGAAGGTTATTCCTTTGCCGTACCGGTAAATTTGGTGCGTAAGATTGTGAAGGACTTGCAAGTCTATGGCCAGGTACAAAGGGGGCTATTAGGCGCCTACATTACCGATGTAACCGCCTCCATTGCCGAAGACAAACAATTGAATGAAGTAGCCGGCGTACTGATCACCCGCATCGCCGAAGGCGGTGGTGCCGATAATGCAGACCTGGAGGTTGGGGACGTGATCACGGGTATCAATGGTAAGAGCGTAAAAACTGTACCAGCCCTACAAGAGATCCTAGGCCAATTAAGGCCTGGTGATCGGGTGAGCCTCAATTACACCCGTAATGGTACGGATCGAGAAGTAAAGATTGTTCTTAAAAACAAAAATAACGGCACCTCTACCCTGGCCCTGGAGGAAGAACAGCTCCTGCACGGACTAGGCTTTGAGCTACGCAACCTGAGCAGAGAGGAACGTAAACGCCTGGATGCTGCTGGCGTAAAGGTGATGAGCATTTTCCGCGGAAGCGAGATCGAATCGACCAATATGGAGCCAGGTTTCATCATCACCTCTATCAATGACCGCAAAGTGCGGGACTTGGATGATGCGCTGCGTCTGCTCAAGCGCGGGGAAGGCCAAACGGTCTTGCGTGGTATCTACGAAAACTACGAAGGCGAATACTTCTACGCTTTTAACCTCCCGTAACCCTGTTTCGAACTTGCCAACTTTACAGGTGTTATCACCATAACCAAATTATACCGGGTTTGTCCCTGCCAGCCCACAACTGCCTTAACGAATGAGTAAAGCCGAATTGGAACAAAACAAGAACGAAGACGAACTAAAACTACTGCTTTCCCAAGTTAACCACCGTCTGGAAAAAATCTATCTGGGAGGTGGTGAGAAGAAAATAGCTAAGCTGCACAAAAAGGGTAAGATGACTGCTCGCGAGCGGGTCAATTACCTCATTGATGAAGATTCTACCTTTCTCGAGGTGGGAGCCTTTGCCGGTTTTGAGATGTACCAGGAGTACGGTGGCTGCCCCGGTGGCGGTGTCCTTACGGGTATCGGTTATGTGAGTGAACGCCAGTGTATGATCATTGCTAATGACGCCACGGTTAAGGCCGGAGCCTGGTTTCCAATCACGGGTAAAAAGAACTTGCGCGCGCAGGAGATTGCCATGGAGAATCGCCTTCCCCTGATCTATCTGGTAGACAGCGCCGGGGTGTTTCTGCCAATGCAAGACGAAATCTTTCCAGACAAAGAACACTTTGGGCGCATCTTCCGAAACAACGCCAAGATCAGCAGTATGGGCATACCGCAGATCTCTGCTATCATGGGCAGTTGTGTTGCCGGAGGAGCTTACCTTCCGATTATGAGCGATGAGGCTTTGATTGTAGAAGGAACGGGCTCTATTTTCTTAGCGGGCCCCTACCTGGTGAAGGCTGCCATTGGTGAGGAAGTAGATCAGGAAACCCTAGGTGGTGCCACCACCCACAGCGAAATCAGTGGTGTGACGGATTATAAGTGCCCGGATGATAAAAGCTGCCTGGATACTATTAAGGATTTGGTGAGTAAAATGGGGCACTTCCCAGAGACCGGTTTTGATCGTATTAAACCAGCTCCGCCCAAACGCTCTGAGGAAGAAATCTTCCATGTCTTCCCAGAGAGTAGGACCAAACCGTATAAGACGAAAAAGCTGCTAGAATGTCTGGTAGACGAAGGAAATATCACCTACTACAAAGACGGATACGGCAAAACCATTATTTGCGCCTACGCTCGCATTGACGGCTGGTCCGTAGGAATTGTGGCCAATAACCGCGAGGTGGTTCGATCCAAAACGGGCGAAACGCAATTTGGTGGTGTGATTTACAGCGACTCCGCCGATAAAGCAGCTCGTTTTATTATGAATTGCAATCAGAAGAAGATTCCACTGGTCTTCTTCCACGATGTCTCCGGCTTCATGGTGGGCTCTCGTTCAGAGCATGGTGGTATCATCAAGGATGGCGCCAAGATGGTGAACGCCGTGAGTAATAGTACCGTACCAAAGTTCTCCGTAGTCTTAGGTAATAGCTACGGAGCTGGCAACTACGCTATGTGCGGAAAGGCTTATGATCCACGCCTGATTGTGGCCTGGCCAACAGCCAAAATTGCAGTAATGGGCGGAGCCCAAGCGGCCAAGACCTTATTGCAGATTCAAGTGGCAACGCGTAAGGCCAAAGGAGAAACTGTCTCCGATAGCGAGCAAACGGAACTCTTACAAAAAATCCAGGCTCGTTACGACGAACAGACGACTCCCTATTACGCCGCTGCTCGCCTCTGGGTGGATGCTATTATTGACCCGCGGGCTACTCGCAGCTGGATCAGTGAGGGTATAAAAGCAGCCAATCATGCCCCCATCGAGCAATTTAATCCAGGGGTCATTCAAACCTAGTGACATTTTAAGGTGTTTGATAGTCGTAAGTAACGCTAGTCGAAATAATGGATAAAGAGTCCCTTATAGCCTGGTTCAAAAAAATTGGAATCGCCGGGTTTCTTTTCTTTTTCTTGAAAGGACTCGTTTGGGTAGCTATATTTGCGGGCCTAATCAAGTGTACCTAAGGGTACTTCCATCAACAAGTCGAAATAGAAGTCGAAATTTTTTAGTGGTAAGAACTGTTTTACTCACTCCTAATGGTGTATTCATGCACTGTTAGTAAAATCGATCTTTCATGAATTTTCAGTCTTCTAAACCGTACCGTCAAGTGTACAGCTGGGCAGGAAAATCGACAGCCCAAGCTCACGAATCAAATCAATTAAACCCGTCGCTTGCAAAATCTGGCGACGAAGATTCCATCGACATGTATTTTCGCAGATTATTCCGCTATTCGATCGGCTTTCTTATTCTGCTGATCCTGGCACCATTTATCATGTTAGGATTAGTAATTGCTATTGCCGCTCTTTTCTAACCTAAATTAGTTTCAACCGCTCCGGAGTGACGTCGCCTCTGGTTGGTTGCCGTTTACAGAACAGTAAGTGAATCCTAGCTAAGAACACCTTCAGTGAAGTAGTGTAACCCAATAGGCTATATTTTGGATTCTCTCACCTCCTACACGGTGACTAACCGACTAATCTCGACGGAGTTGGGTTATTTTTTGTTGGCCTCATCGAAAAGATTATTTTTTTCGATGAGGCCTTTCTGCATTTGTGGGCCTAAAGGAACTCCTTAAGGGAAAGCCGTATTTTTGAGTCGTAAAATCGCCCCAAGACATGAAAATCCGATCTACCAAGCAAAAAGGTACTGAGCCCAATGCCTTGGACCAGTTTGTTGGTTACAGTAGAAAATCCTATCGCCAGTTTAGCGACTATGTTGCTTTTCGCGAAGGCGATCCAATTTGGATGCTGGCTTACAAAATCCTATTACAATTCATCGGATTTGTATTCATGCTTCTACTCTCTCCCTTTCTGATCATCGGCTTAATCATTGCCATAGCTGCGGTCTTATGAATGCATCCCAGCGCTATCATTCCGCCATATTCATCATTATGTGCTTAGCCCTGGGGCATCAAGTCCTTCAGAAAGGCTTTAATGTCTATATCCCGTTCTTGCACAGTTATCTAGATGACATTTTGGCTATGCCGTTACTACTGGCGCTTTGGCGTTGGGAGCGCAACTGGTGGTGGGCCGTATCCGATTTGCGAAAAAGGGAGTTACTTCTTTTCACGCTAGTTGTGTTTTGTCTGTTTGAGTTAATTCTACCCAAATTCAGCTCCGCCTACACAGCCGACTGGAACGATGGCCTGGCCTATTCTGCTGGTAGTGTATTGCTCTGGTGGTGCCAGCCGAAGCAAAATCTGGTATCTTAGCCTTATGGATACGCAGAAGCTCAAATTGGCCATCATCCAACGCATCACCAAATGTGAGGACAAGCAACTACTCGAGACCGTCTACCACATACTAGATCAATTAGATATAAAAGATAATGACTTAACTAAAGAGCAAAGTAGTGACCCTGAACTCATCGCCGCGCTGTTGGGAGGAACTGATAGTCCTTCCACAACTAGTCATCAAGCCACTAGCCAAGAAGAGATAGACGAACTACAACAGTCTATCGACGATATTTTCAGTCAGTAGCGTCGAGCTACAACTTCCGTTGCAACACCATCAAGCGCTCTTTACCCAGTTCTTTCATGCGTAGACGCAGGGTATCTGGACTGAGGTAAGTGATTTCCACCGCCTTTTCGCGCAAAGGAGGCTTAAGGGTATCCGTACTAAAAAGATACGGACCATCTAAACGATAAGTACCAGCCTCCCGATAATCCAGGGTGCTTTGAAATTCGTACTGCCCATTTTCAGAAAAATGGAAACCAATCGCTGCTAAATCAACCGCCAAGCTGTCACCGGCTTCGGTTAGTTCTACTACTTCCCAATTACCGGCAATATCGATGTTTGTGTACTGGTCGCAAGCGAAAGTCGATACGGCCAATACACAAATTAAAAGCACATTCTTCATAAACAATTCTGATCCTTTTTTGAGCTGCGTTTAAGGGTCTAGTGTAGCCAACTAGCCATAACCAGGAAAACTCCTGCACCTGCTAAGAAGCCGATCAAAGCCAGCCAGGCAATCTTCTTGAAGTACCAAATGAAGTCAATACGTTCCATGCCCATAGCGGCCACACCCGCTGCCGAACCGATAATTAACATCGAGCCACCAGTACCCGCAGAGTAGGCGATAAAGTGCCATAGTTTGGAATCCATGGCCTCGGTGTACATGCCCATCGAGGCGGCCACCAACGGAACGTTATCAATAATGGCCGATAAAAATCCTAAAATTATAATTACAACATCTTGATTCGGCAAGGCGTTATCAAGCCCTTCTGCTACATAACGCAGCATTCCTACACCATTAACCACAATACTTTCCAGAGCGGCTACCGCCATAAGAATTCCCAAGAAGAAGAGAATACTACTCAGTTCAATACGAGACAGTGCCTTGTGGGCAGAATACAAGTGCTTGCGCTCCTCGGTAAAATCTTCTTCCGGATGAATATATTCCGAAGCCAACCAAACTACACCTAAACTCAGCATCATACCTACATAGGGAGGCAGGTGAGTCAAGGTCTTGAAAATAGGCACAAAGACAATCATACCTAAGCCCAAGAACAACATTGTACGGCTGCTGAGCAATTTCTGATGATCCGCCTTTTCTTGTTCTTCTAATTCCAACTCCCCTTGAAAAACAGGCAGGAAGCTGGCTACCGCAAACGGTACCACGAAACAAACAATAGAAGGAATAACCAAATTAGTGACCAATCCAACGGTAGAAACCTGCCCGCCAATCCAGAGCATCGTTGTGGTAACATCACCAATCGGCGACCAGGCACCACCAGCATTTGCCGCAATAACGACCAGGCCAGCGTACCACAAACGCAAGTCCTTTTCGGGAATTAATTTCCGCAGTAGGGTTACCAATACAATTGTAGCAGTAAGGTTATCAATGATGGCAGACAGAATAAAACCAAGCGCACCGATGATCCAAAGCAAGCGACGCTTATTCTTGGTCTGCACCCAAGTCTTAAGAATCTCAAAACCACGGTGCAAATCAATGATCTCCACGATCGTCATAGCACCAATTAGGAACACCAATATCTCTGCTGTTTTACCCAGGTGGTGCAGCAAGGTATTCTTAAAGCCTTCCTCCGCCTCGTGGTGCCCGGCAGCTTGATTCATTAAATCAAATACGTGCTCATGCGAATCCACGATGGCCAGTTCACCGCCGTTGAAGCCAATGGCCGCTAGTGCCCAGCAAAGCGCTCCCATAAGTAGAGCAGGAACCGTCTTATCAAGATGAAGAGGATGTTCAAAGACGATAGTCAAATAGCCTAAGATGAAGACTAATACAACAACAGTGATCATGAAGTGTTATTTAGCGTAGTATTGAGATAGGTTGTGGGGGTAAAAATAAAGCTTTCTCATTGCCAGCCAAATCCCTGGTCGGCAATTCTTCTCGGCTAACGCAAAATAGGGTAAAACTTAAGCGATCCGTTGCAATTCCACCCTCATTTCGGTATTTTTGCCCCCTGCAAACAGGAATCGATTTATGGTTAAAATCGGAGATGTTGAAATCGGAGAGTTTCCGCTCTTGCTCGCCCCCATGGAAGATGTGAGTGATCCACCCTTCCGGGCTTTGTGCAAAGAGCAGGGATGTGATATGATGTATACGGAGTTCATCTCGGTAGAAGGCTTGATACGTGATGCAACTAAGAGCGTGCAAAAGCTGGACATTTACGATGAGGAACGCCCGATCGGAATTCAAATCTTCGGTGCCAATCTCGACTCTATGGAAAGAGCAGCAGAGATTGTAGAGGAAGCCCAGCCAGAGGTACTAGACATTAATTTTGGTTGCCCAGTAAAGAAAGTGACCTGCAAAGGTGCCGGTGCGGGTATTTTACAAGATATCCCAAAGATGGTGCGCCTAACCGAGGCTATTGTCAAGCGGACCAATCTTCCCGTGACGGTGAAGACGCGCCTGGGCTGGGACGACAAAACCCAGTACATCGAAGACGTGGCGGAACGCCTGCAGGATGTGGGTATCAAGGCCCTCGCCATCCACGGCCGAACCCGCAAGCAGATGTATAAAGGGGAAGCAGACTGGACCCGAATCGGCCGAATCAAGGAGAACCCCCGCATTCATATTCCAATCTTTGGCAACGGAGATATTGATAGTCCGCAGAAAGCCAAAACTTACCGGGAACGTTACGGAGTAGATGGCATTATGATTGGTCGGGCCAGCATAGGTTATCCCTGGATCTTCCGCGAAATCAAGCACTATTTTGCTACCGGTGAAACCTTGCCGGCGCCAACTATTGTTGAACGGGTGGCAGCCTGTAAGCAACACCTACAGCATGGCCTGGACTGGAAAGGACTAAAACTGGGCGTATTGGAAATGCGTCGTCATTATTCCAACTACTTTCGCGGTTATCCTGGCATTAAGGAATACCGTAAAATATTGGTGACGGAGCACGATCCAGCTATTTTGTTCGCTACCTTAGACGAGATCAAGCACGTTTACGCGGAAGCGCAGCCAGTGGCATAATGCTTACAACTTAACTATACCTCTTCATATATATCCCACCTCCAAACCTAATTCTTCGTGGTATTTAGTATCGAAAAGCGAGAACAAAAGATATTCGAAGTTATTCAGGCCGCGGCCGAAGAACTCGACTATCCGGCCTATGTAGTAGGTGGTTATGTACGCGATCGACTACTAGCACGCCCATCTAAGGATATGGATATCGTTTGTGTTGGGAGTGGCATTGAACTAGCTCAGGCAGTAGCTAAACGTTTGCGCCCACGGCCGCGCGTGACTACGTACAAGCGTTTTGGTACTGCTATGTTGAAGCACGAGGGAATTGAGGTGGAATTTGTCGGAGCTCGTAAGGAAAGCTACCGCTCGGATTCTCGCAAACCCATTGTTGAAGAAGGTTCACTGGCGGACGATCAGAATCGTCGTGATTTTACGATTAATGCGCTGGCCGTAAGCCTGAACGAAACCAATTACGGTGCCATCATCGACCCCTTCGACGGCTTGGAAGACCTAGAGCAAAAAAAGATTATCACGCCACTAGAGCCTGGCAAAACCTTCTCTGATGATCCGCTGCGCATGATGCGGGCCATCCGTTTTGCTTCCCAGTTAGGTTTTTACATTGAAGAGCACACCCTGGAGGCCATCTCCAAGTTTCGTAATCGAATCAAGATTATTTCGCAGGAGCGTATCGCTACCGAGCTGAATAAAATCCTGCTCTCCACCAAACCTAGCGTGGGTTTCAAGCTCTTGTTTGATACTGGGCTTTTAGAGTTAATCCTACCGGAACTTGCGGCCATGCACGGCGTCCAGGTAAAGAATGGAGTTGGGCATAAAGACAACTTCTACCATACCCTGCAGGTGGTGGACCAACTCGCTCCCAAAAGCAATAACCTTTGGTTGCGCTGGTCTGCACTGCTGCACGATATTGCCAAGCCCGTCACCAAGCGCTTTGATAAAGAACAAGGTTGGACCTTTCACGGGCACGAGGCCGTAGGAGCGGCTATGGTGCCGCGTATCTTCCGACGTTTGCGCCTACCGATGGATCACAAGATGAAGTTTGTGCAAAAAATGGTGCAGCTGCATCAACGTCCCATCGCTCTCACCAAGGAAAACATCACTGATTCTGCGGTACGCCGTATCCTTTTCGAAGCCGGAGATGATATCGATCAACTGATGCAATTGTGCGAAGCCGATATTACCTCCAAGAATGAAAAGCGGGTGCAGCGCTACTTGCGCAACTACGAATACTTGCGTGAACGCCTGCAAGAAGTAGAGGAAAAAGATCACCTACGCAATTGGCAACCGCCGATTAGTGGTGAGTTGATTATGGATACCTTTTCTATTCCTCCCAGCCGTGAGGTTGGAGTGATCAAGAATGCTATTCGGGAAGCCATTTTGGATGGTGAAATCCCCAACGAATACGAAGCAGCTTTTGCCTTTATGTTGAAGACTGCAGAAAAAATGGGACTCCAGGCCGCCGCGGATAAGTCGTAATAGGAAATCGGAGATGGGAAGTCTGAGGTCGGAGTTTCCCTCTTCCATTTTAATTCAACTTTCCCCACTTCCCACTTCCCACTTCCGAATTCCGCTCTACCCATCCTCCCACTTATTGTGAAAGCGTAAGAGATGCTTTTCCGCCTGCTCATTATAGAGCTTTAGGATGAGTGTAGTTTTCTTACGGCGGTCCAGTGGAAAGAGAATCTTTACCGGATTGTGCACATAACCATTGTCGTCAAACATCAATACCTGACGATTGCGCGTGGAAAGTTGAAAAGCTTGAAGTTCTGCCACGTCTGCTGGCAGGGGAACATCAATATAGCCTTCCTCCCTCAGAAAAGACTTGACCATAGCGTAGGTATCCTCCAAGGTACGCCCGGCGAATACCGCCTCGTAGACTTTACCATCGCTCTGCCCTCCTGAATAGTCATCACCAGCTCTCGGAAAAGCATTACGCATCGGCGCTTTCAAGTTACTGGCGTCGGCCTCCAAATACGAGGCAATCATTACCGGCCGACCATTGATGCGTACTTTTTGCTTTGGAGACAGTCCCATACCTGTTCTATTTTATGGCTGACAAAAACAACAGTTCCGCTCAAAAATAAGGCAGGGATTTATAAAATAAAAGTTTTTGTTTAAAATAATTCGATCGCCCTACATTTATAGTGAATTGCATTGCAATGCGTCCCTACACAAAAAACAACAGCGAAGTAAGTAGGAACTGATTTGGCTCCTACTACCTCGCCGCGTGATCTATACAAAAGAACGATTAAATTTTAGGCTGCCTATCTCAAGCAGTATATCTTGATATTTAGTGCTAGTCTAAATCATCATAGTCAATCCGATTCAAGGCCTTGCGTAGATCATCTCCTTCTACGCCGTCACCTTTCAAGGTGATGATGTAGCGATCATCGTAGAAAAAGATTAATTCGGCATTACCGGTACCGGAGTCCCACTTTTCGTAAGCCTTATGACCGTCGATAGTAGTAGTACGCTCGTAGCCATCATCGCTTTCGCGATCTATGCTTACCGAAGCCCATGCCACCATGCCCAGCTTCATCATACCGGCCTGGCCAGCGTCCACTACTTGCACATCCAAGCGCTGATCATCCTCCTCGTACTCTGCTTCTGCCTGAGAAAGTGTGAAACCCATAGCAGAGGTTCGCTCTCCACCGTGTTCTGTTCTATCCATTCCTAGCAGACGCTCGGGAAGAATATCTTTCAAATCACGAAAATCCATGGCTTCGACATTCTCGTCCGTTTCAGAATTTCGGATAGCGTCAGAGGCATCTTGTAAAGCATCAGCTATTCCATTCTGAATGTCATCGGTGTCGATATTGACGTTAACCGTTTGTTGGTCGCCATTTTCGTCTTCAAAAGTTACTTCAATACCATCTTCGTTATCTTCTTCGGTGGTGTCAGCATCCCCGCCACAGGAATAGACGGCGAAACTCAATAGGGTCAGGAAAAATAATAGGGAATGTTTACGATACATGATGAAACGTTTTTTGTAGTACGTTCCAAATGTAGGCGATTTAATAGTATCCTGGGCGCAGAATTTCGATTAAAGGAAGGGAAAATACGATGAGGGTGAGTCCGGATATTCTTCTAGCAACTAGCTAACGTGACGAAAGTCAACCAACAAAAAATTCCCGAATGAGCAGGCCATCCGGGAATTCTATTTCTTGAGTAGCTATCGGAGAACTTCGAATTCTCAGAGAACTTACTTACACTTATTCTTCTGCTGCTTCCTCTTCTTGCTTGCGCTTTTCCGGGCGCATTTGTGGAAAGAAGAGCACCTCTTGGATACTCGTTTGTCCAGTTAGGAGCATCACTAAACGGTCTACGCCGATACCAATACCGGAGGTTGGTGGCATACCGTATTCCAGTGCGCGGAGGAAGTCATCATCCAAAGCCATTGCTTCATCATCACCACGCTTAGCGAGGGTCAATTGATCCTCAAAGCGTTCGCGCTGATCAATGGGGTCATTAAGCTCGGTGTAAGCATTGGCCAGTTCCTTTCCATTTACAATGAGCTCAAAACGCTCCACCAGGCCTTCCTTATCGCGGTGCTTTTTGGTAAGCGGCGACATCTCTACCGGATAATCCGTGATGAAGGTGGGCTGAATGAGGTTAGCTTCGACCTTCTCGCCGAAAATCTCATCAATCAACTTACCCTTACCCATGGTTTCATCAATCTCAATGTGAAGTTCCTTAGCAAACTTTGCCAGGGCCGCTTCGTCCATTTCACTGATATCAACACCGGTATATTCCTGAATAGCCTCAAACATGGTCAGGCGACGGAATGGTCCTTTGAAATCAATTTCATGCTCCCCCACCGTCACTTTGGTATCACCAGTTACACTCTTGATGGCGTGTTCAAGTAGCTGCTCTGTGGTCTCCATCATCCAGTAGTAGTCCTTGTAGGCTACGTAGAACTCGACCATGGTAAATTCCGGGTTGTGCGTGGCGTCCATCCCTTCATTGCGGAACATCTTTCCGAACTCGTATACGCCATCAAATCCACCTACGATCAAACGCTTGAGATACAATTCGTTAGCAATTCTCAAGTACAATGGAATATCCAGCGTATTATGATGCGTCTTAAACGGACGTGCCGCTGCACCGCCGTGAATCGGCTGCAGAATAGGCGTTTCTACTTCGATCAAGCCGCGCTCATCCAGAAAGTGACGCATGGACGTAATCAAACGACTACGCTTGCGGAAACGCTCCCGTACATGCGGGTTTACTGTCAAGTCAACATAACGCTGACGGTAACGCAACTCTGGGTTATCGAAGGAGTCATATACATTCCCATCATCATCGCGCTTCACTACAGGAAGTGGGCGCAGTGACTTACTCAAAAGCGTCAACTCCTTGACGTGTACCGAAGTCTCACCCGTACGGGTTTTGAACACAAAGCCCTTCACGCCAATAAAGTCACCGATATCGAGAAGCTTCTTGAAGACCTTATTATAGAGGTCCTTGTTCTCGCCCGGAGCTATCTCATCACGTGAGACATAGATCTGGATGCGGCCACTTGCATCTTGCAGGTGGGCAAAAGAAGCTTTACCCATTACGCGGCGAGTCATGATCCGACCAGCCAGGCATACTTCTTGAAAATTTTGTGGTTCTCCTTCCTCATTCACTTCAAAGCCCGCAAGGATTTCGCTAGCCTGATGAGTAAGGGGATAAAGTGGCGCCGGATAGGGATCAATCCCTAGTTCACGTATGGCGGCCAGGTTTTCTCTACGGACAATTTCCTGTTCGCTGAGTTGCATAATTCTTTGGTATGAAGGTTCGCGCGGGCCGGTCATTAAGCCTGCGCGGTGGGAGTAAAGCCAATGGGTGGAATCCCCCCGGTGTTTGGTTCTGATTCTTTGATGGGGCCGTGTTGCTTTTCAAATTTCTGGACATTGTCGGCCAGGGCACGCATCAAACGTTTAGCATGCTGTGGGGTTAAAATAATGCGAGATTTGACTTTCGCCTTAGGCACATTGGGTACCAGACGTAGGAAGTCGATGATAAACTCGCTATTAGAATGGGCAATGACGGCCAAGTTCGAATAGGTTCCTTCCGCTACTTCTTCTGGCAACTCAATATTGAGCTGCTTATTCTGCTTTTTCGGTTCTGCCATTTTTGTTTGTTTGAGGTGAAGACTCGCCGCAGCTTGTCCCTATCTATTTCTTTTTAGTCTTTTTCTTCTTTTTCTCCTTAGTGAATGAGCCTGGCAATTCTTCCTCGATGATTTCTTTCACCTGCTCCAAGGTCAATTCCTTGGCCTGCTCAGAAGTCATTTTCTCCTTACCCACCTTTGGCAACTTCACATTCTGCTTACCGTACTTGATGAAAGGCCCCCAACGGCCATTTTGGATGCTGATGTCTTCATCATCCCAGCGCTGCACATAGCGGTTAGCCTCCTTTTCGATCTTTGCCTTAAGCAGTTCGATGGCCTCTTCTTCGGTTAGGTTTTCCCAATCGTACTTCTTAGGTACATTTACAAACAGCTTTTGCCATTTGATAAAAGGCCCAAAGCGTCCTTTTCCTTTCGTAACCGGTTCACCTTCGTGAAAAGCCAGTGGTCGATCTTCCTCTTTCTTAATTTCAATCTTTTCGATGGCGGCGTCCATATCCACGCTGTGTGGGTCAGTACGGCGCCCCAAAGAGATGAAAGCTTCTCCCCAGCGCACATATGGACCATAACGTCCAACACCAATTACCACTTCTTTGTCTTCGTACTCTCCTAAGGTCTTTGGTAGCTCGAAAAGTTTCAGGGCAATCTCTAGCGTCACGTCTTCCATCTCCATGCCATCAGGCAAGTTAGCGTAGCGTGGCTTTTCATCCGGTAGCAATTCATCAGGTGCTCCCATTTGAATAACTGGCCCACGCCGGGAAAGACGGGTAAGGACCGTACGGCCCGTATCTGGATCCTGACCAATGATGCGCTCTTTGGTTACGCGTTCAGCAGTCTCAGTGATCACCTGCACATTATCATGGAAAGGCTCGTAGAATTCACGTAGCATCTTGGTCCACTGCTCACGTCCACCGGCCACATTATCAAAACGTTCCTCGATTTCGCTGGTGAAGCCGTAGTCCATGATGCGGTCGAAGTACTCTTCCAGAAAATCGGAGACCGTCATCCCCATTTCAGTGGGGAATAAACGATTCTTTACCGCCCCGGCCTTCTCACTATCCGTTTTCACCTCCACTACATCATTCTCCAGGGTAATGATTCGGTAACTACGATCAACACCATCGCGGGATTCGCGCACCACGTAGCCACGGTTCTCCTCCATGATTTTACTGATAGTAGGTGCGTAGGTAGAAGGACGGCCGATGCCTTTCTCCTCCAATGCTTTTACCAGGCCAGCTTCCGTGTAACGTGCGGGCGGACGAGTAAAACGCTCAGTGGCCGTAAGGTTGTTTAGCGGTAGCACCTGCCCTTCCGTAAGCGGCGGTAGCATACCCTTAGTTTCTTCCTCCTCTTCGTCGTCTTTCGACTCTAGGTATACCTTCAAGAAACCATCAAACACCAGCACCTCGCCTTCTGCACGTAACAGACGGCCGGGGGCTTTATCAATCTCGATATTAACGATGGTCTTCTCTAGCTTGGCTTCGGCCATTTGTGAAGCAATCGTCCGCTTCCAAATTAATTCGTAAAGGCGCTGCTCATCACGATCACCACTTGCATTTTGCTTGGCGATGTAAGTTGGACGGATAGCTTCGTGTGCCTCCTGGGCGTTGCTATTCTTTTTGTTTTTGTAGCGGCGAACGTTTACGTACTCCTTACCAAAATCTTGTTCAATCTGCTGGGCAATACTAGCAATTGCTACCTCCGACAGACTAATAGAATCCGTACGCATATAAGTGATATGCCCAGCCTCGTACAAGCGCTGAGCTACTTGCATGGTACGCTTCACAGAAAAGCCAAACTTACGACTGGCATCCTGCTGTAGTGTTGAAGTCGTAAATGGAGCAGCGGGTTTCCGCTTGAGCGGTTTTAACTGAATGTCAGAGATTGAAAAACTAGCTCCAACACACTGATTTAGAAGGCCTTCTGCTTCTTCTAGCGTAGCAATTCGATCCGGCGAAGTGGCCTTCAATTGGACGATTCGCCCCGCTTCATTCTTTACGTTAAATATGGCATCCAAGCGATAGAAGGCCTGGGGAGTGAAAGCCCGAATTGTGCGTTCACGCTCGACGATCAGCTTAACCGCAACCGACTGTACACGGCCAGCAGACAACTTGCCGCGTATCTTCTTCCACAACAAGCCTGATAGCTCAAATCCAACTAGTCGATCCAGTACCCGACGCGCTTGCTGTGCGTCCACTAGATTTAGGTCTACCGTGCGTGGATTTTGAATAGCACTAAGAATGGCTGGCTTGGTAATTTCACGAAATACAATCCGCTTCGTCGTTTGCTCATCCAGCCCGAGTACCGCACACAGGTGCCAACTAATGGCTTCCCCTTCGCGGTCTTCATCCGTAGCCAACCAGACCTCATCAACTTTCTTTACCCAGTTTTTGAGCTCTTTAACTACTTTTCGCTTTTCCGGAGAGACGACGTATTTGGTCGCAAAATCACGTTCTACATCCACGGCCTGATTACCTTTGTCCAGGTCGCGAACGTGGCCAAAGCTTGACTTTACGACGAAATCCTTACCCAGGATTTTTTCGATGGTCTTCGCCTTCGCAGGTGACTCTACTATTACAAGGTTCTTTGGCATAATTCAGGTTCTGTTCAACTTCTGCACTCCAGGATTATTCCCTTTACAAAACTGCAAATGTAATTATTTTAGGAATTGTTCACTGTTCAGGACTCAAATACTCCTTACTTTTACCGCGCTTCCACCAAACAATATATGTCCTGATGACTCCTCTTAGTGCAGTTAGCCCAATTGATGGCCGTTACCAAGGAAAAACCTCCGAACTGAGTGCATTTTTCTCGGAGGCCGCATTGATACGGTATCGAATTCTGGTAGAGATCAAATACTTTCAAGCGCTTTATGACCTCGGTTTACCCCAACTAAAGCATCTAAAACGCGATAAGGTTGAGAATCTGCATCGCTTGTACGAGAATTTCTCAGAAAAAGATGCTGTTGCGGTCAAGCAAATTGAAAAAACCACCAATCACGATGTCAAAGCGGTAGAGTATTTCATCAAAGCTGCCTTTCGGGAAGCGGGTCTGGATGAAGTACAAGAATTTGTGCACTTTGGTTTAACCAGTCAGGACATTAATAATACAGCCGTCCCCCTATCCATGCGCGATGCGTACAAAGCAGTCTACCGGCCCGCCATCGCTACTGTGCTCCAGACCATGGAAACGCTACAGGAGGAATGGAAGGAGATTCCAATGCTGGCTCGTACCCACGGGCAACCGGCCTCTCCTACCCTGCTGGGTAAAGAGGTAGCAGTGTTCACCAAACGTGTCCGTGAGCAGCTGGAACAATTACAGCAAGTGCGGCTCAAGGTAAAGTTTGGTGGTGCCACTGGAAATTTAAATGCGCACTATGCGGCTTACCCAGCCTTGGACTGGCACGAATTTGCGGAACACTTTGCTGAGAGTTCCTTGGGACTCAAGCGTGCGTATCCAACTACCCAGATAGAGCACTACGATAACCTAGCGGCCTTCTTCCACGCTATGGTTCGTATCAATACCATCTTGATTGACTTCTGCCGAGATATCTGGACCTATATATCTATGGAGTACTTCCGGCAAAAAACAGTAGCCGGTGAAGTGGGATCCAGCGCCATGCCGCACAAAGTAAACCCCATCGACTTTGAAAACGCCGAGGGTAATCTGGGAATCGCCAACGCCATTTTGGAGCACCTGGCTCACAAGCTCCCGATCTCGCGGTTGCAGCGCGACTTAACAGATAGTACTGTTCTGCGTAATATCGGGGTACCTTTTGCGCATACCGTCATTGCTTTTAAGGCCATCCAAAAAGGATTGGGTAAACTGCTTTTGAATGAAGCTAAACTACGAGCCGACCTAGAGGCGAATTGGATGGTAGTGGCCGAGGCTATTCAGAATATCCTAAGGCGAGAGAACTATCCAGCACCATACGAGGCACTCAAGGCCCTTACTCGTGGTAAAGCAGCTGTGGGTGAAGCAGAAATCAAAGCCTTCATCCAAGAGCTAGAGGTAAGTGATTCGGTCAAAGCCGAACTGCTAGCGCTAACACCGCACTCCTATACTGGTATCTTCAAATAGCACCAACATCTGAACGTAAGTTTAGTGCTATAAATAAAGTGATGTGAGTTTTGCTTCCAACAGTTGGAAGCAAAACTCACATTTTTATTAGTAGACGAGAATGCGTTCTATCTCCCGCCGACCATTAAAACTAGACAATTCTAAAAGGTAAACACCGGAGGGTAGAATACTGAGGTCCAAGGTCTCCGTTACGGATTCAATGGTAGACTGGTGGATTAGGCGTCCATCCAGAGCAATTAAGCGCATCTCAAACGGGCCTTCCCAGCTATCGCCAAAGCGGATACCCAGCCAATCATCAGTTGGATTCGGGAAGATAATGTTATCCTCCTCATTAACGTCAATCGGTGAAAGGCCATCAATCCATTCGGCGAGCTCATCCACGTATACTTCATCGACCAGATTCCTGGCCAATGGCGGCATACGTTCTTGCGTAATACTGGCATCGCGGAGCCAAAATTCTGAAACTGAATGATCCCCAGCCTGGATGATGAGCCGGTCAGGATCGGAAGCATTGCTGGTAGTGGGTACGCCAATAATGTTCTTTAGTATTAATGGTGTATGGAATTGCAAATCCATATGGACCGTGGGCAGAGCACCGTGTCGGTGGCAGGAAGCACAATTTGCATCAAAATAGGAACGAATTCTTAGGTCCAGATCTATGGTTTCATCATCAATCGGATACGCTTTGTCGTAACGACTGGCGGAACCGATATCCTGATTGAAGACGCCCAACTCGTTCAAATAAGTAAGCTGATTCATGGGTTCACCCAAATGAGGATAATCCAGTTCGCCGTTCAGCTGGTGTGTTTTCACTCCTAGGACATGATTGGCGCTGGTATTGTGGCAGGTCATGCACTGTTCACGACTGGGATAATCCCAGGCTTGCTCGTAGGCAAATTGGCCGTTTTCGTCCGCAATACTGAACGTCTTCGCACTTCCACCCCCTTGTAGAAATGCTTCGGTCCCTTCCTCATTCCATTTGTAAGTTAAGCCATAAGAGCGGTTGTCCTCCCCGATGACGAAGAAACGGGTTTCCAAACGTTGACTAGGGCCATTTTCGCCGAGGGTCAGCGGCAAATCGAAATGCTTGATGAATACCGTACCAACGGGGAAATCCCAGTCTTGCTTAGAACGGAACTGGATTTGCTCACTCGCATTATCGAAGGTTCCGTCGTTAGGTAAAGCGATCCAACGCTTTTTCGTAGCGCGATCTGACCATAAGGGTGATTGCACATCATAAGGGATTATCCCAGCAACTGGTGTTAGCGATTCTAAATCAGTGAATACGCCTAGTTCGGAGAGTTTGGCGGGAGGATCTGCTACCTCCACACTACGCTTAAGTCGGAAGATTTTACCCGGAATTACTTCCATACGATTACCAATAATAGTGATCAAGATATCTCCGTTGGGCATTGGAAAAACACCCGTAATTCCAGCACCTTGCGGAATATCAACCGGCTGTCCATCTAAATTTGGCAGCAAGGTTTCAATTTCGGGCTCAACTTGCTCACTGGATGTACTCAGGGCCATTAGACGATTACTGATGTAATCAGCGAATAGGTATTTGCCAACTAGCTCTGGAAACTTAGTTCCCTGATAAACATCCCCACCAATAATGCAGGCACCGAAGGTACGTTCGTAGGCCAAATAGGGCGCTCGCTCTACCCCAATGTAATCCTCCTCTGCGGGGCGGTCGTATGCTTCAAGACGATGTGTTCCTTCAAAATAGGGCCACTGCATATTGTCTCCCTTACGCGCCTGGCTGATCTCTTCCTGGGTAGCACCTCCTACATCAGCTACCCAAATTCTGCCCGTTTCATAGTCGTAGGACATCGCGTACGGGCTTCTGAGACCAATCGCATAGAATTCTTCCAAGTGCTCACCATCTGGACTTAACCAGGGGTTATCATTCGGAATCATATAACCCTGGGTGAAGGTTTCCGGCCAATCATTTGGTGGATTAGCATAGGCAATAGGTTGGCGAACAATAGGGTGGCTCCGGCTGGGATCATTATCCACATCAATGCGCAGGATACCGCTAAAGAGGCCGCCATCCAGTCGCTGCGTAGAAATGACGCGCTGCGATTCGTTGCCTTCATCGCCAACAGAGATATACAGCATCTCATCCGGGCCAAAAAACAGTGCACCACCGTTGTGCCAGGTCATCCTATCGTATTGCTGAATGAGAATTTCTTCGGAATCCGCATCGAAGGTTTCTGTCACTGGATCCCAGCGGAATTTAGAGAGGCGGTTGTAGCCAATCTCGTCCCATTGATCGGGATCCGGTTTGTGCCGGTAGTAAACGAAGACCACTTGCTTATCCGGTTCGCTAGGGTCGCCAAACTTTGGGTGCAGGACCATTCCCACTGTTCCTCCATCACCGAGTTTAAAGGAACGGTCTTTAATATCCAGCACCGTCTCGGCAAGCTGATCTTCGAGATCAATCCGCCAGATTTCACCCCACTTCCCCAACACCAATACATCCGTACTGCTGGTAAAGGGGATGATACGAACCGGTCCGTAAAATGTCTGTCCTGGAAGTGGGTCAACCAACTCCCACGCCCCTCCGGCACCGGGTGTGGTTCGGGGGAAAACACCATTTAGGAAAGGTGAAATAGCACCGGGCGGCGGAAAAAAACTGGCGGTACGGAAAGAATAAACTAGTATAGCGCCCACTACAAATAGGGGCACGAGCACTCGACTAGAGATACGCATGTTTTTCAAGTAGATAATGGTGGTAAAAAATCAGGAAGGAAGGTACACAAAAAATGTTGCTCCTTACGGAAGTTCTACGACAAATACCCAGACATTATCCAGCAGAAAAAATGGTGTAAATTCTGATGGCTAAGACTTTTCTAATGGCGCCCAAGCAGCAGTTTTAGGTACTAGCTCTTATTGCAAGCACTCGATAAAGCCCGTATTAGCTACCCACTTTAGACCAACTTCCAATTCCCTTATTTTTCATTAGGGTTTCTAGCTCAGGAAGTACCTGCATATCTTCTATGGTAGAGGGTGGATTAAAAGATTTGCGATCAGCAATCTTTCGCATGATCTTGCGTAAGATTTTTCCGGAACGGGTTTTCGGCAAACGCTCTACCTGAACCGCTCTTTTGAAAGCCGCAACGGGCCCAATGCTCTTACGAACCATCTGAATAAGTTCTGCTTCAATTACTTCCTCGGAAGAATTGATGCCAGCCTTCAAGACAAAAAAGCCAACCGGTATTTGCCCTTTCAGTTCATTTTGCACGCCCACTACCGCACATTCGGCAATCGCCGGATGCCCAGCCAGTACTTCTTCCATCTTCGCTGTAGACAAACGGTGTCCTGCTACATTGATAATATCATCAATTCGCCCCGTAATATAAACGTAGCCATCTTCATCCTTGTAACCGCCATCCCCGGAAAAATAGAATCCAGGGCAGGGCTCGAGATAAGAGCTTTTGAATCGATCGGTATCGGCCCAGAGGTTTGGCAAGCAGCCCGGCGGAAGTGGGTAGCGAATGAATACCGCTCCTTCTTCTCCTACCGGTAAAGGCTGATTATCCGCGCCCAGTATTTGCACATCAAAGCCACAAACTGCGGGGCCAGCTGATCCTGGCTTGACTGGTAAAAGCTCCATTCCTGCCATGTTGGCTAGCATAGGGTAACCCGATTCAGTTTGCCACCAGTGATCAATTATCGGTACTTTCAGCAGGTCCTCGCACCAATTCAGCGTCGCAATATCTGTACGTTCACCCGCTAAGAAGAGATAGCGCAAACAGGAGGTATCGTATTTGGCTTTCAATTCTCCCTCAGGGTCTTCCTTCTTGATTGCTCGAAAAGCGGTAGGTGCAGTGAAGAACACCTTTACCTGGTATTCCTCAATGACTCGCCAGAAAGTACCAGCATCCGGCGTTTTGATGGGTTTGCCCTCAAAAAGAACCGTAGTACAGCCAAAGATTAAAGGTGCATAAACGATATAGGAATGGCCCACAACCCAACCTACATCCGACGCGGCCCAGTACGTTTCTCCCGGCTGGATGCCGTATACATTCCTCATACTGTAATGCATAGCCACCGCATGGCCTCCGTTATCCCGAACAATTCCTTTTGGTTGTCCAGTAGTTCCGGAGGTATACAAGATATATAGTGGGTCGGTAGCATCTACGGACACATAGTCAACTGCTGTCGCATTTTTCAACAACTCCATCCAATCAAAATCCCGGCCCGGTTGCAATGTGGCTTCAACAAATTCTCGCTGATAGACAATGCATGATTCTGGCTGATGGGTCGCCATTTCTAGTGCCTGATCAATAATGGGTTTGTACGGGACAATGCGCTGAATTTCTTTTCCTCCACTAGCCGCCAGGATAAGTTTGGGTTTGGCATCGTCAATACGAATAGCCAGTTCATTGGCAGCAAAACCACCAAAGACTACCGAGTGGACCGCCCCAATACGCGCACAGGCCAGCATGGCAAATACCACCTGCGGGATCATTGGCATATAGATAATGACTCGGTCCCCCTTCTCCACTCCGCGCTCCTTCAGAACTCCGGCAAAGCGTGCGGTTTCTTCCAAAAGGGTACGGTAAGTATACTGCGCCTTTTTACCAGTGACCGACGAATCATAGATCAGTGCTACCTGATCAGCCCGCCCATTAGCCACCTGGTAATCCAAGGCCAGATAGCAAGTATTTAACTGCCCGCCCTTGAACCAACGATACAGCCCATTTTCGTCTGTACTCAAGCCTTTTGTCGGTTTAGTAAACCAATTAATGGCAGCTGCTTGCTCCATCCAATAGGCCTCTTGATCGGCTAGACTGCGTTGATATTCTTTGGCGTAGGTCATGTTTCTGGTTTTAGTACGGATCGATTATGGGTGGTGACTGACCATAAATTTAGCAAAATATATAATTATCTATATTTTTACATTGAATGATTTTTATCATCGCCTCTTTTTCCAGTATTCTGGATCTTTAATCCCGACGTATTCCTGCACTCATGAATGTCATACCAGACCGAGTTTTAAGTTTTTTACGAGGGTTTATTCCTTTTAGCTTGCTGAAACCGGAAACACTCCAGCGAATAGCGGAGCATGTAGTGATTCAGCACCATAAAGCAGGTGACTACATCTTCCAGCTTGGCGAAAGCCCTAAGGAATATCTGTACGTGGTACGCGATGGAGCCGTGGAGATCATCCAGCCGGAAACCAATGTTCTGGTGGAATACTGCGACGAAGGTGACCTCTTTGGCTTGCGCCCGATCATTGCCAATGAGGCCTACCTCTTATCGGCGCGAGCTGCGGAGGAAAGTCTGATTTATGCCATCCCGGCCATCAATGTGCAGGAGGTCATTGAGTCTAACCCCAAAGTAGGTTACTATCTGGCCCAGCAGTTTGCCAGTGGCATAAGCAATAAGTACACTAAGATGTACAAGGGGCGTTTGTTCTTGGAAAAAGACCTACCGGTACTTTACCAGAATTCTCTATTTGAAATTCAATCGGTACAGCAGAGCAAGAAGCCCATCACCTGCACCACCGATTACACCATCCAGGAGGCTGCAAAAAAGATGCAAGCGAACAGCGTGGGTTCCATCATCATTGTCAATGAAGAAGATCATCCGGTCGGCATCATTACCGACCGTGATCTGCGGAATCGGGTAGTAACGGGGGAGCTATCACGTAAAGCGCCGGTCCATAAAGTGATGAGTAGCCCAGTAGTCACCGTAGAAGCGAACGCTAGTGTAGCACGAGTGCAGATTATGATGATGCGCCACCGTATTCACCACTTGTGCCTCACCGCTGACGGAACCGATAAACAACCGGTGTTGGGAATTCTGTCAGAGCACGATCTTCTGGTGCTCCAGGGTAACAACCCCGCAATCCTGATTCGCGAAATTAAGCGGAGTAGAGACGTGGAAGAACTAAGAGAAATCAGGGCAAAGGGAGAGCAGTTGCTACAAGGCTACCTGGAACGAGAAGTCGCCATTGACTATATCGCCGATGTCATGACAGAGATCAATGATGCGCTAATCCAAAGGGTTATCGACCTCAGTACTTCAGACCTAGGGGCGCAGGGGCAATCACTACCTAGCGACGTAAGCTGGGCCTGGTGGGGTTTGGGAAGTGAAGGCCGTGGAGAACAATTGCTACGCACCGATCAGGATAATGCGTTGATCTTTGCCGACGTTCCCGACGAGCAATTGGAAGCTACCCGAGCGCAGTTCTTGCGTTTGGCGGAAAGAGTTACTGCAGCGCTACACCAGGCCGGTTTCGCTTATTGTCCCGGCGAAATGATGGCGAGTAATCCACGCTGGTGTCTTTCGCAACAAGAATGGAAAGACCAATTCTCGGAGTGGATCCTCACGCCAAGCTCACAAAATATTCTGCACTGCAATATCTTCTTCGACTACCGAAGTTTATACGGAGACGAGCAACTGGCCCAAGAGGTTGGGGAGCACATTTACGCCACGATTGATCAAAAGGGTATCTTCTTGTCATTGCTTGCCAAGAATGCTTTGCAAAACCCACCTCCGTTGACCTTCTTTCGCAACTTTGTAATTGAGAAGGATGGCGAGCATAAAGATGCATTCAATATCAAAGCCAGGGCTATGATGCCCTTAACCGATGCGGCGCGGGTACTTATTCTGGGGCACAAGGTGAGTGGCATCAATAATACCTTTAGGCGCTTTGAGAAATTAGCGGAGCTTGAACCTAATTATAAAGAACTGTACGAGCAGGCAGCAGATGCCTACGAAATTCTCATTCGTTACCGCGCTTTGCAAGGTCTAAAAAATGGAGATACCGGTAAGTTTTTAAATCCAGCAGATTTGAGTAAAATGCAGCGCCTGAATCTGCGGAACAGCTTTACGCCAATACGGGAATTGCAGGAGATCATTGGTGTACGTTATCGGGTTAGTTTCTTCAATTAGGAGTATGGACTGGTGGAAAAAAATATGGCCCTGGGGTACAAAGGATTTACCGGATACCCCCTATTGGAAGGCGTACCAAGCTCACTTTATGGAGCAACCTACGCGCAGTACACTTATCAGAGACCTACGCTTTGTAGTTTTAGACACGGAAACCACCGGACTAGACCCTCAAAATGACACCATACTATCCATTGGAGCAGTAGCCGTTCGCGATCAGCAAATCTGGATTGGCGATCGCTTTGAAGCGTTCCTACCGCAAGAAAGTAATCAAGTCGTTAATGACCAGGAAGCCGTAGCCGTACACGGCATTTTAGGAAAACACGGCAATCAACAACAAGCTACCGCCGAAATCCTGATCGACTTCCTAGCCTATCTTAAGGGAAGTATATTCGTAGCACAGCACGCAGCATTCGATTATGGCATTTTGCAGGCGGCCTACCGTAAGGAGCTGCAAGGGCACTTACTGAACGCCACCATCGATACCGCGCACCTGGCCAGGAGGCTTGACGATCCCTCTAGATCAAGTCATATGAACCCCGCCAAAGCAAAGCAGTACGGACTAGATCAACTTTGCCAACGCTTTAATATTCCCATTGAAGCGCGACACACCGCTTCGGGCGATGCCTTACTGACCGCGATCCTACTGGTAAAACTCTTATCCCGCCTGGAGACCAGAGGTATTAAGCACTGGGGAGAATTACAACGTTAAAGCCGTCCGCCCAAGGTGGTGATTAAGAATAAGTTGGTATAATTGTGCCGAACTAATAGCTACCCGACTCATCTACCTATGAAAAAGATTCTATTCCTCCTAGGTGTTTTTACCTTCTTGAGTGCCCTCAGCATCAACCCAGCAGAAGCTGCCGTTTTGCATCCAATCAAGCAGCAAGAGCAAACTGAAAGCGTCGAAAAAGCGGAACGCCGCTTAAGCAAAAAAGAACTTCGACAGGAACGTCGAGCGCAGCGCAAGAGTTTCCGTAAGGCGTTGCGCGAACAGCTTCGTCAGGCTAGAAAAAGCGGAAAAGTTGATGATGTAGAGCTCATCTTACTTGTTCTCCTAGCCTTGATCATCGCTCCATTGGCCATGTTTATCTACGATGGCTACGCTAGTGATCGTTTTTGGCTCACCCTAGTACTATGGTTGGCAGGACTCTTACTTGTTGGACTGCTGGGCTTCCTGGGCAGTCTGGCCGTATTAGCTAGTGTTATCTATACCTTATACGTGATCTTGAGCGAATCGCTTTAGCGCGAACTAGCTCAACACTGTTGGCAAGAATAGAAGCGGGTAGACTGAGAACTGCCCGCTTAAGCCTGTTTTTGGCCCAAAACTTCACAAATCGTACCATATATAGAAAACTATATAGGTAGATTTACGTTTGCCAAAGTAGATTCTGCTATGTTTGGGCAAGATGAAAAGTATGAAAACACCGAATCAAACGGCAATGCTACGTGAATCCAGCGAGACCCTACGCGCCATCGCTCATCCCCTACGACTTCAAATTATCGAACTGCTGCACGCCAATAAGCAGCTCACTGTGACTGAGATTCATCAGCAACTGGGTGTTGAACAAGCCGTTGCTTCCCATCATCTACGTATTCTAAAAGGTAAGCGCGTTGTCGATCTGGAACGCAACGGAAAAAACTCTTTGTACTTCTTGGCTAATCCTGCTTTCTACGATATCGTCCGCATTATTAGTGACAATACTTAGGAAATTAGAAAGACGAAATAGGAAGTAGGAAGGCGGAAATATGGAGATCGTCCAATTAATTGTGAGAGCTATTCCCGTATTGCTTAGGCTACCTTCTAACCGCTATCCTCTTCCCGATAGCTATCGGGATTCCCATCTGCGATTGCCTTTCACTCCCCCCCTCTCCTACTTCTAACTTCCCATTTTCCAGGACCACATTTTTCGTCATCACGACTCTTGATTTCCGAATTATCTTCTATGGGTTAAATAAAAATTAGAAAAAAATAACGTTCACACTTGTATGTATATACATATCTATATACTTTAGCAAAGGATTTACTACAGCTCCAAACTTGAGAAACATCAATTTCTAAGATTATGAGAGCAACAATACGCTTCATTTCATGCACGCTTTGTCTGCTTTTGGCAGCAAGTGTAGGGCTGCCAGCCCAAGAGGCCCCCACAGTAGATCACTCCTACAAGCCACTTAAACTGAACCTCAACGAGGATGGTAGCAAATACATTCGTTTCATCATTTGGCACCAGCAATGGTTAAGCAGCAGTAATCTGTCCGCTCCAGATAATGGAGAGGCAGCCGAATTGCAACTTACCTCTAGCATTCGCCGTTCAAGAATGCTGGCTTTTGCCCAAGTATCTCCTCGCTTTTTGATTTTAACGCACTTTGGCTTAAATGGCTTAAACCCCGGAAACCTTACCTCTCTGGGCGGAAACGGAGATGCACCTCAACTTTTCCTCCACGATGCCTGGGTAGAATTCATGGTGAATAAAAACCTCTACATCGGTAGTGGATTACATTATTGGAAGGGACTTACCCGACTATCCAACCAAAGTACACTCAACTTTATGACCCTGGATCAGAGTCGTCCGTTTGTACACTGGCATTCTTTGGGTATTACCGACCAATTCGCCCGTCACTTGGGCGTATATGCAAAGGGTAGTATTGACAAATTTGACTACCGCATTGCGTTCAATAACCCCGGACGTAATGGTATCCGTGGTAACTTTAACGGACACGATGATCCCGCACTTTCGTACGACGGTGTCAACAACTTGGATAAGGATGGAAATCCTACCGGAAACACTATTGTAGAGGGCTATTTTCGCTATCAACTGGCAGATCAGGAGTCCACTAAGTTACCCTATGCGGTAGGTTCCTATCTCGGCAAGAAAAACGTATTGGCTATTGGTGCAGGTTTTTACGCTCACCCTAACGGTATTTACAACTCCGCTACTGAAACACACGAAGCGGCGCAACACTTTGCTGCGGATGTCTTCCTTGATACGCCTACTGCCAATGGCGGGTGTATAAATGCCTACGCCTCAGTCATGCGCTTCAATTATGGCGATAACTACATCGCACGCTGGGCCGGTACCGGAACGGTATTGTATGGCCACTTGGGCTACTTGATTCCCAAGACCAAGTTTATGCCGTACGTTGCGTACCAGAGTGGTAATTACGATGCTTTTGAAGACCCTACCAGTGCCCTGGATGTTGGGGTGAACTACTTCATCAATGGACACAATGCTAAGATCACTTTGGAGTATCACCGCATTAACAACGATCCTCGTGAAGACGGCATCGGTACTACAGTTACGCAAGCATCTGCACAGACTTTCAGTCAGTTACGCATGCAGGCACACATATTCCTTTAAACGACAATTCTACTTCACAAAGCGAGCGGGTTGCTGCCCTTTCGTTGCAAAACAAAACGTATGTCTGATAAGAACTTAAAGCAGTACTGGCGCGATAATATTCGCTACGTACTCATACTATTGGCAGTTTGGTTTTTGGTGTCTTATGTCTTTGGCATCTTCTTCGTAGACAGCCTGAATACCGTAAGCCTGGGTGGCGCACCGCTTGGTTTCTGGTTCGCCCAGCAGGGCTCTATTTATGTATTTGTCATCCTGATCTTCGTTTACGTCAGTTGGATGAACAAACTGGACAAAAAATACGATGTCGACGAACAGTAAGCTCACGGGTTTCTCGACAAAGCATTATTTAACAACTGATTGAAATTAATATATCATGGATGTTCAAGCTTGGACACTACTCATAGTTGGGCTTACTTTTGCCCTATATATCGGCATCGCCATTTGGGCACGTGCCGGATCAACAAAAGAATTTTACGTAGCTGGTGGCGGTGTTCCGCCCCTCGCCAATGGTATGGCTACTGCGGCCGATTGGATGTCAGCAGCCTCTTTTATTTCAATGGCCGGTTTGATTGCCTTTATGGGCTACGACGGAGGGGTTTACCTCATGGGTTGGACCGGCGGATACGTTCTCTTAGCTCTCCTTTTAGCCCCTTATCTTCGAAAATTTGGCAAATTTACCGTCCCGGATTTTATTGGTGACCGCTATTATTCTAACACCGCACGTACGGTGGCGGTAGTTTGTGCCCTGATTGTCTCCTTTACCTACGTTGCTGGCCAGATGCGCGGTGTTGGTGTAGTATTCTCCCGTTTCCTGGAGGTTGATATCAATATGGGAGTCTACATCGGTATGGCCATTGTATTCTTCTACGCAGTTCTTGGTGGCATGAAGGGTATCACCTATACCCAAGTGGCTCAGTACTGTGTGTTGATCTTTGCCTATATGGTGCCTGCCATCTTCATTTCCTTGGCCATGACTGGCAACGCTATCCCGCAGCTAGGTCTGATTGGCGAAATGAACGATGGAAGTGGAATGGCGTTACTAGGTAAGCTGGACCAGTTGACCACTGATCTTGGCTTTACGGAGTACACCTCTGGTAAGAAGTCAATGATCGATGTCTTTGCGATCACCTTTGCTTTGATGGTGGGGACAGCCGGTTTGCCTCACGTGATTGTACGTTTTTTCACGGTCCCACGGGTGAAGGATGCTCGCTCCTCTGCCGGTTACGCCTTGCTATTCATTGCTATTCTTTACACAACGGCTCCCGCTATTGCTGCTTTTGCTCGCACCAATATGATCAATACGGTTAGCAATCAGGAATATGCCGCTATGCCGGAATGGTTCGGCAAGTGGGAAGACACCTCACTGCTATCTTGGGTAGACAAGAATGGAGACGGCAAGATTCAGTACCTACCAGGTGATCCTTTTGCCGGTAAGCCTGATCCACAAAAAGATGATGCCGGTAATGTGCTACGAGGAGACCACGGACAGATTCTAGTTACTAATAAGCTTGATGACAACTTAAATGAGTTGTATGTAGACCGTGATATCATGGTGTTAGCTAATCCAGAAATTGCTAACCTTCCAGCTTGGGTTATCGCCCTGGTAGCTGCTGGTGGTTTAGCAGCGGCATTATCTACTGCAGCAGGCCTTCTATTGGTCATCTCGACCGCAATTTCTCGTGACTTAATCAAGATGCAAATCAGACCCAACATCAGTGAGAAGTGGGAATTGAGATGGGCGCGTATCGGTGCCTTCATTGCAGTCATCATCGCCGGTTATTTTGGTGTTAACCCTCCTGGTTTCGTGGCGGCGGTAGTTGCATTGGCCTTCGGTTTAGCGGCTGCCTCCTTCTTTCCAGCGATCATCCTGGGTATTTTCGATAAGCGTATGAACATGCAGGGAGCGATCTCCGGTATGGTTGTGGGTATCAGTCTAATGGTTTTCTACATGCTGAAGTTTAAGTTCGGCATTTTCGACGGTGGAAGTGATGCCGTCAAGGGCCTCGAAGCAAGCTGGTGGTTTGGCATTAGTCCTGAAGGCTTTGGCACGGTGGCCATGTTTGTCAACCTAATCGTGTCACTGGTCGTGAGTCGTATGACGCCTCCACCTCCACAAGAGGTACAGGATATCGTTGAAGACATCCGTATTCCACGTGGTGCTACTGAAGCACACGTCCACTAAAAGATGATAAGCGATCATTTTTCGCATTAACCAATACCTGAAGCTTGGAGGTACCAATTTCGTTTTGTTTTGCTGTAGAAATCCAAAAATCCTCCAGGCTTCTTTTATCACTAAAAGCACTACCAGCATGGCACGTTTTTCTCTTAGCCCCGCTGCCTCCGATTGGTTTATCGCAATCTACCTGACGATAACGCTCGGTCTACGGTTTTTCCTGGAACCGCAGCTACAAGGGTTTTATCTGATATCCCTAGGTCTGGGAGCTTTTGCCCTGCTATTTTTGTGGGCGCTTATCAAGAGTAAAATGCTTCGCCCAAGCTACTTTGGATTCTTCCCCCAAGAGGCGGAAGAATAATAAACGACTTTATTGCTACTGTTTGACCCGGATACGCTTTTGGTGGTATTCGGGTCGACTATTTTCGGATTTGCTATCTTGGAGCATGCAGAATAAACGAGCTGCCAGACTGGCTTTCATCAGCATTATCTGCGCCATCTGTTTCAACTTCCCCGTCTTGCGTTTGCTCGGCGAGAATAAGCTGATTCTGGGCGTACCTCAGTTGTATTTCTACATCTTTGCCATCTGGCTACTGGTCATTATCGCCACCTATCTCACCTTACGGTCCAAACGGTCTTAAAGTCAAACCACCTTGTCTAAAGTCTTTATCATATCTGCTACGCTTGTCTATCTGGCCCTGCTGTTTGGCGTTGCCTATTGGGTAGAGAGTCGCAAGAAATTGAAAGACCAGTGGACCAACTCTCCCATTATATATGCCCTCTCGCTAGCCGTTTACTGTACTGCCTGGACCTTCTTTGGCAGCGTTGGCAGAGCCGCGGAAGGTGGCCCAGGTTTCTTGCCCATATATTTAGGTCCTACACTCTTGGCTCCTATCTGGATCATCATATTGCGCAAAATAGTGTTGATCAGTAAGCACCAGAGGTTGACGTCCGTAGCGGATTTCTTATCGAGTAGATACGGCAAAAGTACACTAATGGGCGTCATAGCAGTGATCGTGGCGGTACTGGGAATCATTCCCTATATTTCCATCCAACTCAAGGCCATTTCGTTGAGTTATGATCTAATGCTGACTAGTAATCCACAGAACTATCAGCAGAATTTCGACTTGCCTTTTTATGAGGATACGGCCTTTTACGTTACCGTACTCTTGGCCATTTTTGCGATCCTTTTTGGCACCCGGCAACTAGATCCAAACGAGCGGCACACGGGGCTGGTTGCTTCCATTGCTTTTGAATCAGTCTTCAAACTCATCGCCTTTTTGATCATTGGTGCGTACATCACCTTTGGTATTTTTGGCGGCTTTGGAGACCTATTCGGACAGGCCATGCAGCAAGCGGCTATAGCCGAACTGTTCACTTTTTCGGGGCAAATGGACGGTACCCAGTGGTTTTGGTTGATGCTGGTTTCCATGTTTGCATTCTTGCTTTTGCCACGGCAGTTTCACGTAGCAGTAGTAGAAAACAATAGCACTAAAAACATCAACACAGCTAGCTGGCTGCTACCACTTTACCTGCTGATCATCAATATTTTTGTGGTCCCCATTGCGGTAGCGGGTAGTCTGCTCTTGGGGGGGCAGGATATTAGTTCTGACACTTTCGTGCTCAGTATCCCCCTTTTGCAAGGCAACGAAGGCTTAGCTTTTCTGGCCGCCCTGGGTGGTTTTTCAGCAGCTACCGGCATGGTGATTGTTGCCACGGTGGCCCTAAGTATCATGATCAGCAATAACCTTTTACTGCCATTACTCATTCGTTCAGAACTTGCTGACCAGCATCGAGCCGAATTACCTTCTCGCTTGCTGGGTATTCGGAGGGTAAGTATCATTATGGTGCTCTTACTGTCCTATACCTACTTCAAATCAGTTGGCGAAGGTTATAGCCTGGTTTCTATTGGGCTCATATCCTTCCTGGCCGTAGCACAGTTCGCGCCGCCATTATTGGCTGCTATGTACTGGAAAGGAGCCAACAAGCGAGGTGCTATCCTAGGGCTGCTCACGGGTGTTTTGATTTGGGCTTTCTGCCTACCTTTTCCAACGCTGGTCAAATCAGGTTTCTTCAGCGATACTATCCTCACTGAGGGCCTTTTCGGTTTATCTGCCTTACGACCAGAAGCTCTTCTTGGCCTTGACTTTTTAGACCAATTCTCCCACGCAGCTTTCTGGAGTTTGGGCCTGAACACCTTGGTGTTGGTAGCGGTGTCCTTGTATAGCAAAGCGGATCAGGCAGAGATTCCACAAGCGGATATTTTTGTAAACATTGCGAAGTACACCAGTGGTCACGAGGAGTTCTCCGTGATCCGCCGGGTAGGAAAGGTGGCGGATATTGAAAAGGTTTTAGCGCGCTTTTTAGGGGGCAAAAGAGCAAATTATCTACTGAACAGATTTGAACGCCGACGCCAGATTAGCCTCCAAAATCAGACGATTGCCCCACCAGAACTCATTGATTTCGCCGAAACACAATTGGCCGGCGCACTGGGAGCGGCTTCCGCCAAAACGGTGGTAGCTTCTATTACCAAGGCAGATGCTATTAGTTTGGAGGAAATGTTGACGGTGCTGGAGCAAACCCAAGAAATTGTTGAGTATAACCAGCAATTGGAGGAGCAACGCAATGAACTGGAAAAACTTACTCAGGAACTACGCCAGGCTAACCAACAGTTGCAAGAGCTCGACCGCCTCAAAGCAGAGTTTGTTTCAACCGTTACGCACGAACTACGCACCCCCATCACCTCTATCAAGGCCTTTGCTAAAATTTTAGCAGATAATCCACGGCTAGAGCCCGAACGCAAGGCTGAATTCCTTGACGTCTTGGTCAACGAAAGTGAACGTATCTCAAGATTAATCAACCAGGTACTTGACCTGGAAAAAATTCAGGCTTTGGATCAAAGCCACAAGTTCGTGGAATTGGATTTTCACCAAATCGTTCTGCATACGACACGTACGTTTTCACAACAAGTGGAAAAGCAGCAGATCGAATACCAGCAGGAACTAGCAGAAGGTACCCATCGTATTTTGGGAGATGAGGACCGCATCATCCAGGTACTTGTCAACCTGTGGTCCAATGCCATCAAATTCTCCGATCCCGAAGAGGGTAAAATTCGCATTGAGACCCGAGTAGTTGACGATAACATTGAGCTTTATTTCAGCAATAATGGTAAGCAAATCCCCATTTTAGACCGACAACGCATCTTCGACCGTTTTACCCAGCTACAGGACAACGAACTAGGCAAGCCACAAGGGAGTGGGCTAGGATTATACATCTGTCAACATATCCTCGAACAGCATAACGGTAGCATTAAGGTAGACGAAAATCCCAATTGGGCTACCTCCTTTCGAATCCAACTTCCAAGACGGCCTTAATACGAACCGATTTTTGTTTTTTGTCCAGCAGTTTAGACAGAATTTCTTTTCCTTTTACTACATTTACATACTGTAAAATGCTAAAAAGTAGTCCACTTATCATAGAGAAACATGAAAGAGCAAAACACCATTTTACTGGTGGATGATGAGCCCAACATCTTATTGGCTTTAGAATTTATCATCAAGCAAAAAGGCTTCAAGGTAGTGACTGCCGCAAACGGATCAGAAGGAATCCAAATGGCACGCCAGCATCTGCCAGATCTAGTCATTCTTGACGTCATGATGCCTGGGCTCGACGGTTTTGCGGTAGCTAAAACTATTCGTCAGGATGAGCGCCTCAACCACACCACTATCGTTTTTCTCACAGCGAAGGGTACCAACCAAGATTTTGAACAAGGTTATGCCAGCGGTGGAGAGATTTATCTGACTAAGCCGTTCGATAATCAGGAATTACTCAATATTATTTCTGAAGTTTTTGAGTTCGGTTAGAATTCTTTTTTTATATTTACACATATACACATCTATATACGTTTGTATTTAAAACCTACCTGATCAATGACAACGCAGATTTCATCCTTCGAAGAATATCAACGCGTCTACAAAGACAGCGTGCAAGACCCTGAGGCGTTCTGGGCTAAAGAAGCTGAATCCTTTAATTGGCGTAAGAAATGGGACAAAGTACTGGAGTGGGAATTCCGTACTCCGGATGTAAAGTGGTTCGTTGGCGGCAAGCTGAATATCACCGAAAACTGCCTGGATCGACACCTGGAAAC
The DNA here is from genome assembly GCA_038528965.1 of Bacteroidota bacterium. Taxonomy (GTDB): domain Bacteria; phylum Bacteroidota; class Bacteroidia; order Chitinophagales; family Saprospiraceae; genus Lewinella. The sequence continues at coordinate 4,368 of JBCBEC010000005.1, read as the reverse complement.
CCGTGCTGATCAGGTAGCTATCAAATACGAGGCCAATGATCCAACGAAGCCCGTGCAGGACATTACCTACCGGGAACTGTACGAACGCGTATGTCGGGCTGCGAATGCGCTGAAATCAATGGGAATCCAAAAGGGCGACCGGGTTTGTTTCTATATGCCCATGGTGCCGGAATTGGCCATTGCTGTTTTGGCCTGTGCCCGTATAGGTGCTATCCACAGTGTCGTTTTTGCGGGCTTCTCCGCCAAAGCCCTGGCTGATCGTATAAATGATGCCACCTGTAAAATGGTCATCTGCTCTGATTTCAACAATCGTGGCCCCAAACACATTCCGGTCAAGGCCGTAGTTGACGACGCACTTGCGCTGGGTTGTCCAAGTATTGAGACGGTACTTGTGCATAAGAATACCGGTGATGATATTGCCTGGGGTGATAAAGACGTGTGGTGGCACGAAGTTGTTGATCAACAAGCCAAGGAATGCCCTGCAGAAGAGATGGACAGCGAAGACATGCTCTTTATTCTTTACACCTCTGGTTCCACTGGAAAACCTAAGGGCGTAGTTCATACTTGTGGTGGCTATATGGTCTACACTTGCTTTAGCTTCCGCAACGTATTCCAATACAAGGATGGCGATATTTATTGGTGTACCGCTGATATTGGTTGGATCACGGGACACTCCTACATTATTTACGGTCCGCTACTTGCCGGTGCAACAACCGTGATGTTTGAAGGCGTTCCCACCTATCCAGATGCTGGTCGTTTCTGGGCTTCGTCAGAAAAAATGAAGGTCAATCAATTCTACACGGCTCCAACTGCCATTCGTGCCCTCATGGCTTACGGTGACGATTACGTTAACAAGTATGACCTAAGTAGCATCAAAGTGCTCGGTACGGTAGGAGAACCAATCAACCAGGAGGCCTGGCAATGGTACCATGATGTTGTTGGAAAAGGCAATTCTCCTATTGTCGATACCTGGTGGCAAACGGAAACAGGCGGGATTATGATTTCTGGCCTTGGTAAACACAGCCCCATGAAGCCTACCTTTGCGGGTTATCCCCTACCGGGTATTCAACCCTGTCTCGTTGATAAGGACGGCAACGAAATCGAAGAAATGGATGTAGAGGGCCTACTGTGCGTGAAGTTCCCCTGGCCTTCCATGCTGCGTACTACCTACGGTGATCACGACCGCTGCCGCATGACTTACTTTTCCCACTTTGATGATAAATATTTCACTGGCGACGGCGCCCGTAGGGATAGTAATGGCATGTACCGGATTATTGGCCGTGTGGATGATGTAATCAACGTATCGGGCCACCGCATGGGTACGGCAGAAGTAGAGAACGCTATCAATGAGCACGATAGCGTAGTGGAGTCAGCAGTAGTTGGCTATCCACATGATATTAAGGGGCAGGGCATTTATGCCTATGTAATTACCGATGGCACACTGGAGCAATCAGACGACAATTTCCGTACAGAGGTGAATGCTGTGGTTCGTGATATCATTGGCCCAATTGCTAAGCCGGATAAGATTCAGATTGTTTCTGGCCTACCGAAGACGCGTTCTGGTAAGATCATGCGCCGAATACTGCGCAAGATTGCTTCTGGTGATACGTCCAATTTGGGGGACACTTCTACTCTTCTAAATCCAGATATCGTGGAAGAAATTAAAGCCGGAGCTTTGTAATGACAGTTCAGTAGGCAAAATCGACAATTCGGTTCGACTAGTTTTAGCGGGCGGTACAGTGGTCCTAAATTCGTGGTAAATAAATACACAATCATGTTGGATCTACTCTACCGCCCGCTTCTCTTTTTGCACATCCTCGCTGGAACGCTAGCACTAGTTTGCAGTATTATTGCTTTTGCCAGTTCAAAATGGAGTAAACTGCACCGTGTTGCCGGTGCCATTTTCTTTTGGTCCATGCTCTTTACAGCTGTAAGCAGTGTTCCCCCCGCCATTCATTCGAACAAATGGGTATTACTCCTGGTGGCCGTCTTTAGTTTTCACTTAACCTATAGTGGTCGCCGGTACATACAATTTCGTCAGGGCAAGAAGGCCAATTTTATCGATTACACCATCAGCGGACTGGCCGTCGTATTTGGACTGCTCTTGTGGGGCTACGGCGTCCCAGTTTTTTATAAGGCCATGGGAGTCATGGGTGCTAGCGCCCCTTTTGCCTTCGGTTTCTTGAGCATGATGATGGCGAAAGAGGATTTTCAATGGTACCTTGGCAAGAACGCTAGCCCCAAACTTGCCCTGCGCAGGCACATCGGCCGGATGGGAGGAGCAACCATCGCCGCTTTCACGGCCTTCTTTGTGAATGTTAACTTTGTAGTGCCGGGTGGCTTAGCTTGGATACTACCCACCGTACTTGGTAGTTTTTTGATTGCTTACTATACTCGCAAATTACGGCTAAATCGCCCCATTCGATAATGCATTAATTACTCAGTTATGGCAGGAAACAAGCCTTCCAAAAAGAAAGTCATCATACCCATTAGGCCAAAATTAGTGGCCTATCTACGGCGGTATGGGCGAGCGGTAGGGTTGCCCGTGCAATATGACGATCTTTTGCGCTACGACTCCTGCGTCCCCCTAACGGACCACGATGGCAATGACACCTTTTGGGAACAGGTATTTTACAACGAATACGAACGTACTCATCTTAATCAGGCCCTGACTCAGGTTTATTCCCTTCTGAAAACTGATGGTGATACCGAGGTTCTCCAACACCTGCAAGTAGCCCGCATAGACTATTGCACCTTTGGCAATACTAAGCCCTTTCGTATCCGGATCATTAACCGACTTAACGACAACTACGATCATTTTTACGTTAAACGTGCGGATGCCAGTAGGATTTATGGTTCAGAGTTGGAGGAATTGCTTTCACCCAACTCTTTCATGTACTTCTACGATCAGGATACTTTGATCGAAGAACACATTGCTGGCATACCGGGCGACGACTTCATAAAACACAACTTAGAAAGCTCTACCTTCAACCAAATCCGTATTGCAAAGGAGTTTGTCAAGTTCAACGAGCGCTGCTTCGTGCGCCTGCTGGGCGACATGCGTGCTTACAACTACGTAGTGGATATGACACCCGACATTGAAGGTGCCCAATATCGTATGCGGGCAATCGATTTTGACCAACAGTCTTACGAAGGCCGGAGTAGCTTTTACCAACCTAAATACTTCAAAGAAAACAACCCGATCATCTTCCTAGGTCAGGAACACATGAACGTTCCCACCATGGTTCAGTACCAAATGGAAGAACGCAGCCTCATCGCCAACCGAATCAAGGCCAGCATACGCCGCACCAGCAGTCTTTTTGAAGTAATGGTAGAAGATCGGATTTCCACGCCTAAAAAGGTAGAACAGCTTAAAGAAGAGCTCAGCCGTCACCACAAGACCAGCGTCTTTGACGACTGCAAAAGTATGGGTAAACTCGTCTACGAAAATCTAAAACTGGTACTGGACAAAGACTTCAAGCAAAGTACCACCACCTTTGACTTTACGCGCATCGAATAAGAAAGCGGGTAAAATTCAACGGAATACGATGGAATTGCCCAAGCTGGTCATCCATTGCCTAAGTAGGCCATCCCTGTAAATTACAATAGCTTAATATCCAGGGAGTTGCTTAACTTGTAGATGACATAAAAGCCCCGAAAACAGTCAAAAAGGCTGATTTTCGGGGCTGAACATATTTTAGAGACAAGTAAGAGAGCAAATATTGTATGGAAAACCAAATTTTCTGTACACAAGCTGGCCGTGATTTTCGCTGGGATATCTTTTTGAGCACGGAGTTGGGTCAGTTGTACCAAGCCATTCCATTTTCAAGTCTAAGTGCCTTATTTCCACCATTGCCGTGCCGTGGTGCTCCAAGTTTTTTTGGTATTGAAGGCATGATCGGTCTGCAAGTACTGAAAGCCTACTTGAACTTGAGCGATGATAAACTTCGTCAGCGCATTAATACCGATTGGGCCTTGCAGTACTTCTGTGGCATCCGATTAGGACCAGGCCAGATGATTAAGGATAAGGATATTGTGGGGCGCTGCCGACGCTATCTGGCCGAACACATTGACTACGATTCCTTCCAGGAGCAATTAGCCAGCAGTTGGAGTTCCCATATCCAACAGCAATCTGCCACGCTGATGGATGCTACTTGCTACGAACTAGCCATTCGCTACCCCACCGATACGAAGTTGTTGTGGGAGTGCTGTGAGTGGCTATGGTCATTGATCGACCATTGGACTGGTGAACTTAGCCAAACCCGCCTACGACGTAAACAAAAACAGGTTTATGAACGTTACGTGGCCTTTCAAAAACTACGGCGCAAGCCGCGTGGGCGTCGTATCTCCATCACTCGTTCCTTGCTG
>JBCBEC010000004.1:0-416888 GCA_038528965.1 Bacteroidota bacterium | reverse complement strand
GATAAATTTGCAAGCCTGTAGTAAGTCAATCAGGGTCCAACGATGAGTTTGATAGCCAAGTTTTTTGGGACAGCACCGTAGTAATTGCTCCATTTTTAGCTTGGCCATTGCTATGCTAAGAGGGAAAAAAAGATGGCTTTCTGCCACGTCCTTCCTTAATCGCTAAGCCCTTGATACCCTGCTCTTGATAAAGACGCGCCCATTCATAAACAGTATTCTTGCGGCGGGCTTTAAGCAAACCATGAAAGGCTACCCAACGTCCAGAACGACCATCGGCTATTTGCAGTATCGCACTAGCCCGCTCTCGCATGTAGGCTTTTGCATGAGTATCTCGAACTTGTTCTAAAGCTTGGCGAGACTGCTCATTCAGTTCAATTGTCAACTTTTTCATAGACCAACTTTTTGATCTAATTTACATGGAACGATTATTTTTTCAAAGTCAAAAATTCCGCGAAACGACTGACAATCGATGGGGTAGCGGTTTTTTCAAAGTCAAACAGTCCGTGGGAAAAAACACAGTGGGATAAATCTCATGAAACCACTTTTTCTTTCTGTCTAAAAAATTATTTAGCTTTGTCTAAATAAACCCAAAAACAGCATGGCAGAGCTGCTTTCGCAAGCGGAAGAAAATTACCTGAAGGCCATCTATAAGATTAGCCAGCGGCAGGGTACGCCGGTGAGTAATAACTCTATTTCAGTAGAGATGGAGACCTCGGCGGCTTCAGTGACGGACATGATTAACCGTTTGTCGCAGAAGGAATTGATTCATTATCAAAAACGGAAAGGGGTGCATCTGACGGAGAAGGGCCAGGCTACAGCCGTACACCTGGTACGCAAGCACCGCCTTTGGGAAACCTTTCTATTTGAGAAGCTCAATTTTACCTGGGACGAAGTGCACGACTTGGCGGAACAGCTGGAGCATATCCAATCCCGTGAGTTGATCAATCGATTGGATGAATTTCTGGATTTCCCGAAGTACGATCCACACGGTGATCCTATTCCAGATCGGAACGGGGAGATAGCGGAGCGACAGCAAGTATTACTAAGCCAACTGCCAGAAAACCAGCCGGCAGTGGTGGTAGGTGTGAAAGATCATACCACGCCCTTTTTGCAGTATTTGGAACGTACGGGTTTACTCTTAGGCGCCGAACTCACTGTTAATGAACGCCTGACCTACGATAACTCCCTGCAACTCGAGTTAGCCAACGGCGATAAATTGCTGGTTTCCCAAAAGGTAGGTCAACACCTATTCGTACAGAAAAAGTAATATTCATGAGGCATATAGTTGCGATAGGTATTGTGTTTTCAGTTTGCTTGCTATGGGTAGGTAGCCTGAACGCCCAGGAAGAGGAGCGCCCCTTGGTATTGGCCTCAGCCTCGATGTTTGCGGATATGACTGCAGTCATCGGCGGCAATCTCGTAGATGTACAAATGATTGTACCCATCGGTGGCGATCCACATATCTACGAGCCTACACCTGCGGATGCACAGCTGGTAGCGAGTGCGGATCTGGTCTTACGCAATGGACTAACTTTTGAGGGCTGGATCGATGAGTTGGTAGAAAACTCTGGCTTCTCCGGTTCCATTACCACCATTACTGAAGGTGTAGATGCTATCGCTAGCGATGAGTACGATAATGCTTCTGATCCGCACGCCTGGATGTCGGCCCGCAATGGCTTGATTTATATCCGCAATATTCGGGATGCGCTTGTTACCTTGGCGCCGGAATACACCGAGGAATTTAACTTCAACTATGGTATCTACCGCCAACAGTTAGAAGATCTAGATCAACAAATGGAGGAAATGCTCACTGCTATTCCCCGCCATAAGCGCATCCTCATCACTTCTCACGATGCCTTCCGCTACTTTGGTCAGCGTTACGGTGTAAGGGTAGAGGCCGTACTGGGTACCTCTACAGATGCCGATGTACAGACCTCCGATATTCGCCGTTTGAATCGAGTACTGCAAGAATCGGAAGTGCCAGCGGTATTTATCGAAAGCACTATCAACCCCAAATTACTGCAAGTATTGGCCAAGGATAATAATGTGGTCATCGGAGGTAGCCTCTATGCTGATTCTCTCGGCGATGAAGACAGCCCCGGCGGTACCTATCTGGGCATGCTCCAGCACAACGCTCGTACCATCGTAGATGGGCTAAGTCGTGATCGTAGTACCGTGGAACACACGGACGAAGAAGAGGGAGGTACTGAACAGTATATTCTCTTTGGTATCATCTTGCTACTTATGGTAGGCAGCTTTTTCTTTATGGTGTACAAACTAAACGTTGGCGCATGAGGACCCAAGTACCAATCATCTCCATTGAGGACCTCTCGTTCTCCTACGAACGCAAGCGGGTGTTGAGTAATATCTACTTGCAAGTAGAGCCAGGCCATATCTATGGTGTACTAGGCCCCAACGGTGCTGGTAAGTCCACGCTCTTCAAGGCTATTTTAGGGCTGCTTGATATCACCAATGGTGACATCAACGTCAAGGGCTTGCCAATCGAGGCCATGCGCAAGGAGGTGGTCTATGTCCCCCAGAAAAGCCAGGTGGACTGGAGTTTTCCCGCTACGGTTTACGACGTAGTTTTGATGGGCCGCTACCCTCATAAAAAAGTCTTCACCCGCATCAACGCCGCCGATCATGCCAAGGCCCAAGCCGCTATGGCGGAGTTGGATATCAGTGACCTCCAAAAACGCCAGATTGGCGAACTCTCCGGTGGACAACAACAGCGAGTATTCCTGGCCCGTGCCCTATGCCAAGAGGCTGAGATCTTCCTCCTTGACGAGCCCTTCGTGGGCGTTGATATTACCACCGAGGAAAAAATCATTCAAGTCCTCAAAGGACTGGCTGCGGAAGGTAAAACCTTATTGGTCGTACACCACGATCTCTCCACTGTTCAGGCCTATTTTGATCAGGTAATCCTTATCAATCAGCGTCTCGTAGCCTATGGCCCTACCACGGAGGTATTCGTAGAAGACAATATTGCCAAAGCCTACGGTGGTCAGCTGCCAATCCTCCACCAAATTGGAATGATCGACGATAAATCATAAGGTGGTTGAATTAGTGGATTTGGTTGAGTGAGGTATTCTAATTCTAATTCCGACGCTAATTCTAATTCATTAATAAAAAATCCCGGACTCAGACCTTCCGTCCAAGTCCGGGATAATTCCCTTAAGTGGGTATGTTCCTTCGCTTAACGTGCGTAATTCACCGCCCGCTTCTCACGAATAACAGTCACTTTGATCTGGCCAGGATACTGCATTTCGTCCTGAATCTTCTGAGAGATCATGAACGATAGCTCATCCGCGTATTGATCGGTTACTTTTTCGGATTCTACGATTACACGTAACTCACGACCAGCTTGCATCGCAAAGGCCTTCTGTACGCCATCGTGGCCCATGGCCAGTTCTTCCAGCTCCTTGATTCGCTTGAGGTAGCTCTCCAGGATTTCGCGACGGGCTCCTGGGCGCGCACCCGAAATGGCGTCACAAGCCTGGATCACCGGTGAGAGGATGTTGTTCATCTCGATCTCATCGTGGTGGGCACCTACGGCGTTGATTACCGCAGGGTGTTCTTTATACTTCTCACACATCTCCATACCGAGGAGAGCGTGTGATAATTCACTTTGCTCTTCGGCCACCTTACCAATATCGTGCAGCAGACCAGCGCGCTTCGCTAGCTTCACTTGCTTGTTGCTCAGCCCCAATTCTGCGGCCATAGTGGCACAGAGGTGAGCTGTCTCGATAGAATGCTTCAACAAATTCTGACCGTAAGAAGACCGGAAACGCATCCGTCCTACCATTTTCACGAGGTAGGCATTCAGGCCGTGGATGTCAAGATCAATTACGGTACGTTCACCGATCTCACGGATTTGCTCATCGATCTGCTTGCGCACCTTGGTGACGACCTCCTCAATACGTGCGGGGTGAATACGACCATCTGCAACTAAACGCTTCAATGATAAGCGGCAAACTTCCCGTCGGATAGGGTCAAAGCTTGAGATAACGATCGCCTCTGGGGTGTCGTCTACGATGATCTCCGCTCCGGTAGCTGCTTCCAGGGCGCGGATATTGCGCCCTTCGCGACCAATGATTTGGCCCTTGAGGTCATCGCTGTCCAGGTTAAAAACAGAAACGGTATTTTCGATGGTATACTCGGCGCACATACGCTGGATCGTTTGAATAACTATCTTCTTGGCGTCCTTGCTGGCCGTTGCTTTAGCTTCTTCAATCGTGCTCTTCACGATCGACATAGCATCGGTTTCGGCTTTCGCCTTAACGGCTTCCAGGAGTTGTTCCTTGGCTTCAGCTTCCGATAGGTTAGCAACTTTTTCCAGCTCGCGAATATGGCGTTCGCTAGCGTTCTCTAATTCTTCTTTCTTGCGAGCAACTACTTTCAGCTGCTTTTCGAGGTTCTCGCGGATGGAGTCGATCTCACTGGCCCGTGATTCAATTTCATTGCGTTGATCTACCAGCTTTTGCTCACGCTCCTTGAAGGTAGATTGCTTTTGCTCCAGTTCCTGGATGAGGGCCTTGGTTTCAACTTGGCGCTCTTTTAACTCTACCTTTTGTTCTGCCTTGTATTTGTCAAAGTCAGAACGGTAGCGGTTGAATTTTTCCTTTGCTTCCTGAATCTTTCGTTGCTTGATCTTTTCGTTTTTCAGGTCAGCAGTTGCTTCAATTTTTTCCGCTTTTGTTTCCGCTTCGTCAATCAGCCGCTTGGCACTTAAACGAGCCTCCTTGATCTCCTGGTCGGAACGGGTGTTGATCTCCTCTAGTTTTGAGTTAATGACGCTTTTGTTGCGCAGCATCATAATAACAAAGCCAGCGATCAAACCTGCCACCAAACCTATTCCTAGTCCTATTCCTATCTCCATAATGGTTCGGGTTTAAAAAATGAAACGGCACAGCTTTCTGTACCAATCGGACTTGGCAAAGCGGAAAATACTGGAGACGGGAAAGGCGGCTAAAGCAGCTCTTTGAGCAGGTCGTCAATACGATCCAGGTACTGGTGTAATCCTGGCTCATTGGGATCGGGTTGATCCTGACGTATTTTATAGAGATCAAAAGCGTAAGTGAGGAGCGTCATCGACAAACCATCTTGCTTGTCTCGACCCGTATAGGCCGACTGGAAAGTCGTGATTTTATCGTTGACTTCCTTGACGATCTTGCGAACGGCTGGTTCATCGGCGGCTTTTATCCGTAGGGGATAAGGTCGGCCGGCGAGAATCACCGTTATTTTTATCATATTCTCCTCCGTCATCCGCTTACTGCTGCCCCAGCCATTCGATACACTTATCGATTTCTTTGAGGTAGTGATCTATCTGTTGACGAATATCCTGATCTAATGCTGCCCGCACTCCTTTCTGCTTCGTATCCTTATTCCGCGGTGCGCGCTCCGAAATATTCTGTCCAACTGGAGCCGCACTTGGCTTAGCATCCAATTGGTGTTGTAATGCATTGTTTGCTGCCCGAAGCTGGCTGTTCTCCGCTTCTAGTACTTTTACTTTTTCGTGCAAGCTTTCTAAGCGCTGCACTACTTGTTGTAAGCGTTTGCTGAGTTCCATTCCTAAGGACAGTTCGTATATTTTCTTGTTAAACGCGGGTGACTCCTTGTGAGTTGCCCCTATCGCCACAAAAGTAAAATTCTTGTGGTGGAATACTCGCGCAAAACAGGTTTTTCAGCTGTCTTTACAGCCTGCGGCACAATATCACTAAATTTCACTGAATTATCAACATAGGCAGGAATCTATCTGGAATTCTAGGTAGCCTTCCAGCATTTTTGGCCTGCGGTTCATTATAGGGGTAAGAACACCACCCATAGGTCATGCCTTCAGACGATGAAAACCAATTGATTATGAAATTCCATACCCTCCTTACTTTATTGATGGGTATTGTGTTGTGTGCTTGTCAGGATAATGTAGATATCACTAATGTGGAAACGATTGAGCCTGGCCCCACGGAGATTCCCACGGTAGAACTTACCCTGCGAGGGTGGGTCACCGAGCCGTTTAGCTTGTTCTCGGCTGACCTCAATTATCTACGCATTCACAATGCTACGGTACAGCTGATGTTTGCCGGTGAGGTCTTGGCAGAAACCAATACCGATAATGATGGCTATTACGAGTTCCCCTCCCTAAAAGTGCCGGCGGAGGATGCTTTCCTGTATATCACTGCACCTGGCTATTACCCAAACGTATCAGTGGTGGATGGTGCATCACCGGATTATTTTAGTCGTTATCTGTTTCGCTCCTCTTTTGGCAACTTCAGCGGCGAAGGCCTAACGGGAGCTAAACGCTACGTCCGAATTACGGGCTACCTACAGGAACCTACGGACGCCAGTGGAGCTACTTTCTATTTGACCAATCTGGAAAATGAACTGGTTGGTAATTATACCTCAGATGGAGATTTGCGTTTTGAGTTATCAACCGTAGCCGATGAGCAGCTTTTGTTTTACTACGAGTTTCGTTGCTTGAGCGGTGGTCCGATACCCATTGGTTCCCTCAGCGAAAATTTAGATCTGGGTAACCTCTTTGATCTCTCGGTTGATTTTCTGGAAGATCAGGTGGCTGCTGAGATCAACGCTACGGATTGTAATGGTGAGGCGCTAGCATCTGGCTATGCGATGCTTACCAGAAAAGACCAAACTGTTTCCTGGAGTAATACCGAGTTTTATTTCGCTGAGCAGTGCCTTTTAGAGGACGATCCAAATGCATTTCTCACCTATATTTCCACGGAGCCTCGCCGCTACGGTACAGTGAATATTGACTACACGGGTGGAGATGTACTTGACCTTTCGGTGGAAGTCTGTGAGGCAGATCGCACGTTTATTGAATATAGCATTGATGGTGGTGCAACCAATGATTTGCAATGGTTTACGTTCTTTAATCAGTTGCCAGATGGGAGAGCTATACTCAAACAGATTACGCCATCAGATGCAGCTCCGAGTGGGCTGAGCTTCGAATTGGCTAGCGCAGAAGGACAGACAAGTGCGGACGTTCGTGCTTTTACACAACGGAACATTGATTTTGGTGGAAATAGCCTCAGTGTTGATATTCAATTGAATAATGGCGAAATTGTAGAGGGAACCTTCTCCGGGCCGGTCTATAACGCCGCCGAAGATTTAATTGGCAATATGGAGGGCAGTTTTAGAGCAAAAATCCAGTAATAGCAACTCATTTCATGCCTAAACGAATGAAAAAGGCAGGTCAGAAAGATCAACTAAACCGGCTCATCAAGGCTTGTCAAAAGCAAGATCGAGCCGCCCAGCAAGAACTGTATGTGCAGTTTGCTGATGATCTTATGAGTTTGGCCGTCCGCTACAGCAGGGACCAGGCCATGGCTAGAGATTTGGTGCATGATACCTTCCTCAAGGTTTTTGAATCGATTAAGTCATTTAAGCTTAATAAAGGCTCTTTTAAAGGCTGGATGAGCCGGATACTCATCAATAAAGCGGTAGAAAATTATCGGCGGCACCGGAGAATGATCTACGCTGAAACACCAGGCCTAATGCGCGAACTGAGCACGGAGAATTTAGCGATTGATAAACTAGAGGTAGAAGACATTCTGCGCTTGCTCCAGCAGTTGCCGGTAGGTTCGCGCATGATATTCAATATGTACATCATCGAAGGATTTCGCCACGACGAGATTGCCAAGGTAATGGGCATTAGCGCGAGCACGTCCCGCTCACAGTTGACCCGGGCAAAGCAATTGCTACGGGAGAAAATTAGAAAACAGTACAGGTATGATCACCCCAACGGTATGTTACAGCAACGATCTTAACGCCCGGGGTGGAAACGAAGAATGATGGATAATCACTTTAAACATAAACTGCAGCGGTTCCGCGTCGATTGGGACAAAGAAGCACTCTGGGAGGAGCTGGAACCAAAACTGCCCCGCCCCAAGAGCAGCTTCCTGCGGTACTGGTGGGTGCTGTTGCCGCTGCTTTTTATTCCTGCTTGTTGGGGAGAGTTATCTCAGTGGCTACAAACGGATATTACAATTGAGCAATCTTTCGCGGAGCAAGCTCCAGAGGCGATGCCTCCAAATAAGGCTATTGCCTCCACGAAGGAGGGGCCTCAGGTAAGTAGTTCTCAAGTGGATGTTGAAGCCGCCGCCGCTCCACCTTCCCATACAGAGTTGTCCGCAGCTACGACTGCATCATCATTTCACAGCCAGCGTTTCATTCCATCCTACACTCCTGTCTCCCCAACCGTAGTGCAGTTAGATGATCAGCTATTAGAGCGCCTAGGAAACAAAATAAATAAGCCCTTGGGTGTTTTGGGAGCTTCCGCAAAAAGTGATGCGGCCAAAGGTTCTAACGCTATCAAGGTGAAAACTTCTACCAATAGCGTAGCTAATCGTGAAAAGATGACGGTTGCGCAGACACTCCCGCTGAAAACGGCAATGGTAGAACGAGATGCCGCCGCCGAAGATCCACTCAACGCCTTGGCTGAAGTTAGCATGACTCGCCCACTTCGTTCTGATGACCAAGGGGTGTTTGTAAACTTACTGGCGGGCGCGGGAACCCTACAGCGAAAGGATGACTTCACCGCGGTGGAACCCACCATTGTGGAATATCGTAGAGAAAACAGCGAGCGCTTGGATCCTCAAGCAGCTTGGAATATTCAATTAGAAGCTGGCTACCGCCACCATTCTGGCCTCAGCCTGAGTACCGGTTTGGGCTACAGTCAGTTACATGAGCAATTCAACTTTGATGGCGTCGTTCGGGAGGATACATTTATCCAGACCAATGAACGGGCTCGTTACTTTGTAAAACCCAGCGGTGATACACTATTTCTTAGCGGACCAGGAGTGTACACGCAGCTGGTGAACAGGCAGGTGCTGCACAACAACCAAGTATCCTATTACCAAATTCCCCTTTTACTGGCCTATCGTTTCCCTAAGAGGCGTTGGGATATTGAGCTCACTGCAGGTATCAACTATCTGCTACGTTCGCAGTACCGGGGCCGGATCAGTGAAGGTTTTCCCGCTAGGATAATTGATGATCCGGAAATAGCCCTCAAGCGGCGTTGGGGATACACTATGCGAGTTGGAGTGCAGTACCAGCTTTTACCCGCCACCTATCTAAACTTAAATACCCAGTTCTTACAAAGCCCAGCGTTTCTGCGGGGAGATATCGGGCAGCAATACCGAAGCCTTGGTATACAAGTAGGTCTACAATATCGATTTAGAAGAAAGATATAAGGACTTTGCTGGGAAGAGATTGCTAGTACAACAAAGGGTAGAACGGACGCAATGTCCTTCTACCCTTTTATTTCTACGTCCGCCGAAGCATTTGCGAACGCGTGACTTTTTCTATTACAAGATTCCGCTACCTATCGGCGAATCTGCGCCCCCAGCTTCGTCTCACACTGCTGGATAATCTGGTTCATTACCTTATCGATTTCCTTCACTTTGAGGGTACGCGTAAGGTCTTCAAAGATGAAGCTAACGGCATACGATTTTTTGCCGGCACCAAGTTGCTTATCATTTACGTACACGTCGAAGAGGTTGGCTTCGCGCAGCAGTTTCTTCGCGGTTTTGCCAGCAATAGCAGCTACTTCGCTAAACTTAACTGATTGATTAACCACCAGCGCCAAATCGCGGCGCATACTTGGGTATTTATTTAGCTCTGAGAACTGAATACGCTTCTTCGGCAAGGCTTTAAAGGTATTGTCCCAGTTGAAGTCTGCGTAGAAAACTTCACCACGGATGTCCATTTCCTTCAGCAATTTGCTTTGTACGCGTCCGTAGCGAACCAACTCGCGTGGGCCGCGGAAGTAACGTGTGCCATAGGCCAAGGTGGCATCCTCTGAAACGGCTTCTTGCTGATAGCCGCCAATGCCCAAGCGAGCCATTACATTGTTTACATAGGCTTTCAAGCCGTAGTAACTTACTAGAGCCTGATCATCGGCTAACCAGCTTTCGGCCTGGCTGCGGCCAGTCAAAAACAAGGTAAGGCGATCAACTTCTTCGTAGTCTTCCTCCGTTTTGCGGTAGCTACGGCCGAACTCGAAAAACCGGATATCGTTTTCCTGGCGATTTTGGTTGCGCAGGATTGCCTCCAGACCACTGTATAACATGTGCGGGCGCATAATGTCCAAGTGCACATTGGAGGTATTGTTTACGTAAACCAAATCTGCTTCGGGAACAATACTGTGTTCTCCCGTATAGTAGCGTGACTCTGATAAACTGAGGGCCATCATTTCGTTAAAGCCTTGTCCTACTAGCAGGTCGCTTACCAGGTTGCGTACGAGCGTGGGGCTAGGGTGTGCCACCACCGCCATGCTGGTGGTGATATGCGTTGGAATAGGCACATTATTGAAGCCGTAGATGCGCAGAATTTCTTCAATTACATCTACCTCACGTAGTACGTCTGCCTTATTAGTAGGGACTTCTACGGTGAAGCGGCTATCATCATGCTTGAGGATATTCATGCCCATTGCGCCCAAAATGGCGTGCACTTGCTCTTTGGTGATTTCTACACCAATCAACTCATTGATACGCTGGTAGCGCACTTCAATTTGTGCTGGAGCTTTAACCTCCGGATAGATGTCAACGATTTCGGAAGCGATTACACCGCCCGCTAACTCTTGCATGAGCAGGGCAGCCCGCTTCAAAGCGAAAACAGTGATGTTGGGGTCACTGCCTTTTTCGAACACCTTAGCGGCATCTGTACGCAGGTTATGGCGCATACTGGTGCGGCGAATCCACTCTGCATCAAAGTGAGCAGATTCCAGGAAGATGGTAGTAGTGCCATCTTTCACACCCGACTTGATACCACCAAATACGCCACCAATACACATACCGTTTTCCTCTCCGTCACAAATCATGAGGTCTTCCTCATGTAGTTCGCGCTCGATTTCGTCTAATGAAAGGAATTTCGTTTTAGCCGGAAGGGTCTCTACGATGATTTTGCCGCCGCTGATTTCGTTCAAGTCAAAAGCGTGAAGAGGTTGACCCAACTCGTGTAACACAAAGTTGGTAATGTCTACCACATTATTGATCGGGCGAACGCCCACGGCGTTCAAGCGAGCCTTCAGCCAGTCTGGTGATTCTTTGATTTGTAGATCAGTGATGGTAACACCAGAATAGCGAGGGCAAGCCTCCGTATTACGCACTTCTACAGGAATGGCCAGATCTGTGCGATCTACTTTGAAACCATCAACAGAAGGAGGCTTTACGTTGTCGGCGTAATCGTGGTTGATGCGTAGCACTGCTGCCAAGTCATAAGCAACACCAAGGTGGTTAGTTGCATCAGAGCGGTTAGGCGTTAAGCCAATTTCGTACACGTAGTCTGTTTCTACGCCGTAGAAATCACGAGCTGCCTGGCCAACTTGCGCGTCGGCGGGGAGCACGATGATGCCATCGTGATCGTGGCCTAGGCCAATTTCATCCTCAGCGCAGATCATACCCTCGGATACCTCGCCACGAATCTTACCCTTCTTGATTTTAAACGGATCTCCTTCAGTAGGATGAAGCTCGGTGCCAACGGTAGCAACTACTACCTTTTGGCCAGCCGCTACATTAGGTGCACCGCAAACAATGGAAAGCAATTCTTCGCCACCAACATCTACTTTGGTCACAGAAAGGCGGTCGGCATTAGGGTGCTTACCACACTCTTTTACTTCTCCGATCACCAAGCCGCGGAGGCCACCCGGAATGGTTTCAATTTCTTCCATTCCTTCCACTTCTAGCCCGGTACTGGTGAGGATATCACCAACGGCGTCGGGGCTAAGGTCTTTCGTGTCGATATATTGGCGAAGCCAACTGAGAGATACCTGCATGATCCGTTTAATCTTTGCTATTAGCTATCACAATTCGCGGGAATAATACAAAGTTCCGCTACGGCTGTGAATTTAGGCGGCAAAGATAGGGAATTGTGGGGGATGGAGTATTGGGATAGATAACCTTTGCGCAGCTTATTCCTTACGTTTTTCCTGTGCGTGCTGATCAGGAACTTGAAATTGGTGCCAACACTGCATAAAAGAGATTCTACTAACACAGGTTTGGGATCATCCGAACCGCCCAAAGTTTTTCTACCAAACCAGTTTGTTGCTGGAGGTGATACCCTGAAATTCAAAGCAACGTTGCCTAGCTGAGGCAAGTTTTACCTTAAATGAATGCATTGGTTCACTCAATACCCCGGGTTTTGTACCAAATTTGGATTGGCGTCGATCTCCCGTTGCGGGATGGGTAGCCGCAGCCGCGGATCATTCCAGGTAAGTCCACCACGGACGACCTCCTGCCGGCGAATGCGATCGTGCAGAAGGTTGCCTTCGAAGGCCAGTTCAGCACGTCGTTCGCGGGTAATGACGGCCAGTAGCTCTTCAGTGGACAAGCCTCCTTCCTCTACGTCCACCCATGTGCCAGCAGCACTAGTCGGCAACAGATTGCCGTTAACGTCAATAATCCGAAACGCTCGCCGGCGGATACAGTTGAGCAGCTCGAGCGCCTCCGTTATCTCCTCCAGGTGGACTAATGCTTCGGCTCGCAGCAGCAGGAATTCCGCCAAGCGAAGCAAGGGAGCGTCATCACCCAAGTCGGTATAGTCTTCGTATTTGTAGGAATACTGCTGATCGGTAGATAGGAGCGGATCGGTAGACAGGAAGCCGGTGTCAACACGCAGGTCAATAGCATGGTAGCCAGCCCCTTCCAACGCCATTGTTTGTGCCGGAAGCAACAAGGCTTGAAAGGTGTTTGTGATGAGGTCGGAGGTCGTCTGGCTTAGCGTATATGCCCAGTTCAGGCCGGTAAAATTAGGATTGTCGGCAGCTGCTTTTGCAGCCCAAATCTCTTCTGTAGAGCCTTCCTGACGAAAAAAGCCCTGCGGTATATCGGTGAGAGAATAGGGGCCATCGATGATCTCCTGGCAAAGATCGGCAGCTTCCCTCCATCGTTCCTGGTGAAACATCAGTTTCGCCAGATAGGCCGTTGCAACGTACGTATTGACCCGTCCCGGAGTGCTTTGTGCCGGGAGAAGTTCCCGAGCACTTTGCAGATCTTGCTGGATTTGATCCGTTATTTTCCGGACCGTAGTCCTGGCTGGGAAGACTAGTTCCTCTTGATCCTGAATGGGCTCCAGAACCAGCGGGACCCCTAGCGAATCTGCTGTTTCCAGCGTATAAGGGAGTGCAAAATAGCGTAAGAGATAATCATAAACTATAGCGCGTAAAAGGTAGGCTTCGCCCCGGAGTTGCTCCTGGTCAGCAATGGTAAAAAAGGGATCACTTTGCGCCACCATATTGATAGCAGCCAGCACTTGGTTTAACTGGTTGATCACTCGATAGCTGCTACTCCAGAGGCCTTCCACCCGTGTATTGTGGACACTGATCTCTAGTTGGGTAATCTCGGCAAAATTGCCCTGGAGCAGGGACACATTTCCCCCGATTAGGTCGGAAAACAGTAACCAGTTACGGCCGGCCAGGTCTTCGCCCTTGATGAGAGAATAAACGCCAGTGAGGGCTTGTTCTAGATTGGCCTGGGTGGAGAAGGCCTCATCTGTAGCAAGCGTGTTTTCCGAACTGACGTCCAGCCAACTGTCACAAGCGGTGAACAGGATCAATAGACCAATGGAAAGAAGACAGTATTTCATGATCGAATCAGAGATTAAGGTGAAAACCAAGCGTGAATGTGCGAGCCGCCGGTAGGTTAAATAGTACGCTGCCCTGCGCTGCCTGTGCTGGCGGTTGAAATTCGCTATCGGGGTCCAGTCCTGGGAAACTGGTCCAGGTGAACAAGTTTTGCGCAGTGGCGTAAAGTCGGCAGTGGTAATCCTTTTTGCCACCGAACGGAAATTCGTAGGTCAGCGTAATATTATTCAACCGCAGAAAATCAGCTCGGTAGAGGTAGCGGGTCGAGGGTTGGTTGCCATTATTTTGAAAAAGTCGGGCTTGGGGGACGTTAGTATTCGGGTTGTCGGGACGCCAAGCATTCAGTTGACTTCTTACTTGATTATTGCCATTCTGCAAATTATTGGCTAGTAACTCTCCTTCTATCCAGTACTTAGAGTGCCCAATCTTACCCTGTAAAAATAAAGAGAGGGAAAAGCGCTGGTAGCGGATAATTTGATTGATTCCCCCAGTAAACCTCGGCAAGGGACTGCCCACCACTTGTCGGTTTTCGGCGGGTGCATGGTTACTCAGTGTATTGCCGGCTAAGTCGGAAAAGAGGGCATCGCCGTTTTGGGGATCGACTCCAGCATAATGGACCAGATAGAAAGCGCCCGCTGTTTCGCCGGTACGAAACAGGTTACGACCATTAAGGATGAGGTCCTCTTGCTGACCGTCACCGTCAAAATCGGGCAGTTGGGTTATGTTATTGTGGAGAGTAGCACCGGTAAACTGCACAGTCCACTGCACGGGGCCTACCAAGACATCGGCGGCCACTAATACTTCCAGGCCCTGGTTGCGCATTGCTCCGATATTCTGCCACAGCACGCTGACGCCATTGGTGGCAGGTGTCGGGACCTGCAGCAGCAGATCTCTCGTATCCCGTTGGTAGTAGTCAATGCTGCCGCGCAGGCGATGATCATAGAATTCGAAATCGAGACCGATATCCCATTGCCTACTACGTTCCCAACCCAGGTCTCGGTTCTCCAGCGATTCGATAAGGAAACCAGGCTGTCCGGTATAGTCGTTATTCAAGGCCGCCAGTCCTCGGGCGGCAAAATCACCAATGGCAGCATTACCACTCAAACCAATACTGGCCCGAACCTTGAGGTGATTTATCCAAACCATCGAAAAGAAGTCTTCTTCTGATACTACCCAGCCGGCGGCCGCAGCAGGAAAGAAACCGAAACGGCGGTCTCGGCCGAAACGTGAGGAGCCATCGTAGCGAGCTGAAAGCGTCAGCAAGTAACGATCCTGACGGCTCAGGTTCAGACGGCTATAGTAACCTACGAAAGCCGAAGCGGTATGCCAGCTGAAGTATTCCTCGATCTGGGCGGTAGTCGTCAGCCGACGGATTTGATCAATGGGCAGGCCGCTACCAGACAGGTAATCCCCCACAAAGGCTGTTCGCAGGTACTGCAAACCACCGGTCAACGTGAGTTCCTGCTGGGTGGATAAGGTCGGCCGCCACTCAAATTGGCTGGTCCACTGCCAGTGGCAAAGGTGCTGATGCAGGGTAGAGCCACTGCCAATACCACGGCCAAAGAAAGTGGCGGGACCAGCGTAGAAATATTCGTCCTCTTGATTGATCTCGGTGCCCACTTCCGTGCGCAGGCTCAGTGTGGGCCACGGATGGAAGGCCAGTTCGCTGCGGGCGAGTAGTTGTTGGGTGCTGTTCTTTATCTCCTGATCGATAGCTGTCAACAAGGGATTACCGCGGAAGCCGCCCCAGCCGATGGAGGTGCTTAATGGTGTGCGGATGGGTTGACCAGTTTCGTTAAATGCGTTCAGGTTCGGGTAATACCAACTTGCCCACCCAAAAGGAGAACCTGTGAATTGATTACCAACGCGGTGGTTCACCACTCGGCTGGGTGCCAGCTGTACCCCGAGGGTCCATCGCTCTCCTAGTCGTTGTTCAAACTGGGTCCTGAGGCTATAGCGTTTCAGGTTGGTAGTGATCAGATAACCGTCCTGGTTGCGAAAGCTGCCGCTGATGAAGTACCGGCTGTTGCGGCTGCCGCCGGAAACGCTGGCAGTAGCCTGTTGCAGGAAACCACGGCGCAAGAGCAAAGATGCCCAATCGGTGGAGGGTTCGTTCTCCACGGTATAAGTGAAGCCGGTAATCCCCCCGTTAGCAGCGGCCTCATTCCACAGACTGGCGTATTCCTGCCCAGTGAGCAAGTCATAGCGGCGGGAGGCTTCGGAAAAACCGGCGGAGTAATCGAGCTGCACCTGTGGTGCTGCTTCATAAGCGCCGCTCTTCGTAGTGATGAGGATGACACCGTTACCACCTTGGGCGCCGTAAATGGCAGTAGCAGCCGCGTCCTTCAAAACTTCAATGGAGGCAATATCGTCCGGGTTGAGATTGAGAAAGGGGTTGGTGGGGTACCCCAGCGTTTCCGTTCCTCCTTGTCCGGAGAGCACAATGCCATCGACGACGATCAGCGGCTGGTTTCCTGCACTTATGGAGCCTGCTCCCCGCACTCGGATGCTGACTGCCGCATCCGGACTACCCGAAGCAGGGGTTAGCACAACTCCTGGCAGTTGTCCCTGCAGGGCCTGTTCCCACTGCGTGATGGGCATATGGCGAAAGTTGCCGGCATCGAGCTTGTTAACAGCCGTCGTCAACTCCTTTCGGGATCGCTCACCAAAACCGACAACCACCACTTCCTGCAGGGTATGTGTTTTCCGGTACAGGGTGATCATTAGTGGCTGACCATCACTAGGGATGGCATACTCCTGTGGCGTGAATCCCAGGAGTGCAAACCGCAGACGGTTGGCTTCCTTTGGTACCTGGAGCTGGAATCGACCGACCTCATCTGTAAAGACTCCCTGGCCAGTGGGCAACAGTTCAACGGATACCCCCGAGAGGGCCCTACCGTTTTCATCCATGACCGTTCCTTGGACTAAGCTTGTCTGTGCTTCCAGCTTGCAGGAAAGCAGAATGATGAGTGCGGACCAAACAAATTTCTTCATTATGTGAATAGGGTTGGTGGTGGATAAAGTGATAGGTGGATGGGGCAAAGCCGAAAGTATGGCCAGTTGGCTCTGGGGCCGGAGCAACTTTGGCAGCCGGCTGCCATTATGCACCGTTGACCATCAATTCAGTTCTATTTAAAAGGTAGGGGGTGATTGTAAAAATAAAAATTTTAAATACAGAATTGAAAGTGCTTTTGGATAATCTGCTGTTTCTCCCTAATTTAAATCTAACTATCAATCAGTAAGGGGAGATGCGGGCAAGTGTGCTACTGTGGATATGTCTTTTTTTCTGGAACATGGCGGCTACCCAGTCGGTGCTCACGCGCTACCGTACTCTGAGTTTAGCGGAAGGCTTGCCCAACCCCGCCGTTTATCAGACCCTGCAAGATCAGCGAGGGTTTCTCTGGTTTGCGACCCGCAATGGCATTGCTCGCTTCGATGGGCTGAAGATGAAGATTTACGATCCGGCGGCGGCGGTAGATTCTACGGCGGTTGCCAATGAAATACCCACCTTGTACGAAAGTGCAAGTGGGCAGCTATGGTTGGGGTATCACTTTTGCCCAGCCCGACTCTTCCGCTACGACATAGCCCGCGATACCTTTCTGCCCTTTGCCTACCGGCCAGGAGTTGAGGCGGGGGAGCAGCCACTTTCCTCTGGGGTGCGGGCCCTTTGGGACAGCCCGGACCATACGCTTTGGGTAGCAACGGGCCTGCACGGCCTACTCGCCTTTGACCTTAATGCCACCAGTGATACGATACCGTACCGCCACTATCGCTACCTGGAAAATGATCCCAAGGCCTTGCCTTCCGATTTTATGGCTCCGGGACTATGGCAGGATAAGGAGGGGCAGATTTGGGCGCTCACCGAGGATGGTCTGGCCTGCTACCGGCCAACTTATGACGACTTTAAGACCTATCGTTGGGGAGCGGCTGGAGAAGATCCTTTCGCGGCGGAAGGGTTAAGCTTGTTAGCAGATACCACTCGTGGCTGCTTCTGGATCGGAACTATTAATGGGCTGCTGCGATTGGACATGGAGACTGGACAGTCCCGACGGTTTCAATTGGCACCCGGTGCATCCTTGGCTGAAGGACGCAATTGGTGCCATGCAGATTTCCTGGATAAGCAGGGACGAGTTTGGTTAGGGTTTGGTGTTTTTCCCGAATCTACCCTCTGGGTTTTTGATCCGGATACGGCGCTTTTCAGCCCTGTTATGGCAGAGGAAAAAGATCAAGAAGTACAATTATCGGGCGGCAACCACTTCAATCAGGATCGTAACGGTACCATCTGGGTCAGTAGTTTTCGCGGCATAAAGTGTATTGACGTCCAACCGCCTAGCGTCCGTCGGGTTGGGCTACCGCTACCAAGTAATAGCTGGATAGACCTCAATGAAGAGCCCATTGTCGATTTAGTAGAAGATAGTGCAGGCCGGATCTGGTTGGGGACCTGGGAACAGGGCGTGTGGCTCTGGGATCGTCGTGCGCAGACGCTAGAACAGATTCCTAGCCCTCCAGGAAGTGACGGCCCGGGAGTCGATGAGAATATCTATAGTCTCGAGTTATCACCTGATGGGGCTTATCTGTGGCTGGCGACGTCCCAGGCTGTTTATCGCTTGCAATTATCCACTCGGAGGTGGCGTTCTACTGACCCCTTTCCTGACAAACCAGAGTATAGTTGTTATAAAGACATCCTATTCTGGAACGGGGGGCTATGGGGGAGCTGCTTTGGTCAGGGTGTTTTTCGTTTGACTCCCGACCACCCTGATCGGTTTGTGCAGTATTCGGATAAACTACATACAGCGGATAGTCTCTGGGAGGATATTTCTCTGAGTGGCCCTATCTCTTTGGTGTCCAGTCATCGTCCCGGGCGAATGTGGTTAGGCTTATTACATCGTGGACTCTGGGAGTGGGACGACTACCAGCGGGAGTTTCAAATGCACCTTTCCCACCTCGGTATCAATGTTCTTTACGAGCAAAACGACAGCCTGCTTTGGATTGGTGCGGAAAGTGATCTGTACCTCTACAACTTTAGGAAAAAACGACTGATAGCACTACCCCATCTATCGACGTTCAATTTGCGTCAGTCCTTCTGTATACTGAGTGATCAGGATGGACTAGTTTGGGTGGGTTACCCCGATGGAATACTTGCTTTGGACCCGCATAGTCGCCAAGTTGTACACCAAGTTATGGCCTCGGAATGGACCGTCGCCGAAGAGGAATGGTTCCGACTGGGGATGTTTTGTATTCGCACTTCCAAGGGTAGTTTATTTTTCGCTAGCGCTAAGGGGCTCGTCGAAATCCGACCGAATGAAATCGTTTACAATCAAGTGCCGCCACAAGTCGCCCTACAGGAGTTGCGGATTGGTAAGCGCGTCTGGCACAACCCAGATGCGACAGGTGAACCGTTAGTATTTCACCACAGTGATAATGATCTTGAGCTACTGGCGTCCGTACTGCACTACCGTTCGCCAGAGCAAAACCAATTGTTTTACCGGCTGGACAAGTATGACGAAGATTGGCGCAGTTTGCCACCCAACCAGAGTATTGAATATCCGAATCTGCCCCCCGGCAATTACCGGCTGTTAGTAAAAGCCACGAATAGTGATGGTATCGAAAGTGCCGAACAGGTATTGCTCAGCTGGCGCATCCGACCACCCTGGTACGTTACTGGCTGGGCTTATCTCTTGTATGGTCTGGTGGTGATTGGCTCGCTATATACTGCCTACCGCTGGCAGCTACAACGACAACAGGAAGCCGCTGAACGCCGCTATTGGGAAGAACTAGATACTGCTAAGAGTCAACTATTTGCAAATATTTCCCATGAGTTCCGTACACCACTGACCCTGATTCTAGGCGAATCACAATCGCTGCTGGGCAAGCTATCAGGAGCGGTGCAGGGGCAGGCGCTACGCATCCAGCGTAGCGGTAAGCGCTTACTCTGGCTGGTCAACCAACTCCTGGATCTGGCCCGGGCCGACAGCGGCTTTTTACAGCTGGAACCACAGCAGGCCAATATTTTGCCTTTCCTACGGTACAGTTTACAGGCTTTTGCCACTTTGGCGGAACCACGTAATATCGAACTGAGGTTTTTGACGAACAGGGACTCATTGATTATGGATTATGATCCGGAGCGACTGCAGCGGGTACTAAGTAACCTCCTGCTCAATGCCGTCAAGTACGTACTGGATGGCGGTCGGGTTACGCTACAAGTAGAGGAAGAGGATACCGAAAAGGGGGCAAGGCTTCGTATTGCTGTCCATGATACTGGACCGGGCATTGGCACTGAAGATCTTCCGCTGATCTTTGATCGCTTTCACCGTGCCCATGCGGAGCATGACGGTGTGGGGATCGGTTTGGCGGTAGCCCAACAACTTGTGGAACTGATGGAAGGTACCATCGAAGTATACAGTACCTTGGGAGAGGGAACTACCTTCACCATCATCTTACCCATTACAAGACAAGCGCCGCTTGGCGGTGGCGAATGGGTTGCGGGAGATGTTTTGCCACCCTTGACAATCTCCGAAGAGGAACCGGCTTTACCATCATATGACAGTGATCTGCCCCGCCTGCTGATAGTTGAAGACAACGCAGATTTACGAACTTTCCTTCGTACCTGCCTTAATAGACACTACCAGTTGAGCGTCACCACAGATGGTCAGGAGGGTTTGGAGATGGCGAAAGCTTCAGCCTTTGATCTCATTATTAGCGACGTGATGATGCCGCGTATGGACGGCTTCGAGCTGTGTCGGGCACTCAAGGCTGATCCAGGCACCAGTCATGTGCCGCTAATCCTCCTCACCGCTCGAGCCGATCTGAGTTCTCGGCTTCAAGGCTTGGCGCGCGGAGCGGAAGCTTATCTGACAAAGCCCTTTGAGCCCGTGGAATTAAGGCTGCGGGTGGCGCAACTGTTGAAGCAACGGGAGCAACTACGGGTCTACTACCGGGGGGTATCGCAAGGAGAAGAGCTACCGCCGCCCGAGCTACCGGCCGGCGAGCAGGAAGAACACGCTTTCGTACAGCAGGCCCGGCGAGCGGTACTCGCTCATCTGGCCGAGGAAACCTTCGGGGTGGAAGCCTTGGCACGGACACTGGCTCTCAGTCGGTCCCAATTGCACCGGAAGCTAAGCCAGCTGACGGATCGGTCAGCCAGTCGCTTCATGCGCTCCATTCGGCTGGCGGAGGCTCGTCGGCTACTGCGTAATCCCCAACTTACCATCGCTGAGGCAGCCTACGCCTGCGGTTTTCGTGACCCCGATTATTTTACCCGGGTCTTCCGTGATGAATACGGATTGACACCTACTACTTTTCGGGGAAGGCCCGAAAATAAGAGCTCTGCAACATAAGTCCGGTACTTTGCAACATAAGTCTGGGATAGGATGAGGCCTAGAAGGATAGCTTTGGTGGTGTTCATTTCGTAATACCACCAAATACCCGACTTCATGTCTCTCTCCAGTCCTTCTTCGCGTACACTGACCATCCGCACAGCCGTGCAAATGATCCATCAGCAACCTAATCTAACCATTCAGAGTCTGGCCCGAGAACTCCGCTATACTCCCCGTCATTTTCGCCGCTTATTCAAGCAGGAGATAGGGATGGCACCTAAAGATTACATTCAGCTGATGCGGGTGCGTTGTATCCAAGACCAATTAGAAACGAGACAGTCAGTAAAGCTTTCCGATCTGGCCTACGAACTGGGCTTCAGTGATCAGGCCCATCTAACCCGAGTATTTAAGCAACATACCGGACGTTCGCCGCAGGCTTACGTCGAAGACAAAAAACGAGACGAGCATTCCCTTCGGTAAACGATTGATTTTTTTACAACCTAAATTCTTATCAAGATGCGATATCTAAAATTCCTAAGTGTATTTTTTTTGGGATCGGTCATTAGTGCCTGTACCCCGGAACCCGAGATTCAACCCGAAAATGCAATCCCAGTGGATGCCCAGCAGCATATCCAGCAGGCCGAGCAGGAGATTGCCGAGGCTGAGGTTGAAGTAGCCGCCTTTGAATCGGATTGGATTAGTCCCCGTATGACCGTCACCGTCCCCGCCGGTTCTGTTGATGCTCTAGCGGATGCCATTGCCGAGGCCGGTCCGGGTGGAACAGTTATTCTGGAAACAGGCGAACATGTGGAAAGTGCGCCCGTGGTCATTGAACAACGCGTAAAGATTGAAGGGGAAGACGGGGCACTTTTGCTCTTTCCCAACGCATTAGAACCACAGGGCATTCCGATGGAGGTTGAGGCCAGCCTGCACATTCGTAATACAAGTAGAGTGTGGTTGAAAAATTTTGGCCTATTAACAGGTATTGACCAGGCCGGACGTATCGGTGTGCAAATTCAAAATGCACCTCGTACCCGGCTGGAAAGCTTGCACATTACCAGTTTTCAATACGGGGTATTGCTGGATGGAGGCAATCGGTGCCAGTTCATCGATAATACCTTAGTTGGCATTTATGCAGACTATCCTAACATTGCTAACTGGGGTCTGACAAACAGTACTGGACAACGCAGTATCATGATGCGTAATACGATTTCCGGTTTTGCAGTTGGTGTTTTCTTTAGTGATCGTAATTCGCTGGCATTTTCCAATACGCTGATTGGTATGGATATTGGGATGCTTTGGTGTACCGTTGCTCCCTGGCAAGCTTATCCAGATGGTACCGTTATTGCAGCGGCTGAGCCAGCTAGAGGGTGTCGGGCCTATAATAATTTAGCCGTTGCCAATCTGTGGAGTTACTTAGTGATCGACGGTGCCAGGAGTTCCGTACTTATCCAAAATGAATCGGTTGAACCTGTACTCTACGACATTGAGCTGGCGCCTGCATCTGAGCGTTTCGGCTTTCCGACCCCCACAAGCACTAATAGTTTAGTGATCTCAGTTGGAAATTACATCGACTACAGCATTAAAGACTGTACTGGCGATAATACCATCATCGGCGGTGTTCTGGTGGACACCGATGTGGATATTTGTTTCTAGGCAAAAAATAAGATAGCGACATTCCTATACCACTAGGGCTACGAAGATCACGGCCTACTTATCCGGTGAAATTTTCGGGGTCTTAGTGGTTTAGGAATACAGGGTGCCCGAATTGTGGCATAAATGTCCGATTTATTCAAGTTTGGGAGATGAGAGGGTCGTACATTGCTGAATCCCTTTGATAGTATCTGTCTCCCCTTAAATATTGCTGGCTTTTGTCTATTTCTGAATAAGAAGGACGACCCTTGCTTGAACGATCACGACCAAACGACACCTAAAATTCTTGACTGGCCCGTGTAATGGTAGTCGAGTGCTACTTGAACAACGAAACACATCAAACCTACTGACGCGCGCTCTAAGCTAGCTGTCTATGCCGGCAAGCTACCTATAAGGATGCCATGATAACTCAGCTGCTGCTACTAAGCAATACCAAGGGGACAAAGGTGTTGGTGTGGCGGCGGCTTTTTTATTATTCGCCCAACGACTTCCAATTTGGTCGGCCTCGAGGCCATTGGGGTATCAATTTGATCATCTAGCGAACTACTACTCTAACTGCTATTCTTAGAAAGAAATCTTGTAACTCAAATTCGGAACCATCAAACCCTCACGCACTTCATCTACCTTCCCGCATAGTAGATTGAACTGGTGCCCTTCGAACTCTTTGAAATTATTCGCATTAAGAATTCTTAGGGCAATTTTCTGTGTCGTCTTCGGTCTGTTCCATTGGTAGCTGATCGTGGTGTGGAGTATGGTGGAAGCAGTCGTTTGCTCTGTAAAAGGAGTAGTTTCGTCGTAGACCACATCCTGTTCTAATAAGGAGACTTGCTCATCAATGCGCGAGAAGCGTTCTCCACCTTGCAGCGATATGCGCATGTTGATGCCCAAGGTGTTTTCCTGACTTTTACCCAGCTTAAACTCTTTGCCCACCAGGAAGTTGACCAGGAAGTTGCGATTAAAGCGGGTGCTCCACCACTCACTGTCTGGGTTGCGGTAGCGCGAATCAAAGACAGAGCCTGAGAGGAGGAAATAAAACCCATCCTTCATATACTGCTCCAGCGTCAGGTCTAATCCGTAGTTTCCTCCTTCTCCGGTATTGTGGTAGGCCTCAGTAATGAACCAGTCATTTTGTAAATTCAGTAAAGCCTCGCTACCCCCATCGGCAATCATGGGTACATCAAACAGTCTTTGATAATAAGGCTCTACTTTGAGGTGTAGATACTCGCTCAAGTCCCAATCGAAGGCGAATACGAAGTGGTGGGCTTTGGTGAAATCCAAGTCAAGATTGGCGTTAGGTGTACCGGCCTCCGTAGTGTTGGCGAAGTAGACGGGCAGTTCTTCGATCCGGCTATGCAAGCCATAACCAAAGCTCAATTCCTGGCCATTCTTTAAACGATAATTGATGCCGAGACGAGGTTCTATCACCGACCGATTATTCAGCGTAAACAGTTGCGTACTTACACCAAAGTTCAGCTTCCAATTGTTGAGCGCAAAAGAAGAATTGGTGAAAGCCGATACGAGGCTGGCAAAACCGTTTTCCGTTACCACTTCCTGTAGATCACCTGGTGTGTCTGCGTCGCGGATCGTCAAATCATAACCGAGGCCACGCCAGCTTATCCCCGTACGATTGACATGCTTTTGGCCGTAACGGCGGTTGTAGAAGGACTTAAATGTTACATTATACCGCTGATCATCAATACTGTTTTGCGGTAGCAAAAGTTCTTTCGAATTCAAACGCTCGGTAAACAAGTCGATGCCACTAGTTGAATAAGCTAGAGTCGTACGCAGGTAACCAGCACCTTGGAAGAAGTATTGGTGGTTAACACCTGCCGCGCCCATGTACTGCTCTACAGTCTGCGCTTCGATATCCTGATAGTATTGGCGATTTTCTGGATTACCCTCCGGGCTTGCGCCAGAACGATCCAGTAAGCCAATACCCCAAAGAGAAAAGGTGCCCGCGTTTTTTGAAGGCAGCTTCAGCTTAAAGGAAAGATCCTGATAGTTTGTACCGGAGGCCTCCTCTGGGAGCAAAGGAGCTACCAGCCCCAAAGTAGAGTAGCGGTAGTTGAAGAGGTAAGACGCATCACCCTTGGCTGACAATGGACCTTCGGACGCAAAGTCAATACCGATCACGCCAATCTCAGCGCTGTGCTCGTGCTCCTTGGCGTTTCCGCTGCGCATGCGAATATCGAAGACACCAGATAGGGCATTGTTGTATTCGGCGGGAAAGGCACCGGTGAAGAAGTCGGAATTGGCCATTAGGTTACTGCTGAGTGCCGTAAGCCCACCGCCACCTAAGGCACCGAGGTTAGCGAAGTGGTTGGGGTTGGGAATTTCCACGCCCTCAATTTTCCACTGTAGGAATTTGGGAGCATTTCCACGGACGATGATGGCATTATTGCTCACATTACTGGCTACGCCGGGAAAGGAGGCCGCCAGGCGAGCCGGATCATCAAAGCCACCAGCATAACGACTCGCTTCTTCTACGCTCAACATACGCGCACTCACGGTAGCCATGCTGTTAAGGGGGCGTTGTTTACTTACGCCCGGTTTTACCACTACCGTTTCGAGTTGGGTACTGGCTAGTCTTAGTCCAATTTCCAGTTGCACCGCCTTAGCACTGGTAACCACCACTTCCGGGATGAGTAAGGTTTCGTAACCGATGTAAGAAATCTCTAGTGTGATTCGTCCAAGCGGCACATCCTCTAGTATAAAGGCACCATCTAAATCGGTAGTAGTGCCAATGATAGGATCTGAACCTCGGATACTTACAGTAGCAAAGGCAAGGGGTTCTTGCGTGAGTTCGTCCATTATGTTTCCACTCACAGTTTGTCGGGAGTCCTGGGCGGAAAGGCTTAGCGTAAGCAGCACATTCAACAACACAGGAAGAAGGTATTTGACCATGATTCATTTTGGTTTATGATGGCCAAATGTAGCGGCGGGCCAGGGCCCAATTGTTCGCATTTATAGATCGGAACGCTTTTTGGGGTGGACTTCTGGAAAAAATGGATGGTTTTGAAGTCCCGGCCGTGGAGACGCATTGCAATGCGTTTTTACAGCAATGTCATTTCGTCTCTTGGAATGTTAGTTTCGAGCGGCGTGTGCGCGCTTGAACTGGGTAGGCGTACTCCCAGTTATTTTCTTGAACACCGTATTAAAGGCGGTCTTGGAATTAAAGCCCGCTTCGAAGCCAATACCAACGATGGAGAGATGGCTGTGCTTTTCGCTGATCAGTAACTCCTTGGCGAGCGCTACGCGGTAGGTGTTGACAAACTGGAAGAAGTTCTCTTCAAAGCCCTCGTTAAGTAGAAAGGATAACTGGTGCGGACTGAGTTGCATCATGGCGGAGAGTTGTTTTAGGTTGAGCGTCTGTTCCAGGTAGGGGCGTTCGGTATTCATCAATTCCCGGAGTTTCGTCTTTAGTGCTGGTAACTCACCCTCGGGAATGAGACTTGGTTTTTTGCTGGGCGTTTGTTCCTCTTCTTCCGTAATTTGCTGAATCTCTTCTGTGCTGATGAGAAAGATGCGTTCTTGCCGGATGGCATTGTAGGCAACAAAATAGATAGCGCCCATCATTGTCAGATTGGCCACAATGTTTAGTTGCTGACTCTGGACAATCGCGTTGTAAACGCCGATAAAGATGGAAATGAGCAGCAAGGCAATAATGATCTGTTTAATCCATCGTAGGTCAATGTTTTCGGTAGCCGCCGTAAAGAGTTCGATTCGTTTTTCGTGCTCCTGAAGCAGTAAATAAGAGCTTGCGGTGTAATAGAGGGCCATACCTAGAATGAGTACCGTAAAGAAGTGATTGGGCAAAATGCCCGGAGCAGAGAGCTGTTCAATTATTAAGCCGGCAGTATAAAGCAAAGGGAGGATGAGGTGCAACAGATCGCGCCAGCCAAGGGTGTGAAAGGGGCGCGTGAAGTAAATGACAGCATAGTAGAATAAGATAGCCGTCATAAACTGGGCTGCCCGTAATACGATGAGCCACCATCCACTTAAGGGTTCAAAGCTGGTCATGTTCAGCACTTCATCAATCCAAAACGAAGCCCAGAGCAGCATGAAAACCCCAAAAGTGGCATTCGCCCGGCTGTTCACCTGGCGTGGATTGGTGATGAGCAAAAAAGCCAGTAATACCAACGAGCCAAAGATCAGAATACTGATGAGTGCATTAAGGCTGCTGACGTTCATTTAGATAAGTGCTTAATACGGTTTTTCGCTGAGAGATAAGGGCAGGCCCCGACTATAAAAGTAGGCTACTTTTCCAAGATTCGTTGTATTGAAGGAGATGCTGTGGATAAAATATTGATAACGCTATGGACCGATATTTAGTGAACCATTGCAGTTGGAGTAAGGTGGATGTAACGACAACTGCCGTAAAGACGCATTGCGATGCGTCTCTCCAATAATCAACAACATCTCTCTAACAAGACTCGTACTAAAATTGACTTTTACACCTTACTACCTTACTTTGTGGATCACCCCACCCGCTATGCATGTACTCATTGTGGAAGACGAAGCCTCCGTTGCTCAGCGTATTGAACGTCTACTTCGCCAGGTCGTAGGTGAGCAATCATTGAAAGTGGCCCGCCAAACTACCTTAGCCGGAGGGCTACATCATGTAAAGACTTACCCAATTGATCTACTCTTGCTAGATCTCAATTTAAATGGCGAGGATGGTTTTGGCATGTTGCGCACGCTGGTGAGCTATGCCTTTCACACCATTATTATTTCTGCTAATACGCACCAGGCCATTGAAGCCTTTGAGTACGGGGTACTGGATTTTATTCCGAAACCTTTCACGGTAGAGCGCTTGCAAAAAGCGATGGATCGTTACGAATTGGCTACGCAAGCCGAAAATCCTGCCCAGTACCTAACGGTTCGCCGCAAAGGAGTAGTAGAAATTGTGGAGATCAACCAGCTCGACTATATCAAAGGCGCTGGCAATTACAGCGAGCTGTACCTGAGCAGTGGAGAAAAACACCTACATGATAAACCACTGCAACGCCTGGAAACATTACTGCCTTCTGATTTCAAACGCATCCATCGTTCGTACATCTGCAAATGGACTAAGGTGGCTCGAGTGCATAATCATGGTGCTGGTAAGTATGAGGTAGAGCTACAGTCTGGCGAGCTACTTCCATTGAGTAGAAGCCAATATCGGGTGCTATTGGGTGGGGCGTAGCGCTTCACACGCGCTAAAGCTTGAAGCCCCGTTTTTGTTAAAAAACAAGTTTGCGTATATGGAAGTAATCATCCAGGGTTTTAGTATTAGTTCCCTCACTGAAACACGAACCATTATGCGTATCCTCTCCTTGTTATTTTTCTTCTTTGTTAGTACGATGATCGCCCAGGGGCAAGTGGCTATTGGATTTAAGGGTGGTATTAATCTGGCCAAATGGACGAATATTGACCAATTGGCTAGACTTGACGGTACTTATCTAACTGATGATTATCTGGTTGGCCTCAGTTTAGGTCTTGTAGCAGAAGTAGAGCTCAGTCACAATTTATTCCTGCAATCAGAGCTTTCTTTTGTACAAAAAGGACATTTGCCGGAGCATCTTGAAGCCCCTGCCGCTCCTGCCCGAATTTCTACTACACCAAAGTATACGCTAAACTATTTGGAGCTTGCTGTTCTACCCAAATACAAGCGAACATGGGACTCCTTCGGTGTTTTTGTTGTGGCCGGACCTGGAATTGGTTATTTACAAAGTGGGACAATTACCTTATTTGAAGATCAAGATGGCGAAGCGGTTGAAGCGGATGAACTGGATTTACCTTTCGAAGATGACAACTTCAATCGCTTTGAAATCAGTATGCATTTGGGAGGTGGTTTCTTGCTACCACTTAGAGAAGATATAGAGATGTTTTTAGATGCTCGCTATGTGTTTGGCCTGACGGATGTTAATGATGAATCAGAGGTTGGTTTCCCAAGATCAGGAACAGGGAGCGTGTTTGTGCAAAATCGCGGTATTGGTATTAGCCTGGGGGCCTTGTTTGATATTTAATAGATTTCAGACAACTTAAATTTTTGTACAGACGATTTGGGAGGAGTCTGCTTACTTTGGAGGTTACCATCCCTTCTAAGCAGCTTCCTCTGTATTAAGTAAATTGATAATGACCCCCTGGCGCACTTCTCCGACTTTTAGCATTTTTTCTTAATGGGTTGAGAATAATTAAAGGGGGCTTAGAATAAGAGGCACCCTACTTCTATAGGGATTTTGCTAGGAGCTAGTATCGGCTACGGCCTGTTTCAAGTTTTCAATTTCCTTCGAGTTTAATTTCAGAATCTCCGCAATTTTTTCCCAGCTAAACTCAGCCAGTAGTAATCCTTGCACCTGGCCGAGTAATTTATTTTCCCTCGCAATCCGCTCACTTGGGGTCTCCTTAAACCAGGCTTCCACCTCGTCTACTACTTCGGTTTGTAAACTGGCGATCATATGCTCCTTGTCGTCATAAAGAAAAACGTTTAGTACATGCTCCTCCCGGACCCAATCTTGAAACATAGCATATGGTTTTTTAAAGACTTCTTCTGTAGGATTGCTAAATGGATCTTTCTCCTTCCAAAGAATAGGCTTTACAGGTAATGACTTAAGATCAGGGATAATGGAAGTCAGTTCTTGAGGTACACTGCTGGGGTCAGTAATATCAGCGATGACAAACTTGGACATGTTTGCCAGTAAGCGTACAGTTTCTGTCAGGTTGCGGTTAGCCGAAGGCTCAAAATCGAAGATGATCGGCACATAATCCATGGTCTGGAGCTTATTTCTGATAGCATCCAGGACTGCTTTGCGTTCCTCGTAAAAGCGGCCCAGAATGAGCACTGCTTTTGAGGTAATCGTGTCGATAACGTTACGCACCTTCTTGTTGTTGATCATCAAGTGGATAAACTGGGCTACTTCTAAGTCATCGACAGTAACGATAGGGTTTTTTTCCCTTTGATCTGTAATGATTAAATCAGTTTGAGATGCAGCTTCTCCCATCGAATCCCAAACAGATACACCATATACGTGACAGTTGTCAAAAATTGCACCGTCAATATTGGTAGAGATGATATTTACTCCCGTAAGATTAGCACCAGTTAGGTCGGCGTGAGACAGATTATTATTGTGTAATACAGCAAGATAGAGGAGCGATGAATTTAACTTAGCTTTAGCAAGGTCTGCACTGCGGAGGTCCGCCCCGATGAGATTTGCTCTAATCAGGTTTGTTCCGCGAAGTTTAGCCCCGATGAGTCTCGCGTAGCGTAGCTTTGCATCCGTAAGATCGGCATCACAGAAATTCGCTCTAATAAGCTTTGCTCCAAAGAAATCTGCTTCGCGAAGATTTGCCCCTTGTAACTTAGCTTCTAGGAGTCTTGCAGTTCTGAAGCTCGTATTATTTAATCTAAAGTATCTTAAATCAACGAATGGCAAGCTCATTCCTTTTAAATCTGCCCCTTCTAAAAAAGTAAATTTATTTCTTCGTTTTTTTAGTTCAATCTCATCGATAGGTGATAGCTCATTTGACTCCAACCATGCATTCCAAGCTTGTCTGCCCTTCTTAAGTAAGGCCACCGCATCAGCCTGAGTCATTTCTTCGGGTTTCATCTATTTCGCTTTATGGACTTGTATGGGGTCCGAATACTTACAGGTATAAGCTCAAGATACACATTTCAAGATGCCATTACATTTGCCTCATTCACTATAGTATGGTGGTTTCCTGCGTGCTATCCACGGCTCAAGGTGCCATTCAAAACCCTCAAGTGCAGTTCACCCTTTATTAAGTGCATTTTAGCAAGGTTGGTCAGATATTGCTGGTATACCGAAGCCGAAGAGGTTTGGGAGTCCAAACCATTTTCGTTAGCGGTATAAATCACCCGCAATATGAAAAGAAGAGCACTCCTACGCGCCGGTGCCGCTAGCCTGATGGGGCTGGCCGCCGCTCCATTAATTGGAAAACCAAGTACCGCAGCTGATTGGTCAGATTGCTGCCCCGCAGAGGGCGAGATTCGCCTATGTTGTAACGAAAATCCTTACGGACCATCGCCATTAGCCCGCCAGGCCATACAAGACAGTTTGGTGCGTGGTAATCGTTACCCACAGGCAGCCCTCAAGTCCCTAAAACAAGCCATTGCGGATGCGAACGGGCTAAGCCCCGAGCAAGTATTCGTTGCCCCGGGCTCTGTGTCTATTCTCCGCTTAGCGGCCTGGTGGTTGGCACGCCAGCAGAAAGCCGTCCTTTCTTCCGAACATACTTTTCAGTGGCTACTGCGTTTTGCCCGTCAATTGGGCAGTGATGTGATCACCGTGCCTGCCACAGATAGTATGCATTTTGACCTTTCGGCTATTAAAAATCGGCTGGATAAAGATGTGGGACTAGTTTACCTCTGCAATCCCAATAACCCTACGAGTACCAGTTTGCCATTAACGGAAATTCAACAATTCTGCCGAACGGTAGCGCCGGATTATCCAGTCTTCCTCGATGAGGCTTACGTGGAATACCTTCCTGACTTCCAAACCCATAATGCTGCGGTCCTGCTTGCCGATTATTCACAACTCATGATCTCGCGCACCTTTTCCAAAATCTACGGGATGGCGGGTATGCGCATCGGCTACCTGTTGGCTGCACCAGAGATTGTAACGGAAATGGAATCGCTGGACATTGGCTTTAACATTAGCGTATCCAATGTGAGTGCGGAAGCTGCCCTGGCGAGTCTAAGTGACACCACCTTCCTAAGTGAGAGCTTGGCGCAAAATGAGAAAAGCCGTTCCATCCTGTTGGAGCAATTGAGTACTTGGAATATCCCTCACTTTGGTTCCACCGCCAATTTCGTGTACGCTGATGTGAGCCGCTACGGGGTGGATGATATGAAAGCCGCCTTCGCGGAAAAAGAGATTGTGCTCAATCCACATACCATAAAGGACAAGAATTACCTCCGCATCAGCTTAGGTCGCCCTAGTGAGATGGAAGCGCTGGGACAAAGACTCAATCAATTTTTCACTAAGCATAAATAACGATAATGATGAAATCACCCTTCTTTACTTTGTTTTTTCTACTGTTTGCTATCACTTTATCCGCTCAGGATTCTGAGCTACAAGCAGTCGAAGCAGTACTCAACGACTATATGATTGGCGGTATGGAACGCGATGGCCAACGCATTGCCGGTGCCTTCCACGACCAGGCTATGATGAAGTATCTGCGCGATGGCGAGTACCGCGAAGTAAACGCTCAGGAGTTTTTTGGCGGTGCCAAGCCTGGAGCTCCGCTGGAACGCAAAAACGAAATCGTAAACATTGACATTACCGGCTACGTGGCAGTGGCCAAATTGCGCCTCACCTATGCCGACAAGGCCTTTACCGACTACATGACCCTGATGAAGATCGACGGCGAATGGAAAATCGTCAATAAAGTGCCTTACCTGGAAGTATTTGATTAAGATGAGCCTTGCCTTGTACTTGATTCTAATAAGTGTTTGAGTCACGGGCAAAACTCACGGTACTGGCTACTTGGTAGAAAGTACTTGGTATGAGTTTATTTTGATTAGTATTTTGCGTTTATACCCCTTGAGGTAGTGCATTTTGAGCTACCTCAGGGGTTAACTTTTGCACGGATGAGTATAGACCAGTCTTTGCTGCTGATTATTGGCATGCTGATTACAGCAGGCATGTTCTATCTACTGCTCTATTTTGGCTTTCGACGCAGTGCTGGCTTACTATTCATTAGCTTATTTTGTTTTTGTCAGGCGGCTAAAGCGTTCTTTCGTACGGATGGTGCATTAGCCATGAATCTGGCACAATTGACCGAGGCGCAGTGTGTCATAGGTACGCGCATTGTGTATCCGCTAGGAAGTTGGTCATTATTAGCTTTCATTATTATCTATCTGGAAATACCGCGACGCAGCTGGTGGTTGCTGGGTTCGGCCCTGCTTATTGGTGGCTTGCTTTTTTTGCAGCAGCCCATTCTACCTTTTGTTATTGTCATTGGATTAGGCCTGGTAACTTACACCTTCAAAAAAGAACCCTTAGGGAGCGGCCTAATTGCCCTAGGGCTCGCCATTTTTGGATTGACCTCCTTTATCGAAATGCGGGGCGTTGCGCGGATCGACTATTATATTGGTATCCTCTCTTTCATCCTTACGCTTACCATCTTTATTGGCTATCAGCTACGGTTATTCTTGCGGCAACGGCGGCAAGCGTTACTTCGCACTGCTACCTTGGAAAATCAATTGTTGAAGCGCAGTTTACAACCGCATTTTCTCTTTAATAGCCTCATGTCGCTTCAGGAGTGGATAGAAACTAATCCCACTGAGGCTGCCCAATTTGTGCAAATACTAGCTGATGAGTTTCGAGCGCTTTGCAATATGTCTGGTCGCACGCTTATCCCTATGGAAGAAGAACTGGCTATGTGTCGCTCACATCTGGCGATTATGGGTTTCCGGCGCGAAGCCAAATTTCAGTTACTCACGGATAGTATTAGTGGCCAAGAGCAAATTCCACCAGCGGTGTTCCATACCCTGATTGAAAATGGCCTTACCCACGGTTTTGCCGATCGTAAAGAAGGAACCTTTTGCTTGCGCAAAACGATTGTGGAAGGCATCACTCACTACGAGCTGAGCAATGATGGAAACAGTACTACGAGCTCAGCTGATAAAGCCCACAATGGCACGGGCCTGCGGTATGTGCGCGCGCGCCTGGAAGAGGCTTTTCCCGGTCGTTGGGAGCTTCACGCAGGGCCTACCACCGAGGGCTGGTGTATCCACCTCTCCGTTCCGGCTTAAGCATGATCTCATAAATTCGTAGATTTAGGAGTAAACAGCGGCTGCGCTTCTTATGCCTTTGCTCCTTCTACTGGTTCTACTACTATTCTGTTCACCCTACGAGGTAGCGAGCCAGCGTTTTGCCTATCAGCACTATCGCCAGAGCAACGGGCTGCCAGCACAACAGGTACGCGCCGTAGTTAAGGGCAAGTCCGGTGCTTTATGGGTGGGTACTGACGATGGTCTATTTCGCTTTGCCGGTCAGGATTTTACATCTTACAATAACTTATTGGAGAGTCACTACGTACGGGCCTTCGCCCAAAAGAAAAACGGTGACCTGATATTTTGTAATGACACTGGCATCCACTTGCTTGTGGAAGAGGGCGATTCAGCTCGTATTGAACCACTTATTCCTGCCTCCTTTACTCCAAATGATAGTACTCTCTTCTATCCGAACACCCTCTACTACGATCAGGTGGGGATACTCTGGATTGGCCAGCCAGATGGCCGTTTGGCGCGATGGAAAGATGAGCGATTGGAGTTTCTGCAAATAGGAGCTTCGTATCAAGGCCCTAAAGGACAGGCCCAGTACTGTTTCACGGAAACCCGTGGTGGCTTGCTACTGATAAGCGACCCACAGGGGCAGGTATTCCGATATAAACGGGAGGAAGATGAGTTCGAACCCATTAGTACGGCTGCTAATGGTCGGGCGGATGCCCTGTTGATTCACGCTGGGCAAATTTGGAGCGGGGGTGATGAGCTTCGCCACTTCATTTTCGGCCGCGACCGCTGGCAGTTGAATCAAAGCTTAGCCGCTCCGCATGGACGTATAACAGTGCTTCGGCCTACTGCTGATCCTGACCATCTTTTGGTGGGTACGGAAGAAGAAGGTTTGTTTTTGTACGATGCCGCAATGGATACCTGGCAAACGGTTTTTGGAGCCAATGACCCGCATCGAATAGAAGAACTTCCCCTACAGCATATCAACGAAATTGTACCCGACCGAGAGGGCGACTGGTGGGTTTGCACCGCTGAAGGTCTAGGTCTTTTGCAGCAGCCATTCTTTTCCATTGTATTTGGGCAAGCTAATAATAGTACCGTCTGTTTAGGTACGCATCCTGACGGCAGTATCTTGGTCTCATACGGCGAAGTATATCGGATGACACCGGAGGGCGATGGTTTCTCCAGCGACGTATTGCCGGAGTTAGAAGAAGGCTTGGTGACTTCTATTGTGGTCATGGGAGGTGTCGTGTGGTTAGGCAGTTCGCGCGGTGAACTCATTAGTTTGTATCGGGAGGAATTGACGCTACAGGCAGATTTGCAAGAACGCGGTGGTGGTATCTTTTTTATGGAACCCGATGCTGCGCAAAACCTTTGGCTTTGCCAGGCACCAGATGAGACACCGATTGTGGGCGTAGCTCGCTACCACGAGTCAGAAGGCGTAGTCACCTACGGGCCGGAAGCTGGATTGGATAACCGTATTCTGGTGGTGAGGCAAGGCCCAAAAGAAAGGATTTATGCGGCGGGGATTGGAGTGGATACTTACCTCTATCGCTATGACCCCAAAGCGGATCGTTTTATCAACCTGAGCTTGCCGCTCACTTTTTCACACAGCCCCACCTTTGAGGTCCATGATATGACAATTGACGCTAAAGGGGTTGTGTGGTTAGCTACTACTGATGGCCTTTTGCAGTATGACTTGGAGCGTATTCAAAGAGTAGATCTTGGTGATTTTACGGCTGATGAAATTCGCTCTGTGGAGGCCGGGGGAGACAACCAACTTTGGGTTGCTACCGCTACTGAAGGCGTTCTCTATTATGAAACGGACACGCGTAAGTTGACGCGCCTTGATGGCAGTAGTGGCCTTCCTTCGATCATCTCCGCTTATCGTGCCATGTTGCAGGATGCCGCCGGGCGCATCTGGCTTGGTACGGCCGAAGGAGTCGTATACAGTAAGGTGGATAATCCAGTGCCAGAGGTGAGTCCACAACCTTACTGGCAAGATTTTCAACTAAACGGCCGCTCCGTAGCTAGCGACTCCGAACTTCGGATAAATCCGAATGATCAGTTACAACTCAATTGGAACACGACTGCCTTTTCTGCCCGCCTTATGCAGTATCGTTGTCGTTTGCAAGGGGCCGCAGATAGCAGCTGGGTTTCCTTAGGCGAGGATATACAGTTGGAGTTACCTATCCTGAATCCAGATAAATATGTCTTTGAGTTGCAGGCCCTACAGGCTGGTGGTTATCAATGGAGTGAGTCATTGACGGTGCCTATTCAGGTACGCAAGCCGTGGTACGAGCGTTGGTGGGGTCTAGGTTTGTTGTTGTTGGGCGGTGTACTGGTCAGTACGGCATTATTCCGGAGTACCATTGGTGCTTTACGTCTTCGTTTACGCGTCTTGAATCGGCAGAACACGAATTTGCAATCCGAGAAAAGAATGTACCAGGAGCAGGAGCGTATGCTGAAACAAAAAGCTGCGCGAAACGAAAGACAGTTTAATGATTTGGAACATCGCTTGCGTGGATTACAACAATTATCGGAGAAAAATCTGCACGGTCTTTCCTCTCTTGAAATACTCGAATCCCTAGGCGCGGATTTTGCTAATCTATTCGGGGCCGACTTGGTAGAATTGGCTTGGCAAGAAGAGGCGCAGATGATTCGGAAGGCCTACTGGAGAGCCCCCGCGACTTATTTGACCAAAGAGCAAAAACTCGAAGACTGGCCCTGGACTAATGAGGAAAGAGGACAGGTCAAAGGTGGGACCCAAAATGCGGGTTATCCTTTAGCATTGGTAAGTCCAGATGAGGATACAGAAATGTCGTACTTGAAAATCCACTTGCAATCCATTGCCCAGCAGGCTTTCAATTTATTATTGTATCGACAAGCGGGTGGAGCCTTTGGTGAGCGCGACGAACAATTCTTAAAAATAGCGGGGCGCTATCTGGAAGAACAACTTGATCAAGCCCTAAAAAAATAGCCAGCGGATGAAGATCAAATGCTCCATAGCTGCATCATTTTTACTGTGTCTGCTGCTCTGCTGTTGGGTGAAGCTTGTAGCCCAGGATACCATTCCACTCAGAGTGGGGCTACACCACGATCCCCCCTTCATTATCGAACAGTCAGATGGTACTTACTCGGGACTTTGCATTGATCTGTGGCAGGATGTCGCCAATGAGCTAGGGTACAAGTACGAACTGGTTCCTTTTAGCGATGTAATTGGAATGGTACGCGCGTTGGATTTCCAGGAGTTGGACGTGGCCATTAACCCCTTGACAGTAAGCAGTGCCAGACTGCAAATGCTGGATGCTTCACAGCCCTTCTATGTATCAAGTGTGGGGGTAGCCACTTCCAACTCCAACAAAGGCGGTTTTCGCGTCTTCCTGAGCAATTTCTTTTCGCTTGATTTCATTAAGATTGCCATGGCGTTGCTCTTCATTATCTTTTGCTTTGGCACCTTGCTTTGGTTAGCCGAAAGGCATCATAATAAACTACAGTTTCGCCCGGGGCTCGTGGGGCTCTTAGATGGCCTTTGGTGGTCGGCAGTAACGATGACTACGGTAGGCTACGGAGATAAATCACCCAAAACCCAGCTGGGACGTACCATTGCCATTATTTGGATGTTTACTGCGGTGATAATCATCTCTGGTTTTACCGCTTCTATCGCCTCCAGCCTCACCGTGAATTCCTTGACGGTTCAGATTGAGCAATTACAAGATTTGCAAA
This sequence comes from Bacteroidota bacterium, assembly GCA_038528965.1. Taxonomy (GTDB): domain Bacteria; phylum Bacteroidota; class Bacteroidia; order Chitinophagales; family Saprospiraceae; genus Lewinella. Next base: position 379,858 of record JBCBEC010000004.1, on the reverse strand, counting down.
GTGTGCAGGCTATTGGTGCAGTAACGGCCAGTGGTAGTGAAGATTTCTTACGGACGCACCAGGTGGTAGCACACCGTACTTTTGCCAACCCCACTAATGGCATTCGGAGCTTGGCTAGTCGGGAGGTTGATGTGCTGGTTTTTGATAAGACCACGATGCGTTATCTCATCAATCGCGAGCAGCTTACGAACAGAATTCAGTTACTTCCACTCACTTTCAACAAACAATACCGCTCTTTTTTGTTTCCTAAAGGGAGCCAGCTGGTCGATAATATTAATCCGGTGCTGGTAGACCGTATTCAACGCGCCAGTTGGGAAGAAGTCTTGAAGAGATACGACATGGCGGAGAACTAGGAGGTGTCAGGTTGACCTAATGTTGATGATGAAATAAGGGAATTATTTATCAACCTTCCGGTAGAGGGTAAAGGGTAGAGAGAACGAAATGCATTTTCCTTCTACCTTCTACGCTATACTTTCTACAACGTATAGTTCAATAACTAAACACTTCACATTACGTAACACCAAACCTCACGTTAAAAAATCATTATGCCGATACCATTTTGGGAGAAGATAAAGGAGCGCATTGCCTATGACGGTTGGCGGAGTATGTTGGTGAAAACCTTCCGCCTGCCCGATGGACAAGTGCAGGAGTATGATGTTATTCGCAATGGTGCCTACGTAGTCGTTGCCGCCTTTACCAAAGAAAAAGAAGCGATTCTAATTCAGCAATACCGGCCGGGCCCAGAAATGGTTCTGAGCAGCTTTTGTGAAGGCTACATTGATGAAAACGAAACACCAGAGCAGGCAGCAGTGCGCGAACTATTAGAGGAGACAGGCTACCGCGCTGGTTCTATAAAACTGCTACGAACACTACGAACTGCCTATAGCACAGAAAAGCGTATTTGCCTGTTGGCTATGGACTGTGAATACGAACGCCTTCCCGCTGGAGATGCGGATGAGTTTATTGAAGTCTGTACCATGCCCATGGCCGAATTCCTCGCTTGGGTACGTACAGATGAAAGTGCCTTCTACACTTTGGATGCCTTACTGCTAGCATTGCAAGCTGAGCCCTCTTTACAGACCCAGCCAGAACCGCATTAGGCTCACCCAGACTATAATTAGGATTGGCCCCACCAGGCCCACTATGGTTCCGCCAAAGCGGAATTCTTTTTGATTCACTTTACCCGTGGCAAACACAATGGCGTTGGGAGGAGTAGATACCGGGAGGTACAGTGCACATGATGCGGCCAAACCAATGGTGATGGGTAAAATGGCTGGGTGTACTCCTGGCCATAGTAGGGCTATCGGAATCAGGATCGTAGCAGCAGCGGTATTACTCATGATATTGGAAAGGATGACCGTCAGTAGGGCAAAGGCTGGTAATAAAAGCAGTGTATTGATAGACCACTTGGCCATCTGATCAATGAAATAGGCGGAGATGCCGGCATCCTGGATGGCTAAGCCTAAAGAGAGGCCACCGGCTACCAGCATGAGCGTATCCCAAGGGAGGGCACGTACATCTGGCCCTGTGATAATGCTTACCATCGTAAAAACAATAATTGGGATACCCGAAACGGCGGCTGGTGGAATGCCGTGCATACGCCCCGTAAGCCAAAGGGCGAGGGTGACAATTAGTGTAACAATCACAATCCGCTTACGGACTCGCTCGCCATCAATGAGGCTGATTTCCTGCCGGTCATCTTTGGTGGTAATCACTAAACGCTCGGAGCGTTCGGGTTTGACTAGTAAGTCTGAAATATCCAATGGTGCTGTGCCGGGCTGGTATTTGCGGAGCAAGGCCATCCACATGAGCAGTGTTAGCAATAAGGCGATAGGGACGCCGTATATCATCCAGTCTAGAAAGCCGATGCTGTAGGAGAGTAAGCCACTGTTGTTTATGGCTTCAACCGCAATGGCATTAGGCGGGCTACCGATGATGGTACCCATACCACCAACTGCGGCGGCAGCGGGGATGCCAAGGAGTAAGGTCTTGCCAATGGGACTATCGTCTCCTGTTCTTGCTAGCACGGGCGCTAATGTCGCAATCATCATGGCGGTAGTAGCTGTGTTGGACATCACCATTGAGGCGATACAGGTAGCCAGCATCACCGCTAGTAAGATGCGATCTGGTCGTGGCTCAAAGCGGGAGGCTAATAAGCGAAATACGTCTTGATCAACGCCGGTTTTGCGCATGCCTTCGGCTAGGAAGAAGCCACCAAGTATGAGCCAGATGACACTGTTAGACCAAGTGCTCACAAATTTTTGCACATCCAGACCATTGGCGGAAGCCGAAGCGTCTCCGGTTCCACCCAGAAAGAAGACCAGAAAACCGACAATGAGAATACCCACGGCAAAGGGTGGAATAGCTTCGGTAAACCACAGTCCTACGGAGAAGAAAAGGATGAAAAGTACGTAGTCCTGCGCCTGGGTGAAGTCATCACCTCCAAGGAGGTGCGTTAGGATAAAAGCAACAATTAGACACAGCAGAAAAAAGATCAAGTGACGCTGGTATTCCACCATCCGCTGGATCTGGCGCATATGTAAACTGGAAGCACGACGTGAATCGGCCATAGCGCGAAAGGCTTTAGTTAAGGTGAGTTTCGCCTACCTAAGTTCACTGCTAGGCTTATCCTTGGTTAGGAGATACGAGCGGATTATGTAATCCTGTATCAAGATTCAAATGTAGTGGAGCTAAAAGGACCAGCGAGCGCCAATTAGTACAAGGAAATGGTGACTTTTGTCACTACTTGTTTTTGATGTCCTGCAGGTAGCGTTCCAATTCGATCTCGTCATAAACGAGTACCTCACGTGCTTTCGAACCTTCGGATGGACCTACAATGCCCATGGCTTCCAGTTGATCCATAATCCGACCTGCGCGGTTGTAACCGAGCTTGAGCCTGCGCTGAATCATAGAAGTGGAGCCGTGCTGCTGGCCCACAATAAGGCGAGCGGCATCCTCGAACATATCATCCAGGTCGCGATAGGAAAGGGAGGCAGAGCCTTGCAAATCTTCGTCACCGTGGAACTCAGGCAGTAAATAGGGTTCTGGGTAACCACGCTGGGCGGCAATAAAGTCAATCACGCGTTCTACCTCAGGGGTGTCAACGAAGGCACCTTGCAGACGAACCATTTCACCACCTACGCTCAGCAGCATGTCACCACGGCCAATCAATTGATCAGCACCGCCGCCATCGAGAATGGTGCGGGAGTCTACCTTGGCTGTAACCTTATAGGCAATACGCGCCGGGAAGTTCGCTTTGATGACACCGGTAATGATATTTACCGATGGGCGCTGAGTAGCAATAACCAGGTGGATACCAATGGCCCGCGCCAGCTGTGCTAAACGTCCGATAGGGAGTTCTACCTCTTTACCGGCTGTCATGATGAGGTCGGCAAATTCGTCAATGATAAGCACAATGAAAGGTAAGAAACGGTGCCCTTTTTCTGGATTCAGTCGACGGGCAACGAACTTTTCGTTGTACTCCTTGATATTTCGGGCGGAGGCCTTTTTCAACAAATCGTACCGCTGATCCATCTCAATACAGAGGGAATTCAGCGTGTGGATTACGCGATTGGTTTCCGTGGTAATCGGTTCTTCCTGCCCTGGCAAGAAGCCTAGGAAATGATGCTCCAAGCGGCTGTAGGGAAAGAGTTCTACCTTCTTAGGGTCAATCAAAACCAGCTTGACCTGACTGGGGTGCTTCTTGTACAAGAGCGAAATAATGATCGCATTGATACCGACCGACTTACCTTGACCCGTAGCACCCGCTACCAATAAGTGGGGCATCTTCGCCAAATCAGCTACGAATACTTCGTTGTTGATGGTTTTACCTAAGGCAATTGGTAGGGTCATTTTGCCCTGGCGGAATTTCTCGTGATTGAGTACTTCGCGCATGGACACGATTTGTGTCTTCTTATTCGGTACTTCAATACCAATGGTACCCTTGCCGGGAATTGGCGCAATAATTCGAATACCCAAGGCGGAGAGCGACAATGCAATATCGTCCTCCAGGTTTTTGATCTTCGAGATACGCACGCCGGGAGCAGGAACAATCTCGTAGAGGGTTACCGTGGGGCCAATCGTGGCGCGAATCTTGGTAATTTCAATCTTGTAATGGAGCAGCGTTTCGATGATCTGATCCTTGTTTGCATCTAGTTCCGCACGGTCAATTTCTACTTTCTGATGCGAATAGTCCTCCAGTAGCTGTACGCTTGGGTGCTCGTAAGTGGACAATTCTAAGGTAGGATCATAAGGCTCAGAGTGGTCTTTATTTTCCTCTGTAAAAGATAGCGGTGGCCCCGTTGGATTGCTAGTGGCCGTTCCGCTAGCGCCGGGAGTAGAGGCTTCAATTTCGAGTTCTGCTTCACCTGCTACCAAGCTGGTTGGTTTTTCCAGTTTGCGCTTTTGGGCCAGCTCAAAGGCCAATTGACTGCCTTTTGGTACTAGTGTTTCCGGAGCGGTCTTTGGCTCGGCGGGCTCTGCGAGCTCCGGAATATTATCCTCAAATGGGTCATCGTCTTTGGCGGTAGCCAATTCCCGTTTTTTCCGGGCGGCTAGTGTTTGGTCACGCTTTTTACGACGCTGGTTGGCACCACTGAAACGGTCGCTGAAATAATCCACTACATTTTCTGCGAGGTTCTCCAGTGTTAGTTCGTTAAAGTTGGGATTGGTTCGCCAAACGATCATTCCCGTAATTACCGCAATAATTAGTAGCCAAAGGCCAACCGTGCCGACGAAGTTCTGTAGCCAGTTGGCGAAACCTTCACCTACGGCGCCACCCCAGGGAAACTCTGCGCTGCCAGCAATGAATTCTAAAAACACAGCCGCAACGATCATGGCTACAATGGTGTAGTTGATCGTGGGCATGAGGGTCTGGAATGGTTGCCGATAAATGCGGTTAATCCCAATTCGGCCTAGCAGATAAACCAGCAGAAAAGAAGGAAGTCCAAAGCACCACCAGAAGAAAAAGTTGGAAACGATGGCACCAAGGCGCCCTAGCCAATTGGCCATTTCGAAGTCGCCTTCCAGCAGTTTCCAGCCCGTATGGTGGTGTACCCGGCTAAAGTCAATATGCCAGGTGAATAGATAAGAGAAGAACGCAACAAATAGATAAGTGGCAATGAAGAGGCACAAAAGACCAAACAACTTCGGGATTCGCTCATCATTCAGGCCCAACCGCAATGCCAACTGACCTTTCTTTTTCTTTTTCGCCATAGTTTGCCTCCTTGGCTTCCAGGATAGGTGAATGGCAAAAATAAGCAATTATGTTTTACCAAATCCGAAAATGGCACTTCCGGTTGGGATAAGGAGAAATGTGGTGTAAACTGAGGGTTGCGGTAGCTTTTCCTTTGTTTGCCACAGGATAAATTGCTATCCTGCCGAAAAAAGTGCGATGAAAGCAATATCGGTATTCTGTGGGTCCAGCAATGGCCAGCAGGCAGTGTATAGAGAACAGGCCTTCCAATTGGGACAATATTTAGCTCAAGAAGGGATCAAACTGGTTTATGGTGGTGCCAAGGTGGGCCTGATGGGAGCAGTAGCAGACGGCGCTTTGGCTGGTGGTGGAGAGGTAATAGGGATGTTGCCCCATTTTCTATCCGCTAAGGAGATTGCACACCCAGGGCTTACGGAACTAATCCTGGTGGATAGTATGCACGAGCGCAAGCAGTTGATGAACGAGCATTGCGAAGGTGTGATTGCGCTACCCGGCGGTTTTGGTACGCTGGAAGAACTATTTGAGATGCTAACGTGGGCACAGTTGGGTTTGCACCAAAAACCAATTGGTATCCTCAATATAGCGGGCTACTATGATGCTTTGGTACAACTGTTGGATCACATGGTAGAACAGGGCCTCTTGCGATTGAGTAACCGCCAAATGCTGCTGGTTGACTCTTCCATTTCGGGCCTGGTGCAGCAGATGTCAGACTATAAACCAGCACTGGTTGGAAAGTGGCTGGACGAAAACCAAACTTAATCCTTTACATTAGCAGCAAATAAATCTGGGCAGTATGTTGGCACCAATTCAGCTTCATCCAAACGGACCTACCTTATCTCGGCTTACTGCAGGTGTAATGACCTGGGGGGTATGGGGGCATAACCTCCCAATTAAGGATATGCAAGGCCTGATTGAACACTGTTTATCCGAAGGTATCACCACCTTTGATCATGCTGATATCTACGGTCACTATACCACCGAAGCAACTTTCGGTAATGCCTGGGCGGGCATGTCTATTGATCGTTCTAGTGTGCAGTTGATCAGTAAGTGTGGTATCCGCCTGGTTTGTGAACAACGGCCCGAGAACCAAATTAAGGCTTACGATACGAGCAAGGAGTATATCATCCAGTCCGCGGAACAAAGTCTGAAAAACCTACAGACCGACTATTTGGACCTATTGTTGGTTCATCGCCCAAGTCCACTGATGCGAGCAGAAGAAGTAGCGGCCGCTTTCGCGGAATTGAAGGCCAGTGGAAAGGTGCTACATTTTGGGGTGTCTAACTTCACACCTAGCCAAGTTGATTATTTAAGAGCCCACACGCCGCTAGTCACCAACCAAGTGCAGGCTAGTTTATTACACGATGAACCATTCTTCGACGGTACTTTTGACCAGGCGCTGCAATACCAAATGTGTCCGATGGCTTGGTCACCGCTAGGGGGGCTCTTTAGCCGCGATGACGATGCTGCCCGGCGGGTAGCTGATGCACTGGATGATGTGGGGGAAAAATATGGTAGCCCAGGTAGTGATGTATTGCTGTTGGCTTGGTTGCTCCACCATCCCGCAGGAATTATTCCTGTGCTAGGTACCGCTCGTCAGAGCCGTCTTTCAGCAGCTGTGAAGGCCGTGGATATCCAGTTTGACGACCAAGACTGGTTTACCTTGCTGGAAGCTGCACGAGGGCATGAAGTAGCGTAGGAAGCGTAAAAAATTGTAGTCCCCTCTTTCGCGATATTATTTTTTCTTGTAGACTTGTTAGGATAAGTGGACGTAAAGAAACCTCTATGTGCCATTTTGATAAGTGAAAATTTCAGAAGTGGTTGAAAACTTGCAAATCACATTGAAAGGCTTCACTGATCATTAAGAAGATAGAGCTCTTAGTCCGGATAATTCATTGTCTTTTCTGTATCGAGGCAAGGCGCAATAACACTTTGACCAGTCTTGTCGCGAATGTAACGTTACTGATCATGAACAAGTCAGATAAGAACAGGAAAAAGCAAGTTGCAACTCCTACTATCAAGAGCGCTGACCAGCGCCGCCGAACCAAGCTCAAACCACAGGCTAAACAAAAGTATAAGCCTAAACAAGTCTACTACTCTTCAGAAGATGAGAATGAAGAATTGGACTTGTTTGGCTACTTAGATAGGGAATAAGAAGAAAGGTGCTGATCGGAGATGTTTTCTTTTGCATCTCCAATCAGACTGGACCTCTTTCTAGAGTACTTCATCCAAAATACCATAGGCTTTCGCCTCTTCGGCCGACATCCAGTAGTCGCGATCACTGTCCGCTGTGATCTGATCTACCGGCTGCCCAGTATGCTCGCTGAGTATCTGATAGAGCTCTTTTTGCATACCCTTAACCAGTTGGTAGGTGATTTCCATGTCCGAAAGCTGGCCTTGCATACCTCCGCTTGGCTGGTGAATCATGACTCTACTGTGCGGTAGTCCTGAGCGTTTGCCCTTAGTGCCGGTGCTCAATAGTACCGCGGCCATACTGGCCGACATGCTCGTGCAAATGGTGGCTACGTCCGGCTCTACATACTGCATAGTATCGTAGATACCCAGGCCAGCGGTTACCGAACCTCCTGGGCTGTTGATGTACATCTGGATATCTCGTTTAGGATCCGTACTGTGCAAAAACAAGAGCTGGGCTTGAATGACATTGGCTACGTAGTCGTTGATAGGTACACCAAGAAAGATAATGCGATCCATCATCAGTCGGCTAAAGACATCAAGCTGGGCAATGTTTAGGGACCGTTCCTCAATTACCATCGGCGAAATAGTGGCTTGCGCCGGAGCGCTGGTACGGGCCATATAGTTGGCCAGGTGCATACTACTCATGCCCAAGTGGCCTACCGCAAAGTGCTGAAATTCTTTTCCAAAGTTCATTTGTGTTTAAATTTTATTTAAAACTCATTTTGTTTTATGAATTAAAACACCGATATTACCCTCTGTTGATGCACGACTATTTTTCGACCAAGTCGTACATCTTCTCAGTGGTCCTTTATACCGAGGTCGAAGAGGTTTGGGAATCCAAACCTTCTGCGCCTCGAGTATATACGCGCAAGAAGAATTTAGGCGGAGCCTAAAACACTTCGTTAGCGGTATAACCTCCGGAGGGTAATGCCCTCAAATGGTCAACGGAGGAGTTCAGTGGTTTTTTCAATTGATAGGCATCTACGTCCTGTAGATGATGATAAAGGTATATCTGGTCGGGTCATGTTGACCCAGAACTGGGCTGGTGTTCAGGCAGCGGGTGGGGCCCCTCCCAAGGGGCTTCTTTGTAGTAGAGCGAAATTCCGACTGATTCTAATCCTTCTCTGGTCTTGCTGGTCTTGTACTAAGCATGCGTTAAGAACGTATCCTTAACCTTTCCTCTTCCACCACCAACTAAAGCTTCTTGCCTTTGGATCTGGCGCTGCATATACCCAGCTGATGACCTGCTCAAACTGGACAGACTCTAGTAAGTTGGTTACCTGATTAAGTTTTTGCTGTAACTCCGCTTGTGTTGGTTTTTTCATGATGCCGAATTATAGAAGGATAGATGCATAAATCTGGAGCCGTTCGCCAATGCTCAAGCGGCGGCCATCCTCACTTAGCATTTCCCTTAAGCTGCCTCTGGCTCTGCTGAGTCGGGTTTTAACAGCGCCTTCACTTACCTGCTGTAATGCTGCAATTTCCTTAATGCTAAACCCACTCCATTCGAATAGTCGCAATGCTTCTGCCTGGTTATTTGGGAGTTGCTCTACCGCTTTGAGGAGAATATCAACATCAAGTACCGTGTCTGCATCACCCAGTTTGCTTTCTAGGGCTTCTAGGCGTTGCTCGTCCCACTGGCCTTTGAACGGGAGCCTGCGGCGATGATTGCGAACTATATTATTCACAACTCCGAACATATAGCTCAATAGCTTGCTCTTGTCTTTAATCTTTTCCCAATTAGCTAAGGTGGCTAATACCGCTTCTTGCACTAAGTCTTCGGTATCCATGACGCCGAAGGCACGACTGCTGCAGTAGCGTACTAAACGCTCGTGGTAGGGTTGGTACCAGTAGAGGAAGGCTGATTTTGCAGGGCTACTTACCATAGTAGATCATTTGTCATTCTATTACTAGAGCGCGCTGTTGTTGTGCCCTAAAGAGGGCGTAGCAGCATGCTTTCACTATAATAGTAACGTATCCCACGAAAAGGTTACCGAGTAACCGAAAAAAAATCTAGAAGGGAATGTCCTCACCATCGTTCATCTTGGATGGCTTAGTGATAATGTTGTTAAATGGACTTTCGAAGGTATCGCCAGGTAAATCACCGAAATCAGGATCATCCATGTTGGAGAAGCGGGCAAATTCGCCAGTAAAGCGAAGGCGTACATCCATGAGTGCTCCGTGACGGTGCTTGGCTACGATAACGTCCGCAACGCCTTTGAGTGATTGGCCTTCTTCGTCCTCCAGGATTTGGTAATATTCGGGTCGATAGATGAACATTACCATATCGGCGTCCTGTTCAATACTACCCGATTCACGTAAGTCACTCAACTGTGGTCGCTTATCTCCGCCACGAGTTTCCACCGCACGACTCAACTGCGAAAGCGCAATAACCGGTACGTTGAGCTCCTTTGCCAAACCTTTTAATGCCCGCGAGATGGCACTTACCTCCTGTTCACGGTTACCACCCTTGTTATCGCCACCTCCACTCATGAGTTGTAGATAGTCGATGATGATCATCTGGATGTCGTACTGCATTTTGAGGCGTCGACATTTTGCGCGCAGTTCAAAGCTGTTGATACCCGGGGTATCGTCAATGAAGATGGGAGCGTCTGCTACTTTTTCAATAGCGGTGTGTAATTGCTGCCACTCGTAATCTTCCAATTGTCCATTCCGCAGCTTACTACCCGCAATCTCTGCCTCCATGGAAATAATACGCTGAGCCAGCTGTAGACTTGACATCTCCAGACTAAATACTGCTACTCCTTTGTTGAAGTCTAAGGCTGCATTTTTGGCGATGGAGAGCGTGAGCGCAGTATTGTGAGTGACGGTCATATCACCAAGTAAGAACCGATGGTTGCCGTCAATTTCAAAGCCATAGTAGTCGTCAATACCATCAGGCTCCAAGGTGATGCCGGTTACTTGCCAATCTACAATGCTTTTCCAGGGATTAGCTTGTTTGCGTTTTACCTTGACTGGTACTTCATCAATGTTTCCATAAATCCGCAGTCTATAGACCGTGGAGGTGTAATTTATGGCACTGATTTTAGCTTCTTTGGCCTTCATGCTTACTCGGTACCCCAAAGAGTCGCAAAGAAACTTAATCTGTTCAGTGAGTTGCTTATTCTTTTGTGTGATTTCAAAACCATTGGATTGTACCAAATAGTGTCCATCACTATCAATCAAGCCAGCAAGTAATGCCAGTCTATTAGCACGAGAATTGACGAGGTATGCACTTGGTATGTGCTTATTATTTAGTACTCCCATACCGCGCAGGGCGCCTTGTAAAGAGTATCTTGAAGGGCCACTATCGTTACTGATCCGATGCTCAGGGCATTTTCCTTCTCCAGTGTAAGTATGCAAACGCATACCTAAATCATCAGCATAGCCCTGTAAATAAGTAACTACTTCCTCATCTTGATTTATAATGGTGCTTTTGCTAGAAGAACCATCCCCAAGCCACAAGCCCAGAAAGTAAGGAGGTAGCGGAAGCTCTTGTTTCGGAAAATCAACGCTAACCTTATAGCCCTTATAATTACTTTTGAATTTACCGGAGCGCGTCAAATAGTCCCGGACAGATATATCAAGTATGCTTCCCCGTTCATGCCGCCCTTCCTGCCGGCTTTTTTTGAGAGATAGGATATGACTCTCGTTTACACGATAGTCCATCCCTTTGTTTTGCCTAACCCAATACATCTGCTCTTTACCACGTGCCAGTGTGAGTACTCTTCTTGGAGTAGAGTCATCTCCCATCAATAGGTCTCCCACCCGAATTTCTTCCACAGGCTTAATACTACCGTCGTACATCAAGACAGGTGTCCCTTTGCCCAAACATTTTCCCATGCCCGGCCGCGCCGCCAAAATGATCAAATCTGACTTCTGAAAACCACTGGTAAGACGGTCCAGCTCAGTGAAGCCAGTGGGTACTCCGGTCAGGCCTTCTTCTACGTCTTTGAGTTCCTCAATTTGCTTGAGCAGTTTACTGGCCAGACTCCCCATTTTATCGACACTACGCCCCATGTTTCGCTCCGCAATTTTGAAGAGTGAATTCTCGGCAGAATCAAGCAAGTCGAAGACATCAGTAGTGTCTTCAAAGGCGTCGTTGATGGTTTTGGTGGAGATGCGAATCAGTTCCCGCTGGATAAACTTTTGCGCTACAATCCTGGCGTGGTATTCGATATTGGCTGCGGAAGCCACTTTATTCGATAGCTCAGCTAGATAGGCAGGGCCTCCCACCGCGTCGAGTTCTCCAGATTTTTTGAGCTCTTCCATGACCGTCAATAAGTCGATAGGTTGCGAGCGTTCAAAAAGGCGCAGCATCGCCTGGTAGATGTACTGGTGAGCATCTACATAGAAGGCATCAAATTGCAACACATCCAACACCTCTGTAAGCGCATCCTTTTCTAAAAGAATGGCACCAAGAATGGCCTCCTCGAGCGGGACTGCTTGAGGGGGGACTTTGCCGAATACGTAGTTCGAAAGATCTTCTCGACTTTGCTTAGCGTCCGATCTGCGCCGTCTGGTTGGTTTATTAGTTGAGGATTCTGCCATCTATTTCTTGCGTGTAGTCAACAAAAATACAGCCTTTTGCTGGAAACTGCACGCAGTATTTTCTCACACTGATCGTGGATAAGTATGTGGAAAACTAGGTGTAGCATGATCTATCGCATCTAGTGTATGGTCTGTTAGTGGGTCAGCCTTGCCTACTTTGTGATGGACTTGTATTATTTTTTGAAAAGATTATCCCAGCTGAATCGATACGACATTCTGAATAGCATCATCATTACCTCTTCTGCATTTGACTTTATAGTTGTCATGTCTTTTACCCCCTCATACGCAGGTGTAACTCCAAAATGCTGGTATCTAAGCAACTCAAGTTCTTCATGGAACAGGGTATACTTGGTAAAATAGCCTCAAAAATAAAAATCCCGAGTCAAGATATCCTGACTCGGGATGAGGTTGTATGCTGTGCTAGACAGTCTAGTTACCCCCCAGTATTAAGGGTAGACCACCACTGCCATCGCTGCCAACTACTACTACTTTGCTTCCCGGTGATTTGGCCAATTCAAGTGTTGCTTCGATACCTTTATCGCGTAGGATATTGTTACTCAAAGAAGCGTTCAGAATTTGGTTCGCACGTGCTTTAGCTTCCGCTTCAATGATGCGGCGTTCCGCTTCTTGGCGCTCTTTGGCCAGGATAAACTCATACTTTAGAGCTGACTGCTCCGCTTCCAGTTTATCTTCAATGGCACCACGTACTTTGTCTGGGAGCTCAATATCTTTGATTAGTGTAGCTCTCAGTTCAATGTAGTTATTGATCAGTGATTCCTCCAGGTCATTTTGGATGAGGGTCTGGACTTCGTCACGCTTAGTAGAGTATAGCTCTTCTGGCGTAAATTTACCGATGGCTTCCCTTACCGCTGAACGAACTTCAGGACGGATAAGGGTATTAACGTAGTCCTTTCCGAACTTCTCGTGTAAGAAACCGATCTTATCGTAAGAAGGATTAACCCGTACGGTAACATCCACTGCAATATTCAAACCATTGTTGGATAGGGCGTCGATTTTTTCCTCGATCTGCTTTTCACGCACATCGTAGCGATACATGGTATTCCACGGGGCTAAAACGTGGAAGCCTGGCTGATAGGTCTTACTCATGTCCAGTCCGCCGCCGAAACGACGGAATAGCACACCGCGCTCTCCGGCGTCGATAGTAAGGAATGTGGCACTAGAGAAAATAACTAGGACCATTAAAATGATGAAGCCGACCACAGCAGCACTGATAAGTTTGCCTTGGCTGGTTCTATAACGTTGATCACTCATGACTTAAACAACTATATTTTTGTTTCTTAAGTTATTATGCATATACTCGAAATCAAATTACTTTAGACTTTTGCCAACCTTTATCATCAACATGTTCTATTTCATTCGTGAGTAGTATAACAAGGTAACAGTTTATATCCATAAACGGATTTGATTTTTGGACGAGCGTCGTTTTTCTTCGGAAAAACAATGGGTTCTTCGGGGTCTGATACTACTTTTGCGAAGCTTAAAGAGAGCGGAAAAACGTACCATTATCAATATGAAACATTTCTTAATCTTTTGTGCTATCGTAACTGCCGTTTGGGCTTGCGGCGATAGCAGCGATAGTTCTTCTACTTCCTCCGGCACTGCGTCAGCAAGTGCAGCCCCGGCACCATCCAAGCCGGATGGCAAGAAAATTTATAAGCAATACTGTGTTACTTGCCACGGCCTGTACGGTGATATGGGGGCAAGTGGGGCACATGATCTAACGGCCTCCGTTCTGAGTGTAGAAGAAAGGGTAGCTGTGGTTACTAAAGGTCGTGGAGCTATGACGCCATTCGAAAATCTGCTGGATGCTGACGAGATTGAGGCAGTAGCCGAGTATACATTAGAGTTGAAAAAAGACTAAATAAGACAGCTTTCCTTCTTTTCTTGCGCGTAAACTCAATTTAGTATGGCAATCTATCAGGTGATTGGTCTTATGTCGGGTTCATCCCTGGATGGAATCGATCTGGCGTGGTGTACTTTTGCCTTTTCTACCACGCAGTCTGCTCATTTATTACGGTGGGAATTTCACGCTGGAGAAACGATAAGCTATTCCGCCGATTGGCAGCATCAGCTACGCACATCTGTCCAACTTCCGGGACGAGAGCTGTGGCATTTGCATACGCACTTGGGTATGTTATACGGGCAAGAGGTAAAAGCTTTTGTTGATCGGCATCAAGCCTCAGTAGATTTCGTAGCTAGTCATGGGCATACGGTATTTCACGATCCACAGCGGCAAACTACCACTCAAATTGGAGACGGTGCTGCTATGGCTGCCGCCCTGCAATTACCCGTTATTGACCAGTTTCGTACGCAGGATATGGCCCTGGGAGGGCAAGGTGCGCCATTGGCCCCCTTGGCTGATCAATATCTGTTTTCTAAATATTTTGCCTGTCTCAATTTAGGAGGTATTGCCAATATCAGTTTGCGAACCCCAGATGGGTATGTGGCCTACGATATTACGGGAGCGAATCAGGTACTCGATGCCTTGATGGGTGAGACGGGACTAGCATACGACGAAGATGGACAATTGGCTCGTACTGGGAAGGTAATCCCGGAATTGCTTGAACAAGCGAATCGCTTGCCTTACTTAAAAATGACTCCTCCAAAGTCGCTTGGTAATGACTGGGTGCAGAAGCAGCTGCTTTCCCTGTTTCAAAATACAGGCTGGCCGCTGGCGGATCGCCTGCATACGCTATGTATACACGTAGCGGAGCAAACAGGTGCCAGTATCCGGCAGGTAGCTAAGATGGAACAACTCGCTCTCGGTGAACAACAACGAATGCTTGTTACGGGCGGAGGGGCTTTTAATAGTTTTTTGTGTGAACAAATAGGCAAGTCCGTCCAGCCACTACAATTAGAAATAGCTTCTCCGGAGATCATTGCCTACAAAGAAGCCATTCTGATGGGATTGGCAGGAGCCTTGCGTTGGCAACAGCAACCTAATGTCTTGCCTTCTGTTACTGGAGCGAGCCGAGCTGCGGTCGGTGGAGCCATACATTGGGGCTAACCATTTAATCTACATTCCAGTGCACATGAACTATCAACTTGCCCAAATCAATATTGCCCGCATGCGAGAGCCACTGGATGCTCCGCTGATGTGGGAGTTCGTTCACTTCTTGGGCCCGATTAATGAGTTAGCAGAACACCAAGATGGTTTCGTCTGGCGAATGAAGGATGAGGAGGGAACTTCTGCCACATCTATTGAGACCCCTTTTCCAGATGATATGATCATCGTCAATATGTCGGTTTGGGAAAGCTTAGACGCATTGCGTCATTTTGTCTACCAAACCGCACACAGCTATTTTGTTCGCAAGGGCAAGCAATGGTTTATACGGATGGATAAGCCACACATGGTGCTTTGGTGGGTGCCCGTCGGTCACGAGCCAAGTCTGGAAGAAGCCGCAACAAAGTTAGAACAGCTTGCAGCTGAGGGGCCGGGTCCGGAAGCTTTTGATTGGAATAAAATGTATGATTCTACTGGCCAATTAGTGAAACAATGATTACACTCAACGCTAGGCTACAGCTGGTTCCTGTTTCTAACCAGCAAGCGGATCAAATGCATGCCTTGATGACGGCTTGTTATCTTCCGGTCTATGCGCACCTGTGGGAAGATGGCGCGAATTGGTACTTGCAGGAAACGTACAATGCCGAGCGAGTAAGGCAGGATCTACAAAAACCAGCTTCGCCTTATTACTGGGTGTATTGGGATGGAGAAGCTGTCGGTATTCTTTGGCTGCACGAGGAGGAGCGGTCACCGGATTTTCCAGGCCTGTCAGCCCTTAAACTTCAGCGCATTTACTTACATCCCAAAGTACATGGTAATGGCATTGGTAAGGCGGTAGTGCAGTACGTGGTGGAAGAAGCCTTGCGATTAGGCAAGGAAATGGTCTGGTTGGAAGCAATGGACACCCAGCTGAGTGCGCATCAGTTTTACGAAAAGGTGGGTTTCCGCAAGTCCGGTACTTTTCGACTCACCTTTGAACGTATGCACCAGCACTACCGCGGCATGGTACGCATGACCCGTTCCGTTTAATTGGCCTCAGCTTAAGGTTGGAGAAACGTATGGACGCGTTCAATCGCATCCAACCAAAT
The DNA here is from genome assembly GCA_038528965.1 of Bacteroidota bacterium. Lineage (GTDB taxonomy): Bacteria > Bacteroidota > Bacteroidia > Chitinophagales > Saprospiraceae > Lewinella. The sequence continues at coordinate 363,786 of JBCBEC010000004.1, read as the reverse complement.
ACATTAAAACGGCCGTAATGCCACTTCCCGCATTACCCAAAGTAATTCCCGACCAATCTCACGTACGGCCTGATCGTAGCGCACGGCTTCCGCCGGCGTTCCGTCAGCAACTTTAGGATCTTCAAAGGTGAGTGGAATGCGCTTGTCCGTCCCGGGTACCCAAGGGCAATTTTGATCAGCGTCCGAGCAAGTCATGATCGCTGCGAAGCTTTCTTTGGGGTTGGCTTCATCGTCAAAGCGTTTGGACCAAGCCTTGGTCCCCTCTCCCTGCTCAGAGAGCTGAACGGAATAGACGGGATTGTCTTTTCCAGTATCATCCGTGCTGATTTGAAAACCAGCACGCTCCATTGCCGCAATGGCACGGGGTTGGAAGGCCGTTGCTTCCGTACCACCAGAATAGGTAAATACGTTTGATAATTTAAAATGCTGCGCCCCTGCCGCTGCCCAAATTTGTGAGATATGGCTGCGACGTGAATTATGGGTGCAGATAAAATTGAGGTGAACCTCTCCGTTTTCCTGTAGTTTTTGGTGAATGTAATCGACCAATTGTAGTAGTAGCTCTTTACGCTCTGCGGTCAGGGTTTCAGCTACGTCCTTAAGTAGATTGTTCGTAAAATCTGCTACAACAGGGAAAAGTACTGAAGATTGCATACGATGACAATGGATTAGCAAATGCAAATGAGCAAACTAGCCGGTGGCCAAACCTGCGCACTTGCATCTTGTTTGTTCTGAATGATAATTTCGATTTCAGCTTTTCCTAATACTGTATTATTCCTAACGTCCAGTCTTTGCGTTAAATTGACCTAGGAACTGGCGGCCTCCTTGATGGCATTAAAAGTGGTGAAGGAATTGGTCAAACGCTTTGCTACCGTTTCCATACCCAATAAAGCCATGACAGCAAAAATAGAGGGACCTTTCATGGTGCCTGCTACACCTAACCTCAGGATAGGTAGTACTGCTCCAAAGCCCAGTTCGTTAGCTTCCATAAAGGCTTTTACGGTGCTTTCTACTGTCGCTTCATCTGGCAAGTCCAAGGCAGCTAATTGGTCTCTCAAGCCTTCAAACAGCGGTTGTTTTTCTGGTTTCCACTTCTTGCGAATATTCTTCTCATCCAGGGAAGACGGTGTTTCGAAGAAGTAGCTACCGTTATCCCAAAACTCTCCGTAAAAGACCACGCGCTCCTTCATGAGTCCGATAAAAGTGAGTAGAAACTCGTCGTCTTGATCCACTCCTTTTTCAGCCAGGAGTGCTTTAACGGTAGGGAGCAAATCCTCATTTGGCGTATTGATGATGTATTGCTGGTTGAACCACTTGGCTTTATCGAAGTCAAAGCGAGCGCCCGCCTTTCCAATTTTTTCTATCGAAAACGCAGAGACAAGCTCATCCAATGAAAACATTTCCTGCTCCGTTCCCGGATTCCAGCCCAAGAAGGCCAAGAAGTTGAGAACAGCACGAGGATCAAAACCAAATTCGCGGAAGCCTGTGAAGGAATCTTCTGGCGTTGCGCCATCCCACTTCAGTGGAAAAACGGGAATCCCCAATTTAGCGCCATCCCGCTTACTCAACTTACCCTTGCCCGTTGGTTTCAGGATTAGGGGGAGGTGAGCAAAATTGGGCATGGTATCCTCCCAGCCAAAGGCACGGTACAGCAACACGTGATGTGCCGTGCTAGGCAACCACTCTTCACCCCGAATTACGTCCGTGATTTCCATTAGGTGATCATCCACGATGTTAGCCAGGTGATAGGTCGGCATTCCGTCCGTTTTGAGCAAAATCTTATCGTCTAGCTCATTACTCTGAAATTGCACTTCTCCGCGAACCTGATCGTGAATAGTGATAATCTCGTCCTGAGGAACCTTTAGGCGAATCGTGTAGGGAGCATTGTTGGCCAGTAAGTCAGCCACTTCTGCTTCTGGTAAGGATTCGCTATTACGCATGCTAGCACGATTAGCAGATCCGTAGCGGAAACTATGGTTGCCAGCTTCTTTTTCTGCTTCTCGCCGAGCATTGAGCTCATCCGAAGTATCAAAGGCGTAGTAGGCCTCAGCCTTATCTACCAGTTCTTGAGCGTACTTTTGGTAAAGTGCTTTGCGCTCTGACTGTCTGTAAGGACCATACTCACCACCGTAGCCTGAACCTTCATCTGGCTGTAAGCCACACCATTCCAGTGCTTCCTTAATGTAGTCTTCTGCACCAGGAACGTAACGGGTCTGGTCGGTATCCTCAATTCGCAAGATAAATTGGCCGCCGGTCTGTCGAGCCAGGAGATAATTATACAGCGCTGTTCTAACACCACCAATGTGTAGGGCACCAGTGGGGCTAGGGGCAAATCTTACGCGTACTTTGGTCATGTTTCCGTATGGTTTTTAGCAGTATCTATTCGAGCAGTTTAAAGGAGCTCACGCACTAATTGTCAACTTGAGATTGGTCTGATTATCAAGGTGTTCCTGACTTTGAATAACCATTTTTATGAACAAATGATTCCAAATTGAGTTTTTTCTAAAAAAAGTTTCGCATTCAGGCAGCAAAACCAAAGGCTTATACGTTTCCTCGGAAACTTTTGCTAGATAAATTTGGTAATACGTACAAGGAGGCGATTTTTATGATGCTCCCCGTCTTGAAATCCCTTCTCAGAGGCCTTACCAAAAGCCCTGCAAAAGTAGCAATTAAGATTTATAATCTTTCGTCTGCTTATTCTCCCTGGTTGTTTAGCACTATGAATGAAAACTAGATCGTGGAGCTGCGTGACAGCTGCCGCACAGTGACAGTAAAATTATCCCTGAACATTTAATTTGCGAATCCTTATGTATCTCGTTAAAACCCCGAAGTTCATCCAGGAACTTTTTCCCAACTTTACCTGGAGAATTCCTTCTCAAGAGAAGGTGCTCTACCTTACTTTCGATGATGGCCCGATCCCTGGCGTTACGCCTTGGGTACTGGAACAGTTAGCGGCTTATGACGCTAAAGCTACTTTCTTTTGTGTAGGCGATAACATCCGTAAAAATCCGGAAGTTTTCGAGCAAGTGAAGGAAGCTGGTCATGCAGTAGGTAATCATACCCTCAATCACCTTAATGGTTGGACCACTGATAACCTCCCTTATTACCACAATGTGCGCCACGGTGCTAATTTGACTAAGACGGTTCTTTTCCGCCCTCCTTACGGAAAGCTTCGTCCGCGTCAGGCGCAGTTTTTGCAACGCCACTACCGTATTGTGATGTGGGATGTACTCAGCGGTGATTTCGATCCGAATATTACAGCAGAACAATGCTATCAAAATGTAGTGCGTAATGCTAACTCTGGCTCTATTGTGGTTTTCCACGATAGCTTGAAAGCTGAGGAAAAGCTTCGTTACGCTTTGCCTAAGGTGTTGGAATATTATAGCGCTTTGGGGTATCGTTTTGAAGCCTTGAATGAATACGAAAATATGTTGAGCCCCGAGCAGCGCAAGTCTGCTTAGGACACAATTGATATAGCATAAAAAAAGCGCCCTGGATGATCATCCAAGGCGCTTTTTTTATGCCTAGAAGGTTCGTCTCCTAACCTTCGCGCTCAAGGGTGTCTATAAAAGCTGTTAGCATGCGCACTGCATTAGGAGCACTTTCCTGTGCTAGTACTAGTGCTTTGCGGGCAGCACCCAAGGCTTCTTTCTTATTGCCTCGCTTCTTTTCTACGATGGCCAAAGTGTAGTAGTGACGGAAGGTGTCGCTATTGTACTTAATGGCCTCCAGAGCAGCGTACTGTGCTACATCCAAAACGTTCTTATCGCTGTCAAAATCATTAGAGATGCGTAAGGCAAAATCATTCAATTTGGTAGCATCCTCGGCAATCACCTCTTTAGCGTAGGAACGAGCAGCTTTGGCATACATTTTACCATCGCGATGGGCTTTGGCGTAAGACATTTCAGAAACGTACTGAAACTCATCTGCTTTCTCAGAATTGTGCTCTTTCATGAGTTCGCAAGCCTCCTCGAGCAATTCCATGCTACTATACTCTACCGACTTTTCTACTGTGGACTGGCAGGCAGCGTATACTTGGCTGTAGTAGAGGTCTTCAGAATTGGCAGAAATAATAGCATCCTTATGCTCAACCATCAAGTTGAAAATCCGGCTGTCTGCTTCAGTGGCTGCCAGCATGATAAACTGGAGATTATCTGGCGTATTTAAATCAGCTTGGGCGCGTAGGAAATCGTTAGCAACGCGCAAGTGGGGTTCATCATTACGGATGAGGGAGCGAACGTACTTGTATACCAGTTCTGGATCGCGGTTGCCATCTTCGTACTCGGCAGCATAGTCACCTGAAGGCTCAGACTGCGCTAGGGCATTAGCACCAGTGCGAATAAACTGATCTGATTTTTGTGCGCCCTTTACACTCTGTATAACTTCACCTTCCGCATCCATGTAGTAGAGGGTAGGAAAAGCAGCCACGGGATACTTAGCCGCAAACTCTGCGTTTTCAGGCGCCTCCATATCTATTTTAAGCGAGATAAAGTTGCGGTTGTAAAATGCACCTACCTTTTCGTCTGGGAAGACCTCAGCGGCCATTCTTTTACAGGGGCCACACCAGGTAGCATAAGCATCTACAAAAATGAGTTTATCCTGGCTTTGAGCTTGGGCTAGAGCGGCCTCCCAATCACCTTTGAAAAAGTCGATTCCTTGGGCGGTGGCAAGTTGCAGGCTCAGGCATAAGGCCAATAACAGTAAGAGATTATTTTTCATTATTCAGAGTGTTTAAACTAAGGCAGTAGCAGCGATAGTGACGATGCACTGCGGCAAACAAAGATAAGCTTTCCGAAATGGATGTAAAGGTGGGACTAGCGAATTATTTGTCGCGCTCACTGAGGTAACGTTCAATCAGCTGGGCAATGAGGTCTTTAAGATATACACCCTCCTCCTCAGCAATACGCTTGAGCTCGCTCAGTTGGCTCTTGTCAAAAGCAAGCGTCAGGCGGCGTTTGTCCGACAACTTAGCGCGGCTTTGTCTTGGTCCTTCACTAGTCTGTCGGATGAGCAGGTCAAGCCCGGCTAGACGGCGCGGTGCTTTTTTCTCTTTGTTTTCGCTATCGGCCTTGTCCGCTTCGGTTTCGAAGGCCTCGGATAAAAAAGCATCTAGCTGAGACGTAAAGCCCTTACTGCTTTTTTTCTCTTCGTCTCGCTTAGGCCTACCAGCACTTGTTTCTTCGGGAAACAGCGATACCTGTTGGCCCTGCTCATTTGCATCGCCAAACAGACTTTCGAGTCCCTTTGTAAAGCGCTTTTTTGCCAAGCTTTCTGCTTTTGGGGCTATCAATTTTAAAACAACAGATAGCCGGATTTATATACCGTATTCTTAAATGTAACGCTATTTTACCGCATTTCGGTTTCTGCACACCTAATTTTCCCGTACACTCTCTGTGGTCTCTGCTGATCGTTTGATGATCTCCTGGGCTAGGTTGAGATAGTCTTTCGCTCCGCTGCTATTGCGATTGTAGGCGAAAATATCCTGGCGTTTAGCGGGCGCTTCGGCCAGGGCTACGTTATCACGGATATAAGTTTGGAAGACCAAAGGACCAAAATATTTCTGGATGGTCTCAACTACATCGCGGTTCAGGACTTTACGCGCGTCGTACATCGTAGGAATCACGCCGCCGATGCTCAGGCCTTTGTTTAAACGTAAACGCACCTTTTGGATAACCTGCTTGATCTTTGCGAGTCCCTGGAGGGCTAAAAACTCAGTCTGTAGTGGAATCAAGACGAAGTCGCTTGCCGTTAAGGCATTCAAGGTGAGAAGCCCTAAAGAAGGAGGGCAGTCGATGAGGATGAAATCATAATCCTCCCGAAAGGGGTCAAAGATTTCACGGAGAATATATTCGCGGCCAGCTTCATGGATCAGTTCCATTTCGGCGCTGGAAAGATCAAGGGTAGAGATGACTACATCCATACCTGGCTTTACGGTATACGGGTCAAGCTCCGATTCGCCCCGGATGGCTTCGTAAATGGTGACGGGTTGGCGTGGAATTCCGAGTGAAAGGGTTAGGTTGGCCTGCGGGTCGAGATCAACGAGGAGTACCTTTCTGCCAAGTTCTACCATAGCCGCACCAATATTTATGGTACTGGTAGTTTTGCCTACACCACCTTTATGGTTCAATAGTGAAATGATCTTTCCCATGTATCATCTTAGGTATCGCGCTAAGGTAAGGAATTCACTGGGAATCCTGATGCAGTGCCATTAGGGACGGATATTGGGAATTGCTAGATAAATACGATGGTGTAGCGGAGCTTAGATTCTGCTCTTTCCACCATCAATGCCAATTACCTGGCCCGTCATGAAACCGGCACCTGAGCCCAGCAGATAGGTAGCTAATTGGGCTACTTCTTGGGCAGTACCTACGCGTTGTAGGGGATGGCGCTCGGCGGATGCCTTACGCCGGTCTTCGGTGGAGAGGAGCTTTTCGGCTAGTGGCGTATCGGTCAGGCTCGGAGCAATGGCATTGACTCTGATCTTCGGTGCCCACTCGGCAGCTAATGATCGGGTTAAACCTTCTATGGCGCCTTTAGCTGATGCTACTCCGGCGTGGAAAGGCATACCGCGTTGTACGGCTACCGTGCTAAAGAGCACAACAGCGGCCTGCTCCGCTTTCTTAAATTTGCGCTCTACGGCTTGGAGGCAACGTACTGCTCCAATTAGATTCACTTCCAGTTCTGTCCGGAAATGATCCGGCTTAAGACCACGGAATGGCTTGAGGTTGATGGTGCCCGGACAGTAAGCAAGGCCGTGGAGTACATCCGGTAGTTCGCCCGCTGGTAGTTCATCTGTAGTTACGTCTACCGCAAAATGTTGCGCTCCGGGCAGGGAGACTAAGCCACGTTCTTCACGAGACCATACGTATACATTATCACCTTGTGTCAGTAGCTCCTCTACGAGCGCCAACCCTATTCCTGAACTTCCGCCTACTACCAAAATATTGCGATCTGCCATCTTTGACTTACTTGCTTGCTGAAAAGATTCTGCTGCATGGAACACCAATTGGCGAAGGTGGTTCATTGCTGATTGATATTCGCGCTAGTGTTTCTGTACATCACGAATTAATAAGTAGGAAAGAAGGGGTAGAATTTACGTGATTTTAGTGGGGCTCATCGAAAAAAATAAATGGAGTAAAAGGTTGGTTGTCAGTGGTTTGCTGAAAAGCCATCGAAAAAACTAAATAACTCGATTTTTGTGGCGAAAACATGGTTTTCAAACGCGACCACATCACCTCCACACCCAACAGGGAACTGTCCGCAATCCTACCCTTGTACACAATGAAAATTGCATCTCTAGCCCAGAGCCGCTAACTTGGATTCTTTTATAATGCTATAACTCCATCCGTATGAAATACTTACGCGCTGTTTTGCTTGCTAGTCTTTTTTGCTTCAGCATGAATGTGCAGGCACAGGATATGAATAATGAAAAATTGGATGAAGTCATTCGGTCCATTAGTGATACTATTCAGGGCGGCAATGGCAACTGGCAATTTGTGGTGAACGGCTTGCCGATTTTTTGCCTGACTGATGAAACCAATAATAGGATGCGTTTTGTGACGCCAATTCAGCACATTGATGAAGTCACCGATGCGCAAATGGAGGAGTGTATGGAAGCCAATTTTCACAGCGCACTAGATGTGCGCTACGCTGTTTCGGAGGATATCCTTTGGGTGGCTTACATTCATCCTTTACGAGAATTACAGCCTGACCAAGCCGCTGATGCCATAGCACAAGTGTACAATGCGGCCCTTACTTTCGGCACCTCCTACAGCAGTACTTATCTTGCTTTTCCGAAGACTAAACCAAAGACGAAGAAGAGTTAGTTTGGAATCTTAGTTTGAAAACAAAACTAAGTCGAGCAATTCCTTGTTTCTCTGGTAACAAGCTGTATCTTTGTTTTGCCTTTATGCTGGTCAAAAAGGCGCTGGAGCATAGCTAAATTGCTGTTGCTCTTTCCTTACCAAAATGAACCCCAAACATGAGGATCGCAATTGCTCAGATCAATGTACACATCGGAAATTTTAGTGGAAACCTAGCTCGGATTCGAGCGGCAGTGGCGGAGGCTAAACAACAAGAGGCAGATATTGTGTTGCTACCCGAGTTGACTACCGTGGGCTATCCACCACGTGATTTTCTAGAGTTTCGCGACTTTATAGCGCAAGCCGAAGAAATGATCGAAGAATTAAAAGCAGATGCGCAAGGGATTGCTATTGTAGTGGGATCTACTACCGTGAATCCTGTTCCAGAAGGAAAGGACTTATACAATTCCGCATATTTCCTGGCGGATGGTCAGGTGAAGGCTATTCAGCATAAGACGCTCCTACCTACTTACGATATTTTTGATGAGTACCGCTACTTTGAGCCAGCACATGAATGGCAAGTTTTGGAGCATCAGGGCAAGCGAATTGCCCTGACCATATGTGAGGACATCTGGAATGTGGGTAATGAAAATCCATTGTATAAGGTGTGCCCACTTGATGAGATGATTGATCAGCAGCCCGACTTTATTCTTAACCTCTCGGCTTCGCCCTTCTCTTTTGATCATGCCGAAGAACGTGTACACGTTTTACGTACCAATGTGGAGCGCTACAATGTGCCCATCTTCTACGCCAATAAAGTAGGGGCACAAACAGAGGTGCTGTTTGATGGGGGCTCCATTGTAATGTCCTCAGACGGGACGGTTTATGACGAGCTTCCTTATTTCGAAGATTGTGTGCGTACTTACGATTTGGCAGCAGTAGAAGCGGTTACTGATCCGCAAGGTGAGCAGCCCCGTAATAAAATGACTTTGATTCATGATGGCCTCCTAATGGGGCTGCGTGATTATTTCCACAAGCTAGGCTTTAAGCGTACTATTCTGGGGTTAAGTGGAGGAATTGACTCCGCGGTGGTGGCCGTGTTGGCTGCTCGGGCACTCGGGCCAGATAATGTGCGCTGCGTATTAATGCCGTCTCAGTTCAGCAGCGATCACTCTGTGAATGATGCCCGGCAGTTGGCCCAAAATTTGGGGAGCCAATATGAAATCATTCCCATTGAGGAAATTTACAAAACGTATGAGAACGCCCTGCGCCCTCATTTTTGGGGTACGGAATTTAACATTGCGGAGGAGAATCTACAAGCACGGATCCGCGGAATGCTGCTGATGGCCTTTAGCAATAAGTTTGGCCCCATTCTGCTCAATACGTCCAATAAAAGTGAAATGGCGGTGGGCTACGGTACGCTCTACGGCGATATGTGTGGTGGTCTGAGTGTAATTGGTGATTTGTACAAAACAGAGGTCTTTGAGCTGGCTCGCTATATGAATAAAGATGGGGAAGTTATTCCTAATAACATCATCAACAAACCTCCTTCTGCTGAGCTGCGCCCTAATCAAAAGGATAGCGATAGTTTACCAGATTACGATATCTTGGATGAGGTACTTTTTCAATATATTGAATTACGGCGCGGACCCAAGGAAATTATTGAGCAGGGTTTTGATGAGGCCCTCGTACGCCGCATTTTGCGTCTAGTAAATATTAATGAGTTTAAGCGCTATCAAACAGCTCCGGTGTTGCGGGTAAGCAATAAGGCGTTCGGAATGGGGCGCCGCCTGCCAATTGTAGCAAAGTACTTGAGTTAGGACTGTAAGCAGAATTCCACAAACTGCCGAACCATCAACTGGGTCTTCCTGCGGGCTTCGATCATGCCCATATGACCCACGTTTTCCAGTACGTGAATTTGCGCTACGGCGGGTAATGATAGCTGATCGCGGCTGGCTTCCGGTGGTACAGCAGTGTCTTCTTCTCCTACAATGAATAGTACGGGAACTTTGGCTTGCCTTAGCACCGCGGTTCGGTCTAGCCGGTTGGCCATAGCCTCCAAGCCAGCGATAATACCTTCGGCTTCGTAACGAGCCGCCCGGTGGATTAGTTTATCCAAGTCAAATGGGTGGCTGAGGCCAAACTTTGCAGGAAAAAGTTTGGGTACCAATTGCTTCACATAAAGTTGGTGGCCTTGCCGGCGGATGAAGTCAGCCTGTTTGTGGCGAGCTTCTTGCTTAGCTTCGGAGTCGGCGTAGGGATGAGAGTGAAATAAACCTAAACCGAGCAAGCGTTCGGGGGCCAATTCCGCTACGGCCAGTGCGGTATATCCTCCCATGGAATGACCAACCAAGATAACCTCATTGAGCTTTTTTTCGTCTAATACCGCAAGCACCGCTTCCGCGTAATATTTGATACTAACAGGGCGTACGACCTCCGACTGCCCAAAGCCTGGTAAATCAATGGTGACTACGCGATATTTTTCCTCCAGTAAATCCTGCTTGAAGTCTTCCCAGACCTGGTGGTCTTCACAAAAGCCATGTAGGAGTACAACAGGAGTTCCTTTTCCCTCTATTTCGTAGGCTACTTTGACGTCGCGAAAGCTTAGTGTATTCATTCGTTTTCCTGCGTGTTCTTTTTTGGCTGTGGTGTGTCCTTGTGTAATGGACTAGTTTATTTGTGGATGCAAAAATAATGGCTTCCGCCTCGGCCACCAAATTGCTTAGGTGCTGTTTGTGAGACTCGTAGGAGTAATTTTTTTTGAATGTCAAAGCTAGAAACATCGCCTTTCATTACTCCTGATTTTGCACAAATCTCTGTCTGAAGGCAGGCATAGTTCGATTGCTTCCAATATCAGGGTTTCATTGGCATTTGCTATCTTTGAGGAAATCTCAAAAGCACTGTAGCAGAACGATACCTATGGCAGATTTTGCAAAGATGGCCAAGCAGTTTTCTAGAATTGAGCAACTGGAGCACGAACTTCATTTGCGACAGCTGCAAGTCAATCGTCTGCTTACACTTACCCAGGCTATTAACAACAACTTCTCCGCCAGTGAGCTGTACGAAATGTACCACTCCTTTCTCACTTTCGAGTTAGGCGTAAAGAAGATGGCGCTCTACATTAGAGGCGTTCAGTCGGAACCCTGGCGTTGTGCTACCCAAAATGGTCTTGACCCTGAGCAACGTACCTACGACATTAGTACCGAGCTGGGAAATTTTACCGAGCTGGTGAACCTTGATGCGGATGGGCACCCGTTTCTATCTGCATTCGAATTGGTGATTCCGGTTTTGCACAAAGAGCAGCCTATTGCCTACGTTTTTATTGGTGGCTTTGGCGATGATGACGATATGTACGAGAAGGTACAGTTCATTACTACCATTACCAATATTGTAGCGGTGGCTATTGAGAATAAGCGCCTATTCAAACGCCAGCTGGAGCAGCAAAGCCTCAAGCGGGAAATGGAATTGGCCGGGGAAATGCAGCGCATGTTGATCCCCGCTAAACTACCGGTAAAAGACTGCTACGAGATGGCTAGTATCTACAAGCCACATTTCGGAGTAGGGGGTGACTACTATGATTATCTTGAGTTTCCCGATGGAAAGCTAGCTTTCTGTATTGGAGATATTTCGGGGAAGGGAGTAGCGGCGGCGCTTTTGATGGCCAATTTTCAAGCCAACTTCAATACCCTGATCAACAAGCGGACCCCTCTCAAGGAGTTTATCATTGATTTGAATACCTCCGTCAATCTCATTACAGGTGGGGAGCGCTTCATTACCTTCTTCGTAGCGGAGTTTGACCGGTACACCAATGTCTTACGTTACATTAATGCTGGACATAATCCGCCAATCCTTGCCAGTGCAAGTCAGACGGTTTTACTCCGTGATGGCTGTACAATTTTAGGCTCCTTTCAAGAATTACCAGAAATTCAGGTAGGAGAGGTTATCCTAACCGAGCCTTCTCTCATTTTCACCTATACTGATGGCTTGATTGATGTGCAAAATGCCGCAGGTGATTACTTTGACGACTTGATTTTGCAGCAGTTTGTCGAAGGGCATCATAATCTATCGGCAGCCGAGTTTAACGAGGCTTTGCAGCAAGAAATCAATCGATTCAAGGGAGATAAAGAATACCCGGACGATTTTACCGTCCTCACTTCTAAATTTGTTCCGGTGGCCAACCCTTGTTAATGCGCTGTTAAGCGTTGAGTGCATCTAACACCACATTACAAAAATCCTGATCTTTACCGAAGGAGATAAGTCCTTTCTATGCAGAATGCAGTCATTCGCTGGGTGGTTATTTTGGGTGCTATAGCCTTGGTAGGTATAGTAGGTATCCAGTCGTATTGGGTCATGGCCACCTGGGATCTAAACGAGGAGGAGTTTAATAAGAAAACCAATTTAGCCCTCTTTCAGGTAGCGAAAAAATTGGCAAAAATTCACGATGCCGAGCTACCTTCCCGCGATATTGTCAAGCAGCGCAGCTCTAACTATTGGATCGTCAATATGGCGGTAGAGATTGATGCGGAGATGTTGGAGTATCTGCTGCAAAGTGAGTTGGAGGAGCGTTCCCTAAATGTGGATTTTGAATATGCCGTATTTGATTGCCATACTGATGAAATGGTGTACGGCGGCTACTGTAGTTTTACTCCAGAAGGAGAGGGAAAGCAACTAGTACTTGGCAACTTGCCCAAAGACCGAGAGTTTACCTATTATTTTGGGGTCAAATTTCCTGGCCGGAACGGATTCCTGTTCGATAAAATGCAGCTCATTCTATTTCTTTCTGCCATCTTGCTCGTCACCATTCTTTTCTTTGCTTACGCCATGTGGGTGATTTTACGGCAGAAGCGGCTTTCAGAGATGCAGAAGGATTTTATCAACAACATGACACACGAGTTTAAAACACCGCTTTCAACTATCAAGATCGCCGCCGGTGTTTTTGCCAATGATGAGCGCATCCGCTCAGATAGCCGACTAGAGCGTTACGCTAATATCATTGTGGAGCAGAACGAGCGCCTGAATAAGCAGGTGGAAAAGGTCTTGCAACTCGCGCGGCTGGAGAAGGGAAATATCGAATTGAAGAAAGAAAAGGTAGTACTGTTGGAGGTGCTAGAACCACTTTTGGAAAGTACCCGCATGCAGTTGGAGCAGCGTGGCGGCGAACTAGCAGTAGATATCGCAGCTTTGAATGGCATAACCATTATGGCAGATCGCTTGCACCTCTCTAATATCCTGTATAGCCTGCTGGACAATGCCTTAAAATATAGTCGGGAGCAACCGGCAATTACCGTTAGTGCCCAGCGCCAAAGTAAATCTGTGTGCTTACGAATAAAGGATAATGGTGTAGGAATAGCTTCGGCTCATCAAGCTAAGATATTTGATAAGTTTTATCGTGTTCCTACGGGAAACGTGCACAATGTCAAAGGATTTGGTTTGGGGCTGCATTACGTGAAGCGAATCTGTCAAGCCCACGACTGGCAAATTGAAGTGGAAAGTGAATTGAATCGGGGCACCACCTTTGAGCTGATGCTGGGAAAACCAGTAGCTGCCGTTCGAACACTAAGCGCTAAGCCATCGCCCATTTTACCCAATTAAAACCAAATCAGCACTATGCGTGCCCACCTGCTCTACGTTGAAGACGACGAAAGCCTCAGCTTTGTAACCCGTGATCACCTTGAACTACAAGGCTATCAAGTGACCCATTGTCCGGACGGACGCTCGGCCCGTGAGGCTATTGCTGCTGGACAGTACGATCTTTGCTTGCTGGATGTTATGCTACCGGAAACGGATGGCTTTACTCTGGCACAAGAGATACGCCAGAAGAATACCGAGGTGCCCATCCTGTTTCTCACGGCTCGTTCTTTAAAGGAAGACCGCTTGCACGGCTTACGCCTAGGCGCCGATGACTATATTACCAAGCCATTTAGCATCGAAGAGTTGATCTTGAAGATTGAGGTCTTCTTACGCCGTTCTCGTACTATTGCTACTCCTAAGCCTCAAGTGTATACAGTAGGAGGCTACTCTTTTAATTATCCTAACCTGGAGCTTAAGTATGAAGACGAGATTCGCCGATTGACCCAAAAGGAGGCCGACTTACTACAGTATCTGATTGAACATAAAAATCAGGTGATTAAGCGTGGGGATATTCTGGAAAAGATCTGGGGTGAAAACGATTATTTCCTAGGCCGAAGCTTGGATGTGTTTATTTCGCGCTTGCGTAAATACCTCAAGCAAGACGATTCTATTAAGGTGGAAAATATCCATGGAGTGGGTTTTTGCTTTCATGCTTAAAGTCTACTGGGAACTGATCACTGAGTAGGAAGTGTTGGGAGGCTGGATCAACTTTCTACCCTTATGTCTTCCTCTCCTAAGCCTGTACTTTCTTATCGTATTTGGGGTACGCAACGAAGTGGCAGCAGTATGCTAGCCAAAGCCTTGGAACAAACCGGAGTTGCCGGGCGACCAGAAGAACTATTCAATATTGGTTTGGATAGCACCATGGCAGAAAACCATGGTGTTGATAACTACGAAGCACTGCGGGCCCGAATGTGGGAGATAGGCAGCTCAGAAAATGGGGTCTTTGCCTCCAAGTATCACCACTCCAGTGCCTATTACAACCTGATCTTCCAGGAAATTTGTGTGCTCAGAGGGATAGACCCAGAGCAGGTCACCAATCATGAAGTCATTTGGCAGGATTTATTCCCCAATAATCATCCTATCTATCTCACTCGTCGAAACAAGGTACGGCAAGCAGTATCCTGGTGGAAGGCTATAAAAAGTGAACAATGGCATATTCGGCCCACGGAAAAAAGGGTGGAATTGCCTTCTGATTTCTACGAAAAGCACTACGACTTTGCTGCTCTAAGTCATTTATATCACCAGTGTGTTCTGAAGGAATGCGCCACAGAAGCCTACTTTCAAAAGCACGGAATGACACCCGTTACGGTAGTCTACGAGGATCTCTGTCGTGATTACAGTGGTCAGATTAATCGTATCCTGAACTATCTAGGTATTGAACATAAGGTGGCTGATGCTGAGCACACTTTCTATACCCGTACGGCAGACCAGGCGTCAGAGGTGTGGGTACAACGTTTCCGCAGGGATCTGCAGAAGAACTGGTCTCATTCTGATTGGTAGTTGGTTAATCTTGTACTAAACTTACGTCACGGAGGATATACATGAGCTGGTTGATGTCGGTATCGTTCAACTCTAGCGTTCCGCGGATAGTAATAGCCTCAGTTTGGTACTGGATGGGTTCATTAGCATAGACTTCCATTACCGTTTCTGGTCCGGCTCCACCACAGAAGAAGCACATATTGTAAGGGAAGGCAGAGAAGATAAACTCTGTATGACTCTTGTAACCCTCTACAGGGATTACATAACCCTTTACTTCAATTTCTTCACCATTTAAGGCTTGTACACCATCGCTAAAAACAGGTACGTCTACTTTAAAGCCTAGAAGCTCATCGTACTGTTTAGTATAGGTAATGCGTGCTAATTGCTGCCAAACATTTTCGGTGGTTTCCTGACCATACACTATCCCGACGGCAAAGACAGCGATAAAAGCAATACAGATGGTACGCATAGGATAAAGATTTGATCTTCTTTATATTAGAACGCGAAGATAGCAGATTAGACTGTTACCCCGACGTTAAAATTTTGCCAAAAAAACATCTCCAAGAAAGTTGATGGCTCTTGGAGATGTCTGGTGTTGGGTTAACAAAGTAATTTGTTGAAGGGTTTGACTTTACTGTCCACTTGGAGTAAATACCGTCTTAATCAAAGTACCCCTACGCAAACGTGTCGTAAGTTCCATGCCATTCAGAATAGCCAATTCTTCGTGTCGGTCGCTGGGCTGCTGGTATTTTGCGAAAGCTTCTCGCACCGTCATGTCGCGATCTAGTTCCTGAATTTTCAAGCGTTCTGCCTGGCGGTTCAACTTATCTGGATCGCTGAGCGTCCGAAAGCCCGTCATGGTAGATAACATACGGCCACGATAGCTGGCAAAGTCCTGTTTGCTTGATACGCCGAGAAAGTGGTAGATCAGATCACCATATTGGATGTAGTAGGATACGGTCTTAAGGATTTGCTCCACTGTTTGGCCATTGGCATCTTGCGCTTGCTGAACTAAATCGGCATATACTTCTAGGGCGGATAATCCATTGACGGTACGGCGCTGACTACCGGTGGCGCGTAGGTTGTACTTTTCTGCTACTGCTTGGGCAGCAGCTTCCAACGTTTGCCCCTGGCCTAATTGCAATAAAATGACTGCTTTACCATCTTCTGGTGCCATCTGCACTTGTTGTGGGGAATTGGCCGTGCGCCAGCCGGCGGGAATAGGGTATTGGAATTTTAGCTCAGGATGGTAAAAGTTATTACGCTCTACAAAACCCTGGCGTGGATCTTCGCCGTACATGAGGCCATCAATCATGCGCAGATAAGATTCTCGGCCTACTTCGTAGGTCCTCCCCTGATGGCGGCGTTGCCACTGGCCCGCCATTTGATCTACCTTCTGGTTGCGATCCGCAGGATCAGGGTGTGTAGACATAAAGGTAGGCAAGCGCCCCTCAGCGCCACCGGTAAGGCGATCTAAGGTGCCAAAGAAACCAGCCATTTGGTGCGCATCATATCCTACTTGAGAGGAGTATTCCACGCCAAGTTTATCAGATTCACTTTCTGCATCACGTCCATATTTTAGAAGCAGTAGCTGCATAGCTTGACTAGCTTCGTTGCCAAATTGGGCAAACTCTGGAGAAATGATCATTCCCGCAATTAAGCCTACCTGGGCAAGTACGGATCGGCTGTACTGGCGGGCAGAGTGGCGGGCAGTTACATGGCCAATTTCATGCCCTAATACACCGGCAAACTGCGCTTCATTGTTGAAGTGAGCCATAATGCCTCGGGTGAAGTACACATACCCCCCCGGTAAGGCGAAGGCATTAACCACCGGTGAATCCAATAACTTAAATTCGAAAGCTAGATCTGGCCGGTGAGAGACCTTAGCCATTTCCTGCCCTTTTTCGTTCAAGAAAGACTGTAGCTGATCGTCTTGGTACATGCCGAATTGGGCCACAATGGAAGGGTCAGATTGTTTGCCCAAGGCTAATTCTTGTGACTCCGACATGAGCATGAATTGCTTCTTACCCGATACTGGGTTGACCGCGCAACCATCCCAGAAAAAAGATAGTCCCAGCACTAGAGCTGTCAGGACAAGGTGGCGATAAGGTATTATGGTGCGTAACATAGTTGGTCCTTATTTATGATGAAAGGTAGTTTGTAACTGTGCGAATATTTCCGGTAGGACTTGTTGGAAGCGATTTGTAAATAGGAAGAAATAGGCAATACCCATTGCCTGCTTGTCCAAATCAGGTAAGCCAATCCAACGTTCTATAGCCTCGTAGGCAAAGCCGCTAATTTGTTCTAGTTGTTTCCAGTCCACTTGGTCCCACTCCCCCAGCAGTGCTTGAGGATTGGTGATGGCATAAATTTTTGCATACTCATACCAGGCTGGGTTTAAGAACTGACTGGGGTCTACATAACCCCGCAACACGTGCTCTAGGCAAAACATGACCACACCATCGGGTTCATAAATTTCGGAGGCGTGAAAGGTGGTCTCATACTGTGGTGATGGAAAAGGGTGAGGATAAACGATAATGTTTTCAAACTTGGGAAAGAGAAAGTCTTCTTGCTTGAAAGTCATCGTTATTGGAGCAGCGGCAATCATCACCTGTCCGTCGAGTGGCATCTTCTCCAGTACTTGTGGCATGAAACTATGCCCATAGTTGAATAAGAATATACGGCGACGAAACTCTCGCTTATCAGCTTCGCTTAGCTTTTGGTAAAACGGTAAGCGTTGCTCAAGCAACTGAGCCATTTCTTCGGGTAGGTCGGGTGGGAATTTCTGCCACCATCTCCAGTTGATCTGCGGAGCTAAGACAAATCCAGCAACAATAATGACCAATGCAATGATCATCAAAGGAGCATAGCTCTCATCAACGTTAATCGTAAGGTATGCCCCAAGCCCCAGGAGCAAAAAGAATGGTATTCCTAAACGAAATGCCGGCATGCTACAGTTAATTAGTTCTGCCTAAAGTACGGTAAGTAGCCCTTAAATAGTGTGCTTGGCCGTAGAATTTAGGTACTGCGCAGGATCTGCTTTGGAATTGAGACGTGGAATGGAGGGATGCGTTACATGTTGAGAGCTGTGCGTATGGCCTATGCTTCCCATTAAGTTGGAAATGATTTTGCTACTAGCTTTACATTTATCCAGTAGTAGATCAAGTTTTGAGCGCACGAGCACGACCCGCATGGCGGGACCCTCCCTTATTCGCCTGGTCCAAAACCACCTGGCTTCAATAAGCCATGCAGCAAGATCACACCCCTATCAATGACAAATCATTAATAAGGCCAACAACATCTTTAATTGAAAAGAAAAGCTTTGGTTAAAAACCCATCGATTAGCCTCACCACTTTGGGAGCTCCTTAGCCAGAAGGTGAGGGAATTACGTCCACTGATTGAGAGCACTTTCCTTGTTCTTGATGTGAATATACGAAAAAATCAAAATAAAAACAAAAAATAAAATTACTCGTTACTTTAAAACTCCTTGTGTGTTTGCCGGCGCGCAAAACCATCGCTACCTAAAGAACTATCAAAAAATACTTCAATTCCTTGCCTTCTATAAAAATATATTCTACATTTGCCACGCCTTTGAAAGAAAGGCAATTTCAATAGGTTGGTGCGGTAGCTCAGTTGGTAGAGCAATGGACTGAAAATCCATGTGTCGGCGGTTCGATTCCGCCCCACACCACATACTTTAACAAGAATGTTCGCAACTTTTGTACATCATCACCATTTAGAATTTGCTCCAGCGGCGAATGGTGATCTCGTATGTGCATAATTACTTGTTAGAAAAGTCACAAAGAAGGTCTTCCGTTAGTCGCGGAGGGCCTTTTTTTATTTCCCCAAACCAAGCAAAATAACGAACCCAAATCTCCAAATCATGTCCAATCGACTCAAAGTAGCTGTACAAAAATCTGGGCGCCTGCTTGATGATTCACTCCGCCTGCTCAAAGAATGTGGCATCAGCATCGATAATGGCCGTAACCAACTCAAGGCCTCCGCGCGTAATTTTCCTATCGATATACTTTACCTCCGTAACGGTGATATTCCCCAATATGTGCAAGATGGTGTTGCTGATATCGGCATCATTGGTCAAAACACCTACATTGAAAAGCAAAAAAGCATCGAAGAGGTGCTAGCACTTGGGTTCTCTAAGTGCCGCTTGTCTATAGCAGTACCACGTGGGGTAGACTATACAGGGGTAGAGTGGCTAGGTGGTAAGCGCATTGCTACTTCCTACCCTAATTCGCTGCGCACTTATCTTCAAGAAAATGGTTTGGAGGCAGAAATACACGAGATTTCAGGCTCGGTAGAAATTGCTCCGAACATTGGTCTGGCTGATGCTATTTGCGATCTCGTAAGCACTGGTAGTACCCTATTCAAAAACAACCTCGAGGAAAAGGAGGTAATGCTCCGCTCACAGGCTTGCATCGTTAAGACGAAAAATCTTGCCCCTGCCGCCCAACAAATACTCGATAAGTTGGTTTTTCGTATCGAATCGGTGCTCACCGCACGTAAGAACCAATACTTGTTGATGAACGCTCCGGACGAGTCCGTAAATGAGATTATTCAACTCTTGCCCGGAATGAAGAGCCCTACCGTCATGCCCCTAGCTGAAAAAGGATGGAGCTCCATTCACACGGTTATTTCCGAAGATAGTTTTTGGGAAATTATCGACTCCCTGAAGGCTAAAGGAGCAGAAGGTATCCTCATCGTTCCCATCCAAAAAATGATTCTCTAGTATGCGTCGCTATATTCAACCCCAGCCCGAAGAGTGGAGTAATATCCTGGCTCGTCCCGCTATGGATTTGCAGCAGTTGGAAGCACCCGTTGGTGAAATCTTGCAAGAGGTAGCTCAGCGTGGCGATGAGGCACTACTCGATTTTACCGCAAAATTTGATGGCGTCCGCCTAGCCGATCTGGCAGTTAGTAAAGAAGAAATTGCCTTGTCCGGCGAGCAGATCAGTTCTGAATTGCGCACGGCCATTCAAACCGCCAAGCAGAATATCGAACAATTTCACCGCGCTCAGCAGGATGCTACTCCAACGGTAGAAACCATGCCTGGCGTCCGTTGCTGGCGCCGGAGTGTCGGTATAGAGCGGGTAGGCCTGTACGTGCCTGGTGGCACTGCTCCTTTGTTTTCTACCGTATTAATGCTAGCAGTGCCGGCGGTCTTGGCCGGTTGCCGGGAGGTGGTATTATGTACACCTCCGCAAAAAGACGGTTCGGTACACCCAGCAATACTATATGCCGCCCAAATAGCAGGTGTAGAACAGATCTTCCGCGTAGGCGGAGCACAGGCTATAGCCGCTATGGCTTACGGTACAAAAAGTATTCCTGCTACCTACAAAATATTTGGTCCTGGCAACGCTTACGTTACGGTTGCTAAGCAACTGATCAGTAAAATAGGGGTGGCCATAGATATGCCAGCTGGCCCATCGGAGGTGATGGTCGTAGCCGATGAAAGTGCTCAGCCCGCTTTTGTTGCCGCAGACCTTCTGAGCCAAGCCGAGCACGGTGCGGATAGCCAGGTGGTGCTAGTGTGCTACAGTGAGCAAATGGCCGAAGCGGTGCAAAAAGCCACGGAGGAACAATTGGCCCAACTTCCTCGCCGCGATTTTGCTGCAGCTAGTTTAGCCAATAGCGCAACCATCGTGGTAAATGACCAAAGAGAAGCAACGGCCTTGATCAATGCCTATGGCCCAGAGCACTTGATCTTAGCTGTTGATCAACCGGAGACTTGGGTCGAAGGTATTATCAATGCCGGTTCCGTATTCATGGGGCACTACACACCGGAATCAGTGGGCGATTACGCTAGCGGTACCAATCACACCCTTCCTACTAACGGTTTTGCTCGCGCTTACAGCGGGGTCTCACTTGATTCCTTTGTGCGCAAGATTACCTTCCAGCAACTTACTCCCCAGGGACTACAAAATATTGGCCCAACGGTGGAAACGATGGCGGCGGCCGAATCCTTGGATGCTCACAAGTTGGCCGTAAGTATTCGTTTAGCAAGTCTAAAAAGCTAAGCTCATGGCTCCAACATTTGATCTCACAACCTTAATTCGCCCCAATATTGCGGCCCTAAAACCCTACTCCTCTGCTCGGGATGAGTTTAAGGGACAAGCCGAGGTTTATTTGGATGCGAACGAAAATCCATTTGAGTCAGGGCTGAATCGTTACCCGGACCCCCTGGCTGCTGCGGTAAAAGCAGAACTGGAGGGTATAAAAGGCGTACCTGCCAAGCAGATTATGCTGGGCAACGGGAGTGATGAAGTGATTGATCTGCTCTTCCGCATCTTTTGTGAACCGGGGCAAGACGAAGTAATTATCCTACCACCTACCTACGGCATGTATCAGGTAAGTGCGGATATCAATAATGTGGCGGTGAAAAAGGTACCGCTCAAACCTGGTTTTGTGCCGGATGTGAAGGCGATTCTGGCGGCGGTTACCGAGCAAACAAAGCTACTTTGGCTTTGCACACCAAATAATCCAAGTGGAAATGATTTTCCTGTTTCTGCGATGGAACAATTGGTGGCACAGTTTCCTGGAATAGTAGTAGTTGATGAAGCCTATGTTGACTTTGCCAATCGCCCTTCCTACACCACTTGGCTGGAGCGTTTTCCCAACCTGGTTATTATGCAGACTTTCTCCAAGGCTTGGGGCATGGCGGGGATTCGCCTCGGGATGGCTTTTGCTTCGGAGGAAATCATCCAACTTCTCAACGCCGTTAAGCCACCTTATAACGTCAATCGGCTTAGTCAAAAAGCAGCGCTAGATGCTTTGCAGCAAAAAGACCGACAAGCCAAAGAAGTGCGCAATATTTTAGGTCAACGTGCGCTGGTGCAACAATACCTGGCGGGACTGGAATTTGTCGAACGCCTCTACCCCTCCAGCAGCAACTTTATCTTAGCAAAGGTGACCGACCCTAAAGGGATTTATAAGTATTTAATGGACCGCGGCATCATTGTACGCGACCGCTCTGGTCAGTACGGCTGCGAAGGTTGTTTACGTTTTACGGTAGGTACACCTGAGGAAAATGAACGCCTATTTCGAGCACTACTGGAAATGAACGAACAATGAAAAAAATACTCTTCCTAGACCGCGATGGTACCTTAAACCTCGAACCAGAGGACTACCAGGTAGATGCATTGGATAAGGTAACTTTCTACCCCGGTGTTTTCCAATACCTGGGACGGATCGCGCGTGAGTTGGACTACGAATTGGTAATGGTCACTAACCAGGATGGCCTCGGTACGGATAGTTTTCCGGAGGAGGGCTTTTGGCCCGCTCAGAACCTGATTGTGAATACCCTCAAAGGAGAGGGCATTGAGTTTTCGGAAATTGTCATTGATCGCACCTTTGCGCACGAGAATAAACCCACCCGTAAACCTGGTACGGACTTGGTGCAGCACTATATGAATGGTGAGTATGATTTGGCTAATAGCTATGTAGTTGGAGACCGCTTGACAGATATGCAGCTAGCGCAAAATATGGGCGCCCGAGGTATTTGGATCAACAATGACCCTGATCTGGGAGCAGATGAACTAGCCCAAGAGCAACTGCAAAAACTGGGCAACACAATAGCGTTGACCACCAAGGACTGGGCTGATATCTACGCCCTGCTCAAACTAGGAAGTCGCAAGGCTAGTGTACACCGCAAGACCAAGGAAACGGATATCCGCATTGAGCTGGACTTAGATGGCACCGGAAAAGCAGAAATCCACACGGGACTTGGGTTCTTTGATCATATGCTTGAGCAAATTGCCCGCCATTCTAGTAGTGATCTCATCATCAAAGTGGAGGGTGACTTGCACATTGATGAACACCACACTATTGAAGATACAGCCCTGGCATTAGGTGATGCTTTTGCCCAGGCTTTAGGTAATAAGCTAGGCATTGAACGCTACGGCTTTTACCTGCCAATGGACGATGTGCTGGCACAAGTGGCAATCGATTTTGGCGGCCGCCCGTGGATTGTTTGGGATGCAGAATTCCGCCGCGAGAAAATTGGCGATATGCCCACCGAGATGTTTTTCCACTTCTTCAAATCTTTTTCAGATGCTGCGCGTTGCAACCTCAATATCAAAGTGGAGGGTGATAATGAGCACCATAAGATTGAGGCCATATTTAAGGGCTTAGCCCGTGCCATTGGTATGGCAAAACGACGCGACGCACGCTCGGCGCAATTGCCTAGTACAAAAGGGATGTTATAGTCATGGTAGCAGTAATCGATTATAATGCTGGTAATGTCCGCTCAGTACTGTACGCCTTGGAGCGGATCGGAGTAAAAGCAGTACTCACTGCTGACCACGAACAGATTGCGGCAGCAGATAAAGTGATATTCCCCGGAGTTGGAGCAGCAGGCACTACGATGCGCTTTTTGCGGCAGCAGGGCTTGGATCAACTCATCCGTTCTCTCACTCAACCCGTTCTTGGCGTATGCCTGGGTATGCAACTGCTGTGCGAATATTCGGAAGAGGACAACAACACACCCTGCCTGGGCATTATTCCGCAGGCGGTGAAGCGCTTCCAACCGGTCAAAGGTGAAAAAGTGCCCCACATGGGTTGGAACATCTTGCGTCTAAAGGAGGATACCTGGCTAAGCCCAAATTTGGAAGGTCAATACACTTATTTCGTCCACAGTTACTACGTAGAAACGGGCCCCTACACGGTGGCAGAATCCGACTACGTACACCCCTTTAGCGCGGTGCTTCGCAAGGATAACTTCTTTGCCACCCAGTTTCACCCGGAGAAGTCTGGGAGTGTGGGCGAACAAATCTTAAAAGACTTTTTAGCACAATAGCATATGTACATCATCCCCGCAATTGACATCATCGACGGCAAGTGTGTGCGCCTTACGCAGGGCGACTACGAGCAGAAGAAGGTCTATAACGAAGATCCACTGGAAGTAGCCAAACAGTTTGCGGATGCTGGCGTAACTCGCCTCCACCTCGTTGATTTGGATGGCGCTAAAGCCAAACATATTGTCAACTATAAGGTCCTTGAACGTATAGCTACCCGCATCGATTTGCACATTGACTTTGGTGGTGGACTGAAGCAAGATGAGGATTTACGCATTGCCTTTGAAAGCGGTGCCGCTCAGGTAACAGGGGGCACTGTAGCTGTGAAAAATCCAGAGCGCTTTCTAGCCTGGCTACAGCGTTTTGGTGCGGAGCGTATTATTCTGGGAGCGGATGTAAAAAACGGGAAGATTGCCGTAAGTGGTTGGCAGGAAGAAAGTCAGGAGGAGCTGCTCCCATTTTTGGAGCGCTACCTGGCTGCGGGTATACGTTATGTCATCTGCACGGATGTTTCGAAGGATGGCTTACTCCAAGGCTCGGCTTTGGAATTGTACGGTGAAATCCGCGAGCGCTTTCCTGACCTTCAACTTATTGCCAGTGGTGGTGTAACGGAGATGGAGGAAATCGAAAAGCTACAAGACCTTGGCTGTTTCGGTGCCATTATCGGCAAAGCCATCTATGAAGGCCGTCTCTCATTGAAAGACTTGATCAAATAACTCCCAGCATGCTAGCTAAAAGAATCATACCCTGCTTGGATATTAAGGATGGCCGTACGGTTAAAGGCGTCAATTTTGTTCAATTGCGGGATGCCGGTGACCCTGTGGAGCTGGGTGCTCGCTACAGCGATGAAGGTGCAGATGAATTAGTGTTTCTGGATATCACGGCAACCCACGAAAAGCGCAAAACCTTAGCGGCCCTGGCACGCGACATTGCCCGGCACTTGCGTATACCCTTTACGCTAGGCGGAGGAATTCGTTCGGTGGAGGATGTGGGGGTGTTGTTGGATGCTGGTGCGGATAAAATCTCTATCAATTCGGCAGCCGTGCGCCGGCCAGAGTTGATCAGCGAACTAGCCGCAGGTTTCGGGAGCCAATTTGTGGTCCTTGCTGTAGATGCTAAACAAGTTGATGGCGACTGGTATGTGCATCTCAACGGAGGGCGCATAGCCACAGAAATCAAGCTTTTTGATTGGGTCAAGGAGGCGGAAAACCGAGGCGCTGGCGAAATTCTTTTCACCAGTATGGACCATGACGGCACTAAGGCAGGCTTCGCCAACGAGGCCATCGCTCAGGTGTCAGAGCTGGT
The DNA here is from genome assembly GCA_038528965.1 of Bacteroidota bacterium. Taxonomy (GTDB): domain Bacteria; phylum Bacteroidota; class Bacteroidia; order Chitinophagales; family Saprospiraceae; genus Lewinella. The sequence continues at coordinate 338,761 of JBCBEC010000004.1, read as the reverse complement.
GCAGATTCCGGTTATCGCTTCCGGTGGTGCGGGTACGGAGGCACATTTTGCGGAGGTTTTCACCAAAGGAAAGGCTGATGCCGGTTTGGCGGCAAGCATCTTCCACTTTGGTGAAATTCCTATTCCAAACTTAAAGCAGTATTTGCACGAACAGCAAATTACCGTTCGGCTGTAGGCCTCTTGTTAAATGCCTAACATGGTCATTATAATTACAATGGCGTAGAGCGCGAGGACGATAATCATCACAATGCCGTAAAACTTAAACACGGTCTTGTGGCTGGAAAATGCACCTACTAAAAGGGATTGATTTTCGCGTTGCAGTGCTTCTTGCGTTTTTGTCGCAAAATTGTAAAGATGATAAACAGGGATAGCAAAGATGGCGGTTAATACAACATATAAGAGGATGAAAGCTCCTCCGATACCTCCTCCGCCAAGTCCACTTAAAGAGGCCATGTTTATTGCTAGGAAAATAATGCTAAGAACGCTTAAGCCCAAAAAGATAAAGCCAACAATGCCTAGAAATTTTGACCATCCAGCTGATTCTTTCAAGTAATCACGGACGGGCTGACTGAAGGTTAACTCATCAATGATGGGAGAGTGGTCGTCTAATAGGTTGTCGTGGTCCATTGTACTAGGTTTTAAGTGAATAATTGCGTTGCCGCAAAAAAGGTGAGCAGCAACGTGCTAAAGATAATAACCGATGATCAGTTTTTCAGTGTCATCTATTGACTTTGCTAAAGTGGGAGGCCTGGTGCCCGTTGTTGTACAGGATGCCAGCACCAAATCGGTGTTGATGCTCGGGTATATGAACGAAGCTGCGCTCGAAAAGACGCTGGCGGAAAAACGAGTTACGTTTTATAGCCGCACCAAAGAACGCCTTTGGACAAAGGGCGAAACTTCCGGGAATTTCCTCAATCTGGTTGATTTGCAATTGGATTGTGATCAAGATACCCTGCTGGCCTTGGTGAACCCAATTGGCCCTACCTGCCATACGGGAACGGATACTTGTTTTGGTACGACCAACGAAGGGGAGTTTGTGCGCCACTTGGAAAAAGTCATTCAGCAACGGCGGGATGAACCTTCTGATACATCTTACACCTCATCTCTTTTCAAAAAGGGCATTAACAAGGTGGCCCAGAAAGTAGGTGAAGAGGCGGTGGAGTTAGTCATTGAAGCCAAAGATGACAATGAGGAACTCTTCCTCAATGAGGCTGCCGATCTATTGTACCATTACCTGGTGTTGCTGGCAGCCAAAGGTTATGCCTGGGAGGATGTGATGCAGGTGCTGCGCAGCCGGCACCGGTAGCCTATAGTTGTTGAGGTGCATTGCAATGCGTCTTTACGGAGAGGGCAATGCGTCTCTACGCGAAATTCCGTAATTTGCCGAAGGATAATCACAGCAGTCAATGGCCCGTACAAAAGCAAGCGTAGATTTACCCGGATTAGTAGAAACGCACTATTTCTCACCCTTCGGGTGTTTCAAGCTGACCGGTACTGCACAAGGACTACGTTCCGTTCGTTTGGTCGATACTAAGCCTTGTCCAGCAGGGCCTATTCCGAGTGAGTTGCGCACCGCAGTGAAGCAGCTGGATGAGTACTTCAAACAGCAACGTGAGGACTTTGATCTTGAGCTTGACTTTTCGGGTTCCACTTCCTTTTACCAGTCGGTTTGGCAAGAATTGGTAAAGATTCCCTACGGCCGCACCACTTCCTATTTGTCCATTGCCGAAAAGCTGGGTGACCCCAAAGCTATCCGGGCGGTAGGTCAAGCTAACCGCAATAACCCGATCGCCATTATTGTGCCTTGTCACCGTGTCATTGCCAAGAGCGGAGATTTACAGGGCTACTTCTACGGGCTAGACTTCAAGCGCCGGCTGCTAGAGTTGGAAAATCCACTTAGCTTTGCCCGTCAAGGAAGCCTGTTTTAAATGGGAAGTTAGAAGTGGGAAATCGGAAGTTAGGAAATACAATTTGGTGCCGATATACGCTCTACTCTTTATCGAGTGTAAGGACGGCCAATCCCACCTTGTATTAACTCCAATTAGATATTCATTTAAGGAATGAATCGCGAATTTGCTGGTAATGCTGTCTTGATTATCACCATCAATGTGTTGGTCAAGTCTTTCTACCTGTTTGGCATTGACCGAACGGTGCAGAACATTTTGCCGGAAGGTGATTACGGTTTGTACTTCACGCTGTTCAACTTCGCCTTTTTGTTTCAGATCATTTCCGACTTTGGGATTCAGAACTTCAATGCGCGCCAGCTTTCGCAATCAAGGCAGCTGCTTTCTAAGTACTTCCCCTATTTGCTTAGTCTAAAACTGCTACTGGGCATCGCCTTTGTGGTCTTCACTATTGGGGTAGGTTTCGCTTGGGGCTTTCGAGATTCAGCTGTCTGGTGGCTATTGCTGGGTATTTCAGTCAACCAGTTTTTGCAGACCTTCGTCCTCTTCTTGCGCTCCAATTTGGCGGGTTTGGGCTTGTACCGTTTGGATAGTTGGATGTCGGTGGTGGACAAAAGTTTGCTCGTGATCATTGGTGGCGCCATGTTGTGGGTGCCCACTTGGCGAGCGCAGTTTACACTGGTTTGGTTTGTGTTGGCACATACGGCGGCCTATGTCCTCACTATTTTGCTGCTGGTTTATTTTTTAGCGCCCCGTTTGGGGCAGTTGCGTTGGCGTTGGCGGCCGGTACAGTTGTGGTCCTTCTTGCGTCAGAGTGCGCCTTATGCGCTGGTAGTATTTTTAATGACGGCTTATACCCGTCTGGATGCGATCATGATTGAAAAGCTCTTGCCCAATGGTTTACTTGAGGCAGATCGCTACGCCTCGGCTTTTCGTTTGCTTGATGCGGCCAACATTGGTGGCTACCTGTTGGCGGGCTTACTATTGCCCATGTTTGCCCGGCAGCTAAAGCTAGGTGAGTCCGTGCGTCCCTTAACGCGCTTGGCCATCAGCACTATTTGGGCAGGAGCGATCACATTGGCCGTAAGTGTCTACCTGTTTTCCACACCAATCATGATCGGTTTGTACACGGATGGCAATGCCTACTCAGGGCAAATTCTAGCTTGGCTCATGCTCACCTTCATTCCCATGAGTGGTGGCTATGTTTACGGGACACTCCTTACGGCTAATGCCAGCTTGCGCCCCATGAATATGATCTTTGCGGCAGGTATTGTCCTCAACTTAATCCTAAATCTGATCTTGATTCCACGCTATCATGCGCTGGGTGCGGCCGTGGCTACTTTTGCTACTCAGACACTTACCTTTCTAGCGCAATTGCTACTGGCCCAAAAACTGCTGGAGCTTCGCACCAACTACAAGCTGATATTACGAATAATCCTACTAGCTGTTTTGTTGATCCTTGTGGAAAGGGCGTTACAATTCTGGCTTCCTACTGCTTTTTGGCTTGTTAAGTTTTTGCTCACTATATCTGCTGGTGGGGTTTTAGCGTTTGCCTTACAATTGCTCGACATAAAGAGCTGGTTGCAATGGCTAGGTGTAGGTAAGGAGAACTTATAAGTCGCGCTCTACAAAGGCGTATCGCCACAATACTTCCAGTCTTTTTCTACTTTTGCAAAAAATTGGTGAGTCTTTAATATGACTGCTCAAAACGAAAAACGAGTGAAGACCGAAGAAGAGGCAACAAAAGGGACCGATTTGCTGGATATGCTGCGTACCCTTTTTCGGTGGAAAAAGCTGATCATTGGTGCCTGTCTAGTGGCTGGTATTGGTAGTGCAGTTATTGTATTACTCCTACCGGAATATTACCAATCTGCGACCGTATTCTTTGCTACTAGTCCGGATCAAGCTACACCAGAACTGCTATTTGGCGATGGGGCTAGCGCGCCACAGCTTTACGGTAACGAGAACGATATTGACCGGATGCTTACGATCTCGGAGTCAAACGAACTTATTGATTTCCTGGTGGATACCTTCGATCTGTATACCTACTACGATATTGATCCAGATAGTCCCAAAGGTAAACACTACGTACGCCGCCATTTTATGGGTTTGTACGACGTGACGAAGACCAAGCGGGATGCTATTCAGCTCAGCATTGAGGATAAGGACCCCGAATTTGCCCGCACCATCACGCGCACTACGCGTAACAAGATCGATGAGCTTACTCAGCTCATGATTAAAGATGGTCAGGAAAGAGCCATTGCTACTTTTGAAAACAATATCAACTCCAAGAGCGAGCAAATAGCCATTCTTAGTGATACCCTGCAGGCGCTGCGCGATTACTATGGTATTTTCAATACCGAAGCCCAGTCGGAGAGCCTGACTGCTTTGGCGGCAGGTACGGAGACCAAACTGATTAGTGCACAGGCTAAACTCGGTGCTTACCGCGATAAGGGAAATCGTTTCCGGGACTCCGTAACGGTTTATGAAGTAAAAGTAGCGGGGTTGGAAGAAGAGTTGACGCAGCTGAATGGTAAGCTGAACAAATTCAGTGAAGGTCTGGCGCAGGTGCTCACTTTTACGCGCCAGTATCAGGAAGCTAATTCCAGTTTGAGTGAGGATAAGGAGAAGCTAAAGCAGTATAAAGCCACTTACGAGTCGAATATTCCCGCTATGATTGTAGTGGAAGAGGCTATGCTGCCCGTAGTAAAATCCAGGCCTTTTCGAACGCTGATCGTGCTTGCTGCCGTGTTTATTACTTTCTTCTTTACGATAGTGGGGATCTTGCTGCACGAGGCTTACGGTGATATCGACTGGAAAGCGATTTATCGCGGAGAATAACCCGGATCTATGCTGGCCACCCTCCGTCAACAATTTGCTACGTTACCCACTGGCGCTACGCCGGTGCTGATTTTCGTAGCTATCGTCCTACTCTCGGTTTTTTCCGCAGCGGCGAGTGGCTATTATGTCATTGCCGCTGTGCCGGTGGTTCTATTAGTTCTGTTTCTCTCCATCGTAAATTTCAAGCCCTTATTCTGGCTGCTCATCGTTTGCATACCTATTTCCACAGAGGTGGAACTTCCCGGAGGTTTTGGTACCGATCTTCCTACGGAGCCCATTATGGTAGGGCTGATGGTTCTTTTTGGGTTGTTTGTGCTACGTAACCTAAAAAGCCTCTCGTTCGATTTGGTGCGTCATCCACTTACGCTCATTTTGACCGTACATTTGGCCTGGTTGATGGCTACCACTATTACCTCTGATCTGATTTTTGTTTCGGTTAAGTTCTTATTGGCTAAGCTGTGGTACGTAGTCACTTTCTTTGGTTTGAGTGCTTATTTACTGCGCTCCGATCGAGATTTTCGCCAGTTCTTTTGGATCTTCTTCTGGCCATTCATTTTTATGGTATTTGTGATTATGCTGCGGCACGCCTTGCTCGGCTTTTCGTTCCAGGGCATCCATAGCATTATGCACCCATTTCAGCGAAATCACGTGAATTACGCAGCGGCACTAGCCTTGTTTTATCCCTTTATGGTAATGATGTTGGAGCGGTATAAACGTTGGTCGTTAACCTGGTGGGTGCTCATTGGTGCGCTGGTTTTTGTGTTGGCAGCCATCTATTTCTCTTACACCAGAGCAGCCTACATTTCCCTTGTTATTGCCTTGGGGACCTACTATATCATCCGCTGGCGACTCATGCGCTACGCGCTCATTTTGTCTGGAATCGCTCTGGTTGCTGGGGTAGTGCACATGGTTAAGGACAATACCTACCTGGAATACGCTCCCAATTATGACCGCACCATTTCGCACGAACGCTTTGACAACCTGATCGAGGCTACCTACAAGATGGAAGACATTTCTACCATGGAGCGGGTATATCGCTGGGTAGCGGCTGGACATATGGCACCAGAGCGACCTTTCTTCGGTTGGGGGCCTGGCAATTTTGTGAATTTCTACAAACCCTTTGCGGTTACGAGTTTCCAAACTTACGTAAGTGATAATCCCGAACAGTCTGGTATCCACAGTTACTTTTTTATGACGCTGGTGGAGCAGGGAGTACCTGGCCTACTCATCTTTATGGCGCTTCTAGTTACGTTTTTCTCACGCGGCGAGTATCTATACCACGCCTTGGAGGCTTTTCCGCTTCGCCAAAATATTGTGATGACAGTGCTTTTGTCTACCACCGTTATCACCGCGTTCCTCTTGATTAACGATTTGATCGAAACGGATAAAATCGGCTCCTTCTTCTTCATTAATTTGGCGCTACTCATCAATCAAGACCTGTTTTTGTTGCGACAAAACCGTGAAACGGAAGCATAGTAACCTCTTCTAAATTTAGTTAAGTTGAATTTTTGTTGCCTCATAATCAGTTGGTTAGTGTTCGGTCTCAAAAATTGACACCGAAATTCCGTGTAATTTTTCTCTTATGGGGATCTTTCTAATAAAACGCGCTTGTCTTATGAAAGAGGATTTCCTGCACTTCGTGTGGCGGCTCCGTCGTTTCCGTCAGCAAAACTTACTAACGACATCTGGTGAAACCATTGAAATCATCAACTTAGGTCAGCATAACAACCATGCTGGTCCTGATTTTCTAAATGCTCGTATCCGTATTGGTGGTACTTTGTGGGCGGGTAGTGTAGAGATGCACCTGCGTAGCTCTCAATGGTATGCGCATCAGCACCAACAAGATCCGAATTACGAAAACGTTATCCTGCACGTAGTGCTAGATGAAGATGAGCCGGTGCAATACACAAATGGCGAACATATTCCCTGTTTAAACCTTCGCCCTTATCTCCATCCTGGACTAGCCCGGCAGTACCTGCGTCTTTTGCACAGCGAGCAGTGGATTCCCTGCCAGAACCAACTATATCAGGTGCCAGAGATCAAGCGTCAGCTATGGTTGGATCGCCTGTTGGTAGAGCGGTTGGAGCAGCGTACCGCCCAACTGGCAAATCGCCTGGCGGCTAATCAGCAAAACTGGGAAGAGACCTTCTACCAAAGCCTGGCTTGGGGCCTTGGTTTGCGGGTTAACGCCGATGCTTTTCTGATGCTAGCAGAAGCAACACCCTTGAAGGTGCTACACCGGCATCGCAATAGTATTCTACAATTGGAGGCTTTACTTTTTGGTCAGGCAGGCTTATTGGGGGATGAATTCCAAGATGCTTATCCCCAACAACTACAGCAAGAGTATCGCTTCTTGCGCGCCAAGTTTAAACTTGACCCTATATCCGCCAATCACTGGAAGTTTATGCGCATGCGCCCTGCTAATTTTCCCACCGTCCGCATTGCCCAGTGGGCTACATTACACCATCGCACCGGGCAGTTGTTCAGTAAGATGCTGGTAGCTAAGAATGTAAAAGAAATAGAGAATGCCTTTGTGATAGAGCTTTCCAACTATTGGCAGACGCACTACCGTTTTGATAAGGAAAGCCCCAAAAGTGCTAAGACCTTGGGTAAAGCGCGCGTGCATCTGTTGATCATTAATGTGATCGCGCCTTTCCTCTTCTTTTACGGCAAAGCTAGGGATGAGGATCGTTATCAGGACCGAGCGCTGCAATTATTGGAGGAAGTGCCGGCAGAGAAGAATCATATTCTCCGCGAATGGGGCATGTTAGGTTTAAGTGCTGGGCAGGCTGCTCAGAGCCAGGCTTTGTTATACTTGAAACAACATTATTGTGATCAACGCCGCTGTCTGGATTGTGCCATTGGTTGTCAAATCCTTAATCAGCCTTCCACAGCTCAGGAAGAGGCGGAACCCTACTTGCCTATTTGGTGGCTTGAAACCGCTGCTGAAGCCAAGTCAACGGAATCGTCACCAGCAGGGCCGGTAGAAGATTCTCCACATTGATTTCCCCCAAGCCGAGAATATTGATGCCAATTCCGATAATCAAAGCCCCACCCACACTGCTCAACTGCGCAATCATAATGGGAGTGAAGAATTGCTGAAGCTGACGAGCCAGTAAAGTGATGCCTCCCTGAAATAGGAGCATAGGAACAATGGAGAAGAGAACGCCAATGCCATAAGTGGCAGCAAAGGCCACCGAGGACACGCCGTCGAGGGTAGACTTGACCATTAAGAGGTCTCGTTTGCCTTCGAGGCCCTCTTCAATGGCTCCTACGAAGGTCATACTCCCAATGCAGAAGAGTAGAAAAGCGGTGATCAGCCCCTCGGTAAAAGCGCCTTCCGTGATGTTGAGAGCTGCCTTGATCGTGTCACCCAGGCCTTGGAGAAAGGTTTGTACGCCCATCAATTCGCCTAGAATGGCTCCTAGGATAAGGCTGAAGATGAAATTGAGTAGATAGCCGTCTGGTACCTTCAGTCCCATCATAATACCCAAAACCAATGTACCCAAACCAATGGCTTGGAAGATGATTATTTGAATATTCTCTGGAAAGACCCCTTGCAGGTACAATCCAATCAAGCTGCCAATCGTGACGGTCCCCATATTGATTAAGGTGCCGATCGGCCATCGACTTGTGCTAATTCCCATCTTATTTACGTTATAGCTTGCGCAGGGCTAATGTAACAATCCCTGGCAACTTCGTATAAACGTAACAGAAACCCGTATATTAAGCGTTTTGTTGACGCATTTGAAACACATTCAATTGTGAAAAATATACACCTTGCGATACCCAAATTATCCAACTGACACTGTGAAAAAAGGGAATAAAAATATAAACGTCGCTGTTCTCTATGCTGACGCCGATCAAAGCTATTGGGGGGAGCTAGAACGCCACCTGGGCCTACTTTCCAAGATGCATTCCAATGTGCGTATTTGGACAGTAAAAGATGTGGAACTGGGTGCTGTTGTGAAGCAAGAAATACGGCAAGAGCTCAGCCGGGCCGATATAACCTTGCTGCTACTGAGTGCAGATTTTGCCATCGAAAATGTTTTTGACGAGGAAACTAGGATTCTTCTGTCCAATTATGCGGCAAGCTCCGGTAAAGGCCGCTACGTGCTACCGGTGATCGTACAGGATTTCATGTGGCGTGACCATTATGACGACGCCTTTGATATTGAGAAGCTGAAATTTTTTGACCGCATTATTCAAAACCCGGAAAACCGGGACGCTATCTACCAGGAAATTACGGAGACGCTCAACCAGTACATTAAAGAAATCAATGCGCGTAGTATTCGTTTCGTTATTCCTACCTGGGTAGGCTTTATCGGAGGTATTATGTACAACAATGGTTTTGTGCGTTCGCGCAAGACTCCTTTGTTTAAGCAGTATAAGCGCGCACTGCGCTACGAGTTGAGTGATAATGTAGAAGAAACCTGCAACCTGATGGCCTCAGGAGAAGCAGATCTAATTTGGGCCACTTTGGATCGCCTGCCGTCGGTGCTCTACAAGCTCAAAGACCAAAAGCCTAAGGTGATTGCGCAGGTAAGCTGGTCCAACGGAGCAGATGCGGTGATTGCGCGTAATGGCATTCAAACGCTGGAAGATCTCAAAGGGAAAAAAGTAATTTACCCCTATGATTCTCCGGCTTTTACCTTCTTGAAGTATGTAATGAACGGGGCCGGAATGGATACCTTTGATATTGTTCACCTGCCGCAGAAAAACGTTGATCTCGACATCATCAGCAAGACCTTCCAGCACGATGAATCCATAGATGCCATCGTATTGTGGAGTCCCTATGCTGAATCTTGTTTGGCGGAAGTGCCTGGCACTAAAGTGATTGCTCATACCGGTGATTATCCCAATTTAATCACCGATGTAATAGTCGCTACGGAGGAATTCGTCAACCTCAATCGTGATGAGTTGCGCCTGCTCTTCCAAGGGTGGTTTGCCGAGGTGACCAAGTTTACGCAAGACGAATTGTACAAGATTGGTGCCCTTGGGGTGTTGATCGAAGCAATTATCGAGCCCTTGCCAGCTATTATTCCGTCAAAAATTCGGACTGATCTTATTGATAGCCTACGGGTGTATTTTCAGTCCTCCTTGGAGAAGGTCCACCTCTCTACTTTAGAGGAAAATCGGGCCTTCTTTCACACTAATGAGGGAGAATTATCACCAGCTGCCGAACTCTATAATCAATTTCTCGAATTCCAATTTCCTGAATTTCTGCTGGATCCGGCTATGCAATGGGATCAAGTGGTAGATTCTTCGGTGATCGATGGAATAAAGCTTCCGGAATAAGGTAGCAACAGCGGTTGATGTACGCTTTGGTGCCTATCCAACCATCCCTTTATTCAATTGTTTCCAAGTACATGAAGTGGCTAAAGCGATTGTTTTACCTGGTGCTGTTCTTGTATGTCCTAGGGTGTGGAGCAGTGTATTTACAGCAGGAAAAGATGATTTTTCAACCCAGTAGCCTGCCCAAATCGTTTGAGTTCTGGGCGGGTGAGGAGGTATATATTCCGGTTGCGGACGGTATTGATTTGCACGCACTCTGGTTGCGATCGCGCCGTTCACAGGGCGTTGTCTTGTACTGGCATGGCAATCGTGGGTCCAATCGCCGTTGTTTACGCCAGGCTGAGAATTTGGCGGGTCTAGGCTACGATATTCTCATGCCGGACTACCGTGGCTACGGAAAAAGCGATGGGCAAATTTACTCCGAGCAGCAGCTTTTCTCCGATGCACAGGAAGTGTATGATTGGCTACGCCAGCACTATCGTGAAGATCAGATTGTGATCCTGGGTTACTCTTTGGGGAGCAGTGCCGCTGCTTACCTGGCCAGCGAAAATCAGCCTCGCCATTTATGTTTGGTAGCTCCATTTCAGTCTATGTTGGCGATGAAGGAAATGTTTGCTCCTTTTATTCCATCGTTCCTCTTGAAATATCCCTTGCGGAATGATCTACGCTTATCAGAGGTGGAGGCACCGGTGACCCTTTTTCACGGTTCACGTGATGAACTCATTCCCTACGATCATTCTGTCTATTTGCAGAGCCTTCGGCCGCAGGCGAGTCGACTAGTTCGCTTGAATGGTTCTGGTCATCGTGGTGCCATCTTTAGTGATCTGCTGCGGCGGGAATTGGCCGTCATTTTACAATAAGCCTACCCCTTTTCCTTATTTTTGACCGTTTTTACGGGAAGTAAGGAGGTTTCGCCTCATTTCCTCTCGATTAAATATTATATTTCTTAGTCTGTTGTTCATCAAAAAAGTAAACTGAGATGATGAAAATGCGCATAGTTCTTATCCTAGTTATTGGTAGTGTTTTTGGCGCTTTACAAGCGCAGCAAAGTATTACCCTGGAGGATATCTGGCAGAATTATACATTTACCCCTAATCGGGTGCCGGGTTTCAACTTCATGAACGACGGTCAGCACTATACCCGTCTGGAACGCAATAAGGTGGTCCAGTATGATCTGCGCAATGGCCAGCAGGTAGCTACACTCGTTGATGCAGCAGCTTTAGATCAAGTGGACGGCATTCAGAACTATCAGTTTACCGAAGACGAAAGCCGAATTATTCTTAGTAATAATTCTCGCCCCATTTACCGCCACTCTTTTGCCGCTGAGTTTTTCATTTATAACCGCGCTGATAATAGCGTACAGCGCGTATTCGAAGAGGGTGAAAGAGTGCGACTGGCGGCGCTGAACCCGCAAGGTGACAAAGTAGCTTTTGTGTACGAGAATAACCTGTACGTACAGGATCTAGGCTCGGGAGAAAGCACGGCCATTACCACTGATGGCGAAATCAATAAGATCATCAACGGCGCTGCCGACTGGGTTTACGAAGAAGAATTTGGTGATGACCACGGATTTTTCTGGTCGCCAGATGGCCAGCAAATAGCGTTTTATCGCTTTGATGAGGCCGCCGTTTCGGAATTTACGATGACGAACTACCGCGATGACTTGTATCCGGAGTACGTCACTTTCAAATACCCGAAAGTGGGCGAGGAAAATAGTACGGTGAGTATTCAGATTTACGATTTGGCTTCCGGCCAAACGCGCAAAGTAGCTTCCACGGGCGCTGAATGGGAGTATTTCCCACGCGTGAAATGGACCCGGACACCAGGCGAATTGTGTGTCTTCTTTATGAATCGTCACCAAAGTAAGCTTGAGTTACGCCTGGTAGATTTTGCCGGCAACAGCCGCGTACTCCTGCAAGAAGAGAGCCCCTACTACGTAGATATTCACGACAACCTCGAATTCCTACAGGATAGCGATCAGTTTGTATGGACGAGCGAAACCAGCGGTTGGAACCACGTGTACCTCTACAATATGGATGGTTCTCTGGCTCAGCAACTGACCGATGGCCAATGGGAAGTGACTAGCTTTTATGGCTTGGACGAAGACAATGGAATGATCTACTACCAGGCAGCGAAGCAAAATCCAATGCAACGGGAAATATATGCCCAGCCCCTGGATGAAGCTGCCACCGCTAGCGCTTTGGCGGCGGAAGCGGGAACTAATAATGCTCAATTCAGCAGCACGTTCGACTATTTCGTACTGACCTACTCCTCTATCAATCAGCCAGCGACTTACACGGTTATGGATCGTAAGGGTAGCACCGTGCGCCTGATCGAGGATAATGCACAGCTACAGTCTCTACAAGCAGCTTACGGCGTGCAGGAAGCAGAATTCTTTGAATTTACCACTTCGGAGGATGTGACCCTCAATGGCTACATGATCAAGGCACCCAACTTCAGTGAAACTAGCGTATACCCTGTGCTCATGTACGTATACGGTGGCCCAGGTAGCCAGACGGTTCGTGATAGTTGGGGCGGACAAAATTACTGGTGGTATCAGATGCTGGCACAGCAAGGCTACATTGTAGTAAGTGTAGATAATCGCGGTACTGGTGCCCGTGGTGAGTTGTTTAAAAAAATGACCTACCAGCAACTGGGTAACTACGAAACGATTGATCAAACCGAAGCAGCCAGGTACCTGGGTAGCCTCAATTACGTTGATGCTAAGCGCATAGGTGTTTTTGGTTGGAGCTACGGCGGATACATGGCCAGTTCTTGTATTTTGAAGAGCCCGGATATGTTTAAGGCTGCTATTGCGGTAGCACCCGTTACCAACTGGAAATGGTACGATACCATCTATACCGAACGCTACATGCGTACGCTAGCAGAGAACGAAGACGGGTATCGGAATAACTCACCCGTTTACTTTGCTGATCAACTCAAGGGAAGCTACTTATTGGTGCACGGGATGGGAGACGATAATGTCCACTTCCAGCATACTGCCGAGATGGCTAATGCGCTGATTATGGCCAATAAGCAGTTTGATACCTATTTTTATCCCAATAGAAATCACGGTATCTACGGAGGGCCTACCCGCCTGCATTTGTACTCCAAGATGACCCAATTTTTGAACGACAATCTGAAAGGTAAGAGTGCCGCTAGTGGTCGTCCTACTGGTGTATTACGTGTTGAGCCGATGCGGAAAGGGAAGGAGTAGAGGTGTAAAGGTGGTGTTAGTCCTCCTTCGCTGAAGCTCTGGCGGATAAAATGAATTTGGTTGGGTTAGTTAGCCCATCTACGCAGAGCTACCACGGGCGTAGTTAGTTGGATTAGTTAGTATGCATGCTTAAGCTAAATATTCTAATCCTAATTCCGATTCCAATTCTAACTGGTTCAGAGGTTCCTTTGGTGTTCTTTGGTGCCTCGGGTGGTTTGGAAAGGTGGAATTGGTTGGGCCTGCGGCTCTGGTTAGTTGAATTAGTTGGGTATATCGTTTTTATATGTCCTACTATGTCTTATATGGTTCCAAACTTCCTTTGGTGTTCTTGGGTGCCTAAGGTGGTTTGAAAAAGTGGAATTGGTTGAGCCTGCGGCTCTGGTTAGTTGAATTAGTTGAGGTAGTTGGATGTGTCTTCTTACATGTTCTTCAATGCCTGATATGGTATAAATGAGGCGAGTTATTGAATTTTACGGATGCTACTCTTATGTATCCTCATGTGCCTAATGTGGTTTGAAAAATGAGGTGCCTAAAGAGTAATGGAACTATAAACCTAAAAAGGCGTTAATGCTTAGCGTAGTACAGTATAGCAATGGCAGAAAAGAATAAACAAAAAGCAGGTATAGAAATCGTCAATCGGCGAGCGAAGTTCGAGTTCCACTTTATCGATGTAGTGGAAGCGGGGATTGTATTAACTGGAACGGAGATCAAATCCATTCGGCAGGGGAACGTCAACTTGCGTGATGCCTATTGCTTATTTAAAAATGGAGAGTTGTTTATCCACAGTATGTTCATTGCGCCCTACGCCTTTGGCAACCAATTCAACCACGAGGCCCGTCGTACCCGTAAACTATTATTAAAGCGCAACGAACTTAAAAAACTCGATAAGAAAGTCAAGGAACGCGGTTACACGATAGTGCCGCACAAGCTCTACCTAAGCGACCGAGGCTTTGCGAAAGTAGAAATAGCCTTGGCGCAGGGTAAGAAAAATTACGACAAACGAGACAGCATTAAGCAAAAAGACCAAAAACGCGATCTAGATCGCATTAAGCGAGGCCGCTATTAACCTTAGTGTGCCGACGTTCACTCGTCTTCCAAATCTTTGTCCTCAATTTCCATGCTAAAGCGCCCCACCTGGATCGATCGTCCATCAAGAAGGATATGGCTATAGTTGCCACCACAGGTGCTACTATAAAGGTGCGTGAACCTGGAGAGTGGAAAAGTGTGTAGGTCTTCTTCCCGAAAATGATTTGGGTGAGGAATGCCTACCTCTAGCCATGCTCGTTCGGCGAAGGCCCTGTTGTGCCACTTTTCAAGTTGTGGGCGTAGGAGGTAGGAAGAAGCGTTTGCGTAAATGTATTCGCCTTCTTCACGAAACAATTGAATAGAATCTGTTTTATGCTCGTAATCAGCTAGCCTTATCGTGTCTAAAATAGTGACAGTACTATCAGCTATGAATGTCATTTTTACTACGGCACCATCTAAAAGTAAGGCGTCTCCACAGGAGTAAAATAGGCCGTACAGGTCTTGATACGGATCATATATAGGCGGAACAGAACTACTGGGTACCGGCTCCTCATCGGGCTCTGGCATGCGGATAGCTGCCGAAAGAGATAGCGTGCTATCAGCGCTGAAGTAAAAGATGCTGTCGGTTGGCGTTCTCCAAGGGATGAGTGTACCATAAAGCGCCTGGTAATTCTGATAGTCGTTGGTTCTGTGCTGCGTGAAAATGCTTACTTGTTTGCCTTTAAGGTAGCCTCTGATCTTGTAGCCATCCTTATCATAGCTAAATGTTCCATCAATCGTTGGCCGTTGCGTTGAATCAGACCAATTTTCAGCAATGAGATAATCGACCGGATCCAGGCTGTTCAGTGTTGACTTATCTTCCACCAGGTGTTTATTCCAGTTGCTTGGGGTAAGGTTTAATAGCACTTGTTTGCCAACAAACTGTGCGTATAGAAGTGCTACCGCAAATAGTAACCCTATCAAGAATATGGTTCTCATTAATCTCGGCTTTAGTACCCTGTATAATCGAGTTGTACAAAGGGAGATTAGTTTGCGAAGTGACTTGGTGCGTGGCGTGAAAAGCAAAAAGCAGAAAGACGTGACCATCTTTCTGCTTTTGTATGGAGGTTTAACCTTCCTATCCTGTGTAGGCTATCCTTACACAAGTGTATTGCCTTCACCGGGAAAAACGATATCGGGCTGGTAGGTTTTAGCTTCATCTGGGGTCATCCAGCCATAGGCGATGATAATGACAACATCTCCGACCTGTACCCGACGTGCTGCCGCACCATTGAGGCAAATCATACCTGAGCCTCGTTCTCCCTTGATGGTATAGGTTTCAAATCGCTCGCCATTGTTGTTATTCACGATCTGCACGCGTTCTCCTTCTTGTAAGTTCGCGGCATCCAGTAAATCCTCATCAATAGTGATACTTCCTACGTAGTTGAGGTTAGCCTCGGTGACTACGGCGCGGTGAATCTTGGATTTAAAGCGTTGAATCAGCATAGTTACGCGAAATATAATATTTGTTGATCCTGTTTTCTTTTTGACTTTCCTTTCAAAAAGGTGGCGGTTTGTCAAGTAAACAGAACAAAATTACGAAAAGTTTTATTCGCCTCTTTGTCTTTGAGACGAAAAACGGACGGAAAAGTTACAGTTTACCCCGGAGGAGGAGATTGTCGATGAGGCGTATCTCTCCTGCCCAGACTGCGGTGCAGGCTACGACCCGTTCGGGGAGGGTGGCAACGCCATTTAGGTTTAGAAGGGTATCAGCATCCACGATAGAAAAGTACTCTGGACGAAGTTCGGTCTCCTGTTGTAGCGTGGCGAGGGCCCAGCGTTCAATATCAGCCACCTTTTCGCCTTTGGTCAGGCGCTCTTTAGCCGCTTGTAGGGTCTGGTATAGTGTAGGAGCTTGCGCGCGGGCTACTGGAGTAAGGCGCACGTTGCGCGAGCTCATTGCCAAGCCATCATCTTCGCGGGCGGTGGGTACCGTTACTACCGTGGTGTTGAGTTGAAGCAGGCGGGTCATTTCGCGTACAATCAGCTGTTGCTGAAAGTCTTTCTGCCCCATATAGAGATACTCTGGCGTAACGATTTCTAGCAGGCGATTAACAACCTGGGCTACTCCGTTAAAGTGCCCCGGGCGTTCGCTGCCTTCCATGGTTTTATCGAGGGTGCCAAAATCAAGCGCTAGGCTAGTGTCTAACCCAGGAGGATACATGTCTGACACTTCGGGTAAAAAAGCTACTGTACAACCAACCTTTGCGAGTTTTTCCAGGTCTTTACCGGGTGTCCGGGGGTATTTTTTCAGGTCACTGGCCTCGTTGAATTGAGTAGGGTTCACAAAAATACTGGCAACCGTAACTTGATTTTCTGCTAAGGATCGTTCCACCAAAGATAGATGCCCCTGGTGTAGCGCACCCATGGTTGGGACAAAGCCCACCGTGCGATTGTTGGTACGGCCCCCATTAAGGAAGGCTCGCAACTGATCGACGCGTTTGAACAGATACATTACCAAGTAAATTTTCTTCCCAAAAGAGGGAGGCAAATATAGACGTTTTTCGAGAAGAGACTTGTTTGTCTGAAGCACGTTCCTGGGTAAATCCGATCTCGCCTGATATCAGGCCGAGGAAGCTTTGGCCGTCATTTGAGAAGTATTGGCAGAATAATTCCTCCTTTACGGCCCCATGATCCGCCAAAATGCTAGGGTTTTCGGAGATAAATGCCTGATTTTTACTATCTTTGCAGCTTGAATTGAGAAAGCACTTTTTGAAGTAAAGGTGCCCCCCCTCAGTTTCCTTTTTGAAATTGATGTTTGATTTTCGAAAATAGAGATAGTAGGCGTATGAGCAAAAAGAAGGTACTGATCGTTACCCAAGAGATGGAGCCTTACACTAACCTCTCACAGATTTCTGAGACCGTTCGTAAGATGGCCCCCTATGTGCAAGAGAATAACATGGAGATTCGGGTACTCATGCCTCGGTTTGGCACCATCAACGAACGCCGCCACCGTCTTCACGAGGTGGTACGTTTGTCAGGTATGAATATTATCGTCGATGATGACGACTATCCATTAATCATCAAAGTGGCTTCTCTACCTGAGGCCCGGATGCAGGTATACTTCCTCGATAACGAAGACTTTTTTAAGCGTAAGTTCCTCTTTCACGACGAGGACGAACAGCCTTTTGAAGACAATGCCGATCGTATGGTGTTCTTCTGTAAGGGTGTACTCGAAACCGTGAAGAAATTTGGTTGGGCTCCGGATATCGTGCACTGTCACGGTTGGATGACCAGCCTGATCCCGCTGTACTTGAAGACAGCCTACAAGAATGAGCCGCTATTTGAAAATGCGAAGATCGTATACTCTTCTTACGAGTCGGATAACTTAGCTCAGCACTTTAATGATAGCTTCACTGCTAAGGCTTCGATCAACAACTTGCAGGAAGAAGATCTCCATTCTTATCAGAACGGTCAGGGAGTAACCCTCGAGGCTGGAGCAATCCGCAGCGCTGACGCGATCGTAAGCGGTTCTGAGAACCTGTCGGAAGAAGCTTCTAAAGTACTTGCCGAACTGGATAAGCCGGTCATGGACTTTGACGCTGAGGAATATCGTTCCAAACTAATTGAATTCTATCAATCACTTTTGACGGAAGAGGTTGAAGGCTAAACTGGCGGTTGCTTTGGCATGGACTTGAGCATTCGCCAACTAGCCATGCCAAAGCTTAACCCCTTTAGTCTTCGTTCCGGCACCTTGGTGGTGTTGGAGCGGTAAGTACCCAACTATTGTATGAAAAACAGTTTCCGGACCGGTTTGCTGGTCGTTCTCAGCGCACTTTCTTTACTGCTGACTAATTGTACGGACCCCCTCGAGGTAGGGGCAGATCTTCTGGATGAAGATCGTGCCAGTGTAGGTTTCACAGATACCGTTAAGCTGGTTGCTAAAACCGAGATCGCAGATTCGGTAAGAGCTTTTTCCCCTGGCGTTGGCGCCATTGCCCAATTTCTTTTCGGGCGTACCGAAAGTCCATACTTTGGTATTACTCAGGCCGGACTCTATTTTGAGCCGCTGCTGTTACGCGACCTAGGTGGTAACCTAGTTCAATTTCTCGATGGTGGTCGTACTCCTTTCCTGGATTCGGTCGTGTTAGTTTTACCGATCGACTCTTCTGGTATCTACGGTTCATTGGTTGGTGATTTTGGCGTGGAGGTGTTTGAGGTAACGGAATCCATGGAGCCCCAGGATATCAATGGTACGCTAAGCTTCTTTTCCAATGTAGATTTTCAGCTTAACCCTGTACCGATAGCCTCAACGACCTTTCGGCCTAACTTTCAGGATTCTGTTTTCGTTAAAGAACAAATAGATTTCTCAACCCTCGATACGGTCGATCTAAGAGCACCCCATGTTCGCATCCGCCTAGATGATTCCTTTGGGGAACGATTCTTGGCGCAGGATACGATGACTTATTCCAGCGATAGTTTGTTCTTGGAGTTCTTCCGGGGCTTATACGTTAAACCTACGGGGGTAACGCCAGGTTTGATGAATTTCACGATGAACCGCAGCTGGCCTGGTATTTATTTCTACTACCGGGAAGGTGTAGACACTCTAACGTATAACTTTGAGGTAGGAAGTATCGGGCGCCGAATTAGTCAGTATAAACACGATTACGATAGCTATATTGTTGGTGATTTCATCGATGATCCCGTAACGAATGATAGCCTGATGTTCCTACAGGGCTTACAAGGTTTGCGGATTGCTCTTGAAATGCCAGGATTACAGGACCTGTCCGACAAAGTAATCAATAAAGCAGAGCTTGAACTTACGGTGGAGGTGCCTGCTGGCTATGATATCCAACGAAACTTCCTGCCAGACCAAATTGCCGCCTTTGTGGAAACGGACGAAGGAGCCCTGGCTGTTATTGACGACGTGGCTGTTTTGCCTAATGACTTAGATGTTTACTTTGGTGGGCAGCCGATAGATGATGAGGATACTGGTCGTCGTTTTTATACCCTAAATATCTCTATCCACACGCAGTACATTATCAACGGTACTGAACCTCAGACGTTGTATCTGCAAATACTACCTCGTGCTGCTAACGCTAGCCAGGTTATCTTTAAGGGGCCGGGAGCAGTGGAAAACCCGCCATTGCTAAAATTATCATTTACGGACTTGTAGGCAAGGAAAAGAATATACTTGCGTTATAGCTGCGTAAATGATGACCGGATCGGATCAAAAGTGTACAGCACGAAAAATGTCTTGAAAGCGTTCAGGGCATTTTTCGCGTGTGAAGCGGTCTGAGTTTTCTAGATCAGAGGTTTATGAACGGATCTTAATGAAAACTTAGGTAGCTTCTAGAACTAACAATTATTGATCGGAACTTAGAACCCGATCCAGAAGACCAAAAAATAGAAAATTATGTGTGGAATCGTAGCCTATCTCGGTCCTCGCGAAGCTTATCCTGTGCTAATCAAGGGCCTAAAGCGCCTGGAGTACCGTGGATACGACAGCGCTGGTGTAGCCTTACTCAATGGAGGACTCCATGTTTATAAACGTAAGGGTAAAGTACAGGAACTGATTGAATATGCTGCGGAGAAAAATCAGAGTGGTAGTACGGGAATTGGCCATACGCGTTGGGCTACCCACGGTGCTCCAGACCACATCAATGCTCACCCTCACCAATCTGGTAACGGCCGCATTGCCCTGGTACACAACGGCATTATTGAAAATTATGCCCTGCTTAAAACTGCTTTGGAAAAAGAAGGGCACGTTTTTGAAAGTGAGACGGATACCGAGGTACTCACCCATCTGATCGAAGCGATACAAGTAGAAGATAACTTGCCCTTGGAAGAGGCTGTTCGTATTGCTCTGACCCGCGTTATTGGTGCTTACGCTATCGTGGTCATCGACCGAGAAGATCCAAAGAAGATTGTTGCGGCGCGGAAAGCCAGCCCGCTGGTAGTAGGCTTGGGTAAAGACGAGTTCTTCCTGGCCTCTGATGCGACTCCCATCGTTGAATATACTAAGCGCGTTGTTTATCTGGATGATGAGCAGATTGCGGTGGTTAGCTTGGAAAATGGCTTGCAGTTACGCACCATCGGAAACGAGGAGCAAACGCCCTTCATCCACGAGTTAGACATGCAGATCGAAGCCTTGGAGAAAGGCGGTTATGATCACTTCATGTTGAAAGAGATTCACGAACAGCCACAGACGGTAGCGGATTGTATGCGGGGGCGTCTAAACGCTGAAGAAGGCTGGATTCGTTTGGGGGGATTAGAAGAGTTCGTTAACCGCGTACTGCAAGCTGATCGGTTCATTATTGCTGCTTGCGGTACATCATGGCACGCGGGCTTGATTGCAGAATACTTGTTTGAGGATTTAGCGCGCATTCCCGTAGAGGTGGAATATGCCTCAGAACTGCGTTACCGTAATCCAATCATCACCGAAAAGGACCTGGTTATTGCTATTTCCCAATCTGGTGAAACCGCAGATACCCTCGCTGCCTTGGAGATGGCTAAGCAAAAAGGGGCCATGCTCTTTGGTATTGTCAACTCCGTTGGATCTTCGATCGCCCGCTTAACGGATGCGGGCTCTTATATCCACGCTGGACCCGAGATTGGGGTAGCTTCTACAAAGGCATTCACCGGGCAGGTGAGTCTATTGACAATGATGGCGCTCAGCTTGGCGCACAAGCGTGGGACAATCTCCAAATCTTACTTCCGTCAATTGGTTAGTGAATTGGCTACCATTCCACAGAAGATTCAGAAGGTACTGGAAAAGGAGGAGCAAATACGTTATATTGCAGCAGAAATTAAGGATCATTCCAACGCTCTTTATCTAGGGCGTGGATATAACTTCCCGGTAGCCCTAGAGGGGGCACTGAAGCTAAAGGAAATCTCTTACATCCACGCCGAAGGTTATCCGGCAGCGGAAATGAAACATGGCCCAATTGCCCTCATTGATGAGAACATGCCGGTCATCGTGATTACCACCAACCGCAGTGCATACGATAAAATCGTTAGCAATATCCAGGAAGTAAAGGCACGTAAAGGCTTTGTAATCGCTATCGTTAATGAAGGAGATACGGTCATCAGCAAAATGGCTGATCACGTGATCGAAATCCCGGACACGGAAGAGCCCTTTACACCTCTCTTATCCGTTATTCCACTACAATTGTTATCCTATCATATCGCTTTGATGAGAGGTTGCAATGTGGACCAACCCCGTAACCTGGCCAAATCTGTTACGGTTGAGTAGTAGGCCGGCAATCTAGCAACGGCCCCAGTAAATTTTTATAGTCAAAGCGACAAGCGAAAAGAAGAATATGATTGATTGGAACATGACCTATAACTCGGCGAAAGCCAATCTGACGATCCCAGAATATGGCCGTCACGTACAACTATTGGTCGACCACGCCCGCACCATCGAAGACGATGACCTGCGTCAGCGTTTTGCTGAGCGTATCGTTCGCCTGATGATGCAGATGGTTCCTCAGAATAAGAATATTGAAGGTTACCAGGGTAAGCTCTGGCGTCACCTGTTCCGTATTGCAGGTAATGATCTGCGGGTCACTCCTCCGGAAGGGGTAGAAATGCCAGAAGATACCAGCGGACGCCTGCACCCAGATGAGGTGCCTTATCCGGAATCAGAAGCTAAGTACCGTCATTACGGGCATAATGTCCAGACAATGGTCAAGAAAGCCATTGCCATGGAAGAAGGCCCAAAAAAGGATGGTTTTGTAGCAGCGATTGCCGCCTACATGAAGCTGGCTTACAAGACGTGGAACCGTGAGCACTATGTAAGCGATGAAATCATCAAAGCTGATCTGCGTGCTTTATCAAAAGGTCTGTTGGTGATTCCTGAAGAGCAGTCACTTGACAATTTGGTTACCAAGAGTTCTCATCGTCGTCGTGGCGGTGGTGGTGGCGGTAAGCGCTCTGGTGGTAATTACAGTAACCGTGGTGGTCGCCGCAAAAGCGGTGGACGCGGACGCAATTACAAGAAGTAAATCTTGCAAGCTTATTTTTGTCGAGCAGACAAGATGAAATATAAAGCAGTGTGTGACTTGTTCACGCGCTGCTTTCCACTTTTTCACCTAAGATAAAACCACTAACAATCTATGCAATCAGCCGGTACTTTCGTTGTAGAAGGCGGCCATCGCTTGAAGGGAGAAATTGTCCCACAAGGCGCTAAAAACGAAGCACTGCAAGTACTCTGTGCAGTACTCCTCACCGACCAGCCTGTAACCCTTACTAACCTTCCCGCTATCCGTGATGTAGCCATGCTCATCCAATTGATTCGAGGCCTGGGAGTAGAAGTAGAGCAATTGTCTTCCGATACCTATCGCTTTACGGCCAAGGAAGTTAATGTAGACTATGTGCTAAGTCAGGATTATATTCGCGATGCGAGTAAAATTCGCGGTTCCGTAATGCTTATTGGACCACTGTTGGCGCGCTATGGCAGGGCTTCTCTACCTAAGCCTGGAGGGGATAAAATTGGCCGTCGCCGTTTAGATACCCACCTGCTAGGACTGGAACAATTAGGCGGGCACTTTTCCTTTGATGCAGAAAAGAACTTGTACGCTTTCAAGTCAGACGGGCGATTGCAAGGTCGCTATCTACACATGGAGGAGATTTCAGTCACGGGCACTGCCAACGTAGTAATGGCTGCTGTCTTGGCCGAAGGAGAAACAACCATTTACAATGCCGCTTGTGAGCCCTATGTACAGCAACTGTGTCGTATGCTGCAGCAAATGGGCGCTAAGATCAGCGGGATTGGTTCCAACCGACTGCATATTGAGGGCGTAGATTCCTTGGAAGGAACGGAGCATCGTTTGTTGCCCGATATGATCGAAATTGGAAGCTTTATTGGCCTTGCGGCGATGACGAAGTCGGAAATTACAATTAAAGATGCTCGGGTAGATCAATTGGGGATTATCCCGCACGTGTTCCGCCGTTTGGGTATTCAGATCGATGTGGTTGGTGATGATTTATACGTTCCAGCACAGGAGGAATACGAAATTCAGAGCTTCATTGATGGATCAATCCTTACTATTTACGATGCGCCCTGGCCCGGTTTTACACCGGATTTGATGAGTGTTGTACTCGTAGTAGCAACTCAGGCGAAAGGTAGTTTGTTAGTGCACCAGAAGATGTTTGAAAGCCGGTTGTTCTTTGTGGATAAGCTCATTGATATGGGGGCTCAAATTATCCTGTGCGATCCCCACCGAGCCACCGTTATTGGCTTGAACCGCCGTTTCCAGTTGCGGGGCATTGAGATGACATCTCCGGATATCCGTGCCGGAGTAGCATTGCTCATCGCGGCTCTTTCTGCGAATGGCACTAGCGTTATCCGGAACATTCACCAGATTGACCGCGGATACGAACGAATCGACGAGCGTTTGGCAGCCTTAGGCGCCAAGATTACTCGCCTGGAGGAATAAAAAAGCGTATGATCTTATACAATGTGACGATTAAGGTTGAACATGATGTTCACAAGGATTGGTTGGCGTGGATGAAAGTCGTTCATTTGCCGGCCATGATGAAAACCGGTTACTTTCTAGAATACACGATTTCCCGCCTCATGGGAACTGATGAGAGTGATGGATTTACCTACAGTATCCAGTATCTGCTGAATGACTTTAGTTCCTATCAGGATTATCAGCAAACAGAGGCGGCCAATATGCAACGCAAGCACCATAACCGCTACAAAGACAAATACGTGGCCTTCCGCACCATCATGAAAGTGATTGAGCGTGGCGAGTAGCGTTTGTTATTAATATGCCGATAGCAGGATGAGTAGATCGTTCTGCTATCGGTACCTACCCCCATGTTAGAGCGTGTTTGGAATTTTGGTCTTCGAGCTAAAGTGAGGTAGTTTTTCTTAAATCAAGGCGCAAAAACCGGAGTTTAGCAGCGCTAAATGAGGATTTTTGTAACGCTGAGTTAAGTAAAAGCAACCATTTTGGCGACGATTATTAAAATCCAAACATGCTCTTGATGTAGTGCGCCTAGCCGACTGCTTCACTGCACAGGTCTACTGCATCACGGGCACTTTCTACCGCCTTCCTTACTATTAATAAGCAGTATTTTTGAACCGCAGCAATTGACGCGCAGTTAATTGCCTGTAGACTAGTAAGAAAACGTCTGTATAATGTTCAAGCAACTACTGGTTATAGTGGCCATTTCTCTACCTGCGCTGATGTATGGGCAAATGGCTTATGAATTGACGGATGTGGAGGGCGAAGGAGTCTTCCTGAAAAAATCCCAAGACAAAATCACAATCGATGGCCGGGTAGACGAAGTCGCCTGGTTCTCGGGTTCTCCCGCTACCAATTTCTGGGAGAACTTCCCCACCGATACCGTCTTATGCGACGCGAAGACGGAGATCTATATGACCTTCGATGAGGATAACCTTTACATCGCAGCTAAGTGCTACGCGCCAGGTCAAAACTATGTAGTACCCAGCTTGCGGCGAGATTATCGAGCTGGCGGTAGTGACAATATTACCTTTTTATTAGACCCCTTCCGCGACCGAACGAATGCCTTTGTATTCGGTATGAACCCTTATGGTGTGATGCGGGAAGCCCTCATTTCCAACGGTGGTAATAGTACTTCTGATTGGTTGGGGGAATGGGATAATAAATGGAAGGGTGAATCGGCTATCTTCGAAGATTACTGGTCGTGCGAAATCGCTATTCCGTTCAGTACGATCCGTTTCCCGGAAGGGCAAACGGAATGGTACTTCAATAGCTATCGCTTTGATACGCAGAGCAATACCCGCTCTACTTGGCAACCAATACCCCAGAATCAGATCATCATGAGCCTGGCTTACATGGGGAATATGCAATGGGAAGAAGCACCAAAATCACCAGGCAAGAGTATTTCTTTGATTCCTTATATCACTGCTGGAACCCAGCGTGATTTTGAGGGAGGACTTCCTGCAGATAACAACTTCAATGTTGGTGGTGATGCCAAAATTGCGGTAACCAGCGGTCTTAACCTTGACCTGACGGTTAACCCTGATTTTAGCCAGGTAGAAGTAGATCGACAAGTAATTAACCTGGGCCGTTTTGAGGTGTTCTTTCCGGAGCGTAGGCAGTTTTTTCTCGAAAACTCTGACCTCTTCAGCACCTTTGGTGATAACCGTGCCAATCCCTTCTTTTCTCGCCGGATAGGTGTTACGCAAGATACTAGTACCGGAGCGGCGGTCTCTAATCCTATCTACTATGGAGCCCGTCTGAGCGGAAAGTTGGATAACAATTGGCGGGTGGGTCTGCTGAACATGCAAACGGATGATAATCCCGAAAATGGCTTACCTAGCTACAATTATACGGTTGCTGCGGTGCAGCGTAAGGTGTTCTCTCGTTCCAACGTAGGTTTCATCTTCGTGAACAAACAGACCTTCGCCGACTTGACGAATGATACTACTGAGGTATACCGTCAGTTCAATCGAGTAGCAGGTGTAGACTACAACTTAGCTTCGGCAGATAACCGCTGGAACGGTAAGTTCTACTTCCATCATTCCTTCTCACCAACGCAGGGGAATAATCCATTTTCGCACGGTGCGCAGATTAACTATCGGGTAAGGGATTTTGCCTTTGGGATGGAGCAGCGTTATGTGGGTGAAGAATTTGATGCAGAAGTGGGTTTCGTGCCTCGCCGTAATTACTGGCAAATAAATCCGCGTGCGGAGTGGTTCTTCTATCCCAAAAGGGGTGGTATTAATCGCCATGGCCCCAGCCTGCGTAGTCGTTTCCTATGGACCCCCACAGAGGGAAGCACCGACCGGGTGGTCTTTTTCAACTGGAACTTCAACTTCACCAATACCAGCAACCTGCGCTTGTCCGTAGGGAACGAGTATGTCTATCTCCTGGAGGATTTTGATCCTACTCGTACGGATGCTACTCCGCTGCCGGGTCAGGTAGGATATAATTACACCCGTTTCTCCGCAGAGTATTCATCCGATCGCCGTCGGGAATTGTCGTTTCGGGTGGAACCTACGGTAGGGCAGTTTTTCAACGGTTATCGTTACGGCGTTGAGACCAATTTGACTTGGCGCTACCAGCCACTAGGTCAAATTGCGCTTACTACAAACTATAGCTATATTGATCTTCCGGATCCTTACGCCAGTGCTGGTCTTTTCTTGATTGGTCCACGTGTTGATTTGACCTTCACCAAGAGCATCTTCCTGACTACTTTCTTCCAGTACAATAGCCAGATTGATAATGTCAACGTAAATGCGCGTTTACAGTGGCGTTTCGCACCTGTTTCAGACTTCTTCTTGGTATATACCGACAACTACAATTCGCTCGACTGGCGGGTAAAGAACCGGGCTATCGTGGCGAAGTTGACCTACTGGTTGAATACCTAATATTGAACCACCGAAGGCACGTGTCGTGTGTAGAGACGCATTGTCATTTTGCTGCAAAGACGCTCCCGATAGCTATCGAGAGCGTCTTTGCATACAACATACACCTTCAGTGGTTCAAATTATTTCTACCACTTCACAATCTGCCGCGTAAGCATTTTGTCCTTACCCACGAGGCGTACTAAGTACACGCCGGCTGGACTGGAACTAACATCCAAATCATACTGCTCGCTTGGCAAACCATTCAGCTGTAGGCTATGCTGTTGTATTACCTGCCCGTTGAGGTTGAGCAATTCCAACTGATAATCTCCGCCCAGGTTTTGCGTCTGAATTCGGATCTGTCCGTTGGTAGGGTTTGGATATACACGCATACCTGTAGGGTCACCGAGTTGATCCTCTGTGCCAACGATGATTTGGTTGCGAATGAAGAAGTCCTGATTCGTATGGATCAAGCCATTTTCTATTGGTCCTGGAGTTCCAGTGCCCTTTACGCTACCATTAGCGTTGCGGAAGACCGCCGCTAACCAGAAAGCCACATCTCCGTCGTTCAGACCGTAATAAGTACGTGGAGTAAGCGTAATCTGCCACTGGTTAGGCGAACCCGGCACCGGTGTCATTTGGCCTACGCCATCGTCGGCTCCCCAGTTACCTACTACATTGCCCCAGGCAGTATTCCATGGAGTGGCTGTATTGTTGAGGTCTACACTGGAGTGCATATACACTTTGTCCGTACCCACTAGTTCACGATTACCACGCTGCGCGTTAAATGTAATGGTGATCTCATCATCAATAGTAAAAGCCGCCGGCTCCACCGTGATAAACGGATCGTCAGATTCTACATTGAAATAAATGAGGCCATTGCGGAAGCCCATACCCCGGTTTGTATTGTCTGCATCGCGGAAGTACATGCCCATCTTGTAGGCCTCTTCGTCCTCACCTAGTCCGTAGTAATCGGCGGGAGTAAGCGTGATTTCCCAGATGTCTTCTTCTACTTCCGTCATCAGGCCTATACCATCATCCATGAGGGTGCCCACTACGTTGCTTAAGTCCGTTCCGTTAGGATCTTCTAGTACTACACCGGAATGGAAGTAGACTTTCTCGGCTCCTACTAGGCCGGCCGTGCCATCAGGGAAAGCTTTGGTGGCATCAAAGCGTACGGTTATTTCGGTAGTTTGCGTAAATGGCGAAGGTGTAATAGTGACCGGGTTGTCGTATACTTCCACCACACCAGGGAAGCCATCAGACATGCGGTTACTGGTATAAATGTGCCACTCGCCGGGGCGCAGTGTTTGTGTGGCATTTACGTCGGTTACTGTAACTTCCTCACTGGAGAAATAGTCATACCAGGTACCAGTTTCGGTAAAGGCAGGATCGATATTTTGGTCGGTCAAGCCAAAGTTGCCAATGAGTACCATGTCGGTTTCAGCTAGGTCATATACCAAACGGCGCGTGAGGCCATTGAACTTGTGGTTAGTAGTAGCATCCGCCATCTGAGCAGGGTCCAGATCCCGACGCAGGTGCAGGATAGCACTGTAAGCATCGTAGATGTACTGGCGCAGTGGATCTTCGTAATAGCCTAGGCCGCCTTCTCCCCAAGGCAGTGGCTTGTTGCCCACCCGGCCGTTGAAGTTGATATCAATATCATAACCCAGTTCATCAAACTGCCACATCATTTTTGGTCCAGGAATCAGGAAGGCAAAAGCTGCCGCCATCTTCACGCGCTCGTACATGACCACGGGATCTTTGACATTATAACTGCCATTGGACAAGCCCTCTGTTAATGCGTGTTCGGCAATGCGGCGCTCATCATGGCTGTTGAAGAAGGAGATATGGCTCTGGCGATCCATGCTTTGAAAGCTGCCGGTGTTGTTACCCACAACTAATGGTACATAATCGTAGCTGCGGTTGGCCCACATTTTCATGCCGTGGTTAGCCAGTTGCTGCTCTTCGGCGGCGGGGCCCCAGTGTTCTAGGATGATGTAGGCTTCATTGTCCACCGCCCAAATCTCGTCTGCCATGCGCTTAAGGATGTCAATTCGACTTTGGTCGTAACCGTCGATATTACCTCCGGGGGCGTAGTTGGTGAAACCTTTGGTGAAGTCAAAGCGGTAGCCATCAATATGGTATTCTTCAATCCAGAAGGCATTTACCCGGTCTAGGAAAGCCTTAGTATAATCTGATTCATGGTTCCAGTCGTAACCCCACTGAAATGGTCCTACGTACTCGCGGTTAAACCAAGGGTTGTCGGCTGCGGGGCGGCCACTGTCAAAGTAAGCCAGTACCATTGGGTTGGTACCGTAGGCATGGTTCATTACAATGTCCATAATCACCGCCAAGCCTTCCTGGTGAGCGGCGGTGATAAAGTCCTTGAGCTGCTCCTCTGTACCGTAGTACTTATCTGGTGCAAAGAAGTAATTAGGGTTATAACCCCAACTTTCGTTCCCTTCAAATTCATTGAAAGGCATGAGCTCAATAGCATCTACCCCCAGGTTTTTAATGTAGGCAAGGGTGTCAATGAGATCGGTATAAGAATGCGTGGCCAGAAAGTCTCTTACGAGCAGCTCGTAGATCATCAAATGGTTGATGTCTGGCCGTTCCCAACTGTCTTCAGAGGGATCCCAAACGTATTCTTCTTGCCCTGTTTGAAGCACGGTGGCAATACCGTTCTCGGTATACGGGTAAGGAGGAAGATCAGGGTAGGTGCTCTCGTCAATAAAAGGATCGTTCCAGGGGTCCGCGACCTTTTCAGCGTAGGGATCACCAATTTTTGCTTCGCCATCAATCCAGTATTGAAATACGTATTCCTCTTGTGGAGTCAGACCATTAAGCTCCAGCCAGAAGAACTCTCCGTCGGGCGTCTGCTTCATCTGGTAATCGCTAGTGGCGGTCCAGTCATTAAAGTCTCCGGCTACATACACAAAAGTCTTACCCGGTGCTTCCAATACAAGAGTTGCCTTGGTGTCGTCATCTTCGTGATAGTTAATGCCGGCAATGACTCCTGCTGGTAGTTCTGCCTGTTCGGAAGGTTCAATTACGGTGAAAGTGTGGGTACGTGTGGTCTCCAGCATTTCGCCGTTGATAGTCGCCCGGTAGCGAATATTAATGGTGCCATCTCCTGTTGGGAAATAGGCGTACTGAATATCTGTTCCAGAACTCACGTTAGCTACGTCCTGATAGCCGCTGCCGGAGTCCAGCTCAATCGTCATCTCCGTTACCGAACTCGAAGCCGTAGCCGAAAGTAGGATCGGCTCACCAGAGAAGATAAAGCTGCTCTCGCTAGTTGGAGCGTTGACGATGATGAAGTTCTCCGTATTGAGGTTGATATAAACATCTTGGTTGGCCGCCACGGTACCCCAACCATAGCTCCCGGGGTCCATGGTGCCTTTGGTACTGCCATCGGCACTGCGGAAGACCGCTGAAATGCGGAAAACGTTTTCTCCTCCGGGAACACTAAAGTATTCTCGAATAGTGGGCGTAAAGGAAATCTGCCACTTGTTGGGTTCACCGTCTACAGGCGTCATTTCTCCAATACCGTCGTCCTGGCCCCAGTTGCCAATAACGTATTGCCAGGCGGTACCGTCTGGAGCGTCAGTCACTACACCGTGGTGCATGTAGACTTTATCGGCACCAGCCAATTCGCCGTTACCCGCAGAGGCATCAAAAATTAAGGTGGCTGCTTCGTCCTCTCCAACACCAGGAGGGGTAAGTACTACGTATTGGGCAGACAGTACACCTACTGCCAAAAGAAGAAATACGAGAAAAGATAGGCTTTTGCGCATACGAATAAGATTTACACACACGGCACAGTCCAGTTAGCACAGTCAGGCTGCGGTCCGAGGTCATACGAGTCAAAAAATCTATGCGGTAATTAACAGGATAAGCTCAACAAAGCTAAGCAAAAAATAGGAGAGTCCTTAACTTGCGGCCTATGGCTAAAGGCCCCCTTCAACAACTTCTACTACGTGAAATCGAAAAACTGCAGACAACTAGTGGCAGTCCTTCTACGCGTGTGGGCCTATACGTGCGTTTATTGTTTCGTGTTGTTCAACTAGGGGCCAATTTCGTCTGGAGTCGTTGGCGACTGCGTCGTGCCAGTAAGATTCGGGGTTTGGTTTTCACTAAAGGCCATCCTGAAATTGAGAATCGGGGTTATTTGGAAATTGGTAAAGTGGTGCGCATATGGTCTAATGTCTTTCGCACTCGCTTAGCCGTAGGCCCTGAGGCCAGCTTGATCATTGGTAACAATTGCCGCCTTAATGGTACCACGGTGGCCGCTACCTTTCGGGTAGAGATTGGCAATAATTGCCGTCTCGCGCCCTTCTCTCATATTATGGACAGCGACTATCACGATCTGCACAACCGTGAGGAGCCCGGCCAACAAGCAGCTGTTGTGATCAAAGACGATGTTTGGATTGGTACGCGCAGTGTGGTGCTCCGTGGAGTAACCATTCATCAGGGTGCAGTTGTGGCCTCCGGTGCAGTGGTGACTAAGGACGTGCCTGCTTATACGGTTGTGGGTGGCGTGCCGGCGCGGGTGATTCGGAAGATTGGGAGTTAGGTTAATTAGTTCTCATTCGCGGAAGCTCTGGGGGATAAAATGAAAATAGTTGTGCCTGCGGCACTGGTAGGTTCTTTTTTGAAACAAGGATCGAGTGTAAATCTCCTGCCGAAGAGACGCATTGCAATGCGTCTGTACATCTTATGTGCTCTGATGTGTCTAATGTGGTTAATAATGATTAGTATGTTAGAATGTTGTTGAAATAGTAGATATAGCCCCTTATATGACCCTTAAATGCCTTAAATGGTTAGTAAAGCCTTAGGTGCCCTCTTGGTGCCTCAGGTGGTTCAAAATTATTCCCCCTTCAATAAACCAACCTTCTCCTCCGTCTGCTCATTCAAGCTCCAATCGTAGTCTAAGAAATCAATCTCTACTTCCCGGTTTACTTCCGTTGTGGAATATTGCTCTAGTAAAGCGTAACGATCGTCATATTTATCCTTGAAATCTGACCAATACCAACTGAGAATCTTGGAGAGTCGGATAGGATTGCCCTCAATATTATTCCGGTAGGGCTCATTCAAAAATTCTCTTGCGGCCTGGTCCAGTTGTTCGTCCAGCTGTTCGGCCGTAAAGGCAAAGCGTTGGAGTTTGGGGCAAGACATGCTAGCGCAAACCAGGGCAAAGTGCACACGCGGATCAGAAAAATCCTTGCGCAAGATGCCGTGTTCAATATTATTTAGATCAAATTCTTCGCCACCAATATTGATGAACTTGATATCCCATACGGTATTGACAAAGGGGATGCCATTCTTGATGTCCTTAATTCCTGCAACTGGATAATGATTGATGATTAATTCGAGCGTGAAGGCATTGTAGGCATTTATCCAATAGGCCATTTGTTCAGCTTTAGACCAGGTCCTTGTATCGGGCGCGTTTTGCTTGAGGAGCTCCAGATAAGTATGGAGTTGACTGCTATCTGCTGCCAGCTCCTGATAATTCACCAAGCCGTACTCATCTACGTACTGGCGTAGCAGGCTATCCCAAATAGCATGGCTAACGGGCTGACTGTTTGAACTAACTTTGGGTGCAGAACAGCTGTTGCTCCACAGTACGATCAACAGTACGCTGATGATGAATATTCCAGTGGCTTTTCGAGAAAACATCCTACATTCGTTTTTCGTAGAACTGCACCAACATCGTGAGCGTTCGTTAAAGACAACAATCGACTTCATATGTGTCCGCAGCCGGACGAGCAAGCTAACGTAGACTTTAAGATACAACTTGAGCAAGGTAAACAGATCCCCGTGCACGTGTTCGGCCATGGTAAACAGCTGCTGATTGCCATTCACGGATACGATTATGACGGTACGGTTTATCAAAGCTGGGCTACCCAGCTAGGTGAGCAGTACACCATCTGTGCACCGGATTTACCCTTTCATGGTGAGACCCAATGGGATGAACGACAATTTACACCTCCGCAAATTGTAGCCCTCATCAGAGCTATCGCAGAACACCAGAAAGCAACAAGTTTTACGCTCGCTGGCCACAGTTTGGGTGCACGCATACTGCTCTGTACAGCACCTGGTTTATGGCAATCAGTCGATCAATACATCTTCCTGGCACCAGCGGGTATTGGTAGTTTTGATCGAGTTATTCCACGCTGGATGCAATCCATTGTTGAAGGAGCCTTGGCCAGACCATTTTGGCTAAAAACGCTGGTGAACCTGGGGGCTCGTCTAGGAATAGTGAGTAACTTTCGCCGACGTTATGCAGAGGTACAATTGTACCCTCCGGGCAAGCGTTTTCGTCTTTTTCGTACTTACAATTCTCTGGTGCATCTACGCACCTCTCGTCCTGATCGGGTAGCGTACTGGAAACAGAATACGGTTAAGACGCAGATTTTACTGGCCACACAAGATCGTTTTGTGCCCAATGAGCGTATCAAGGCGTACTTCGCTAGTGTGCCAGAAGTGAGCTGGCAACAACTACCCGGTGGGCATGACCTCGTGCACGAGGCGAGCGCAAAGGCTATCCTCGCTGCAGTTCAAATACCGTAATCTCTGGGTACATACCAATGCGGCCCGGGAAGGCCAACCAGCCAAAACCACGGTTTACGTAAAGGAATTGCTTGGCCTCTTCGTATAGGCCCGCCCAGCGTGGATATACCAGTTGTACCGGACTCCACTTAATACCTTTGAAGTTGATACCAAACTGCATACCGTGCGTATGGCCCGATAAGGTTAAGTGTACTTGCTTAGGGTGTGGCAACACTTCCTCATCCCAGTGAGAAGGATCGTGTGATAGCAGAATTTTGAAATCATCGGCAGGTACATTGGCGAGTGCTTGTTCCAAATCGCCAAATTGAGGGAAAGGAGGTTTGCCCCAATTCTCCACACCAAGCAGGTGAATATGCTGTCCTTCTTTTTCAATTCTCACAGAACGGTTCTTGAGCAAGTCAAACCCACAGCGTCCGTAGTTGTCTTGTACCGCCTGCACATTGGCGCGCCAGGCATCGCGGTCGCCGTATGTTCCACCTGAACTATAGTCGTGGTTGCCCGTACAGGCATATTTGCCGTAAGGCGCTTCCAGTTTTCGGAATAAGGGAATAAAAGGCTCTATTTCATCCGCTCTACCGTTGACCAAGTCACCAGTAAACACAATCATGTCGGCTTGCTGATCCGCAATGAGTTGGGTGCCTTTAGCCACTCCTTCCAGACTGTCGAAGCTTCCGGAGTGGATATCTGAGATTTGTAGCAATTGAAAACCTTCAAAAGCTGGCGGAAGGTCTGGGTACTTCAATACCACCCGTTCTACGGTGTATTGGTATTTTCCTTTGGTGATCCCATAAATGAAATAGCCAAAAGGCACCGCAGTTAGCGCTAGCGCGAATTGCTTAAAGCTCTGGGTGCTGGTGAGATTTTCTATAGGGCCGGATGATCCCTCCCAGGCCAGTACGAGCTGTTGAATCCAACCCCCAATATTTCCCAGGACAAAAAATAGGCTTAAGAGGAGTTGAGTGGCGAAGACGACCACGGTCATTCCCATCACCAGGCTAGTGAGTCCGTTTCGGCGGCGGCCGAAAAACATCATGTACGCCATGGTCAAAGGAATGTAGAAGACGCTGATCTGGAACACCCAGTAGGCGAAGGTGCGACTAATACCAGCGGGAAATGCTTCGTAGGGAGCTTGCTGAGTAAGGAACCACAAAGAGAAAATGTACAGCAAGATAGTAGCGGGAAAAATAAAACGACGAATCCCCATTTTTAAACGTACTTATGTGAATTAAATAACGGGGCGTGGACGAACTACTCCTCGTATTGGGGCTTTTATACTGCACTGTAGAATTTACAACAGCGAAGTTTGAACGATAGTTGTACCACTGCGACAGTTCTGTTCTATAGGCTCCTAATTCACGGGAAAAATTGTTCCTCTCCTGGAGCGGTCTTCGCCTGATCGTTAAAAAAGAGGTTATCTTGTTCTATCTAAACAGTGACCCGCCAACTGGGCTGCGTCTAAATGCCGAAACATTCTACCAAACCATAATCATAAATAACCAATAGTGATGAAAACTATTCTCTCTACTGCCAGTCTGATGTTGTTCTTATTCGTTAGTACAGCTTTGACTGCTCAGACTAGCACCGAACGCAAAACAATGAGTGAAGGTGTATACGAGGCCATCGTTATTCAGATTCCAGATTTGGACCAGAAAACAGTAGGCAATTTGTGGGCTGACTTCACCAAGGACTTCTACGGCGTGCGTAGTAAGTATAATCGTAAGACCAAAGAATACTTCAGTGATGACGCGGATATAGCCGGTATTGGACTGGGTAATACCTTTGATATGTACGCTTCTATTGAAGAGAGAGGCAACGGTACAGAGGTGTCTGTATGGTACGATCTTGGTGGTGCTTACCTCAGTTCACGTGAGCATGGCGACCGCCACCTGGAAGCCGAGAAAATGCTACTGCGCTTTGGGCTGGAAGCCGCAAAAGAGAAGATTCGTCTAGACATCAAAGCGCAGGAAAAAGCACTAGGCGGTTTGCAGGGTGATCTGAAGAAGATGGAAAATGATAAGAGCCGCTTGGAGCGCGAAATTGAGAAGGCACAAGAAACCATCGCTAGAGCCGAGGAAGGTTTGGAGCAAAATGCGCAAGACCAAGAAAATAAGAGCGCAGAGATCAAGGCTCAGGAAGAGTTGATCGAAGCGACTAAGCGCAAGCTAAAGGACCTGTAAAGCGGCCTTTAAGCATAGCTTGGATTCAAATAGTATGAGTCATGTCTCAGCTTGCAGGCAAGCTAGAGCATGTTGGGGTTGGGGGCAACACGAGGCTTATCGCATAAGCCCAGCACTTCTATTTATTATCTATTTTATCTCCAAATTGATGGCTTCCTCCGTAGTTTGACTGGTTCTCGATACTGAGCCCAGATTCAATTTTAAGATTTTCAATATGGATATTGATCGTATCTCCATCCAGTTTATTATCACCAAAAGAGACCGCTTGTAGTATCTTTTCACTGTCCTCTTTTTTCCAAAGGTCATAATTGGAACGCAGTTGAATCTTTGACAAAACGCTCGTCTTAGAAATATATGCATCAATTAGTCCAATCATATTGTCTACTGGAATTACCTCAGCATCATCCTTCATAGAGAACTTCCAGTAGGTATGTTGCGTTATCTTCAGTCTTTTATAAAATTCTTCAATCGTTATGTTTTCATCCGTATAATAAAACAATTGAATCTGATCAATGCGCTTATCAACAAACTCTACTCCCAAGGTGATACCCTGAGAATAGATGAAGTAGTTGGCAAATGACCTGCTCAATTCTTCCACTATGTTATGCGTATAATTGCCGGATTGAACCGTAATTACTGGACTTTGCAATCTGTATTTGATACACCCACCACCAATATCAACTTTATGACCATAAGAAAGGTCTATGAGTTTCCTACGATCTCGCTCGTTAATATAGTTGAGGTTGATATTCTCAAACAGGATTGTTCCTGAAACGTCATTGTCAGAATTTATGGTAAAGTAAACAATGTCATGAAAGACTTTTTCATTGGCATTGCTACTAATCAAGCTAAACGTACCTCTATACCTATTACCAATAAACTCAACTGTATTTTTGAAAATAGAATCTTGAATTATTACTTCTTCGAAAAACTCACAGCTAAAAAAATCAACTTCTCCATGAAGCAAACAATTACTTAATGAGAACACATCGTAGAAT
Organism: Bacteroidota bacterium; assembly: GCA_038528965.1. GTDB lineage: Bacteria > Bacteroidota > Bacteroidia > Chitinophagales > Saprospiraceae > Lewinella. Next base: position 302,402 of record JBCBEC010000004.1, on the reverse strand, counting down.
TGAGAGCTAACTAAATTGAATGCCCCTATTAAATTTAGCTCATCAAAAGAAGCTGAAAGTTCAAAATAAGTATTCTCAATGAAAACATCCCCACCTACGTTCATCTTTGAGGCCTGAAAACAATCAAAAAGACTGCAACCAATAATTGAAAAGTCCTTTGTGATCTCACAGCCATCAAAAGAGAAGTTTTTTAAACTAACATCATTTAATTCGATACTTCCTTCAAAGCTTGAATCATTAAAAATTGCGTCACATTTTGGCCACTCTACATTCGCAAGTCTCAAATTACCAAGAAAAGTACATTGCTCAAGAAAAATCGAGATAGGGGTACTGGAAGTAATGTTACTTAAGGGAATGTCAACAGTATTATCCTCCCCTATGAAAACAAATCCTCTAAAGTCGATTTCAACGGCCTTTTTCTCTTCATTCTTAGGCTCATTGTGCGCCATTGCAATAACAACAGATTCAATAAGTCTATTTAAGTGATTTTGAAAATTATTCTTTCTTTTCCAATCAATATCTTTGCTATGAAATACACATAATCCATCTGAATCCAATGGGATTTCCAGGCCAGGCATTTGATTTAAATCCAAGTACTCTTGAACTTGACAAGGACTTTTATTTTCACCATTAAAGACATAATTGCACATCTAAATAGAAGATTGACTAACCCTTCAATTTAAGTAAAATAGTACTGGAATTTAATAATTATAACTCTTTTTTGCTCTTTCTTAATACTGAGTCAACTCTACATTTTGCTGACGGAGGCAGCTCTAACGGTAATAACGTATCTACCAATATTTATCTATCACCTTCCTGGCCTTCTCTATCTAAGAGCGTGTTGGGGATTCACTCCGCCTCGTCTGCCTGCCCTTTTCCAGTATTGATAAAGAACACACCTGTTAATAAAACTACGCCAGCTAGGAGCGATTGGCCACTGATCTGTTCCCCATTAAATCCCCAGCCTAGCAAGAGCGCCACAACTGGGTTTACATAGGTAGACGTAGCCACTTTTTCCGGGGAAACCCGGGCCAACAAGTAGTTGAAACTAGAGAAAGCTACAATGGAACCAAAAACGATGAGGTAACACCAAGAAAAGAAAGAACTGCTGGTCAGTTGATTAACCTGAAAAGTAGCGGCTTCGCCGGTTATTGTACTGAATGCCAATAGTCCTAGTCCACCCCCTAGCATTTGTAAACTGGAACGACGTAGACGTGATTCCGGTAGGTCTATCCTCGAGACGTAGATGCTGGCAAAGGCCCAGGCCGTTAATGCTACCGCAATAGCTACTAGGCCCCAGCGAGCCTCCGGCGAGTCGGTAAATTTGGGTTGCCCCACCAGAATAATGGTGCCGATGATCCCAATACTTGCTCCGACTAAGCCCTGCCAACGTGGTCGCTGTTGAAACAGCCACCAGAGTAGCATCATAATCAGGAGTGGGTCGGTTGCTACAATCAGTGCCGCTATGCCAGTATCAATGTATTGCAGTGCCCATACGACTGCTCCGGTGCCGATGGTCAGGAAGAGGTTGCCAATCCAAAAAGAGTTCCACCAGTGCTTAGAGCTAGGAAGGGGTTCGCCCCGAAATTGGCCCCAGATGTAAAGCAGTAAGCCAGCTGTAAGGAAACGCGTTCCCGACATGAAGAAAGGGGGAATGCTTTCAATGGCCCAATAATTGAATAGATAGGTGGATCCCCAGATGAAATAGACGGCGGCAAAAGCACCAATAACCAACCAGCGATCCGACATAATCTACAGCTTTGATTTACCGCACCAGCGTCTTGGTACGGGTGAAATGCGCGCCCAAAGGTACGCTAAGGCAAGCTTATGGGAGGCCAAGAGTTCTGCCAAATTTATCTAACTTTGCCGGCAAAATTTTCAAGAATATGAACTTTCGCCTTTTCGGATCAATGATAGGTATGATGGTCTTGGCTACTTTGTTGAGTTGCCAGCCACAAACAGATAGCGCTGCAAGCAGTGGAGAGGCTACGGCCGCCGCTACTACCGGCAAGATTGTTTTCATTCGTATTGACAGTCTTACAAGCCAGTACGAAGCCCTGAAGGAAAAAACACAAGAACTGGAGACACGCGCTTCCGACGCAGAGCAGTCGCAAAATGAGCGCGTAGCCGCTTTCCAACGTGATGCCCAGAACTTCCAGCGCCGCGCTAATAGCGGGCAGATGTCGCCCAAGCAAATGGGCGTTGAGCAGGAGCGTCTTGCGGGGCGTGAACAAGCACTTTTGCAAGAAGCTGAGCGCCTGCGCCAGGAGTTACAGTTTGAGCAACTTAAGCTTACGGCCGAGTTTGAAGAAAATCTCCTCAATGTGCTGGAGGGAATCCAGGAGGAGTTTAACTACGATTACATCCTGAGTAAAGCACCGGGCTCTGGTGTACTGATGGTGAACGATGCTAATGACATTACCGCTGAGGTAGTGAAGCGTATCAATCTGATTCCTATGGATGGTGAAAGTGATGCGGCTGGCACTGATGAGGAAGCAGCGTCAGACGATGCGGATAACGCCGGTGAATAAGCTCCCATGCCTACCCAACTACACCTAAGTACTGATCCGGCCGCAGTGGCGGCCGACTTTACCCGCTTCTTTTTTGAATCTCTGGCGGGTAAAGAGCACTTCACTGTTGCCCTTTCCGGTGGCAGTACGCCCAAGCTTTTGTTTCAGCTGTGGGCCAGTGAATACCGCAATGCAGTGAATTGGTCAAAAGTCCGTTTTTTCTGGGGCGATGAACGTTGCGTGCCGCCCAACCACGAGGAGAGTAATTACGGTATGACCAAGTCGTTGTTCTTTAATCATATCGACATTCCAGAAGGAAATATCCACCGGGTGATTGGTGAAGCGGATCCGGCGGCTGAGGCGGTCCGCTACAGTGCGGAGATTAGTGATAATACCGAAGCTCAGCTAGATGGCTACCCGGTCTTTGATCTGGTGATTCTGGGAATGGGGGGCGATGGGCATACGGCCTCAATTTTCCCGCATCAAATGGAATTGCTACAAGCCGAAGAATTCTGTGGCGTAGCCACACATCCGGAAAGTGGTCAAAAGCGCGTGAGTATCACCGGCAACGTGATCAACCGAGCCAATACCGTTGCGTTTTTGGTGACCGGGGCCAGTAAGCAAGAAAAGGTAGCTAGTATTCTGGGGCGCCAGGAGGATGCCGTACAGTATCCTGCCGCGCACATCCAACCCAAGAGTGGCGACCTCCACTGGTTTCTGGACGAAGCCGCATACGGGAGTCTAGAATAAACGCCAATTACAAGAAATGTACAGGGCGCTCCCAATAGCTATCGAGATTGTCGCGCCCAGTATACAAAACAACAAAGCCGGCCAGGTAGATTCAAGAATCCATTCCTGGCCGGCTTTGTCAGCCTTAAGATAGTCGTTTCTGATGCGGTCTTACATTACCCGTAGGGCCTTCACCAAGTAAGTTAGGGAGAAGGGTAGCGCCAACCAGAACCATTCGTTAAGGTAAATCAGCATGAGGATCATGATCACCGTGGATACCAAGAACCAGATCCAATCCATGCGTGTGCTTTCGTTCTCTGTTGTAGAGGTCATGCTTTCCAAGTTTTGCGCAAAGTTAAGTACCAGCCCTTTGTAAACAAAGAAAAAACAGGCTTGTTTTTAGCCTGACGAATTGCTCCATTTTTCAACTCCAGAAGGCCTGCTTTTAGGGCCTGTTCTGCCATGAATTTAGCCTATGTCCTCAGCTAGAATCCTTATTGTTGGTGCCGGTGTTTCCGGCTTGATTGCCGCCCAGCATTTAGAAGCAGCGGGTTATCAACCTACTATTGTCGAAGCTACCGATCGGGCTGGTGGACGGGTGAAGACAGATACGGTAGATGGCCTCGTCTGTGACCACGGTTTCCAAGTATTGTTAACCGCCTATCGCGAGGCACAACGCTACCTGAGTTACAGCCAACTCAATTTGCGCACGTTTCGTCCTGGGGCAGTAGTCTTTCGTTCCGGCAAAGGTTATCCCATTGTTGATCCTATCCGGGAACCAGCGCAATTGCTAACGGCACTCTTTTCTCCGGTAGCGAGCTTGAAGGATAAGTTTCTGACCTGGAAACTGCAACGTGAATTGAAAGCTATCCCGCCAGAACAACTGTTTGGTGATCAGCAACAGACGAGTAAACAGTTTTTGGAAGGCTATGGCTTCAGCGCAGATTACATCAAGGCGTTTTTCCAATCTTTCTTCGGGGGTATATTCTTAGAAAACGAACTATCGACTCCAGCCCCAATGCTGCGTTTCGTATTTAAGATGTTTGCCGAAGGGCAAGCTGCTGTGCCAGTAGGTGGAATGGAGGCCATACCCCGAGCATTGCAAGCAGAGCTATCGCAAACGACTTTCCGGTTCAATACCAAGGCGGAGGCTATTTTGGAGGGGAAGCTACGGACGCAAAGCGGGGAGGACATTCCCTTTGATGCCCTCATTATTGCTACTGATCCACGACATTTGCTACCGCAATTGGCTGGCCCGGCCAATCCTTATCATGCTACTACCACTTTGTACTATCGAAGTAGCGGGAGTGTGCTGCCAGATCGACTTATTGCTTTGGTAGAAAAGGAGCAGAGCCCGGTCAATAATTTCTGCGAAATGGCTGGCTTGCAGGCTGACTATGCGCCCGCGAATACGCAACTTGTATCGGTGACTTTAAAAGACATACCAACGGCTAAGAACGCGGAAGAGAAGATAGCAACTGAACTACGCCAGCTCACCGGGCGCTCTGATTGGAAGCTAGAACCTGTAGCGCGTTATGATATTCCACAGGCCTTACCTAAACTGGATCACCTGGCATACGATCTGAACCCGACTCAGAGCCGGGTTACAGATCAAATTTTCCTAGCGGGGGACCAACTGCTCTTCGGCTCATTAGATGCAGCTATGCGCAGCGGTCGACGAGCAGCGGAAGGCGTAATGGAAGCCCTGCAAATCTTGTAAACTTTACTCTATCAGCTCGACTTTATGGATAAAATAATCGGTCTTTCCTTGCCAGGGCATGGGCTTGTAGCGCTGCTTGTAGTGTAGCTTGATCTTTTTTCCTTCTAGCTCTTGTAGGCGGGAATAGATATCGCCTTTGGTAGTGCTAAATTCCCAAATGTTGCCCACGATGCCAGCATTGTCAGATTGAAACCCGCCAAGATTAAGTTGACCTTCGTAGGTTTTGAATACCACGCCCTTTTTGGAAATTTTAATGAGTTCGCCGGCGCGGGTACCTTCGCTGAAGGTCCAGCCAGCAACCCAGACGAAGAGTAGCCCTCCGACTAGTAAAACGCCAAGCAAGATTAGGAAAAAGCGTTTAATTTTTCGTCCAATACTCTCCGCCCCCTCTTTCACAACTTGTTGAAATTCACTCATGATGTCAGTTGGTTTTAGTGCTTCTTAGTGCACGGTTAATAAACTGGGATGTTGGGTCAATAAGGGTGTATTCTTACGCAGAAATAGCTGCTTCAATAGTTTCTGTTGCGGTATTCCAATAGGCAAAAGCCATTTTTGGGGTGTTGTGCGCCCAGCCGTAGTTACCGTTGCGGTCAATAGTGATGACACCACCCAGCCCACTGACCTTTTCCGCAAGTACAGTTATGCCCATTGCTGCTGCTTTATGTGCATTATGACCTTGATTCTCAAAATCGGTCACAGTTTTTGCCAGTAATATTTTCATGATGCTTTCTCCCCAGCCAGTGGTGCTGGCGGCCCCGCATTCATTGTCGGCATAAGCACCGGCACCGGGAATCGGAGAGTCACCGACCCGGCCGGGCCACTTGCGTGGTGTACCGCCGGTAGAAGTAGCAGCTGCCAGATGCCCATTGATGTCCATAGCGACGGCGCCAACGGTATCACCAGGTAGCGGACCGAAGGGGTCTTTGGACTGAAAATCAGCATCTTCGCGAATCTTGGCGTAGAAGGCCAGTTCGCGTTCTGTTAACAGCGCTTGGGGATCAAGCTGTGTAAAACCTTCGCGTTTGGCGAAGTCCTGTGCTCCGCGACCGACGAGCATGCGAAATTCTTTGCTCTCCATTAGTCGACGGGCTACAGATACGGGGTGCAATAAATTCTGAACAGCTGCTACGGCACCAAAGTTCAGATTGCGCCCGTCCATGATCATGGCATCGAGCTCAATTTCACCTTGGCTATTGAGAAAGGCACCGCGGCCAGCATCAAAAGTAGGGTCAGTTTCCAGGTGCTTAACAGCTTCCTCTACAACGTCTAGCGCACTTGCACCAGCCTGCAGCAGTGGCCAGGTGGCCTCTACCGCTTTTCTGACACCAAATACATGTGCTTTTTGTTGGTCTTCTGGAATGTTCCAGGCCCCACCGTGCACAATTAGGCGTATGGGCATTGGGGTTAAATTCAAAATTTGTACAGAAAAATCTGGAAGTGATTTCTATATCATGCTTCTTCTCAAAAGTACACTAAATTGTAGCAAAAACGCGTAGCTTGATGATGAAGCGAATATTGGGGGTGATATTGTTCTTGCCGTTCTTGTATTTATTACAATTAAATGGACGATTATGGTACCAACCTAATATTCAAACTGACGCTGCTGGGCAGTACAATGTGGATTTGTTCTATCAACTGAATTTTTTGCGAATCCAAATGCACGAAAATAATGCAGCCCAGTCCATGCAGGAGTTCTATCCGGAGGGCTTTGTTTTTACGCACGCCCTGTACGCACTCAGCTGGGCGGGCCTGGTGGAATCTACCACTGATGAAGGCCTACGGCAGCAAGCTATTCAAGAAATGCGTTGGTCGCTTGAGCATTTGGAAAGTGATAAAGCTCGTGAGATTTTTCCAGCAGATATGTCAGTCTTGCCTTACGGCGTATTTTACCATGGCTGGGTTAACTATACCCGCGGAAGGTACTTGGGGATTCTTGCGGAACCAGGACAAGATTCCGTACAACTCGCCCGTTTTCAGGCTACTTGCAAGCAGATTGCCCACGGTATTGAGCGTCATCATACGCCTTTCTTATTCTCTTATCATTTTGGAAGCTGGCCCGCTGATAATGTAGTGGCGCTGGCGAGTTTGAGCTTGCATGATCAACTGTTTCCTGCTCGCTTCGGTGAAGTTAGAAAAGAGTGGTTGGCGCAAATGCGGGAGAAAGTAGATGAATTCGGTTTAATACCGCACCAGGTTAACCTCAGTTCGGGTACGGTTTTAGAAAGTGCCCGCGGGTCTTCCCAAAGTCTAATGCTGGCCTTTTGGCCCTTGATTGACTCTACTTTTGCCCAAAACCAATACGAGCTTTACCAAAGACATTTTGTGGACGAGCGTTTGGGCCTGCCTGGCATTCGAGAATATGCTCATGGAATATCAGCCCCGGGGGATATTGATGCTGGTCCTGTGATCTGGGATATTGGCGGTTCGGCATCAGTAGTAGGAATGGGGACGGTGGCGCAGTATAAAGACCACGCTTTGCACGCTGGTCTGCGGAATAGCCTGGAAGGCTTCGGTGGTGCATTTACTCTAAATAAGAAGAAACGCTATCTCTTGGGGCAATTGCCAATGGCTGATGTGTTTATCGCCTGGAGCCATTCGCGTGTACCACCTGAATTGTGGAATGCGCACCGGACTTTACGCTTTACCACCATCTTGAGTTTAACGCTACCAATGTTGCTGTTCGGGGCTTTAATTTGGTACTTTTGGAAGCCAACAAAAAAGCAGCTCCGCTAGCGGTTAGTACTTTCAACTTATCTTTAGCACGATGCTCAATCTGTCCAATAAAATGTCAAAATTCAAGAAGCGATTGCTTTATGCCTTGTTGCTCGTATGTTTAGGAGCCTTTGTTGTTGTGCTCAATTATCGGCATGTCGATGCTAAAACGGGTGCTAAGCTGTATGATGACTTGGCGGAGATTCCTCCCCAAAAAGTTGGCTTGGTGTTGGGGACCTCCCGGAAGCTTGCGAACGGGCAGGGCAATCTCTTTTACCGCTATCGCCTGGAAGCTGCTTATGAATTGTACAGCGCGGGAAAAGTAGAGTATCTTCTTCTTAGCGGCGACAACGGTACCAAGTACTACAACGAACCCGCTGATATGCAAGCTGACCTTATAGCCATGGGGGTGCCGGAAGACCACATCTATTTAGACTACGCTGGGTTTCGTACGCTGGACTCCGTAGTACGAGCTAAGGCCGTATTTGGGCAAGATGCGGTGATTTGCATTTCCCAGCCTTCTCATCTAGCTCGAGCAGTCTATATTGGCCAGCAGAAGGATATTAAAATGAGCGGCTACACCGCCCAACGTGTTAACCCCGCTTACGGCCGCACGGTGCTATTTCGCGAATATTTGGCTCGGGTCAAAATGCAGTTGGACCTACTCTTTGGTATAGAACCTCGTTTCTACGGGGAACCAATTCAGATTGGGTAATGGGCTTACTGCACTAGTCCTCCCGTCAAGCGTAGCAGATCGGTTTCTGTATTCTTTAGGTTGAGTAAGGCGTTTAGTCTTGATTGTGTGGCGTTGATGTAAGCCAGCTGAATACTACGGTAGTCAAAAGAATTGATCAGACCACCACGCAGCCTTTCCTCGGCAATATCCAGGTTACGCCGGGCATTTTCGACTAAGTCACCGGTGATGGCTACTAGCCTTTGCTGGTTTTCGTAAGTCGCGTAAGTGTTGGCTAACTGGATACGCAGGCTCTGCTCCTGACTGGCATACTGCAGTTGCGATTGTATTTCCTGTAGCTCTGCAGTTTCTATACGCCGCCGGCGCGCGCCACCATCCCACAGGTTGTAACTGGCATTGAGGTTGACGAAGCCGCGTAAGGTGCGGGAGGCAATTCCCGGCAGGTCTTGCTCATTCTCCATGCCGCCAAAATTAAAGGTTTGACTACCGGTACTTACGTTAATTGTATAGTTGCCGCCCGCCGATAAACTCACTTGTGGCAACTCATCAATGCGCTGTAATTGCGTATTGATCTCAGCCAGCTGTATATTGACTTTACTGACCTGGAGGTCAGGATTGTTTTGCATCAATTGCTGTTCCAATTGACTGAAGGTAAAGGCAGCCGTTACCTGTTCAAGCTGATCGGTTAGGGTGTAGGTTTGCGGAGTAGATATGCCCATGCCAAGTTGTAGATTACGCATAGCATTTTCGTAGGCGTTGAGCTGCACCAGATAGTTGGTGGAGTCGTTCAGGTAGGCGTCTTGTGCCTGGAGAAGGTCAAATGTTCCGCCCTGGCCAAATTCTTTGCGTGTTTCCTGGTATTGGATCCGATCACGTGAAAGATCAAGTACTTCTTGTAGTACAACCAGTTGTTCGCGCTGCACCAAGGCACCATAGTAGGCTTGGGTAATGGTTTGTACCGTATTCTGAATTTGCACCCGCAGCTGTTCATTACTGAGGTTCACTTGAGTATTGAACTGATCCTTTGTATAGGTCACGCGAGACCCGTTATACAACACCCAATTGGCCTGTACCCCTGGAACAACCGCATTGCTGATGATCGAGCTTTCCACCACTACACTAGCCGGGTTATCCGTACTAGTATAATTGTTGTTGGCGTTGAGGGTCAGGTCTACTTGTGGGTTTCGGCCAGCGAGGGACCAGTCGTTATTGTTTTCGGCAATCGCTACCGCAGCGCGTGAGAGCTGCACTTGAAAGTTGTTGCTTAGCCCCGCAGCGATAGCTTGCTCCAGGCTTAGGTTTTCTTGCGCTAGAAGCGAAGTGCTTACCCAGGCCGCTAGTAGGAAAAGCAATAGGTAAGTCTTAGAAGAAACGTCTTTCAAATACATAACGCTTGCAATAAAAATTGTAGAAAAAAACAATGCCGGTTGTAATCAGCTTAGTCAGTAGTTGGTACTGGTGGAAAAACGGCACCTGATTTAGCCCGTAGATCAACGCAGTACTAATTCCCAGTCCACCCACTGAGACGAGCATGCTCAGTAAAAAAGTGGCTTGCGTAGATCCCTTCTGTTCAAAGACAAAGAATTTCTGAAACAGAAAATTGAAGATTGTTCCCACTGAATAAGCCGCCACTTGGGCCCATGCTGGTGCTACATCCCGGGCAAAGAGCGTGAAGTAGATTAAGTAGTCTATGCCCGTAGCTAAGCCTCCTCCTACCGCAAAGCGAGCTTTCTTGCTCAATAGCTCAATTAAGCGGTCTTTGTTGGTCTTTTCACTCATTCGTTCTGTCCTTTGGACTCATTAGAATTAGGGGCAAAATTGTGAATAATTCGTTAGGATATTCTAATTCTTACTCTAATTCTCACTCTAATTCCAATCCCAATTCGTCAACCTTCTTCTTTCGCAAAGAAATCTCGTACTTCCAACCAGTTGTTGACCCGCGTGAAGCGCTCTTCGTCAATGTTGTGGGTAGCGGTAAATAGAAGGCCTTTGCCTTGAAAACTCACCAAGTTCCTGGGGTGATCATCAATCATATAGTCCGCGCGCAAAATGCTTTTGTCCCCACAGAAGACAAAGTTCTTCCAGCTGATGAATGGAAAGTGATCCAATAGCCAATCATATTTGTCTTCGAGCGAATTCCGGAACTCCATAGCCGCAGTAGTGAAGAAAATATCATAACGTTCATGGAGTTCTGCCACGACCTCCTGGCTGTTCTCCATTACAGGTAAATCCCGGAAGAAACCTTTATCGTAAAGTATATTACGCAACTGCTTGGCACCGGGGATGTCGTATATTTTTTTGCCCCAGTAGTCTTCTCTTTGTAGCCGCTGGCCAAACTCCTGTTCATAGAAATCTACAAACTTGGGCATGACATCAGCTACTACTTCGTCCATGTCAAGGGCTATTCTTTTTCGCATGAGGATGGGTGGTTAGATTGTTTTGTTATTTGTGTTGGTCCCGTAGAGACGCATTGCAATGCGTCTGTACAGCAAATTGCAATGCGTCTTTCTCTACTCGGTGCTCACCGTTTCCTTGTACGCTGGCTCTACCTCCCGGTATTCCGGTTTTTCACCATCCCATAGGTAATTGCGATAAACGCGGAAACGATTCAAGGCTATAAGCAGTACGGGTAGCATTAGCAAAATTACGACCGTCGCGGCCAATAAGCCAAAGCTTACGCTAATAGCCATGGGAATCAAGAACTGTGCTTGCAGGCTCTTTTCCAACATGAGTGGTGCCAAGCCCGCAAAAGTAGTTACGGTAGTAAGTATAATGGGTCGGAAACGACTTAAACCAGCATAATACAGTGCTTCCATCTGTGGCTGTCCTTTACGAAGTTCGTCATTATAGGTGCTCACAAACACCAGCGAATCATTCACGAGGATACCAACAAGGGCAATGATTCCGAGGAAAGAGAACAGGCTGATCGGCGCTCCCATGATGGCGTGGCCCCAACCCACCCCAATAAAGGCGAAGGGAACCAGTAAAAACACCATTAAGGTTTGGCCAACTGACCTGAAAGTAAGAGCGATGATGAAGAACATCAAGGCAAAGCAAATACCTCCTACTGTTTGTATGGAGGCTGCTGATTTAGCCTGTTCGCGGTTTTGTCCTTCATATTGTGCCGCAACGGTGGAGTACTTCTGCAGGATGCCAGGAACAATTTCTGTTTGTAACTGCGTGGTCAAATCACTTACTGATACTTCATCATTTGCAACATCCGCCTCGATTTTGATCTCGCGTTTACCATCAATATGGTTAATGGCAATGACGCCGCGCTGAATTTCCAGTTCAGCAATTTCTTCCAGTGGAAAAGAGCGCCCGTCGGCGAAACGTACCCGCATATCTGCCAAGTCCTCAATACTGCTACGGTCCTCATCGGCGTACCGGAGCCACACCTTAACTTCGTCTTGGCCGCGCTGGAGTCGTTGTGCTTCGGCACCAAAGAAACCTTGTCGCACCTGGCCTACTATATCCTGCACGTCGAGGCCGAGATAACGGGCTTTATCTTTCAGGCTTATGTTCACTTCGCGTAAACCTTCCTGGTTATTATCAACGACATCCGCTAGGTCGGCCAGGACGGTCATTTCTGCTTTGACTTCGTCCGTAGCGGCGGCTAGCTCCTCGTAGTTTTCGCCCACCAAGGAAATAGAAATTGGCTTACCAAAAGCCGATTGCGCTCCGTAGCTCAAAACTTCGGCCGCATCCACTGGTCCAGCTTCCTCACGAATGGCGTTTATCACATCACGTAAGGAAAGTTCACCACGATTTTCGCCGTCGAGCAGAGCCACTGAAATAGACCCCTGATAAGTGCTTGGTCCTAAGGTGAGTTCTACTCGTTCAATGGCCTGTTTCTCATTGTTAAAGTATTTTTCACTCAGCTTTTTATTAGCTGCCCAAGCGGCTTGCTCAATGTGTTCAAGCCATTCAGCGGTAATTTCATCTTGCGTGCCCGCCGGCATCTGTAGGGTGATATTGATGTCGTCCCGTTCAATAACTGGGAAGAAAGTTGTTTTGATCAATCCACCTTGAATACCTCCTACTGTGAGCATTACGCCACCCACAAAAATGGCACTCACCAGTAGTTGATTGCGCATGGAAAAACGCAGTGCCGGACCATAAATCTGATCGCGCATATAGTTCATACGCCGATCAAACCAGGCTTGCAGTGGGTTGGGCGTACGGTCAGGGCTGAGGGCTTTGGAATGAGCAACGTGCGTGGGCAAAATGAGTACACCTTCGATCAGTGAAAAGGTCAAAGAGAAGATAACCACAATAGCCATTTCACTGAAGAAGTCACCCAAGCGGCCATCAATGAAAAGGAAGCTGCCAAAGGCTATGATAGTAGTAACGATCGCAGCAAATACGGCGGGGAGAACTTGAAGGGTACCGTTGACCGCCGCATCAATCGGTCGCGCCCCATCCTCGTATTGTTGGTATATATTTTCTCCAATGACAATGCCGTCATCCACCAGGATACCAATTACAATAATCATCCCGAAAAGGGAAATAACGTTGATGGAGACCCCCACCAGATTAGCACAGATAAACATGCCGGCAAATGAAATGGGAATCGCCAAAGCGACCCAGAAGGCCAGACGCCAGTTGAGGAACATGGCCAGGAAGGCCAGTACAATAAAGAAACCGATGATCCCATTCTTAGTCAACAGCTCTCTACGTTGGATTAATACCGTACTCCCATCGCGGGAAACGGTGGCCTGTATTTCGCTGTTCTCCGCATTGAAATCCGCTATATACTCCTTAACCTGTTCGGTGATGGAGATCATATCCTCCTCCAGGGTATTCTGTACCGTTACAATCACGGATGGCTGCCCGTTGAGGAAGGAGCGATTGGGCGAATCTGCCCAGCGGTCGCGAACGCTCGCCACTTGGTGTAGGCGCACTACGCCCCCGTTGGCGGTGTTTTTTACCACAATGTCGCGTAAGCCGTCAGCATAGTATTCCTTGCTACGGGCACGGACTAGTACTTCTTCTTTCTCACCCTTAATTGTACCTCCGGTGATGTCTACATTAGACCGGCGCACGGCATTGGAAGCTTCCTGAAAGGTCATTCCGTAGGCCCGGAGATCGCGTTCGCGGAAAGCAATTTCAATCTCTTCGTCGGGAAATCCGCTAAGGCTTACTTTAGAAAGGCCATCCATTGCCAATAGCTCACCTTCAATTTCCCGGGCGTAGCGTTTGAGGGCGGCTAAGCTTACATTACCGCTAAGGGCTACATTGATGGCAAAGCCGAGGTTTTCTCGTTTGTAAATGACGGCTGGTTCCATTCCGGTGGGAAAGGAGTTGATCCGGTCAACCGCATTTTTGACGTCTTGGAGAACCAGGTCGGTATCAAATCCTTTGAGGACCTCTACGGTGATAGCTCCACTGTTTTCGCTACTGACGGAGGTATAGCGCTCTACGCCGGTCAAGCCTTTGAGGTTGTCCTCAATTTTACTGACAATACCTTCCTCTATCTCTTCGGGAGAAGCTCCTGGATATATAGTTTGAATACTAATGATCCGACTTTCCACTTCGGGGAAGAAGGTCGTCTTCATGCTAGTGGCACCGAAGTACCCTAGGATCAAAATGCCAAACATGAGCAAGTTGGCAGCCACAGGGTACTTGATAAAGTAATGGACAATACCGCGCATAGGAGGGGCCTTTTCGGTTCTAGTCTTGAGTTGTTCTTATTGATTCATGCCGATTGGGGCGGCAGTTTCCAGGTCCGTACTACTTGTTGCCTGGTTTACGATGGGAGCTACCCGCATGCTATCAAAAGCGCCAGGGAGCGGCTTAGCCAGTAGCAGTTGCTGGGACTTGAGGCCCTGTACAATTACGGTCTCTGCTTCCATTTTGATGACGTTTACCGGGCTGAGTAGTAAAAGGCTGTCTTGTATGACATAAACCCCCGTTTGATCCACCAGAAGGTCGCGTGGAATCCGCATGGCATCATTCACTTCACGAGACGCTACCTCTCCACGCATGTACATCCCTTCCCGCAGGTCCTTGCCGCCTACGCTGATGAAAACCTGCACGGTTTGTGAACCGGGGTCGATTTGGTCGCTGATGCGCTTAACGCGGCCCTGCCACTGGCCAGCAATATCTTCGGAAAATAGTTCCACCGTACTACCTGCATTGAGATAGTTGAGGTCAGATAAGGGGACTGTAGCCACCAGTTCATAATTGCCATTGGCCATTAATTCACCCAGCTTTTGTCCGGAGCGAATCACCGTCCCTATTTGGACATCAGCGGCGGTAAGTACGCCGCTAAAGGGCGCATAAAGCGTGTACTTATCAAGCCGTTGCTCCTGGCTTTTGATATTGTAGTACTGCGTATACAAATTTCGTGCTGCGATAAAGCGCTTCTCCTGATCGGTTTGCGGATCTGGCAAAGCTTTGATATCATCTTCTACATTAAACGCATTGAGATAGGCCTCCCAGGCCGGAAAACTTTCTGGGTAGTCAATCTTTAGATCGGGCATGGCCTGTGCAATAGCGTTGAGGAGGGTGCTCTTTTGGGCCAATAAAGCCAGACGGGCCTCAGAGTCATCCACTTTTAGCAGTGCACTACCTTTGGGGAAGTAGGTGCCAATTTTAAAGGTGCGGGCCGTGCTTTCCACCATCCCACCAATCTCGCTATACAGATCAATCTTATCAAAGGCTGCCAATTGTCCTTCAACATCAAGCGTGGTAGGAATACTAACCAATTCTACCGGCATAGTTTCCGCTTGCTTCAACTTTACTGCAGCTTCTTTGCGGGGAGCTTCTTTCTTTTGGCTGGCTAAAAAGCGCTGACCGCCAATGGCAGCTAGCACAACTAAAACAGCACCAACAATTGATAAGCGTCTTTTAGTAAGGTCCGTCATTTTTGATGACATTTTTTGTTGCGACCGCAACTACTGATTTAGATTGTTATACATCTTTTGTAATACCCGCTGGAAAATCGCCAACTCTTCTGCTCCTATATCTTGCTTGGCTTGCGCCAAAATAGTGTGACCAAGCGGAAGCATCTTTTGGTATACCTGCCGCCCTTTGGTGGTGATATAAATGCGCTTGGTTCGCCGGTCAGTAGGGTCTGGTGTTCGCATCACCAGTCCTTCTTGTTCTAGAAAGTTTACGGAACGGGTAATGGTGGCCTTGTCCTTTAAGCTTGAAGTAGCGAGATCTTGCTGCCGTACGCCATCTTGTTGGCATAGGTCAGCAATAATTCCCATATGTGGCCCCATTAAATGTTGATCCTCCTTGCCCAATTGCTGGTGCATTTTGTTGGTTACCAAACGGCCCAGACGAATTGTCAAAAGCAGCAGGGGATCAATGGATGTTGTAGTAGACAAACGAAGGTAGTGATTTATACATGACGCGAAGTGGTTCAAGCGAAGCCTTAGCCATTTAGGTCAGCATATACTGTACTTGACGATGGTTTAGGTTTCTAAACCTCTTCGAGTTCAGTATAGTTGCAGACGCAACGGAAACACCCTCGTTTTGGATTAGTTCTGAGGAAATAGAGAAATTCAGCGAAATGGACAAAAAAATATCCCGACTGGCAAATCATCTGCCAGTCGGGATACCGGGGGAAGTAGTTGTTCGAATTTAATTCAGCGAAAACTGCATTACTTCCATAGAGGAGTTATGGAACATCAGCTGCGAGATATTGGGCACCATATAGTCGATCAAAGGCATACGAGCTATTTCCTCCATTAGGGAAAATTCACTTTCAGCTACCATTACTGCCCACAGGCGAGAACGGTCTAAAGAAAGACTATAGTTTTGGATGACACCATCGGCCATCATTTGGTTAATCACGTAGCGTTGGCGCGGGATAAGCGCCATGAATTCTTCAGTAAACTCTTCGGGGAGATCGAACTCCACCATATATGCATTCTTCATCACGTGTTCATTTCGTTTACTCTCTTCTATATTACGCGTAGTCGGACTACTTTGTTGTCCTTATTTTAACATTCCCACTGGGAAGAGGGTTCCATTAGGACCGATAAATGTGTCCTTAAAAAGTGAAACAACAGTCGCGAAATGACATTTCTACGCCTCGTAGGAAACGTGTTACTCTTTAAGCAATGTCTCGGAGATATCCGTCTGTCCGGCTTTCATTGCTGGTAAAATGGCGGCTAATATGCCCAAGGCTAAAGAACCAAATAGCACCAACCATTCTTGCGGTAGAAATATCCAACCAGAAAAGTCGTAACCGTAGGCCTCCGCTAATTGTTGGGCAAAGATTTGCATGCTGCCGTGGCTTACAAGGAAACCCAAGGCCCAGCCAAGTAATGCCAGAATGAGGCCTTCAAAAAGAATAAGCAAGAATAGCCGGCTATGGCTACTGCCCATTACCCGCATGAGTGCCAATTCATATTTGCGTTCGCGTAAAGAGGAAAGCAAGGAAATAAAAATACTGAGGGCTGAAACGATAATGATGACTATAGCAAGAATACGTAGCGCTTGCTCCCCACTGTCCATTAAAGAATACAGACGGTTGATTTCTATGGCGGGAGTAGCGGCTTGCATTTCGGTGTTTTCGTTAATGCTGCGCTGCATGTTCAAGGCCTGATAGTTGCGGCCTTTAAATTGTACCAGTACGGCGGTGATTTGCTTTTCAGCAGGCTCTTCCATTAAGGGTTTGGGTATGGCTCCCTGGTGTTCCTCCCCGTGATCGTGTCCTTCGTGATCATGCCCTTCATGGTCATGCTCATCATCGTGGTCATGTCCTTCATGGTCATGCTCGTCTCCGTGGTCGTGTCCCTCGTGATCATGCCCTTCATGGTCATGTCCTTCGTGATCATGCTCGTCTCCGTGATCGTGTCCCTCGTGATCATGCCCTTCATGGTCATGCTCATCATCGTGGTCATGTCCTTCGTGATCGTGTCCTTCATGGTCATGCTCGTCTCCATGGTCGTGTCCCTCGTGATCATGTCCTTCATGGTCATCCTCATCTCCGTGATCGTGTCCTTCGTGATCATGCTCATCTGCCTCCTCTTCTTGGGGGGATGCAGGAGCGGGGGCTGTCCCGTGCTCATGAGTGAGCCAATAACTTTGGTTGGTGGTCAGGATGAGCTGGTCGAGCACAGTGCCGCTGGTCTTCAGAATACCTACTACTTTAAAGTCGGTATGGTCGTGTCCCAGATTGTCATCTTCTAAAAAGCCGTGGGAGCTGCTAAAGGAGTCACCCATTCTAAGGCCAGCATCTCTAGCCACTTTAGAGCCGATGGTCACTTCAAAGTTTCGTTCCCAAGCTTTGCCTTCGGCCAGTTCAGCTTGGTACATGTCAAGTATATCGTTGGTGGTGCCAACAATGCGAAATGTCCGATAGCTATCTCCCATGGATAATGGGATAGCCCTTTCAATGAGCGGGTGCTTGGGGTTGAGGAAGGGCTTTACAGCACCCAGCTCAACATTTCCGGTAGGTGCATCCACGTGGTACATGCTACTGAGGATAAGCTGTAGTGGGCTACCCTTGGCACCAATGACAAGGTCAACTCCTGCCAGGTTCTTCTCAAATTTATCTTGTAGTTGATGCTGTAATAGAAACAGCAGGCTGATCAGTCCCACCCCTAAAGCAAAAAGGGTAATGCTGAGCAGCATAGAGAGGGGTTTGAAAGTCAGGTTCTTCCAACTTAGGCGTAGTAGGTTCATAGCTCGATGCGT
Source organism: Bacteroidota bacterium (assembly GCA_038528965.1). Taxonomy (GTDB): domain Bacteria; phylum Bacteroidota; class Bacteroidia; order Chitinophagales; family Saprospiraceae; genus Lewinella. The sequence continues at coordinate 284,380 of JBCBEC010000004.1, read as the reverse complement.
TGTTCGAAGACGGACTTCAGACGGTTATCATGGGTTACAATTACCAGGGTAGCGTTAGCTGCAGTGGCTTGTGCCTTTAGTAGATCAATAACTTGGTCGGTATTCTTATCGTCCAAGGCTGAGGTGGGCTCATCCGCCAGAATTAGGCTGGGCTCGTTGATCAACGCCCGGGCTATAGCTGCACGTTGTTGCTCGCCCACACTAAGCTCCTGTGGAAGATCGTCTCGCTTATCGGCAATATTCAATTGGTCGAGTAAAGCATTGATTTGCTTCTGCGCTGGAGGGAGATCGGCCAGTTGGCGGCAAAGTGCCAAATTCTCGCCAATAGTGAGGGCTCGGACAAAATGTGAACGTTGAAAAACTACACCCACTTCTTGTCCTCTGAAGCGGTCGCGTGCCGCACCGGAGAGTTCATTGATGGCAGTGCCATTAATGCTTACCGTACCACTTAGTGGGGTGCGTAGACCTGCTAATAAATGAAGAAGAGTCGTCTTTCCACTACCGGACTGGCCGAGGAGCAGCCAATGTTCCCCGGTGGGGCAGTTAATATCTGGAAATTGGAGTGTTTTGCCGGCCGAACTACCGAAAGCAAAACTCAGATTACGAGTGCTTAGCATGCAATTGCCTGTTTAGGGACTGCAAAATTGTCGATTTTTTCCTACTTACGGCTTTTGAGTAGGATTTAGATACAAAATATGCAGTGAATCACTATGTCCAGAATGCTAAGAAGCCAAATTTAACTCCTTTATACCACTTAAAGGAGCCTTATGGTTCGAAAAATACTTTCACCTCAATGCAACGTTTTGGAGTTAGGTGGTAATGGGTGAGTGTAAGCATTCAATAACTACCTACGCTTTTTTCGCAATGCTTCGTTCAACTTTCCTAAAGTTACGCTAGCTATTGGCATTAGCATGAACCATCTTCTCGTCTAATGAGCTGCAATACACGCTTACTTTTAGTCCACAATCATCGCTTCTCGGTCTAATTGCTGCTGCTTGATATTGGTGGGAAGCTCGCGGTACTCGTATTGTTGATTGCGGAGCTGCGGTGTGTAGCCTGCTTCACGAATTGCTTCTTGAATACCATCGGCAGTAAAACGGAAGCGGGCACCAGCAGCTGATACCACGTTCTCTTCAATCATGATCGAGCCAAAATCGTTGGCGCCAGCGTGCAGGCACAATTGTGCAACCTGCTTGCCTACGGTAAGCCAACTCGCCTGAATATTGATAACATTAGGTAGCATAATGCGGCTCAGCGCAATCATGCGGATATACTCATCACCTGTAACGGTATTACGGGCTCGCTTTATCTTTTTCAGAATAGTATCCTCGTCCATAAACGGCCACGGAATGAAGGCCAAAAAGCCCTTGGCATCTGCTGGTTTCTCGGCCTGCACCGCACGCATGCGCACTAGGTGATCCATGCGTTCCAGGTTGGTTTCGATGTGACCAAACATCATGGTGGCACTGGTAGTAATATGGAGTTGGTGAGCTGCACGCATCACGTCTAACCATTCTTCACCGCCACATTTTCCTTTAGAAATCAGTCGGCGTACTCGGTCGCTCAAAATTTCAGCTCCTGCTCCGGGTAAGCTATCCAAGCCCGCTTCGTGCAGCGCTTCAAGTACCTCGTAGTGACTGGCTTGCTCTAGCTTGGCAATGTGAGCGATCTCCGGTGGGCCCAATGCGTGGAGCTTGAGATTAGGATAGAGCTCCTTCAGTTCTTTGAAGAGCTTTACGTAATAGTCCAACCCTAAGTCTGGGTGGTGCCCACCTTGTAGCAGCAGTTGTTCTCCACCGAAGGCAAAGGTTTCATCAATCTTCTGCTTGTACTCCTCGATGGTAGTAATGTAAGACTCATCGTGCCCGGGCCGGCGATAGAAGTTGCAAAACTTACAATTGGCAATACAGACGTTGGTCGTATTGGAGTTGCGGTCAATAATCCAGGTTACCACATTGTTGGGCACATGGTGCATGCGCATCCGATGGGCTACGTACATAAGTTCGGCTGTACTAGCGTTTTCCAATAAGAAAACACCTTCTTCCGCACTTAGAAAATCAAGCTCCAGGGCTCTTTGCAAGAGTTCGTCCGTCCGCATTTCAATTGTTTTTTCAAATAGCTAAACAAAGGTACAAAACCTAATGTTCTACCTTTCTTTCATTTTTTTCTGAAAAAACAAAACATTGAACCCTTAAATCTTATTGTGTTACTGACACTAAGCACGTATCTTCGCGCTCAAGTAAAGGTCAAACAATTATTTTCCGACTTCAGCATTTTCGTGCAGACATAAGCGATTGTTAATGAGCTTATTCAAACTAAAAGGCTGAATAAAGGGAGGAAAACTAATTTTTGACAAGTACTGTGTAGTGTATGATTCCTCAAAACAGACCTTATGAAACGCAGCGATCAACTAGAGCAATTGCGAACAGAGGAGTTTGATTGTTTGGTTATTGGTGGTGGTGCCAGTGGTGCCGGTAGTGCACTAGATAGTGTATTACGTGGTTACAAGACTGCTTTGGTAGAGAAAACAGACTTTGCCGCGGAAACCTCATCCAAGTCAACCAAGCTTATTCACGGTGGTGTACGCTACCTTGAACAGGCTTTTAAGAACTTTGACTTTGCGCAATTAACGCAGGTGCGTCATGGTTTGGAGGAACGTCATACGGTCCTAAAAAACGCACCGCACCTGGCCCGACCACTGGCCCTTATCACGCCGGTGTTTAGCTGGATTGAAGGCCTTTACTTTACAATTGGACTCACTATTTACGGCTGGTTTGCTTCTGGAAAGGATACTTTACCCGGTAGTAGATGGCTGAGCAAACGAGAAGTGAAAGAGCGACTGCCGCGGATTTCTAACCGCATTCACAGTGCTGTCTTGTACTACGATGGGCAACTGGATGATGCCCGTTATTGTCTGGCCATTGCGCAGACGGCGGCAGCTAAAGGTGCCACTGTAGCTAATCATATAGAAATAACCGGTTTTGAGCACAATGACCAGGGGCAGCTGGTGGCAGCTTTGGCTAAAGATCTACGCACCGGCGAAGAACTCAAAATTAGAGCTAAGGTTTTCATCAATTGTACGGGGCCCTTTGCTGATCATATTCGCCTGAAGGCTAATCCCCAACTCAGCGAACGCATTCGTCCCAGTAAAGGGGTACACGCCATCCTGCCTTATGAAGTATTGGGCGGTGATGATGCACTTTTGATCCCCAAGACACCAGACGGGCGGGTCGTATTTGCTATCCCATTCCAAGGGCGTCTGATGTTGGGTACTACCGATAATGACTACGACCAATTATCGGAAGAACCCATTTTGGAAGGTAAGGAAGTGGAGTTTCTACTTGAAACGCTTAATCCTTATTTGGATGAAGCATCCTACCACGCTCAGGTACGAGCGGGTTTTGGTGGCTTACGTCCTCTCATTGCCGCGGATCCTTCACAGGGTACCAAAGGTTTAGTGCGCGACCACGAGGTAGAGCATGATCGTACCTCAAATCTGGTCAGTCTACTCGGAGGTAAATGGACTACTTATCGCCTCATGGCTAAGGATACCATTGATTTTGTAGGTGAACATTTGCTCGGAGAAGAACGTCCTTGTATCACGGATGAGCAGATACTCGTAGGAGGAGAAGACTATCGCGAAGGCCAATGGCAAGTGTTGCAGTCGCAGAGTGGCTTGGAGGAAGATATTTGCCAGCACTTGAATCAACATTACGGTAGTGCCGGACCAGTGGTACTGGAGGTGTTGGAAGAGGACACTAATTATCGCGAACGCCTACTGGACGGGTATCCTTATGTTTTAGGAGAAGTAGTTTACGCAACCCGCCACGAAATGGCTTGTACGATCCGCGACTTCCTGGCTCGCCGTACCCGCCTGGAAATTCTAGACTGGGATGCTGCCCAGCAAGTGGCTGGTAAAGTAGCTCAAGCTATGGGTAATGAATTAGGGTGGGATGAGGCTCAACAACTACGGGAGGCAGAAGCTTATATCGAACTCTTGTATCGTTTCCGGGAAGAGGCACAGGTAGGATAAGAGATAAGCAGACATCTCGGAGAACCCTGAAGTTCTCCAAGATGTATTTCTTTATAACGAGCTTACCAACGGAAGCCCAAGGTCAGGACAAAATTCTCCCGTACAATATCATTATCCACAAAGGACTGTGGCGCATCGGCCGTCAGGTACGGAGTGTAGGTAGTGAGGTTACCACTACGACGGTAGGCCACATCTAAAAAGTAGCCACGCTTGCGTACACCAGCTCCCAAGCTGATCGTATTATAAAGGGTATCATCACCTTCAATGGCTGATTGCTGAAGGCCAAAGCCCGCGCGTAAGCGAAAGTCGTTTAATACGTATTCTCCACCCGTCCGTAAACGTATGGCGCCAGTCAAGTTGTCTTCGTTTTCTTGATTCAGCTCCGACTCAATTTGATTGAGTCCATCAAAGATAAACTGGTTGCCACCGAAGTTCACATATTCAATTTCACCCGAAAGGAAGCCGTTTTTGCCAAATACTGTTCCTACACCACCCAGGAAACGCCAGGGGGTACGCAGGCGATAATTGAATTCGCCGGTGGGCGACTCTGCGTTGAGTGCTTGACTTGGCTCGTCTGGAAGCGTGAAGTCGTAGGTCAAATTGGTTTCAAAAGTCTCGTCAATTTGGTAATAGGTTGGGGTATGGATAGCCATACTCAAGCGCAGGGCCTGGTGAGCACGATAGATGACACCCAACTTAAGATTGATGCCTGTACCGTTGGCGATGAGCGTTTGGTTGTACGCCAGATTGTTAAAGACGGGAACCTCAGCAGTGGTGTCAAATTCCCGGTAGCTTTTCCGTTCCTCGAATTCCATAAACGGCACAGCCAGGGAGAATCCCCAGAGGACCTTGTTGCGCACATTACCGGCAAAGCCGAAAGAAAGCTCGTCTACTTTTCCTTGGCGCTCGACAAATTCTTCCCGGTCAATATTTGCGGTGGGAAAGTCGGTAAGGTCGCTGAAATAGGGAGGGTTAGCCTGTCCGTCTACAGTAAATAGTGCGCCAGTATCGAAGCCTAAGCCAGACTCAAAGTTGTCGAGGCCAGTATCATTAGCTAGCTCTTCAAAACGTTGTACGATACTACCATTGGAGAAGCCCTGGTAGAAAAATTCTTCGTGGAATTCAGCAATTCGGTTCAGGCCAATGGCAAAATTGAACGTCTCCATTCCTCGTCCTCCACGAGAACTGGTAACGATGCCGATATTAGGGATGTTGAATTTAACGGCGGTTTCACTCAGTGGATTTCCACCGCCACCGGTAAGGGTAGAATTAATAGAGTTTATGTACAAGCCTCCACTGATCATAAACTCCGATTTTCGCAGCCAGCCCAAACCTGCGGGGTTGGTGCTCATGACGGAGAAGTCTGCGCCTAATGGGCCTAAGGCTGAACCCGCACCCATAAATCGGGCGGTACCAATAGGATCAAAATTGGAATAGCGCAGGGCATCACTAAAGTTCTGTGCGTTGATGCTCAGTGAAAAAATTAAGGCCAGGCTTATACCAAGCGGTTTGAATACATTCATTTCTCAGTAACAGTTTGTAGTCAGCCACCTTAACACCTGGTAAAGGTGGACGTATTTGGTTTGGGGTAGGGCGTACTGGCCAATTATTTCTGGCCTTGGTGTGAAGTCTGTTAAGTGCTATAAAAAACGGGTGGAAATGCTGCCACCTCCACCCGTATATCCTTTATAGAAACCTAAGTTCTGCTATATCGTTTAGCTTAGCCTCCGCGGCGTGAGCTGCTGCTGCGGCTTGAAGACGAACGAGACGAGCTCGAACGGCTTGAAGAACTGCGGGTGCTGGAGCTACGGCTGCCAGAACTGCGGTTCATGCTACTGCTTCTGCTAGAGCTACTGCGGCTTGGGCTGTAGCCAGAGCTACGGCTGCTGCCACTACTACGCGAGGTACTTGGGCGGCTAGAGCTGCTGCGGCTTGGGTTGTAACCAGAGCTACGGCTGCTGCCTCCACTGCGCGAAGTGTTTGGACGGCTGCTGCGTGAAGTGCTAGGCCGTGTACTTCTAGACGTACTTGGCCGTGTACTGCGTGAAGTACTTGGGCGGTTGCTCCGCGTACTTGGTGCAGGACGAGTAGATGGCCGCGTACTTGGGCGTGTAGTCGGTTGGCGGTTGGAACGCGTGCTAGTATTAGGACGCGTGCTTGGCCGTGTACTAGGTGCCGGACGTGTGCTCGGGCGGGTACTAGGTCGCGTACTTGGCTGTACCCGACTGTTGTTGCCACGAGAACTATTCGCATTAGGCGCAGCGCTTGGGCGTGTGCTCGGACGCGTATTTGGGGTAGTACGAGAAGGCTCACGCGGTGGTGCTAACTCGCGAGTACCGGTATTGCTTGGAGCAGTACGATTATTGTACGTATTGCTTGGGCGGGTACTTCTAGTAGCGGGTGTCGTTACCGGTTCCCGTCTTACCGTTGGTGTGGTAGCCGTACGGCTAGACTGTGGGCTACTGTAATCCCGGGTACGTCCACTATTAGGCGTAGCGGGGCTTAAGGCGCGGCCGCTTGGAGCCGTTGTTGTGATAGTGCCACGAGTGCGGTCACGTTCTGCTAAAGAGACCGTTCCTGGTGCGCTGGCGGCCGTTCTACCACTGCCGTTTGTGACTAGGCCACGAGTACGGTTATTCGTACGAGCAGCAACACTATTGCCAAAGCGGCGTGGTCCGTAGGTTACGTTGCGAACGTTATTGTCATTGTACACATTGACCGTGTTGTAGACAAAGTTGTTGCCCCAGGCGGGCGGGCAGTAGAAGCCACCTCCGCCAAAGCCACCGAAGCCTCCGCCCCAGCGATTCCAACTGTTCCAACCGAAGCCACCTCCGCCCCAGCGGTTCCAACGATTCCAGCGGTTGAAGCCCCATGGATTACCGAAGCCGATAGTAACGGATGGTCCGAAACCGTAAGGGTTGTACCCAAAGTTCCAGGAATTCCAACGATTCCAGCGGTTCCAAGAATTCCAGCGGTTCCAACGATTCCAGCGGTTAAAGCCCCAGGGGGAGTCGTAAATCAATACGGTGTTTCCGCCGAATGCGAATGGATCGTAGTAGAATGCGTCTACGTATACCGGATCAAAGTAGTCAAAGCCGTAGTAAGGACGATTGAAACGGCGAATACGTGACGTATACTGAAAATCGTAGTAATCGTCTTCGTAATAATCGTAGTCGTCATCGTCGTAGCTGTAGTCATCATCGTAGTAGTAATCATCATTGGAATTCTGATTCGATGATGTGTTGTACGATCTGTCATTGTAACCCGAATCGGTATCCGGGTCGTAGTACATGTCGTCGTACTGCGCCGAGAGCGCGGAGCTAATCAGCAATAGTGCTGGTAGCAGCATCCACGCTCCTAGGTTTCTATTTCTCATAATCAATGTATTTGGCATAATCACTGCAACACTCATTTTATGCTTGTCAAGCTCTAAATTATTACTTTTGTGCCTGATTTTTAGTTAAGGCGGTATTAAAAGCCCTCTTAAGGATTGTTAAATACTTTTAACACAACGCTTTAACTATTGTTAAGACGCGTTGGGAACCATTTAGTCACTTCCCCGTGTTCATCCTAACACCTTGAGAATCAAACTGCTTCTCTTAAAGGTAACAAACAAATAACGAATCTGGTTGGCCCGTTTCCTACCAGTAAAAACCAGGATAGCTAAACCATGGCAAAAGCGATAACAAACCGGAGTGAAGACTACTCGCAGTGGTATATCGATATTGTAAAGAAGGCCAATCTGGCCGACAACTCCGCAGTGCGCGGCTGTATGGTCATCAAGCCCTACGGTTTTGCCCTTTGGGAAAATATGCGCGACCAGCTCGATAAGATGTTTAAAGAGACGGGCCACGTCAACGCTTATTTTCCGCTTTTCGTACCAAAAAGCCTCTTCGAAGCGGAAGAAAAGAACGCAGAAGGTTTTGCCAAAGAGTGTGCCGTGGTCACCCACTACCGTCTTAAGGCAAATCCTGAAGAAGCTGGTAAGTTGATGGTTGATCCAGAGGCTAAACTAGAAGAAGAGCTCGTGGTACGCCCTACTAGTGAGGCCATTATTTGGAATACCTACCGCGATTGGATCAATTCTTATCGTGACCTACCTCTTTTGATCAATCAGTGGGCCAATGTCGTACGTTGGGAAATGCGTACGCGCCTGTTTTTGCGTACGGCGGAGTTTCTGTGGCAGGAAGGTCACACAGCCCACTCCACTCGTGAAGAGGCTATCGAGGAAACCAAGCGGATGCAGGAAGTTTATGCTCAATTTGCAGAAGAGTATATGGCCATGCCAGTTATCCGTGGTGTGAAGTCTGAAAGTGAACGTTTCGCCGGTGCGGACGATACCTACACCATTGAAGCTTTGATGCAAGATGGGAAAGCCTTGCAGGCGGGTACTTCTCACTTTCTGGGGCAGAACTTTGCTAAGGCTTTTGATGTGAAGTTCCTCAACGAAAATAACAAACAGGAGTACGTTTGGGCTACCTCTTGGGGCGTATCTACTCGCCTGATCGGTGGTCTGATTATGACGCACTCGGATGATGAAGGTTTGGTACTACCTCCAAAGCTGGCACCAGTGCAAGTGGTGATTGTACCGATTCCAAAGCCAGTTCCAGAGATTAATGAGGTGGCCGAAAAGATCATGGCCGAATTGCGTGCTAAGGGTATTCGTGTTCAATATGATACAGATGCCAAGAAGCGCCCCGGCTTTAAGTTTGCGGAGCACGAATTGCGTGGCGTGCCAGTGCGTATTGGTATTGGTAAGCGCGATCTGGAAAAAGGCGTAGTTGAAGTAGCTCGCCGCGATACGAAGGAGAAGGAGCAGCAGCCATTAGAAGGTGTTACTGAGCACGTAGCGCAGCTGTTGGAAGACATCCAAAATAACCTCTTCCAGCGTGCGCTGAAGTTCCGTGATGAGAAGACGACGAGTGTCGATAATTTCGATGACTTTAAGACTGTCCTGGAGCAAGATATTCCTGGCTTTATTTCTGCTCACTGGGACGGTACCCCGGAAACGGAGCAGAAGATCAAGGAACTCACCAAAGCAACTATCCGTTGTATCCCTAACGATGCGCCTGAGGAGGACGGAGTCTGTGTCTACAGCGGCCAGCCTTCAAAACGCCGTGTCTTATTTGCTAAGGCTTATTAACGGAAGGTGTTGGTGAACCATCAACATAACGGCAGGAACTAAGAAAACAGTTCAGGGGAGCGGGTATTTAAATACTCGCTCCTCTCCCGTTTCTATACTCCCCATATTGAAAATGTAGCCCTGTTGAGTAAAAGATAATAGTGAGTTTACACTGATGTGTAAATAGTCTGTATCTTAGATCATTAGAGGCTAGTAATTGATACTATGCTGAGCGAGAAAGAATTACATCAATTACGGCAAGTGTTGGTACCCTATTTGCCGTTGCTAGAAAAAACTGCTGAATCCGTTATGGATCAGGAGATTTCTAATTATCCAGTCTTCGTCCTTTATCAACAAGAAGAAAATGCCAGTTTGGGTATCCCCGTAGTGGCCGCAGATGCCGAAAAAGCGTCTTGGTCCATCAATGTTTCCACTTTAGAGGAATTGGCCACAAAAAAAGTGGTGGCAATGGAGAACGTTGAGCGCTTTACTTCCGTATACAAGACCAATACTCAAGCACTTTGTTGTTTAGTATGGAACGGAGGCAGTGCGCAGATTGTTTTTATTCCAGGCACTAAGCAGCAAGAATAAACGACACAAAACTATGAGAAAAGCACCCATGCAACGGTCTACGCGTTCGGCCTTGCCGGATAATCGTTCGGTGGTGCAGGTGCTTCTGATTGAAGATGATGCTAGCTATGCCGACCTGGTAAAGATTCTGCTATCTGCTAATCCAGAGCCAGAGTGTGAAGTCTTTGTTGCTAGCACGCTCGAGGATGGGATGCAAGCGCTAGAAGAACGACAAGATTTCGACGCGGTTTTACTGGATTTATCGCTACCGGATAGCGAAGGCTTAGATACGCTCCTTACGGTCCTCAATGCTTTTCCTACTATTAATGTTATTGTCCTCACCGGTTCTGATGATCAAGAGCAAGGTGTTCTAGCCGTGGGTGCGGGTGCGCAGGACTATCTGGTGAAGGGTAATTTTGAGCCCAGTCATCTGGCACGGGTACTGCGCTTCTCCATGGAGCGTAAGCAGATTTTGATGCGTCTTGAGGAGGCACAACGTATCGCTAAGATTGGCAACTGGGAATTTAGACCAGCTGATAATTATTTTTTTGCAAGCCCCCAGGTTTACGAGATGTTAGGGGTGAATGTAGTGAAGACTCAAGGAACTTATAGCGATATTGAGCAATCGAGCAGTCCGCTTCATTTTTTGCTCGTTCACGAATCTTATCCGCTTGAGGATGAAATTACCGAGAACCTCGAACTAACCGATCCAGACGGGAGCAAAACCTTTTTTCAACTGAATAGCCGGCGCACCTATCGGGATGATGACATGTTATCATACGTTGGGACACTGCAGGATACAACGCTGCAGCGTAAGACGGAGGAGTTGCAGCGTGCACAGGAGTTGGCGGAGGAAACCGCACGGGTACGCGAGCAGGTGATTGCTACCGTGAGCCACGAGCTACGCACTCCAATGAATGCCATAGTAGGAATGAGCCATTTACTGGCGGATACGGCTATGAACGGTGAACAGCAGCAGTACGTAAGTGCAGTGCAAGAAGCTTCACAACTGTTACTGGGAATCATTAACGATATCCTTTTGACCTCCAGCCTGCAGAATGATGCGCTCCAGCTCAAGGACGCTGCCTTTGATCTAGTCCTTACCTCCAGAAGGATTGTGGAGATGCTACGACCCAAGGCTGTGGCTAAGGGTTTGGAGCTACATTTCCAAGTTGACCCTTGTTTGCAGAGTCGTTTAGTTGGAGATAAAAAGCGAGTGAGCCAGGTGCTCTACAATATTCTAGGCAACGCAATTAAATTTACCAACGAGGGGAAAGTTGAATTAGCCATTCTTTGTGGAAACGAGAAAGGAAGAGATACTTTAGAATTACGCATTACGGATACGGGGCCGGGTATTCCAGCTGAAAAGCAAGCGGATATCTTCTTGGCCTTCAGTCGTCTTAAGCACACCATGAGTACGGATGAAGGTACTGGATTGGGTTTAAGTATTGCGCAGGAGCTGGTTAGGCGCATGGGGGGGCAAATTCGCTTGGAATCAGAACTAGGGAAGGGGGCTACTTTTACGGTAGTACTACCACTGAGGGTAGCCGAGACGACAGACGCCCCTGCTCAACAGATACCAATACCTCAGGAAACCAATGACTGCCCGGCGGAACGAATTTTGCTAGTAGAGGACCATGCTATGAACCAGATTGTACTGGAAAAAACGTTGGAAAAGAGGTGGCCAGATTTGACAGTGCGCATCGCATCTACAGGAGCTGAGGCACGCAAATGGTGGCAGCAAGAGGAGTTTGATTTGATTCTAATGGATATTCAGCTGCCCGACGATGATGGATTCTCTCTGACCCAGGAATTACGTGCCAGCAAAGAGGGGTACAATATCCAAACCCCGATACTGGCGATGACTGCCCAAACACAGATTACAGCTGATGAACGCTATCTGAAAGCTGGAATGGATGACTACATATTGAAGCCTTTTAACCCAGAGGACTTGTTTAGAAAAATAACCCAACACACTAACAATAAACACAATTCAACATGATGACTAAAAACACTTCACTCAACCTTCAGTACCTCGAAACCATGTCTGGTGGGGATCGCAACACGATGAAGACGCTGATGGAAACCTTGCTAAATGAACTGAATAGCAACAAAACAACCGCTCGGCGTTTATACCAGCAGCAGCGCTGGTCAGATTTAGATCGCTTTTGCCACCACTTTAAATCTACCCTGGCTTTTTCAGGGAATTCCAAGCTGATTAATGCAAATTTGCAACTCTGGGACCTGGCTAAGAACTCAGGCGGTAAGCCCACCGATGGCAAAAAGATTATTGCCGATTTGGAGCGGCAGTGCCAATTGGTAGCCCGAGAGCTCAGCCAAGTGTTGAAAACAATCTAGTCTATGAAAGGTATTATCCTGGCCGGAGGTCTGGGCACTCGCCTCTATCCACTCACCTTAGCCGTGAGTAAGCAATTGATGCCAGTATATGATAAACCAATGATCTATTACCCGCTGTCGACACTGATGGCAGCGGGTATTAGAGATATCCTCATTATTTCCACGCCCAAAGACCTACCTAATTTTGAAAAGCTACTGGGTGATGGATCGGAAATTGGCTGCAATTTCAGCTACGTTCCTCAATACGAGCCCAACGGTCTGGCTCAAGCCTTCGTATTAGGGGAGGACTTTATTGCCGGCGATGCAGCAGCCTTGGTGTTAGGGGATAACATCTTCTACGGCGTTGGATTAGATGAGCAGCTGCAAACTTGTGCTAACCCAGACGGCGGCATTGTTTTTGCCTACTGGGTAGCAGATCCAGAGCGCTATGGTGTTGTGGAATTCTCAGATGATTTTCGAGCGCTATCTATTGAGGAAAAACCAGCCCAGCCGAAAAGCAGCTACGCTGTCCCGGGCTTGTATTTCTATGATAATCAAGTAGTGGATATTGCTAAAAACTTGAAGCCCAGCGCCCGCGGTGAATACGAGATTACCGATGTGAACAAGCACTATCTAGAGATGGGTAAGCTGCAGGTAAACGTACTTGGCCGTGGGGTGGCCTGGCTGGATACGGGAACGCATAAGTCGCTCATTCAAGCCGGGCAATTTATCGAAGTGATCGAAGAACGGCAAGGCCTCAAGATTGGCTGCATCGAAGAAGTGGCCTACCGACAGGGATATATAGATGCTGGTCAGCTAGAGCGGCTAGGGCACAAGTACCTCAAGAGTGGGTACGGGGAATACCTATTGCAGCTATTGGCCAGGGAACAGTAGAGATAATCTTTTGCGAACTAATCAATCCGAAAATTAATTTTGGCGGTAAAGACGCATTGCGGTGCGTTGCTGCTGCAAACTGCTATACATCACTAACCATTAATATCAGTCTATCCATGACCACCCGACTTATCGCTAAACCTGGAGTTCATCAGTATCCGCCCTACGCAGCTACCTATATTGAAAAAGTACCGGATGATGGTCGGGTGTTCGATCACTTGGCCAGTGGTATTGAAGAGGTAATTAAAACCATTGACTCGCTTACGGAGGAACAGTTGCTTTATCGCTACGAAGTAGATAAATGGACCATTAAAGAGATTCTTGTGCATCTTATGGATGCCGAGCGAGTCTTTGCCTACCGCGGACTCCGCTGCGCCAGAAAAGATAAGACGCCGATTCCCGGTTTTGATCACAATTCCTACGTGCCAGCTTCGGAGGCGAATGACCGTACGCTAACAGATATTTTAGCGGAGTACCGAGCTCAGCGTACTGCTACCATTGCCTTTTTCAGTCACCTGAGTGATGCTGCGCTGGATGAGGTGGGCGTAGCGAGTACCTTGCCCTGTAGTGCTAAGGCTATGACCTACATGATCGCCGGGCACGAGCAACATCATTTGCGGATTATACGGGAGCGGTACTTGAATTAGAATGAAGGATGAGAATTAGTGTTAGAATGAGCGGGTCTTTTCTAATTCTAACGCTAATTCATATTCTAATTACCCTAGGTTGCTTCTAACTTCACTACAATTCGCTTCGAGGCAGGAGTCATGCTGTATTCCGCATAACTATTGATTGGTACTAGCACGTTGGCTTCGGGGAAGTAGGCACCGAGGCAGCGTTTGGGGATGTCGTAGGGTACCAATAGAAAGGCCTCCGCTACGCGCCGTTCGCCACCGTGTTCGTTGACGAGTTGTACTTGCTGGCGGGCTTTCCAGCCGCGTTCAGCCATGTCTTCAGGATTCATAAATACCACTCGGCGCTCATTTTTAATACCGCGGTAGCGATCATCTAAGCCGTAGATCGTTGTATTGTATTGATCATGGCTGCGAACGGTCATGAGCAGGTATTCGTCCGCTGCTAGCTCTTGGTTGGGTACCGCATTCACAGTAAAGTGCGCCTTACCATCAGGAGTGGGGAATTGACCATCCCGTGGGCCATTGGGTAGGTAGAAGCCACCGTCCTTTTCTCTTACTTGCTCATTATAGCCAGCGAAGGCCGGAATCGTTTGGGCGATAGCATCGCGAACGTGGTCGTAGTTGCCCACCCAGGCCATCCAATCTACCGGTTGCTGCGGCCCTAAGACTGCGGTAGCTAAGCGTCCAATTATATGCGGTTCGCTGAGGAGTTGTTGGGAGGTTGGCGGCAAGATGCCTTTGCTACGGTGCACGATGCCCATACTATTTTCGACCGTCACAAACTGCTCGCCTTGGTCTTGTAAGTCTTGCTCTGTACGCCCCAGACAAGGCAGTATTAAGGCACGTTTACCTGTCACCAAGTGACTGCGATTAAGTTTGGTGCTTACGTGGGCTGTTAATTGACAGTTCTGTAGGGCTGCTGCGGTATAGGCCGTGTCTGGCGATGCTGAGAGGAAATTGCCGCCCAGCGCAAAAAAGACTTTGGCCTTGCCGGCGTGCATGGCTTGGATAGCGGGAACGGTAGCGTACCCGTACTCTCGGGGAGCTTGTATGCCGAAATTCTTCGCCAAAGAATCGAGAAATGCCGGTTTGGGAGCCTCCCATATGCCTACCGTCCGGTTGCCTTGCACATTACTGTGTCCACGTACCGGGCAGGCGCCACTACCCGGACGACCAAAAGCACCCTTCATGAGTAGCAAGTTGACGATTTCCTGCACATTAGCTACGCCATTCTCGTGCTGTGTGATGCCCATTGCCCAGCAAATAATCATGCTATTAGCCTTGCGGATCATCTCTACTGCTTTCAGAATGGAGGCTCGTGGTACGCCGCTAGCTTCTGCCAGGCTGGTGAAATCTTGCTTGCGTAGATCTTCGATAAATTCTTCGTAACCGGCGGTTTTCTTGGTCACGAAATCCCAGTCTAGGATGTTACCACCCGTTTCCCGGTCCTGATGCCACAAGCGCAGCATGATAGCTTTAAGTAGCGCTACGTCACCGTTTACCGCTACGGGTAGATAAAGATCGGTGAGTTGGGTGCCGCCGCCCAGCATTTTACCTAAGCGCTGTGGGTTAACGAAGTTGGTCAGTCCAGCTTCCCTGAGTGGGTTGATGGAAATGATTTTTCCACCGTTCTCCTTGCATTTCTCCAGAGACGAGAGCATGCGCGGATGATTGGTGCCAGGGTTTTGCCCCATGATGAGGATAAGGTCCGACTGGTGCAAATCATCTAGCGTTACTGTTCCTTTACCAATGCCAATGGTTCTGGAAAGACCATAACCACTAGATTCATGGCACATGTTGGAGCAATCTGGTAGATTGTTGGTGCCAAAGCTGCGTACGAAGAGCTGATACATAAAAGCCGCTTCGTTGCTGGTGCGGCCAGAGGTATAAAAGATAGCCTCGTCAGGAGATTGGAGACCTTTAAGCTCCTCAGCGATTAACGCAAAGGCGTCGTCCCAACTAATAGGCTGATAATGAGTAGCTCCTTCCTCCAAGAGGAGCGGCTCGGCCAGGCGTCCTGCTTTGCCCAGTTGGAAATCAGACCATTGTCCCAAATCAGCAATAGAGTGCTGGCTGAAAAACTCGCGTCCAATGGTTTTCTTTTGCGCCTCTTCGGCGATCGCCTTAATGCCGTTTTCGCAGTATTCCCCCAATTTACTACGCTCGTCGTCGGGATCAGGCCAGGCGCAACCGGGGCAATCAATACCTCCTTTTTGGTTGAGCTTAGCCGCTACTCGCAGCGCTTGCCCCGCCTTCATGTATTTGGTCGCTTGATCTTCAGACCAGTGTGTTCTTTTGGAGTCTCGTAGGGAGGCTTTTCAGCAGACATCTCAGCGGCGGCATTTAGTTAGATGGCTAAAAATAAGGAATAGGGTGCGGAACCTGTTGTGCAGAAGAAGACCAACTCATAATTTATTAACTTCGGTAACGTTCAAAACAGAAAAGCGCTATGAAAACTCGTCCCTTTCTTCTCTGTATTCTGATTGCTATTGGTATGGCCTGTAGTTCTCAAACCGGTGACCCGGTGATTCAGTGCCTGGAGGAATTTGTAGCGACGGAACCTTACAGCTCAGATTTTGCTGCCCTAGAACAAGCTTTAATCATGGATGGAGTATTGGAAAGTGCAAATGGTCAAGCCTACCGGAAAATGATAGCGCAAGTGATGTGGCAAGATGACCTGACACCATTGCGACCCAAGTCAGTCCAGTTCGAGGCTATCCCGGAGGCGCACTATTGTTACTCGCGCGCCGAAGGTGAGCCTCCGCCTCTTCTTCATAAGTTGTTACAGGCCATAAATAAGGTACGTAGCGCGCCTACAGTATCTCCAAATTTCTTAATGGGAGCTTTTCTGAACAATTTTTCGGAAGCAGATTGGGAGGAACCCCTGACACCTCATTTATTCTACAGTTACCTCAGTGCTAGTCTTGCTGTGAGCAAAAGAAAAATGATAAAGTTGCCTCCTTGGTCTGATGAGGAGCCGGACATTACTCAGGTTAAGGAACGTAATGTCTTTACTGTTCATGTTAATGCCGAAGACCAAATTCTAGTGCGCGGCGAAGCAGTAGAGCTGGAGGATCTACGTGAAATGACGAAGCTTTTTATCTCTAATCCAACGCAGAGAGAAGATCTTGCTGAGTCACCGCAAAAAGCGATCATTAGCCTCAAAAATGACCGTGGAACTTCCTATAAAGTTTACCTAGATACTTACAACGAGCTCAAAGCCGCCTACTGGGAACTGTGGGATGCTTATTGTCAAGCCAAATTTAACCGACCTTATAGTGATGATTTACCAATTGATATTCAAAAGGCGGTGAAGACCGCGATTCCTTTTATTATATCGGAGGCAGAGCCCACTAGCTTTGGTGAAGAATAAGTAGCGTATGATAGCTCTTTCTATCTATTCCGACTAGTGTTTAGTCTCCACCTTCTTCTCTTGCGCAGGAGCGGTAAATTCTGTTTCCCAAGGCATTTCTTTCGGCTCGGGAATAAACCGGATTTGATCGAGCAAGTAAATGAGAAAGGCAAGATGAATAAGGCTCACCTCGAAGTACTTCTTTTCAAGAGGGAAACCATTAATTCCCGCTTGAAATTCAGCGACTAGACCAGAGCTAATTATTCCGTTTACGACATCTAGCTGAAAGTAGGGTCCTAGCACTAGCTCGTACAGAATGGAGCCAATATGGAAGGTGAAGACCTGTAGTGCGTTGAATATGATCAGATAGATGATAGCTCGTTTATGGGCTTTTAGCGCTCGATAGCCAGCGTAGGTGGTCCCGAGACCAATCAGAGCGTAAAGCGCAAGTATGATAAGATTGCTGAGAGAGAACTGAAGGAATAATGTCAGTGTACTCATGATTACAATAATGATACCGACCACAATATGGTAGTATCCCGTTTTTGTGAATTTCTCCTTAACGTACATGCTAGAGGTTTTAGCTGCTCAGCGTACCGTGGAACACCCCTTTATCGTACGCTTTGGGCATTGGCTTTCGTCATCTATATATTCTCAATACTTTACTCCTTACCTTGGATCGCTATTCTTTTTTCAGTTTCTTTTGATCCACTCTAGTATTTGCTCTACCGGGAGTCGTTCAATGGTTCGTCCGTTGCTTGTCATGGATTCTGCCGCGAAGAGTGAATTTATAATGGCTTCTTCTGTGGCTTCAATTACAGCAAGAAAGAGCGGAGACATGGCATCGTTATGCAGTACCGTTTGCGGTAGTAGGCGCCCCTCATTGCGATACGGTACTCGAATCTCCTCAGCGGTTGAAAAGGCGATCACATAGTCACCACTGCCGTTGGAAGCGATCCCTCCCGTTCGAGCTAGACCCAGCATGGCCCGCTTAGCGAGGCGCTCGAGATTGCGGGAATCAAGTGGGGCATCAGTAGCTACTACAATCATGCAAGACCCATCTGCATCATTTTGCAGTTGATCACGAAAGTAGTAGCGTTCTAGTTTTTCCCCTACCGGTACGCCCCCAATTTGCAGTACCCCACCAAAGTTAGACTGTACCAGTACACCAACCGTATAGCCCCCCAGGCTTTCTGGCAGTAGCCTGGAGGAAGTGCCAATGCCTCCTTTAAAGCCAAAACAGACAGTGCCGGTACCTGCCCCAATCGTGCCTTCTTGCACTGGACCGCCGGTTGCTGTTTCGATTGCTGTTATAACGTGTTCTTCGGTAATACTTCTGGCGCGAATATCATTAAGTCGCCCATCGTTGGTTTCACCTACAACCGGATTAACTGAGCGGACGTTCTCGTTCCCTGCTTGCTGTAAGGTGTAGCTGATCAAGGCATTGGCTGCGGTTGGCACGCTCAATGTATTAGTGAGTATAATGGGAGTCTCCAAATTTCCGAGTTCTTTGACCTGGCTGTAACCGGCGAGCTTGCCGAAGCCGTTCCCCAGAGAGATGGCGGCAGGGACTTTGTATTGAAAGATATTCCCTGCATAGGGCAGGATGGCCGTAACGCCAGTGCGAATATTTTCATCCTCGATCACGCTGAGCTGGCCCACCTGTACGCCCTTAACATCAGTGATGGCGTTCAAAGGTCCTGGCTGCATTACGCCGAAGGGTACACCAAGGTCGCGTGCACGATTTTGTGCCATGAGAGGGATGCTTAGGGTGAGTAATAAGAAATAAAAGAACAGGATTTTCAATTTTTATTTTATTTTTTACTGCAAATAAACTTTTTTAGTTAAATTGCGAATGAGCAATAAGAAAAGCCACTAATTCTGAGACTCTTTTCCTTCGCCTAAGCGCGCTCACAGGCGATTAAATTCGATAGTTACTATTCCCGGTTTTTCTGTTCAAATAGGATTTTGTTGGCTTCTGAAGTGAGTTGTCACTTTGGGAGGTATGAATCCCATGCTTTCATCCGCGGGGCGGATGGAGGTCATGTTCCGGACCAGGTGAGGGTGGGCTCTGACGATCGAATAGAAATTCGATGTCAGAATCCTGATATTCCACCTTAGTGGAATCGTCAGGACCCGCCGAAGGCGGTATGCCCCAAAATTACCCCCCCACTTCACAGACTCTACATCACCTACTCCCCTAAAATAACATGCTACTGCACCACCACTTCCACCGCACGCGACCCTTTCCCATTCCGGATATACAGCACATACGTACCCGCCGGCATTCCCGCCAAGGACCAACTCACGTCCAGGTGAGTACTCTTGGGGTACGCCTCTTCTCGCAGTAGTTGGCCATTGAGCTTATAAAGCTGCAACTGATATTCATCAACAACAGCTGGTGCATCCACCTCCACGCGCAGCCAATCTTGCGTGGGATTAGGAGAAATCGTGATCTCTGCTCCATCCAAAATATTCTCGGTGGATACGTCATCATAAAAATTAGCTAGTGTGTATTCGCCTGGCAATATGGGCTCTAGACGGGCAAGGCCGCCATTGCCGAAAGGCGAAATCTCTGCGTAGGGGTAGATCTCCCAGTCACTATCAAAAGTGGGGCGATACATCATTTTTACCGTCTCTATGCCAGCTTGTAAGAGTTCGAAGTCTAAGTCGTTTTCGCCGCCATTAAAACGGATGAAAGAGCGCATTTCAAAATCATCAGGGAGTATGCCTTGGACCGACCAATAATGGGTGTTGGATACCTCTACGATAGGGTCTCCGGTTTCATCAGCACCTGTCCAGTGGTGTACCACATTTAGCAAGGCAGAGTCGCCAGCGGGAATGTTTTCGACATTGAGTGTAAAGAGGTTGGTGCCGGCTACGTTTTGTGGCCCAGGTTCCGTAATCTCATAGCTGCGGTTCATGCGCCCCATATTAAGCGTTTGCTCAAAATTGATGATCGTCATGACAGGCTCGAAAGGAAGGGTGAAAGTGGCCGTGCTCAGTTCGTCAGAAGCGCGCATTTGCACAGTCTCTGCCGTCCAGTCAGCAGCAAAAAAGGTGACTCCCACCGGCTCATTGGTGTGATAGCTTTCTGTGGCGCGTAGCTTTTGCTGTACGGTTACTTCTACTTCGAAATTACTGCCTGTCGGAGTGATAATCATTTCCTCTAGCTCGTAGTTAGAATAACCTGGACTGAAGATCCAATCATCAAAGAAAGGGCCCATATCCAACCCACTTACAGTACTAAGGTAATCTCGGTACTCTTCGGCATTTACGGCAGTGAATGCCAGGTCGGTTAGTACGGCCGTTTGTGCTGATGAGAATAGGCTATCACCCATATAGCTGCGCATATTGTGCAAGACTGCCGCTCCCTTGTTGTAAGTATGCACACCATAGGTTTGCTCATAAGGAATGCCCGAAAGTGGCTGGAAACCATCGTCTTCAATATGAGCAGTGCGGAGCACTAATGTTTGGTTGGACCTCATTTGCTCGATGAAGTCTTCTTTGCCAAAAACATATTCGGTGAACAGATGAGCACAATACTCCGCGTTGCCCTCTTTAATCCACATATCCGCCGGAGAGCTTAGGGTTGTAATATTACCCCACCAATGGTGTGCAAGCTCGTGTGCCATGAGGCGGTTTTGATTAAAGTTAGGCCCAGAAATGCCAACAAACTCTGGATACGCGATAAGGTGTACATGCTCCATGGCTCCTACTGGTGTAAGGACAAATCCAACCCTACTCCAAATGTAAGGACCATACCAACTCTCAAAAGCATCGATAGCATCGCCTAAGTACACAAAAGAATCATCCATAGCACCGATGTTGTCAGCACTGGCCACAAACTGAATGGGGTGCGTGCCGTACTGTCCGGTATGCGTGGATTCTATAGTTGCAAAATCAGAAACTGCAATTCCCACGAGATAGGTGGTCATTGGCTCATTAATCCGGTAAGAACGACGAATTCGAGTATCTTCCAAGGCTACTTCTTCCACGAAATCTCCGCTGCAATAGGCTTCTCGACCATTGGCACTGATAATGTTAAGATCATAAGTGGATCGTTCAACAAAGTTGTCAAAACAGGGGAACCAACTACGTCCAAAGTTGTACGGATTTTCTCCTAAGCCAATGCCTAAATTATAGGCCATATTGTTAGTGAAAGCTAGTCCGCCAAAGTTAGAAGCAGCTACGGTAGGAGTACCATGGTAGTAGACTTGCACATCATGACTCATTTCCGTATCCAAGCCTGCGGGGAGGTCGATGGTAATAAGGTTTCCGTCGTAACTGTATTCGATTAGACTTCCGTCAAACTGTATTGAATCAATAGAGAGCTGTAGTAAATCCAAGACCATTTGCGTAGTGGTCTCTTCCAAAAACACAAAATTGACGGTACAGCTGCCTTGAATGCGGCGATTAGAAAAATTAGTGATGTCTAAGTCAATGGTATAGTTGAGAATATCCAAACTATCACTGCGTGTTTGCGATCGAACAAGCAGGTTTTTTTGTGCAGGAGTAGGTTTTTGAGGACGAATTTGGTGGTTCTCGAGATAACGATTCCCTTGGATCGGATACCTAGGTTGGCTGACCGCTGAAGAGATGAAAGACAGAATGAGAACGAGGCCGAGTAGATGACGCATGTACGTGAGGTTTTGCTAACTTTCCTAAAATTAGCAAAATTCATTTCATGCGAATTAGCAGCTCTATTACTTTAGAACATGTTTGTAAAAGCAAGTGAGCGAAGAATCTTTCTTTATTTTCAATAATTTCTGAAACAAAAATAAGTTAAGCTACGTTGTAATAATAGACACCAATAAAAATGCCTTATGACCACTACTCAGAAAATTATCCTCTACGACGATAATTGCCCCCTCTGCTGCTGGTATACTGGGGCTTTTGTGAAGACTGGGTTGCTGACCCAAGAAGGCCGTCAGGCCTTTGGCGAGATTGATGCCGATCAAATAGCTACTCAGCTTGATCTTGAACGCAGTAAAGACGAAATTCCTTTACTAGATACCCAAGGCGGCACTACCCTTTACGGCATTGATAGTTTACTCTACATTTTGGGACAGCGTTGGCCGTGGATGGTAAAAATAGCTCGTTGGGCTCCTATAGATTGGTTCCTGCGCAGCTTGTACAAATTCATTTCTTATAACCGGCGCGTTATCGTTGCCAGCCAAACACCGGAAGATAGTTTTGACTGTAGTCCACAGTTCAATCTGTTCTACCGCTATCTATACTTGATTTTTGCTGGGCTGGTGGGTACGCTGGGTATTAGCCGCTTTCTTGGAGCAGGGGAGATTATCGCATACCCACTATTGGTAACACTTGCGTTCCTTTTGCTCATAAGCATTCCTGCCATGCGCCTAGCTGATATTGCCACAAGCATTAACTACCTGGGGATCATGTGGACACCCTATCTGGTATTGGGAATGATCCTGACCATTTGCACTGTGCTGTCAATGCCCCTTTTAATCGGTATCACTACCGGTCTACTTATTGCCGGATT
Organism: Bacteroidota bacterium; assembly: GCA_038528965.1. Taxonomy (GTDB): domain Bacteria; phylum Bacteroidota; class Bacteroidia; order Chitinophagales; family Saprospiraceae; genus Lewinella. The sequence goes on along the minus strand of JBCBEC010000004.1, from coordinate 261,928 downwards.
GATGTGGTGGCGACGCTGGGATGTGGCAAATGAGCCACTTGAACTTTAGCCTTAAAACTACCTTAGGCACATGAGGACACATAAGAGTGGCATCCGTAAAATTCAATAACTTGCCTCATTTATACCATATCAGGCATTGAAGAACATGAAAGAAGACACATCCAACTAATACAATTCTACCGATTAATCACATTCTTAAACCGTGGTCGCTTCGGTGTTACATCACCTAGCTTTTCCTTCTTCATGGCCTCGTATTGCGAGTAGTTGCCCTCAAAGAAGATAACTTCTGCCTCATCCTCGAAGGAGATGATGTGCGTGGCTAGGCGATCAATGAACCAGCGGTCGTGTGAGATGACGAGTACACAGCCGGCGAAATTATCCAGTGCGTCCTCCAAAGCACGGAGGGTGTTGACGTCAATATCGTTGGTAGGCTCATCCAGGAGTAGGACGTTGCCGCCCTCGCGTAAGGTCATAGCTAAGTGCAGACGGTTGCGCTCACCACCGGAAAGTACGCCTACTTTCTTTTGCTGGTCACTACCGCCAAAGTTGAAGCGACTCAGGTAGGCGCGGGCATTAACGGAGGTTGTACCGATTTCGATGAAATCATTACCGCCAGAAACCACTTCGTATACCGTCTTTTCACCGTCTTGTAGTTCCGTATGGCTTTGATCTACGTAGGAAAGCTGTACAGTGTCTCCTTTGGTAATTCCTCCAGCGTCGGGCGTTTGTTCGCCCATGATCATGCGGAATAGGGTACTCTTACCCACACCGTTTGGACCAATGATACCAACAATAGCGTTCTTCGGAATACTGAAGCTCAGGTTTTCAAACAATATGCGATCGCCAAAGCTTTTGCTAACACTGTCTACATCGATTACCACATCACCTAGTCGTTGGCCAGGCGGGATGTAGATTTCCAGTTTGGATTCTCGCTCCTTGGTCTCCTGCGAGGCCAGTTTATCGTAAGCGTTCAGACGAGCCTTACCTTTTGATTGCTTAGCCTTGGGTGCCATGCGAATCCATTCCAGCTCACGCTCTAAAGTCTTACGGCGCTTGCTCTCGGTTTTTTCTTCTTGAGCCAGACGATTAGCTTTTTGCTCCAACCAAGAGGAATAATTACCCTCCCACGGAATTCCTTCTCCGCGGTCGAGTTCCAGTATCCAGCCCGCTACATTATCCAGGAAGTAACGGTCGTGCGTAACAGCAATAACTGTACCTGGGAAATTTTGTAAATACTGCTCCAGCCAGTGTACCGATTCAGCATCCAGGTGGTTGGTCGGTTCGTCCAGTAGTAGGATGTCCGGATTACTGAGCAAGAGGCGAGCCAGCGCTACTCGGCGGCGCTCACCACCCGAGAGCACTTTTACTTCTGCATCATCCGGCGGGCAGCGTAGAGACTCCAATGCAGTATTGATGCGGTTGTCCAGTTCCCAGGCGTTAAGGTGATCCAGCTTTTCGGTGAGTTCCCCTTGCTGTTCAATGAGCTTATTCATTTCATCATCGCTCATTGGCTCGGCAAACTTGAGGTTGATATCCTCATAAGCCTTAAGTAAATCCACTATTTCTTGAACGCCCTCCTCAACAATTTCTCTGACTGTTTTGGTCTCGTCCAACTCCGGTTCTTGATCCAGCATCCCGATCTTGTAATCACCATCAAAACTGATGTTTCCTTGATAATTGGGGTCGCGGCCAGCAATGATCTTGAGCAAAGTGGACTTACCTGCTCCGTTCAGACCAAGTACGCCAATTTTTGCTCCGTAGAAGAAGCTCAACCAGATGTTGTTCAATACCTTTTTACCGGAGGAAAAGCTCTTGGAAACCCCCTCCATGGAGAAAATTATCTTGTGATCAGCCATAAGTCGGCGTGTGGATTTTTTGTGATTGTTTTAAATATTTGACGGCTTGACATTTAACCAAGCTCATCGCGTAGTAAGGGTGGAATACTATAGTGACCTACCCAACTCAAGTGGGATAGAAAAAGCAATATAGAATAGAACCTAATATCCTTCTACGTTCTACCCTCTACCAACTACTAAGCATCTCCGAACGCACGCTGCACGATATTGTGCTGTTCTTTGTCGTGTACTTTTTTGAAGCCAGTAGCCGGCGAAGCACTTGTTTTGCGAGCCACAAACCCTAAGCTGTCCGGAAGGTTTGCCTCTTCATTGTACTTCATCGAGTTGATGTACTGCCACGCACCCATATTCGCTGGCTCTTCTTGTACCCAAAGAAGGGTGTCAGCTTTGCTATACCGTTTGAGGATACTGCTCACCTGCTTAACCGGCATTGGATACAATTGCTCCAGGCGCACAATAGCAACATCATCGCGTTTATGCTCTTCTTTGTATGCTGCCAAATCAAAGTAGATTTTACCGGAACAAAGTAGCAGGCGCTTGATCTTACCACCACTGCGGCTGCCTACCGTTGGGTCATCCAGTACTTCCTGGAAGCGTTGCCCCGTGTGGAAATCTTCCACTGCACTTACGGCCAATGGATGGCGCAAACCGCTCTTAGGCGACATTACAATTAATGGCTTACGGAATTCCCGAGCCAGCTGTCGGCGGAGTAGGTGGAAAAAGTTAGCCGGGAGCGTCACATTGGCTACCGTCATATTAAACTCACCACATAACTGCAGGAAGCGTTCCAGGCGAGCACTTGAGTGCTCAGGCCCCTGGCCTTCGTAACCGTGTGGCAATAGTGCTATCAAACCGCTCATCCGTTGCCACTTCGATTCGGAAGAGGAGATAAACTGGTCAAACATCGTCTGTGCACCATTGGCAAAATCACCAAATTGGGCTTCCCAAACTACCAGATCGTCAGGGGTGGCAAGGGAGTAACCGTATTCAAAGCCTAGTACCGCAAATTCAGAAAGCAAAGAGTTATAGATTCTCAATTGCCCTTGTTCATCACTTAGATCTGATAAGCGGTTGTAGGTTTCGTAGTTTTTCGAATCCCGCATGATCACGTGACGGTGGCTAAAGGTACCACGCTTCACGTCCTGACCACTCATGCGGATGTTACGGCCTTCCATCAGTAAGGTGCCGTAGGCAAGCAGTTCGCCTAAGCCCCAGTCCAGCTTATTGGCCTTGCGGGCTTTGTCGATATTCTTAAACAAACGCTGCACTTTTCGCAGCGGCGTAAAGCCTTCCGGTAAAGAAGTGAGCTTGTCGAGAACAAACTCTACTGTTTTGGCATCAACCCCGGTTGCCGGTGATTCCTCAAAGTCTTTTGGATCAATCGTCTTACGCAATTGTCGCCAGTGTTCTTCTGGTTCCTGGTAAGTGTAGGGAAGTGGGTTTTCACGCACCTCATCCAAACGATCTTGCAAGAGACTCCAGAAGTTTTTCTCTAGCTCATCAGCTAACTGTGCCTCCAGGTCACCACGATCAATCAGTTCTTTGGAATAAATCTCCCGCGGGTTGGGGTGATTCTTGATGAACTTGTACATTTCTGGCTGCGTAAACTCCGGATCGTCTCCTTCGTTGTGGCCGTGGCGGCGATAGCAAACCAGATCGATGAATACATCCGTATTGAATTCCTGACGGTACTGTACCGCTAGTTCGCAAACGTGGAGTACCGCTTCTGGATCATCACCATTAACGTGGAAAACTGGAGCACCTACCACCCCTGCTACACCAGTGGAGTAAACGGAAGAACGAGCTTCATCCCAATTGGTCGTAAAACCAATTTGGTTATTGATCACCAGGTGGATGGAGCCGCCCGTGTAATAACCGGGTAGCTGGCTCATTTGAACCGTTTCAAAAACAACCCCCTGTCCAGCTACCGCTGCATCACCGTGGATGAGGATTGGCAGGATGGAGTCATACTCACTTTTGTACAGGATGTCCGCCTTCGCTCGGGCAAAACCTTCTACTACAGGGTTGACTGCTTCCAGGTGACTCGGGTTAGGAGCCAGCTTCAAGTGGATATTTTTACCACTGGTGGTATCCACCTGGCTACTGAAGCCCAGGTGATATTTCACATCGCCATCACCAAAACTCATGTCTGGTACAGCGGTGCCTTCAAATTCGTTGAAAATCTGCTCGTAGGTTTTGCCCATGATGTTGGCCAAAACGTTCAAGCGACCCCGGTGGGCCATGCCAATAACAATCTCTTCTACCTTATCGGCTGCTGCTTCGTTTATGATACCATCAAGCGCTACAATGGCACTTTCACCTCCTTCAAGGGAGAACCGCTTTTGTCCTACGTACTTGGTGTGCAAGAAGCGTTCGAACATTACAGCACCATTCAATTTCTCCAGGATCCGACGTTTCTTCTCCAGACTCAGGTTGAAGGATTTGGCGGGTTGTGTATTTTCGATCCGGGTCCGAATCCAACGCCGCTTTATACGGTCAGCAATATGGTGGTATTCATAGCCGATATTACCAGCGTAGACTTCGCGCAGGCGTTCGATAATCTGGCGCAGGGTGGCATTTTGTAGTCCAACCTCTTGCCCAGAAAAGAAGACCGTATCCAAATCTGAATCACTCAGCCCAAAATCCTCCAGGTTGACAGTCGCTTTGCGATCACGGCGTTGGCGGATAGGGTTGGTTGTGGATAGGAGGTGACCCCGATCCCGGTAGGCCTTAATAAGTGATAGCAGGCGTAGCTCTTTTCCTAGTTGTTCTGTGGCTATTGCCGGCGAGCTCGTTGCGGCACCATTGCCGTTGCTCTCGTGAGCGTATTCGAATCCTTTAAAAAACGCTGCCCAGCTATTTTCGACCGCCATAGGGTCGGTCTGATATTGATCGTACAAATTCTCAATATAGGTAGGGTGGGCATTGGCTATGAAAGAAAAATCAGTCATCGTTATCCTTTTATCCCGTGTCGGTGGTTATTGGGGGTAAACTGTTTATTTAGTGTATGGAAACGAACGACTTAGCGCGAAGTTTCCACGGCTTCGTAAAATTTACGCAAAATGAGGATTTTTTAAAAAATTGAGAAACCATCCCCCCGCAAAATTGCGATTTTTGGTGCATGGACAATCGCTTGGCACAGGATATTGATACAGGACCCCTGCAACTGAAGTCAATTCGGTGGATGTTGCACGCCGCTCATGGTATTTCCAAACCGGCTTCGGGACGGCTCTGTTACCGGGTGCTGGCTCGTCCGCCACGGGGTAAAAGGAGTGTTTCTGAGCGAACATTTTTAGATACGGCCCAGCGCAGTGTCATGCGCGTGGACCGGATGCGAATTAAGGTCTTTCACTGGCCGGGTAAGGGACCCACTATTCTGTTAGCCCACGGGTGGAATAGCCATTCCGGGCGCTGGGAATACCTGGCCCCGCAATTGCAACATCTCGGCTATAATGTCTACGCGCTAGATGCCCCTGCCCACGGAGAAAGTGTTGGTGGGCACTTTGCTATCCTTTATTACGCCAGAGCGATGAAGGCTTTAGTCAAGGAGATTAAGCCAGAATCCATCATTGGTCATAGTGCGGGAGGCATGGCTGCCACCTTTTATCTGCATCACGATGCGGATGCTTGGCGACCCAATCAGCTGGCATTGCTGGCCACTCCTGCAGAGCTGAGCCATTTCATGGATAGTTTTCAGCGCATTCTTCGCCTAAAAAAAGGGGTGATGAATGCCTTAGAGCGAGAATTTATGCGGCGATTTAATCGTCCTTTTGCCTACTTTTCTACTACTCAGTTCATTCAAGGATTGGAGGTGCCGGGTCTCATTATCCATGACCAGGAAGACCAAGTGGCGCCAGTACACGGAGCAACTACAATTAATAAGACCTGGTCAGATAGTCAATTGATACTTACCAGCGGCTTAGGGCACAGCGTACAGGATGAGGCGGTAAGACAGCATTTGCTCAATTGGTTGGAAACGGAAAAGTAGGAAAGGCATTTAGTTTATTCGCTGATAAATATAGAAGTCTGAACAAGAAGAATTTTGCTCATCGCCATCAAACTGAAACGCGTTGGGGATATGTTCCACTAAGCTAAAGTTGACATGCCGCTCCTTTACCCAATCTGTAAATTTTCGGTGCTTAAAGTGGGGGGAGACTTGTAGCTCTTCTTGCTTGTGATTGGAGGAGTAGATCATGACGAAACCGGAACTGGCAGAGAAAAGCGTTTCCATATAGGCATCAAAATCATCATCCGAAATAATGTGGAAGATGACATCCAGGCTCAAGGCCAATTCTGCTGATTGCTCACCGTAATTTTTCCGGAGGAGGAAAGCCTTGGAGGTATCGTCACGGAACCTATTGCTACAGAGATCAATGGCAGTTTGACTAATGTCTAGTCCCAGATAACTGGGTACCTGGATCAGGCTCGCAATATTTCCGTCACCGCAACCAAAATCTATGACGCTTTGAATGTTGTTCGAGCTAATAAAGGCATTAATCGTTTGAGCTTTCCATTGGGCCAGTTCACCGTAGGAACCTGCGCCAGAGTCATATCCTCTGTGGTAGCGTTCTTCCCAGTACTGCTCGGTGTTTTCAAAACGTAGTTTCCCTTTGAGCAGGCGATAGGTTTTTTGCTTGATGGTTTTTAGTAGTGACATAACTAAATAGTCCGTTGGCTATAGTTGACAGGCTGGGCTACTAGAATTTAATGGATTCGATCCAAGCATCCGATAATTAATTGTCGTAAACCAGTCCTCTATTGTCTGGGGCTTTAAGGTCAATCCACCAGAGGTTTATAGGTTCTGCTTCGTCTCTCGTGCCATTGCTGTTTTCGTCCTGTCTTGCGTAGACGTACATATAGTCATTGACAAAGTCATACTCCGAGCTCATTACGGAGGAATTGGTAGGAATCAAAGCGGTTTTTTCACCCGTAGTTCGGTTGAAATGGTAAAATCGTCTCAGGTCTTTGCGGTTAATGAAGCCATCGCCATTGGTATCCTCATCGAAAACGGAGATCATGTAATAGTCTCGCACTATTATCTGCCCATTCAGCGTGTCTGAGGTGAGAGTTGGATAGTAGATCGTGTTGATCAAAACGGGTTCGTCAAAGAAGGAGTGCTCTGTTTTCGTTTCCGTGTCAAATTGTGATAAGTTGACCATGTTGTATCCGTAAGCGGCTTCAAAGCCCGGCATATAATTTCCATTCCAATTATTGATGTCTTCCGTATTGGGCAAATTATAGTTGGAATGAAAGCGAGTAGAACCAGTATAGTAACCTTTTTTTCTGCGGTTGTAATTCAGCTTATAAATAGGAATCAGGCGGAATTTTGCTTCCTGCGTAAGAAGTACGCCCGATGGGCGGGTAGCAAAGCCCAGGGTGTCTGCTGCGTCTCGTTTAGTATCGCTTTCATCCAAGCTTCTTTCTACTGAAAACCCTTTTTCAACGGATTGTCTAGAATTGCAGCTTCTGGTAAATAATAGAAAGAGTAGTACCAAAGAGAGAATTGCGATTGTTATGTTCTTTATCATTGAATAAACCGTTTTGGGAGCGCCTCAGCGGCAGTACGAATTTAGGGCCGTCTATTATTTTTAAAAGTAGGAATTATCTAATGATTCTGCATGTCGAACTTTATTAATCAATGATTGCTATTGGGACTGTCTCTCTTGCGGGAGATGTACACTTAATTATTTTACAGGAGCTATCAAAACACCTCCCTCAGGATCTGATGCGCGTGCACTTGTCCCATGCCTTCCAGATGCAATTGGTAGTACCGTACCAAGCAGTCCAGCAGGTTTTGCCGCAGGGATCGCCCTATTTGTAACTGATGCGCGTGTGGTGCCGCAATACCCAGGAGCTGATTAAAGCCCTGTACGTCATCATCAATAAGGTAATTCGGATGGTCCGGCGGGTGCGCAGTAAATGCCCCTTCTAGTAAATCGAAAACGGGAAGATTGGTGGTGTATCGCCCGGCGGGAAGGAAACCCAAATACGTGGAAAACTCTACCAAGAATACCAGATGATAATTGGCAATGCTGTGTGGGGTGGCGTCCAGCCCTACAAAGCGATCGTAGAGAAAATTGAAGAGCGGATGATTAGGCTCCCGTTCGCGGATGGATTTTCGGACCATCTCCAGCATAAACAAACCGATGGCCCCGCGACGTACATTGAAGGGGATCTTTTCGTAGACGTAGGCAGGGCGGATTTCCTTGATGCGGTTGAGGTCGCGATCTTCTCTTTCGTAGACCACTACATCCAGTAGTGTCATACCTTGAAGCAGGTTAGCTTTCGTTTTGGCCTTGGCGCTACGCACACCGTTGATCACGTACTTGCGCAGGCCTTTCTGCTCCGTGTATAGCTCCGCTATGAGGCTCGTTTCGCCGTATTTATGAGTACGAAATACAATGGCTCTGGTTTTGACCAGCATTTAATTCCTCTTTTCTACGCAATTAGGCCCAAAAAAAACGCACCGAAAACGCACCCCAGGACCCTAAAAAATGAAGTATTAAGCAAAATTATATAGGTCGATTTTGCCAAGGGCCCAAGCTTCGGTTTTTAGCTTTCATACCCATGAAATATTAGTGCTTTGACCTTGCTTTTTGACCAAATATAAAATGGTTGAAAAGCATTTTACTTCCAACTTAAAATTAACAAATATTTCACAAGATAAAGCTTGTTTTCCGGCACCTTTTCGCCCCATCTTTGTTGTAGAAATGAAGAAAAGCTGCAACCTATTGGCAGTTGTTCTCGTCCTTAATTATAGTTATCACCCTGACATGCACAAACGGAACCTTTTTTGCGAAAGGTGAGTTATAGTGCAGCACCAACGAAACCAAAAATGAAAAAGCTGATCACCTGTTGTGTCCTTGTGGCCTTATGTTCCGTGCTATGGTCGGCCACTGTTTATGATTCTCTTCCGGAAACGGACTGTTGCACCCTTGAGGTGACACCCCACGGCAATTCTGCCCTGGAAATGTTGCCGGGCGACTGGCAAAAAGGTTTTTCCAATGATGATCCTTTCCTATCGTTCAACGCTGACGGTACCTACAGTATCGCTGACCTAAGCGAAGCTGGTTATTTGGTTAAAAGCGGGCGCTGGACCCTAGCTGATGATGGCAATACCTTGCTGCTGCATTCAGCGGAAGGAGATCTCATTGCTTACACCATCAAATACCTGGAACTGGATGAACTTGTGCTTTCCCCTGTAAAGGGAGAATGTGCAGACTGGTTCTTGAGTAAGATTTAGGAGGGCGATTTGCGCTAGCAATTCTTGTACGTCACTTTTTGCTGCAAATCTTCTCCTGTCGAGGGTAGAGCGTAGAAGGTAGAGGGAATAAAGATCTAATTTGATTTTCCTTCTACCTTTTACTTTCTACCCTCTACTCATTTCGATAGCGTCTGCTGAAGTGAGTCTGCTGCGTTGATCAAACAATTCACTTAAGTTAGACTAACACTACCACTCCCACTCCTTTCCCAAATCATCCGGGCGGTACTGTTGCTTCGTACGAGCACGTGCTTGTTGGCGGGCTAAGATCAGTTTGGCCAGTGCCAGGTTCGCGGGCTCGGTTGCGCTTGGAAGTAGGGCCGCTTCCACTTGTTGCTCATCAATATCCATCCGATACATTAGGCTGAGTAGCCATTCCATGCGGCGTTCCATCAACCAGGCGACGTGGTCGGCCAGTAGACGAAGCAGCTCTGCCTCACTGACTTCATCTGAGCTGGGCTCCAGCTCAAAATCGCGGTAGATCATTGCCGCTGCTAATCGGTTAGTTTCCTCTTCTTTCATTCCGTCAGTTGCTGAGTTTACCTGACAACTCGTTGATTCGTAAAGCGTAGTTAAGCTAATTTTATGTAGTACTTAGGTGCAATTTTCACGAAGATGGCTAAATTTTTTCTTAATCTTACTGCGGTAAATATTTAACCCCCACTCAGTGGTGAAACAGCAGTAAAACAAGCCCATGATTTCGCACTACAGAGAAGCCTATAATCGCAATTTTAGTGAGTCTAAGTACCAGTCGCTGATTGATGATATTGCTAATACTTTCGGGCACCGTCCTCCATTTCGTATTGCGGAAACGCCACTTTTTATTGATCATCAGCTGCGGGACAAACTTGTCCAGGCCTGTGAAGATATTGTGGATGTAGTTGTTCAACCCGACTTCCTTGAGAAATCAAAGTCAGCGCTGCTGGCAGGGCAGGTGGTACCCAATGAAACTGCCCATACGACCTTCCTGCAAATGGACTTTGGGTTGTGTAAAGGGAAGGATGGTTCGCTGGAACCACAGCTAATTGAAACGCAGGGATTTCCTTCCTTGTACTTCTTTCAAGAGGCAGTAGCGCAGGCCTATCGCAAGCACCTTGGTATTGAGGATACCCTCTTGCACCGTTTTGGAGGAATTGATACGGATGGTTACCGCGAGCGCCTACGCTCCATCATTGTAGGTGACCACGATCCTGAAAATGTGATTATTCTGGAGGTAGAACCGGAAAAGCAAGTAACCGCTATTGATTTCTACATCGCTAAATATTGGCTCGGTATTGAGGCCATTTGCGTGAGCAAGGTCATTCGAGAAGGGCGGAATTTGTACTACCGTAAAGATGGCCGCCAGATCAAGATTGAACGGATCTTTAACCGGGTCATCTTTGATGAACTGATTCGCCGGGATGATCTCCCACGCCAATTTTACCTCACCGAGGAGGCTGATGTCGAATGGATTGGCCACCCCAATTGGTTTTTCCGCATCAGCAAGCATACCCTGCCACTCATTGATAGCCCTTACTCCCCCAAGGCCTACTTGCTTAGCGAGTTAGATGAATATCCACCGGATCTGCACAACTTTGTCTTGAAGCCCCTTTATTCTTTTGCGGGAACTGGAGTAATTATCAATATCAACCGCTTTGACTTGGATGCCATTGAAGACCGGGAGAATTTTATCCTGCAACGCAAAGTGGAATACGCACCGGTAGTACCTACACCCGATGTGCCCGCCAAGGCGGAAGTTCGCATGATGATGCTTTGGGAGCGCGGTGCCGAACGCCCGTATCTAGTCAACAATCTGGTACGTCTAAGCAAAGGGCAAATGGTAGGTGTGCGCTACAACAAGAACAAAGTTTGGGTAGGTGGTAGCGTAGGCTTTTTCTTGCCTTAATTCTCCCCATTGTATGTCTACTCAGCTCTTTATAGAAGGCGATTTGCACTTCCACTTCCCGGCTCATTGGGGCGTGCGGAAGTACGATCAACAGCGGTTCTATAAACGAATGGGGGGCATGGGGCTTAAAGCAGTAGACTTTTTGGCCATTGATCCCGCCGATGGTGGTCACCTGTATCTCATTGAGGTTAAGAACTATCGTACTCGCGTGCGCGAAGGGATGGTTTTCAAGGCCGAGTTGAAGGAACAAGAGGAGTTGGCGGAAGTGGTTAGCACGAAATATGCCCATACTTTACGAGCGATTGAGGGGATCGAGGTATATTATCATCGCAAGTGGTGGTATCGAGTGCTTAAATCAATGTTGCTGCGCAGTAAACGTTGGCAATACGATACGATCTTCTGGACTCATGTTTTTGAGCTGACTAACCAGCAAACCTCCCAAACCGTGCTGCTCTGGTTGGAGACAGAAGATCCCGCCCAGGCCTACCGCAGGCATGTCGCAGCTGAAGTGCGTGAACGCTTGCCACAAGAAATTCCCTTTGTCATTGCGGAGCACATAGCCCCCTTTCCAGGAGCATTGGAGGTGAGAACTGAAGAAGAGTAGTATTATTCGAAAAGACTTCCTTGTACTACATCTGGTAGCAATCTGAAGGAACGCCGGTGGTGTTCACAGGCGCCATGCTCAGCAATAGCTGCGCGATGGGCTTTTGCGGGATAACCTTTGTTGCTGTTCCACAAGTAATGCGGATAATCTTTGTGGATGCGTAACATGAAATCGTCCCGGTAGGTCTTCGCCAGAATACTAGCTGCTGCGATACAACGGTATTTTGCGTCACCCTTCACAATGGTGTGGTAAGGTATATCTCCGTAAGGAATAAAGCGGTTGCCGTCGATGAGCAACTGTTCTGGCCGGGTTTTTAGCTGGTCAAGTGCCCGGTGCATGCACACGAAAGAAGCACGTAGGATGTTAAGCTGGTCAATTTCTGGTGGATCTACTTGGGCTACTGCCCAAGCGATGGCCTCTTTTTCGACGATCTCGCGGGCAGCGTAGCGCTTCTTTTCACTCAGCTGTTTGGAATCATTGAGTAGCGGGTGGTGAAAATCTTTGGGTAGAATAACGGCCGCTGCAAAAACAGGGCCCGCCAGGCAGCCACGCCCGGCCTCGTCACAGCCGGCTTCAATGAGGTGTTCATCCAGGAATGGTGCAAGCATAAAGGTGCTAGTTCGCTCGTTTTTACTTTAGCGAGTTCTCGGAGAGCTTCAAGTTCTCCGAGAACTACTCCAGGTCAACGCGGTACAGATAGCGCCAACGATCTTCAAAGGTAACACCTTTGTGTAAGTAGAAAAATCGCCCATCGCGCACTTGTGCTTGTTGGATGTAGACCTCAGGAATCACCGCTTTTTCTTGCAATTGTCCAGTGCGGGGATCAATTTCACCCAGGTAGCTGTAGCGGTTATCCTCGTGTAGGACGTAAAATTTTTGCCGCACCTCATCGTACAGGACATTCGCCTTCCAGGGGTCCTTCTGGTGAAAGACAATGGGTATGCTACGGGTCGTATTACCTTCCTGGTCCAGCCAACTGATCTGGTCATTTGTATAATCGAAGAGCAATAGCCAATTATCGTAGGGGAAAACTTGTACGTGGATGGGGCGATACACGACGTGCTCGGCAAACTGGTGTTCATCACTGTACATTCGTTTTGTTCTTGTTCTTCGAACGGGGTCCGTTTCTACAATGGTCTTGGCTTTATCATCTCGAAAACGTTGTTCGTCGGCTAACTGTGCTAGGGCGCGTTCATTGACAATGGTGTGTAGATGAGTAGACTCGCCGGTTGCTCTTAGGGAGGCAAAGAGTTCGAATACCTGTTTGGCTGTTCGGCGGTAGCCTGTGAATACATACTCCTCATTGGCGTGTACACATGGAGCTAGAATGTTCTTAAAAGTAGCTTTGGGGTATTCCTCTAGGAACCGGATGGTATCCTGCATTCTCTCGAAGGCTTGCAAATGGTTTTCGTAAATCAGGTAATAACCACCCAAGCAGCCTCGGTACAGTTGTTCAGGCTTTCTGTTTCCTAGCGGATGACGGTAAAAAATATCACCCTGTGAATCGGCTAGACATAAATGGTAGTGTGGGAGTTGGTTTTGGTAAAGGAGCAAGACCAACTGCTCGTCAATGATTAGAAAATCGGTAATGGTGCGGGATAGGGGAGAGAGCTGTGCCGGTTGACGATAAGCATTTACGATGATCTCAGGCAAGGTTGCGCTGGTGGGTTGCAGCAAGATTTGCCAGTAGCTTTCGTCCCGCCTAACCGGGACGATTTCCTGTTGATAGCCCAGGTAAGAAATGACTAATGTGTCGGGAAACTGATCAAGCGCCAAAGAGAAGGTGCCATCCTCACTACTAATGGTCCCACTGCCGCTATTCACCGCATATATAGTTGCTCCGCTGATGACTTGCTGACTTTCAGCATCCAGTATTAAGCCAGATTGAGCTATAGCAGGTGCTAAGCCCCCCAGGCAAAAACCAAGTAAGATCAATAGTTTTTTCATGGTACAGGTCAGATGGGTTCTGGTGATAAAAGTAGTGCTGGAAGACCTTAGTTCAAACCACAGTCTATTGAGAGCGGCTGATGAATAGTTAGATCAGACGATATCTAGCGTGAATGATCATTCGCGGAACGTGCTAAGTTTTTCATGGAGAAGCTAGAAGGCGCTCACATACTGGCGAGAACCAGAAAAAAGCAATATATTTGCCATGGCAACTAATTTTGCTGCTTCAGTCTTAACCAAAACCAATAACGACCATGCCTACGACCACTGCACCGGAAAAAATCTACGCCGATGCTGCTGATTTTATGCCCCTTCTGGGCACCGACTATGTGGAGCTTTACGTCAGTAACGCCAAGCAAGCAGCTTACTTTTACCAGGCGGCAATGGGTTTTCAGCCATTGGCTTATGCGGGCTTGCGGACGGGCCTGACCGACCGAGAATCATACGTAGTTCAGCAAGGTAAAATTCGCCTTATCCTCACCGCACCGCTAAAGAGTGGAACCACCATTGGTCAGCACATTGACCAACACGGCGATGGTGTTAAAGTAGTTGCGCTATGGGTAGAAGATGCACGCTCAGCTTATGCGGAGGCGACTAAGCGCGGTGCGAAGTCTTACTTTGAGCCCGTTGTTGAAGAGGATGATCACGGCCAGGTGGTGCGCGCCGGAATTCATACCTACGGCGAAACCGTGCACGTCTTTGTAGAGCGAAAAGCTTATCAGGGTACATTTCTTCCCGGCTATGAGGAGTGGAATCCAAGCTTCCGCCCACAGGAAATTGGCTTGCAGTACATTGACCACATGGTAGGCAATGTGGAACTCGGTGAAATGAACACCTGGGTCAACTTTTACGCTGACGTCATGGGCTTCACCCAAATCGTTTCCTTTGACGATAAGGATATATCTACTGAGTACACGGCCCTGATGAGTAAGGTGATGAGCAACGGAAATGGCCGGATCAAATTCCCAATCAACGAACCTGCTGAAGGCCTGCGCAAGTCCCAAATTGAGGAATATCTCGACTTCTACGAAGGTGCTGGCGTACAACATTTAGCTGTGGCTACTAACGATATTATCACCACCGTGCGCGAGCTGCGTGCCCGTGGTATTGAGTTCTTGCAGGTGCCCGGTACTTATTATGATACCTTGTTGGATCGCGTTGGTGAAATTGAAGAAGATCTAGCCCCTTTACGGGAATTAGGAATCTTGGTAGATCGTGATGATGAAGGTTATCTACTACAGATCTTTACCAAGCCAATACAGCCACGACCAACGATGTTTTTCGAGATCATCCAACGCAAAGGTGCTCGTTCTTTTGGCAAAGGCAATTTCAAGGCCCTATTCGAAGCCATTGAGCGTGAGCAGGCCTTGCGCGGGACCCTCTAAACCCTCCTATCTAAACTTACTTGGGTAGTCAAATACCCCTCTTATTAGTCCGGAGCCTTGACATTGATCAAAGCTTCGGACTATTTAGTTGGAATGCTGCTAAACCTTCTTGTTGTATAACCAGTTCTCCAAATTCCCTCTTTTGAAAGATTAGAGATCACAAGTGCGCGGCAGGAAATACATCATTTCTCACTTCTAATTTCCTATTTCTGATTTTTAATTTTCCTACCTCCTACCTCCGACCTCCTATTTCCGATCTCCCATTAAGTAAAGTCCCGTCGATATTTTACATTAGCAGAAACGAACGCTGCCACATGAATACCGATACTCAGCAACACATTCAGGCGCTACTAGCCCAAGTTTACCCCGCCGAGCAAGTGGACGGAATACTTCAGAACATTATCGCTTTGGTGAACCACTATCAAAGCATGATGCAGCGAGATGGCGTTCATCAACTATCGGAAAAGGACGTGGTGTTGATCACTTATGGCGATCAGGTTTGGAAAGAGGGGGAATATCCTTTGGCGACGTTGAAGCGCTTTATGGATGAACAGGCAGCGGGGCTTATCAATGCGGTGCATATTTTGCCGTTCTATCCCTACTCTTCGGATGATGGTTTCTCGGTGATTGATTACTATGAAGTTAATCCTGAATGGGGAAGTTGGGAGACCATTGCTGATTTAGCCAGTGGTTATCATCTGATGTTTGATGGTGTTATCAACCATATTTCCCAAGAGTCGGAATGGTTTAAGCAGTTTTTAGCCGGTGATCCGCGCTACGGCACGTACTTCATTGAAGATGATCCCAATAAGGATTATTCCAAGGTGGTGCGCCCCCGGGTGTTACCCCTTTTGCACGACTACGAGGACGCCAATGGGCAAACGCGCTACGTATGGACCACCTTTAGCCGTGATCAGGTAGACCTGAATTACCGCAATCCTCAAGTCCTGTTGCAGGTGATTGATTTGTTGCTGTTTTACGCCATGAACGGCGCTAGTCTAATCCGCCTGGATGCTATTGGTTTTATGTGGAAGGAAGATGACAGCACTTGTATTCACCTACCGCAAACGCATAATCTGATCAAAGTTATGCGGGCCGCTATGGCGGAAGCTGTACCCGACCTCATCTTTATCACAGAAACCAATGTGCCCCACCTAGAAAATATCTCTTATTTCGGGAATGGTTATGATGAGGCACAGATGGTTTACAACTTTACCCTGCCTCCACTACTGGCTTACAGCTTGCTCAACGGTACGAGCGAGAAGTTTACCGCCTGGGCACAAAGCCTGGAACTCCCCAGCAACGAAGTCTGCTTCTTCAATTTCACTGCCAGCCACGACGGGGTGGGCCTCCGACCGGTAACTGGTATTCTGGATGAAACAGAAGTAGAGGTGCTATTGACATCAGCCAAGGCTAATGGTGGTAAGGTTTCCTATAAAACGGATGCTGATGGAGGACAATCGCCTTACGAAATCAACTGCAATTACTTGAGTTTGCTTTGCGGTGCGGAGAAAGATATTGATCAAGGCACGGCTCGTATGATTTTATCGCAAGCAGTAATGCTCGCTTTCCCGGGCTTACCGGCCATTTACTTCCATTCTCTGGTGGGGTCGCAAAATGACGTAGAAGGGATGGAGCGCAGTGGCCAGAATCGCCGGATTAATCGCGAAAAACTGAACTATGACCAACTGGTGGACGAGTTAGGTGGCCAAGCGGTGCGCAAGGCAGTTTGGTCGGCGGTACAGCAGTTGCTACGGGTACGCCAGCAGTCGGCGGCTTTCCATCCGTTTGGCAGCTTCCGTTTTCACAACCTATCACCTTCTTTGATCAGTATTCAGCGCTTTAGTCCGGATAAGCAGGAGGAGGTGTGGTTGCTCTTTAATTTGACCACTGGCCACCAGGAAGTGCACTTGCCTAGTGGGACTTATGCGGATCTTCTCCACGAAGAAACAGCTGCCGCTAAACAGTATCTACGTGCCTACGAATATCGTTGGCTGCGCAAGAAAGTGTAATAAATTTCCACAAGCAGTTACTAACTCTATAAACAGCGCTGCCCGCATTGGAAAACGATTTCCAACATATCATTGATCAACACTACGGGATTCTCTATAAAATTGGCCGTGCCTACGCACAGGACCAGGCAGATTTTGAGGACTTGTACCAGGAGATGTTGATCCAGTTGTGGCAATCTTTTCCGCGTTTCCAGGGTAACTCAAAATTATCTACGTTCATCTACCGAGTTGCTTTGAATACAGCGCTGACCCACCAACGAAAAGCTAAGCGCCGCCCGAATGCTGTACGCCTGGAGGATCAAGCCTTTCACCTGGCTGATCGTGCCCAGGATGATATGGAGGCAGACCAGCGCCGCAGAAAGCAGGTGGATTTATTGTACGACAGTATCAATGAGCTCAAAAAAGAAGATCGTGCCATTATACTGTTGCACCTTGAAGGAAACTCGTACGAAGAGATGGCCGAGATACTAGGTATTACTATTAATAATATCGGTGTGCGTTTGCTGCGGGTGAAGAAGCGATTACAAAAACGATTAATGGCCAAGGGCTATGCAAGAGTTTGACCTGAAAGACATTTGGGAGGGGGCCGGAGACGGAGCTGCGGCTTGGTACAAAGAGTTGCGGCCGGAATTGGTGGCGATGGCCCGGAAGAAGAACGATGGCGTGCTGCAGCGTATCAGGCGACTAGTGTTCCGGGAGGTGCTATTCTCGCTCATGATCCTGGGATTAGCGATCTACTACTTGCGTGAACTTGAAGTTTTACTGTATGTCTTGATTATCGTCTTTTTCCTGGGGGTTATTGCTATATCCTACCGCTATTACCTACAGTTTAGCCGGCAAATAAGTCAGGTGCCAAGTCTGAATATTGTAGAGTCTACCGAGGCCTACTTGAAGCTTGTTGGAAACTATAAAAATAGAATGATTCGCCTGTCTGTTGCTTTAATGCCGGTAGGTTTAATTGTGGGGTTCTTTACGGGCTTTGGGGTAGGTGCAGAAAATGATTTCTCGGCCTTTCAAAAACCCATGTTCTGGGTCATTAGCATAGCCGCATTGCTCATTATCGCTGGACCTACTTACTATTTTACCAAATGGTATTATCGCTTTTTCCTGGGTTCTAAGGAAAAAGAACTGGAGCAGGTATTAGCCCGCTTGCGCGAAGAAGAAGAGGAGTAAATCTGGTGAAGTTAGAAATTAGAAATACGAAGTAGGAAATGATTATAACCACTACTTCGTATTTCTAACTTTTGATTTCCACTGAATTATTCGTAGCGCAAAGATTCGATCGGATCAAGTGCCGCGGCTCTCAATGCGGGATATAGCCCGGAAAGTAAACCTACTGCGGTACAGGTGATCAAAGCTACGGTAATCCACAACCACGGGAAGAGGAAGGGGCTACCAAAGAGCACACTCACAATATTGCCAATAAGTACGCCGAGGATAATACCCAAGATACCGCCGAGTTGGCAAATCACTACTGCTTCGGTCAAGAATTGGATTAGGATATTTTTACTGGTAGCACCCAGTGCTTTGCGGATACCAATTTCGCGCGTCCGTTCCGTAACGGATACCAGCATGATATTCATCAGGCCAATGGCGGCTCCCAGCAGGGTGATAAACCCGATACTAACGGCAGCCAGGCGGAGATATACCGTGTTTTCCTTAATCAAATCCAGCAACCCATCACTCTTGGTGATATCAAAGTCGTTTGCGTCCGCTGCGGATAAGCCACGTACGTTCCGTAAGGTCACAATGGCTTCGCCGATAGCGGCGTCTACCCGACTAGGATCTTGGACGGACACCATGATACTGTAATTCGATCGCTCCGCGCCGTAGTAGCGTTTAGCCGTTTGTAACGGAATCAATATCCGGCGGTCTTCGCTTTGATTCATCGAGGAACCTTTGGCTTCCAGTACGCCAATCACGCGGTATTTGCCATTCGGGGTTGTTACGTACTTGCCCATGGCCCGTTCAGAATTACCTCCGAACAGGGCACCTACCATATCTGCCCCCAAAATGGTAACCATGCCACCGTTGCGGGCTTCTCTACCGGTAAAGTTTCGACCGTGTTTGAGGTTGAAGGCACGTGCCTCCAGATAGTTCTCATCAATACCAAAGACTACTACATTAGGATTGCTTTCTTCATTTTGGTATTTAATCTGGGCAATACCCGTACAGAACAGCGAGGTGGAAACACGCGATGGGAACTCGTAGCGTTCTTTAAACTCAATCGCCTGTTGGTAGCTGAAAGGATCGCCCTGTTTTTGCCGACGACCATCTCTGTTACCGTTAACCCCACGGCCGGCGGGGTCAATGTCAAAGGTATTGGCACCCAGATAAGATAGATTGTCGTTGAGGGAAAAGATGGCGGTATCAATTGCCGTAAGGATACCCACCAGGGCCATGATCCCAAAGGAAATGATGACGAGCGTCAGGATGGCCCGCAGCCAGTTGTCGCGTACTGCGCCCAGCGCAACGGAAATATTTTCCAGGGTATTCATACTAACAGTGGGCTAATTCTCGAAAATTGCTGTTAAGTCGGATAACAACTTACCAAAGTTAAGAAAGGTCAGTCGTACCACAGCAATAGTTCGATGAACGCCGGCCAGCCTTAGATTAGTGACCCTCTGTGTGATGTGAACCTACGGACGGAAGTCGCGACGGAGTAGTCGAAGGGTTCGAATGACCTTCCCATCGCGATCAATCAGACTGAGCAAATATACGCCCTGTGGGAGGTCACCGGCCGGGTAACTGTCGCCTACCTGAGGGTCGTTGAAACTACGCACTTTGCGGCCCAGGGTATTGTAGATATCAAGCCGTTGAGTCTCTGCTGGGAGGTTGGTCAGGAAGAAACGATCGTGTACCGGGTTGGGGTAGATGGAAGGCCGATTACCGGAACGACTGATCCGCTCGCTGTCTTCTTCGTCAATCATGTTTAACTGGAAGGAAGCCGTGCCCAGAATTTGCTCTGGACGATCTACTTCCCGGAAGATAATCTCTACTTTTCCTTGCCCTTTTACGTTGAAAGCAGATATAGTGACAAACAAGTCAAAACGCTCCCCGGGCTCCAGCACTATTGGGGCAACTACCCCCTGAAGTGGGTCGTAATTACTACTCACAGCTGGCGGGTAGCTCGCTTCTTTATCGCAGACCTGCGTTTCCCATACGTAGGGTTGATAGAGGACGTTTTTGTCCCAGCGCAGGCGCAAGGTCCGCTTACTAGTATTGGTAATTACCGCCTTCATGATTTGTTCCTCACTCTGGTCAGTAATGCTAACGGTCAATTGCTCTCGCACGGAACGTGGCTCAATATCCAACAGCTGCTGTGCATGTACAGATACACACAGGCCGAAAACCAATAAGATGGGCAGGTAAAATTTCTTCATAGGTGCGAGTAAAAAAGTGTAAAAGCTTATACGTAGATTGCCAGTAGTTGGTTCTTGTAAAGAACACAAAAATAGGTTAAATACCAAAAAAGTACGGTGAAAACCCCTAGGCTGAAGAAAGCCCGGGCAACAGAATTATTCTGCGATGATGAGCGGTAGAACGATGAGCTCTTCGGCAAAATGCAGTTGAAATACATAGTATCCACTAGGTAAGGAAGAGCTGTTCGGTAAGGCTGATTCATTACCGTTAGCTACCGTACTACCATCAGCTCTCAGGAGTTGCCAGTTGTAAGTAGCGGGGGCTTCACTGGGCCATTGAATAGAAAGTGGCTGGCCGACTTGGAGTGGATTTGGATAAATGCTTATCGGAATGTCCGTAGCGAGCTCATTACTGCTGGTGACTTCAAAGTTGATGCTGAAGTGTGATTCATCCAATGCACCAAACTCTGCACCTTCCAAAATGGGGTCTTGGCCCGGTAGGCGAAGGCGGAAAAAGCCGTTGCCGTAGAAACAACATAGACCATCGGCGTAGTCATCGAGGATGCGCAGTTCGTAACAACCTTCAAAAGGAAGAAAGAACTCTTCAATGACAAATTCATTGCTGGAGTAGGCACCGGGATCAGATGGTGTAGCAATTTGGGCACCCCCATTGGTTTCTCCTACCAGCTCATTACCGCCGCTGGCGTAGATGGTGCCTAAGGCATCTACTACTTCCCAGTATACTTCGTAGCCAAATTCGTCTGTGCGTAGCGCTAATTCGAAAAGGCTACCGTTTGCTAATGGCGCTACCGTAAAGTTGTGTTCTCGGGCGTTGTTATAGGACGAAGGATCAGCGGTATCGTTGGGGTTGACCAATTCTACCGTCAAGACCTGGTTTTGATCTTCTGATGTAAAGATGGTTGGCAAGTCCATAGTGGCCTCTTCTAGCGGAGCCAAACTACCTGACCAACTCACATTGTCCGAGGCTCCACCTGCAACCTGGAAGACCATGGTGCAAGATTCCAAGGGCATATTACCGTCGTTGCGAAAACGGATTTGTGGTGTTAGCTCCGGTGCGCATACATCTACGGGTGCTTGAATAGCGATTAAGTTCACATCAGCAGCATATGCGGATTCCAATGCGGGCTGTACTTCGATACCATTGAGTACTTCCTGCTCGTCTTGTGTGACAAAGATGGCTAGCTCAATATTGACCGGATCTACCCACACATCCCGGTAAAATTCCGGTAGGGTAATGTTATAAGTCAGGCTGCCAAAACTCCCAGCGTTGGTATTGCTAATAATGTGTCCCCACTGACCGGTGAGGAATTCCCGAAAAAGATGCTGATGCTCGTAGTAATTTCCGGTATCACCGCCGTGTTGTGGTGCCAGGACATTGTTTTGCAGAATACCAACGTGTAGACGATTGGTTTCGGCATCTACACCAGCGGTATAATAGTACTCAATGTAGACTTCCAATTCGCGAGTGGAGATATTAAGACTTGCTTCTGCCGCTATATTTACCGGGGCGGCTTCGGTCAAAATAAGCGTAACCGCTTCCGGCCAGTCACCTCGGCCAAGGGCAGTAGTACCAGGTGCGCCTTGCTCCAAACCGGGAAAAACGTGTCGATTGACAGTAGCTGCCGGAAAGCCACTTAGTTCTGATTGCTCCTGCAGTGCTTCACTGTAATCGTTACCAAGGTCTGGATCGTCACCTATGGGGTTGGCGTAGGGGCCTGTCTGGTGGTTGATGAGAATGAGATCATCCGTTAGGGCCTCGTCTAGGTCAGCTAAAATCTCGTGTCCGTGAGGGCAGTATACGCAGTACATTCCGCCGAATTCTTCAACGACGGCTCGACGATTTTCCGGTGTGGTGCTCACAATCGTCTGGCC
The DNA here is from genome assembly GCA_038528965.1 of Bacteroidota bacterium. Lineage (GTDB taxonomy): Bacteria > Bacteroidota > Bacteroidia > Chitinophagales > Saprospiraceae > Lewinella. Next base: position 239,723 of record JBCBEC010000004.1, on the reverse strand, counting down.
GTTAAGCTGCGTTGTAAATACCAATAACAGGAACAAGTGTACCAATGCGTGTTTACTGCTGTAAAACATGCCCCAAAACTAAGTCTTTATTCTGCAAGCGCATGACAACTCTCCGACAAACCCGGTATCGCTTAATGCTAATGGGGGCAGTGGTAGTTTTCTCATTTCGTTAGCACGATCATTTTATTACTTTCTAATTATCGCGCTATTCACCAAGGCTTGAACAGAAAGGCTCGTGAATGCGACGAAATTAAACAACTTTGTCGAGATTGAGACCCTTAAGTTGGTTATCTAATGTGCTGAATCGGCAAAAGTCAACTCATATTGTTACATTACTGTGAACTTCAATGATAAGCTTGATCTAATTTCCAAAAATCAGTGACCTCACGGTACACCGACAAGAAGTTAGAAAAGAGAAGAAAAAGTATTGGTTTTAGACTATTCTTCCATACGCCATTAGATTTTAGGCCTTATATTGAACCAGCGAAACAAGAACCAACCTCTTATGCACATTGCTATTATCGGGAACGGGGTGAGCGGTATCACCGCAGCGCGTTATTTGCGCAAGCTAAGCGATCATCAAATCACCGTTATTTCCGCGGAGACAGACTATTTCTTTTCCCGTACTGCGCTCATGTACATCTACATGGGGCATATGCGCTTTGTGGATACACAACCTTACCAACCGCACTTTTGGGAAAAAAACCGCATTGAGTTGAAGCGGGCTTATGTAGAACAGGTAGATTTCGCACAAAAGCAGTTGAAATTTGCTGGAGGTGAGCAGATGGCTTACGATAAATTGATCCTAGCCGTAGGCAGTACGCCCAATAAGTTTGGCTGGCCTGGACAAGATTTAGAAGGCGTTCGTGGCTTGTACAGTTACCAGGATCTAGAGTATATGGAAAGCCACAGTGAAGGGCTGAAGCATGCCGTTATTGTGGGCGGTGGCCTCATTGGTATTGAGATGGCCGAGATGTTCCATACCCGTCATATCCCCGTCACCTTCTTGGTGCGGGAACAGAGCTATTGGAGCAATGTGCTGCCGGCTGAAGAATCAGCAATGATTAACCGGCACATTAAGAAAAATGGAATCGATTTACGCCTGGGCACGGAGTTAAAAGAAATTGTCGACGATGGTTCGGGAAAGGCCTGTGCAGCTGTAACTAATGAAGATGAACGAATAGATTGCGGCTACGTAGGCCTCACGGCTGGAGTGCGCCCGAATCTGAGTTTTTTGCAGGATACGGAATTGGAACTCGGCCGCGGTATTCTCGTTAATGAGCACTTGCAGACCAATATTCCTGACGTTTACGCCATTGGTGATTGCGCACAACAAAGAGAACCACTTCCTGGTCGCCGACCCATTGAGGCCATTTGGTACACGGGCCGCATGATGGGCGAGGTGGCTGCCTACAACATTTGTGGGCAAGAGGTTGCTTACGATCCAGGTATCTGGTTCAATTCAGCCAAGTTCTTCGATATTGAATACCAGGTCTACGGCGAAGTACCTGCCCAGATTCCCGAGGATATGGAAACGCTCTACTGGGAGCATCCAGACGGCGAAAAATCGATCCGCATCAATTACGACAAAGAGCAAGGACACATTCGGGGCTTCAACCTAATGGGGGTTCGCTACCGCCACGAAGTATGCCGCAAGTGGCTCGCTGAGAAAACACCAATAGAGGAAGTCCTACAAAATCTGGGCATCGTCAACTTTGACCCCGAATTCTACGATGAGTACGAAAGCGAGCTCGTTGCTGTTTATAATCAAAAGAGCGGTAAACAGCTACAGCTGAAAAAGAAAAGAGGGTTGGCTAAAGCCTTAGATTTTCTTTGGGGGTAGGGAGTAGTTGAATTAGTCCTCCTACGCTGAAGCTCCGGCGGATAAAATGAATTTAGCTGGGCCTGCGGCCCTGGTTGGTTGAATTCGTTGATTTAGTTCAGTCTCTTGTGTCGGCTTTAGGTAGTTCTGGTTCCTACGTCAGCCTTGGTTAGTTGGTTCCTCTGTAAAAAATAGTCATGTGCAAATATCCTGCTGAAGAGACGCATTGCAATGCGTCTGTACGTCCCTGGCTGTAACTGTTGATTTTTACACCTTCGTATTTGTGTGTCAAAAGTCGATTCATGGAGTTTGGAATGTTAGATGGTAGAGTTCTGGGTGCAAACTCTAATCTACTTTCATTTTCATTGTAATTGCTATTTTGATTGACCTTAGGTGCTCTTGGTGTCTTAAGTGGTGTCGGATGACATAGAGTTCTGAACAGTTAGTGACAAAAAGATCTAAACAGTAGCTGTTTTTTTCATGTCGATGAAAAATCAAGATTCCAAAGGTTGGATACTGTAAATGGAGCTAAACGTTTTTTGATCAACTTACCCTGTGCATTGAAGATATGCCATTCGACACACGTTAACGCATTAACGTGGCTACACCAAATTCCTGCCTTGTAGCTATATATTTCCCAAATCCACATATCTATTCCCCCTCCTAATCCGTATCTTACCTTAATCATCACACGCAATACTTAAAGCCTAGATAGGGGCGTTTTGCAAAAGAGGTACTACCTTAGTGCCGATTTGAAAACTTAGAGCGTGTTGGGAATTTTGGTCTTCAAGTCAAATTGAGGAGTTTTCCTCCTAATCAAGGCGCAAAAACCGGAGTTTAGCGGCGCTAAATGAGGATTTTTGCAACGCAGAGTAGGCGGTAAAGCACCGTTTTGACGCCGATTATTAAAATCTCAACACGCTCTAGCCCCGTATTTTAAAACCGTGTATTACCTAGATAGCTTCAAAAGGTAGTCTCGACTCAAAAACTAAGTCAAATGTTTAACAGCAATGGCAAAAAAGAATCTGGCATGAAGTCATCTCCCTCTACGACCTCTGGTGGAGGTCACTCTCTTAATAGCATTGTGCAGGGTACCAGTATCGAAGGAACCATCAAGGCTGATAGCGATATCCGTGTTGACGGCTCCATTAAGGGGAAACTATTTTGCGACGCTAAAGTGATTATTGGTCCCACCGGACAAGTAGAAGGCGAGATTCGCTGTGTCAACGCAGTAGTAGAAGGTAAGTTCGAAGGCGCTATTGACGTCAAAGAACTACTCAACGTTCGGGAAACGGCCATCATTAAAGGGGATGTCTCCGTAGAGAAATTGATTGTACAACCAGGTGGTACCATCGATGGTACAATTACCATGCGTGGACCGGCAAAACCAGCCGCAGCCAAGGCTAAGCCTGCATCAGGCGCTTCTGAGAAAACAGCTGCGGTGCGTGAGCAAGCCAAATGATCAAAATAATAAACAGCGGCAGAGTGTACCGAATTATATGAAGTACTCTGGCATGGCGATCCAAATGGGCGTCATTATTCTGCTCGGGGTATACGTAGGTAAGTGGTTAGATGAATATTTTCAAACTGCTCCTTACCTGACAGTCGCTCTGGCGCTGTTTTCCATTTTTGCAGCTTTATACACTTCGCTAAAAGATCTGCTTTAGCCAGCAATGACGAATCAAACATTTTTTCTGCAATTAGGAGCAGTGACCCTACTCACCGCAGCGGCCCTCTGGGGGCTCTTTCAAGTACCGTCCTTGGCACCCTATCAAATCTTGGGTTGGGTGAGTTTAGGTGGGTTTGTACTTATCTCTATGCTCATGTTCTTTACTGGGCGAAGCTCCGCTCAGAGCGATAACAAGAATACGTTCACTAGCACAGTATTGGGGTTTACCGCTGGTAAAATGATGCTAGCCATCATGATCGTTTTTGCCTATATAAAACTGGCAGAACCCGCTGATCGCTTCTTTGTCATTCCCTTCTTTGCCGTCTATTTCATTTTTACCGCCTTTGAGACGTACTTCATGATGAAGTTGGGGCGGACTGGCGTGTAAGTGCCTTAGAGATCCAGTAAGCCTTCTGGCAATTCCATTAGTATCTTTTGCTGTTTGTCGTCCACCGTGGAGATCAGGTCTTCGTGTAGTGGGATCATCACCACCTTGCCTGCGTGTGCTACCTCTGCCAAGTAGTGTTGGGGGAGGTCTACAATACTATTGATGGTGCCGATAAGCCCGATGGTCGCATCCTCAATGGTCCAGTTGATGTAGCTATCGAAAGGGGTTATTCCTTCTGGTGCCTCAGAAACTGCTGAGACCTGGTTTTCCGCTACCATGAGGTCTTTTTGCTGCAGTAAGGCTGCGGATTCTTTACTATCCACTTCCTCTAGTTTGACCAAATTACCTCCGCTGCGCCAAGCTTCCACAAAGTAGGGGATAGGTTGTCCACCAATATTTACCAACAGACTATCGAGCTCAACGACTTCGTCAAAATATTGATCTTCCAGACTCACCTTCAGCTCACCTTGCAGACCGTGTGTTTTACCCAGGCGTCCTACTTTTACCAGGCCTTTTCTCATTGTACCAAACGCTGTTTGATAATGAATCCACCTTCGGCCTTTTCGGTCCAGGGTAAGTCGAGGCAGGTACCGGTGTCACCACTGCAGCATACTTGGCACTGGGTTTCAAATACTTCCAATTCTCGGTATACCAAACCAACACCGCGCGCGTAGGCCTCAAGCGATAGTCTTCGATTCAAGAGGTTTTCGTAGTCGGCCCCTTCTACTAGTGCAATGTCATCAAAGACTAGATTGTCAAAGGCGGCACTGCCCTCCGTTTGGCGATAGCGATAGTTCCAATCGGCAAAGATTTGGATCGGTTGTCCACCGACCTCAATTTCGCGGTACTGGTTAAAGCTGGCGTGGCCGTCCCAGTTTTGGTCATCACGCAGCGGGAAAACCATCTTGACAAACTCCAGATTATCCTCCCGGCGTAGTGCACGCCCATCATCTGTTCGTAGCAGAAAGGTCTGCCGGAAACGCCATTCCGTGCTGTCTACACGTCGATCGTAGCGTTCCCCCCTGAACCACAACTGCTCTTGCAGGTCACGAACGGTATCCACGATGGTCTCGCGAACGTCCAATAGAACAGAATCATATAGTACGCCACCCACTTGTGGTCGCAGTACAATGCTGTCCATCTCGTAGTTCCACTCCTGCCCAATTGTAATGGGGAAATAGTCAAAGCCTTTGTCCTGACGCGGTTCTGCTGTTTCCTCATCGCACGCTAGTGCAAAGAGCAGTACGAAACTCAATGTCAGTCCCAAAAGATAGGTTGAGCGCGAGCGGGTCATGATATTCGATTGTTAATTGGCGCCGAAAAGATGGCCTCCGTAAATGATACCGCCACCCACTACATCTTCTCCTTCGTAGAATACGGCGGATTGCCCTGGTGCCACTCCTTTGACGTTGGCCAGGAAGTTGACCTGGGCCTTGTCACCTTCTTGTACAACCGTACTGAAGGCACCCTTATCCTTGTAGCGAATTTTGGTTACCAACTCCAGATCAGGGGTGATGGTGGCGTATTTCTGATTGTTCAATTGACCGACAGTCATACCATTTCGTACTAACTCATCGGATGTACCTAGCACTACCGTATTGGTGGTAGGACGAATTTCGGTAACGAACATCGGCTGGCCAAAAGCCATACCTAAGCCCTTGCGCTGGCCAATGGTGTAGAATGGATAGCCTTGATGCTTCCCAATGACTTCACCGGCCGTGTTAATAAAATCACCACCGGCCACCTTACCTTCCAGGTCCGGAACTCTCCGCTTGAGGAAACCACGATAGTCATTATCAGGGACAAAGCAGATTTCGAAACTCTCTGCTTTTTTACTCAATTCCTCGTAGCCAAAATCAGCCGCCAGCTGGCGAACTTCTGGCTTGGTCATGCCGCCCAGCGGGAACTGACTTCGTGCCATACACGCTTGGCTCAATCCCCAGAGTACATAAGACTGATCCTTCTTCAAATCCACACTCTTGCGGATGAAGTAGCGGTCTTTTTCTTGCATGATCTTAGCGTAATGCCCAGTGGCGATAAATTCGCAATCGAGGGCATCGGCTCGTTTCAATAGTGAATTCCACTTGATGTGGGTATTGCACAGCACGCATGGATTAGGCGTGCGCCCGGCCAGGTATTCATCTACGAAGTTGTCGATCACGTAATCACCAAATTCTTCGCGAATATCAACGATGAAATGGTGGAAGCCCATCATTACGGCTACCTCACGGGCATCGTTGATGCTGTCCAAACTACAGCAACCCGTTTCCTTTTTGGAACCGCCGCTATTGGCGTAGTCCCAGGTCTTCATGGTGATGCCCACCACCTCATAACCTTCTTCGTGTAGGAGCATAGCCGTCACCGTCGAATCGATCCCGCCACTCATGGCTACCAACACTTTTCCGTGTTTACTCATGCTACTCTTTGATGTACTTAGATTTATACTGACGTTGAAGAAGTTTGGAGATCCCAAACCTTCTTCAAGTACAGTATATGCTGACCGAAGTGGTTAGGGCGTCGCCCAAATCCCTTTGCGTCAGTATATACGCCACAAAAATACAAATTAGGCTTCGAAATAGTTCGCTACTGTCGTGCGTTACAAGCATATGCAAGCCCGGTATCGAAAAAAGACCGATATTACGGAGAACCTTATACCATACGAATCACATATGAAATACATTTCCTTTAGCCTTATTATTTGTTTGAGTCTTGTAAGTCTGACCTTACAAGCACAAGATGAAGAGTACGGTCTGGCCTCTTATTATTCAGACGGTTTCCAGGGGCGTTCTACCGCCTACGGAGATACCTATGACAAAGACCAGTTGACTTGTGCCCACAAGCGTTATCCTTACGGGACCATGCTTCGCGTGACCCGCTTGGATACTCGACGTTCAGTTAATGTAAAGGTCATCGACAAGGGACCTTTCATAAAGGGGCGTGTAGTAGATCTATCTCGCCGTGCGGCAGAAGTTTTGGATATAATTGATATGAAGCCGGTGGAGGTAAAGGTGGAGCGATTGAGCGGAGGATCTAGTGCTGCGCCGGAACCAGAAGTGGTGCGCGCTGCTGCCGAGCCAGAGCGTGTTCCAGAGGCTATGGATCAACCAAGTACCAACAGGATTACTGCTCCCGCACGCGAAGAAACTGCTCCTGCCAGTGAGCCTGAAGAGGAGATGACCGCACGCCGTCCTGCGGAGACTACTCCAGAACCAGCGCGGGAAGAGCGTACAGAACGCCGCGAGGAAGCTCGTACTACCACATCTACTGTAGCACCTGCCAAGACTCGTTTTTCTCCGGTAGGTGATGATTTCTCACCCTATGGTTTATACCGCATTACTTTGGAAAAGCCTGATCAGCAGGCTGGTTTTGGTGTGCAGGTAGCATCTTTGAGCAACTACGAGAACGTACTCAAGCAAGTTGCCGAACTACAAGAGAAGTGGTTTGAAAATGTACTGGTGAGTATTGAGCCAGGCGAAAGTGGAGCAAACCGCTACAAGGTCGTTCTGGGCCCATTTGAAGATTTAAAATCCGCGCAGCGTTACCAACAAGATTTGGCGAGTCGGTATAAGATTCGCGGTTTTGTGGTCAACCTGGCTGATTTCTCGTACGAATAATTGAACAATGTTGCAGTGGAGGGCTTTAGCTAAGTGCCTTCACTGTAATACCTTTTGACGCTGTGTTTACCCTATTAACCCGTTTACGTTAAATAACCCCTAACCTCATGCATTGCGCTTCCCTGTGTTCCCTACGGCATCGCTTGTCCGTAGCTGTTCTTTTGACCGTATTGGTGTCCATTTCTCATTCTACATTGTGGTCGCAGTGTACTAATCCGACCATTGCCTTGCCGGATGTGAGTATTCCCGTAGATGGCAATATTGAGAACGCCTACTGTGTCACCCTGACTTTTGATCCTGCTGAAACGGGTTTACCATCCGGCATTTCTATGGATTTGTACCACACCTGGCAAGGGGACCTTGGCATTTGGATTTTCGCCAATGGTAATTATCTCAATATTGTCCAACGCCCCGGCGTCGCTGGTAGCTGCGAGGGAGATTGCCCCTGTGGTGATAGCGGTGATTTAGGAACTTCTAATAACCCGGCTACCTATACCTTCACCGATGGAGGTACCGCTGATCCGGAAAATGGTATGAGTATCAATGGTGGTGATTATGGCATCACAGCCGACGATGGCTGTAATCTAGGAACCCCGGGTATCAATAGCTTTGCTGATTTATGGGACACCTTTGCTCCGGGAGAAGAGATCTCCGCCGTACTATGTATTTCGGATCATGCGGGTTCGGATAGTGGTGTGGCAGCGGATATTTCGTTCATCTTTCCGAATCCAGTTGTTTGTGGTTGTACCGATCCAATAGCTGATAACTATGACCCTGCTGCTAGTGTGGATGATGGTACCTGCACTTACACTTGCCCTCCCTTTGGAACGGTAATTAATCAAGACTTTTTTGACTTCTGCACTGGTCAGGCGCAAACGATTAGTCTGGTCGTTAACGCACCAAATGCGAGTGGTGCTACTTATGAATGGTCTGGTACCAATGGCGGGACGGCTTTCTTAAGTAATACGACCGGTAGTGGTACTATTGCCACAATTCCTGCTTCTTTCGTTGGCTCAATTGTATACCAGGTTGTCATTACAGATGATGAAGGCTGCCAGGAGATAGCCACGGCAGAGGTAATTGCTTATCCACTACCCGAGCTTGCACTAACTGCTCCGCCTGCTATTTGTCAGGGGGATAGCATTCTGGTTGAAGGTCCTCCGGGCTTTGCTACTTATGAGTGGAGTACGGGGGAAGAGACTGCTGAAATTGTCGTTGACTCCGCTGGTGCGTATATGTTAACTATCACGGACGACAATGGCTGTCAGGCAGAAGATGAGGTAATGTTGACTTCCGTACCGCTTCCACTCCCAAGAATTGTAGGGCCTGATTCTATCTTTCTGGGGGAAGAAGTATCCATAAGAGTACTCAACCAATTTGTACAATACCAATGGTCGAACGGAGCAGAAGGTAGTTTGATAACGGTGGATACTCCGGCAGTTTATTCCGTCACCGTGACGGATGAGAACGGCTGTACGGGTATTGCTGAATTAACGATCGCCGAAGAAATTGGTTATAATCTCTATATCCCTAATGCGTTTTCACCCAACCTGGATGGTGTCAATGATGAGTTCTTCTTCCAATCAGATGGCCGAAGTGTACGCTCCGTTATTAATTTCCAGATCTTTGATCGTTGGGGTGGGCTGGTCTTTGAGAATAGGGATTTTCCACTGAATCAAGCCCAAGAAGGTTGGGACGGCCGAGTCAACGGAGAGGCAGCACGTGCGGGGGTGTACGTATGGTTTGCCACGGTTGAACTGAGCACGCGAGAAGTCATCCAAGTACAAGGTGACGTGCTGCTCTTGGGTGGGCGTTAGTAGTAGCTAATTTTGTCTATGCTTGATTTTCCCATTCTAAACACTAGTCGTCTCCAATTGCGCGTATTGGAGGAGAAGGATCTTCCTGATTTGGTCCGCTACGCTAATAATCGGAAGGTTGCTGATCGGGTACTCAATATTCCTTTTCCCTATCGGCAAGTAGATGCTTTCTTGCGCCTCAGTAAAGTGCGGCAAGGGTTTGCGAATGAGAGTGGCTTTTCCTTTGCAGTTATCCACCAAGCCGCACAAGAGCTAGTTGGTGAAATTGGTCTTCATCCATTGCCTAATGGGACGCAGGGGCAAATTGCCTATTGGATTGCTGAGCCCTACTGGGGGCAAGGCCTGGCCACCGAAGCCGTAGCTGCTATCCTGCAATTTGGTTTCCAAGAACGTCAACTCCAACTGATCTTCGGAGAATGTAAACTAGACAATGCAGGCTCTATCCGCGTGTTGGAAAAGAATCATTTACAGGCTGTCGGGACGGGGCGGTTGGTGGAGCAGTACTATATCAAGGAAGAGCACTGGATTCCCAATTCAATCGATGAAATGTCTTAACCTTTGACTCCCTGATAAACCACCAAAGGCACCCAAGAACACCAAAGTTTGGTGAACCATATAAGGCATAGAAGTACATATAAGAGCGCAGGAGCCCCAACTAAATCAACTAACCAGTGCCCCAGGCACAACCAAATCAACTAATTCAGCTATTTCTCCTCCCCAATCCAAACTTCCCCCGGCGGCAACCAGCTCCAACCAGCAACTTTAATAGCCGGCTGCAGTAAACTGTCAGCAGGTTCCATGAGGCGAAGATGAAACGTCTCAGCAGGGATGGAGTCTAGCACTTGCGCAGCGATACCATTTCGCAAAAGATAAGGCGCAGCAGGAAGACTTAGGGTCTCTTCCGCTGAGATGTACACAACTTCAGGTGTTTGCGCTAGCTTTTGAATTTCAGTAGCCGTGCGCTCGGGCCAGTTGCGTTGTATATGAAAGAAAGGATAGACTTGGATCCAAAAGAATAGTAGGGCTAGGAGGCCGGCTAAGGTCATGCCACCCAATACATAGTCCCGGCGGAAGCCGTATAAACCAATGACGCCCACAAAACTAAACATCCAGTAGGCAAAGCTACAACCGAGAAGAGCACGGAATCCATCGGTCTGAAATTGGAAGAAACCACCCAGTAGCGCCAGCACTACGACGATAAACACAACGATCAAATGCAGCACTTGCGTTGTTTTGACCCAGTTCTGCCAGGGGTAGTTTTCGGCGCGGAAGTACAGATCTAGTTGTTTAGCCGTAAGGAAAATGAGGAGGAAAGGGAAGACCAACGAAAGGGTAATTAAGCTGCCAAACAAACCCACGGCAATCAGAACTGCCAATTCTTCCCCCCGCTTGAGTTTATAAAATAAGTCTCTAAGCCCCGCCAGTGTAAAGCCGATAAAAGGACTTAAGCCGAGTAAGCCGTAGAAGAAGAACTTGAGGTGCCCCAGTTGCAAGAAGTCAAAGTAAAGGTAGGGACGGTGTGAGGTACTCCCCCCGGCAATTAAGCCAGCGATTAATGAAAGGCCGAATACCAGGAAGATGATAACGAAGGGCTTGGCTAGCTCCTTTTTGAGTGTTTCATTTTGTGGATTTACCAAACGGTAATAGCTTACTTGCCAGATCAAAAACATCACTACGGTGGCCCATTGCCCGATCAGAGCCGCCAAGCTTCCCAGAGCCGCCACCCATATCAGCCAGGAGCGATTAGGCGTTTTCATAAAGCGCATTAAAGCGATCCAGGTGGCAATTTCCAAGCCGAAACGCCAACTGTCTAGGGCGCCACTTTTAGCTAGTAAAGGCAAGAGGAAAGTAGCCGCAGCTGCCAAGAGGGTCACCTGTACTGCTTGCTTGCCAAACAGGGCTGCTCCCCAGACGTAGAAGAACGCAATACCCAGTAAAGCAAAAAAGAAACTGGGTAGACGGTAGGCTACTAACCAAAACTCGGAGTCAATTGGGATACTTCCCAAAATGCCTAATAAGGGTGAAAAGGCCGGACTGGTCGTTTGACTGTCCCATACGAGCTGGCTCTCTGCTCCGGCCCAGAGCGTGATGTAATCCAAGCCTACCACCAGCTGAGACAGGGACAGGAATGCCACTGCCCAACAGAAAAATCGGTAGCGGGACGATGGCTGAGCTACAGGGCTGGCTTTCTTGGCTTTACTCATGCTTTTTCGTATCTTTATATAGCGAAGATCGACCTTTTTTAAAGCGACTTTCGTCGATTTTTTTGAACATACTCCTAGCCCCAAGAAACGAAATAGGGGCAATTTCCGTTTTACTTTAAGTATGCTGCTGCTAGAGCAGTAAATCCTAAAATAATGGCCTTATGCGCTTCTTAACATTACTTTCCCTCCTCGTTCTATTTGTGGCCTGTGATAACAACAGCGAGACTTCGAACGAGTTGACGGATAATACCGATAACCCATTTACAGTACAACTCGACGATCAACCCCAGTGGGAAAAAGATCAACTACGCCTGATTCCTATCACTGCTTCCGCTGAATTTTTAGCCCAGCAGGAAAAGGTGGCGCAATATAAGGTTTTGAGCGAAGTCATCGAGGAAGAGCGTTTTCGTGTGTCAGAAAAGAAGCCCTACGGCCGATTTGATGATATGGGAGCTGTCAACGCTTTGACCGTTCAAAATAAAACCGACGCACCGGTCTTTCTCATGGAAGGAGATGTAGTGCAAGGAGGTAACCAAGATCGCGTGATTGCGGAAGACGCCGTAATCGCCGCCCGTAGTATCCAGGATATCCCTGTTTTTTGTGTAGAGCATGGACGCTGGACCTATAAAGGAGATAAAGCCTTGAATGAGGGTGACAAGAAAATCTTTGCCTTTCGGGGTTATTATAATGTAGCCTCAGGTAATGTGCGCCGTAGTGTGGCTTCTGGTAGCCAGCAGGCAGTATGGGATCAAGTGGCTGACATTCGTACCCAGTACAGCATTGAAGGTTCTACCCTGGCTTATGCCGACCTGGAAACCAATGAAGACTTCGTTAATGGCCGGGCTGCTTACGAACACTTCTTTGGCGATAAGCTGAGTACCAATGAAGAGATTATAGGCTTTATTGCGGTAAGCGGTAACAAGATCCTAGGAGCCGATGTGTTTGGTCATCCTGATCTACTCAACCGCCAGTTTCCTGCGCTCTTGTCTAGCTATGCTACGGATGCCTTGACGGAAGGTAACGACAATGAACTAAGTGCGCGCAGCTTGAATGCCTTTACTGCTCGCCTGCTGGATGCGCTGGCGGAAGCCAATGAAGGGGAGCTGTTGCACGTAGCACAGTTGCCATAAAATAGCTGCACCGGAAGGTGTTGAAGAATAATGATATGGGTAGAGTCGTAATAGATGCGGCTCTATCCATTGTCTTTGGGGGTAAGCAAAACAAATTGCCCAGCTGGTGATGTTGAGCTTGTAAGCCTGCGGGTTGCGGGCATTAATCTTACCTTCGCAGCATGAAGCAAGTAAGCGAACTCATTGAGTTACTCCAGTTGGAACGTTTGGAGGTGAACCTCTTTCGTGGACAAAGCCACAGCGTTGGTAGCGGGCGTGTTTTTGGCGGACAGGTAATGGCGCAGGCCCTCAGTGCAGCCATGCAAACCGTACCAGATGATCGCTTTGTGCATTCTTTACACAGCTACTTCTTGCTTCCCGGAGACCTTAAGGTCCCCATTGTGTTTGAGGTGGAGCGGACCAGAGATGGGAGAAGCTTTACCACCCGCCGGGTAAAGGCCATACAGCACGGTCAGGCCATTTTCTTTTTAGCAGCCTCTTTTCAATTGGAACAAGACGGGTACGAGCACCAGATGGAAATGCCACGGGTGTCTAAGGCAGAGGATTTACCCAGCTGGGAAGGGATGGCCAAGCAATTTGGCGATATACTGCCACCGAACCTTAAGCGCATGTTGGATGTGAAACGCCCCATTGAGTTTCGTCCAGTAGAGTTTATTAACCCCCTGGCTAAGGAGAAATATGATCCAGTTCGCCACGTATGGATGAAGGCTCGGGGAGAGATGCCCGAAGACCGACGCTTACACGATTTGGTGCTTGCTTATGCTACTGATTACAATCTGCTAACTACGGCCTTGCTTCCCCACGGACTCGCGGCTGACTTTAGTAGTCTAACCTTGGCTAGTCTTGATCATGCCATGTGGTTTCACCGCCCACTGCGGATCGATGAATGGTTGCTGTACGCACTGGATAGCCCCTCCGCCTCTGGCGCGCGTGGATTTACGAGAGGAAAGATCTTTACTGCCGAAGGCGAGCTGGTTGCGAGTGTAACGCAAGAAGGCTTAATGCGGCCAAAAAATTAAGGCCAGCGTTGCGGATCTGCTTCGTGCATAATGCTGTAGACCTTTTCGTAGATGTCTTCCACATTAGGCTTGCTGAAGTAATCACCATCAGAGCCGTAAGCGGGGCGGTGAGCTTTAGCCGTCAGTGTTTGTGGAGCTGCATCCAAGTAACGATAAGCACCTTGTTCGTCTACCAAGTGTTGTAGAATAAAAGCGGAGGCACCACCGGGAACATCCTCATCTAGTACCAGTAGACGGTTTGTTTTTTGAATACTGGCAAGTGTACGGTGCTCTAAATCGAAAGGTAAGAGCGTTTGGGCATCTACCAGCTCTACAGAAATTCCCTCTGCTGCTAAGAGATCGCAAGCCTGTTCGGCCAAACGTACACAGCTACCGTAGGTAACCAGGGTAATATCATGGCCTTCCCGGAGCACTTCTGGTACACCCATTGGAACAGTGTAAGTGCCAATGTTTTCCGGCATTTTCTCCTTAAGGCGATAGCCATTGAGGCATTCTACCACTAAGCCAGGTTCACCGCTTTGCAGTAGGGTGTTGTACATTCCTGCTGCTTGTACGGTATTCCGTGGAGTACACACATACATACCGCGCAATGCGTGGATGATCATTCCCATGGGAGAGCCAGAGTGCCAGATGCCCTCCAGGCGATGCCCGCGGGTGCGAATGATGGCTGGTGCTTTCTGGATCCCATTACTACGCCAGCGAATAGTAGACAGATCGTCGGACAAAGGTTCTAGTCCGTAGAGTAGATAATCCAGATATTGTATCTCGGCAATTGGTCGTAAGCCACGTATGGCCATACCAATGGCCTGGCCCATGATAGTCCATTCTCGGATGCCGGTATCAAAAACCCGATTAGTACCGTGCTTCTCTTGTAGCTTGGCAAAGCTTTGGTTAACACCACCAATTTGGCCTACGTCTTCTCCAAAGGCGTAGAGTTCTGGATATTTCTGCACTGCATAATCAAAAAAGGCATTCAGTATTTGGTAGCCGTTCTTAGTGGTGCTTTCTGCGGTGTAAGTAGGTGGGATAATGGGGACCCTTAGGGCCGAATCAGAGGTTTCACTGTACAAATGATCCCCGTAGGTAGCTTCCTGTTTCTGGGCTATGCTACGCAATAACTGCAGTAGTGCCGCAGGAATTTCCATCCGCTGACGGCGCAGTAGATGGTGCAGGCGGCGAGCATTACCATAAATCTCGTGCAGTTGTGGATGCGTGTGCAGTTGTAGCTCCCGACTAAGTTCTTGAATGCCTTCAGCGTCCTGTGGAAGTTCTTGATAAATAGCAAGTGCCGATTGCAGTAAGGCTTTAGATGGAGCATTGAAAGCTTTCCAGGCCGCATCACGTCCAGCTTTTGCGGTAGCTTTAGCTTCCTTACGAATTTCACTGAGCTGCTCTGGCGTGGCTAGGCCCTCGCTAATCATCCACTGCTCCATTTGCACAATGCAATCATAATCCTTTTCCCACTGTAGCCGATCTTTCGATTTGTAGCGCTCGTGCGAGCCAGAGGTGGAGTGGCCCTGCGGCTGGGTCACTTCTTCTACGTGAAAAAGCGCCGGCTGGTGGGTGCTGCGTACCTGTTGAATCCCTCGCTGGAATTGTTCTACCAGCGTAGGGTAGTCCCATCCTTTTCCTTTGTGGATAGCGAAACCAGGATTTTCTTCATCTGCTGCAAGTCCGGCAATGGCTTCTGAGATGCTAGCCTTGGCCGTTTGGAACTCTTTGGGTACGCTAATCCCATATCCATCATCCCAAACGAAGACTGCCAATGGTACCTGCTGTACGGCGGCCGCGTTCAGCGTTTCCCAGAATACACCTTCTGAGGTACTGGCATCGCCGATGGTACAAAAACTGACCTCTTGGCCCTTTTTAGAAAATTGGGCCTCCGCCAAAAGACTATTCTCGCGATATTTTTTCGATGCCAGTGCTATGCCTAAGGCACGTGCCATTTGGCCGGCAGTGGGGGCGATATCTGCACTTACGTTATAACGATCACGTGTATCGAGCCAGTTACCCTGCTCATCAATGGTTGGGGTAGCAAAGTGGGCATTCATCTGGCGGCCGCCAGAGAAAGGATCATTGGCGGGGTCGGCATATAACTGCGCAAAGAAATCTTCCACACGCATCAAGCCCAATGCCAACATAAAGGTTTGATCCCGGTAATATCCAGAACGGAAGTCGCCTTTTTTGAAGGCGCGTGCCATGGCCAACTGAGGAATTTCTTTACCATCACCGCTAATACCAAATTTGGCCTTGCCAGTTAGTACTTCCCGACGCGATAGGAGGCTTATCTCTCTACTGAGGCAGGCGGTTTTGAAATCTTGCAAGATTTCATCGCGTTGAAGTTCTGCTTGTTGGTCGGTTGCGTCGCTGGTAAGAGTGCCTAAATTGGGCTCAAGCATGGTACGGTTTTATTTGGTCGGCTAATTTATTAAACGCCCTTCCTGAACGGGGAGTTCGTTTACAGAAAGGTGTTCCTTTGCTATTTCCAAGCGGTTGGTTAGGTCGCTGCAGGCTGGCGTGGAGGAATAGCTTTTGTCAAACAGTGGCAGTGCAGAATAAAAAACGGACTTTTTTCTAATTTTAGAAATATATTTCGTTTCGCTTCTTTCTTGCTCTTCAAATATACTTAAAATTTTGTTAAAGTGCAAGGTTTTTCTGCGTGCTAGTGCGGGTGTCGCCGTTTTTACACTGCTCTTACCAAAGGAGTGACCGCCAGAATAAGTTCGCGTCTTCAGATTGTGAATTGCTATTAACTAATCATTAACCCGCAATCTCAGTCATCCACTTTTATTATGAACTGATTTCACTTACTTTTGTCAACATAAATTGCATTGCAATCAATTAAATTTAAGCTCATGAAGCGTATATCCATTTTATTCTTTCTAGCTCTTGGTTTGAGCGTTTCTTTGACTGCTCAGGCAGTAGAAGCTCCAGTTGAAGTAGAACAGGCTGTTGAGACACCTTCTGCTGAAGGTCCGCAGATGGACTTTGAAGAAACTACTGTTGACTACGGTACTATCGAGCAAGGTTCTGATCCTTACCGTTTCTTCAACTTTACCAACAACGGTAACGCCCCTCTCGTTATCACAAACGCGAAAGGTAGCTGTGGTTGTACTGTACCTACTTACCCAAAGGAGCCAATCGTTCCTGGCGCCAACGGCGAAATCAAGGTACGCTATGACACTAATCGCGTAGGTCCTTTCACCAAGCGCGTAACGCTTACAACTAATGTTGGTGAAGAGCCAATTATCCTAACCATCAAAGGTAAGGTAGAGAAGAAACCAGAAGAGCCTGCTGGTGTTCCAACCAACGAAGGAGGTATGTTTAACAACGGTGGTAAGTAATTACCGGTAGTTGCAACTTGATGGACTCAACTAGTTTGAGATTCCTATAAAGGTTGTAGCTTCGGCCAACCTCCAGACCCCGAGCATTGCTGATCTTGCAATGTTCGGGGTTTTCTTTTGTGGGCTTCCAAGCGGAAAGTCCATATAAAAGAAAAACCCTTGCTTCGATGAAGCAAGGGCCTCTAACCCAAACAAATAAACACAAAAACTACTTTTTGATAGGACAATGATAAAGCCTTTTTTCTAAGGATGCAACATTTTTGGCATATTTTATTTGTATGAGTTGAAGCGATTTTCTTGTGATTTATTGATTATCAGTGGTTTATCTAAAAACACTGATAATAAAGATTATATATGAATTAAAAATAATACGGTCACGAGACTTTTTAATTCTCTTTTTACTCGTTATGTGTCGGTTTATTCCTAAAGTGTGACATTGAATGTGTGGTTTTTTACATCATAATCATCTGTTATTCATTGTTTTATGTCATTTATTTGTTTTTATCGGCAAGCGCTTGATGATCGCGCCACGTTAATCGGAATAATCGACGCACTTCACTATCCTGCATAACTGGGACACGAATGCTATCTGAAAGGAGTAGGGCCAGCTCCTGCTTGGGTTCCAGGATAGCTGCGTGAATAGCTGCTGCAAATTCAAACTGTTGATTCCATCTTTTACCTTCCATCAATACGGTGTCAGTCTTAGTTTCGCTAGTGCAGACTAGTGTCCAAGGAAGTTCGAGGGAAATATTCGCCGGAAGGCTTTGCCAGTTCAATTCGAGGTAAGCCTGATCGTAGAGCCAATAATCTATGATAGTTGGAACTAGGAAAGGCGTACTAGCCGTATCTGGCCAATTATTTAGGGTATAGCTCTTACTGTAGCGCTGAGGAAAATCCTGAGTATTATAGTTCGAACTGCGAATATTATTGAAATATAAGCGCGACGGATCAGTGGTTTGAAACCGGGTGTCGAGAGGAGGGGCTGGTGGAAGGTTCTCCTGTGATTCACAGCCTAACAGTAATAGCATGCAGACGAAAGTAACTGCAAGAAATTTCATAAGTTTGAATCTTCAATGAAAAGTCCTAACAGCATGCGGTTCTTAAAGTTTGGCGCCAGTCTGATATTGCTCCTCCTTTTCCTTTACGTTGGTGGTACACACGGGCTGGGTGGCCCACAGGTGCCAGCGGTTGCAAAACTACTTAATCCCTTTACGGGGGTATGGCAGCAAGCCGAGGCGATAAATTCAGGACTTCAGCGAGTAGTGGTTCCCGGAACTGCTCAAGGGCAAGTTGTGGTGGACGAACGCGGTATCCCCCACATCTTTGCGGATAAGCTGGAGGATGCCATCTTTATGCAGGGCTATATGCACGCCAAAGACCGGCTTTTTCAAATGGATATTTCGGTCCGAGCCACTGAAGGGCGACTGGCAGAGGTACTGGGACCGAATCTAGTAGAACGCGATCAATTACAGCGCCGGAAAGGTATGAATATTGCTGCTAGGCGAGCTGCCAAGGCTTGGCTGGATAATCCGGAAACAAGACCCGTCATTGAGGCCTATGTGGCCGGTGTAAATACCTATCTAGCAGAGCTGACACCCGCGGCTTATCCTGTAGAATATAAGTTGCTGGGGTTTGAGCCAGAGCCCTGGTCCGTGTACAAGAGTGCAATTTTTTCCAAGAGCATGGCAGAGACGCTGTGCTTCCGAAATCGTGATGTAGCCACCACCAATATCCGAACCACTCTAGGTGATAGTTTATTTGCGCACCTTTATCCGCAGTACAACCCCAAACAGTCACCAGTGATTTCGCAGGAGCGATGGTTGGCTAGAGAGGAAGCGCCTACTGCTACGGAGGGGCTTAGCGGACTATTTCCTTTTCCAGATTTACCACAGTCGCCAGAAGGAATCGGCAGTAATAACTGGGCGGTAGCAGGGGGCAAGACTGCCAGTGGGAGTCCACTGCTATCTAATGATCCTCACCTGAGCTTGACCTTACCCTCTATTTGGTACGAGATGCACCTGGTTGCTGGTGAATACAATGTGTACGGCGTTTCTTTACCGGCCTTACCCAGTATTCTCATTGGTTTTAACGAAAAGACTGCCTGGGGCATCACCAATGTTGGGCAGGATGTGCTGGATTGGTACCGAATCGAGTGGGCTGATGAAGCGCAAACTGCTTATCAATTAGACGGAGAGGCTGTGCCAGTAGAGGAAGTAGTAGATACTGTATGGGTGCGGGGAGAAAACGATCCGATCATCGTTCGTACGCCTTGGACGATATTCGGACCAGTGGTTTACGACCAACCCGAAAATGCGTATTACAATTTGGCCATGCGCTGGGTGGCGCATGATCCGCCTTATCGAACAGATGGAGATAACGTAAAGGCCTTTCTTGATATGGCGAAGGCCACTACCTTGGACGGCTATATTGCGGCACTACAGCCCTTTGATAATCCAGGCTCAAATGTTGTGTATGCCAACCAAGCCAATGATATTGCCCTAACGGTAACGGGGCGTTTCCCGATCCGCGCGGAACAACAGGGACGCTTTGTGCAGGATGGTACCACTCGTGAGAATTTATGGACTGGATTTATTCCTTACGAAGAAATTCCACGTGATATCAATCCAGAGCGCCAATTTGTAGCTTCTGCCAATCAGCGTTCGGCCGGGCTTTCTTATCCTTATTACTATTTGGGGAGTTTTGATGATTATCGCGGCCGCTACATCAACCGGCGACTGGAAGCCCTAGCGGATGTTACTCCAGAGGATTTGATGGCCTTACAGTGGGACTCTTATTCCTTGAAAGCAGAGGAGGCGTTGCCGGTTATGCTGGAACTACTGGAGAGCACAACGGTAGCAGACCAGTTACAGTCAGGCCTTGAGCTTTTACGGCAATGGGATTACCGCTACACTGCTGAAGCCAAAGCGCCCGTATTATTTAATAGTTGGCTGGATAGTTTATACCGTCTGACGTTTGATGAAGTCTTTAGCCAGGACAAGGAAGATTACCCTATTCTCTACCCGGAGACTTGGCGCTTTATTGAATTGTTGGACGAAAGTCCGAATGATCTGGTTTTTGATCAGCAACAGACGACGGCAACCGAAACAGCAGCAGATTTGGTTCGCACCTCCTATGAGCAAGCCGCAGCGGAAGTGCTACCCTTATTGGAAGAAGGAACAAATTGGAACGCGCACCGGGGAACGCGTATTCAGCACTTAGCACGCATCCCTGGTTTTGACAGCGGAATATTGACAACCGATGGAACACGGGATACCCCTAACGCCTTGTCTGCTGGCTTTGGCCCTTCCTGGCGGATGGTGGTGTCGCTTGAACAACCACTGCGAGCTTGGGGAGTATTGCCTGGTGGATCATCAGGAAGCGTGGGCAGCCAATTCTACATGGAGGGCGTAGAGGAGTGGTCCAAGGGAGAGTACTTTGAATTGCAGTTGTATAAAACTGCAGAGGAGGTGACAGGGGCGGTGCATTTGGAGTTTGGAGAATAAGACTAATCGTGTTAGTTCCCAGCTGAAAAATAAAAACGGGGCCTTTCGTTATTGAAAAGCCCCGTTTTTATTTGGGTGGAAATCCAGATGAATTACTGCCCTAGTATGTAGCTATAGTTTAGCATTTCTACGATCGGATTTCCTTTTGGATCATTATTGCGAAGGAAGATATCTACGTCAATGGTCTCTGATTCGTCCTTTTCTGTGCTGTCAAAAGTTACTTTGAGGACACCGGATTGGCCTGGCTTGAAGCGCTTACCCACCAGTTCATCTTGATTTGTAGATGTACAATCGCAAGCTGAAACCAGATCGATAATTAGATCAGTATCTCCCTTATTGGTGAAGGTATATTCGAAGCTGCGTTGCTGACCTTTCTGAACGGTGCCAAGCTCTGTGGTACGCTGCTCAAAGTGCATGATAGGTACATTCTTCAACTCTGTCTGGCCGTAGAGGCTAGACATGTGCGAAATCTCTACCGGAGGATCCGT
The DNA here is from genome assembly GCA_038528965.1 of Bacteroidota bacterium. Lineage (GTDB taxonomy): Bacteria > Bacteroidota > Bacteroidia > Chitinophagales > Saprospiraceae > Lewinella. The sequence continues at coordinate 218,725 of JBCBEC010000004.1, read as the reverse complement.
TTGCTGACCGCGTGCACCAATATTACTACCGCGATTAGGCTCTTCTTGCTTTTTCAGGCGGGTAGTTTTGATTTCAATACTGGTTGGTCCTTCTAGAATCTTAAACTCCGTACGACGGTTTAGCTGGAAGGCTTCTTCGCGTTGTGCTTCGTCTTCCATTGCCAGGATGAACTCTTCCGTAAGGATATCTCCTACATTGAGGAAAGAAAACTTCGTGGCAATCTTCTCATTTACCGTTTTAGGTACGGTTTCGCCGTAACCCTGCGCTACGATCCGGTCCTTATCAATGCCTTTGCGGGCTAACCAACGACGGGCAGATTGGGCACGACGTTGACTCAGGTCTTTGTTATAGTTATCTTCACCACGGGAGTCTGTGTGTGAACCCAACTCCACCTTCATGTCGCTGTATTGCGTCATCAACTCGAAGATCAACTGTAAGTCAATTTCTGCCTGATCGGTGATACGGTCACTATCAAAATCATAAAGGATATTTTCCATTACGATCGGCTCTTCCACAACAACTGTGATGTATTCTGGCTCCTTCGGACGAGGCTTCAAGAACAGGCGCTCTTCAAAGGTTTTGCTGTCTTCTACACCGACGGTAGAGAAAGAAACCGTATCTGGGAAGTAATCTGGGTGGCTAGCGATGACCATGTAGGGGCGCTCAAAATCAAGACCAAAGTCGAAACGGTTACCGTTGTTCATGGTCAGTGATTTGGTCGCTTCTGCTCCGGCAGCTACTCCACCATCTACCAGCTGTACGGTGGCTCCCTTCAATGGATCGCGGCCCTCGGTAAAGGTTCCTACAACCAGATCAACAAACTGGCGAGCGATGTTAAAGCCATAGATGTCATCACAGCAGGTTTTACCTCTTACACTACGACCCTCTGGGCGGTTAGAGGTGAAGAAGCCTTTGTAGCCTTCGTCATACAGGCGGAAGGATAATTCATCAGCTTCCGTATTATAAGCTTTACCCATGTTGTTGGGTTCGCTCCATTCGGTACCATTCCAAACGGCATAGTAAATATCGAGTCCACCAAGAGACGGATAGCCTTCTGAGCTGAAGTACAAAGTACCATCAAACCAGTAAGGGGTCATTTCGTCTTGCGGAGTATTGATACTTGGCCCTAGGTTTACCGGATCACCATAAACACCTTCACCTTGGTAAGTAGCGTAGTAGATATCCATACCACCTTCGCCGCCTTCCATGTTGCTTACGAAGAACAACACTTCCTTTCCGTATAACTCACCAACAGTAGGGTGGAGGGCCAGGTAATCGCCGTTTACCCCTACTACCTCGTTAGCACTTTTCCAAGCACCATCACTTCCTTCGCTGAGGTAAATCTTACTCTCGGTAGGAACATTTCCCGTAATTTGGATACGGTTGAAGTACATCCGCCGGCCATCAGGTGACAAAGAGACATTGGCCGAGTGGTAACCTGGGCGGTTGATCTCAGGACCTAGTGGTTCTGGCTTTTCGTACTCACCTTCTTCGTCAATAGCAGCCTGGTAAATACGAGCAAATTTTTCCGGGTCGTTTTCGTCATCCACTTCGATCACATCTCTACCCTCCCAAGAAGCGTAGTATAGTGTACGGCCGGAAGGGCTGAGGCTTGGAGTGTATTGCGAATGTGGTGTATTGATTTTCTTACGGTCAAGTGCTTCTACAGAAACACCCTGCATATTACCAGGCATTGAAAGCCCTAATTCAGCACCGGTAAGCTCCAACTGTGCCTTCTTTTTCTTTTCCTGATCGCTACCTAATTCCAGGTAAGACTGAAATTCCTGCATGGCGTCGTCGTACTTACCTTGCATTTTTAGTACGCGGCCATAGTCGTAGCGGAGCTCAGCAAATTTATTATCAGGGTCGCGACGCAGGAGGCGACGGTACCAGCGTTCTGCCTGGCGGTAGTCGCGCAGTTGGTAGTTGAGTTCGGCAAGTAGGGGAATAAGTTCCTCGTCTTCGCTGTCTTCGAAGGCAAGTTCATATTGCTCTAGGGCACGATTGTAGTCTTGTGATTCCAAGGCCGCCTCGGCTAGCACAATCTTAGTTTCGTAAGAAGAGGTGCCAATAGGTTGAGCTGAGATGACGGTGGCGAAGAGCACACAACAACAAATCAGGGTAATTATATTTTTCATCACTTGGATGCTTTGCGTTATGGTTGTGTTTAGTAATGGTCAAATAATTAATTTCCGACTCTCCAATTTTAGCGAAGATGTAAATGATTGTTAATGAGTTTACTCAAGCTAAGATCGGGGATTTAGGAGGGTGATTAATTTTTGACGGATACTTACCTATTTTGAAACGTTGGCCGGAGGGCCCTTAGGGTGCAATGACCGAATTTTATAAACGTGGGCAGAGGATGGTTGGTGGCAACTCAGGTTGCTTGTAAATCTTGATAATGTAGTACGCGCCCAGTTCAAAACCACCCTGATAGTTGGTAATGGCGTTGGCGCCGCTTACATTGAGGTCGTAGGCTAATGCTACGCGAAGATCTTTGTAGTAAGCTCCGAGTAAGATATTGGCAGCATCACCAGCGCGGTAACCCAAGCCAAAGTTCAGCTGAAGGTCCTCATTCATTTTACGCCCCATCCAAGCTTGCAGCAAAAGGTTGTTACCACCGCCTTCGGTAGTTTGCCAGAATAGCTTCGGGTTGATGCTCCAATCGTCATTGATCTGCTGCTCATAGATAGCATGGCTGGTAATCGTCAGGTTCCTTTCTGAGCGTCCGGCGATACCACCACCGCCGCCACCTCCAGCGCTGCCACTGAGTAGACTATTGTTATCAGAATTGAGGTGCAATCCAGCTACTCCGATTTCCAGATTACTGGTTTTGTCAATTTGTGTGCGGTATAACAATCCTACATTGATATCGGTATAACTAGGCTCACCTAAAGGACTGTTAGCACCATTAGCGAATTCCAGGGTACCCGTACCGCCACCACCACCAAAGGGCTCATCGATGGTCTGCTCATAGATCAGGTCAGCACCGGGATCCAGGCGGCGCTGCATATTTCCATACTGGGCACCTAGGGTCAGTACGGAAGTACGCTTTTTATTAGCCAAGTGGTAACTGGCCGAAAGTGCTCCTCCAGAAGTACGCAGTTTAGCGGCACCAAACTGGTCATTAACGAAGAAGAGTCCCACGCCAATCCAGTCTTGATCGCGAAAGCCTTTAATGATGGGGGCATCCGCATAGAAAGAAGGAGAAGTAAATTCAGCGAAATCGCCGACGGTAAACCATTGCCCGCGATATAAACCACCGATACGTACGGAACCTTCAAAGGCGCCGGTGAAAGCCGGATTAGCACGTAGTGGGGAATAATCGAATAGGGTATAATGTATGTCTTGCGCAGAGAGACCTTGCCAGCAAAATAGCAATACAAGTATGGGTAAAAACTTGCTGAGCTTCATAGAGGTAATTTTCAAGTTAGCGTAAAAATAAGGCCGCGGGCGCCAGCATTAGGATACAAAAGCCAGGGACAACCGCAAGCCGGGGCTGCTGTGAGGCGAAAGATAATTCTTTTTCCCTAAAGCCGAATCAACAATGGGGCAAAACCCTTGCTGTGGCAAGATTCCTGTAAGTGTAGGGCAGTTGGCCGACATAATATTTGGTGGGGGTGGAGGAATAGTGGGGGGAGGGACTGAAAATGCAGGTTTGTGGGGAAGGCAGAACGCCTTCGGCGGGCCCACCCTTACCAAGGCCAGATCATAACCGCTAACCACCCAATGGTTAGAAGCATGGGATTCACACCCTTAGTGGTAAACTTTACTACTAAGGCCAGCTTAATCCTATTTAGAAGTTTGAAATTCGCTAGGGTATCCAGATTGCTCCGCGGATAGAATTAGACAATCTAGTTTAAACTTATTCTATGATCAGTATGCTAGTTGATTCAAGATCTTTATGGGTAGCATATGTTTAAGTAGAGATGCGTTTTTCAAATCCGATTTAAAGGTAATAAAAAATTTTAAATAAAATTAATTTATCTTCTATTGTTTGTTTTTTCGTATTCTATTATTGCAGTTATATCCTGCTCCATCATACACCGAAAATGCCCCTTCGGACATTCCTGATGACCAATCTTCGAGCAAGGTCTACAAGAAAGGCCATCTACTTGAGCGATAAAACTCGAAGTCTCCTCGTCTGCTAGATATGGATACATACCAAATTCCGGTACCGTATTTCCCCAAATGGAAATGATCGGTTTATTCAAGGCTGCGGCAATATGCATGAGCCCAGTATCATGAGTAATAACTACGGTGGCTTGCCAAACTACGTCAGCTGACTGATGCAATCTCAGTTCGCCGCATAGGTTGGTGACATGGTCTCCGGCTTGTTCCGCAATCGCTATACCTGTTTCTTTGTCCCCAGGACCACCCAGTAGTGCTACCGGCTGTGAGAGACCTTGGCAGAGTTCAATCAACTTTTCCGTAGGGAGTCGCTTGGTGGCATGTGCTGCTCCTATGACCAGGGCAATGAATGGTTTGGAGACTCCCCAATCATTTAGATTTACTTGGTCCGCAGGCGGGATATAGTAGTCCAGGCCTTTTCCATCATTCCGTACGCCAAGTGGTTTAGCGGCTGCCAAGTACCGATCGACAATATGAACATCCGGAAGGCGATTGATCTTCCACTTGGTTAGCAACCATTTTTGCCAGTTTAGTTTGTCAAAAGCGTAGGATGGGGTGCGCCGCAGAGCTAGGCGGACTTGCCAAGAACGGATATTGCGATGGAGATCGATGATAGCTGTAAAACCTTCTTGTTTTAACTCCCCACTTAGCTCGCTCACGCGCTTTTTGATGGCCCAAATTTTGGTGAGGTGCGGATTGGCACTCAGTACGCCTGCAAAGGACTGCTTCGTGAGCAGATGTACTTCTGCTCCCAATTGTTGATGGAGCACCCTGATGACCGGAGTAGTCAGTACAATATCCCCTATGGAGGAGAAGCGGATGATCAAGATTTTGGGAGTGGAGCTGCCCATAGCAATGATTTGCCGCGAAGGTAATGATTTGCCTCGCTAAACCGGTTTACAACTCATACTTCGCCATCCTCCGATACAAAGCCGCTCGTGTCAAGCCCAGATCCTCTGCGGCCTTACTAATATTACCGCCGTGGCGGGTAAGTGCCTTTTGTACTGCCCAGCGTTCCAGTTCTTCTAAGTTGATAGTATGCGGTTCGCCACCTTTGGCGTTGGAGGGCGGGGCCTGCAGAATGAAGTCTGCGGCGGTAAGTTGATCTCCGTCCGCCAGGATTACCGCGCGCTCTACGGCGTGACGAAGTTCACGAATATTACCCGGCCAACTATAAGAGCGGAGTAGCGGATAGGCAGATGCAGCCACCTTGAGATCGTTCTTTTGGTATTTGCGGGCGTAGTCAGCTAAGAAATGCTCTACTAATAAGGGGATATCGTCTTGCCGCTCTCGCAGTGGTGGTAACTTAATTTCCACGGTATTAATGCGGTACAGCAAATCTTGGCGGAAGCCACTGTCATTTACCATCTCGTAAAGCGGCATATTAGTAGCGCTGATCAAGCGAATATCTACATCAATAGGATCGTTGGCACCTACGCGGGTGACTTGGCGGGTTTGGAGTGCGCTCAATAATTTGGCCTGTAGTGGTAGGGAGAGGTTCCCTATTTCGTCCAAGAAAAGCGTTCCACCTGAGGCTACTTCAAAGCGGCCCGCCCGATCTGCTTTAGCATCAGTAAAGGAACCTTTCTTATGGCCAAATAGCTCACTTTCGAATAAGCTTTCCGGCACCGCGCCTAAGTCTACCGTAATAAATACCGAACCATTACGCTCAGATTGTCGGTGGATCGCCCTGGCAATCAACTCCTTTCCTGTTCCGTTTTCGCCCAAGATTAGAACATTAGCATCCGTCTTCGCTACTTTCTCCACTAAAGTGAATACTCGCTTCATTGCCGCCGATTGCCCAATGATTTCCGTAAAAGCCTGATCAATATCCCCCGCCAGCACTTGTTGTTGGTCCGTTAACTGCTGCACCTTCCTACGCGATTGGCTCAACTCAAGAGCCGCCTTTATTGTGGTGAGTAAACGCTCATTGCGCCACGGTTTTTCTAAAAAGTCAATTGCTCCCACCTTCACCGCCTCCACGGCGGTTTTTACATCGGCATAAGCAGTCATCATGATAACGCCGGTCTCTGGCGACAACTCCACAATTTTTGCCAGCCAACGCATTCCTTCATTACCAGAAGTATCTCCAGTTTTGAAGTTCATATCCAGCATTACTAAGTCAAATGGCTTACCTCTCAGGTGGCGCGGCAGTTGATAAGGGTTATTCTCCGTTACTACTTCCGTAAAATGACGGGATAGGAGCAGCCGCAGACTTAAAAGAATATCCTCTTCGTCGTCGACAATTAGAATGCGGGCGGATTGTTGTGACATATTATGGTGTTGAGGTTCGCTTTGTTCACGGTTTTTAGCTCACTGCGTTCGCGGGTTTAGTTCGCTATCGCTTACGGTTATAGCTCACTGCGTTCGCGGGTTTAGTTCGCTATCGCTTACGGTTATAGCTCACTGCGTTCGCGGTTTTAGTTCGCTATCGCTCACGGTTATAGCTCACTGCGTTCGCGGGTTTAGTTCGCTATCGCTCACGGTTGTGGCTCACTGTGTTCGCGGTTTTAGTTCGCTATCGCTCACGGTTGTAGCTCACTGCGTTTGCGGTTTTAGTTCGCTATCGCTCACGGTTGTGGCTCACTATGTTCGCGGGTTTAGTTCGCTATCGCTCACGGTTGTAGCTCACTGTGTTCGCGGTTTTAGTTCGCTTTGCTCACGGTTGTAGCTCACTGCGTTCGCGGGTTTAGTTCGCTATCGCTCACGGTTTGTTTTTTTGTATACCCTACTTCGCGAGCGAAGCAAACACTTACCGCGAGCCTGCGAGCTTCCCCCACGAGCGCCAGCGAGTTCCCTCCGCGAACGTTAGTGAGCTTACACCGCAAGCATACTCCAAAGATATACGGCACCACCCAATAGTTGCACACAAACTGTTCATTTTTGAACACATTCTGTCCAGTTGCGCACAGAAAATGAGTGGTTTTGATATGGTGATGTTTTTTAAGTGATTGATAGATAGTGTCTTATAGTTTATGGCACAGCCATTGTCCTAAAATGGATGAGAGTTTAATATACTGTTTGCTACAAAACGTGCCGGCCAGTATAAGGAGACATCACCCGACAAATGTTGCTTTAAATTTTTCACTCGCTTTTACTCCAAAAAAACCAAATACTGAGCCGGCACGATTTTTCGCTTAGGCGAAACCAACTTAGAAGAATCATGGATCGAAAAATAGAAAAGAAAACTTGGACATGGCAACGCATCACCCTCATCGGCGCTGGTGTAGTATTGGCCCTGTTTCTGATCTCTGCCATTTATCGCGATGCGGGTACGAGCCGACTCAACGTAGAGCGCGAACGCCTGCTACTGGACACCATTGAAGAAGGTGTTTTCAAAGAATATATCACCCTCTTTGGTGTGGTTGAACCGATCAAGACGGTGTACCTCGACGCTATTGAAGGCGGCCGGGTAGAGCAGGTCTTTGTAGAGAACGGTGCCATGGTGGAAAAAGGCCAGGAGATTATGCGCCTATCTAACCTTGATTTAGAGTTGAACGTACTCAATCAGGAAGCACAAATTGTAAATCAGATTAATGACATCCGTCAGACTAGTATTCTGATGGACCAGCAGAGCCTCTCCCTGAAAGATCAGGCTTTGGATGTGCGCTTTCGCCTTGATCTGATTGAAAAGCGGAACGCCCGTAACCAGGACTTAATCAACGATAAGGTGATCTCACAAGTAGAGTTTGAAGACACCCAAGATGAATTCGAGCACCTCGTTCGCCGTAAAGGACTATTGGAGCGGACGATCGAAAAAGATTCTCTCTTCCAGATCATGCAGGAAAACCAAATGCAAACGACTTTGGATTTGATGCAGCGCAACCTGGATTTCGCACGCAATAGCCTCTCTAACCTCACCATTAAGGCACCCATTGATGGACAGATTTCTTCATTGGATTCAGAGGTAGGTCAGTTAATCACGCGTGGTGACCGAATTGCCCAGATTGACGTACTGGAGCAGTTTAAGATCCGTGCTAATATTGACGAATTCTACATCAGCCGTATTTTTCCACAGCAGGAAGGTACTTTCTTAATGGAAGGGCAAACCTTCACCTTGCGCATCAATAAGATATATCCAGAAGTGACCAATGGTTCCTTCGCAGTAGACCTAGTATTCGTGGGTGAAGCTCCGGACCGGATTAAGCGTGGCCAGACCATCTCACTCAAGCTTTCGCTTAGCGATGATACACGTGCTATGCTGCTGGCTAAAGGTGGCTACTACCAAAGCACCGGAGGTAATTGGGTATACGTACTGGATCCTGCTGCTGGTATCGCGCGCCGCCGTAACATTACGGTAGGACGTCAAAACCCAAATTACTACGAACTGATAGAAGGTCTGCAGCCCGGCGAAGTTGTCATTGTCTCTAGTTATGAGAACTATGGCGATAAAGAAGAGCTAGTGCTCAAGTAAGGATAAGACTAATAATTAATAACAATCTAAATAGAAGCAGGTGTAGTTGATGACACCAGCTTCAATCGAAAACACTCCGACATGATTAAAACGGAAAATCTCACCAAAATCTACCGCACCGACGAGGTGGAAACTACTGCCCTAAACGAAGTGAGCATCGAAATCCAGGCCGGCGAATTTGTCTCTATCATGGGGCCTTCCGGTTGTGGAAAATCAACCCTGATGAACATCTTGGGTATGATCGATAACCCTTCTGGTGGTAACTACGGATTCCTGGATCATGAGGTGTCTAATTATTCAGAACGCCAGCGCTCCGACCTTCGCAAAAACAATATCGGTTTCATCTTCCAGAGTTTTAACCTGATTGATGAATTGACCGTATTCGAAAACGTAGAGCTGCCTTTGATCTACACCAAAGTAGGAAGTGCTGAGCGTAAGCAACGTGTAGAGGAGGTACTGGAAAAAATGAATATGATGCACCGTCGCAACCACTTTCCGCAGCAGCTTTCTGGTGGTCAACAACAGCGGGTAGCTGTTGGCCGTGCGATCATCAACAACCCCAAGTTGATTCTTGCGGATGAGCCTACTGGTAACTTGGATAGTAATAACGGTGATGACGTAATGAAGACGCTCGTGAAGCTGAACCAGGAGGGCGCTACCATCATCATGGTAACTCACTCCCAGTACTGCGCTGAATTTGGTAACCGCATCATCCGTATGCTAGATGGTCAGGTGGTCACTGAAAATATTGTCCAGCAGTACCTGTAGGACACCGCTGTCGTACGGACGCATTGCAATGCGTCCCCTCCATACCCCAACCAAGCGAAATCCCCCCCAATAAACCGAGCCTGGTAGTGCTAAACTATACCGGCCCTGGATAGCTACACCCATTATTATCGTATCCAGGTACGCTCCAACCGTACCTCAAATCACCCGACTGTCATGTTACGTATCATCCTAAAATCAGCCTGGCGGCAGCTTTGGAACAACAAAGGTTACAGCACCATCAATATCCTTGGCATGGCGGTGGGTTTAGCGGTAGCTATGTTGTCTGCGCTTTGGGTACAGTATCATTCCAACTTTGATAAGTTCCACGCCAACGCAGGAGACATTTACCAGGCCTACCATGATTTTACACCTACGGGAGAAGATATGCAGTCCTTTCCAGCACTTCCGTATCCAATGGCTGCCGTATTGCGTGACGAAACTCCTGGGATCAAACATGTAGCACTGACAGACTGGGGCGTTACCACTAGCCTGGTAGACGGTGAAACACAACTGCTAAAAAGTGGTTATCACGTCCAGCCTGATTTCCTTAAGATTTTTTCTTTTCCACTCTTGGAAGGGGATATTGAAACAGCATTATCTGCTTCCAATCAGATCATTCTCACCGAAAGTACTGCGAAAGAAATTTTCGGAACAGAGAATCCAGTCGGTAAGAACCTAACGGTTGGTAATAATGTCCTCGTTGAGGTCACGGGGGTAATTGCTGATCCACCGGTACAATCGAGTTGGCAATTTGATTTTCTTCAGCCGCATAAGTTGAGAGAAGAACATGAGCCTTGGATTGCGGAGGCGATTAACAATTGGAGTAACCAATCTTTTCAGATTTACTTCCAGATGGAGGAAGGCGCGGATGCTCAGGAAGTAAAAGCGCTTCACCGGGATATTTTTTTGGAGAAAGAAGACGAGCTATCGGTTTCTAAGTTCAGTGTTTATTCAATGTCCAAGTGGCATCTATACGGTGAATTTGAGCATGGAGAAGCGGTAAATGGCCTGATTCGTTATGTGCGCCTATTTGGAATCATTGGAGTGTTGGTTTTATTGATTGCCTGCGTAAACTTCATCAACATTACTACCGCACGCGCTGAGAAGCGAAGCAAAGAGGTGGGAGTTCGCAAGGCTGTAGGAGCCGGTCAGCGAACGTTGATTACTCAGTTTTTGGGGGAAGCAGGCGTGACCATGCTCTTTTCCTTTGGTTTAGCAATAATCTTTCTAGTGCTCTTGTTGCCATATTTCAATACCCTGGTTGAGTCTGAAATCAAGTTGCCGTTTGCTTCGCCTATTTTCTGGCTAGCTTCCGCCGGAATCATTTTGATCACTACCCTTATGGCGGGCAGTTATCCTGCTTTCTTCCTCACGCGCTTTGAGGCGAAGTCGGTATTGCAAAAAAGCTTCCAAATCGGGCGTGGAGGGAATATGTGGAGCCGCCGTTTATTGGTGTCTTCTCAGTTTACGATCTCTATCGCTCTAATTGCAGGTAGCCTAATCATTCATAAGCAGGTACGTTATGCCCAGGAACGCGATATGGGCTACAACCAAGAGCGCCTGCTTGCCATACCTAACAACGCAAGTTTAGATCCTAGATTCGACGCCATTAAAGCTGAATTACTGGCAGCTAATGTAGTTGATGAAGTAACGGCTTCTGGTAGCCCAATTACCGGTGTATGGTCAAATATGGGCAATATCAACTGGCCTGGTAAAGCAGAAGACGAGCATCTAGGATTCGCCTTCATTGCTACCAGTGATCACTATTTCGATGTTCTGGAAATTGACTTTACGGAAGGTCGTCCTTTCCGAGCAACTGGTGCGGATACATTAGCGATGATTGTAAACCAGGCGGCGGTAAAGCGCATGGGGTTGGAAGATCCGCTGAGTACGCAGTTGACCTGGAATGACGTTGCCTATCCTATTATTGGAGTCGTGGAGGACGTGATTATGGAAACACCATTTGAGCCAGTACGCCCTACTGTTTTTATCTATAATCCAACTTGGAGAAGCTTCTTCATGATGCGAATCAATGAGCATTTGGCAACTGAACAAGCCCTGGCCACCATTCAACCCATTTTTGAAAAGCATGATCCTACTACTCCTTTCAACTACGAATTCGTAGAGGAGACTTATTCTCAGAAGTTCACGGGAACCAATTTCGTGGGTACGGTAGCGCTCCTGTTTGCTGGGCTGGCCATCTTCTTATCGGCTCTCGGCTTGCTAGGATTGGCTTTATACTTGGCTGAACGTCGTGCCAAAGAAATTTCTATTCGTAAGATACTCGGTGCTAGCATTGGGCAACTATGGCTATTACTATCACGCGAGTTTATGCTCCTCATTGTAATTGGTGGTGTGTTGGCTATTCCGCTCGGTGCTTACTTCACCGAAGGATGGTTAACCAACTTTACCTACCGCATTGATCTGCCCTGGGTTGTATTCGGCATCGCTATTGCCATCGCCTTGTTCATTGCGCTAGCTACTATAAGTGCCCAAAGTATCAAGGCCGCATTGGTTAATCCTGCTGATCGATTACGCGACGACTAACGTTCACCCATTTTACGACCCACCTTAGTTGGGTCAAACTATCACCCGAAGACTTTACTACCATGCTCCAAAACATATTGAAATCTGCCTGGCGGCAACTTTGGAAAAACAAAACCCACAGTGGCATCAGCCTACTTGGGCTAGCACTCGGTTTTACGGTTGCTATTCTGAGCCTCTTGTGGGTGAATCATCAACTGGGTTACGATACGTTTCACGAACGAGCAGATCGGATCTACCGGGGGATGCAAAATTACCAGCCTTCAGCTGGTCCAATGGAAACGTACCCGGATCTCCCCATGCCGATGGCGGAGGTGCTGCGGAATGAAACCTCTGGTGTGAAAAGGGTAGCACTAACGGATTGGGGGTTCGATCAAACCCTGGTGCGAGATGAGGTACGGATTCGAAAATTCGGGAACTATGTGGAAGCTAATTTTCTAAACATTTTCACCTTTCCCGCCTTACATGGTGACCTTAAAAGCGCGCTCTTAGAACCTAATCAGATTGTCCTGACGGCGGCTACTGCCGAAGCGCTATTTGGTGAAACTGATGTAATAGGGAAGACGGTAAACTTGGGGAGGCAAACCAGTTTGCAAGTAAGTGCCGTACTAGAAAACGTCCCTGTGCAATCTACCTTGCAATTTGATTTTCTCCTGCCCTACAGCCTGAAGATGCAGTTGGAATCCTGGATGACTAAGGAGCGCCAAAACTGGGGTAGTTATTCGTATCAGATATATTTCGAATTGGAGGAGGGGGTCAGTGTTGAATCACTCTTGGCACAGCACGAGCATACCTTGGAAGAGCATAAAGGCGGTGGCGGAACAACCTTCAGTGCCCATGAGCTGAGCGATTGGCATTTGTATAGCGAATTTGACAATGGTCAGGCCGTCAAGGGCCGTATGCGCAATGTCCAGCTCTTTGGTATTGTTGGCTTGTTGGTCTTGCTCATTGCCTGTATCAACTTTATCAATCTGGCTACGGCCCGCACCGAAAAACGCTACAAGGAAGTAGCCGTACGCAAAACGATTGGAGCCACCACCAGCCGGCTCGCTGCGCAGTTTTTGGGAGAGTCAGGCGTGCTGATTGGTTTGGCCTTTTTGGTATCTCTCATTGCGGTAGCGGCGACTTTACCCGCTTTTGGTCAATTAGTCGAAACTCCGCTTCACCTGCCCCTAAATTCCCTGGGCTTTTGGGGGGCTAGTTTGGCTTTGATTCTCTTCTGCGTGATTATCGCTGGTGGCTATCCCGCCTTTTTTCTTACGCGTTACTCTGCTCGTGAGATTATGCAGCGGGGTAAGGCTACGGTAAGCACTGGTCAGATCTGGGGTCGCCGCGTTTTGGTCGTTACGCAGTTTGTGTTGTCAATTGCACTTATTGCTGGTAGCTTGGCTGTGTACAAGCAGGTACAGTACGGTCAAAGCTTGGATATAGGGTATGATAAAACGCGCCTGATCAATGTGCCGTATACGGCTGACCTCAGTAAGAATTACAGCACTCTTAAGCAGCAACTATTGTCTAAGGGCGTAGCCGAAAGCGTTACCTGTACCAGCTCTGATGTCACGGAAGTCAGTTCTTCTACCAGCACCATTCAATGGCCCGGAAAAGTTGAAGGAGAACAGGTTGATATGGGCTTCATCGGCATTGGTGAAGACTATTTTGCGACGCTTGGCCTAGAAATTCTAGATGGCCGCACCTTCCGCTCAGAGCCGGACACCGATATGGATGCTATAATCATCAATGAAGCTGCCCGGCAGCGTATGGGCTTGGAGGATCCAATTGGTACGGTATTGCAATGGGGAGACAACTCGCATCCCATCGTTGGCGTGGTAGAAAATGCCATTATGGAAAGCCCATTCGACCCCATTCGGCCAGTTCTCTTTCTCAAGCGGAATTGGCGAGGGCCTATGGTGATTCGCCTTACTGCTGATCAACCACTGACGACTTCCTTGGGGCAATTAGAGGAACTGGTGGCTCAGCATGATCCGATTACACCGTTCAGCTATAGCTTCATTGAGGATGCCTACGCTGATAAATTTGCCACGACCAATTTCTTGGGTGCCGTTATGTTGGCTTTCGCGGCCTTAGCAGTGTTGCTATCTGCCCTAGGGTTACTGGGCTTGGCTATGTATCTGGTAGAGCGTAAATCCAAAGAAGTGAGCATCCGCAAAATACTCGGTGCTACGGTACAGCAGATTTGGCTGCTCCTTTCCAGCGAGTTCATGCTGCTGATCATGGTGGGTGGCCTGGTGGCTATACCGCTCGGTGCCTATTTCCTGAATCAGTGGCTGGATACTTTCACCTACCGCATTGATTTTCCCTGGATGGTATTTGCCTTAGCCATTGGCTTGGCCCTGACGATTGCGCTGCTCACCGTAAGTGCACAGAGCCTGAAAGCTGCCATGGTGAATCCGGCAGAACGATTACGTGACGAATAATTAAGTATTATGCTAAGACATAATTTGAAAACGATATTTCGGCAACTGTGGCGTAGTCCGCTTTTCACAGGAATTCATTTTGTGGGCCTAACCATAGGTTTGTGTGCGGTCTTGATCATCTTCTTGTTCATTCGGCAAGAACGGAGCTACGATCGGCATTATGCAGCTGCGGAGGATATTTATCGGGTTGTTCAAATCACTGAAACCCCAAATGAAGTGGATTACAGTGCGGGTAATCCTTACCCCATGCCGATTGCCTTACGGGAAGAAGTATCTGACTTCGCTGCGGTTGCAGGTCTTCATGCAGAAGGATCGGCAGTGGTACGTCGTCCGGGAGTGGACCATCAACAACTAGAAGAGGTATTCTATGCGGATGAGGGCTTTCTGGAAGTATTCAATTATGAAACAAGCCCCAAGGTAGCTGCTAGTATACTAGCCGAACCAGGGAAAGCTCTAATTGCCCAGTCAACCGCTCAACAACTATTTGGCGAGGATAATCCTATTGGTAAGACGCTAGAGGTAGACAACGATCGACAAGTGACGATAGAGGCTGTCTATCCAGATCAAATTAGGGGCAATATTCAGCCGGAGTTATTGGTCTCGCTATCTACTTTACCAGAACAGTTACACGGTTTTGATCGTACCAGCTGGGGCGTGAGCATTGGCGGAGTCACCTATGTAAGACTATCTCCGGGACAGAATCCAGCGCAGTACGAACGTAGTTTGGCTGCCTTTGTGGATAAATATATGAATGGCGAGGAGGAAGGTTTTTCCAACCAACTAGAGCTTCAGCCAGCTACTAGCATTCACTTTGACACCCGTTTTGACAGTTACACCAGTGTAGCGACGATCAGTTCACGTTACCTCTGGGTAGCGGGCGCCATCGCTTTACTCATTCTATTGATGGCTTGCTTCAATTTTATCAATCTATCCCTGGCGCAAAACTTGAACAAGAGCCAGATGATTGGTATGCGCAAAGTACTTGGCGCGAGTGGAAAGCAACTGTGGTTACAAAATTGGGGAGAGGCTTTTCTGATTGCCATAATAGCTGGTATTGCAAGTGTAACAATACTACAGTGGGCCCTACCACAAGTAGAGACCTTACTACAACGAGATATATACTTCGTCGGCTTGGCCGACATAACGGTTTGGTTATTTGTTTTGCTCAGCCTGTTATTCGTCAGTCTTGTGGCTGGCGGATATCCGGCTTGGGTTATTGCACGTAAGCGCCCAACTGAAGTGCTAGGTAGTAGCAAAGTGGTCAGTAACCGTGGGCAAGGGCGTTTGCGCCAGGGAATGGTTTTAGCGCAGTTTGTGATCACGCTGGTGATGATTTGTAGTGCCTTGACCGTATCTCAACAGCTGGATTTTCTGAAGAATAAAGACTTAGGCTTTCGCCAAGATGCCATTCTACAAGTAGCACAAAGTGAGCCGGGACTGGATGCTCAACTACGAGAAGAGTGGGACCGCCACGCGGGAATAGAAGGTGTCAGTTTTAGTATTGGGGCACCTACTTCCGGTAATCGACTTGGTACTTCCTATTATCCTAAGGGGCAAGATCCTCGCAATGGTACGCAAAGTGTAGGAATTAAGCCAGTAGATGAAAACTATGCTCAGGCTTACGATTTAAAGATGTTGGCTGGTCGCTTCTTTTCGGCCACAGATGCCCAACTCATGGAAGAGCGCATCACAGAGTCTGGTGCCCAATGGCCGGTGGTGATTAACGAAACCCTGGCTCGAAAACTTGGACACGAGAACCCTGAGTTAGCTTTGAATGACAAAATTATTATCAGTGTCAATGATGCAGAGGGAGAGGTAGTCGGAGTAGTGAAAGACTTTCATACGCATTCCTTACATGAGGCAGTCGAACCTTTAGTTATGGTGCCTATTTCTGGTTTGTATTACGAAATAGGTGTCAAAGTGAATCCTGGACAGATAAGTGAGGTGCTCACCTTCCTGGAGCAAAGCTGGAAAGGCCACTATCCAGATCGCTATTTCAACTATGAATTTCTAGATGAAGCGCTAGCGGAGCAGTACCTCAGTGAGGATCGCACTAGTACGTTGCTACAGGGTTTTGCCGGCTTAGCCATCTTCATTGCTTGTCTGGGACTATTTGGCCTGACGGCAATTATGGTACAGCAACGTCGCAAAGAGATTGGTTTGCGTAAAGTACTGGGAGCCTCTGTTGCTCAACTGTGGGCTTTGCTCTCGAAAGATATGATTCGCTTGATTGGCTTGGCTATTCTCATCGCTGCGCCATTAACCTGGTGGGCCATGAGCCGCTGGTTGGCTGATTTTGCTTACAGCGTAGATATGACTCCCGCAACATTTATCGTGGGAGGGACTGCCTTGTTGCTGATTGCACTGGTCACCGTGAGTGGGCAGGCCATTCGGGCCGCACTAGCGAATCCGATCGAGGCCTTACGCAACGAATAAGGTCAAACTTTGCTAACCAGAAAAAAACGTAACGACGCGATTCATCTCGTCGCCAAAAAACATAGCGGGGTACTTCCCGCGGAATAATAAAAGCAAATGCTAGTCAACTACCTAAAAATCGCACTACGCAAACTGACGCGTCACAAGACCTTCAGCGCGATCAACTTACTGGGCCTCACCTTGGGGACCATTTGTTGTTTGTACATGGTGCTCTACGTACAGCATCATTACGGCTATGACCGGCACCATGAGGATGTAGATCAGATTGTACGAGTGAGAACCGACCTTTCCTTGGGTGCCGTCCAAGGTTGGACGCATATGGCCACCTGCTCGCCACCAATTGTAGAGGCTATCCAGGCTGATTTTCCTGAAGTAGAACTGGCCGCTCGTGCTTGTCCACCCATTGGGGTAGAGGAACAGTTGATTCGAATTGGAGGACAGTCCTACTACGAAGCATCGGGCTACTACGTTGATAGCACCTTCTTTCAAATATTGAACTATCACTTCCTGGCGGGAGATCCCACAAGTGCCTTAAATGAACCCTTCTCCGTAGTAATATCCGATCGCCTGGCGAAGAAGTATTTTGGCGATGAAGTGGCCATCGGGCAGACCATGGAAATTGGCGATTGGGGGAATGCCGATCCGTTTACGGTAACGGGCGTGATTGACTACAGTAACGGAACAACTCACCTGGAATCAGATATGTTTCTGAGTATGAATGCCGGAGATTTGGGGCAGTTTGTGCGCGGTAATGATTCCTGGGCCGGCAACAACTTCTTATACGGCTATTTGAAACTCGCCCCTGGTACCGACCAAGAAAAGCTAGCTGCTAAGTTGCCGGAATTCCTACAGCGACGAGGCGGTGATCAGCTCCAGGAGGCGGACATGGAAAAAGTGCTCCATCTACAACCCATACTAGATATTCACACCAATGTAGATTATTCAGGAGATGTAGGTTCCAATGTTAGCCCGGCCTTTTTGCGTCTGTTGCTTCTTATTGCCATATTTATTCAGTTGGTGGCTTGTATCAACTTTATGAATCTGACTACTGCCCGTGCTACACGTAGTTCACGGGAGGTTGGCGTACGTAAGGTCGTGGGGGCACCGCGGAGGTCCATCTTTAGCCAGTTTCTGATGGAGAGCTTGCTGTTGTCTGTTGTGTCCGTCGGCTTGGCTGTTCCGTTGATTCATCTGCTTTTGCCTACCCTTAATGAATTGACCGGCATTACGATTTCCTTAGACTTTACAGCTGCAAATTGGCTACTGCTCGGGGGCATTGCTCTGGTTACTGGGCTACTGGCGGGGAGCTATCCAGCCCTCTATCTTTCGAGTTTTAAGCCCTTAGCCTTGTTTAATCAATGGAATACTAAACAGTCGAAAATATCCTGGTTACGACAAGGGCTGGTCGTTGGTCAAATGGTAGTAGCCTCTATTCTGGTAATCGCCGCTTTTATTATCCATACCCAGGTTAGTTACATGCTGAACAAGGATTTGGGTTTTGAGAAGGTACAGAAGGTCATCTTCGATTTTCAAGGGGCCCAAGAGGAACATGATATAGCTGCTTTTCATGATGGTTTAGAACGACTATCAGAAGTAAACAACGTAGCTACCATGTCTAGTACGCCGGTCCAGTACCTGTTACGTGATATGGCCTTGTACAAGGACGGTCAATCGATGCAGGAAGCACAGATCGTCTTCTTGAATTATGTAAGTGAGGACTATCTGGATGTGCTTAAAATTGAACTCTTAGCTGGTCGAATGGCGGGACCGGAGGATATTAACGAGGACGAGTTTAAGAGTAGAGTAGTGGTAAATGAGTCAACCCTAAACCAATATCAAATTCCCTTGGAAGAAGCTGTAGGTACGGTGCTGCGTTCTGAGTTTTCTGGAATGAAATTCGAGCTGACCATTATTGGGGTTGTGGAAGACATTATAAATCAGAAATTGACAGATGAAGTTAGGTCTATTGCTCTGTTTCCAGCGGCAGTAGATGATTTGAACTACGCCATCGCTGATATTTCTACACCTGACTACGAGCAGTTTCTGGGTAAAGCCAAACAAAAATGGGAGGCTACACTTCCAGGGCTTCCCTTTAAATATTCTTTTCTGGACGATGATATCGCACAGCGTTACGATACGGAGCAAACACTTACTAATGTCATCGGCACCTTTACGCTTATTGCTATCCTGATTGCTTGCCTTGGGCTATTCGGCCTCTCGGTCTATGCCGCCGAACAGCGGCGCAAAGAGGTGGGGATTCGTAAGGTACTGGGGGCTAGCGTACAGAGTTTAGTGGGCTTGCTATCAAGAGAATTTCTAGTTCTGGTAGGTGTCGCCTTGATCTTGGCCTCCCCTATAGCTTACTTAATCATGAGGGAGTGGTTAACCAACTTCGCCTACCAAACCCCGCTGCACTGGTGGATTTTTGCTTTGTCGGGCGTATTGACCCTGGTGATCGCTTTTCTAACCGTGAGCTTCCAGGCCATACGAGCCGCCGTTGCTAATCCAATTGGAGCCCTACGAGATGAATGATGCTATGATGACCAAAGAGACGTAACGACGCGATTCATCGCGTCGAAAACTTGAAAAACGACAAAAAGCAAAACAGTATGATTAAAAACTACCTCATAATCGCCTGGCGGAATTTACAACGCCAACCGGGTTTTACTCTTCTGAATATGCTCGGACTGGCCATTGGTATGGCTGGCTTTTTGTTTTTGGTGATTTACATCCGCGACGAGCTCAGCTACGATAGCTTTTTTAGTAATTCCGACCGCATTTACCGGGTAGCACTAGACCGCCAATATCCTGACCGTAGCCGCCAGTATGCGATTATTCCGCACAGCTACGCCAAGGCCATGAAGGAGGAGTATCCAGGTATAGAAGAAACCTGTCGATTGTTCACCTTTGGCGCGGCAAACGAACTCTTGCGCATTGATCAGGAAATCTACCGGGAAGACAACATCGTTGGAGCGGATTCTACCTTCTTTACGCTTTTCGATTTACCACTCTTGTTGGGCGAAGTGGATAAGGTACTTACGGATCCCAACGGTCTGGTGTTGACCGAAAGCATGGCGGAGAAGTATTTTGGACCCAACTGGGCTAATAAAAATATTCTGGGAGAAGCGATTGAGCGGGTGCAGAATGATGATAACTTCGTCGTTACTGGAGTCTGCGCCGATATGCCCCATAACTCCCATATCGGGTTTGATTTCCTACGTTCTGCTGGAGGTTTTGACTTTCTCCAAGGAGATGATAATTACCTGAGTTTTTCGGCGATGACCTACTTAATGCTGGATGGCCAAACTGATCCAGCACTCCTAGAGCGTCAATTCCCTGATTTGGTGGTTAAGTATGCCTCCGGTCAGGTGCTCAATCACTTTGGCGTGGACTATGCCACTTACCAGGAGCAGGGCAATGGCTATAAGTATACCCTAGATGCCCTACAAGACGTATATCTTGATTCAGAGCTAGAGGGCGAAATCAAGGTGCCCGGTTCACGTAGTCGAATCTACTTCTTTTCACTCATTGCTTTGCTGATCATCGTAATTGCGGGCATCAATTTTGTCAACCTTTCTACAGCACGCTCAGCTGGGCGAGCCCGCGAGGTAGGTATTCGAAAGACATTGGGATCGGAGCGGGGGCAACTGATTACTCAATTCTTGGCAGAGGCGGTTTTGATCAGCGCGTTAGCGGCTGTTATCGCTGCAGTGATTGTGGGCTTGGCCTTGCCGTGGTTCAACGACTTAACGGAAAAGAGTTTTAGCCGCGCCTTGTTATTATCACCATTTTATGTAAGTCTACTCGGTTCATTAGCCTTGCTTACCGGTGTGGCTTCGGGGCTATATCCAGCCTTTTTTATTTCCTCTTTCAAACCACTGGAAGTACTGCAGGGGCGCCTATTGCAAAACACCAAAGGTGGAGGATTACGTAACGTATTGGTAGTGGGGCAGTTCGCTATTTCGATCTTCCTAATCGTTGCTACTATCCTGATCTACCAGCAGCTGCGTTACACCCAAAACAAGGCATTGGGCTTCAACAAAGAAAGCCTCATTACGCTCCAAAATACAGGTGGGCTTACGGCCCAACAATCAGAAACTTTCCTGAATGAAATGCAAGAATTGCCCGGAGTCATTGCCGCTAGTGGTTGCAACGCCGTACCCGGACAATTCTACTTCGGTATTTCTTTTAAACCACCAGGGGCACCGGAAATGACCACCGGAAGTGGATTGATTGTAGGAGAACACTACGTGGAGTGTATGAAGATGGATTTGGTTGCTGGCCGCGAATTCTCGGACGACTTTGCCGACTCACTATCCATTATGGTTAACGAGGCTGCGGTACGTGAAATGGGCTTAGAAGATCCCATCGGCCAACGGGTCAGTACGGCCGATGGTTGGCTGAGCCCAGATCCGGAGAATCCGTCGATATACCGCATTGTCGGTGTACTGAAGGACTATCACTTCCAATCCTTACACCACGATATATCGCCACTCTTTTTGGTGCACGCGGACGGCGGTGGTGGCGGTGGTGTTACACCACAAATTAGTGTACGCCTCGCGGAGGGGAATCCACAGGCTACACTATCCCAGATTGAAGGACTTTGGCGCAACTTCCAACCTGATGTACCACTGTCCTATCTTTTCATGGACCGCGAATGGGCCAAACTGTATACCCAGGAAGCAACGGCTCGGAAAGTGTTTATTCTCTTCACGGTCTTGGCGGTCATTATTGCCTGCTTGGGGCTCTTCGGTTTGGCAGCTTATCTAGTGGAGAAGCGCCGTAAGGAAATCAGTATTCGCAAAGTACTGGGAGCCTCCACTTCGGGAATAGTGAGCTTACTATCTCTAGACTTTCTGAAGCTCGTGGGAGTGGCCTTGTTGATCGCTTCACCGCTGGCTTATTATTTCATGGATCAATGGTTACAGAACTTCGCTTACCGCATTGGTATTGCCTGGTGGGTGTTTGTACTGGCAGGCGGTTTGGCTATCGCCATTGCTTTCGTCACCGTGGGTTTGCAGAGTATCAAAGCTGCGCTAGCCAACCCCGTAAATGCCCTAAAAAACGAGTAGTAGTAGTCAGCAGCTGTAAGGACACATTGCGATGTGTCCCCTCCTGGCCGTAGAGATACTCCCGATAGCTATACGTCTATACAGCCCACACCCCATACCAAACGAAGCGCTTAAACGAATCACCCGAAAATCTAAACAGTATGCATTACCTCAGAATGGCGCTACGACACTTGCTCAAAAGACCACTTTTTAGTGGACTCAATCTTTTGGGTTTGACCATTAGCATGGCCGGTGCCTTGCTCATTGGCCAATACGTTTATAGTGAGCTAAAGACCGATGAGTTCATTGCTGATCAGGATCGGACGTTTCGGCTGTTGCGAACTTCGGATATCAACAATGAGCCATACAATGTTGGGGTAACCTCCGCGCCCTTTAAGGATGCTTTGCTGACAGATTTCCCGCATGAGATTGCCGAGGCAACGCGGGTACGCTTCTTCAATGAGCCCATTTTACGGGTCAATAATACTTTCTACTCTGAGGAGCAAGTCTTCAGTGTAGACTCCAATTTTGTTGATTTCTTTGGCTTAGAGCTCCTGCAAGGACAGTCTGCCCAAGTCTTCAATCAGCCTCGCTTGGCAGTCATTACACCAGAGGCTGCGGAACGCTTCTTTGGACCAACCGTCAACCCAATTGGTGAGACCTTCCAAATTGGTACTTCTGATCCTTTTACTATTACGGGCATCATTGCCCCACCGCCGGCCAATAGCCACTTGGAATACGATGTACTGGTATCTATTATCAGCTACACCGATAGTAATTGGTGGAGCGAGTGGTGGTGGAATAGCCTTGGGACTTACTTGAAACTTCAGCCTGGTATTGCTGCGGCAGATTTGGAGCCGCATTTGCCCGGCTTTATGGATAAGTACTTCGGAGATGATTTTGAAGTCAATGGTAACCGGATTGACCTGAAGTTAGAACCGGTGGCCGAGACTTACTTCGCCGCAGATACTCGCTATGACTTTGTACGCCATGGCAACTACCGTATGATTCAAGTCTTCGCTATCGTGGCACTCCTTCTACTCGGTATCGGTTGTGCCAATTATATCAATTTGACGACGGCACGGACCGCTGAGAGAGCACAGACGATTTCGGTAATGCGTACCCTGGGTGCAAACCGCAAACAGGTGCGCTGGCAGCTCCTCTTGGAGGGCGGAGCCTTGGCAGTTTTGTCTACCATAGGTGCTGTGTTGTTGAGTCAGGCTTTAATACAGCCATTCAGTACTTATTTCGATTTTGAAATTCCTGTGGCGCTATCCGCAGGTAGTTGGATGGTTGCTGCGCTGGCGGGCTGTTTGCTAATCATATTGCTGGGGGCTTGGTTTCCGGCCAGTTATCTAAGCCGCCTGGAAGTACAGCGAGGCTTACAAGCCGATCAGCGATCTACCGGAACGCTACGCCGAGTACTGGTAACGGGGCAGTTTGTTTTGTCAATTGCCTTGATTTGCGCAACGCTACTCATTCGCGACCAGCTCGATTTCCTCCAGGAAAAACCACTCGGTTTCCAAGCCGAAGATATCCTGAGCGCCCCGGCCTACAACAATGATGTCTATGATCAACGGGTTCGACTAGCCGATTGGCTGCGCGATCAGGATGCTATCCGGTCGGTGAGCTATGCCTCTGGTTTACCTGGTGGGTTTTATGATGCCACTACGCTGGACATAGAGGGCATGGATCGGAACGTACGTATGCGTACCCTCCTCACCACGGGTGAGTATCTTTCGGCGCTGGATATTTCGTTCGTCGCTGGGCGTAATTTTGATCCACTACGGGCGAGTGATTCCACCGAAGCAGCAATCATCAATGAACGGGGAGCACTGGAATTGGGCTTAACACCGGCGGATGCGCTCGGCCGTAGCCTCACCTTAACCATGTTTGATAGTATCCCGAAGCGCATTATCGGGGTAGTGCAGGATTACCACTTTACGAGTCTACACGCTACCATCGAACCACTAATAATTACCCAAGACGATTGGCCAGGAATGTTGACCATAGAAGCCGAGGCAGGACGTGGAGAGGATGCGTTTTTGGCACTTCGGCAGGCTTGGGATCGCTTTTCACCCAATTACCCGCTGATTTATTCCTTTTTGGATGATGAGCTGCAAGCCTTGTACAGCGAGGATCAACGCACGGGGCGCTTACTCAGTTTCTTCGCTTATGTGGCCGTTTTTGTCTCTTGTCTGGGCATTTTTGGCTTGTCAGCCTTTGCCGCAGCTCGACGGATGCGCGAAATCAGTATCCGGAAAATATTAGGTGCTTCTGGTCGACAGCTATTAGGACTTCTACTAAAAGACTTTACGCTGCCATTGGCTTTTGCCTTCATCATTGCCATTCCACTGGCGTGGTTATTCATGAGCCGCTGGCTGGACACTTTTGCTTATCACACAAATATTAGTTGGACGGTCTTCGCCCTGGCAGGGGGAGCAGCCATTCTGTTAGCCATCCTTACGGTCAGTTATCAGAGTTTACGGGCTATTCTCCTCAATCCGGCAGATCATCTACGTAAGGAATAATGGACTAGATTATGAGTGGACGTAAAGAAATTTCTACTTGTCATCAAAAAATAGGAAGTAGAAATTTTAGTCCAAATACTTGTTGTAATAATCACTCGACTAAATACTAACAGCATGTTTTTGACAAATCTCAGAATTGCATTTCGACATCTTCGCAACAACAAGTTTTTTACCGCACTAAATATTGCCGGTTTAGGCTTGGGAATGGCTGTGGCTATCAGTATTGGCCTTTGGTTATGGGATGAAATGAGCTATAACCAATACCACGACAATTACGAACGGATTTGCAACGTCATGCAGAATAATACCTTTGATGGCGTGGTGGAAACCTGGTGGAGCCAACCCAAGCAAACTGCTCCGGCGCTGCGGGATAACTACGGTAGCCACTTTGAACACGTGGTACGTAGCTCCTGGTCAGGTACCAATACCCTACGAACGGGTGATGATATCCTGAATTTTACTGGTGTATTTGCCGAGCCGGGACTCCCGCACATGCTCAGTTTACGGATGCTGGACGGTACCCGAGCCGGATTAGAGGACCCCTATTCCATTTTGGTTTCTGAGCAAACTGCTATTGCTGTGTTTGGAACAACGGATGTAGTGGATGAAGTAGTGAATTTGAATGAGGAATACGAAGTTAAAATAGCAGGCGTATTCGAAAAACCACCGGCTAATTCCTCCTTCTCAGGACTCGAGTTACTAGGAACCTGGGAGCTGTACGAAAAGGGTTTGCCAGAATGGCTAGGCTGGGGTAATAGCTGGTTCCGGACCCTGGTAGAGGTAAAAGAGGGAGCGGATATAGCAGAGGTTTCGAACCTCATTGCAGATGTGAAATTGGATAATGCTGCGGAAGATGAAGGGCTACGGTTCAACCCTCAACTATTCCTCCACCCCATGTCGGATTGGCGATTTTACTCTGAATTTGAGAATGGGATAAGTGTGGGCGGCCGAATCACCTACTTCAGGGCGTTTGCCATTATTGGATTAATCGTGCTTTTGTTGGCCTGCATCAACTTTATGAACCTCAGTACTGCTCGCTCCGAAAAGCGTGCCCGTGAGGTAGGTATCCGTAAGACCATGGGCTCCCGCCGCGGGCAGTTGGTCAGTCAGTTCTACAGCGAATCTTTGCTGTTGTCGTTTGCGGGTGCGGCCATCGCTCTTCTGTTGGTAGTGGCCTTGCTTCCATTTTTTAATGAGGTGGCCGATAAAGAACTGACTTTACCGTGGAGTGCTCCCCAGTTTTGGCTAGCCCTTGGTGGTTTTTGTTTGCTTACCGGCGGTCTGGCGGGCAGTTATCCTGCGCTTTACCTTTCATCCTTTGCACCAGTCAATGCTTTGAAGGGAGTTCTAAATAAAAATATGTTCAATAACCGCCCCCGCGAGGTACTGGTGGTTTTGCAGTTTACGATTTCTCTGATCTTGATCATTGGTACCATAGTCGTGTATCAACAGACGGAATTTGCTAAAGATAGACCCATTGGCTACACCACGGACGGGGTGATCGGCTTGCCCTTACGGGGACCACAAATTGATGAGAAGTTTTCTAGTTTCCGAGAAGAGCTCCTGGCAACAGGAATGGTCCAAGATGCCAGTAAATCTGAAACATCAATTGCCGCGACTTACGTTACCAATAGTGGTTTTAATTGGGAAGGTAAACCAGATGATTTTCAGGATGAATTTGTCACCCTGCGCGTCGGTCACGAATTTGGTAATGTTATCGGCTGGAATATTAAAGAAGGTCGAGATTTCTCCCGGGAATTTACGCAGGATACGTTAGCCTTCGTGATCAACGAAGCTGCAGTAGAATACCTGGGTTTTGATGATCCGATCGGGCAACAAATCGATTGGGGTGATAACGAAATCTACACCATTATCGGGGTAGTAGAAGATTTGGTTACGCAGTCTCCGTATACACCGGTTAAGCAGATGATGTTCTTTATTGATGAGTCGCGCGCTCAGTATTCGCTCATCAAGCTTAAACCAGGTGTAAGCACTAATGAGGCCTTGGCTGCAGTAGAGGGCGTTTACACTAAGTTTGATCCCGTCAATACCTTCGATTATTCCTTCATTGATCAGCAACACTCCGAGAAGTTTGAGGATGAAAATCGCTTGGGCAAACTAGCCGGTTTCTTTACCCTCTTGGCGATCTTCATTAGCTGTCTTGGACTGTTTGGTATGGCCGCTTACGTATCGGAGCGTCGTTCGCGAGAGATTGGAATCCGGAAAGTGCTGGGTGCCACCATCTACAGTATAATCAACTTAATCTCTACCGACTTCTTGAAACTAGTGGTCATCGCCCTGGTATTTGCCACGCCGGTAGCATACTGGATCATGCAGGGCTGGCTGCAGGACTACGCTTACCGTATTGAAATCCGTTGGTGGGTCTTTGCGCTAGCCGGTGGCTTGGCTTTAGGTATTGCCTTGTTTACGGTAGGCCTGCAAAGCCTTAAAGCCGCGCTAAGGAACCCGGTGGAGGCGATCCGGAACGATTAATATAGCGGGTAGAGACGCATTGCCTTTGCTGTAAAGACGCATTGCTATTGCTGTAAAGACGCATTGCAATGCGTCTCTAACCCGCTACGATAAATACTCTTACTTACTCATAAATCTCACGCTCATGTCTCACATTGCTATACCTATTCCGAAGGGCCGCGGCCGTCAGGAAATTGAAGTTGAAATCACAATCAATGGTGAAAAGCAACAGGTACATTACAAGGTGGAGCTTTTCTACTGGGAAGATTGTGAAATCCCTACCGTCAACCGGGTAGAATGTATCCGTAACCTGCTCAACGATTATGACCACGAAT
The DNA here is from genome assembly GCA_038528965.1 of Bacteroidota bacterium. Classification (GTDB taxonomy): domain Bacteria; phylum Bacteroidota; class Bacteroidia; order Chitinophagales; family Saprospiraceae; genus Lewinella. The sequence goes on along the minus strand of JBCBEC010000004.1, from coordinate 191,607 downwards.
GGGCGCTGTACTACATCGGCGAGCCCAATGAAGAATTTATCCCAATCACCTTTATTCGTAAAGAAGATTGGGAACGGAAACGCCAACTCAAGCTGGCTGATTTGTAGGATTTCTACACTTAACCACCTGATAAACTGTAGCACATGCAAAATCTAAAATTGGCTTGGCGGCACCTGCGCCAGAATAAACTCTTTACGCTGATTAATACCGCTGGTTTAGTCATCGGCTTAGCGGGTGTACTGGTCATTATGCTTTTCCTGCAACAGGAGCTCACTTACGACCAGCTACATGGTAAACTGGATCGCATTTTTGTGCTGCGAGAGAGTCAGGAGTATACCCAATCAGTTACCCCTGCACTACCTAAGCTGTTGGAAGATTATCCAGAAGTAGTTGCCGGTACGCGCTTAGTGACTTGGTATGATACCTGGCTAGAATACGAAGGCAAATCTGCTCACAGCGTATTGTCGCACGTGGACGGGACATTCTTTGAAGTTTTTGATTTTCCACTGCGCTACGGTGATCCAGCGAAAGCCCTGAGTGACCCCCACCAAATTGTCCTGGGAGCGGAGGAGTCAGAAAGCCTCTTTGGTGAGCGCAATCCAGTGGGGGAGTCTGTGTTGATTGATACTACAGTGTATCAGGTTACGGGCGTATTGGAGCCGCTACCCGTGCAATCTTCACTGCAATTCAACTCTTTGGTCTCCCTGGAAACGATCCTTGCTGACGCTGAATTTCGAGAGGTAGCTAACTGGTACAATAGTTTTCAGGAAACATTTGTGGTACTGGAGGACATCGCACAAAAAGAACCACTTGAGGCAAAGCTGCCCTACTTTGTTGATCGCTATTTTGATGAAGCCTCCAAGGATCGCGAGTTGTTTTTATCGCCCTTTGCGGAATATCACGCTGAGCTGAGTGGAAATTCACCCTTATTGGTAGGAGTGGGTATTGTAGCCTTCTTTCTATTATTGGTGGTGGCCCTCAACTTCATTAACCTCACTTTGGCTAAGGCTATGGGGCGGGTGTCAGAAGTTTCTATTCGCAAGGTGCTGGGGGCAGCTCGCTTGAGCATTTTGCGGCAGTTCCAATTAGAGGCCTTGTTGTTGACCATCATTTCGCTGGCTCTCGGCCTATTTCTTATTCACTTTAGCTTGCCGTTTATCAACCAAAGCCTGGGTAGCCAGCTATCCCTTGATGAGGCTAACAGCGCGACTTTCTTTTTGATTGGTGTGGGCATGGTCTTAGCACTTACGCTGTCGGCCGGTTTATACCCCGCTTGGCAGCTTTTCAAAAAAGCTGACCTCAGCGGATTAAAAGGAAAAACGACTACTGCCAAAGGGAATGGTTTTCGTTCTAGTCTGGTGGTAGCTCAATTTGCCATCACGCTGGTCTTATTAGTGAGCAGTATTGCGGTAGCTCGACAAATTCACTTCATGAAGGCCGCTGACCTAGGCCTGGCTAGCAGTAATGTCCTAATCGGTGATTTAGAGCTTGACTTTAAGGACCCTGATCAGTCTTGGAAAAGAGTAGTACCGATTTTGGATCAGTTAGAGCAGAATAGTGCTGTGGAGGCCTATACGCTGAGCTATGATTTTCCGGGTGATTACTCAGAAAACTACAACTACTTTCTGAAAGAGAGTGCGACAGATGGAGCACGCCTGCGGCAAACAAATATTGGCTCCGACTACTTTCAGACTTTTGATATACCCTTGCTGGAAGGCCGTGGCTTTAGTGCTGATCGGCAAACGGATACGGATGGTAAAGTGATACTCAACGAGTCGGCCAGAAAGGTACTTGGTATCCCCGCTGGAAGTGCTGATGGAGCACTGATTAAAAGCAAGACAGATAGTCGATTTGAAGTGGTCGGTATAGTAGAGGACTATCACTACCAATCGCTGGAGGCACCGGTAGAGCCGGTAATTCACTTTTTCGTCGGGCCAAAGAAAGAATTGGAAGACGGTTACTTGAGCGTTCGTGTTCAAAGCGGGCGAGAAGCAGAAGTCATGGCATTCCTTAGTGATGCGGTAGGACAAGTACCATCTCGTCGTCAGCTATCCTTGGAGTTTCTTGACGAGCATTTTGCTGGTTTGTATGGCACCGCCGAGAGTACGCTGCTGTTATTGCGCTTTTTCACGGTAGTGGTCATCATTTTGGCTTGTGCGGGGCTCTTTGCCCTTTCTGCCATGCATATTCAGGCACGAACCAAGGAGATTGGTATCCGCAAAGTGCTTGGTGCAAACCTGACTCAGCTACTAGGTCTTTTGAGTCGCCGCTACTTTTGGATGATTGGTTTGGGTTGCCTGTTGGCAGTGCCTATCGCTTGGTGGCTGGTCAATACCTGGCTCAGCAATTTTGCCTACCGGATTAATCTGGATATGGTACTGTTCTTGCAGGGTGGTGGCCTCCTATTATTAATCGCTTTAACTACCATAAGCTGGCACCTGTTAAAGGCGGCCTTCACCAATCCAGTTGACAGCCTTCGTGATGAATAAAGATTATAGTAAACTGAATTTCGCACTCAGCTACTTTGCAATTTTTGTTGGTGTTAGTCGAAGTTCACGGTAGAAAGTACCGGGTATATAGTACTTAGATTTGAAGATCGCAAAGTCCAGCTTATACCAAGTACCTTTTACTAAGTACCTAGTACTGTGAGGTTTGCCAGGGTACTGTATCCTACACCCCAAAAAATAGTGGGCAAAGTTCACAACAAAACAACTAACAATGCATAAGTTAAAAATCGCCCTACGTTATCTCCGCAAGAATCGCCTGACCACCAGTTTGAACGTGCTAGGATTGGCCGTTGGCATGGCAACCTTCCTGCTCATTCAAGAGTATGTGAACTTCGAACGGAGCTATGATCAATTCTATCAGGATTCCGAGCAAGTTTTTCGCCTGAATACCCTATGGGGTTTTGAGGGGGAAGAAGAACGCTACGCTACCACACCGCCACCACTAGCAGAAGTCGTCCGGCAACAGATTCCGGAAGTGGAAGCCATTGTAAGGGTGTTCTACTGGTCTGATTTTACGCTGCGACCAGATAACGATCACGATCTGGTTTTTCGGGAAACGCAGGCTTATGCAGCAGATGAAGACTTCTTCAAAGTGCTTGATTATGGCCTGATTGATGGTGACCCAGAAACCGCATTAAAAGAACCTGCTTCCGTAGTGCTGCCGAAATCTGCCGCCATCCGCTATTTCGGCGAGGAGGCTTTTGAGAAGGGAGATATCGTCGGCCGGCAACTCCTGGGGGGGAAAGACGCAGGTACCCCTTGGAACGTTACCGGTGTGATGGAGGATCAACCAGAGAATTCGCATCTGCAATTCGAGATGGTGGTGAGTGCGAGTAGCTATCCCGAAGATCTATACCGTAATCAGGTTTGGACTTGGAATGTGATGCAAACCTATCTGCGGACGAGTGCTCACGAGGGTGCAGAACGCGAGCAACTACAGGCTAAACTCAAAAATATCGCGGAGGAATACACGCTGAGCAAAATGTCCTTTGCCGAAGCGAATCCTGAACAATTGGCTACGGTGAACTTTGACTATCCGCTTCAATCCATAGCAGATATTCACCTTACTTCCAACTACTTGCGGGAGATGCGCCCCAATGGCAATGCAACTTACGTGAAGTTGTTTATGTGGGCGGCCTATCTGGTGTTGTTTATGGCTATTATCAATTTCATCAACCTGGCTACTGCCCAAGCTACCCGCCGAGCTGCTGAAACTGGGGTACGCAAGATTCTGGGAGCTACCTACGGTAGTTTGATTCGTCAGCACTTGGCAGAGTCAGTGGTTACGGGTTTGTTAGCTGGTGGTGTTGCTCTGGGTTTGGTGCTGGCCTGGAATGGTATAGCGGCAGAATGGCTGGGCCGCAATGCAAACTTAAGTGTCTACTGGCAGCCCCTGTTTTTGCTGCAATTGGTTGCCTTAAGCTTGTTCACGGGCTTATTGGCTGGTTTATATCCTGCCTTTTATCTGAGCCGCTTTGCCTCTACTGATGTACTGCGTGGTCGACAACTAAAACTCATATCTGACCGGACACTCCGCAATGGACTAGTCGTTTTTCAATTAGGTCTATCTATGGTCCTCATTGCCGGTAGTTGGACGATCTATCAACAGGTCAACTACTTTCAAAGCAAGGAATTGGGCTTCGGTAAGAACAATCTCCTGGTGATCGAAAATGACCGTGAGATTGACGAACGAAAGGATGCTTTCAAAGCAGAGTTAGAAAGTCATCCGGGTATTTCGGCGGCCGGCTTTTCCAATGGCCTGCCCGGGCAGGCATCTTACCAAATGCGAGATTTTCGCGCCGAAGGTTTCGATGATGGGACCGGGATCAACTGGATTTTAGCGGATGATTCATTCTTGCCCACCCTTGATGTCCAGATCGTGGATGGCCGCAACTTTCAGGCGCTTAGCAGCCGGGATAGTATGGGGATTATTCTCAATGAGTCAGCCGTTAGGCTACTTGAGTTGGAAAACCCCGTGGGGCACATGATCGTGAAAAACGAAGGTCGGGATGATGAGGAACGCCTACAGGTCATTGGTGTAGTGCAGGATTTTCACCTACAATCCTTGCATCAAGAAATTCAGCCGCTGGCATTTTGCTTCTTCCAAGGCTTTGTCTTCAAAGATTACATCAGTGTGCGCCTAACGGGAGAGAACGTGAATAGTGCCATTGCGCATGTGGAGCAGCGCTGGCAGCAGTTTGAACCTGGCGTACCGCTGCGTTATAGCTTCTTGGATGAGAGTTACAATCAGTTATTTGCGTCCGAGGTACAGCTGAGTCGCTTGTTCCGGGTGTTTACTGGCCTGGCGATGTTGATAGCTGGCCTGGGCTTGTTTGGCCTGGTAAGTTTACTACTGGCGGAACGCGTTCGCGAAATTGGTATCCGTAAGGTCCTAGGTGCTTCTCTAACCCAAATAGTCTTGTTGCTCAGCAAGCAATTCATCTGGCTCATCCTTATCGCTTTTTTAATCGCAGTGCCATTGGTTTGGTACAGCAGTACGCAGTGGTTACAGAACTTTGCTTACCCCATTGACTTGGGGCCTGGTCCATTGCTGATTGCTATTCTTGGCGTACTCACTTTAGGGTTGTTTACGGTTGGCTGGCGAGCGCTACGGGCGGCCACGGCCAATCCTGTTGAGTCTTTGCGGAATGAATAGCAGCTGTAAAGGCGCACTGCATATTGTTGTAAATACGCATTGCCTTTTGGTTGTAAAGACGCATTGCAATGCGTCTCTACCCTACGACAGAAATATCTAAAAAAACCACCTGACTATGCTACACTTAAAACTGGCCTGGCGCCAATTGCGCAAACACCGTTTCTTTACCCTACTCAATGTATTGGGTCTCACGGTTGGTATGGCGGCTGCAATTGCTTTGTTCCTATACGTGCAGAAGGAATTTTCCTTCGACCGCTACCATGCTAACGCAGATCGTATTTGTCGGGTGAATTTAGCCGTTGATTACGATGGAACGGCAGAGAAATGGGCTTCAGCTCCTAATATCACGGGGCCCGCCTTGGTGGAGGCTATCCCGGAAGTGCAAGAATACGTGCGCCTGTTGCACCACAATTTTGGTCGAACCGCTTCCGTCGCCTACGAGGAAAAACGCTTGAAAGAGGAAATGCTATTCTGGGCAGATTCTACGCTGACGTCTGTTTTTGATATTCCTATCCTGAGCGGCAACGAAAAACAACCACTCGACCGCCCCGGTACGGCCATGATCAATGAGCGAACTGCAAAGCGGATTTTTGGTGAAGAAGACCCTATCGGGAAACAACTACTGGTGGATAACGAATCCAGCCTTGAAGTCACTGCGGTCTTTGCGGACATGCCGGATAATTCTTCCTGGCAACCGAACATCATTGGTTCGTTCAGCTCGGTTGGCTGGGCCTACCGTCGACTCTATTGGAGCAATGCCAGTTTTGAAACCTTTTTGCTCATGCAAGCTGGCTATGACTTGGCCGTGCTTGATCAAAAAATGCAGACGGTACTAGACGACGCCATTGAAAAGGAGGAGCAATGGTTCACACTATTTGCCCAGCCATTAACTGATATACACCTTCATTCACAAGGGATTTTAGAGGGATATTCCAGCGAGTTAGGTGATGCCAAACAGGTACGACTCATTGCAGTTCTAGCGTTTGTGGTTTTGCTGTTGGCCTGCTTCAACTATATCAACCTGACTACTGCTCGTGCTCAACAACGACTGCGGGAGGTAGGAATTAGCAAGGCAGTGGGCGCCAGTTCTGGCCATATGATGGTTCGTTTCCTAACCGAAACGGCTTTGCTAAGTGGCAGTGCTATCGTCTTTGCTCTGGCATTGATTAGTTGGTTGTCGCCGCAGCTGTCCACTGTCACAAATCGAGATCTGGATTGGTGGCAATTGTCGGATGGTTACTGGTGGATCAGTATTCCTTGTACATGGCTAATCGTTACGCTAGTGGCCGGCATTTATCCCGCAATCACGATGGGAAGTACGAGTGCGAAGCAATTGCTGCAACCAGAATACAAGCGCGGTGGTGGTCAAAGTATACTGCGACGTAGCCTGGTGGTAGGTCAGTTTGTAGTGTGCATTGCACTGATTGCCGGTGCTTTGATTTGCCAAGAGCAGATTGCCTTTCTCGGGCAGAAGAAGCTGGGCTACGGAGCAGATGCCGTTATTGCGCTCAACCTTGCTGGCTCCTCCAACGAGTCCGCCAAGAATGCTTTAGTACAGCGGGTAGCTGCACATCCTGATGTAACCAATGTTTCGCGGGCTCAGTCCTTTCCAGGAATCGGTACTAGCGGTTATTCGTTAATCAATCCAACGGATCCTGATGTGCCGCATCCGGTATCCGCCAACCGAACGGAGCCCGGGGCCGAAGAACTGCTAGGCATAGAATTACTAGCGGGGCACTTCCTAAAACCAAGAGCAGAAGGCGATACCGTAGCTCACTTAGTGGTAAATGAACATTTCATTAGTATTCTGGGGTGGTCTCCAGAAGAAGCAATTGGACGAAGCCCCGACCAGCTATTTGGTACAGCTACCAAGATCGATGGGGTTGTCAAAGATTTTCATTTCGAATCCTTGCATCATCCCATCACGGCTTACGTCATGCATAACGGGCAGGGTAGGGCAAATCCCAACTTCCTGTTAGCGCGGGTGCGACCAGAGGCTTTGGACCATATTCTCACGGATTTAAAGGACCTTTCCAGTGAATACTTACCAGAAGCGGCCTTTGATTATACCTTTTTGGATCAGACTGTAGCTGGTTTTTACGAAGGTGAATCGCGACTTTCCCGCGTAGTTTGGATTTTCACCGCCTTAACCATCTTTATTTCTGCTCTGGGGTTGTTAGGTTTAGCCACCTTTGCCGCGGCACAACGCACCAAGGAGATCAGTATTCGAAAGGTATTAGGGGCCAGCGTACACGGCATTGTTTTGTTGCTATCGCGTGAATTTCTATTGATGGTCCTGCTATCCACCATTTTGGCGGTACCACTCGGTTGGTGGGCGATGCAAAAATGGCTCAGTAACTTCGCCTACAGCGTTGAAGTCGATTGGAAGGTGTTTGCCTTCGCAGGAGGTTTAGCGATCATGGTGGCTTTACTCACTATTGCGGGGCAGAGCTGGAGGGCAGCCACCCGAAATCCCGTGGATGCGTTGCGAAACGAGTAGGCGTAATAAGTATTCGGACTAAAATTTCTACTTCCTATTTTCTAAATGATAAGCGAAGCCTTTCAACGTGTTTTGCAGGTATTCAATTACTTGTGAAATTTTCGCTTATCAAAACTAGGAAGTAGAGATTTCTTTACGTCCACTTACAAATACTTAAGTAGGGTCAACGCTTACGCAGATAAGTGCCCCGGTCACAAATATGGCACTATAACTAGGGTTTAGAGGAAGTAGTTTTGAAGTATTCCTTCACACACTAAACTTTATGTTATGCGCCGGTTCATATTGTTTTTATTGTCTGCTATTTTGATCACCTGCTGCTTTTGTAGCTGCCAACAGAAATCCTCTTCAACCCACGGAGAACAAGTTATGTGGGTGAACTATACAGATGTTCGCTTGGGGGACGGAGTGCCTTTGGCGTTACAATTAGCCGTTTATTGGCAACCAGAGGATACTGATGCTGGTCCTGCTCGTCCTGATACCTTGCTGGGGGCATTACTCCAAGCTCGTGGGGTGGAAGTGGCCCGCCGGATATCCAATACCTTCCCTCAGGTAGATTCCGTTTTTAGCTCTCAGCGCGAAGCCTACGTGGATGCAATTAAGGAAAGCCTGTTACTTGAACTACCGGAACCCGATCTAACGGTCCGTGACGTAATCGTCCAAAACGTAGAATTTCCGCTAGCCTTTACTACTGCGCTGGAGGATATCGGTTTACAGAAACTGAAGCAGGAACAAATCAGCAAGCAAAATCAATTAGATATTGCCCAGGCGGCTGCCCAGGAGAAAAAAGCGGAAGCTGATGGTCAAGTGGCCATTGCCCAAGCCGAAGCAGAAGGGCGCCTCCAAGCGATTCAGGCCCGTACCGAAGCTAACCGCCGCAAGAGCGAAATGGCTCGTGCCGAGACCGCCGCTGCCGTAGCTCGCACGCAGGCCTCTGCGGAAGCTAACCGTCTTCGTCAATTGAAGAATGTAGAAGTAGAAAAGCAACGCGAACTAGAAATGATTGCGGTAGACAAGCAGCGCGAGCTCGACAAAGTGGCGCTGGAGCAGCAGTTGGAACTGGCCCGTTTGTGCCAAGAAAATCCAACCTACGCCTCATTCCTAGTTAATCGCGAACTCGCTGGCAATGTAGAGATCGCAGTACTGCCTACCGGTACCGATACCAACGTATTCGGAGGCTTGCTCCAATCTCGCCTTCCCGGTAAGACCAATAATTAAGCATTTCCGTTAAACAATCTTTATCGTCACTGGTGGCAGCTTCTGTTGCCCTGGTGGCGATTTTGATTTTTGTCAAACTGAAGCACAGAGGATTAGTGTAGGTATGGAAAGGAGGTATAAGGCCGACTTTATCTCGACGCGATTCATCGCATCGCTACATCCATTAATTCAACAAAATTCACCAATTCAACTCACCCGACCAAATCCACCACTTTACCTTGTCACACTTTTGCCTACCTTGCTTTGGAGTGGCAACAAATTTATTTTATCTTACATCTGTTCAATTTTGTTGTCCCTATAAGTGATTCAATAGCCAAGCACATGCTCCGTCTATTGTACCGAGTTTGATATCCTGTTATGAACATGTTGATCAGGTACAAATTTTGGCTTTCTCTCTGCTGTCTTGCCCTGGCATTTAGTGCTTCGGTGGCAGTATCTTCTCTATGGGCGCAGGATAGCTGGTACGAAGATTCACTGACCATCGAACAACTTAGTTATCAAGCCTGGAAACTTAAGAATCTACAGCCCGATAGTGCACGGCTGGTAGCCGAGGACGTAATCAGCAGAGCTGACCAAAACGATTTCCCAAAAGGCCGTGCGGATGGCTTGCATATCCTAGGACTTTTGGAATGGGCAGAAGGGGATATGACCCAGGCTTTGGATCACTACCTGGACGCGCTTAGTGTCCGTAAAAGTATCAATGATTCCCTGGGTTTAGGGCGTTCGCATAACAATATTGGGAACGTTTATTTCCAGCTAGAGCAGATCGATTCTGCTGAGGTGCATTACTATCAGGGTATGATCATCCGTGAGCAGTTGAAAGATATTGCGGGTTTGATCTATTCCTACAGTAACCTGGGTGATATTGCATTGGCTACCAAAGATGTTTCTGAGGCGGAATCCTACTACATGATGGCCTATGAGTTGGCAGAGAAGGACTCCATTTTCAGTGGCTTGGCGCACGTGAGTGGGCGCCAGGGCCGATTAGCACTCGAGCGCGGAGATCTAACTAAAGCCCAAGCCACCTGGGAGCAAGCCGTACGCTACGCTGAACAGGCTAATAATCGTAGACTATTAGCGGGAGCTATTCAAGAAGCGATCCGCTTGGCCATGATCAACGATCAGATTGAAATTCCAGCGCATATTGAGTCGGCTAAGCGTAGTATGGCGTTAGCTGCCGAAGTCAGTGCGGTAGATTTACAAGCGGAAGCTGCTATCCTTGTAGCTCAGCTAGCGGCGGCAAATCGCGACCTGAGTGAGGCCTACGATTACCAAATCCAGTATCAAGAACTTACTGAAGTGCTCATCCAAGAGCAAAAAAATGATGCGGTGATGGCAATCCTGGAGCAGAAGGATGCGGAACTGAAGGCAGAACAGGATCGTCGAACTGCCAAAGAGAATAGTGACGAACTCAGCCGGCAAAACATTCAACTAGGTTTTTGGGCTCTGGTGATCTTATTGCTAGTCATCGCAGGGAGTTTCGCCATCAATTATCGGGCTTTCCGCAGGCAGTCTGAATTGGTAGAGCGGCTCGAGGCCAACAATAAGGAGTTGGATGCTCGCTATGATGATCTACAAGAATTTGCCAAAATCGCTTCCCACGATTTGAAAGAACCTGTCAGAAATATCGGCGCGTTTGCCAATTTAATTGAGCGGAGGTACGCCGTCAAACTCGATGACAAAGGAATAGAGTACCTGGAGTTCATTATCAAGAGTGCACACCAGATGAATGCCTTGCTGAATGACCTGCTCACTTTTAGTAACATTCCACGTTATGAACAAGAGGCGCTGCAGCCCACCTTTCTCCACCAATTGGTAGGAGAAGTTGTGGCCCAGAAGAAAAAAGAACACGGTGCCTTCCAATTTGTGGGTACAACCTTACCTACTATCCACGCCTATCCGAACCTCATTGAGATTTTGCTTGTGCAACTCATCGACAATGCCTTGAAGTTCAATATTGCTGAGTTAAAGCAGGTAGAAATTGGTTACGATACAACGGAAGCGGATCATATACTTTGGATAGCTGATAATGGGCTGGGTATTGACCCCAACTATCACGAACAGATCTTTGATATCTTCAGCCGTCTGGGTAAACGAGATCAGGCGGGTACTGGGATGGGGCTTGCCATCAGTAAGCGTATTATTGAAACGCACCGTGGCCGGATTTGGGTAGAAAGCAAGCCGAAAGAGGGCACTCGTTTCTATTTCACCATCCCACGCCATTCGATGGATAATCTGGCGGACCAGGATTATCTGGGCGCTCGCTCCGTAACTACTCCCGTAGCACATTAGGAAGCACCACATTGGCACTTTGCTTAGCCTACTAAAATGGAATAGCTCTGGGCTAACACCCACCAAACGGCGTAGGTAGCCGCAAAAATGACCATGAGAATAAGAATGAGGATAATGATGACCACCGGCCAGGCACTGCCGTCGTGCTCTCCTTCCACATAGTGCTCCTGCAGGAGGTCTAGGTTACGCCGATTGGCACGATAAGCCAAGTCAAAAATGTCACCCAAGATGGGAACTGTACCCACAATCGCATCCAGCAGGATATTCCAGAGCATTTTTAAGATCACCATCCCGCTGGCGCCCTTGCGGGCCATTACCGTTACCAGCAGACCACTAATGCTAAGGGAAATAATATCGCCAATACCTGGCATGAGGCCAATGAGGAAGTCGAGGCCAAAGCGAATATCAGTGCCGGGAATTCGGAAGCGATTATCGAGCAGTTGGGTGGCGCCGTCGAGCCACTTCAATTCAGGAGGAGTAGATTGTTCTTCAAGTGCCATTGGCGGAGATAGATTAGTGTGAGTTTTGCCTCTAACCACTGCACAATACGCATGTAGTATCTGTGCAAAATCCACATTAGTTGGTACTTGGTCTTAGACAGAATCAGCGTTGATCAATCTAAGTACTACGTATCAAGTACCTTATACCGTGGACTTCGGTTCGTAAAGATTACTCTTTATCAGCTGAATAAATGCGAAGGCCACATTTGATTAGCTGATCCGCCAAATTACAAGGAAATTGCTGAAAAGGTAGTACTCGGAGATTTCGAAAATCTCCGAGTACTTGTTAGACTTGGACTAGTTGTCGATTTGCTCCAGGAGCGTGTTCACTGCTTTTTGTAGCTGCTCGTCGCGTCCTTCCGCTTTACTATTCGGACTGTTTTCCAGTTCGATATCGGGTACAGCCGGAGTGGTTTCCATATTGTCACCAGTAGCTTTTACGTACCAGGCGCGGTAAGGCATCCGCACAAAGTTGCCATTGATCAAGCCCATGCCACCAGTAGAGATTACCGCTCCGAAGGTAGGCATACCCACCAGTGTTCCGTGCCCCAAGGTCTTGTAGGCATGGGAGAAAATCTCCGCGTTGGAATAGCTGGTTTGATTACACAGGGCGATACTCGGCTTGGTTAGGGCTGCTTGTGGTAAACGTTCCCCGTAAGGGTAATTATTGGCGTATTTCGGGTGATTACCCTCCAGTTTACTCTCTGCACCCCGTGGCACGGTGTAGGCGTGTTGGCGTACGTTGAGTACCGTCATGAGCATGTCCGTGGTCCAACCACCACCATTATAGCGAACATCAATAACGATACCGTCCTTACCCAAGCCACTGGCGGTGAGCTCGCGCTCAAAACGTTCGAAGCTCGGCCAGTTCATGCCTTGGATGTGGATATATCCCAGACGGCCACCAGAGTACTCCTCGGTGAGGCGCTTGCGTTCTGCTACCCACGCCTCGTAGAGTTCGGAACGAAGATTGCCGGTGGGACGGATCACCACTTCGCGGCTAGCTCCATCAGCTCCTCTCACAGTGAGTAGAGTGCGTTGGTCTACGGTACCATTAAGTAGGCCGTAGTAGCTGGAATTACTTTGCACAGCTTTACCGTTCACCGCGGTGATTACCTCACCAATAGCCAGTTTGCTGCGTTCACGATCAGCAGGGGAGTTAGGAATAATACGCTCAATGCGAACTCCACCGGCTACCGCGCTCACCTCGGCACCCAACTGACCAGTGCGGTCACGCTGAGTGTCCTCTGGATTAGAGCCGTACATACCCATATGACTGGCGTTGAGCTGTCCGAGCATGGTGTTGAACATGTCGCGGAAGTCTTGCTCCGTTGATGCTGCCATACAAAGTGGCTCGTAGTAGGCCCGGAGATCGTCCCAGTCTTGCCCGTGAAACTGTGGATCGTAGAAGCCATCGCGCAAGGCACGCCAGGCTTCGTCAAAGACTTGCTTGCGCTCCTCGTAGTGGTTGACATTCATGCGTGCAGAGAAACTCTGGCCCTCCAATTTCTTGCCATCTGTCTTGATACTTGCAATTGTACCACCGGACTTCAATACGTAAATCTGCTTGCCCTTTGGCCCAAGCGCCATACGTGATACACGCACCTTGGCGGCCATTGTTTTAGACTCAGAGCCATCCCATTTGATGCTCATTAAAGCAGAACCACCCGGGGAACCATTGCGTCCGCCATTGTTGGTGGTAAAGAAAAAGGTCTCGCCATCATCACTGATCACTAGATCATCCTCGTTGCCAGGCATGCGAGTCACCTGCTCCAGACGCTGGTGAATGTTGACAAAATCGATCTGGGTGAGGGAGTCCGTTTCTTCCTCGGTATCTTCGTCTTCGTCCCATTCCCAATCTTGCTTGGTGTTCTGCCAATCGGATTCTTTGAGCCAAGCAAACCATACATCTGAGTCACCGTTGTTGCGGATAGACATGAAACCAAGCTTACTGCCATCAGCACTCCAGAAGGGGCCGTAATCACCGCGTGGGTGCATACTCACGTTCACAGGTTCGCGGCTTTGGTCCACAGGGTGAATGTAAATTTCTGAATTGAAATCCAAATCAGAAAGAGAATACGCCAGGTAGCGTCCGTCCGGACTCCAGCGAACACCGCGGGCGGTAGCCCAACCATCGAGCATAACTTTTTCGTTGCTCAAGCCACTTTCAGAAATATCCGCCACAATCAGCTGTCCACGGCCACGGACCATAGCTACTTGGGAGCGGTCAGGAGAAAGAATAAAAGAACCTTCTTCGGCTTCTGTTTGCGTCAAGCGACGTGTTTGGTGCTTTAAACTCCGGTATAGGTCTGATTGATCAGGATCAGAAGACTGTAGCATATACAGTTCACGATTACCGTCGCGGTCTGAAAGGAATATAATCGTGCTATCATTTAACCACCGGCCGTTTTGGTCGCGGTAAGGGTGATCGGTCAACTGAACGCTAGTACCTTTCTCTTTATCATTGACTTTGAGGAATAATTCACCTCGTACACCAAATAGCAGGTAGTCCCCGTTAGGAGAAACGGCCATTTCTGTGGCACTTCTGCTCAGCGTTTTTTGCTCGATTGGATCAAATCGGTAATCGGCGGTGACTTCAATATCCAGGCGTTGTACCTTGCTCCGGCCATCGCTAGCCATAAGGAACAGGCCGTTGGCGCGTTCGAAAACGATCCGGCTTCCGTCAGCACTTACTGTGAATTCGCGAATGCCTTCGTCCTTAAATTTGGTAAGGGCCTCAGCGGTACCACCTATCTTTTGACGATAGATGTTGTAGCGACCATTCGCTGCACTCAAGTAGTACAGATTACCTTGCTTATCCCAGGCAGGATTGCTTTCCTGCGCATCGGTATCGGCAACGGCAGTGTAAGTGTTATTTTGCTTGTCATACACGTAGATGCTCCGGTTGGCAGGCCCCGTATAGGCTTCGCGTGCAAAGCGGCAGTTACGCTCTACATAAGCGATGTAGCGACCGTCAGCTGAAGGTACGGGGCGCACGCCAAAGGCATCCATTACGCGCTCGGGAGTGCCACCATTAGCTGGAACGGTAAAGACTTCAGCACTGCGCTCAACCTCCCGAAACAGTCGGCTAGAGGCAAACATCAGGTGTCCATCATTGGTCCACTGCGGGGTATTATCACCAGAAGAGTGGTGGGTAATACGGAGCGGGATACCGCCATTCGCGTCGATCACAAATACATCGTCATTACCGTAACGGTTACCCTGAAAGGCAATTTTAGTTCCGTCTGGACTCCACTGTGGGAAACGTTCGTAGCTCTCGTGAATAGTCAGACGGCGCGCCACGCCGCCATCCGCCTCCACGGTCCAAATGTCGCCCTGGTAAGAAAAAGCCAACTGGCTACCATCCGGGCTTAAAGCCGGAAAACGCAGTAGCGGCTCACTTTGAGCACTTAGCGCCACCGATAGCAGTAGCGCAAGTATTGCAGAAATATTTCTCATCTATAAATCGAATTGTATTTAGCGTAGTATTTAAATGAAGTTAGAAGTATGAAATAGGAGGTTAGAAATAGGTCGGAAGTGGGAGATCGGAGGTGGGAGTTAGACATATGCTTTATTCATCATGTCCCACATTCTACATTCTCCGGTCACCGTAGCTTTAGCGAAGGAGACGTACATCGTACATCCCACACCGTACACCGTACATCAAATCACTCCTCCGTCCACTGTGGCCAACGCCCTGGTGTGTAAGGTGCATTGTTCAGCTCAAGCTGTTGCTCAAGTGCTTCCATTTCGCCAGAAATCCGTTTTAGCTCACGCAGTACGGGACCAAACTCTTCGGCTGCAATACGGTAAGCGTCGAGGTAGACTTGAGTTGGCGCCGAGGTCACATCCCACATGCCGTATTCACAGCGGCCAATTCGAGAACCAATGGTAGGTGGTGTTTCAAATTGGTGGCGAGCCAAGGTGCGGTCACCGTTCATTGTGAGGTTAAGACCCTGTAGCTGTGTACGTAACTGACTTGCTTGTTCTAGTAAGCCATCTGCTGCTGCTGGCATATCTTGAATAGCCGTTTGAATGTGACGAAGGTTACGTGTCATCTCACCGCGGATATTATTGGCAGCACTAAAGGCTTTGCGGATATCCGCTACTTTACGTACGAAATCGTCATAAGCCGCCCAATCGGTGGCAGGCATAGAGGATTGGTTGAGGTGCTTCAACTCAAAGCTTACGGGCTCCGTGAGTCTGGTCAGTTCACCATCCACATATTTACTGAAAACCACACTGTACTCACCCGGACGTGCCAGGTGACCTAGTTCAGCTGATCCAAATAGGACGTCAGCAGGTGGTGAATAACGACCGACCACTGGCGCCGGTGTATCATGACGCATATCCCAGGTAATGCGCTTCAGACCTTTCTTCGCGGAGGTCTTTATGTGCCGAACTACTTCACCTTCGCTGTTGCGAATGGTAAAGAGCAGGTACGGCTTTTCTTGTTGGGCTTCTGCGCGGAGTTCTTCTTTGGATGGGTATACATCATCCTCCGTGTCTTTTTCGCGTTTCTGACGCTCTTCTTCCAAAGTCAGAATAGATTCCTTCAGGTAGTAGGTGAAAACCGCTCCCGGTTTAGGGTTAGAAGCGGTGTAGTAACTACTACCCAAGTGGCCCTTGGAGCGAAGTCCGATATCGGTACGTTCGATGTACATCAAGGCATCCTTTACGGGCAGTACGCCAGCTTCCTGGGCCAGGAAGTCCTCGTTGATGTCCCGTAAGGGTGCGTAATTATCTAGGACGTAGAAGCTGCGACCAAAAGTACCCAGTACCAGATCGTTTTCCCGGCGCTGGATTTCCATATCACGCACGGCGATAGTGGGCAGGCCAGCACTTAGTTGAATCCAGTTGTCACCGCCATCCGCAGTGAAGAAAGTACCGAATTCGGTACCGCAGAACAGCAAGTCAGACTTGACGTGGTCTTCCGCAATCGTGTATACACTACCGCGTTCTGGTAGGGTAGCGTGAATCGGTGTCCAGGTTTGCCCGGCATCGATGGTCTTAAGGATGTAGGGCTTGAAGTCGCCAAAGCGGTGGTGGTTAAAGGCGGCATAAGCCGTATTCTTATCATGTTGAGAGGCGATGATCTGGTGCACGTAGCACAACTCTGGGATGCCAGGAAAGTTGGTTAGCTTTTGCCAATTGTCACCGCCGTCGGTAGTTAGGTGAATGAGGCCATCATCTGTACCTACCCAAAGCATGTTTTCGTCCAGGGCACTTTCGGCAATAGTGGTCAACTGCCCATAGATGTCAGTAGAGCGGTTCTTGGCCACTGCATCTACACTCCATACCTGATCCATCACTTCCAAGGTATTGCGATCCAGTTGGCGGGAAAGATCGGGGCTAATTTGCTGCCAGCTGTTGCCTTGGTCATCGGTGCGGAAGAGTACGTTGGCACCAAAGTACAGGCGCTTGTGATCGTGGGTGGAGATGAGTAGCGGCGCGTCCCAGTTCCAACGCAATGCGTCTTCTCCTTTTCCCTCCATGGGCTTGATGTAATAGTACTCACCCGTACCCCGATCATAGCGGCGCAGGGCACCGTACTGGGCCTGAGCGTAAATGATATTGGGGTTGGTGGGGTCCACTTGCGTTTCAAAGCCATCTCCAGTGGAAGTCACAAACCAATCGGAATTAACGATGCCATTCATGCTGGTTGTACGGCTAGGGCCACCCAAACTAAGGTTGTCCTGTGTACCACCGTGGATATTGTAAAAGGGTTCTGCGTTATCGGTCGATACTTTGTAGAATTGGGTTACCGGTAGGTTGGGCTTAAAGTGCCAGCTGCCGGCGTGGTCCCAAGTCTCGTAGATACCGCCATCACAACCTACGAGGAGGTGATCCGTGTTGTTGGGGTCAATCCAGAGGGCGTGGTTGTCAATGTGTTTGTTGATTTCTCCCAGGTTACGAGTAGTCTTGCCTCCGTCATCACTGATCTGGAAATAAGTGTTGGCAATGTAGAAACGGTCTACATCAACGGGGTCGCAGAATACTTCCTGGTAGTAGTTGCCACTGGTGTAATAACCACTGCGCTTAGACCAGCTGGCACCCGCATCTGCGGTACGATAGATACCACCTTTTTTACCAGATGCTTCTACTACGGCATAGAGGACATCCGGATTAACTGGAGAAATATCCAAGCCAATACGGCCGAGGTCTCCACCGGGGAGGCCGCCTTTTAGCTTTGTCCAGGTCTCACCGCCGTCGGTGGTTTTATATAGCGCCGACTCTGGGCCACCACCGATGTAGGTAAATACCTTACGTTGGCGTTGGTGGAAAGCAGCATAGAGTACGTTAGGATCACGTGGGTCCATGACCAATTCGTTGCAGCCGGTATATTGACTCACTTCTTTGACGCAAGTCCAGGTATCGCCACCGTCGGTGCTTTTGTAAACGCCACGTTCGCCGCCATTGCTCCAAACCGGGCCGTAAGCAGCTACCCAGATGATATCAGAATTGGTGGGGTCAACAAGAATATCACCGATGTGCTCAGAGGTTTTTAAACCTTTGTGCTGCCAGGTTTTACCGCCATCATCGCTCCGGTAAACACCGTCACCATAAGCTACGGAACGCTGGTTGTTGTTTTCACCGGTGCCTACCCACACCGTGCTAGGCTGCTGCGGGTCTAGGGTGACGCAACCAATAGAGTAGGAGCCTTGCCCGTCGAAAATGGGGCTATAAGTAGTGCCGTGGTTGATGGTTTTCCAGACGCCGCCCGAAGCGGTAGCTACGTAGTAGACGTCGTGATTATTAGGATGTACCGCAAAATCTGCAATCCGTCCCGAGGTGACGGCGGGTCCAACCGAACGAAAACTCAGGGCAGAGTAGGTGCTGGACTTCAAATGAGCGGGTGTTTCCTTTTTGGCCTCCGTCTCTTCTGTTTGCTTTTTTCGCTGTGCACTAAGCGGTAAACAAAGTACCACTGCCAGGATCAACAGCAATTGGTTTTTTCGTGATGTGAACATATGTGGTGAATTTGGATCTAACTTGTCTCTAAAAGGGGGTACTAAAGGCCGGAAAATAGCGAAAAATACAGAGGTGTAGAAGCGTGTAAGTACCAGGAAATCTGAACCACTGGAATTCTGCTGTGAAATTGTGGAAAGGAGGGGGGGAGATGATGTTAGATGTACGATGTAGGGTGTACGATGTACGATGTATGTGGCCTTCGCTAAAGCTTCGTCGACCAATGGATGTAAGGTGTACGATGTACGTGGCCTTCGCTACAGCTTCGTTGACCAATGGATGTAAGGTGTATTGATTGGATTGGCGAGGGGGGACTACTTCTCCTTGAACCACAGCTCACTTTCTTGCACACCGCCATCCATGTAGTTGATGGTGATTTCCTGGCCTGCGGTAATTTTTCTGATGGCAAAGATATCGATGGAATTGTTCTCGAGGTCCATTGCGTATTCGGCGTTGGGCTTCTTGGCGTGGTTATAAATGGATCCGAAGCCCAGGGCAATTGCGCTCTTCCCTTTTTTTCCCCAGAGAAAGTAATAGTCGTGTAGTTTGGTCTTGTGAATTCTGGAAGTATCCTTTTTGGAAAGAATGAGTACTGGGCAGGTTTCAATATGACTGCCAGCAGGAATTTTCTGTGCAGTAAAGACCCCTCTGCCCTTCTTGGAGGTGCTTTGAATATAAAGGAACGGTAAACGGGTTGACATGTTGGTAGGGTCTCGGTATACCAACAAATGTACCAGAAGATAGCTGATTATCTGGTACTTGTAGCGTTTTTCTTGAAATTGCTTTGACTTGGAAAGGAGCTTGTAACTAGGCTTGCTCAGTCATTTTTACCAGTAGTTGGCCTTTTTCCACAGCATCGCCACCACCTACTTCAATGGTCGCTACTACACCGTCGGTAGCGGCTTTGATGACGTTCTCCATTTTCATTGCTTCCAGAATGAGGATGGGTTGGCCGGCGCTTACTGCTTCCCCATTTTCAACCATGATTTTTAGGACTAAACCAGGCATGGGGGCTTTAATATCTTGTGCACCCTGCACCTTGTTGGCGCTTAGTCCTAAGCGTTCTACCATCTGGTCGTACGCATCAGCCAGTTGAATGACGTAGGGACTGCCGTTGATTTTGATGGTAAACTGCTTTTTGCGAAAATCACGCTCGATTAGTTCGGCGCGGTAAGACTTGCCATTGGCCAGAATATGGAAATGGCGATCATCAATGGGGGTAAAGTCAAGATCACCAATGCTAGCGGCATCAAAACTGAAGGTATCATTGACCTTGGCGCTGATATTTTCGAGTGATTTCATAATTGCACAATGGTATGGTTCAAAAGTACTACATTTGACCTATATCCTCAGTTGACAGCATATGCGAAATTCAGGCTATCTCTTGTTGTTTATCCTTTTGGGTATTCTGCTCCACCTCATCTTTGACTGGTACGCCATCGCTATTGCCGGTGTCCTTTTTGGTATACTCGCCCCTATTTCTTCTGCCTGGCGGGCCTTTGGCTTGGGATTTTTAGGAGGCTTGCTCATTTGGGGGGGGTACAGTACCTACTTAAGCTGGCAGAACGAGGGCCTATTAGCAATGCGCTTCGGTATTACGCTGGGCAATATTGGCCCCTGGGGCGTATTAGCCTTAACGGCATTTCTAGGTAGTGTATACGCCGCTTTAGGAAGTTTGACAGGCTACCTGGGGCGTCGGGCATTTTCTCCGGTTCAGTAGTTCTTTTCAATGGTTCAGTCGAAAAAAGTGGAGGCCAACCGGCTTTCACTCGCATCTTTGGTACCAATCAAAGAAATCAATACGACTGTTATGAAAGCCTGTCACCGATCTCACAAAGATGAAATGAGTAGAGAAGAAAAATTCCGCAAGAGCTTGCGATCCTTCCTTGGGTTTAATTTCTTTATCTTTATACTGATGGTTTTGGGCATGGGAAGTTCTGTCCTATGGAAGATTAGCGTCATCTGGGGAGCCATTCTGGCCATGCGTGGTTATTCCATTTTTGGGAAAGAAGATGATGCACCACGCCGTGAGGATGAACCCAGCCGCGAGCAATACGGCCGCCCAAGACGTCCGCAGTGGAAAGACAAAGACTTGGTATAATAATGATGACAGAAGAAGAACGCTACAGAATTGCCCGCAAGCGCGTGAAAGAGAAAAAAAGATTCTACTCTCACCTTACAACTTACTTGGTGATGGGGGGATTCTTCCTGACCCTCAACCTGATCACGAGCCCTGGGGCTTGGTGGTGGTACTGGCCTATGCTGGGGTGGGGTATTGGTATAGCTAGCCACGGTATGCAGGTATTTGGCTTACCCGGTAGTGGAGCTGGTGGTAACGAATGGGAGCAGCGCGAAATTGAAAAAGAGATGGAGCGCATGAGTCCTAGATCCACCACCCAAGATCGAGCCCTTCCACCAGTGGATATGGATGACCACTTAGAACTGCGCGAAATTCAAAAAGAGCGTGCGGCTGAGCCATCCTACCGTAAAGATGATTTAGTTTAGCGATAGCTTTAGTATCTTAGCTATACACGATTATTGAAATCCCGACTTTTATGTTTAGGTCACGCAAGAAAAATAACGAACCTGAGTACGTTCGTTCGGCAAGAAAAAAGGTAAGAGCCAAAAAATGGTTCTACCGCCACTTCTCTTTATATCTCGTTGCGATAGCATTTCTGGCCAGTATGAATATGCTGGACAATTATATGCTTGACCCCTGGTTCCTGTATCCCGCGCTATCTTGGGGAATGGTTATTTCATTACACTACCTGTGGGTCTTTGGTTTTCCTGGTACTAATGCCGGGACCAAGGAGTGGGAAGAAAAAGAGCTGGCTCGCGAGATTGCGCGCCGAGCACCGGCCAAACCATTAGCCGCACTACCGCCCGAAAAAGAAGAGGACCCGTCTGTAAATATGGACGAGCATCTAGAGTTGCGGGAGGTTAATAAGGAAGAAGTAAAGTCTCCGGTTTACCGTACGGACGATCTGGTGTAGCAATAGCGTTTTAGTCACCAGAGACACTAAGGCCCATCGAATTTTTTCGATGGGCCTTAGTGTTTGGTAGTGAGGGGTTTATCCCCTGTGTAATCTTTTAAAAAACGAGTTATTTAATTTTTTCGATGAGCAATTTGCTATCGCGAATAATTGCACCAATTAGTTTCTTCCAAGCTTATCGCAAATATCGTCGCAAGACATCTACCCGATGGTCCAAGTACGGATCTTCTGGGGCCTGCTGACGGGCCTCTTCAACCAACATAAAAGCCTGTTGGTAATTTTTTTTACGGAAGTAATAATCAGAAGCAGATAAATGTGCCGTGCTCAACCAAGAAACATAACCAGGAGGACGACTTCCACGGTTACTACGTGCCTGGAATTCTTTTAGGTATTGATTACCTAAAACGGCCTCATCCGCATTGAAGTGATAGCGAATACGCTCCGCCTGATAAAAGAGGTTTCGGTCCTGAAAAAGAATATGGTTAGCCAGAAATGGGTATTGCCGTTCGTACTTATTGATTAGGGTTAAACCATCGCCAAATTCTCGAACTGCCCGCAGGGTCCACACCAGCATACCCGCCAACACATCTTGGACTTCCACATTTTGTGGATGCAAGTTGTAGAGGCTGTCCATAAAGCTCATGACTAAACCAGTATTGTTCTCACGAGCGTGAAAACGGGCCCGGTGGAGGTAGTACAACTCACGAAGTTGCCCTTGTGCACCGGGGTGCCGAGCAAATTGCTCTTGAAAGCTGAGGTAAGTGGAATCAATCTGCCAAATGCTTTGGTTAGCCTGCTTGCTGATCGCTTGATTGAAGTGGCGCAAGAGTTCGCGTTGCCAGGGTGCTCCTGGACTCTCTTGCCAGATCATCCACAGGTGTCGAAGCGATTCCTCTGGATTGTCCTTCTGATTAGCAAGTTGTAGCCACACGGCTCGGCGGAGTACTTTTTGGACTGGCCACCGCTGTAGCAGTTCTGCCTTGTAGATCCAATCCAGTGCATTACTCCAAGCTTCATCGTAGTAGGCTTTAAGCGCCTGTCGGCAGAATAAAAAACTAGCCATTTGCTGTAGGTCTACTTCGGTTTCCCCACCAATGTAATATTGATCGTACAGTGCCTTGGGGCTCCGCCGCCACTCTGCCGGTGATAGATAGCCGATAGACCTTAAAACTTCTAAATAGGCATTTTGGAAGCGCTGGCTGGAGGCTGCCGTCCAGGGATCACCGTGGGGCAGGGTAAACTCATGCGAGGTCCCCTCTGCACTGGCCGTGATGAGAATTTCTGCGTCACGCACAGTTAGTGTGTACGGCAAATCAAAGTACTCCATAGCCAAAGCGTAAAGGGCAGAAGCGGTGCTGCGATCGTATTGGCCAGTGGTAAATAGTTGATGAAAATTGGTAAAAGCACCGGGTTTGCGCAAAAAGCGAAAGGAAACTTCCTCTTCCAACAATTGTAGGGCCTTGTCGGTATTCTTGCGGCGTATTCTGCGGTCCTCCAGTCCTTGTAGAAGATCCTGTATTTGTTCTTTGGCAAAAGCACGGTTGGCTTGTTCGTGATTACTGGTGCCTGGCAACAAGAGTTGCAGCTGCGTATCCAGCTCAGCGAGTTTTTCAGTCCGGAGTTCGGCTCTGGCAATGCCAACGGCCAACAATAAGATAGTAAGGAGTAGTAGTTGCTGTTTCATCGATCTCGGTGGCGGGATTATGGGACGTCCCACAAAACTAAGTAATTGAACGGCCATCGAAAATGTTTGTTGCCAAATTCCCAGTATCTTAGGGTGAAGCAAGCTAAAATTTATGACATTTCAGGAGTGGCACACTGGTGGTAAGTATTTTCACTACCGTAATAAATACCAAATCTTTTATCGCGAAGGGGGCACTGGGCCAGTCCTGTTATTGTTACATGGTTTTCCTACGGCCTCCTGGGATTGGCACAAAATCTGGCCGTTCCTCACGGCTCATTATCGGGTGCTGGCTTTTGATTTTATCGGTTTTGGCTTTTCGGATAAACCCCGCGGCTACGATTATTCCTTGATGGATCAGGCCGATTTGGCGGAAACCCTCTTGCGGGAAAAAGGAATTCGGGAGTACCATATATTAGCTCACGATTACGGCGATTCCGTAGCGCAGGAATTGTTAGCTCGTCATTATGATCGCGATTTTCAAGATGTCAGAATGGAATCCGAGCTGCTATCACTTTGTATGCTCAACGGAGGAATTTTTCCCGATACGCATTATCCCAGACCGATCCAAACTGCACTAGCTAGTCCCCTAGGGTTTTTACTTACACCCTTTCTAAATAAAGCTAAGCTGCGACGCAATTTTCAAGTGATCTTTGGTCCGGATACGCAGCCGACCGAGCAAGAAATTGATGAGTTTTATCAACTCATGGACCGCCAAAATGGGAAGTATATTTTCCATCGCTTAATCCGCTACATGAAAGAACGCGAAAAGCACGAAGAGCGCTGGCGTGCGGCAACGGTCTTGGGAGAAATACCCCAGCGGCTTATCAACGGCGGGCATGACCCCGTCTCCGGCCGGCACGTAGCTGATTACTATGAAGAGGTGGTAAAAGAACCCGATGTAGTACTGATGGAGGAAATAGGGCACTACCCCCAAACGGAAGCCCCCGAAGCAGTAGTCGCCGCCTTTATGGCCTTTCAGACGGAACGATTTGGTTATTAGTTGGTAGAGGTAGCATAGCTCTCGTTATTAATGCTGTTTTCTTCATTACTTGTTTTATAGAGAGCGCTGCTCATGGACCAGATAATTCCGGTCGTAAGCAGCGCTTTGTTTCATTGAATTAAATGCCTGCTGCCCTTAGTTCAACTGAAGTTGGCCTTTCATCATGCCGATGAAATCTTCATCCGACATATTTGCTCGAGCGTTCAGGAACTGTTCGGCATCTGCTCCAGCGCGGTAGCGCAGTTGGTTGCTTCCATCGGTAGCGGCACCGTAGATCACATCTGCAACAAGCTCGGGAGTGCTCATGTTGGCAGGGTCCATCATCTTTTGGAATGTTGACATTACAGTCCCCACAAATTCATTGTATTCAGTCAGCGACTCCTTGTGCTGGAAGTCTAGGGAGCGGCTACCGAAGTCCGTGGCTACACCACCGGGCTCTACAATCTTGACCTTAATACCTAGTGGTGCCCACTCATAGTGCACAGATTCACTGAAACCTTCTACCGCGAACTTGGTGGAGTGGTACAGTGAGGTGAGAGGAAAGGTCATTTTGCCACCGATGGATGACACATTGATGAAAATACCTTCCTTGTTCGCTCTAAAGTGCGGCAGTGCAGCTCTGGTGACATCTAGCAGGCCAAAAACGTTGACGTCATATTGGCGCTGTATATTTTCTCTTGGCGCTGATTCGAAAGTGCCCATTAAACCATAACCGGCATTGTTCAGTACTACATCAATCTTACCAAACTGTTGGATACCCGCGTCGATGGCGGCTTGGATGCTATCCAGATCCTGAACATCCAATCGCGTTACCAATACATTTTCTAGCTGATTTAATTCTGTTTCATGATCAGGCTTGCGCATGGTAGCGATTACGTTCCAGCCTTCCGCCTGAAATTTCTTAGCGCTGGCTTTACCTATTCCTGTACTAGATCCGGTAATTAAAATAGTCTTACTCATTACTATGGATTTGAATTATTAATTCTGACTTACAAGACAAAATTGCAGGAATAAATAGCCAGTCTTTAACACCAAATCCGGATAGGAGAACACAAATTCCGGCAAGGCCTGATAGAGCGATTTTTTAGGCCGAGAAACTTTTTTTGAAAAAAAATGACTTTACCACTTACCTCTCCTTTACCAGGGTACATATACGGGTGTCAGTGCTACAGAAGTGTAGCCAAATCTTAAAACCCCAACACGTTCTAAATGGAGGTCGCCGAAAATCCGATAAAGAGTAGGCACTAAAACACCCTTAATTATGAAAAATTTAGCATTTGTTTTCGCCCTTTTATTCGTTGGTCAACTGTCTTTCGCTCAAGCCACTCAAGAGTGCAATAATATTAAGTTGACGGTTCTTTCAGTCACGGAATCAACCATCCAGGTACAAGTGGATGCTACTGCTTACGGCGCACAGCTGAACCCTCCAGGTGGAGCTGTTGCTGCGTTTACGCTGGAGAACGGTACGTGCCAGGGCTGCCAGCCAGTAGGTGGGCGCTTTGGTGATGTGGGCACTTGGACCATTCAGAATCAAGCCGGTCCTACCAGTTTAGTATGGACGAGCTTCATGGGTACTTGTGCGGGCCAGTCTTTCACTATCGACCAGCCTTCAACCTCCTGTGCAGGTATTGAATTGACCGTACTGTCTGTAACCAACTCCCAGATTCAAGTAGAAGTAGATGCTACGAACTACAACCACCAGTTGAACCCTCCTGGTGCAGCCTACGCTGGCTTTACTTTGGAAAATGGTCAGTGTCAGGGTTGTCAGCCAGCAGGTGGTAACCGTAATGATGTGGAAGTATGGAACATCCAGAACCAAGGTGGCTCCACCAAATTGATCTTCTCTCGCTTCACCGGTGGTGTATGTAATGGTCAGGAATTTGTGATCGACTAGAGAGAGTTTGCATTAGTTAGCGAGTAGATAGAAATCAAATAAGCCAGGCTACTAGTTAGTCTGGCTTATTTATTTGTTGTTTGGAGAATACTTCTCTCCAATGTTCCAGGATGTACCTAATTCATGGAAGCTTTATGCCGGTATTCATTCGGCGTAAGCCCCGTCCTCGCTTTAAATAAGCGACTGAAATAATGGGGATAATTAAAGCCTAAGGTGTAAGCAATTCCACTGATCGAGTCATCCTCACTCAGTAGTAGCGTTTTGGCCTTTTCGACAATGAAATGATTGATGTGATCCTTAGCCGTATGCCCCGTTTCTTTCTTGAGGAGGTCACTGAAATAGTTAAGGGAAAGGTGCACTTCTTGCGCAAAATACTCAATGGCGGGCGTGCCGGCGGTTGCAAACTTTCCTTCTTTATAATAGTCTTTGAGTAAACCTTCGAACTTGGCGATTAGATCTCCGTTGTGAGCAGCACGAGTGTTGAACTGTCGTTCGTAGTAGCGTAAGCTGAAATTCAGTAGCAGCTCTAAAGTGTTGACAATCACCCGCTGACTATGATTATCAATGCGAGCACCAATTTCTGCCTTGATCAAGTTGACACATTCGTTCAGTGTACTTTGCTCCGCTTCCGATAGGTGCAAAGCTTCGTGCACGTCGTAGGAGAAGAAACCATAATCATCAATGCGTTTCCCCAGGCTAGTATTACGAATGAGGTCGGGGTGGAAGCAGAGCATCCAGCCGTTGACATCGCCTTCTCGCTGCTCTTTTTGGGGAGACATGACCTGGTGTGGTCCGGTAAAAATCAGAACACCTTCGCTAAAATCGTAGGTGTTTCGCCCGTATTCCATACCACAACTGCCGTCTTTTAGAGCGATGGTATAAAGATCCATCATCACTTTCTGGCCTATCATCTCAGGTTGGATTGCCCATCTGCTAAGGTCAATTATACTGATGAGCGGATGTGTAGGCCTATCTAAGCCATTGTTGGCAAGTAACTCGCTGACCGACTTGATGTGATGAATATCCATTGACTTCCAATTTATACCAAAGATGGGCAGTTTACCTGGGAAGGACTAACACAAATTCCAGATATACTAACACAAGCCAGTGGACGAAAAAAATTAGGTGAAGTTTGGTTAGCGAATTTGATTTGGACGCTGCTCGGCCTCGGTATTCAAGTTTGCATCATTTTGCTGCTGGTTGGGCCGGAAGGTCAGCAGCTTACTTTGCGGACGAGCTTTGGGAATAAATAGGTGAAATGTACTGCCAAAGCCATCCGTACTTTCTACCCGAATGCGGCCATTGTGTTTCTCCACAATCTGCTTGCAGAGCGCCAGTCCTAGCCCAACGCCACTCTGGTGGTCCACTGTTCCAATCCGGCGGAACAGTTGGAAGATAACATCCTGTGCTTCCGGGCTTATTCCAATACCATTATCTCGGATACTGAACTCGTAGCCTTCTTCGGTTGACTGGCCATTGATAATGATCTCTGGATTTACATCCGCACGGGCGTACTGAAGGGCATTCTGAATCAGGTGTTGCCACATCAGGGCAAACATTTCGGCGTCCACCTGAACGATTTTCGGAATGGTACCGATATGGATAGTCGCTTTAGATTGGTGGATATGCTCTTGAAACTCTTCTATCTTTTGGTTGAGGAGCTGCCAACAATCTACTGATGCAATTTGCGCTGGCCGTTTTATGGCTTCCGTATAGGTAACCATGTCCCGGATGATGTACTGCATCTCCAAAGCACTGTTTTCAATTTCCTCAAAATCCTCTGATTGCTGTTTATCTAGTTGCGAACTGGCAAGATGGCGTGGTCGTAAACTACTCAGTGATCTCATTAGGCGTTGCAGGGGCTTTTGCAATCCCGAACTGGTGACATACGCGTATTGCGTAATGAGTTGTTGTGAGCTCGTAAGCTTGTTAACATTAGCTTGTAGCCGGTTCAGTAAAGGCTGGAAAATGAAACGTATCTCGAATAATATCACGATGAGTGCTAGTACTGCCAGCACTACTTCCGTCCTGATAATTCGATTGAGTTTGAGGGTTGAACCTTTTTCCAGAATCACCACTACCTCTTCCATACCCATGAGAAAATCCTCTTGGTTCTGCTCCAGGGATTTGATTTGCCCAGGCGTTAGTCCGTTAGGAGCCTCCTCTACTGGGGTTCGAGCCATCGCCATTTTCTGGTCTAGCTGTATGAACTTTAAGGTAAGCTCTCCTTCTTGTCTTCTGGGAAGGTTGACATCGGCATTCTTCAGCGCTTCGTAGTCTGTCATCCATTCCTGGTAAGTACTGGCTAGGGCTTCGGGTTGGCACAAGCCATCAATATCTAATTGGCAAGCCAGCGCTTGGCTCAAAACGCGCTGACAATACATTCTTTGGCGTCCACTGGTATTGATCAGTTGGGCGTCAAATTTCTTCTGTGCTAGAGAATATTGGATGATGGACTGGGTTACCAATATCAAGAGTAACGCTAACGAAACTGCTAGGTAATAAGCACGGCGGTATCTTTTTGATTGTTCTTTCACCGTTTGTGGAAGTAGTTGCTGTGGGTTTAATGTTTGGGCAGAGATGACTAAGGTATTAATTTCTTACACCCATTTTCTGCTTTGGTAAGTTAGGAGGTTTTGCATGGAAATAAAAATAAATCAAAAAAGTTCTTCCGCGGATTGTTACTTTTTCTTTCCCCCGCATTATGCTAGTGAACAAATGATCAAAAACCGAGAGAAGCGGGATGTTTAGTATCTTGCAGACAAGTACTAAATCGGTCAATAAAAGGTTCATGTCAGAACCCCAAAAGACAGTTTCGGCGGCCGCCATGGAGGCGGAGTGGCAAGAGATTCAAGCTGCTCAGCAAAATCCAGCCCGGTTCCGTCCGCTGTATGAACGTTATTACGAACCCATCTTTCGCTTCGTTTTCCGCCGTACGGCAGATAGCGACCTCTCGGCTGATCTTTGTTCACAAGTTTTTTTGAAAGCATTACAGCGCCTGGAAAGTTATCAATTCCGTGGTGTCCCTTTCTCGGCCTGGCTATTTCGCATTGCCAGCAATGAGGTGGCACAGCACTACCGGCAAAATAGTCAGAAACGGACCGTTAGTGTGGAAGAAAATACTTTAGGAGACGTAGCCGAAGAGATGGATATCGATGGCGAGATCTGGCAAGTAGAGGACCTGGTAAATGTACTGGATACCCTCAAACCAGCAGAACTGGAGTTGATTGAACTACGCTTCTTTGAGCAACGCCCGTTTAAGGTTATTGCGGAAATTTTGGGTATTACCGAAAGCAACGCCAAGGTAAAAACCTACCGGATACTGGAACGCTTGAAAAAACGATTACAAGGACAGAAAACCAAATGAAACCGAGCCAGTCGGTAATGTATACCACTCCCCGGTATGTTATTATCGTCCCCTCTGGTCTATGAGAAGTGGTGTTAAAACCGCGAGCTATGGAAAAAAACTACAATTTTAAATTCAATCTGGAAGAGCCTGATGGTGATGCC
This sequence comes from Bacteroidota bacterium, assembly GCA_038528965.1. Lineage (GTDB taxonomy): Bacteria > Bacteroidota > Bacteroidia > Chitinophagales > Saprospiraceae > Lewinella. The sequence goes on along the minus strand of JBCBEC010000004.1, from coordinate 161,887 downwards.
ATCAAAAAGCACATGGATTTTGATGCGCTTCTCGGCCAGTTTGAGCAAGAACAGGTCCCTAGAAAACGGCAGGCACGTCTTCGTCGCCTAACCTATGCTATCTCTGCTGCAGCTGCGGCGGTAATACTGCTATTATTTATACCTGGTCTTTTCCAAAAAGCTGCGTTAACCCCTGAAGACTATTTTGCAAGCCAAGATTTTATCAATGTTCCCCTATCGGAAATGAATATCACCCACGAGGTGAAAACAGTTGCTGACGCTCACCGCGGAGGCGTTATTGATTACGAAAGTGGCTCCCGCCTGGTAATTCCAGCCTCAGCCTTTATGAATGATCGTGGGAAATTAATTGGTGGCGAGGTAGAGATTCACTACCGCGAGCTGCATGACTATATTGACTTTTTTGTTTCGGGTATCCCTATGGCTTATGATTCGCTGGGTATGCAGCGGTACCTTACTTCGGCCGGTATGGTGGAAGTATTCGCCAAGCAAAATGGCCGTCGCCTGCGCTTAGCGCCGGGTAAGGCCGTACAGGTGGAGTTGCGTAGTGAGGTGAGAGTGCAAGACTATTTCACTCTGCCAAACTATTATGTGTATCGCTTGGATACAGTAAAACGGAGTTGGGAGTACCAAAATATCGATATGCTGCAGTTTGCTGAAGAAGAGGAATGGGAACCCGGCGCAGCTACAGATTCGCCCCAACGCCGTTGGCAACAAGAACTACGTTGGCTAGAGCAAGATTACGAACTAGCTCTACAAGAATTACAGGCCTCTAACCCAGTGCCAGCAGCCCCTGTGCCTCCCCGGCAGGCTGCTGGCAACCGGCCCACTTTAGAATTGGACTTTGTAAACGGGGAGGTGCCACTTGATCCTACCAGTGAAATACAAGCTGCTGATTTGGCTTATTTGCACGGTGGCACAATCTGGGAGATTCTTCCAGAATCGCCGGAAGTGGATTCCCGCGCCTTCAAGGTGGAGTGGCAGCAGGTGAAGCTGCGCCGAATTAATCCTCGTCAGTATGAATTAACCTTACAGCACAGCGAGAATGAAGAAACACTGTTGGTAGCTCCGGTACTGTTTGGCGAGGATTACCAGGGAGCACTGCGCCAGTTTGAGCAAGCACAAGCTGCCTACACCGCACAGGTAGAGGTGCGCGAGCGCCAGATTGGTGAAGCACGAGACAGCTTACAGGCCATGTTTGCCGAACGTAAGGCTGCTTTGCAGGAGAGTCTGAGTGAAGAACTAAGTAGTCGCCCAGGGCCACTACGCCGCAAAGTGATCAACCGCTTTGTTGTGACCAACTTTGGTATTTGGAATTGTGCTCGCCCTACGAGTGCACCACAAACCATGACTGGCGTCAATTACGTACTGGAGAATGGTGAAGCTATCGAAAATACCACGACCTACGTGGTCAACGAGACACAGAATACCATCTTCCGTTACCTGGCATCTAGCAGTGCACCTTTGGGCATTGTGGCCGATACGGACAACCTCTTATGGGTAGTAAACGGTGCCGGAGGAATTTCTGTAGCCCGCCTGGACCAACCTTTCCTGGATGGAGGTGATCTAGTATTTAAGACAGTCACTCCTCCGGTACAGAATCAATCCGAGTTGCGTGCTGCACTAAGTTTCGAATAAAGAATAGAAGTTGCCAATCCCGGCAACTATTTATAACCGAGTTTTAAGCGTCTTTTTCAGAGTTTTTATACTGAGAGGGGTAAGCGGGAATAGGATTTCTGCTTACCCCTTTTTAGTTGTGTTAGGGATAATTTAGCTAGCGCACAAGCTTGAGCGATCTCTTCCCTGAGGGTAATGGTTTGCTTACAAATTTAGCTGCGAATTTCACTAAATTAAGACCACGATTCAGTTCCGAAATTTAATTTTTGAGACTTCAAGAAGTCAAATAAAAATCTTATATTGAAAGATCATTGTCAAACCCGAAATCCAATTTCATGAGATACCTTAAACTCGCAATAGCATCAACGCTTTTTCTTGCCCTATCGGCCGCTGTTCTATGGCGTTCCTTTGATAGTGACGCCGGTGATAATTTGAGTACCCAAAAGGAACCAACTTCTAAAACGCAGGAGTCTCCTGAGGCACAATTCACTAAGCAAATTATTGCTCCTCCACTTGAAGAGTCTTATCAGCCAATGGAGGTACACGTGGTGGACGCGGAAGAGGGAGCTCTCATCACCTTACCTAGTGGTACGGAAATAGAGGTCCCGGCTAATGCCTTTGTTGATTTGGAAGGCAATGCCGTTACGGGAAAAGTTAATATCAGTTTCCGTGAGTTTCATACTGCTGCCGAAGTCATCTTGAGTGGTATTCCTATGAAAGATTGGGATGAGGATACCGAGAACTGGGAAAACTTCTCCACTGCCGGAATGTTTGAAATTCGTGGGACAGACGAAGATCAGCAGCCCGTTAAGACGGTTGCGGAGCGGCCAGTGGAAGTTCGTTTGGCCTCTAGGGTTGAAGGCACCTACGATACTTGGTACTTCGATGAAGATAAAGGCGACTGGGACCGCCAGGGCCAAAGCATTGGCGAAGCTTTTGTTCCACCTCCCGCAAGTACGCGCAATCATACTAGTGCAGGAAGAGACTTACCCCCGCGCCCAACGCCGCCCGTTGAATACGATGACGAGGCCATTCGAGTAGCCTTTGCTGGCATGAACCTCGCCGACTTCCCGGAGATCAATGACCCCGAAAATATTGCCTTACAGTATGCAGGTGAACGCGGTGATGAAAAAGACCCAGAGGAAAACGAATGGATATTTGCTGCCAAGTGGTTTCAAGCTGAGCTAAGTAAGACTGGCCAGAAGGGAGTGTACCAGCTGTATCTTGAAAACGACGACGAAGAATTCACCACCCAGGTAAAGGCCACCTTGCTCCCGGAAGCTTACAGTTTAGCGCTGGAAGACTACCGTAAGCAATTAGCAGCCTACGAGGAAGCAGTGAGAAATATGGAGCAAAACCGCCAGCGTGTCGCCCAAGTACTCCGTAGTATGGAGGTTGGGAATTTTGGCGTGTACAACTATGATATTTACGGCCGCTGGGAGGAACCCGTTTTTACGCAGGCTAATTTCCAACCCGCTGGAGAAGACAACGAGACTAGGTTGGAAAAGGTCTATCTCGTAACGGATAATGGCCAAATCTCTGTGAGCTATCCTATGAATCAATGGGAGATGTTTAACTTCGACCGTAAGCGCAAAAATCTATTGATCGGATTCACTTCTGACCTACAGATTGTGGTCCTATCGCCACAGGGTTTCGTTGATCAGTCTATGGGGCTGGCATCCGGACAGCGCAATGTACAGCAATGGGATTGCGTGCTGGAAGGGCAGACCATTACAGCGGATGACCCCGCTGATTTGCAGAGTATAATTGATTCTCATTTCGCGAGCTAAACTATGAGTGTCCGTTGGTATTGGCTTGGCCTGATTATAGGCCTAGTTGCGATTGGTTCAATTCAAGCGCAAGAACGCATCGTCTATCCGGTAAAGAAAGACCACCTCTGGGGGTTCATGAGTAAGGGGGGAGACGTGCTTGTGCCTCCACGCTATGACGCCATTGGTGAAAAAGTAGAGTTTGCTGTAAGCTCTAATACCGATGAGCCTCAGCTAGAAACCAGTTACCGTATGGTAGAGTATAATGGTAAACTGGGGGTAATTGACCAGAACCTTAGGTCAATTTTACCTTGTGATAATGACTTTATTCTACCGGTTTCGGCCGAACAATTTATGGTCAGAAAGGAGAAAGGGTATGCCATCCTGGATAGTACAGGGCGCAATCTTTCTGGCCGTTACTACCATCATTTAGAATTTGCTGGAGCTACCAAAGATGGTGAATATTACTACACTATCTTCAATGAGGGTAAGAAAGGCATAATCAATGCTCAAGGAGATACCCTGCTTCCTTGTAAGTTTGCTGAGATTAAGCCCCTGAGCTGGGGCACTTCACCCTTTCTGATTCGTCGCCGGGTACAGGATAGGTTCTATATTTTGGTAGCGCGGGGAGGAAGAAATGTGTTAACAAAAGTTGCGGCTGCGAAGTCGCCACACCCTAACCTTCTATTAGTCTTAGAGGGGGAGAGCACGACGCAAAAATACCGCTGCTTTACTCCTCAGGGGAAGCTGTTTCCGGGGATGTCTGATGTGGCTTTTGCCACTGGGGGGTACCTAAACCCCGATTTGGTGAGTTTAGGCTATTACGATCCTAGCAGGAATAATGAAATGGTATACATGCTCCTGCAGATGAATGAGCAACGATTGCTTCGTCACCAGTTTGCAGGGTTTCGTGCTATTGACGAACAATACTGTTCCGGGCTCATGAGTCGAACGGATCCGATCAGTGGTCGTAGGTTTAACGTGGAGACGCTTATAAACCCTCAAGGTAGAATTGTCGATTCTACCAACTGGTATGCACGATTGGATATTTGGCCAGGGAGGCCGGGCTACTTTCGTGCCCGTGGATATGGAGGCTGGGGGCTGATTGATATCATTGGGCAAGAGGTTGTACCTACCGAGTATGATAGTATTGGTTGGTTAAACGATGGTTTGGCTATGGTCGTGCGTCAGGGTGCGCTGGGAATGATTGCTGCTGACGGGCGGGTGATTGTTCCGGCGGAGTATTCCCAAATTCGGCGAAGCGACAACATGCTAACACTGGAGAAAGGGACCAGCACTTTTGAAATGGACCTTACGGATCAATTTGAACTGGAGGAGATGCGAGAATATCAAAAACTCCGCACCATTTCTGTGGAGATACCTGATAGGCTTCGGATCGCTGAGCGCGAAGATTTTAAGAGTCTTTATAAGTCTACGGAGGCTGATACGGCCGGTACGGCGGCCAGGAATGCCAGGCTTCGGGAAATCGAACAACTCAATAAACTGCGTTTAGCACGCTGGTTTGAAAGTGTCAACCCGATAGGTAGCTATGAGACGAAATATATTCCGACTGATGCTTTCCGAGCATTAAATCTGGCTCCCACTTTTCTTTCTGAGCATAGTAACCCCTTCTTAGTACCCAAGTACTTCATTCGTTTCTATTCGAACGAAGCGGTTAAGCCTTCCGCGTCTTTTCGACGCCTAGTTGTTGGAGGGAAGGTTTGCATTAGGCCCCAACGTCTATTCATTGATTCAATCGGGAAGTTGGCGCCCAATAGAGTACTGGGGCTTCGCGTTTTTGATTACCGAAAGCAGGGTTGGCGCTATGCTGCCGCGGTGGATGAGAATGCAGAGTTCTACCTCTTGGGAGGAGATGCTAAACCTTTGCGAGATCAAGCTGGTGCCGTTATGAAGTTTTCCTTTGTTGGAAGGGCTAGAAATGGCCTGATGCGCGTGTGTATTGGCGGAAAGCTGGTGGCCTCAGAAGAGATTCCTGACGAACCGCTGCCCAGCATGAACGGATTAATGCAGGATTTTCAATTAGCGCAGGTCGATTCTTGTGGAACCCTCTCCCGAAGTAATAATTCACTAGAAATGCATTCCTTACCCGGCAACCCGGCCCGTTGGGGACTGCTGGATACCCTTGGTCGATGGGTGGTGCCGCCGGTTTACGACTATCTGGAAGAGAATATCAATGGGCAAATGGTCGCCCGGATCGGTCACCACTACGGCGTGATTGATGCCCAAGGGGATACTATCGTTCCTTTTAAGTACGTGAAGATTCGGTTTTATAATGGGTTTTGGCGAGTTAACACTAAACCCATTGGCAAGGTCTATTTTAATTGGCGGGGATACCAGATTTTGGATATTGGTGCCGATTCGATTAGCTTCTTCCGGGACGGGTATTCCAGTCGCCGGGCTGATGGTCGTTGGGGGTATATTGATGAACTCGGTAATCCGCTAGAAGGGGGAGGGTACACGCGTGCTAAGCCCTTCGGTGAAGGTCTGGCTGCGGTAAAACTAGATTCTACCCAATGGGCATTTGTTGATACCAGTGGACACATCAAAAGAAGGCTATCAACGAAGTCTATCCATGATTTAGGCTACTTTTCGGGAGGTTACTGTTGGTTTAGAAGTGGATCAAAATTTGGTTTTTTGGATACTTCCTTCCAGGTAGCGATCAAAGCCCGGTACCGCAGAGTCTCTAATTTCATTCGTGGAAGGTCGATCATCCGTATCGGGCCCGGGGTGGCGATTATTGACACCAGCGGGAACTTCGTAGTAGAACCAGGACAGTATCGTAAGTTCACCAGATGGAATGAAGCAGGTGTTGCTGTTGCTACAAAACCAGATGGCAAAATGCACTTGGTGGATATTGATGGTAACCACCTTAGCGAACCTTTTGATACTATTACGCTACGAGGAGGTCCACTTTATCCGGTCAAGTTAGGTAGGAATTGGGGATATATAAATGGGCAAGGAAAGCGGGCCATTGGTTTAAACTACACCCGGGCTGAACCCTTTGTGAATGAGCGCGCCCGCGTACAGTCACACCTAACGGGAGAGCGGTGGCTATTCATCAACCTAAACGGTGACCGCATTAATAGAAAGAGTTATGAACTGGCGGAAGATTTTTCCAATGGGATAGCTTACGTCAAGAATCAGCAGGGAGAAAGCCGTTTGGTTTTGTATAATGGGGGCGAACGAAAAATCCCAAATTGTGAAGAGATGTTTGTGGATGGTCCACTGCTGGGATGTAATGATAGCTTTTTTGCTGATCACGATGGTAATTCGGTTTTCCTAAACACCTACGACAAGATTCAGCCTTTTGGCAGTGGAGAGATCGCCTTTGTCCGCGATGGTCGTCGCTGGGGAATGATTGATCGCCGAGGTATGCTGATGGTTTCTTGCAAGTATTACAAGGTGGAACGGCGTCCAGATGGTTTGTACAAGGCCTATCCGCCAGCCTTTGGCATCTACAATACTTCCGGTAAAATGGTTGTACCCGCAGTATACGATGAATTGGTTCTACTGGAGAAAGGGCTTTTTCGGGTAGAACGAGGAGAAAAGGTAGGGTACCTAAAAGTCAATGGAGATGAGGTATGGCCCTTGCAGAATTAATGGGCTGAGCCTACCCAAGACTCAGTGCGTCAACTTAGCTTAGCGTGAGCTCATTTACTTCTATGCAAGAATAACTGGAATAAAAGGCAAATCTCACAATACTAGGTAGTTCGTAAAAGGTACTTGGTATAAGGTGGACTTAGCTATAGTGAAATCCAAGTACTTTGTACCACTTACCAAGTACTGTGAGCTTCGGGAAGTAGACATCATTAATTATCAGTAGAGGTTTAACCCGAAGTTCACGTTAGCTTAAAAGCCACGCTGCGAACCGCAGCAATAGTTTGCCCTTGGTCATCTTTGCCACGGAGTAACAATTCATCTACCTCTGGTTGGCTGAACACATCTGGTAAATCGCGTATCGCTCCGGCCGGAATGCCTTCTTGGTGTAGCTGCTGAAGGAAGGCATCGCGCTTGGGGTATTTACTGATTTGCTCTTGGAGCAAAGGGATCAGTACTTCTCGATGTGTCACCCGATCCGCATTCGTGCGGAAGCGTTCGTCATGGGCCAGGTGGGCTGCGGATATCAGTTGGCATAGTTTCTGAAAATGCTTCTCTACACCGATAGCGAGGACCAATTCCTTGCCATCAGCTGTACGAAATACATCTCCGTAGGGTGCAATATTCGGATGTTGGCTACCCATGCGTTGGGGGGAATAGCCTGCGATGAGCCAGTTGGTCGCTTGGTTGGCCAGACTGGCGAGGGCAGAGGCGTAAAGACTGCTGGAGACCTTGCTTCCTTTTCCGTACCGTTCGCGTTGAAGTAGGGCTACGAGAATCCCTTCTTTGAGTTGATGGGCGGCTAGAATGTCAATCAGTGCTACGGGCATTTTTACTGGTGGGCCATCTGCTTCTCCGGTAAGGTGAAGAAAGCCGGTTTCTGCCTGTAGCACCACGTCAAAGGCCGGACGTTTGTCTTGTCCTCCAAAGCCGGTCAGCTCAGCGTAGATTAAGCTTGGGTTGAGTTGACTCAAGGTAGGGTAGTCCATACCCAGCTTCTGCGCTGCTCCGGGGCGATAGTTAACAATCACGATATCCGCAGCTTGGATTAGATCATAAGCTTGTTGGCGTTCGGCCGCTATTTTTAAGTTGAGGAAGCGCACTTCCTTACCGTAGTTTACACTGTGATAGTAAGCAGAATCTGTTTTGTTCTTATCCTCGTTTGGTGCCTTCCAGGCTCTGGTTACATCTCCTTTGGTGGCTGGGTTTTCAATCTTAATGACCTCTGCTCCCAACTCTGCAAAAAATAGCCCTACCGCGGGGCCCGCCAATACACTAGCTAATTCTATCACCTTTAGTCCTTGAAAGATTGCTTGCGGAGTCATGGGCAACTCTATTTTATTTATTGAACTGATGTAAAGTCAAGTTTTACTTATCCACTTTTGGAGTTCTTGTACTCGGAAGTGGGAGTTCAGAAATTGGGAATCCTGCATCTATTCCGAATTCCGATTTCCCACTTCCCGCTAGGTAAAGTGTTTAAGCAGTCATTAATCACTTAACTGAATTCGTCTATTTGCCCCAGCTTGGTACTATATTTACCGTATGGAAGAACAGAAACAACCGCAAGATAACAAAGCGGCCTGGTTGGAGCGGATGGCGATGGAAAGCTGGCAAGCGGAGATGGTCATTTCAGGGGTTGCTATTTTTGGATCCTTTCAGCTCTTGGACGGTATGAATGGCTTGATTGATTGGTGTTACTTCAATCTACCGGAAGTACTTATGGGGCTATCTTACTTTTTGTGTTTCTATTTGCTGGTGGCCGTTGCTTTCCTGATCATGAGCTTTCTGGTGCACTTTATCATTCGTGCCCTTTGGATTGCAGCTATTGGCCTGGAAAGCGTATATCCTCAAGGTTTTCGCCGGGAAAATGAGGCTTATAGTACGCATTTTATGGACCAGTTGATTGCGCGTTTTCCGCCCTTACGGGAATTTAATGATGGTTTGGATCGGGTAGGGAGCGCGGTACTAGCCTATGCGTTGTCCTTTGTGATGGTCTTTGTTGGGATTGCCGTATTGCTTTCGGGCTTTTTGTTCTTAGGGTATATCCTTGCTAGCTTCATACCAGATGAAATGGCTAATACTATTGTCATGTCAATCTTGGCGCTTTACGGGGCTTTAATATTCTTCAATTCTTTTCTCAACAGTAAGTTCTTACGCGACAAGCCTTGGGTTCACCGAATACAGTTTCCACTTTCACTTTTTCTCGGGAGTTACCTTACGGCGAATATCTTTGCGCAGCCCCAGATTTATTTTTCCTATACTATCCGAAGCAACTTGGAGAATAAGCGATTTTGGGGAATGATGATCGGGATGATCATTGGTGTAACCATAATTGCCAGTACTTTTTTTGCGCGTACCCAGATTCTGTCGCTCATGCAGGAGCAGTATCATCGTTATGACGACCGTGTGGATCGTCTATACTCTTCCAACTATGCCGATGAGTCGGTAGACTATAACGTGGCCTATATTCGGCCGCAAATCCCTTCTATGACTTTACGTTCTGTATCCGAACTGAGATTGTTTATCCCCATGCCGGAGCGGGCCAGCCGAAAGTTATTCGAGGCGTGTTCTGCGGAAAAACCACAGCGTGAATTGGCCTCGGATAAAATAGAAGCTTCACGGGAAGCCTTCCGTATCTATCGCATGGGGTGTTATGAGGAACAGCTTGAGATTCGGTTGGATGATGCGGAGGTCGAGTACATTATGAAATCTTACTCGAACCCACACCGAGACGAGCCGGGGTTGATGTTGTTCTTTCCAAACTTGCGACTCGATTCTGGAGAGCACGAGCTGGAGATCAGGCATTTAGCCGTCATTAAGGATGGTAAAGTCAAAACGGATCGGATCCCATTTTTCTACTTCCCAGAAGATTAAAATTCTTGCTTTGCCCATAGGGATTTAGTATCTTAGCTTAATTAGTAACCGCCTAATCATCGAACAGTAATTGGGGTCTTGAGCCTGAGTGCTTTCGGTGATCCTTTTTGGGATGAAAGAGTACCTCTTAGACCGATTCATTCAACGTCTAGAAAGAGACGGGAATAATGATCTTTTGCTCATTATGGAATTCGGCGCGGATGCCTATACCACTAAAGAATTGAGTGCCCTGCTGCAAGAGGTGGTAGAACAAAAAAATACCGCTGAACGCTGGTATCATCGGCTCTTTTTGCTTGGCTTTAGTGTCTCCTTTTGGATCGCTGCTTCCTTCCTAGCCGCAGCGGGTAACGCTGGTACACTTAGTCTCGCATTGCTTACCCTGGTTCCGCTTTCCCTAGTGGCGGTGCTATGCGGCCACTTCTATCTGAGAAATCGTTATCCCGTTCACCGGGATTTCCATCTCGTTGTCTCCATTATTGAGCAAGAGTTGGATCGCCGCAAGAAGGACGCCTCAATTTTCTAGCAAGAACCCTTCCTTTTTATTCACTTCACTAACTTTGGGTACTGCCTCGGCCGCTTATTTGCCGTAGGCTATTTCTTATTATTTGAAACTTCTAGTATGAAAAAAGTAATCCTTTTCCTTTGCTTGCTGGGAAGCATAGGGGCCTTTGCACAAGGTTCTTTCCAGGAAGTTGTTCACGAAAAAGCTAATGCTATTGAAGAGCGCGTAATTGAATGGCGACGCTACTTTCACGAAAACCCCGAGCTCAGTAACCGGGAATTTAAGACAGCCAAAATGATAGCCGCTCATTTGGAAGGACTGGGTATCGAAGTTCAGCGCGAAGTAGCCCTGACCGGCGTAGTAGGTCTTCTGCGCGGGGGGAAGCCTGGTAAAACCGTTGCATTACGTGCAGATATGGATGCCTTGCCAGTTACAGAGCGAGTTGATATTCCATTTGCCAGTAAGGTACGAACCACTTTTTTGGGTACTGAAACGGGTGTTATGCACGCCTGTGGCCACGATACCCACGTAGCCATGCTGATGGGGGCCGCTGAGATTCTTGCAGAAATGCGCGAAGAAATTCCCGGTACCGTTGTCTTTATCTTCCAGCCAGCAGAGGAAGGTGCCCCTCCGGGAGAAGAGGGCGGTGCAGAGCTGATGGTTAAAGAGGGGGTCCTGAAGAGCCCTGATGTTGATGCGGTATTCGGTATTCACATCAATTCTAAGACACCGGTGGGTGAGGTGCGTTTCAAGCCTGGTGGTGCGCTAGCCGCCGTAAACCGACTGGTGATTAAGGTGAAGGGTAAGCAAACTCATGGTTCTACTCCCTGGACAGGGGTGGACCCAGTAACTGTCTCGGCACAAATTATCCTGGGCCTACAAACCATCGTTAGCCGGCAAACCGAACTGACTAAGGAAGCAGCCGTAATTAGTATCGGTAAAATCAGTGGCGGTGTACGTAGCAATATCATCCCCGAAGAAGTGGAAATGATTGGTACTATCCGCACACTGGATCCTGAAATGCAGCGCGAAATTCACGAGCGTATTCACCGCACGGTCACCAATATCGCCGAAGCCTCTGGGGCCACCGCCGAAGTAACCATCGAAAAAGGCTACCCCGTTACCTACAATGATCCCGACCTGACCCAAATGATGGGAAAGACCATGCAGGCTGTAGCTGGAGTGGATAATGTGGTACTCACGCGTGCACGTACGGGAGCGGAAGATTTTTCCTTCTACGCCAAGGAGGTCCCCGGCCTCTTCGTTTTCCTGGGCGGTATGCCTGCCGACCAAGATCCAGTTGAAGCAGCCCCTCACCACACCCCTGACTTCTACATTGATGAGTCGGGCTTACAACTCGGAGTAGAGCTGTATACGAACTTTGCGTTGGATTATTTGGAGATGAATTAGGGGTTCGCTGGCGCTCAGGGGGGTAAGCTCACTTCGTTCGCGGGAGAAACTCGCTGACGCTCGTGGTGGTAGCTCACGTTGTTCGCGGGGGTGCTCGCCGAGGGCTCGCGGGTAAAACTCGCGTTGCTCGTGGGGTAAGCTCACTTCGTTCGCGGTTGGTGCTCGCGTTGCTCGTGAGGGAAGCAGACTTCATTCGCGGTGAATGGGAAGTACGTCATTGGTGTTCGATATTGATTCTTCTTTTTTCCGCAAGCGTCAGCGAGCCCCCCCATGAGCCGTTCGGCGAACTTCCCCCGCGAGCGCAGTGAGCTCCCCCCATGAGCCGCTAGGCGAACTTTCCCCGCGAACACAGTGAGCTTCCCCCCGTGAGCCGTTCGGCGAACTTCCCCCGCGAGCGCAGTGAGCTTCCCCCCGTGAGCCGCTAGGCGAACTCCCCCGCGAACGCAGTGAGCTCCCCCACGAGCCGTTAGGCGAACCTCCCTCTCCCTTGGTAGAAATAGCTTGCACTTTTGGATGCATTAGCCGATAATTGCGTTAAACCAAACTAGTACTATGCAACGCTTCCTTTATGGTGCAACATCCTATTTGCGAGGACTGCAGGTGATTGCAAAGCATCGCCTTTGGCTTTATTTCTGGATTCCGGTACTGCTGAGCCTTCTTTTGGGGGTAGTGGTGTTGCGGACGGCATATGGTATCAGTGATGATATGGGGGGCTGGTTAACGTCATTTTACCCTTTTGAGTGGGGGCGGGCTACTGTAGAGACGATTGCTTCAGTGATGGGAGGGATTAGCCTAGTTGCGTTTACGCTATTGATATTTCGTTATATCATTATGGCAATTGCTTCACCCTTCATGAGCTTGATGTCAGAACGACTAGAGCAGAAGTTATATCCGGATAGGCCAGCTACGCCCTTTAGTATCTCTAAGATGTTGAGTGATTTAGTGCGGGGTATCCGAATTGCTTTACGCAACATTATCCGCGAAATATTTTTGACCATTTTGCTCTTGATTCTGGGGATTATCATTCCTGTTTTGAGCCCGGCTATCCCCGTGGCTATTATTCTGGTACAAGCTTACTACGCGGGCTTCGGTAATTTTGACTTTACCCTGGAGCGACGTATGAACGTGCGAGAAAGTGTACGCTTTGTCAAGGCCAACCGCATGCTGGCTGTTGGTAATGGGATGGTGTTTGTACTGTTGCTAATGACGGTAGTCGGATTTCTCTTCGCTTTGCCTTTGGGAGCGGCAGCTGGGGCCGTGGTTACTTTAGAGGAGTTGGAAGGACCTAGTTATGGATAGTAAGGCTCCCTAGCTTGGTAGGGTAAAGGTAAAGCAGGCCCCCTGATCTTCTTCGGCATTACTAGCATGAATGCTTCCGCCGTGCTTTTCCACAATCTTTTTGCAAATACTGAGCCCCAGGCCAGTACCGCCGTACTCCTGCCGCTTATTGAGGCGGGTATACAGGTTGAAAATACGATCGGCAAATTCTGGCGCGACGCCGATGCCGTTATCTTCTACCTGGAACTGATAGTGATCTTCGGTCAGTTGCCACGAAAGCTTAATACTGGGCTGTACATCCTGCCGCCGAAACTTGATGGCGTTAGCCAGTAGGTTTTGTAAGAGCTGCTGGAGTAGGGTAGGGTAGCCTTTTACACTTGGTAGCTCTGGGTAGGTAATGGTGGCTTGATTGACCTTAATATTATGCGATAAATCGTCTAAGCACGCTTGCATCACCTCGTTTAGGTCTACCTCAGTTTTGTTTAGATTGATATCACTGAGTTGGGCGTAGGCCAGGAGGCCATTGAGCAGTTGATTCATCCGGGTGGCGCCGTCTATTGCAAAGTTTAAATACTCTTCAATTTCGAGCTCGATGGACTCACCACCACGTCTTTGTATCAAACGCAAGAAGCTGGCAATGGTGCGTATAGGCTCGCGGAGGTCATGCGAGGCGGCGTGGGCAAAGGCTTCCAGATCTTCATTGGTACGCTGGAGCTTATGGACGGTCTCAGTCAGGTGTGTGGTCTTCTGGACGACCTGCTGTTCCAGTTGCCGTTGATAGGTACGAAGTCGTTCCTGTGCCTGGGCATGGAGCAGCCTGCTGGCCGTCATGGCGGCAATTGTTTCCAGTAGGTATAGGTGCTCCTGATTAAAGAAGTGAGCTGAAGTATGCTCAGAATCGATGACCCCTATAACGCGTTCTTCAAATTTAATGGGTACCGCTAATTCCGATAGGCGAATCATGTCATCGGGAATATAGCGATTGTCTTTGCTGGTGTCGTAGATGATTTCCGGCTTACCGGATTGGGCTACCGACCCTACAATACCTTGACCTACCGGAATGACAATTGGATCGCGGATTTCAAATCCTTGTGGGTTCTTGGGGCCGTGAGCAGCTGTTTGGACCAGTACTTCTTTTCCCTCATCCAGTAAGTAAACGATACAATCTTCAAAGCCCAGTTTGGAAATGGCTTCTCGCGTAATGGTCCAGGCTATTTCTTCTACGGTGTCTTGTTGGAGAATGGCAGTGGCGAAACCGTTAATAACAGAAAGGTGTCGCTCTTTTTCCTCTAATGAGGCAAGTTGACGTTGCAGTATTTTGTTCTCCTTTTGCAGAGAACTGAGATCAGGATTGAAGAGGTCCTTCAACATCAGTTTAATCGGTCAAGTTCAAATAAGGGGCAATGCGGCTGACCTAGGTAAGCAGCTTAAACACTATGATTATGAATTAGAAGACAGACAGTAGGACAAGACCTACTGCCTGTTTTCATATCTGCAAAAATAATATAAATCCTTGAATAGGAACTATTTCTCACCGTACACGGTGATGCTGTAGATACCGAATGAATCGTTGAAGGCCTCAATTTGTGTGTCGGTCAAGTGTTTGGCCAGCACTTCTTTAGGTAGCTTAATGGCCTTCTTCTTTTGAATGTTGAGGTTCTTGAACCCTTGATCCGTAAGCAACTGAAGGTAATCATTCATTTGAATGGCGCCAGCTACGCAACCCGCGTAAAGCTCCGCATCTTTTTGTAATTCAGTGGGTAGGTCTCCCTCCAAGACAATATCCGAGATGCTGAAATGTGCGCCCGGCTTTAGAATACGGTGTGCTTCCTGAAAGGCCTGCTGTTTGTTGGGAACCAGATTGAAAACGCAATTGCTAACAACTACATCTGCGATATCCGCTGGTAAGGGGATGTCTTCAATGTCACCTTGTACAAAGGACACATTGTTGTATCCTAATTTTAAAACATTTGCACGTGCTTTCCGGATCATGGCAGTGGTGAAGTCCACACCGATTACCCGGCCGGTCTCTCCGGTCTCAGCTCGTGCTACAAAGCAGTCATTTCCGGCTCCAGAGCCTAAGTCCACTACGGTGTCTCCAGGTTTGATCTGCGCAAATTCGGTAGGCAGACCACAGCCTAATTTTAAATCAGCTGTAGGGGCATAACCAGCCAGTTCATCGTACTCATCGGCCATAATACTGTAGGTGCCATCAGGAGTGTCGCAGCATCCAGCAGCATCTGTTCTTTCAGCAATGGCTCCGTACTTTTCGCGCACGATGCTTTTCAAATCTTGCGGTTCTGCTTCTGCTTCAGCACTACCAGAGCAACAGCTTGGAGTGCAACAGCTGGCTTCTGCTACGGGTAGTTCTACTTCTGTTTTTTGTTTGTTTTCCATGATATAGTTATTGAATGCTTCTGAGCCTGGGCATCAACAGCACTGTGGTGAAAGAATTTGCTGGAAGAATTGGGTAAGGAGGGGAGTCATCCGCTTCAAGTAGTCAGTATTCAGGCAGTAACAAGATTTCACACCTTCCACTTCTCCGCTAATCAAGCCAGCGGCCTTTAGGGCCTTCAAATGCTGAGAGACGGTTGCTTGCGATAAGGGTAGTACCTCCACGATCTCTCCACAGATACAGCTGCGTTTTTCCGCCAAAGTGCGCAGTATAGCAATACGCGCCGGATGCCCCAGTGCTTTGGCCAGCGCAGCTAGCTCTTGTGTCTCTTGTGGGAAAATGTTCGCTTTGTTGACTGCCATAAATTTATCTTATATCGTAAATATACGATGAATTAAATCCTCCTGTCAAGCTTTTTTGAAAAAAAGGTGGAAAATATTTTGCTCAACGAACCAGTCCTGGTGGAATTACGGCTTGGGATTACAGTAGAAACGCATCCTTAATGATAGGTTCATTTCTACTAAAGAATGCGGATATATATTTACAGACTTGGAACTACTCTGCTGGCAATACTGTTAGAAGGCTGGCAGAAAAAATAATGCGCCATCATGAACCGGGAAGTTTTGCGGCACGAAATCATTTACAGAGCTACCAGAAGTAGTGGACCAGGCGGGCAGCACGTTAATAAGACGAGTACCCGAGTGGAACTGTATTGGGATTTGGAAGCTTCAGAGGCCCTGAGTAAAACGGAAAAAGAGCGCTTGCGAGTGAGTTTGGCTAAACTACTTAATAAGGATGGCCTCTTGATGATCACTGCTAGTCCTACCCGGAGTCAGCTGAGGAACAAGCAGGCCGCCGAGAAGAAGTTTATTAATCTTCTTGAGAAGGCACTCATTGTACCTGAAAAGCGTAAATCACCACGTGGGCCTAGTGCTCAGGCTAAAGCTAAACGCTTGCGAGACAAGCGTATCCAATCAGAGCGTAAGGCAGGGCGGCGGAAAGTACAATTCTAGCCTCCTGCCGATACAATTAAGGATTTCTTCCGAACAATTCTGTCTTCCTAATTCTTGCTAATTTGCCTTTCCAATGGACAATTAGCATGAAACCATTTCTTATTCTACAACTCCGGCCCATAGATGAGGTGGCCGACAATGAATACCAAGCCTTTTTGGAGCATTCTGACTTGCGTGTTGAAGACACACACCGGATTAGAATGGAGCAGGAAAGTCTTGTTGGGATCGACCTGGATCAGTATGCCGGGGTGATTATGGGTGGTGGTCCCAGTAATATCAGCGATGCAGTAGAGGACAAACCGGCCTTTCAGCGTCGTTTTGAAGCAGAACTTCATCCGTTCTTCGATCAATTATTTGCGCGTGACCTTCCCTATTTGGGCAGCTGCTATGGCTTGGGGGCCTTAGTGCATTATGCAGGAGGATTGGTTTCCAAGGCGCAGTATTCCGAACAGGCGGGGCCTACTACTATTTACTTGCAAGATGCGGCTCAAAATGACCCACTACTTGAGGGGTTACCGTCCTCCTTTCTAGCTTTTGTGGGGCATAAGGAGGCCTGTCAGTTTGTTCCACAAGGAGGAACATTGTTAGCAGGGTCAGATGCCTGCCCCGTACAGATCATTCGCTTTCAATCCAATATCTACGCTACTCAGTTTCACGTGGAGCTGGACGCCCAGGGTATGACCGTTCGGATACAAAACTATCAAAACCACGGTTATTTTGACCCCGCTTCCGCGGAATCGCTTATCACAGCGGTGAGTAAAGTGCAAGCGGAAATCCCGCATCAAATTCTACGTCGCTTTGTGGAGCGTAGTAGACGTTAGCAGGTCATCCTGTTGATTGGCATGATTGACCATAAGTTGGATGACCTGCTAAAGTTGTGTTCAGTAGAGGTGTGGTTTAGAAGCTGGCGTTAAATTGCCCATTTGTAAGGCTTACCGTTGGACCGGTCAGCATAAAATCGTTGATATCACGGAGGGTCAAGGAAAAAGTACCCGTAGCCTTACTATCGGTGAGTTGATCTACCGTTACGGTTCCGGACTCAGCGCCCAGGCGTGTGCCATCGTCCAGATCAACCAAGATAAACACATCATTATCCGCTATCGTGAAGGTACCCGGACCATCCAGTTCGTTGACTTGAATTTGGATATTATTTGATCCAATAAGTCCGATGTTGAGTGTGCCATCAAGCAAGGCACAGACCACAATATCGTTTTCCGTCATGGTTTGACCATCAATGGTATAGACAATGCTGCAATCATCTAGAGGAGTAGCTGGCCCATCATCGTCGTTGTTGCAGGCAAAACTGGTGAGGATTATTAGGGGGCTGAAAAGGAAAAAGATGTTTTTCATGGTATAGCGTTTTTATGAATTTTGTTTTGAAAATGCGTCTCTACAGCTTGCGCAGGGTGACTCGTCGGTTGATGGCCCAGGCCCGCGCATTTTGTTCCGGATCGAGTGGTTTTTCTTCGCCGTAGCCAATGGTCTCCATACGTTCCGGAGCAACGCCCAATTTGACTAGCGCTTCTTTCACGGCCTCGGCCCGTTGTTGGGAGAGCTTCATGTTGAAGTCGGCCTCGCCATTGCTATCGGTATGTCCTTCGATCTGTACACGGAGGTCGGCGTAGCGATTCAGCATTTCTGCTATGCGCGCTACTACGGGTTCGGCATCTGGGCGAATAGTGGCCTCATTATTGTTAAAGTGGATGTTGTTGAGTTCTAGCACACCAGTGGTATTGAAGCGCTCATAGAGAGATCCACCGCCTTCTGCTACGCGGATGTTCCGGATCATAGCATATTTGTCCTTGCTGATGTTATGACTCAGAACTTTGAGACTAAGTTCAGTAGGCTCGATACCCATGTCGGGGTGATTGACCAAGCGCTCCCCGTTGTAGTAGACCTTTAGGCTAGATCCATTGACGGCCACCTGAATTTTGCGCCAGCCTACCAATTCTTCCAAATCGATCCGTGGAAATCCAGGACGGTGGGAAATGCCATTGCGACTAATGCGGAATACGTATTGACCTTTATTGAATTCAATCGTGTAGCCTTCGTTACCCTGGTTGTGGAAATATACTTCTAGCTCAATAGTGAAGGTTTTTGGGAGGTAGCTTTCTTCGCTCATGCGAGGAGCAATTTGGTTGATGTTGGAGATAAAGCCGATTACCGGTTTTTCGTCCATCAACATATTCTCCACTCCACCACGGCTCAAGGTCCACAGACTTGGTGCTTCACCGTAGTACTCGTTCCAGAGGGAGTCGACAAAAATATCTCGTTCACCGGGTGTGAATTGCGGCTTCTGGCGAGTTTGAGACCAAGCCAGGGAGCTAAGACAAAGAAAAAGGAGTAGGTAGGATAAGCGGGAAAAGCCCATGGTGTTTCGGATTTTGTTCGGGGCAAAATTATCCGAATCTGCCAGGCTTGTAAATCGCTCATTTGGGGTATAATAGGACTGGGGTTAGGTGCTGGTTTACGATAGTCAGTAGAATTTTTGGAGCTTAAAAAAGAGGGGGCTCATCGAAAAAATTAAATGAGTAATGGGGGTGTTTTATATTGCTGATTATTAGGGTTTTAGGTGTTTTTTGGAGGGGTGTAGCTTAAGGGTAGAAAACGAGTTATTTAATTTTTTCGATGAGGATTTCGCCACCTCCCCAATTTTCGCTCAAATCAACTTATCCCGAATGGCCTTATTAATCGCTTCGGCACGCGTGTGCACATGTAGTTTGGAGTAGATATTCTTAATGTGCGTTTTCACCGTGTGGGGTGATAGGAAAATAGCTTCCGCAATACTCCGGTAGTTCATCCCTTCGCTGAGTAGTCTGAGAATTTCGGTCTCTCGCTCGCTGAGTGGCGACTCATTCATCGCACGAAAGGATCCTACTACCTTGCGGGCAATCTGCATACTCATGGGGGCACCGCCGGCTTGCACTTCCTGGATGGATTTTAGAATTTCGGTGGGGGCCGTATCCTTCAGTAAGTACCCGGTAGCGCCAGCGCTGATGGCCGTAAAGATAGCCTCGTCATCCTGGCGAATCGTGAGCATGAGACAATCTAGATCCGGCTTAATGGCTTTGATCTTTGGCAAGGCCTGGATGCCGGTCATGCCGGGGAGCTCTACATCTAGGAGTAGCACATCTACCAGTAGCTCCGGTAGAGCTGCAATGGCGGCCTCCGCATTGTCAAAGGTGTGTTGACAGTGAAAACCTGGCGTGCCCTTGATGATGAGGGCCAGCGTCTGACGGATCTCATGGTCATCCTCAACAATCATTACCTGTATAGGCCGGTCTTTCATGTACTTGCTATTGGCTATTGATGAAATTACAGCTTTTTCCGTGGCTAGCGCTACCCCATTTGGGGTATTTCATCCAGGGTCAGGGTAGTGCCTTTTCCTGGTGTAGATTGGATGATTAACTGGGCACCCATTTTTTCGGCTCTTTGCTGCATGTTCTTTAATCCGTAACCACTACCTGTTCGATCTTCCAATACAAACCCTTGGCCATTATCGTAAAAGATGATGCGCAGTGTGTTGGCATGGCGTTCAATTTTCAGCTTAGCCTCACTTGCTTGTGCGTACTTGAGGCAATTGTGCATGGCCTCCTTGAACAGTAAGAGTAGCTGCTGCCGGGTGTCTGGTTGGAGTAGGATCGCCTCCAATTCTCCGGTGAAGCCACTGACTCTGAACTGCGTGGTGGTGTCTTCAAAGAGTTGTTCGCCGAAATCCCGTAGGCGCATCATGGTTTGGAGTACGTTATCTTTCTCTGGATCGAGCGCCCAAATGAGGTCCCGCATGCCGGAGGAAAGACCGTCTACGTGCTGTTTGATTTTTTCAAAGTGGGTAAATAATTCGAGCGGCTGGCGAATATTTCGCTTGGCTAGTTCGAGGAAGAGCGAAATCTTGGTGAGCCGGTGGCCCAGTTCATCGTGGAAATCGGCGGCGTTCTTTTGTCGTAGGCGAGTACGTTCCTCGGACCGGGCGTTTTGAACAGCAAACTCTTGTTCTAGTTTTTGAGTTTGGCGTTGAATCCGTTGATTGATCAACCACCAAATAACACCTCCGCCAACTAAGACATAGCATATATAAGCCAGAGTTGTATTCCACCAGGGTGGTTGGATAAGGATCGCTAACTCCCGTATTTGCTTTCCCCAGATTCCGTCGCTGTTGGCGGCCTTTACTTGTAGGGTATAGTTGCCGGGGGGGAGACGAGTGTATTGCGCCTTGGATACGCCTCGGCCCCCCAACCAATTATCATGAAAACCAAGAAGCCGGTACTGATAGTAAGTGTCCTCCGGTGCGTAATAATCCAATGCAGAGAAGGACAATCCAATCTGGTTTTGTTGGTAGTGGAGTTTAAGTTGCTCTGTTTCTTGAATGGGTAACTGTAATATATTTTGATCAGGGGTGCTGGGGCTAATTGTGGTGCCGTTCACCTCTAGTTGAGTTAAAGCTATTTTTGGAGCATACTGGTTGGTCAATAATCGTTGTGGATGAAAAATATTTAGCCCTACACCGGTACCCAAATAGATCTGGCCGGTGCTGTCCTGAGAGGAGGAACGAAAGACAAAAGAGGAAGAAAGTAATCCGTCGGCTTGGGTGTATATTTCCTCAACGGCGGCTTGTCCAGCCAAAGCAGCATCGGGGTTAAAGCGCACTAAACCAGCATTAGTGCCAATCCAAAAAATTCCCTCGGCATCTTCTTCGATGAAGTGGATCACGTCGTTAGGAAAACCTTCGCGCAAGCCAAAGTGCTGAAACTTTGCTCGATCAGTGGCTCGCTTCTGAATAACTAGGTTTAAGCCCGTTCGGGTACCGACCCATAGCCGCCCTTGGGAATCAAGATGAAGGCAGCGTATGGAGTTATCACTTAAGCTAGTGGAATCACCAGGGATACGTTGGTAATTGTCAAAGAAATCCTCACCCTGGTTGAATCGATGTTGGCTTAAACCATCAAAGGTACCAAACCACCAACGCCCAAAACGATCTTTCGTCATGGTATAAACGGTGGCATTAACTAGGCTTCCCTCCCCCGGATCGCCATGATTAAACCAATCAAACTTGACGGCGCGGGGCTCCTCGGGATCGAAATACATGCGCGCCAGTTTCCCGTAAGTGGCCACCCAGTATTGGCCGGGATAAATCTCCTGTAGCTCGTAGATGAAGTAGTGCGGAAGCCCATCTTCGGTAGAAAGGCTAGTGAATTGTTGTTCTGTTCGCGGAGCGTTTAAGTCCAGATAGTTTAAACCCCGGAAAGTTGCTGCCCACAATATACCCCGACTGTCTTCGTACAGGCCGTACATATTGCCGTGGGAGATGCGTCTATCCGCAGTGGAGGCAGCAGGGGAGTATCGATCAAAAGCCAGTTGGCCCTGCCGCCAATTAGTGTCGATGGAACGATTGAGTCCATCGTAGGTTCCCACCCAAAGGGTACCCTGATGATCAACGAGGCTTGATTTGACCACCTCATTGCTTAAGCTATTCATGCTGTTAGCACTAGAGGTTACGCATTGAAAATTATTGAATTGCCGGCTGGTATATTGCAAATTACCTGATGCCCCCACCCAAAGTAAACCATTGCGATCTCGAAATACCGTTTGTATGCCATTTCGGGCGATAGACATTTCATTTTTCTCATCAGATCGATAATTGCGTACCGTACCTGTGCGCAAGTCAATTTCGTTGAGTCCCTCGCGGTGATTACCGATCCAGAGGATACTGTCGCCGTCATTGTGCATACAATTGACAAATGGCTCGCTGAGACCTTCCGTATACACTTGATGAAAATGGTAGCCATCCGCTACTAATTCTGCCCGATAAATACCGTTTTCGCTGCCCAGGTAAAGGGTGCCATTCTCAAGTTCGACAAAATCCCATGTTTGCATAGCGTTTAGGCCGTGTCTGGCTGCGTCTTTACGTTCGTAAACAGTGAAATCCATAGCACTAGTATCTGAGATAACCAACCCCATGCCAGAGCCGATCCAGAGCTTTTGGTCTTTATCCTGATGGATTTTCCAGATCGTTTTGTGCGGAATATCAGGGTGCTCCTCGTTGGGAAAGATCAGCTCGGCGGGTGCGTTCAGATGCTTACGTCGGAATAGGCCATGGTAGGTGCCATACCAATACCAGCCGCGGTGGTCTTGGATGACATTCAAGACAATATCGGAAGTACCGGTAGCAAGAAGGTCTTCGTTACCCACTAGCCGTATAAACCGATCTTCCGCCATTAAGTAGACTGTGATGCCATTGCGAGTGCTGACCAGAATGTTTCCTGCACGATCCAGGCTGAGGTCGGTAATATAATTGCTGCTGAGGCTATTGGTGTCGTAAGGAAGATGCCGGTAATCAATCAACTGATGCCCATCGTATTTACCCAAACCATCACTGGTAGCGATCCACAAGAAGCCGTACTTGTCTTGCACGATATCCTGCACGTTTCCGCGCGGAAAACCGTCTAGTTCGATGGTCTTAAAAAGTCGATCTTGGGCAAGACTGCTCCCGGCTAATAAACTTGCCAGCAACAACAAAAGCCAGGGGGGTATTGAATGGGCCGTTTTCACGGATAAATAACTACAGGGATGGTCCGCAGATGGTGATGTCACTACTAAAGATAGTGGATAAAAAACAACTTATTCAATCACTAGCTGCAGCGTATTCCCAATTCCGTGCACCGCAGGTATATACATCATTTCTGCTTGTGCAGGGTTGGTGTGGTACTGACCGGCAAAACGGGGCTCCAGCGGAATCGTGAAATTATAGTTGCCTGCGGGTAGATGTTCACAATAGATCACCACCCGATCTCGACGGTATTCACGGTGCGTTTCCCAATGGATTTCTCCAAATACTTTGGGACCGTAGGAACATCCGCCGGGCACTGGTATTTCAATCTTTACGTAGTCGGCATCCTTATCTACCGTTACATTGGCCCTCAATTGGGCGGTAGTGCCTGTTGTTATATTTGTACTGGCCGTACCGTTCTGATAAATGCTACTTCGGATCTCAAAGCCAGCATCTTCCACTGGTGGTTTTTCATCCCAATAACGTTGGTAATAGCTGACAAAAGCAGGACCATTACCCGTTTTGCGGATGGTACTCTGGCGAGCCCGCTGCGGGCTAATCATTCGCTGCTCCGGAAAATCATCGAATACCTGCGTAGTGCCACCACCGGACAATTGTACTTGTAGCGGACTTATTTTTTCTCTTTCTCTAAGAACGGATGGTAATAATTGCTGTACCAGCAGACTAGCTTCGTAGGTGTTCAGGCCCAGGTGGTAATAATCGGTAGCTGCTTCGGTGAATGGTGGTTCCAGAAAGAATTGCTCAATACTGGTTACCATACTGCTATCATCCGTCGCTCGGTAGAGTTGCAGCGCTTGTATGCTCAAGCCTGTAGTGTATCGATATGGGCTATAGTGCCAACGATTGCGTTCACCCCAAAAGGTGCCGCCCGTAAAAGTTTGCTGGCGTTGCCGGGTGAGAGAGTCAAGCTTAAATGGCGCGCCACTGAGTTGCTGCAAGCGGCGGTATAGTAACTCTGTTGCTAGATCCCGCGGGATGGTGTCTAAATGAATAAGGTAGGGCTCATAATCGAGTACCTGACCCCGCTCTGCTAAAAAGAGGAGGTTGTCCCACTGATCAAACTTGTTGAGTGGTGAAAGTTGGCTGATCATTTCTCGGATAGGAACTTCAAGATCGGGTATTCGGTATCCTTGTGCTTTGGCCTGGTCCAGCGCGCGGATCACGTGTCGGGTAATCCAATCACTACTCTGCAAGCTAGCTGGCCACCAGCCCCAGCGCCGATCTCGGTGCCGATTTTTCTCCAGCCTCCTGATCTCCGCACGGATTTCAGCACTCACATCAGGGAGATCATCATTGTATGCTTTTAACTGTTCGTTGGCCAGTAAGGCCAGTAGTCGGCTAGCCGTTTGCTCGTTACAGCCGTGCGGATAGTTGCGCAGTTTTTCGATGGCAGCCTGTATTTGCGGTAGCGCATTTCCTCCGATGTGTAGGTGCACGTTTCCTTTATCCAGGTCCGCTTCCAATCCTTGTCCTTGCTGATCTTTTAAGACTGTAAAGTGGCCTTTGGTGCGTTCTATCCCTTTCGGGTAAACAGGGATGATGCGCTCTTCGCCGTCGCGATAATCACCTTGGATCAGTCCAAGTTTTAGGCTCAAGCTATCTGCTGTTGGGATACCGCCGAGTGGATAGATTTGACGCAGTGCTTCCTCAATTTCTAATTCCTCCTCTCTGCGCTCACCATTCCAATTGGTGAAAAAGCTAGTGAGTTGCTGGGGGCTTCCGGTCCTATTGGAAAGTAGGCCGATCACTTCACTGCGATCACCTGGCCGCAAGAAGCGCGGGGTATAGAGTTGCGCTTGCAAGGGGAGATAGGCCTGGGTGTAAGCCTCCTGTAAGCCTAGGCGTGCTTTGCGATCAGTGGTCAAAGCAAAGTGCCGCCAGTTGGTGATGTCATCTGGGAAAGTAGTGGTGAATTGTACTTTTCCATTTTTATCGGTGGCCAATACGGGTTGCCAGTAGACATAATCGCGGAAGCTATCGCGAATACTGTCTGTCGGCGCAGGCAAAGGAGAAGGCTGGATAGCTAGTTGTTCCGCTGTTTGGTCATTCACTTCCTTTTCCGCTACCAAAACTCCCGCTACTTTACCCTGTAATACTGGAACCACGCCAAAGTTGTCTTCCCGTACACGATTCATGGAGTAGGCTACAACTACTACTTCATCTAGTGCCACGCCCTCTGATAAGACAATATCTATCTCCCCCGCATTACTGCCAAGAATAACCTCCTGGGTTTCAAACCCAGTGTAGCTGATTATAATTTCTACACCTGCTGCTGGTGCCCACAATTGATAGTAGCCATCCCAGTCTGTCACAGTCCCTACAGCGGTACCCTTAATTAGGACGGAAGCGCCAATTAGCGGTTCACCTCCATCATCGGTGATGTAGCCACTGATCAATTGGCCAGTGCCCACAAAAGTGCGGGTCGGGCGCTCTTTCGATCTCTGGGTAATGGAGGAAGGGCGAGTACTTCCGGCGGGATATTTCTTTTCTAGAAGTAGTTCACCCCAATCATTAGGCAACACTTTGGATGTCAGTTGGGTACTATCAACCCGCAGCGCGAGCGTATGGTTGGCCCGAATGCTGATAGCGTACTGACCGAGCTGGTCTTCACCAGTAAACCAGTTCAGGGTGTACTGACCTTCCGGTAGGGAAATGGTAGTGGGCACCACAGCTAAGACATAGCGCAAGGTATCCCCTTCACTGAGCAATAGTGCTTTGGTATTTCTGGGGCGCCCTTCTGCAAAAAGGCGCAAGCGTCCGCGTCCATTCGCCGCCTTAGTGGATGGTTCATCATAATCATAACGCCAAATGTTCTTGGGCGCTTGAATGTCCGCTAGAAAAATGGCTTCTTCGCCTAGTGCCGGAATGAGCTGCCAAGTATAAAAGCTGGGCTTTACACGGGCCTCCGAATAGGGGTGATGACGGTAGAGGCGGTCGCGCTGCTGATCAATTTCGTAGTAAAAGTGAGGCTCAAAACGAAACTGAGTGGTATCAATTCCTGGCCGGAGTCGGGTTAGCTCTTGTCCGTTGGAAAAGACACCAACTGGTTGGGTGCCGTAGCGTCTATCACGCATGAGGAAGACCTGCTTAGGACTGGCGAAAAAGTACTGTGGTCTTTGCTGTGCTGTTCGTGACCCAAGGAATAAAAGGTGTCGTTCTACCAGCTTGATTTCGCTATTCGTCCATTCAGGGGATCGAGCTAACACTTGTACTTGCTTACTCTTGACCTGTAGCTGATCTACGCTCAAGACCAACTGCTCTCCAGCCTGTAATAAGACACTATCTATTCGAATTTCCGCTTTGCTGGTCCGCAGGGTCAGTTGATGGTAACCGGGCTCAGCTACTATGCTATAGGGCGTATCCTGCCAAGCCTTGGAAACGTAGACCAGACGATTATCCAAATAGATGAAATGAACAGGAATAGCACGATTGTCTCTTACCACAAAAGGCGCAATTTGGGCAGTCACCCGAGCCAATGAGTCCTGGGATTGCAAGGGACGGTAATGCGTAAAGACTCCTTGGCCGGGCTTGCGGAGCTGATAGTAAAGCAGACTGTCCAGACCTAGCGTATTGTACCATGCACGACTGATATAAGTTTGGCTACTGGGGCGTGCTCGTTTAGCGTAGTAGCTCTGGCGGCGAAAGCCCTGGCGGCGACCCTTGTATTTTATATCTGTGAGCTCATAGGGCTTACCTTTCCGCATTTGGACATTGTAGGCACCCACTAGTACAGGAGCCCCTTTTACTGCTCGCCCCATATCATCTGTGACCTGTACCTGGATGGTACGTTTTTCGCCGGGATAGATCTGATCTGGCACTTCCAGCTCTACTTTGAGTTGATTACGCAGTGCTTTAAGGTCTGTGTCCAATGAGAGGGAACGCCCACCCCAGTAGTAGGAATAGTGGAGCCAAAGCTGGCGCTTGTTTTGCCCTACCGGAAATACGGCGGCAATCTGCTGGCTACTATCTCTACCTTCCGCAATCATTTGACGACTGGTCTGTAGGGTCCAGTGAATAGGTAGCCGATGGGTGTTGGTCCACTGTAAAGACAAGGAATCATCCTTCCATCGATAATCGAAGTCGACACCATCATCCACTTTGCTGATGTGCATTTCTGTCCGTTTACCAGCAACTTCCCACTCGTAGCGGGTAGCTGTCGGATTTAGAGGGACTTCTGCGCCACTACTTATTTCCCGCCGCTGCAGTATTTGTTCTTTGTTATAAGCTCGCAAGATGCCCCGTCTGGTTTCAGCACTTGCTGGAATGAGATCTGTTTTTACCTGACCTTCACTGAGCGTGAGTTTAGGCTGCCAGGGATTGCGACGAATCTGAAAGGAATGGTTTGCCTTTTGGAGTTTTCCACTGGGGCCCCGCAAACAGACCTCTAGCTGGGCACTTAGATGTACTAAAGGCCAAATACTATCGGGGGGTTCTAGCGTGAGTTTGGTTTGGTTACCCATCTCCTGGCGAAACGTCCACAGCGTATCAGGTACATAAATAATGCGATCAAATAGCTTGTTGACCTGCTGCGTGACAATGGTAGCTGCCATATCCGCAGTAGGGATAGCTAGGCCGTTGGCATCCTTAGCGGAGACGGTAAAACGGACCGGCTCATCGGTCAAGAACAGGTTCGGCTTTTGGGTGATTTCGAACTCATATCCATCCAGCTCATAATCCTCCAAGCGGAATTCGTGTTGTATCGATCGGTATTGACGCCAGCGTGGATCCTGTACTTTTGCTATGTAGCGACTATCCAGGGGGAGGCTATCTGCTAGTGGCCATTCAAAAGCGTAGTGTCCGGGTAGTTCGGGTTGCAGGAGGGTGTCGACCCAGGTTTTATTAACACTCCTGACGAGGAGCCGCAAAGGACGACGATAAGGTCTACCGTTTGCTTTGGCTAGCGTAGCTGCTATTTTCACTGTGTCGCCGTGGCGGTAGAGCGGTTGTTGGCTTGCTACGAAACCGTTAAATACTTTTCGAGCATCCCGCCCTGCTTTAATTCTCCGGTACAAGCGCTCAAACGGCCAGTTGTGGATATGCCAATCGCCCCACCTAAAACCTCGACGGAGATAGCCAATTGGGCCTCTAATCAATCGTATCGGCCAGGTAATAACTGAGCCTACACGAGAACCACTAAAATAGCCAAATCTACGTAAGACAATACTTTTGCGTTTTGCCGTTTCAATCTCATAAAAGATAGTATCTCCCGGTAGGTAAATACTTAGGATTCCCGGGCGTAAGCGCCGACTTTCGTAGCGTTGGTTGGCTTGCTTGTAGTCCACCCTACGTTTCGCAAACCGCACCTGAGCGTGTGGCACTTCTTGCCCTACGCTGTCTACAATAGCCAGGTTAAGTTGCTTCTGATCATCGTGGAGATAAATGCTATGGTGGTTTTTGCTCCACAGCTCCCATTTGATCTGTTCTCCAGCCAGACTGATAATGACGTAGTGCCCCGCTGCGAGAGTACTGTCTTCTGGAGCTTTGGTGAGAGTGGCTACCGGTGTGCGCGTCTGTAAAAAGCTAATGTCCCGATAAGCGCTCAAAAGAATCGTCTCGTACTCTTGGGCGTTAATACGATAAAGTAATTTCTCCTGCTGCTGAGCACTGAGTAGTGCTGGAATAAGGAGCAGCAGACCAAGCAGATAGTGGGTGCAGTGGGTGCGGAGATTCATCAGAGCGGGGTTTAGCGCATTCTTCCTTATGATGCAATAAAGGAGTAAAGTACATAAATGCTTACACTCCGCCACGAAGTGACCGATAGGGGAGATGCTGCAACTACGCTGTGCAAAACTTGTCTTTGCTTACAGCAAATCCGTATTTTTCTTCTCAGTCATCACTCGCACTTCACCACAAAATCTAAACGCTCATGAGATTCATTATTACCCTGATGGTAGTTGGTCTGGCTACCTGGTCTGTTCAAGCACAGCCGAAACTTAGCCCGCAAGAATGGCAGGAAGATCTGGCCTTTCTCCGGCAAACGGTGCACCAGGAATATCCCTTCCTCTTCAAAAAAGTAAGTGCGGAAGCCTTCGATCAGGCGGTAAAAGAATTACACAATGCGATCCCCGAGTTAGCTCAGCACGAAGTGGTGGTGGGCCTCGCCCGCCTGGTTTCTATGTTTGGCTACGGCCATACCAGCTTGTGGGTCAGCGGCTGGTCGAAGGACAATCCTTATGGCTTTCACCAAATGCCTTACAACTTGTATAATTTCAGTGATGGTTGGTATGTGCAGGCAGTACCCCAAGAATACGAAGCTGCTTTGGGTGCTAAGGTGCTGCGGGTAGCGGGTATGCCGATAGAGCAGGCTTTAGAAGCTATCCGCCCGGTTGTGCCGGTAGAGAATGAGCAGTTTTTCCGTGCTTACGGTTGGCAACATTTGGGAAGCCCCGAAGTATTGCACGCCCAAGGCGTAACTCCAGAACTACAAGAAACCATCACTTTAACCTTGGAAAAGGATGGTCGGGAATTTGAACAAACCTTTGCTGCTTATGATGGAGATGGCTACCCCGGACAGTATTCTCAAGTGCTACAAGCCGATGGTTGGCTCAGCGCCCGAGGACAAGGAGAGATGCCACTTTGGCTAAAGAACCTGGATAAGATCTACTATTACGAATACCTGCCGGAACAAAAAGCGGTGTACGTACGACACAGCCAAATTCAGGATGACCCATCCGTTGCGATTCCTGAGTTTTACGCAGAAGTATTTGACTTCATTGAGAACAATGAGGTGGAGCAATTTATCCTGGACGTGCGGCTTAATGGCGGCGGAAATAACTACAAGAATAAACCCATTGTCACGGGAGTGATTGAGAACCATAAGATTAACCAGCCCGGCAAATTCTTTGTGATTCTAGGGCGGCGAACCTTCTCCGCCTGCCAAAATCTAGTCAACGAACTTCATACCTACACGCAAGCGGTCTTTGTGGGCGAACCGACCTCAGAAAACATCAATTTCTACGGTGATAATCGTCCAGTTAAGCTGCCGAACAGTGGCTTGGAGCCACGTCTGTCTTTTGCCTGGTGGCAGGATAAGCCGCAATGGGAAAACCAGGACTGGTTAGCCCCGCACCTGGCAGCGGAACTCAGTTTTGCCGATTATGTAGCGAACCGAGATCCAGTTTTGGAAACTATTTGGACCTATGATTATACAGATGCCATTGTTGATCCAATGGTATACCTGGAAGAACTCTTTTCAACTGGCAAAGCAGAGCAGATTCCCGCCGAAGCGCAACGCTTAATGGCTGATCCCCGCTATCAATATTATCCTTTTGAGGAAAACTTGAATGGTGCGGGCTATCAGCTGATGGGAAATGGTGATGTAGGGTCCGCACTCTTCGTATTTCAGTTGGTGGCACAGCTGTTCCCCGACTCGGCAAATGCCTGGGATAGTTTGGCGGAAGCTCATTGGAAGAATGGAGAAATAGAAAAGGCTAAAGAACTATACCAAAAGGCAATCAAGATGGACCCTGATGGTTCAGTAGGGGAGAATGCCCGCAGTATGTTGGAGGCTATTGCCAAGGAGAGTAAGGATTGATAAATAGTTAGTAGTCAGTAGAAAGTAGCCAGTAGTCAGTGACGTATTAGACGGGATTAAATCCACACTGGCTACTGGGAACTGTCCACTGGGAACTGATTACTAACTACTGTCCACTGAGAACTGTCCACTGGGATCTGTATACTGGGATCTGTATACTATCGTCTCTATTCCTCCTCCTCCGCCTGATCTCGAATTTGTTCCAGAAAGGACTTGACCTCTTGCAGGCTATTCAGCATGGCTGCTTTTTTCTTCTGGAATTTTTGCTGGCGCTTGATTTCTTGTTTGGCCCCCTCAAGGGTGAAGCCCCGTTCCTTGACGAGCTCGTGGATGAGTTCGAACTGCCGGATATTCTGTGGAGTGAAACGCCGGTCACCTTTGCTGTTCTTATGTGGGCGCAGGGAGTCAAACTCGTTTTCCCAAAAACGAATCAATGACTTGGAGACCTGGAACATTTCTGCTACCTCTCCGATAGTGTAATAGCGTTTATCGAGTGGTTGATTGGGCATGACTAGGGTGGGCTAACTAAAATGGGCTGAGTAGTTTGCACTACCCAGCCCAAAGATAAGCCTTCGTCTAGTCCGAGCAAAAGATTTCGGAACTAGATACGGCACAATAACACCTTAGGCGTTACTGCCTTATTCCTTATGCTGGAGGATTAGGAATGGTCAACACCTGATCTGGGTGAATTACATTCGGGTCCTTCAGGATATGCGTGTTTGCATTGAAGATATGCATGTACTTCATTGCATCACCGTAGTAGTGCTTGGCAATTTTACTCAAAGAATCACCGCCTTTCACCGTGTGCATGGCGTAGTGGTCGGTTGCAGCTACCTTGATGTCAGCCATCAAATCTGCTGGGGAATCACCTCCAATTTCTTTGATTTTGTCCCACAATAGGTTCTTGTGGTACTGATTTGCAGCGGTACCGCCGATCTTCAAACGACCATCCGTTTCTTCTACGTGGCCATCAGCAATTCCTAGTTCTTCTCCCAAGCTTAGAACGGGACGATATTTGTCTTGTAAAGACATATTTGAGGATTTATTAGGTAAAATGAAATAAAAATGATTGACTAACCTTTAGTTGAGGTAGATAGGAGTAAATTATTTTAGTGACTTTCACTCTTTATTCTGTCTCAATTATAGCAAAGTTCTTCGTAACTTTACCAATGTATTGACGTAAAACAACCTACCGGTCACACTTTATTTTGAAAAAAGTTAGTCTTGTGGAATTCTAAGACTAACGCCAACTACTAGCAGAGCCTAAACGAAAATCAATGCCGGTAATAGCTAAACTTTGTGCGGTGCTCATGTTCGTCATGATAGTTCGCTGTCCGCTTATCGGACAGCAGGTATGTGCACGACTCGCCGCCAAGTCACTAGATTGTACGAAGGGAAATACCCTCATCAAGTCCTTTGATCGGTCTCGTATGTTGAGCGATCAAGGGAATACCTATGTGTCATTGGGAGTTCAGTACAACCGCGCTACTACCATTGCCAATCCTGGTACTTTTGCTATCGAACGCCAATATCGTATTGGGCTGCCGCTCCTTGCCGGATATCGAGTAGGGAGGTGCTCCTTACAGGCCGGTGCTTTCGTAGGCGTAAATATGCAACGACCGCAACAAAGTTTCTGGTTTGCCCGCCCCGAGCTAGACGCTTCGGGGCGAAGTCCACGCACCGTTAACCCTACCGCTACCTTGATGCTTGGCTTAGGATTTGAGTTTTCAAGAACGACTCGTCTTAATTTAAGTTATACGCATCTCGAGCAGGATGTGCTTACCAATTCTGCGCTGGGGAATATTCAGCTGGGCTGGTCCTGGAATCTATAGCGCTGGTCAAAATTTAACATTCTTTCCTTTTTTCTTCTCGATATTTCTTACGGTCCTGTTAATTAGCAGGTCAAGAGTATACAAAACATACTCTATGATCATTGCTTATTCTATTTTTGCGCTATGAACGCAAAGAATCTGCCACTGCAATTGCGCTACCTGTTTTGGTATGCCGTTTTAGTGCTTAGTCTGGTCCAATGTGCCAATCCAATTTCTCCTACGGGAGGACCACGGGATGAGCAACCTCCACAGATTGACTCCACTCGTTCTACGCCCAATCTTCAAACCAACTTTCGGCCAAAGACCATTGAGCTGACCTTTGACGAATGGATCAAGCTGGAGCAGGTCAATCAGCAAGTGGTCATCTCACCACCCTTGCAAGGGTACGAAGTGCGTCTAAAAGGAAAGACTGTTATTCTGGATTTGGGTGATGAAGATACGCTGCGCAATAATGTCACCTACGTCGTTCAGTTTGGTGAAGCAGTGAAAGACCTAACGGAAAGCAACCCGGCTGATGATCTGCGCTTTGTGTTTTCTACCGGCCCTTATATTGATTCTTTAGAGCTTTCGGGTCAAGTAGTAGATGCCTATACGGCGGAACCCGTAGAGAAGGCGCTAGTTATGCTGTACGATAATCTGGCCGACTCTGTTTTCCGGACAACCAAGCCCTTCTACTTTGGTCGTACCAACGAGCAGGGACAGTTCCGTATTTCTAATGTGCGGGGCGGCTTTTATAAGGTAGCAGCCCTGGAAGATTCGGATGCCAACTATCGCTTTAATCAGGCCGCTGAACGGATCGCTTTTCTGACGGATTCCATTGAACTCACGGCTGATACCAGCGTCGCGCTCAATTTGCGATTATTCCGAGAACAGCTTCCGTTGCAGTTAGCTGAAGCGGATAGCAGCCGCTGGGGGCGCCTGAAATTGGTATTTAACCGAGAACCAACTGAAGAGTTGAACCTGATCGCCGATGTGCCCTACGAACGGATCAATCAGACGGATTCTCTTATGCTATGGCACCAGGAGGAACAGGCCTGGGAGTTGATTGTCACTGCTGATACGCTCTTGAATGATACGATCCCCGTACCTGCGGCACCTGTTGCTAATGCGGTACGTCCGCGCAGCTTGAGCGTTGTCAATATTCCCGGTAGCTCACCCACGCGGCACGCCCCTCAGAAACCTTTAGCGATTGGTTTTGATCGGCCGGTGTCTGCGCTGGATACCTCTTTAATCAATTTGCTTGCTGATACCTTACTGGAGCGCTTGACTTATACCTGGGCGATAGATAGTCTTAATCCGCAAATTGTGGAGCTGGATCTTAAGTTGAAAGAACAAACCCAATATGCGCTGGAATTACTACCCGGCGCTGTAATCGACTACTGGGGCGTACCTTCAGCGGATACCCTGGTTCGTAACTGGACAACCATTGACCGCAAAAGTTTGGGGAACCTCACCATCCGTTTCACAGACGTGGATACCACTACCCAATATCATTGCCGTTTACTGGTGTCAAGTAAAGCACCCACTGCGATCTTTAATCACACTGGCGCCTTGAGCTATACCAATGAGTTTAAGTTACTCCCACCGGGTGATTATCAATTGGAAATTATCGAAGATCTCAACGGTAACGGTAGATGGGATTCTGGCAACTATGATCTTAAACGCCAACCGGAGCGCGTGTACATTCGCACGCTGGAAACACTTCGCGCCAACTGGGATTTGGAGGTGGATATTGACTTAAGTACCCTGTTTTCAGCCATAGGTAAGACTGAAAATGCTGAAGAATAAGAAAGAGAGGGGGAGATCCTTAGCGTTCCTCCCCTCTCTCGTAATTTCCAAGCAGTTAGCTGATCGTTAGAAGATGTCCTTCCATGCTGGATGCATCTTCTTGAGGTTGAAAGCTGCTGGCTTGGTAAGGGCAGCGATACGCTTGGCATTATTGGCTGGGAACCACTTGCCTTCTTTGCCCAGGAAGAAACGGCGTGCCGATGATACTTCATCCAGTTGTATTTCATACAACCACTGATCGAATTCGATATCTATCTGTTCTTCTACACTTTGTGCATTGGGCATGGCATCCTTTGGCTGAGGTGTTCCTGGGAGCTTGGATTTGAAGTAACCTCCCAAACCACCGCCGATACCTCCAAGTGCAGCACTCTCACCAGCACTCGCCAAGGTCCACCAGGAGAAATGCCAGCTTTGGTGGTAGAGGGCAATCTTCACCGCCTTTGAGGCATAAGTAGAAGCAACACCCCCAACCACACCAGAAACAGCATCAATTATGGTGGAGGCCGTAGCTCCGGCTTCGACAGCAGCGCCAATTCCGGATCCAATAGCTCCCACGCCACCAGTGACCAAGCCACCTGCAGCACCGATGAGCTCTTGCTTGGCATAATCTGACCAGCTAAACTTGCCTTTATGCAGAGCGCTATAGCTGATCCCACTCATACCAGCACCTATTAGCGTAGCTCCTACGGTGGAACCTAAACTTCCGTCACTTAAGACAGTGACAGCAACACCGATAGTTACCTCCGCTGCCCCAATGGCGGCTCCTGCTTCGGATTCACCAAATTGTTTCCAGCTAAAGTGATCTTTATGGTTGGCACTATAGGCTACACCAGTGGCTCCCAAAGCAATGAGCCCGGCACCATAAATGGAACCGATGCCAGTTGCCGAAATCGCCAGACCGAGGAGGATTTCTCCTACTCCGGCCCAGATACCACCACGATATCCTTTAAACAAGTCGCCGAAAGAGAATTGCCCGCTGGGGTCCGTGAGGTTGATCGGATTGTTTCCAGTATATACGTAAGGACTAGCGTACTGACGTTTTGGATCTGGCGAGTAGAACCGCCCTAGCCATGGATCGTAGAGACGCGCCTTGTAATTGTACAGGCCGGACTCACGATCAAACTCCTGCCCGGTGTAAAGATAATCGAGTACCAATGGCTGTGGGCCAGCTGCTTTCACTCCGCCAAAGGCGAAGTAAGTATAAGCCGCTTCAATGGCGCCGGTTTGGGCATCTAATACGGCTCGGGCGCTGCCACTCTTATCTCGGATTAGGGTGTACAGCTTGTCACGCATGAGGGCTACTAACTGACCACGCCCATAAATGTAGGTGGTGACCGTGCCGTCTGCATCCATCTCTACTACGGGCGTGGCAGAGGTACCATGTAAGTACAGCCGGCTCAAGCTTGGGTTACCTTGTGGACCCGTGGTCTTCAATACCCGTTTTCCCTTTTGGCCATAGGCAAAACTTAGGTCGGTCGAATTACCTCCATCCTGTACTGTAATGCCGGCAGTTACTCCAAGGCTATCATTGTAACGGAAGTGGTTGACTTTATTTGTGCCAATTTGTGGCGCTTCGGTCAAACGCCCCTGTAAATCAAAAGTAATCGTTTGTGCCGCAGCACCTGATATTTGCGCACTTGCGGGTTGATCTGTTCCAGCCTGGTAAGTCAGATTTAGCGTTTTAGCTCCTCGTTGCAACTGATAAATATTACCGTTATCGTCATATTGCTGAATATCGGAATTCAAGCTGCTATCGGAGCTGACTGTGGTTTGTTTCACCCGAATCGTGGGGTCATAAGTTACTGTAGCGTCGTAGGGTGATTGGGTACGGCCATCCGTAATGGCACTGGTAATGGTCTTAATCGCCTCATTATTATTGTATTCGTAACCGTAATTGGCACTGGCCAAATAGCCTTTTACAGCGGGGCTGTAAGCATAGTTGTCCAGCCATCCAGGAGGGAAGTATTGAAAAGCGCCGGCTAGCGCACCGTCGCTTAGTACCTCTTTACTGATTTGCAGTTCAGGGTCGTACTGATACAAAGCAAAGCGAGTCGGGTGGTCTTGCGTTCCGATGCTAGCCAGATTACCCAGTTCGTCATAACTATATTGAACTGCTGTAATTTGACTTTTCGGCATACGAATAAGAACGGGGTTGCGCGAGTTATTGTATTCATAACCAATGGTTTGTGTACCCCGGTTGTCTCCATTTATTCCAGTCGCAACAGCTTTTACTTCACCATCCAGATAGTAGGTGTAGTGTTCGGTTACTTCAATGGTACCCCCGGCTTGTTTGTTGAAGGTGACCACTGTAGTTGGTAGCCCAATGTCGGAAGCAGTATTACCATCGCTGTCGTAAGCGGTTGTGCGGGTAGGCGTGAAGGCAGGTGTGCTTCCTGCGGTGGGCCAATCCGGATCATTGGCGTGACCTTGCAGTTGTGTAGCAGTATTAGCATTCCAATCAAAGCTGCTGCTACCGGTTTCAGTGCGGCGGCCTAAAGCGTCATACTTGTGGTAAATCAGGTAGGGAGTTCCACCCTGATTCGGTTTCTCGAAGCGCAAATGGCCTCGCTTATCGTACATGTATAGTGTTGTCCCGGTATCTGGAGTGGTTTGCGATACTAAATGCTGTAGCAAATTCTGCTGTTGCTCTATTACAAACTTGCTCGGTTCCTGCTGGGGGGAGTCACTGAAACTATTGGGTAACGACTTCTTAGTAAGCTTTCCGGAACTATTGTAGATGTAATCAAACCTTGTTTGCAATTTGGTGCTTTGATCCGTACCAACTTGAATAGTCGCTACCGGGTGGTTAAAGACACTATTTAGCTTAAGGGTGAGGTTTTTCAAAGGGGCAGATTCTTGCTCGAGATAGTACTGACCCGCTGGCAAATTGGGAGAGCTACTGATTACATCAGCGGCATTCTTGCTATAGTCGTACTGGAATGTTGGCCGGTTAGCGGGCGAGGTGCCGTCGGGAGAAATAATCGCGAGTCCTTTACCTGCCTGTCCTTTTTCAACAAGCCTGCCAAGAGGAGAAGCTTCGAAGCGCTTGCGGAAGTACGGATAGCCTTCGTCATTCGAGGGCGTAAAGTCCCCTACAGCATGGCCAGAGTAATAGTTAGCTACATCTCCCTGCAGGACGCCTGTTCCGTACAGTCCTGTTTCTACAAAATCAGTAACACCAGTTACGAAACCTTCCCGGTATTGCATAATGGGTTTTCCACTGCCGCTACCATAAGAGGCCGGAGCTGTTTTTGTTTGCACAACAGCTCGACCATGTTCATCATAGATGGTTTGGGCCACCATTGCATCACCCTCGAAGAGGTTTTGTATTTGGCGAGATTTACCCAACGCATCCTTGAAATTGACAGACACCTTGGGATCTTGCATGTGAGATAAATGACGGAAAGTAATTTGGTTGCCCCCGCTGCTAAAGGCAATTTTTTGGCCACTAGCTGGTGTGGACGGAACGCTAAAAATGAGGTTTCCATCACCATAAAACAGCAATTGCTTCTGACTTTGAATTAAAGCCCAGGTAGTTGGAACTGTTACTGGGGAACTCAATGGGGTTTGTACGGGACTACCGTTATGGAAGAACCGGAAAGCCTGGCGACTTTGATTCCAAATGATTTGCTGTTGATCTCCAAAATGGAAGCCATAAGCCGAAGAAGCCGATGAGGGTGGAACCAGTTCGAGGAATACGGCCCATGGTGTAGCAGTAGTAGTAGCAGCTAGGCTTAGGGTGGTGTCCTTACCGCTCTTGCTGATCAGTGTGCCATTTTGCTGTTGCCAATCCGTAGCAAAATTGCTCGCTGTCCAGACCTTTTGCCAGTCTTGTCCGGAATAGAAATTGGCAAAACTGCCGCTAGTTGCGGGGTGAATAGTAAGTCTGGCATTGGGAATAGCAGGAGTAAAGGTGCTATTGGTATTACCCTGGCGGGACAAGTACGATAATTGTGCCGCTTTAACCTGCTGCCCCTTGACCCGTCCAGGAGTAGTTTGTAACACGATGCGGTGGAACTGATCGCGCAAATTGCGCTTGATTTTGCCACCACCATGATGCGCCGCTGTGATATATTTAAAGGCGGGATCATAAACCTGTGCCGTGAACTCGCAGACCAGCGGATTGATATTTATATCATCCAGCCAAATATCAGGGGAAGAATGGTTAGTGGCGGTAGCTACCAAATCAGCATTGCCACTACCTGCCGGAATATTAATGGCAAAGGTGTAGTATTCCCATTCACCATTGGTATTGAAGAAGCTGTTAGTGATAGGTTTACTAATGGACCTCCCATTTTGGGTGAGCGCTATTGACCAACCACTGCCATCAGCGGCTTCGAAATTAGCAGGCGTCTTCAGCCAAGCGCCGAGTATATACGTTTGCGCTTTACTGTTCAACGGTACTTGTAGATTTAAGCCAAGTGTACCTGCCGCTCCTGCTGGAAGCTGTAAACTGCCAGTGCCCGTATTGGCATTGTCAGTGATGACTTTGGCTGAACCCGTGGTTGACCAGTTTCCGGTGTCTTCGTAGGGTTCAAAGCCAACATAAAGGCAGGCCTTGTCCTGAAGAGAAGCATTAGAGAAGGAGGCCACCATGAACTGCTCATACTTGTCATACTGTAACGAGTGAACGAAACCTCCGGCATCTTTGGTTTCTGCACTTAGCCCCAGGTCGGTTCTAGCAACTACTGAAGAATGCCGGAGCCAACCGGGAGGTGGCGCTTGTCCTAGCTGGTAGCTAGCTGTAGGAAAGGCAGAAAATGGCCCGGGGCCTTCATAGAGGAAGTTGTCTACCGAATTGGGAATACTCAGATCCACCCCTTGGCGGTTACGCTTATAGATGGTATAGGCGGTAGCACTGGCTTCGGCCGTTTGTGGGCTGGCTGATCCCTGTTTGATTGTGGTTTGGGTTTGCACTACCGCATTGAGGATGTGCAGTGCACTGATCACTGGGTACGTTTCTGCAAACTCATAGGCATACGACTTCGTTTTTGTATGAACCTCCAAGGCTGCTGCGCCATTATAGCCACTCTTCGTCTGACTTACCACCTGTCCCGAATAGGGATAATCAAGCCCGGCGGGGACATAATTGGTGTTTTGTGTAGAAGTGACCCCATCCAGCACGTGTACTTGCTGAATTTGGTGGACAAAACCACCGAATAAAGGTTGTGCATCTTTGATTTTCGGATTCCGGTTACGGAAAGTATAAGCGAACCATTTCTTAGTTTTCTCTGAAACCGGTGTTGGGTTGCCTTGGGCAAAGTATTGCTCCTTCTCTAGCATACCATCAAGCATGTCGAAGCGCTCTAGATTTTTACTTTGATCAGGTGAATAAGTAACAATACTCTCCCCTAGTTTGAAACCGTTGAAATACTGGTTGGCCAGATAACCTGATTTCGCACCTGCCTTAGTGCTGGTACCAGAATAGACTTTTGAATTGTAGTACTTCACTACTTTGCCGCTCGCATCGCAGGTGGCGGTTGCCGCCTCAAATTCGTAGTAATTTGCGTGCTGCAAACCGTATCCATCACTAGTACTAATGGTCTCCACGGCCCGGTGACTGATTTTACCCGTAAAGGCATCTCCGGCAAAACGATACAAGAAGAGTTTGGTTGCCTTTTCGAAATAAGGTACATTCTTAGGATAGGTTACAAAACTACCAGCACCAGATGGCCCAACTCCTACTTCCTGAAAGGAAATCTGCGATAGTTCGGCACTTGTGTAGTACTTTTCATTGGCCAGTACAGGCTGTTTAATTAATTGACCATTTCTGAGTGTAAAGGGCTGAACAGCAATGTAGTTATTCTGATCCTGAAGGTCCTGCACCAAGTAACAGATAAAATCTGGCGCGGAGTTGATAATGGTTTCAGAGCTCAGGGTGGCATCAAGCGCAGCCGGCGGATTAGCTAAACTGCTGGGCCAGTCAGTCTCCCAGAACTTGGCACCGTCCTGTGTATAGCGGTTGTAAATGTAGCCTCCAATAGAAAAGAAGTTTTCTCCGGCAGTGCTGGGGAAATTAGCTCGCTCACGTTGGACGGTATTATCAGGATTACTGATTGGTAGCCCGCTGGCTACAGTATCCCAACTACTCCC
This sequence comes from Bacteroidota bacterium, assembly GCA_038528965.1. GTDB lineage: Bacteria > Bacteroidota > Bacteroidia > Chitinophagales > Saprospiraceae > Lewinella. Next base: position 121,599 of record JBCBEC010000004.1, on the reverse strand, counting down.
GTTAGTAGCCGGATCGTAGATCTGTAGGTTAGCTGTCGGTTTGGCAATGCCTTGATATACGCCTTGCACGCCAAGGTTTTGACCGTAAGCGTAGTGTTGCACGCTGTTGTACTCAAAGTCGGTTTCCGCCAGCTTTTGGTTAACTACCCATTGTTGACCATCAAAGCGCATGAGGTGCCCTGCAACACCTACCATGCTGTTTCCACTGACGTTTGGCTTAACAGAAGGCAATTGTGCTCCGTCTGGCACGCTATCCTTAAAGCTTTGGTGATAGGCATTACCAATGAACTGATAATCTGAGCCCCATCTTAGGGTATAACTATCAGTTTCTAGAGTGCCTGATGCATTGAATTTTACCGTCATGGCTACCATAGAAGCCCCGGCTGCCATCGCAATGGCTCCGTCGAGATCCGGAATGTCAATACCGGAAATGGTTTGGGAGCTACCAAAATGCCATTGGCCAAACTGGTCTAAATAGAATAAACTGAAGGCCGCATCCTTACCGCTATTTCCGTCTGTAAATACGTTGGTAATCAGGTATTCTGGTCCAGCACTTAGATATACATTGGCACTGCTAATGGTACAGCTGCTTCCAGAGCAATCACCGCACTTTATCCAGTTTTGGCCGGATAGGCACCAGGAAGTCCAGTTGCGGGTTCTCCAGTCAAAGGCGAAGGTTTTAAGTTGGTGGGTGCTACTGACCGTATTCTTCAACAGTACGCCAAGGAAAGAATCGCCGCCGGTAAAGGTGAGTTCTGATTGAGATAGATCAAAGGTGACTGGTTCTTGTTTGCTGCCATCCAAAACCATAGGGTCCCAGAGACCAGGACGGGCGAGGTCCTTTTGGAAAACGTACAAATTGCCAGTAGATGTACCGGATTTGAAGTACAGGCCAAAGAAGTTTTGCTTTGCAATGACCTCGATGGATTGTGGATTGATGCCCCCGCTTGGGGTAGCGATGATCGTATTGTCGGTATATTGCCATCCCGCCCAGCGGCCCAGCCAGGTGTATACCCGCATGGATAATAAGTTGGATACGGAGTTATACCAGAGGGATACGGCATAGTCCTTGCCAAACCAGATGTAGGGGGTAGCTGCCTCGCCGTTTGGTACTACTGCTGCGGGTGGATCGATCTCCATGCGGCGTTCACAGATATCCAGTTCTTGATCAATGTAGGTGTATTTCGCAAGCGCTCCTTCCGGGTGGGTGATTTGTTCCAGTCCACCGGGGTTAGCGGCATCTGACTGCAGGTAGTAGTCAAATTTTATTCCTGGTAGGCTCAGGCCAGTGGCACTCTTCTTGGTAATGCCGGTAAGGAAGCGCTTATAGGTGGCGCCTTTCATGGCACCGGTACTAGTGGTCACGTTGGCTACTTCCTTATTGCGGCCACTAGCAGCGGGGCTGGGGTTGTATTCAAAATCTAAACTAAAGAGCAGATCGCCTGGATTGTCGATGACGGTTATGCTCTGCAGGAATTTAGTCTCATACTGATCTTGATAGGGGTTAGGGGTATTGTTGGGTTCAGATTTATGTGGGTCAAAGTATTCGCGGGGAGCGTCTGCGGCACTATTGTCGTAGATTTTATCACCATAGTTCAAAATGGCTCGCCGACCGTATACGTCTTGTACATGGGTTAGGTACAAGGCTTTAGTATAGTTTTTTCCACTCTCACTTCCTACCTTTTGGCTGATGTCAGTGGCTTGGATGCCGGTTTGGTGAGGACTACCACTACCTTGATTAGCACTGACCTCAGTTTCGTTGTAAGCATAGTGGGTAGCATCGCCCCAAATATCTGCTGCTTTGGTCAGATACCAAGCCCGAGCATACTGCTGCTGGCCAGTAGTGGCAGCACTTTGTCCCAGCCATTGGGCCACTTGCTTTCCGCCTTTCTCGACGCCCCAGCGTACCGCCCATTCGATACTGTTGTTGACACTTGTACCTGGATGCCCGGCTACCAAACCACCAAAAGATTTTTTGATGCCATCCTCCTGGGTGATCATCCAGTGTTCGTAAAGTGGGTAGTAGATGATCCGCCAAAATTTGTAATTCTGTAGTTGGTAGGCGATGCCGCCTTCGTGTACATCGAAATCGCCACCATCTGGAATGAGCAAGTACTGTCGCTGATTGGTAGCGTCGGCGATTTCCCAGTTGCTTTCAACCTGGATAGCGATAGCACTGGCATCGATTAAGATACCAGCCGTTCCAAATAGTTGTTGTGTAGCTGTGCCAATGGCCTGGCCATTAGTGAAAGATGCTCCGGATAATTTAAACAGGAAGGGTGTATCCGGTTCCTGAATGAGCTGGTTTTGCCCGCCGTTGCCCAGGTAGTAATAGCTGGTGGTGATAGGGGAAGGCGAACCACTGTCTTCCATAATAATACCTTCCTTAGCCAGGCCCCAGCCTAAACCGACTGTGCCCGTGGCATGATCGACGTTCCAGCGGGTGGCCTTTTCGTTGATATTACTTTGGTAAAATAAAGAAAGGTGAATGTCTAAGCCTTTCTTGCCAGGGTGTCCCGGGAGGGATAAGACTTTTTGATTCAAATTGACATCGCCTCGGAATAGGTTAACACTTTTCTTGAGGCTATTGCTACCACCACTGTCAAACTGAAAAGTGCGGATAGCGGGCGTTTGTGATTGACCACTAGCGGGCATGAGTATAGGTTTTAAAGAAAGGCGGGATTAGGAAAGCCACCTTTGGGTTGTCAAATTATCATACTGTAAGAAACCTGGCTTGGTAAGCACTACTTCTTGTAGCGCCCAATAACGATCATGTTACACTTTCCGCCCCCATGATTGTCACTACCATCATGCACCTCCGGTTGTGCAGCTACGAAGGCGTTATTGGGGCTGGGCGTGTATTGGTATTTGCTGGAATAAGGCGGCGTTAAGGCTGAACGAGTGACCATTGTGTGCAGACCGATACCCCAGACGTGGTGATCCGTATTGGTATAGCCCACATCAAAGCCGTTAATGATGGCCATGACCTCATCTACTGGCTTGGGGAAGGTTACCGTATGGCCTCCTTCGTGGACAATCTGAATGTCGAAACCAGGGTCGTCAGCAATTGCTGCCAGCAGACCAGCATTGGCAGTGGCGGTGGAGGCATTGTTGCCACTATTATCATACATGCCAACGGATGCCGTTAGCTTTACTTTATTCCCAGAGGGGTTAGTTCCAACATTGGCGAAAATGCGCTCTACGTGGTGATCCGTATCGTTGCCATAGCTAACATCAAAACCAGACAAGAGTGCGTTGGTGCTCACAGGGGTGGCTCCAATGTCAATTGCTTCAGAAGCTTGACCGTTCTTGATACTCCGCCCCCAATTGACGAATTTGACATTCCGATCAGCACCATCTCCTACCCAGGCAATGACGGTAACAGAAATACTTGAGCCTCCAGGAGAATAGGTGTTGCCTGAATCATCCTTAAAAACAACGGTAGGAGTGACATCAACCGAATTGCCATTGAGGGTGGCGTTAAGTGCTACGCTGGCGGTTTGTACGTGATGATCTTCGGTGTACGAAAAATTGAAGGCGGTCAGCCCATATACAAAAGCGGATACCTGCCCACCGAAATTAAAGGTAGGTAAGGACTTGTCTAAGGTGATGGCTTGATTGATAATTTCGAGACCCATGAATACGGTTTTAGAAGAGTTGAGGATGAATTAGGTACTATTGAGCAACGTGCTCAGCATAGCGTTTACCAAGCTGGGAAGTGATCAGCACTAATCACTTTCCACTTGGACGGTTTTGTTGCATTTGAAAGATAATTGCCGCATTGCTGGCGGATGGCTCTTTGGCATTTCATGCTGAAATAACCACAACAGGATTCATCTCGCAGAGCGAATGCATGAGGCATCTAAAAAGAATCAAAAGCAAATAAAACCGCTTCAACAATGAAGACTACTGAGCGTACCTGCCGATAGCCAGCATATGGTACTTTCGCCGGGTAGCCTTATTGCCACTATTGTCATTCATGTCACAGCCAGTCAGATAGAAACTTGCGGTACTACCATTTATTTGCGGGAAGCCCGGGGTAGGCAAATAACCAGCTATCACGTTCTCGATATGATGGTCTTCATTGCCGTAGGAGAGGTTGAAGTCAACCAGAAGCAGTGCAGCCTGATCGATGTCGCGGTGGAATTGAACTGTCAGCGGTTTTTGCGGTGTTATAGTTCCTTGAACCACCTGCATCTCAAACCCGGCATCGGGCAGGTAGGAGGCAATGACGCCAGCACTCACCGTAGGATTGAGCGATTGATTCCCACTGGCATCATACATGGATGCCTCGGCACCAACCATTAGCACACCAGGCTCCTGAGAACTAGTAGTTGCCAGCCCCATTGTTTCCACATGATGATCTACATGATCTCCGTAGCTCAGGTCAAAGCCAGCTACAAAGGAGGCCAGGCTGAAGGCGTGTTGTTTGGAAGCGATCCGGTAATTATTTCCACTCGCTATCGCTGGCGTGTTGGTAAACTTCACGAGATTGTCCTCGTCAAACCAAGCAATAACGGTTACGCTGATGCTAGAACTGCCTACATCATGATGGCCGCTATTGTCATGGAACTCTACAGCCGGACTTAGTTCCACGGTATCAGAAGTAGGTTGGTTAACGATAAAGGAAATCTTGAAGGTCTCCAGGTGATGATCTGTATCACTTCCGTAACCGACATTGAACCCACTGATACCATAGACAAAATGGGTGATCGGATTGGAGAATTTAAACTGAGGTAAATTGCCATCCAAGCTGGTGGAATGCGTTAGAATTTCAATTGGCATGATTATATTGGATTTTTGTTGTTTGCAATGATTTATAAGACCTTAAGTATTTTGTTCTTTCTTTTCTTGCTTGTAACGACCAATAACGATCATGCTGCACTTGCCATTTCCACTGTGGTCACTGTCGTCATACAAATCCGGATCTGCTATCAGGAAAGCATTCTTCGGAGTAGGTTGGTAACTATAGATTCCGTTCCACGGAGAGGTTAGTGCCGAGCGGGTTAAGAAGCAATAAAGGCCAAAATCTTCAACATGATGGTCGGTGCCGCTATAGCTCACATCAAAGCCATTGATGATGGCCACTACCTCGTCGACTTCTTCCTTGAAAGTTACCGTATGGCCACCTTGGGGTATCACCTGGATTTCAAAACCGGGCTCCTTGGCAACGGTGGCTAAAAGCCCGGCATTAGCAGTTTTTGTACTGGCATTATTGCCGCTGTGGTCGTACATGCCAACGGATGCCGTGAGCTTTACGTTCTTTCCGGAAGGATCGGTACCAACATTGGCAAAGATGCGCTCCACATGATGGTCGGTATCACCATAGCTCACATCAAAGCCCGCCAGTAAGGCATTTGTACTGAGGGGGCGCGTCCCAATATCAATTGTTTCTGAGGATTGACCGTTTTCGATGCTGCGACCCCAATTCACAAATTTGACATTCCTATCGGCGCCTTCTCCTACCCATGCTACCACGGTAACAGAGATAGTAGAATCGCTTGCCGAATAGGAATTACCCGAATGATCTTTAAAAACGATAGTGGGAGTCACATTAACTAAATTATCATTCAGGGTGGCGTTTAGTGTCACGCTGGCTGTTTGTAAATGGTGGTCATCATCACCAAACGATAAATAAAATCCACTCAGCCCATAAACGAAAGCAGTCACTTGCCCGGAGAAGTCAAAAGCGGGTAAGGACTCGTTTAGGTCGACAGATTTGGTCATTACTTCAAGAGCCATAGAATATGGTTTTTATAAGTGTAAATAATCCTACTCTGACCAACGGTGTAGTGCTTAGTCAGGTAGTTGTTGATTTGTGATTTCGAGGGACTTAAGAGGCAAGTTTACGTGGATGGCTCTTTCGTCCACCACTCGTGATAACTTGGTGACCGGGGCCCATCTCCTACACCAATCTGAAGGCTGCTCCAGTCGTAGTTTTTGCCCCCCCACCGGCCATTGAATTGTAGCCATTCGCAGCCAGCGTTCGGTGCTTCCAAAGTACCTACGTCCACCAAGTTCTCCCAGGTTTTCCATTGCGGGCCACGATCGCATTTATCCGGTGCCAGGGGACCAACACTGGGGTTGGGCCAGTTACCCGCGTGGGGATAGGAGGCGTGGGAGTAAGCGGCGGAATAGGCTACAATCCGGCTATCCTGAAGCTCTATTTCAGTAGGGCTGTACCACTTACCATCGCTAAAGGAGTGGCGTGCGAAGTAGACCTGCTGAAGGATGTGGGTCGTTTTGTCTACTCTAACTACGATGTGCTCCCAATCACCCACGTGTACACCAGCGTAAGGCAGGCTGCTGGTAGCACCGTTCAGGGCGTAGCAAAACATATAAAGCAAATCGATGGTATTCAGGTTTTCTTTTACATAGCCGTAGCAGGCCGCTTTACACTCCATGTTTACTAAAGGTTCTCCCAGTGCAGGAGAGCCACTTGGTGGATGATTAGGTGAGAAGCCATCTATCTTTAAATCGGGTAGGTACAAAGTGAACTCAGTAGGACCAGCCAGGGCGGGCGCCCAACCGGAGTAGTGGCCTTCACTTTCTTGTGTTATCAAAGTTTTCGCGTTAACGGCACCTTTCTTCAGAACGAAATCTGCTGAGGAAGGCACATTGTTAAGTGCACTCGGGCGAAGTAAAGCAGAACGTTCCAACATCCAGTTGGCAGAACAGGGGCGCAATGCATCTTCGGAATAGAGATAAACCAAAGGGGCAAATAGGGGTAGTAGATTTGTTGACATGAAAAGGGGTAGTTTTATATGGGTTCGGAAGCCTAAGTAGCTTCATTGAAAGTGATGCTACCATAGACGGCTTAAATGTCGGTCAATTTTAAACTGACGGCAATTGTAGGATATACCTGATTTTTAAATTCTATGCTCAAGTAGTTCTACTTACTGTTAGGTTTACATTTACGTAGGTGCTCATGGTAAACCTGCTGATGGGGTGGGCTTGCCGCTGGGAATACCCGTACGTCTGGCGACTTATTGTGATTAGTAGAGCTTGAAAATCTTTGATAATGCATTGAATATGGTTTTGTGTTTTATTGGTGCTAAATAGGATCAAAGAGATTACGCGTTTCCATGGTTAGTAGCATTGAAAAAACTGGATTTGTATTGCGTTATAGCATTACAAAACTCACTGATTTACTGCTGTAAATCATTCTTGTTGATCAAAGCTGACAAGAGCGTACTCGCTCTGCCTTATCTAAATAATTTTAACGGGAACTTTCGTAAGGGGAGAAAGAGAATGGTCGTCTTGTATTATCTGTTTGCAGCCGCTAACACCCGATTTCGGGTTTGCTAATTGTCCGCAAGAAAAAATACTGCCAGGGACGCTGGCAAAGAGAGACGATTCGTGTGATAGAAGGGAAGAAAAGAAGGTTTGAATATGGGAGTGTATTTAGGTTTCATGTTTTGGGTGTTGCAGATAATAATTGTTCCTTTCAAGGCTTAGAACGACACTAAATTTAAATTATTTGCCTGGTTTTTGCAAGTTCTGTAAGTATTGATTTTTTATATTCTTCGAACTGCAGGTGCTTTTAAAAGGGCATCTGGAAGAATTAATACTGATTCTTTCGGAAGGATGAGGTCTACGGTAGTATTAAGGTGCCGGTTATCTTTTTTGCTAGTTGAACGATTAACTTTTGCTTTTTTTTGTCAGTGCAGCTCATTGGCTTGTCTTACCTTTGAATTGTTCGAAAGAAAAACATTGTGAATCACAATCAAGATAAGTTTTTAGGGACCATTTAAATAAGCACGGTATTACAGACTACTTTTGCACCCGGCCTCACGGTCGGGTGCCTTTTTTTTGTGCCTGCCCTAAATAATATCACGCCATTCCCTTCTGGTTGCCGTCGCTTGCAGCCAGCGTTCAATGTGAAAGAAGGAGTAGTAATAGAGAATTGGATCGTAGGTGTACTCGGCCATGCCCAGGAGCGCATTAGCGGTGAGTTGGTGTTTCTCCAATGGCTTGCGCAAGATGTTTTTGAAGAGCTGTAGGTGGGAGTGATAAAGCGGAGAGTATACGCCAGATTCATTCTTGCTGGTGTGCCGTTTAAAGTAACGCAGGCGCTTCTCCATCAACTCAAATTGCTGCGTTTCTGCCAGTAGAATTAACTCCAGTAGATTTACATTGCGGTCCAGGGATTTGTCTTTGCCCATTGGGTTTTTACGGTAGGATTTAATGTAGCTATAGGAGCGTTCGTATTCTCCCTTGAGCATACACGTTACCGCCAGGATTACGTAGATGCGCAAAGCTGTACGGGATAGACCAAAAGTGTAGCGCTCTAGGTGTTCCATACACTCTTGTTCCAGTTGACCGCTAATCTTGTTCCATTCTTTTGTAAGGTAGTACGTCTGCAGCCTCGCCCACAGGAAATACAGGAAGTGGGGGGAATATTGTGGGTGTTGAGCAATGAGCCTGCGGGCTTTCTGAGCGATCTCGTTTACGAAGGAAATACTGGGAATTTGCCGGGTAGAGCTAGCGGCCTGGCGTAAGGCACGCAGGTAAGTTAACGGCATTTCATCTTTCCATTCGGGTTCTAGGTTGAACCCTTCCAGAATCTGTTCGCGATAGTTGGTAGCTACAGCTTCTGCTCCTAATAATTCGCTGCAAACGGCCATGTTTTCCATCCAGGCCAATAGTCCTGCCCGGTCCAGGAACTCGCCGGGGAAACTGTACAAAGTATCATAGATTTCCTGCAGTACACGGTGGCGTTCTGGTGTAAACGGATTCCAGTCTTCGAGCTGTTGTTGAATAGCCGAGAGGCGCTGTTTTTCGTACATGATTCGCTGCAGGTGCACCAATTCATCATAGTGCTGACTGGCATTGGGGTCAGAGAAGTCTAGCTCCAGATTAAGTACTTCGTGCAGGCGTTCGCGCACTTCGTATTGGTAGAGCGTGAAGCCATAACGTGCGCAGAGTTGTTCCAGCCGTTGTAATTTTCTAATCGCCTCCTGGTAGTGCTCTCGTTCGAGCAAAATGTCGGCTTCTTCTAGCCCCAGTCGGATCTTTGATTTAATGCTGCGTTTGCCGGTATTAGCGATTAGACTCTTGAGCAGTAGCTCTTGTAGTTGGTGCTTCAGCACTTTGAATTGTCGAGCAGGTATGTCGAGTTTGGCCTTAGCCTCCGTCTCGTCGTAGGAGCGTTGGGTGTTAAGCAGGTCGAAAAGAGTGGTGAGCCTATTGTTAGTAGAGGCAAAGTGGGTTTTGAAGTACCGTTTTTCCGCCGGTGTGAGGCTATTTACCAGTTTCCAGACCTGTGCCTTTGGACTATTCATAGCCCTAATTTCGCTAAATTTAACGAAATTAAACCATTAACTTTTGAAAAATAATGAAGTGACTTTGCGCTAGCTGTTGGCGCTGAGGAATACTTTAGCAAAAAGTAAGACAAGCATAATGGCGAAAGCCCACAGGACCCAGCGCCAACTTTGGTCCGGACCGAGCTCATCTGTAGCTTCTTCCCACATGCCCGCTTCTTTCAGGGCAACCACTGCCGATTCGAAATCTCGTTCACGGATATGCAGGCCTATCCAGCCTTGCCCAGTAGGGAGCATAGTCTGAGCATTGGAGCTGGTGATAAAGCTGGGAATACCCGCTTGGCGCAACTGCAGTGCTGCTAGTTGCGCCTCAGAATCCAGGTAAAAATAGCGGAGTACCATGGTGGGTTCATCCCCCGGCTCCCAGTAATCAAGTATAGTGGTGGTAGACATAAGTTGCTACGTCCTTGCTGAAATGTGCGCTTAGTTTTCTTCGCCTTCAGCGGCTAGTTCAGCAGCGTTAATCTTTTCAATTTCCAGATCAATAAAATACAAACTTTGTGCGCCGGTGCCAATCAGCCGAATTTTATCAAGTATGGTGCGCATCAGGGCTTCTTCTTCCCGCTGCTCATTAACGTACCATTGCAAGAATACGCTCGTGCTATGGTCATTTTCTTGATTAGCTATCGCAACCAGCTTATTGATGGAAGCTGTTACTTTTTGTTCGTGCTCGTATACCTTCTGGAACATGGACTGTATCGACTCAAATTCGTGTGGTGCTTGCGCAATGGCTGGTGTCAGCGCATGTGCATCTACTTCTGCGAGATACTCAAAAATCTTAAGCATATGTTCGCGTTCCTCTTCTGATTGCCGGTGCATAAACTGTGCACAGCCTTCAAGTCCTTCGCGATCGCACCAGGAAGCCATGGACAAATAAAGGAAAGAAGCATAGCCCTCCAGTGATATTTGGTTGTTCAGAGCCTTAGTCATTGCTTCTGTAATCATAAAAATCGTGTTTTCTTGCTGTAAATTTACTTGTAAAAGTAAACCCTGACGGGCGATTGTAAGTTCTACTCGCGATGAAATTATACAAAAAATACGAGCTCACCGATCGCGATGTGGATCGCATCATCGGGATGGCTTGGGAAGACCGTACTCCTTTTGATGCAATTACCAAGCAGTTTGGCCTCACGGAAGCGGAAGTGATTAAGCTAATGCGCCACGAAATGCACCCTCGCAACTGGCGTAAATGGCGTGCTCGCGTGCAAGGCCGCAGTACCAAGCACAGTAGAAAAATGGTGGATGGTGTGGATCGGTTTCGCTCTAAGGCGCAACGCCATATCAGTTTAAACCGGATTAGTAAACGGAAGTAATACTGCTCGTATGTTACGCCAACGCTAATTCGAAGCTAGAACCTATGCTTGTGCGCTCAATCTGTTACCTTTGCGCCAAACCAAAAAAGGGACGACACGATATGAAACCAACGCTCGTTATTTTAGCGGCCGGTATGGGAAGCCGTTACGGAGGATTAAAGCAGATTGATGGAGTAGGCCCAAACGAGGAGCCCATCATTGAATACTCTATTTACGACGCCATTCGGGCAGGTTTTGGCAAAGTGGTTTTCATTATTCGTCGCGATATTGAAGCGGCTTTTAAGGCGAAGTTTGCCGGTAAATTTGAAGATCAAATTGCGGTAGATTATGTCTACCAGGAAAAAGATAGCTTCGTACCCGCTGGAACCGACACCGCCTACCGGGAAAAGCCTTGGGGGACGGCTCACGCTATGTTGGTAGCAGCACCAGCGGTGCAAGAACCTTTTGCGGTGATCAATGCCGACGATTATTACGGGGTGGAGGCCTTCCAAACTATTCATAAGTTCCTCACTGAAGATTGTACACCTAGCCAACACTCCATGGTGGGTTACATTCTGCGCAATACCCTTTCTGATCACGGTACGGTTAACCGTGGTGTGGCTACTGCTGATGATGGTTATCTTACTACAGTGGTGGAGCGACTCAAGATTGGCCACCGCAACGACTCCGTTTCGTATCTCATTGACGAAGAGCCGCACGAACTGGATATTGACAGTGTCGTAAGCATGAATTTTTGGGGTTTTCATCCGGCCATCTTCGAGCAAACGGAGCGTATGTTCCACGAGTTCGTTGCCGAAACTGCTGGTCAGCCACGAGCAGAATTCCTAATCCCGGAAGTAGTAGATGAACTAATTAATACCGGTCAGGCCAAAGTGAGAGTCTTGACCAGTGAAGATCGTTGGTACGGGGTCACCTATCAGGAAGATAAACCGATGGTGGTAGCGGCTTTCCAAAAATTACTAGCCAATAGTGTTTATCCGGATAAACTCTGGTAAATACCCCACCCGTTTCGCGGAATAATTTCTTCACTGTATAACCTTTATCTCTTAGGCGGAGACCCATTTTCGTCAGGTCATCAAGTTCTCCGAGAACTATCGTCATTTCCAAAACTAACCCGCTATATCTTTCCTGATTCGAGTATCCGTTAGCTCATTAGCATTGATAAAGCCGGCTTTGTCTTCATACAAAACTCGAATGATATTCGTGCGGCGATAGAAGGTATCAATCTCTATGGGAGTATCGGGGAGAATAATCATTTGCCACTTCTGATGATCTGCTTGGCTATTCATGGCTTTCTCTTGTGTGTCGTAGAGTTGTAGGGTGTCTAATGCCACAGAGGAGAAGCCAAGTTTTTGAATGTCAGGTTGTATAAATGCTAGGGAATCTGTAGCAGGGTAGTAGTTGTACTGATAGTCATTTTGGGAACCATACACTATCTCATCTCTTTCGCGGATAAAGCCAGTGAATACCGTCGAATCAACTTTGCTAAACCTGATATCTGAGTATCCAGAGGTGGAAATTCGCTCTTGAATGCATCCGTCCGGGCTTAGCGCAAAGAAGATGTTCACGTCGCGATCGTTATCTCCAATTAGACCAAGGCGAAGTGTTTGTGATTCGGGTTCAAATAGGTGTTCGGGTTCAATGGTCAGTCGATCAATGTAGGCTACCTTTTTTTGGGCCTTGCCATTTGGTCGTTCATAGTCAGAAAAACGATTTTCAAGTGGTACATAGCAAATCAGTTGTTCTAGTAGGTCTTCCTTTGTTTTTAATGAATCTCCTTCTGCAACCGGAGGTGCGGTTGAGGTGCCCAGGTAACGATCTTTCGGATAATAGTAATCACTGTATTGGACCTTATCGTCCAAGGGATAAACGTAAATCTCAATTAGTAAGAAATAGAAACTGTCAATTTGCTTGACACCTGGAAATTTGAACACCGTTTTCTCCGTATCCGAAATACTTACAAAATGATCGGCGGCAACATCCTCCTTGAGTGGTGGCTGGGGTTCGAGCTCTGTATCCTCTTTTATGAGCTGTGGGGAGGATATGGCTTCCTGTTCTACTACTTTGGGTTCGCTGGTGCAGCTGGCCAGGTAAAGGGCGGTAAGTAGTAAGCTTGCATAGCACAAATTTCGAAAGCGCTGAAAGGGACTCATGGTAATAGGCTTCGGTTCTTTGAAATAGATAATGCTGACTTGCGATTCCTTACCCCCATACAGCATTTATACGTTTCATGTTTTCGCTTTTCCGGTGGCTATCCTTTTTCCCAGGCTATGATTGCCACTTCCCACACCTCTTGAACACGGCTACCAAAAGTTTTTTCCTTCCGGAACGGCAGGAGCTTCACTAGCGCTATTACTTGCTGTTCGTCTATTTGTAAACTGACCCGGTATTGCCACGCCGGCTTGTCATTGATGATCTTGGTTTGTAGTAATTCAACTTCCTGTAGGTTGATCGGGGTGGCAGTCACAAAGTCAATGGAACTCAGCTTTGTTTTGGTAGGCTGGGTAGGCAACTGTACGTAAATTCCAGGGGAATATAGGAGTTGTTCTAATTCGGTGAATAGCACCGTCCGTAGCTCTGAATCAAGATCGGGATTACAGAGGAGGTTGTAATAGTCTACAAATTCACGAATCATCTGCTGGGCCCGCTGCTCAAAGGCCTGTCCTTGTTGCGCGGACAGTTGGGGGGCGGCAAAACCCGCTGCTACTTGCTCATCGGGTACTGCTGGCCTTACCTCAACGGACTGACTCTGTAAAGGGGCAAACCCTAACAGAAACAGTACTACGAGGGATAGTTGATATAGCTTCCTGCTTGTTTTCATGATGCATTTACGGTAAAACGAAGTTCAACAATCTTACCATCGCGGTAGCTGGTTTGTAGTACCTCCACACCGCGCAGACTTTTGCTCGGGATAGTCATTCGATTGATGAATTCTGATTTATTCAAAATATCCATACCATACAGCCCTTCTGGATCAACCTGGTAGATAATTGCGTCTTCAGCAAAAATGCCCCTCAACTGCTCTCTGCGCCGTTTCCAGTCTTCGATCTTCGAAGTAGAAAAGTAGTGGATCATCAAGGCGTAATCATCTACCTGCAGGTGAATATCTATTATTTCAGCCGAGTTGATCTCCGCTACCGCAATGGTATCTGGATGATAATACGGAGCGGAACAAATCAGCTTTGCGTTGGCCTCTATGCCTTGCAATTGTAAGCAGTGCTCACCCGTTTTAGTGTTGGCTTGCTGTACTAATCTTCCGCCACTCTCTACGCTCACTTGTACGGCCACGCGGTCGATTGCCTCCTGCCTCAGTACATCATAAAAGCAAAGCTCAAACGTTTCTTGTGTCGTGGGCCAATAAGTAAAAGCAGCCGAAACAAGTAGGAGTGTTGCTAGGCTTGCTAGTAACGTCCATTTTCGCCGGCTGTTTCCTCTTTGCTTTTCATATCTGAAACGAAAAGCTTCCCATGATTCGAAGCCCACAAAGCGAGCCAGGAGATCAAGCATATCAATACGAGGAAGCTTTTCATTCTGCGGTACTTTCAGATGCGTGTAGAACCATTTCTCACTAATCCGATCCTGTAGTCGCTGCTCCAAAAGGTCTTGTAAGTTGGCAATGTCGGTTTGGCGAAAGTCCGTCAACTTACCCTGGAAATGAGGGTAGGCCTGGCAATACTGCTCCAGAATCAGGGCTTTCAAAGCTGCAAAGGCACGCAAACCATCATCCATTTTTAAATATCGGTTTTACACCTACTAATGTAGCTGGAATTGTCTTGTAAATCAATTGTAAAACGCTTTGCAAGTCATCTTCTGTCGTTCTACTTGGCGGAATTAAGCGCTGGGAAGCAGTTTTGGCCTTATTTCATCAAAACGCCCAATCCATGATTACAAAGTGTAAGGCTAATGCTGTTTATTTTCTATTGCTCGCTTTTTTATTGCACTACGGTGCTACTTCCTGGGCCCAGGAAGGTTATTCTTCTGCTGCGATGAGTATGAGCCAGTCTAAATCTGGTAAGTGGCTCCTCCCACAACCCGACGAGGTAGTGGAAGAAGAGTATTTCAATTATCATATCCATGAATTACCACGCCCCACTGTTCAGCAAGCTGCTCACCTTGATGCGCAGTGGATCGGTATTGGTACTGGTCGGTATCTCGTGCAATTGGGACTGTCTACTCTGCGCCTGGAGGAGATGCCAAGCCGACAACGAGTGAATGTTACCTTGGTGGTGGACCGAAGCGGGAGTATGATGTCCGATGAGAAAATGGTCAAAACCCGGCAGGCAATGCTTGCTTTTGTGGACCAACTACAAGCGGAAGATCATCTCTCTATTGTAACCTTTGATCACCACGCTAGAATCGTACTGGATAATCAGGCAGTGGGGGACAAGGCGTTGGTCCGTCAAGCGATCAATAGCATTCATTGTGGTGGTTCAACAAATATGCCGGCTGGTATTGAGCTGGGATATCAAACGATGCTAGCAGGGGTGGAGCAAGGTCGTGATAACCGGATGATCATTCTCACGGATGCGCTGACCAATACTGGAGTAGTTGATCCAGAGGCTATTGTTCAGGCTTCCGAAAGCTATCGGGCAGATGTTGAACTCAGTTATTCGATGATTGGGGTAGGTATTAATTTCAATTATCAACTTTCTCGTTTGATGACAGCCAACGGTCGCGACCAGGTTCACTTTATCAGTAATGCGGATGATATCCAAAAAGTATTTGTGAGCGAGGTGGAATCTTTACTTTATCCCATCGGTCGGAAGCCACAGTTACAGATCAGTCTCCCGCAAGGATTGAGTTTGCAGCGTCTCTATGGTTATGCACCTACAATCAGCGGTAATGTCGTTGGTTTGCGTTTACGTGATTTTAATGCGGGTTTGAGTCAAATTGTGTTATTGGAGGTGACCGGTACTCCGCGAGCTTTGCGCCAAATCAGTGCGGAACTTACTTTTCAAAAGCCGGGTGGGGGAAGCACGGTTCGTCTGAGTGCTCAGCCAGAGGAAGCTAGGGTTAATAATGATCTAGAAAAGAACTTAGCCATTGCCCAAATGGCCGCTAGTCTCAAGCTTATGGCGGAGGAATACAGCAATAATAATGCCTCAGCTGCGGAGGATGAACTGGATGTTCAAATTGGAATGGTGAAAGGTAAATTTTCAGCCCCACGGGATCCAGATATCACTCACATGCTTACCATCCTGGAAAATTACCGTAAGAACGTGCGGCGGTTAGCAAATCGCTAACAAGGCCTATGGTTTAACGTGAAGTTGGGCCTGAAGGTAAAGGGCAAAAGGAGATCAACGTATCTTTCTACTCTCTTCCTAATACAAGGTGCTAATGTTTAACGGCTTTAGTGATTGCCCTAAGCTCACCTTATTTGCCGTTCGGTGATAAATATCATTCCGCTAAGTGATGTAGATCAGAAGGTGGTCCCACGGGAAATTTGACTTTTGTGTCAGTGGCGGGGCATTAGGTTCTGCCCATAAGACCAAAATCTACTTTATGAAGAAACGGACCCCTGTTGCAAAGATCATGACGAGCAGCCCTATTAGTGTCAATCTAAGGAACGGCATTGGTGATGTGGTGCAAATTTTTGCGGATCATAATATCCACCACCTTCCGGTGGTTTCTGGTGATCGGCTGATAGGCATGATCAGCAAAACTGATATCGAGCGAATCTCCTACGTTGAAGGTTATGACGAAGGTGGCGTTACCACAATGGTAAACGAAATGCTGACGCTAGAGCAAGTCATGACTAAACAAGTGGAGACGATCCAAGTAGATGACCAAATTAAGGAAGCAGCTCAAATGCTTGCCAAAGGTGAATACCACGCCTTGCCTGTTTTGGATGGGCAACAGCTGACGGGTATTGTGACCTCAACGGACGTTATCAAGTATCTGCTAGCGCAGTTCTAACGATAAGATTTTCACACCTGATGATTTGAGCTTTTTTGATTAAGGATTGTTAGTTAAGTAAGCCTGGTTCAGCGGTCCCATCTGCTAGCCAGGCTTTTCTTTTTCGACCTGTTCCTATTGTCAGCCACTCCACATTATTCTTAATTCTTACCTCTTGGGGAGCTTTTAGAAACCTGACTATTCGCGGATAATCGCTTTTGCGGCGTGTAGTTGACGCCTAAATTTGGAAGTGTTCACTCGTATGTATTTCCGTACGGGTAACCTCAAATTAAGGCTAGTATGAATAAATTTTATCACACACTTCTAATGGTCTCTCTTCTGCAGACCATTGCTTTTGCCCAAGTAGATCAGATTGTCAACGAGCAGCTCAGGGCCAATTTTGCACCTAATGGTGCTACTACTGCTACAAGCAGCACCTCTTTTATTGAAGTGCAGGAAGGAGATGAATGGATTTCCTTGTTATTTGAATCTGGATTGCTCATTGCGGGCGTCACACCAGACGGCGAAACCAAGCTCTATGGCACACAAGGAGAAGATATCGAGATTGGAATTGAAGGAATTGAAGCCGAAGTACAAGCCCCCTGGCGAGTAACTCGTGAGCAGGTCTCGGCCCACCTTGCTGATTTTGAGGATAATGGCGTAGTGGATAACCCCATCCCGGAAATCTTTGCCTGGCCAGGCCTGGGGAACCGATTTTCTGAGGAATACAATGGCCATCCACTCAGCAATTCATTTGCTAATCTAGCTCCGTTTTGGGATCAGGATGGGGACGGCATTTATGATCCTGATCAGGGTGATTATCCTATCTTAGCCATACGTGGTTGTGTGGATAATTCATCAGTTCCCTCTGAAATGATGTTTTATCCTATCCTCATCCGAGATGGAGAAGAAGTGTTTTTTAAAGTGTTTCTTACCGCTTTCCGTTATGATTGTTTCGCCGAAGGGACGGCTGTGAACAATACCATCTTCTTGCACTATCAAGTGATTAATTCCTCTGAATTAACCTTTGAGGATACTTACCTTGGGTACTTTGCCGATGGGGATCTAGGGTGTTTTGCTGATGATTACCTGGGGGTGTTTCCAGACCAAAAAGCCGTCTATTTCTATAATGCCCAGGAAGAAGATGCTAGTTGTGATCTTTTTGAGGATCAACGTTTCACTGGAGTGCCTGCGGCTGTTGGGCTTGATCTCCTACGGGGACCACTAAATCCTGCGCAATCCTACGATGAAATTCCACTTACCCATGTAATGCCTATTCTGAATGGGAGCTTAAGCCCTGGCGCGCCCCCTGCTATCACTGAGCCAGTTACGGTAGCGGAATATTACAATTACCTGAGCGGTCGCTGGCGCGATGGTCAGGAATTGCTCAATGAAGGTGACGGTTACGAAAGTGGTGAACCTACAGACTTGGCTTTCACTGGAGATCCATTGACCAATACGGGCTGGACAGAATTAGATGAGGGAAATGAGATTAGTGATCGGAAAGCTATTTTTTCCACCGGACCATTTACATTAGAGCGAGGAGCGATCAATGAATTTACGCTTGGTATTACATTCAGCAAAGACCCCGAACTGAATCACCTGGAGCAAGTCGGTAACCTCAGAAATAGACTAGATGACGTACAGCAATTTTTTGATAATTGCTTCGAACAAGGGGACGCAGGAACCTGTGCTCCATTGATTACAAGTAGCGAGGACCTAAGCGTCCCAACAAAAAACCAACTACACCTATATCCCAACCCTACTCGCGACCAGGTGAGCATTAGTTTGCCCGAGGCACAAGAGGGAACATTACGCGTTTTTTCGGCCAATGGTCAGGTGCTCCTGCAAAAACGGACTTTCTCTGAACTCATTACCCTCGATGTCCAAACTTGGCCACGAGGCCTATACCTCCTGCGTTGGCAGGGTGAAAAAGAAGTGTTAGTTAATAAGTTACTCGTAGATTGATAGAAAGGTGGTAGCCCCGCGCTTTAGTGCGGGGCGGCTTCACCCAGTTGTTGCTTCAGGAGAGGTACCGCTGGGTGAAGGCCACGCTTTATCGTTTAGGTTTCAGATGTCCTACTCCTGATAGCTAGTGTGTTTTAGTATAGAGCGATAGCCAGAGAGACGCATTACTATGCGTCTTTACTGCCGATTTATCTGTTGCAGTAGTACGGTATAGTTATCATGCAATGGCGTCGATACGCCCAATTCTTTTCCTTTCTGGCTAATGATCCCGCTCTTCGCCATTACTTCTATGGGCCTTCCGGCCAAACGATCCGTAAGCATAGAGCTACCCTTTTCGGGTGGATACCCGGCGAGCTTCTGAAGAATGATAGATAAATAATCGTTCGGTAGTTGTGCACCATCTGCTTCCGCTACCGCAATACCTTCTTCCAACAACTGCTTGTAGAGTTGCTGGACCGCTTGCTGCTGGAAGATGTGACACGTTTCGCCCGTGAGGCAGCTGATCGCCCCAATAGCAGCACTCTCAATAAGCTTTGCCCAACTAGCGGTTATAAAGTCCTCTGCAATTTGAATTTGAAGATGACTTTTATTCAACAGGCTTTGTAATGCACTACTCAGCGGATGTTTAAGGACGATAAGTCGCGCGGAAGCTAATTGGTGATAGTATCCTCCCTGCGAATTATACTGCGTTGGGCCATCCACCAGAATTGGTAGAATCTTACTTTGGTCAGTATAATCGAGTAGAGGAGTACTATGCGCTAAGCCGTTGCGCAAAACAGCTATCCTGGTGTGTGAACCAATCAAGTGCTGGAACCACACCGCAGCATCCGGGTAGTGATACGTCTTTAGACAAATGAATAACCAATCGAGTCTCTGGGGCGCTGGCGTAGTCTGGCAGTTGATCGGTGTGTCAAGTAGCTGACTAAGGTGGTTTTTGAAGCGCAAATAGCGACGTTCAGTTCGATTGTAGAAATGCAGGTGGAGACCTGACTTTTCCCATAATTGGGCCGCTATTAAGTGCCCTATCGCACCCAATCCCAGTATGCCTACGTGGACCATGCTTGCTTACTCCACCCGCTCGAAACAACCCAAATCTGGTTCCATACCACGCGGGGTGCCTAGCAAGTCTAGCGGGAATTCGGAAAGAATTGTCGCCCGATCCTGCGCAATGGAAAGGGTATCCAACTGATAATCATCTTCAGCCCGATTCAGGAACAGCGCGTCATTCTGTTCACCGTTGATACAGTCCAGGCAGTAGGTAGAGAAAAAGTCATCGTAGAGGCCATCATCCCGGGTGAGGAATTCGTCCACCTTCACCAGACAATGGCTCATGCCCAATTGGAATAAGGCTGCCTCCTGCCGTTCAGACACATCCTGAACAATAATCTCATCTCGTCGTGAACCGAAGAATATACAATTGGTGAACTCAGCTTGCAGTGGAAATACCGAGTTTACACTACAGTCGTCATTGTAGCACTGAAAGTTATTCATGGCCAAAGCGGAGGCATCTACGCCATAGCTGGCCACGGTACAATAATCTAATTGATAACTTCCACCGTGGGTAAATTGGATAGCGTTGGCTCCATTATCATAAAACAGACAGTTATCGGCCGTTACTTCACTGTGGATGCCAATGAGGCCATTACCAGCGGTGGTATGGATGAGTACATTGCTCAAACTGACCTCAGCTGCTGAATCGGCGTAGACCCCAAATATGGAGTTTTTGATCGTTGTATGTTCAATGATGTTGCCCTGGCTTTCTTGCCCCAGTACGATACCGAGCCACTGGCCAGGTTGATTAGAAAAGGCTTCTTCCAGGCGATCGCCCTCCACAATGATGGGGTTCTCTCGCGTACCCGCAAAATGTAGTTGGCCATTCGCTAAGGTAAACAGGAAGCCATCGTTAAATACGCCGAGTAGTTCATTCTGGGCGATACCACCGTGTACGTAGATATGGGTGCCCGCGGCTACTTCAAGCAGGCAGTCATCGATAAAAATTTCACCGTAGATCACGTAAGGAAGATCACTATCCCAGAGGATGGTTTCGTTATTACACGAAAGTACTACTGGTACACCCCGGTTGAACCGGCTGGGAAAGTAATTGGCATTTTGCCCCCAGGCTTCCAGGAGCACGGACTGCTCTTTGTTACCGGTTCTTACCACTAATCGATCCTCAATTACGAAAGGGCTAGCGGTGATGGATGCATCGGGGTCGATTGTCACTTCTACAAAGACGAAGATCGAGTCATTGTCCCAGATGATAGCATCTTCTACCAAGCCGCCAGGGAAGCCATCCGCATTGAAAATAAATTCCACGCCCGTGGTACCCTCTACATAAATCTCGTCCAGTTTGATGGGCTGGTCACTTTCATTGTAGATTTTGACCGAACGGGTAGCAGAGCCCAATTCCGTGAAAACGGTATCAAAGCGTAGCGTATCCAGCTCAAAACGAATAGAGACCGAATCGCCAGTGAGAAAATCTTGATCAGGGTCACAAGCAGTGAACCACAAACCGGCGCTGAGTAGAAGGCCAAGCAGTAAACGGTGGGAAACCCGAAATGCGAACATACAGTGGAATGGTTTTCAGGGCAAAGATGAATTATACTAAAGAAAGAACGGAGAGCAGCCGCTGAAAGCTTCGTTGCTTGTCGGACAATCTCGTCTTAAAGATTGCAAAGGTACAGCCTTTAGTAGAATAGCATGACAATGGTAGTTCCAATGGCAATCAAAATCTCAATGTCTGAGTCCGCATCCCTACCTATAATTAGTTTGTTGCTGGGAATACCTTTTCTATAGCGCTTTCGCGGAAAGTAAAAATCTGGTCTACCATCCGTTCCACAAATAGCCAATTGGCAATGGATCCAATAGGGCCAAAGGGTACCTGATAGTGCAGGATATCCGTCATTTCTGTACCACCGTCTACGGCCTTAAAGTGGTGTTGGTGGTGCCAAAGGGCGTATGGCCCCACCCGCTGATCATCGATAAAGAAGGTTTTGTCGCGGATTTGGGTGATCTCCGTGATCCAATTCATCGGTATACCAAGTAAAGGGCTGATCTGATATTGGATGACCATGCCGGGATACATCTCTACTCCTTTGATAGGGCTCATGATATTAAAGGACACGTGCTCTGGTGTCATCTTCTCCAGATTCTCTGGGCGCGAGAAAAAATCCCACACTTCATCTAAAGGGCGTGGTACGGTAACGGTCCACTCTTTACGTTTTGGGCGCATAAAATACGGTTGTTCCTAGGGCTAGAAATGCCCGAGCGGCCAATTTGTTCAGTGTTAGAAGAATGCAAATCTTAAAATTTCTTGATAAATAGAGTGAGTGCTTGCTTGATACATGAATATTTCCCTATATTTGTCCAGTAAGTTGAAAAACACTTACTGATAAGATTAATCCCAATAACGATCCCATGAACGAAGTAGCACTTCTATGCTGGCCTTGTCTTGCCAGTAGTTTAAAACCTCAAGTCGCATAACGTCTATGCTCCTCGATTTTATCGCAGGGGCTAAAGTCATTTGAGGAAAAAGCACTATCGCTTACCTTTTTGTACGGGAAAATTTATTGGTGGATTGAACGAATCAGAAAGCAGTTTCAGCTTTACTGTTCATGATAATTACGACTCCTTTGTGGAGATCGAAATAAAGATGCAAGTAGGTTTGTAAAGGGTTTCTCATACAGAGAATTTTTGGAGAGCGGACATTTTGTCCGCTCTACTTTGTTTTAGGCTAGCTGCCAAAATTCGTACCCGTTCTTCAACCGCCTTTTCATTTTCTGCAACTGCTTCTCCAGAAAGACTGGAGCTTCTTTCGTTTTCTGAAAACAGAAGCGCTTAGGTAGGGTAGTATACATTGAACGAGGCGGCTTACAATTCTTTAGTATGCATCCGGTCTGGAAGCTGTGGTAGAATACTGTCTCTACTCCAATTTCCTCCCATAGCAGTTGTAGGGTGGCCGTAAGCATGGCTTCCGCCCATACTTCACCGTAAGCAGGCAGTACGTCTTGCAGGTAGCGTTCGCAGCCTGCTAGCTCTAGACTATGACGACTTCTTTTGGTGGTCCATTCGCGCCACTGCCCGTTTGCGTCTCGCTTACGGTGATGACGCTCCACTACTTCAGATTTTGCTGCTCTCCACCAGTCGTTTTGCACTTCTTCAATAAGTGCTTCTGATAAGTCCTCGCTTAAGTCTATACGGGCCCAGGCCAGTGTGAACTCATTGTTGCTAGCCCGACTTGGGTGTCCGATGTATTTGAATGGGTGGCGGTATGATTTAGGCTTCAATAGACTTTGATACTGGGCGTTGTGGTCGCCCGCAAAGTTCAATTGCAGGACCAAGTTGTAACCCGGGCGAGAGGTTTGATCCCAGTTGCCCCAAAGCTGCTTCCGTCGCCCCCACTTATCGAAGGTAAGGCGAAATTGTAGCGGAGTAGTGCACCTAAGCAGCTGCAGGCGTTCCTTGTGCAGCAAACCGTCGCCCCAATTTCCGCGAGCAGATTTTAGCAAAGGCCGTTCGAGTAAACGGGCCCAAGGTCCTTGATGAAGGTGTTGTAATTTGAGCGGACCTGCTTGCACCTGTCGCTCTAGTAAGTAACGAGCATATTCGTCTTTGCTGTAGTAGAATAGACGTCGGTGGCCATTCAGGGCTTCTACTACAAAGTCCAATAATGAACGATCCATGATGATCAACTTGAAAATTTGAATAATGTCGGCACAACTCGCTCAGGCCAACAGCGGAAGGCTGCAGCGAGGTGCTGATAGAGATGGATTAGGAAATAACAGGAGCGCTTCTCCTAATCAGGCAAGACGGCTAGCACGATTCCATGTTGAAGATGCCGTCGGAACGATATGTCACTGATGCGGAACATGGTCTGGTTTACATTATTCGTATGCTGAACAGGAATAAGGGCGGGAATAGTTCCGTAGGAGGAGAATGTTGTTGACTTTTTCTTCTATGAAAATGACTAAGTACAATTCTTCCGCTGCAGAGGCGCATTGCTTCCGATAGCTATTGGGAGTGTCTTTACAAGCATGGCTGAAACCGCTGGATAACACCACCGTGTTTGTGTATTAATAGTTGATACTTGAAGGTTGCTGTGGAAGGTGATTAGAGTAGAAAAATGGTTTTTAGGAATCGTTTTTTTTGGCAAAAAACTAGAAAACTAGTTTTTTCGATGAGGGTCATTTTTTGGGTGGTCGATAATTGGCGTAATGGACTGTAAGACAGATACTTATTATGTTTTTTAAGTCAATTTAATTTTTTCGATGAGCATTGCAAAATTCACCTATTTTCAGCGTATTACTCTTCCTCATTCTTCCGCAAATCCCCAATGCTATTCCAGCCTTTCTTTTGTGCCTGATCCTGGCGGCACATGAGAGCATAAGTGTTATTGAATCCAAGCGGTTCCAACCATTGTACTTGGTCCCGTTCCGCGCAGCTATGCTTGACGTATTCGTACACGGCGCTTGCATCTGTAAAGATGGCGGCTCGCAGACTGTCAGAAGGTTCTAGTAAGACCTGAAAGCCGGTTCCGGTATACTCGGGGTAGATATCAATTTCTCCCTCCCGCAAGGCATCATAGCAGATTTTCGTTCCTCCTAGACCAGGCTTTGGATCTACCTGAAGATCGGTATACCCCTCTATGAGTTGTTTGAAAATCTCGACGAGGATATACTGCTCAGAGAAGAGTTTAGAGCCGATTGTAATAATCCTAGCGTCTGCCTTTTCGGCGGGACTTTTCCATAGCTTAGCTTGTAGTAAAAATGCTTTTGCTACCTCTTCGGGAGAACGCTGCAGGTGGTCTACCTGATAATTTAGGCTGGTCATCAGGCTATCATTGATGCGATCGCCTAGTAGGTTAAGCGTTTCTACCAATTCAGGATGATCCTTGGCCGTTTGGCCATTTACGACCGCGGCACAATGATAGGGAGGGAAGGCGTGCTGATCATCCTCCAGTATTTTTAAGTTATAGGCTTGAACGCGGCCATCGGTAGAATAGCCGCTAATCAGGTCTACTTCTCCTTGTTCCACTGCACGGTATAAAAGTCCTGCGTTGAGAATCAGGGTGTTGAACTCCAAGCCAGGATAAGATGATTGTATACTTGGCAGGCCATCAGCACGATCGGCAAACTCGGGATCGAAGGCTGCACTAAGCTGGCCCTGCTGCGCAGGTCCTCGCCAGGCTAAACTGACTAGTAAGGGAAGTAGGATGACCGCCAGGCTTGCCCGAAATTTGATTTTCTGTAAACGGCCAAGGAGCTGATCAAAAAGTAAGGCCATTAAGGCTGCGGGCACAGCTCCGGCTAGAATCATGTTATTATTGTTGAGAGCAATACCCCCGAAGATGAACTCTCCTAAGCCCCCAGCTCCTATGTAAGACGCTAGGGTTGCCACGCCCACGTTGATTACTGCAGCAGTACGTACCCCAGCCATAATCACCGGTAGTGCTAGCGGTAGCGTCACGGAGCGCAGCACCTGGGTGCGTGTCATACCCATACCAGCCGCCGCTTCTCGTACCGCTGGGGAGACGCCCTGGATGCCGGTATAGGTGTTTTGTAGGATAGGCAGAATTGCGTAAAGCAATAGCGCAAGTATGGCCGGTTTTACCCCAATACCAAATAATGGGATCAAACTTCCTAAGAGTGCGATGCTGGGTACAGTTTGTAATAGACTAGCAATACCCAAGAAAGCATTAGCGATCCGTTTACGGCCCACCATCCAGATCCCAATGGGGATAGCAATCACACAGGCCAGTAGAAGTGATATCAAAGTCAATTTGAGATGCTCTAAGCTCAACTCCAGCATCTTTTCTCGATTGTCGGCTACAAATTCGAAAAAGCGATTCATAGGCTTAGGTGTGATTTTGGCGAAGGAATTCTACAGCGGTACGATGTAGGTCAGTTAAGTCAAAGAATTGGCCATCTTCGGTCTGGCCAACCGCAGCTTGTTTGCTTGTCAATAGTTGCGCTTCCACTTCCTTTAAGCGCGTTGAATTCGCAATTGAAATTACGCTGTGATGAACGTTGTCTGGCTTTTCGAGACTCAGCTGTAGGTCAGTAACGGTAAGCACCTGCATCGCTAGTTGTAATTGCTGACTACCCAAAAACTCCCTTACGAAATCATTAGCGGGCTGAGCCAATAGATTTCGAGGGCTGTCGAACTGCTGGAGTTCTCCCTGGTCCATGAGACAAATCACATCTGCTAATTCGAAGGCTTCTTCCAAATCGTGGGTGACGATCACAGTTGTCGTTTGCCGTAAGGCTTCCAATTCGCGGAAATCCCGGCGCAATTCCTGGCGCGTAATTTGATCCAGTGCACTAAAGGGTTCGTCCATAAGTAGCACTGGGGGAGAGGCCGCTAATGCCCGGGCAATACCTACTCGCTGTTGCTGTCCGCCACTTAGCTCGTGTGGATACCGATCTAAATACTGATCGGGCGGAAGACTCAGGCGCTCGAGCAGTGCGCGGCTGCGTTGCTTGATCTGCTTATCATCGAGCCCCAGTAGATTCGGTACCACGGCAATATTCTCTGCTACGGTGTAATGTGGAAAAAGCCCAATTTGCTGGATGACGTAGCCCATCTGTCGGCGCATTTCGGCCAGCGGTAGCGTACTGGTGTCTTTGCCGTTCAAAAGTATCCGCCCAGCAGTAGGCGGAATTAATCGATTTAGCATTTTCAGGGTAGTCGTTTTGCCACTACCACTGGTACCCACCAGGGCTAAAGTTTGGCCTTGTTCCAGGGAAAAGGAGAGGTTGGTAACAGCTACTTTGTCACCAAAGGTTTTGCGCAGTTGTTCTACAGCGATCATTGGATCAATGTAAGCAATGCGCTTCCCTTTTACAAGTGCTTACCCAAAAAGCCGAGCATCGCCCGGTAGAATTCGAAACGATTTTCCTCATTCTGAAATCCGTGACCCTCATTGTAGCGTACGAGGTAGGGTACCTCTATACCCCGTGAACGCAACTGCCGAACAATCTGATCTGATTCGTCAATGTTTACCCGTGGATCATTAGCACCCTGGGCCACAAAGAGTGGTGCTTGAATTTGATCTACGTGAAAGACCGGTGATGCTGCGCGCATCTGTTCCTGATCTTCCTCAGGGTGCCCCACCATGGTATAGAGCATATTGAGGTACGGCTTCCAGTAGGGAGGAATGGTATTCATGAAAGTGAACAGGTTGCTCACCCCCACGTAGTCGATGGCGCAGGCATAGAGCTCCGGTGTAAAGGTGATACCCGCCAAGGTAGCGTAGCCACCGTAGCTGCCGCCGTAGATTGCTACGCGCTGGGGATCAGCAATGCCTTGATCAATGAGCCAGTGAACGCCATCGGTGATATCATCTTGCATTTTACAGCCCCACTCTTTGAAGCCCGCTTCCCAGAAGGCCCGACCATAACCGGTGCTGCCACGAAAGTTAACCTGCAGTACGGCATAGCCACAGCCCGCCAATAGCTGTGCTTCCGGATTGTAGCCCCAGCTATCACGCACCCAAGGGCCACCGTGCGGATTGATTATAACCGGTAGGTTTTTATTGCTGGATCCATCGGGTAAGGTCAAATAGCCATGTATTGTGAGTCCGTCCCGGCTAGTGTACTGCATGGGCTCCATGGCTGCCATGTCTTTTTCGTCCATCCAAGGGCTTACCTCCCGGATCAGTTTTAGCTCATCTTGCTTTTGGTCGTACAAGTAGTAAGATCCTAGCGAGCGGTCACTGAAAGTCCGAAGCAGAAATTTTTCTTCCGCCTTGTCCGTACTTACAACCACAATCTCGTAGCCATTCAAGGCTTCCTTCCACCTTTGGTAGCGTTCTTGTGCGCCTTGGTCAAAGAAATGAACTTGCCGTTTCCAGGTGGTATAGCTAACACTGGTGAGTACCTTCCGCTTACGCGAATAGCGCAGGTCTGAGACATCTACTTCAGGGTGAGAAAAGAGTGGTTCGCCTACTTCTTTGGCCTGGTCCATATCAAAAGTGACAATGGCCATCTTATCACGCTCCAGGTTGGAGGCGGCGTACAGTAGATGCGGTTGATTAAAATCGAAAAAGAGCGGACTGAGGCTTTCCCGGAAGTTGGTCGTGTGGACTACTTTGAAGCTGTCCTCCTCCGTAACTCGGTACAGTAGTTGCTCGTTTACGCCCCCAATCATGCGAATGGCGGCGCGTAGCCTTCCTTTATGGTCTGTGATCCATTGTACAATGGGCTCCAGCGCATTGGTATTCTCAGCTATTTGCTGCAAGTGGCCAGTATGGATATTGATCCGGTACGGCTCGAATAGTTGCGGGTTGTTCTTATTAAGACCAATGATGAGTTCCTCTTCGTTGTCTTCAAGTTCATCAATAATCTGGATGGTTACTTCGGGAAAAGGAGTGAGATCGCGGGCGTTTTCACCGTCTTTATTAACGGCAAAGAGCTGGAAATTTTCGTTTCCTCCACTATCCTTGACGAAGACAATACGATCGTCACTGGCCCAAAAAAAACTACTAATGCTGCGGTCGGTTTCGGAAGTGATTCGTACGGCCTCTTCCTCATCTAAGCGGCGAACATGGATATTGTTCCGCCTTTCGTAAGGCGCAAGAAAGGCAATGTACTCTCCGCTGGGGGAAAGCTGAAAGGCAATCTGTTCTGGTAAGCGGAAGAAGTCCTCTACGGCGTAGGAGAGGTCACTAGGGATGTGCTCGCTTAACGCAGAAATAGCTTCAGGACTACTAGGCAGGGACGGGTCACCAGGCAGTTGCTGATCGGGGGGATTTTCCTTCATAATGTAAAATAACGGAATTTCAACAAGGCATCGAATTCGTTCAATCGGTAAATAGCTAGCAATAAAACGGGCATTTTGTTCACGCCGTAGCGATAATGCCTAAATTTCATACACTCGCACCTTGCGTTTTTTGATTCGGCCATTGTCTACAAGAGACAGCAGTTGTTTGAGTTTATTTCGTTTCACAGCGACGAAAGCGCAGTCTACTTTTAATTCAATAATTCCCAGGTCATCTTTGCTTAATTGCCCCTTTTTAAAGAGCAAACCAGCAATATCTCCCTTGGAAATTTTATCGCGTCGTCCACCAGATATGAATACGGTGGTCCAAGGAGAAGGTTGCAAGGCCGGGGCTTCTTGCAGGCTTTCTACCGGGAGTTGACCAATAAAGTCTGGTAATTGTTCATTTTTCCAGTGTAGCACGTAGGCTGTACCCTGCCGATGCATGCGTGCGGTACGCCCGTTGCGGTGGGTGAATTCGTGCGCGTGATGGGGCAAATGGTAGTGGATAATGAATTTGATCTCAGGCACATCAATTCCTCTGGCTGCCAGATCGGTTGCGAGCAGGAGCTGATGGGTGCCGTTACGAAACTTAATCAAGGAACGCTCACGCTCTTTCTGCTCCATACCACCGTAAAAGCAGGCGTGGCTGATCCCCTGTTCACTGAGGAAATCACTGACGCGCTGAATACTGTCCTTGTAATTACAGAAAATAATGCCTGGTTGAGCACCCAAATGGCGCAAGGCATCACCCAGGGTGTGTAGCTTATCCTTGTCAGGAGAGATAATACTCTTAATCGCTAAGCTATCATTGCCCTCGTTGAGATGATCAACAACAGTCGGGTTGTTTAGGGCCAGGAAATCAGGCCACTCCTCTGCTTGAGTAGCAGAGGTCAGGACTCGTTTCTCTAGTCGTGGAAGCCCTTCGACGATGGCCGACATTTCCTCACTAAATCCAATCTCAAGTGATTTGTCAAACTCATCGAGCACCAGATACTTCAATTCTTTGGTAGAAAAAGTACGACGTTTAAGGTGATCGGCTAAACGGCCAGGCGTACCGATCAGGAGGGTAGGAGGGTGCTGTAGATCCTGTAGGTCTTTAGCTACCGGACGGCCACCGTAGATGGCGTTTACCTTATATCCAGTACCCATATCTCGTGCCACGGTCTCGATTTGGATGGCCAACTCACGAGAAGGTACTACCACCATACACTGGATTTGAGCACTGTCCTGTTGGAATTGAGCGAGCAATGGCAAGAGAAAAGCCAAGGTTTTACCACTTCCCGTTGGCGATAGTATGATGACGTCGTCTGTATGCGCTACGGCGAGCGCAGCTTCTTCCTGCATACTGTTGAGCTGGTCTATGCCCAGCTTGCGCAGGATCTGTTCTTGATTTTTACGGGGGGAAAGCATGCCGCAAAAGTAGTTAGTTATTTTGATAAAGATTGGTGGCAGAGACGCATTGCTCCGATAGCTATCGGGAGCGTCTTTTACTGCTAGTTGGCATTAAGTCAGGAAGGAGCATAGTTATACCTGATATTGAACAATCTGATTTAGAATAGTTTTTAGGCGTTCCATATTGCAGTCATGCCTGCTACTTTTCGGCAACTTCCCTATCTTGCGCTGCCAAATTCGACTAGCCCTTATGATTCTCAGCGATATCAAAATTCTGGAAGCGATTAACAAAGGAGAAATCGTTATCGATCCCTTTGATCGGTCTTGCCTGGGTACTAACTCTTACGATGTACATCTTGGTAAATGGTTAGCCTATTACAAGGATCATATTCTGGACGCGCGCAAACACAATCAAATTGAGTACGTCGAGATTCCAGAAGAGGGATTTGTCCTTCATCCCAACACCCTTTATTTGGGGGTTACCCTGGAATACACGGAAACGCACGCAACGGTTCCTTTCTTAGAGGGAAAGAGTAGTGTAGGCCGCCTGGGTATTGATATTCATGCTACGGCGGGTAAAGGCGATGTTGGTTTCTGTAATACCTGGACCCTCGAGATTTCCTGTACCCACCCGGTACGAGTATATGCAGGTATGCCCATCGGTCAACTAATCTATTTCCAGGTGGATGGTGAGATCGAAAACTATTACAACCGCAAAGCCAACGCCAAGTACAATACGCGTACTGTGAAACCAGTAGAAAGTATGATGTGGAAGAACAAATTCTAAACGAGCCGTTTATGCTCAAATTCCTCCATCATTAAAGTCATTTCTAGCTCCTTATTAAAGGTGGCCCGCATGGCAAAGGCTTGCTCCCGAGCCATGTACTGGTAGATGTGCCAGTCCGTAGCTGGCGTGGGCAGCTCAGCCAAGTCTTCAAAAGCAATCCATTCTAAAAGACCCTCGTCACAAGGCGGTGCTGGTTGCCACGGAATATCAGCTAGATAAATGCTACACCACCAGTTGTACTCCACAGGAGCAGTTTCAATCAGGCTCCCCATGTAGCGCATCTCGCTTATTACAATCCCCGTTTCCTCCTGTACCTCCCGCAGTCCAGTTGCATAAGGATCTTCATAAGGTTCAATTTTTCCACCTACCGGTACGTACAACCCCTGGTTAGGCGGCTTGGCCCGCTTGAGTAATAGAAACTGTTCCTGGTGGCGCAAGACAACCATTACAGCCGCGCGCTTTAAACCTGGTGGGAAATACATGGACGTATGTTTTGACTGATAGCGAAGGTAAGAGAGAAGTTTGAGTGGCAATGACGGTGGAAGTGAAAGTAACCGTGAAAATGAAAGTAGAAGCAACTTAATTAGAGGCCAATATTGAGAATTATCACCAAAACTAGGACTCCATTTCTAAGCACTCATTTATTAATCAATTCAACTAAATTCATTTTATCCGCTGAAGCTGTAGCGTAGGTGGACTAACCCAACCAATTCAACTAATTCAACCAATTCAACTAGATTTACCAACAATCCCCCTAATCTTCGGTAATACCGGATTGGCGTTCTCCTTATTCCAAACCATGTACAAAATGGCCCTTTGTCGGATGTTATGTAATTCCAGGAAGCGCACCTTTAGGTCATATCCTTTTTGTAGAGAACTGGGTACTAGAGAAATACCAAAACCATTCTCCACCAAGCGAAAAATCGTGTTAGCGTGCACGGTCTTGTGTCCCACGTTGGGAGTGAAGTTGTGATCGGCAAAAATACTCATCACGGTAGCGTAATAGGAGGGGCTGTAACTTTCCTCAAATAAGATGAAGGACTCTTCGTGCAGCTGCGTAATATCTCGAAAATGCTGTGGTTGTAGATGGAAGTCTTCTGGCACCACTACGGCAAAATTTTCTTGCCACACGGCCTGGGCTTCTAAGCTAGCCGGAACCTTCTGCAAGCGTACAAAACCCAGGTCGAGCTCCTTGCTTAATAGTGCATCAATTTGCTTTTTGTTATCCAATTCCTGAAAGGAGAATTGTATTCCGGGAAGATCGCGCTTGAAGATGGGGAGCAAGTCAGGAAAAATATTTTGCATGGCCGAACCTACATATCCAATGCGGAGGCTACCAGCTACGCCATCAGATATCTGCTGGGTTTGCAAAACGGCTTGGTCTAGTTGCTGTAAGATAATCTGCAATTCTCTTTGTAAAAACTGGCCCGCAGGAGTGAGCGATACCCGCTTATTGTTACGGGTAAACAGCTTCACGCCAAGCAATTTCTCCATTTGCTGAATTTGCCGGCTGAGACCGGGTTGCGAAATGAAGAGCTTTTCCGCAGCCTTTCGGAAGTGTAGACTTTCTGCCAAGGCAAGGAAGTAACGGAAATGTCTTAATTCTGTTTGATTACTTAAAGTTATCATTACATGCCTTATGTGAATTGTAAGTTATTAAAACTGCCGGTAATTTTGCAGTCAAACCACCTATCTATTTATGTTCCACTACGGTAAAGATGAGATGACGGTTGGTCAAGCATTAGCCATTGCTCGCGGGCACTTGCCGGCGACTATTGCAGCGGATACCCGCCGTGTAGTAACGCAATCGCAACAGGTAGTAGAACAAGTAGTGCAACAGGGCGGGGCAGTGTATGGTATTAACACCGGTTTTGGCCCCCTCTGTAGCACTGCGATTTCGCGCGAAGACACTGCGATTTTACAGCGAAAGCTGCTGTTAAGCCACAGTGTTGGGGTCGGTAACCCCATTGCCGTGGGACTTTCTCGTCTCATGCTAGTGCTCAAAGTTCAGGCGCTAGCCAAGGGCTATTCTGGCATTTCTGTTGAGGTGTTGGATCGGATCTGTTGGCATCTTGAAGCCAATGTTGTTCCGGTTGTACCCGAGCAAGGTTCAGTGGGGGCTTCTGGAGACCTAGCTCCACTTTCGCATTTGTTTTTACCGTTAATTGGTGAGGGTAAAGTCCACTATGAAGGTGAGATTGTAGCGACGAGAGATGTCTTACAGCGACTAGGTGTCTCACCACTTGTCTTGGGTCCCAAGGCTGGCTTGGCGTTAATCAATGGCACTCAGTTTATTGCGGCGCACGCCGTTTTATTGGTAGAACGTTTTCATAATTGCCTGCAACAAGCCGATACAATAGCGGCCCTAATGATCGAGGGGGTAAAGGGTTCCAAATCGCCCTTCGATCAGAAGTTGCACGCGCTACGTCCGTACGCGGGTACACAGTTTGTAGCACAGCGGGTGGATCGATTTTTGGAGGGTAGCGAGATCGTTACTTCCCACGAAAACTGCAGTCGTGTACAAGATCCATACTCATTGCGTTGTGTCCCTCAAGTACACGGCGCCTCCCGGCAGGCCTGGCTGCATTTAAAAGAGGCGGTTGAAACGGAAATTAATTCGGTGACCGATAATCCAGTGGTTTTCTCCGCAGAAGAGGTGATCAGTGGAGGGAATTTTCATGGTCAGCCGCTGGCGCTTCCGCTTGATTATGCTTGCCTGGCTATTTCCGAACTGGGTAATATTTCAGATCGTCGTTCTTATTTGTCGTTGGAGGGTAAGGCACCTGGCGTACCTAAGTTGTTGATGGAAGATACGGGTGTCAACTCGGGCTTCATGATCGTACAGTACACTTCGGCCGCCTTAGCGAGTGAGAATAAATCGCTTTGTTATCCGGCTAGTGCCGATAGTATTCCAACCTCACTAGGGCAGGAAGATCACGTCAGTATGGGATCTATAAGTGGTCGCAAAGCACTGCGTGTTTGCGAAAACGTAGAAAAGATACTAGCCGTAGAGCTACTTTGTGCTGCTCAAGCCATGGATTTTCATCGCCCTTTGCGTTCTAGTGCTTTTTTAGAGGCGGCCCACCAGCAGATACGGGAGCAGATACCCACGGCTACGGAGGATCGCATCTTTGGTCAGGATATCGAGCTGGCTATACAGTTGGTTCAGTCTGGGCAATTGCTGGAACTGGAAGATCAGTTTTTTACTTCACCAGAAACACCTTTTTCGCTGTGGCGAAGCTCCGTTAATGCTTAACTATAGCACTATTTCAAGTAATATTATGATACAGACTTCGGTAAGTTTTGAGGCGCAAATATTACAGGGAATTCCTGCGGAATTACCAGCAGCGAAACCTTATCCAGAAGGAGCAAACCGTGCTCCTCGCCGTAAAGATATTCTCACTGTAGCCGAAAAGAAACTCGCTATTCGCAATGCCCTACGTTACTTTCCCAAAGCTTGGCATGCAACCTTAGCACCAGAATTCAACACAGAACTGCAGCAGTTAGGGCGTATTTATATGCATCGTTTTCGTCCGGATTATGCGATGTATGCTCGTCCGATCAGTGACTATCCCGCAAAGTCGCAGCAGGCAGCGTCCATTATGCTGATGATCCAAAATAATCTGGACCCTGCGGTGGCGCAGCACCCTAATGAATTAATTACCTACGGTGGCAACGGAGCGGTTTTTCAAAACTGGGCTCAATACCTGCTGACCATGCAGTACCTGGCTACCATGACCGATGAGCAGACACTGCATATGTATTCTGGCCATCCGATGGGGCTGTTTCCGTCTCATCCGGAAGCGCCGCGCGTAGTAGTGACCAATGGCATGATGATCCCCAATTATTCAAAGCCGGATGATTGGGAACGATACAATGCTTTAGGGGTAACCCAATATGGGCAAATGACGGCTGGCTCTTATATGTACATCGGGCCGCAAGGTATCGTGCATGGTACTACCATTACGGTATTGAATGCTTTTCGTAAAACACTGCCCGCCGGAGAAAAGCCACAAGGCAAGATCTTCCTAACAGCTGGTTTAGGAGGCATGAGTGGTGCACAGCCCAAAGCTGGAAATATTGTGGGCTGCATAACCATCTGCGCGGAAGTCAATCCCAAGGCTGCCACGAAGCGGCACGAGCAGGGCTGGGTAGATGTACTGGTGGACGACATCAATGCCCTGGTAACTCAAGTGAGACAGGCCCAGCAAGAAGAAGCAACCGTTTCCTTTGCCTTTATTGGAAACGTGGTAGAAGTTTGGGAACGCTTCTACGAAGAAGAAATCTTTATACAGCTTGGTTCCGACCAGACCTCTCTGCATAATCCATGGTCGGGTGGTTACTATCCCGTTGGTTACACTTTTGCGGAAGCCAATGAATTGATGAGCACCGATCCCGCAGCTTTCAAGCAGGCCGTACAAGACAGTCTACGCCGGCACGCAGCAGCGGTTAATCGCCACACTGCTCGAGGTACCTACTTCTTCGATTATGGCAACGCTTTTTTGCTGGAGTCCTCGCGGGCTGGAGCAGACATCATGGCGGAAAATGAGATTGATTTTCGCTACCCTTCCTATGTCCAGGATATTCTGGGGCCCATGTGTTTTGATTACGGCTTTGGCCCCTTCCGTTGGGTGTGTACGTCCGGAGATGCTGCCGACTTAGATAAAACAGATGCCATTGCCGCCAGGGTTTTGGAGGAGATTCGAGTAGAATCACCTGCGGAAATTCAGCAGCAAATGGCAGATAACATTCACTGGATTAAAGAGGCCAAAGCCAACCGCTTGGTGGTGGGTTCGCAAGCCCGTATCCTTTATGCGGACGCGGAAGGACGTGCTAAAATAGCCGCTGCCTTTAACCAGGCTATTGCCAATGGAGAGATCTCTGCTCCGGTGGTACTAGGGCGCGACCACCATGATGTAAGTGGTACGGATTCTCCCTATCGGGAAACGAGTAATATTTATGATGGCAGCAAGTTTACTGCCGATATGGCCATCCACAACGTCATTGGCGATAGTTTCCGTGGTGCCACCTGGGTGTCTATCCATAACGGTGGTGGTGTAGGTTGGGGAGAAGTCATCAACGGTGGTTTTGGTATGCTACTGGACGGTAGTAAGGCGGCTGATCGCCGCTTGCAACAGATGCTGTTTTTTGATGTCAATAATGGTATAGCACGTCGTAGTTGGGCCCGTAACGAAGGAGCGTTAAATGCGGTGCGACGGGAAATGGAACGTAGCCCCGGATTGCAAGTGACCCTGCCCAACTTGGTCGACGACGAAATATTAGATTTTCTGTAAGATTCGCTTCTGAAAGTGGCCACGGAGACTTTCTAGCCAAGCCCTAGCCAACGAGTGGGTTGGATTGTCTCTGTGGTTTTTTGTTTTATTTGTCAATTTGTCAATTTATTTGTATGTTTACTGTGTTGATAAGAAGGAATTTGAATAGACCGTCCTTTTTGTCTTCTCAGAGCTTACTAACCCTTGAGAATGATAATTTCTTCATTCTGGTCTTCAAGGGCATTCGATGGAAATTTATAAGCAATTGTGTTTGGTGTTTGCCGCTAGGTAAGCAATGGTGGTGGTTTGCCCGTATCCATCGTTGGGTGGAAAACTGGGCCGGCGTCCAGGCAGCGGGAGGGCCCCTCCCAAAGGGGCTTCTGTATCAAATTCACAAATTTTGCCTATTATCTAATCCTTTCACTCCTCCTTCGGTTACTACTTAAGTACTCTACTTTTAGCTAGCCTATTGATCTCCGTTATCTGTAGCTACACACTAAATCCTTCACTATGCTCCAACTTATCGGCCCATTTACTCAGCTGCTGCCGCTTACTCAACTACCAGAGCGGGGTGCTATTGCGGATGAAGCCTTACAGCTTATCGAACAGGGCGCTATTCTGGCCAAGGATGGAGAGATTTTGGAGGTCGGTAGCTTTGCTAGCCTTTTTGAGCAATATCCAGAGGCCGAACAGCAACTTGTCCAAGGACCGGTGGTGGCTTTACCGGGTTTCATCGATGCACACACGCACATTTGCTTTGCTGGTAGCCGGGCAATGGACTTTGCAGCACGGAATGCCGGTAAGACGTATTTGGAAATTGCAGCGGCAGGTGGGGGCATCTGGAGTACGGTCCAGCATACGCGGGCTGCCACCGAAGCGAAACTCGTGAAGTTGACTAAGAAACGACTTGATCAGTTGGTTAGTCGCGGTGTTACCACCGTCGAGATCAAGAGTGGTTATGGTTTATCGGTAGCAGAAGAACTGAAGCAATTACGAGCTATACAAAAGGCCAGTAATGAGCACCCTTTAGATGTCGTATCTACTTGTCTGGCGGCGCACATGAAGCCGCGAGATTATGCTGGTTCCCCAGAGGAATATTTGCAGCATATTTTGGATGATCTAGTGCCGGTAGTAGAGGCAGAGGGCTTGGCTAAGCGCTTTGATATTTTCATAGAGGAAAGTGCTTTTACGCCAGCGCAAGCCCTACCGTATTTACAGGCCTTGAAGGAACGCGGATTTGACCTCACCGTGCATGGAGACCAGTTTACAGTGGGGGGCTCTGCAGTGGCGGTAGCTTGCGGTGCACGCAGTGTGGATCACCTGGAAGTAAGTGGCTTGGATGAGGCAGAAATGCTTGGACAAAGCGATACTATACCAGTGATCCTGCCTGGTGCTACCATGGGCTTGGGTTGTGCCTGGGGCCACGCGCGTATCCTTCTTGATTATGGAAGTCCAGTAGCTATTGCCAGCGATTGGAATCCGGGTAGTGCCCCCCAGGGTAATCTGCTTGCTCAGGCTGGTTTATTAGCTGCTTTTGAAGAACTATCCACCGCCGAAGTTTTTGCTGGAATAACCGAACGTGCTGCCCGTGCCTTGGGCCTCACCGATTGCGGAACATTGGAACCCGGTAAACTGGCTGATATTGTAACCTTCCCAACGGCAGATTATCGAGATATACTGTATTTACAGGGTAGCCTGATGCCTAACCAGGTTTGGAAGCGCGGAGTGCCGCAATTGTGATGGGTGTTGTTTGTAACAAGCTCTCCTTTAAGTCATATAGTACTTGGAGAATCCACCTACGCAAATGCTTACACTTGCGCAGAAGCTTTCGCCGGTGGCCGTAGCCTTTGGCGAAGAGACGCAGCGTAGGCGCACGGTGGATAAAAAAAGCCGGACTGCACCTGTGGCACAGTCCGGCTCCGAAAATCTGGTATACCGAAGCCGAAGAGGTTTGGAAATCCAAATCTTCTTCGCTTCGAGTATATAAAACAGAAACGAAAACTCGGTAATTCTTTCCTGTCTTAGTGGTTCTATTAACGCATTGATCGTGTAAGTCCACGACTAATGCGGTAACTAGCTTTACCGATGAGTAAACTCAGTGCAATACCCATTGGTACGCCTATGGTGAAACTGTGGATTGTTTGTGCGAAGTAAAAGCCCAAAAGGAGGCCTAGAACCATCCACCACGCAAAAACAGATTTTGGGTTGCTTAAACGCTGTAGCATGTTCAATTTCATTTAGTTCCGGAACGATTGTTGTTCCAAATATTTTTAAAAATTCATGGGGTAAATCCGAATAACATTGCAAAACTATGGTGATAAAACGTCTGATGCAAAATTATGTTGAAAAAAAATGCGCGCTTTGTATCACCCGTAAATTAGCCCCTGAAAGACAAAATACCGTGGGGCTCTAATTGCCTGAAATGGCACTCTGTTCCACCTGTATTAACCAAATATGAAGCCGTAGATAGGCCCGCCAACCAAGTTTAATTTTTTGCTAAAAAAATGGCTATATTGGTAGCTCAACCAATCTATTCTGAGCAATGAGCTTGAAAGATGATTTAAAGCGGATATTTTTTGGTGCTAAAGCAGTAGCTAAGTCCGCTGCCGAGAAAGCGGCCGAGGCTGCTAAGGAAGCTGGTGAAGAACTAGCCGGGAAAGGAGAAGAATTGCTTGACAAAGCAAGTGATAAGGCGAGTGAACTCAAAGATGAGTTATTAGAAAATACCGCCGAAGCCAGAGCGAAAGCGAAAGAGACCCTGGATAATGTCACGGACCGGGTTTGGGAAGAAACCCAACACGCTATGGAAAAAGGCCGGGAGCTTAAAGACAAAGCAGAAGACTGGCTAGACGATAAAAAAAAAGTGACGACGGAGAATGAGGATGATCAGCTGGGTTTTAGTGCTGACAAACCAGAAACTCCCAAAGCTGCGACCGAACCTATAGATTTTGAGGCGGAGGTGAGCGATCCGGCACCGGAGCCTGCTGCCCCACGGGAGCCTAGTGCCCTGGAGCAAGCCGGTGATCAAGCCCTGGATGCCGCTGCTCGTGCGGGCGCCAAAGCATTAGATGCCGCCAACGAAGCAGGTAAGAAGCTAATGGATGCTTCCGAAGGAATTGGGGAGAAGGTCCTAGATGTGGGCGGCAGCATCTTAGATAAAGCGAAAGAGCTGGGTGGAGACTTGGCCAACAAGGCTGCTGATATGGTGGAGCGCGCTCAGGACGAAGTTGATCGTGAGACCTTGCAAGATGCGGAAGCTAAGGCCGAACAATTAGCTCGCGAAGCTCAGGAGCGCGCTGACAATGCGCTGAAAAATACTAAGGACAGCCTGCTAGATGGCAAAGATGACTTCTTTGCCCGAGCAGAGCGTTACGCTCAGGGTGATTATCACAACGAAGGGGGGAAA
Source organism: Bacteroidota bacterium (assembly GCA_038528965.1). GTDB lineage: Bacteria > Bacteroidota > Bacteroidia > Chitinophagales > Saprospiraceae > Lewinella. The sequence goes on along the minus strand of JBCBEC010000004.1, from coordinate 82,483 downwards.
GAAATTACCATTAACACCAATCCAGAACACGAAGAGACGAAGCCTAGCGGAAAAGCAGCTGGTTTTGATGATCTGGATGGAGATGGTGACGAGATCATCGATGATGCTATCATCGACGAAGATTAATCCTAATTACTTCTACCGTCTTTGGACTGCACCTAAAGAAAGAACCCAGGCTGATCCGTATTAAGGACAGCCTGGGTCGAAAAAGGTCATGTTCACTTGACCTTCATTTACGGATATGTTCGCGCAAAGGTTGCGCCTTAGCCTAATTAATTGCTACCCACTAATAATGCTGATTGGAATCGTACTGACCTCTTGGTCAGCTATTACGCGTATGTGGTACACGCCAGAAGGGACGTTTGCAGGCAACTGCACTTGCCCATCAGATTCAAAAAGCAATGGCCATTGCTGACCATTGCTACAAACCAAATATACTTGTATTGAGTGAGTATCTGTCGGCAGATCCATACGAACGGACCCACCAGAAAAACCGGGGTTAGGGCTCACGCCCTCTATTGTGAAAGTACTGGTGCACAGACGAACTTGTTGAAGTCCAAGCATAGTCGTACTACCATCATAATCAAATTGCCACAGCCGATAATAATTATTGGTCGCCTGTGGAGTTTTGTGTAGCCACTGGTACTGACTTTCGCTCTCGGTTGAACCTTGGCCAGCGATAGTAGCAAGTTTTTTAAAGACGCGCCCATCAGTACTGTGCTCAAGCAGAAAGTAGTCGTTATCTAGTTCAGTAGCGGTTGTCCACCGAATGAGTACCTCTTTTTGCTCCAATACCTTTACCTGATAGTCCAATAAGTCAACTGGTAACGACTGACCACCAGATACTAGGTCTAAGGGGTTAGGTGGGGGAGGGCTACCGGCCCCACCATTGTAGTTGCAGGCGTTGTTGACGCACCGGATATTGGTAGAGCTATTGGCCATGGAGATGGTGTTGAAACCAATCACTCCACCGCTACCAACTCCAACTATATCAGCATCTCCTGATAAGCTGAGGTCACCAAGTGATAAAACAGCACCGCCATCTACCGTCAGCTGGGCACTACCTCCTACATTAGAACTACCTGCTACCGAAAACGTTCCTCCAGTGAAGTTGATAGAACTGTTGGTGCCGCCGTTAAAATCTCCATTCACCGTCATATCTCCGCCAATATTGACAGGGGTAGAGCCGGTAAAAGAAAAATCGTTGGTCACCACCGTTCCATCTAGCGTCACGCTATTGCAGCAGGTAGAAATAATAAGATTGTCGCAATTCAGCGAGCCGTTGCTCGCTAGTGTAAATGTGGAATTATTACTGTTGGCAATATTAAGTGTGCCAGTTATAGTCAAGCTGCCACCACTGTTAATGGTTACGGAGGCCTGTTGTGCAGTGGTTACTCTTCCAGTGAAATTCACGGCGTGGTCAATAATGACGTTATCACCAGGCCACGCCGCTGAATTTGTAACGTTGGGGACACCCATCGGGCTCCACGTTTGAGGGTCATTCCAGTCGCCATCCGTAACGGAGGTGAAAGTAGTTGCATAGACCCCCAGAACAGCCATCAATAGGGCAGTTGTTAGTAGTGTCTTTTTCATGTTACTTGTTTGGGCAAGTGTTCGCGCCTGATTGAAAACCGGCCATTTCAAACGAGAACGGTAGCAAAATTACAGAAAACGGTCGTTAAAATCAATTAAGCGGCTGCTTTTCTATCCTTTCTGACGAATATATTTAAAAAAGTAACAATTGTTTTTGATGAATTTTGCCCCCTCCCTCAGCAAGGAGCAATACGGACTGGCTTAGCCTTGAGCAAAAAATAGTCTGATCGATTGGTGTTTTGGTGCAACCATTTACAATGTGTCATGTTCTTTCGGGTATAAAAACTACATTTAAGGTAAAAATGGGTCGCTATCAATTAGGTGAATTAGAAGAGTTGGTCCTGCTCACTGTTGCGATACTTCAGGAAGAGGCTTACGGTAATGCTATTGCCACGGATTTGAAAGAGCGGGTAGGCCGGAAGGTGTCTATTGGTTCTTTGCAAACGGTCCTCAAGCGCCTGGAGCAAAAAGGACACTTGAGTAGTGCTTTTGGTGCCGCCACTAAAGTTCGGGGTGGGAAGCGCAAGAAGATATATACCCTTACCAATTTTGGTCGTCAAGCCCTAGAAGACAAACGCCGGGAAAGGCAAAATCTTTGGGATGCCCTGGGCGGTGGTTTTCAACCCGCACTGGACTAGCTATGCGTACTGACCAAACTCCCCCACCTCGCTTACTGGCCTTTTTTCGCTGGTTCATTCACCCTGATTACGGTGAGGAAATAGAAGGTGATTTGCAAGAGCGCTACTTCGATTACCACGAACAATGGGGTGGTCGAAGAGCATGGTGGCAACTCCTCTTCGATATCCTTACACTTTTTCGGCCAGCACTTTGGCGCCCACTTACTGTTCACCCGTTTGAAATCACCATTATGTTACGACAAAATCTAAAAATCAGCTTCCGCAACCTGCGGCGCAATCGTTCCTTTTCGCTGCTCAATATTTTGGGCTTAGCTTGTGGTTTGGCCGTGTTTCTACTCATCGGATTGTGGATTCGACAAGAACTTAATTTCGATGGCCACTTTGCTGAACGTGAACGTATTGGACGAGTACAGCAGCACCGTTTTGTGGGGGAAGGCAAAACCACTTGGTGGTCAACTGCGCATCCTGTAGCTGATGTACTGCGAGAGGAGTACAATCACTTGTTTGACTTGATCGTTCGTTCTACCTGGCAGCAGTCGGCCACCTTAGGCAAAGAAGAAGCAGAGATCGAAGCGGAAGGGCTATTCACGGATCCCCAAGGACCAGAATTACTGGAATTAGATCTGCAGCAGGGAAGTATCCTAGCACTAGAAAATCCTGATCAGGTACTCTTGTCCGTATCTACTGCCGAAAGATTACTAGGTAAAAACCCCGCCGTAGGAACTACCTTCGAACTACGTGGAGAGCCTGTACAACTAGGTGGCATCTTCGCTGATCTGCCAGAAGATTGTAGCTTTTCAAATCTTGGATTCCTCGCTACTTGGGAGTTTTATAAGCAGTGGGATGATTGGGTTCAAACGATGCCTGACCCCTGGTACGGTAATGCCTATCAAACCTTCGTTCGCCTGGCGCCGGAGCAGACTTATGAAAACGCAGCAAAGAAAATATCGGGTATTTATCAACAGTACTCGACCTACGCACCCGAAGAAATTGCCGCGAAACCAGAACTCTTTGTCTTTCCAATGTCCCACTGGCACTTGCGTAGCGATTTTGAAAACGGCCAAGCCGCCGGCGGGCTCATTGACAATCTGCGCCTCTTTGGTATCATTGGCTTAGCAGTTTTGCTGCTAGCTTGTATTAATTTCATTAACCTCAGCACTGCTCGTGCCGAACGCCGCAGTAGAGAAGTGGGAGTTCGTAAGACAATTGGTTCCAGAAGGCACCAGCTGGTGGGGCAATTTCTGGTAGAATCGGTGGTGCTGGCCATGCTATCCTTTGCGCTAGCAACGATATTAGCGGCAGTGCTGCGGAGCTCTTTCAACGAATGGGCCCAGGCCGATATCCCCAACTTCTGGCTCAATCCGTTTTTCTGGGGTTTTGGGCTGGCAATTACCTTAGGCACCGGCCTGCTTTCCGGTGCTTATCCCGCCTTCTATCTTTCGGCTTTCTCGCCCATTGCGGCACTGAGGGGGCGCTCAGCAGCAGCTGTGAACCGCAATTGGGGGCGGCAGGCCTTAGTGGTATTTCAGTTTACGATTGCGATAGGTTTGATCGTCGGTATCCTGATTGTTAATCGACAAATCCAGTACGGGAAAAACCGTGATCGCGGCTATAACTCCAATCAATTGGTGATGACCATGCTGGGTGAAGAGGCCTTCTACGATCATTGGTCCGTTATTGAGGAACAGCTGCTCAACGATCCAGCCATTAAATCTGTGGCCAGGGCCAGCTCTCCAATAACCGAGGCATGGGCCACCAACAGCGGTTATGATTGGCCGGGTAAGGATCCTGATCAGGCTGTGGGTTTTGAAGCTACGAGCATCTCGCCGGCCTTTGGTGAGACAGTGGGCTGGCGATTACTTTCCGGTCGAGAATTTTCAGCTGAGATGGCCAGTGATACGAACACCTTCATCGTCAATACCGCGGCCGTGAAACACATGGGGCTAGACGAACCTTTGGGTACCATTATGCGCTGGGACGGAAAGCCTTTCACCATTATTGGTGTCGTAGACGATATCGTCATGGATTTTCCCTTTGATGATGGTCGCCCACATATCTACTACATGGGGCGCAGCCTTCAGCAAGTTCTACACGTGCGACTTTCGGAGAACCGGCAGGCTAGTGAAGGGCTTTTGGCCTTAGAGGAATCGCTGCAAGCTCAAGTCCCGGATCACGTACTGGAAACTCGTTTTGCCGATGAGAGCTTTGTCCGCAAATTTGCTACGGAGGAACGAGTAGCTGCCTTGGCGCGCTTCTTTACTGTTCTAGCTATCGTTATTAGTTGTCTCGGTTTGCTGGGCTTAGCCGCTTATCTGGCCGAGCGTCGCCGCAAGGAGATGAGCATCCGCAAAGTTTTGGGAGCTACTACACTTTCCCTCTGGCAGCTTTTATCACAAGATTTCATGCGCCTCATTTTCGTAGCGGCCTTAGTTGGTGTTCCACTGAGTTGGTACCTATTGAGCCGCTGGCTGGAACAATTCGCCTACCGAACGGATATACCGATTTCGGCCTTCCTGTTGTCCGTCGGACTCATACTGGGTGTTAGCCTTTTGGTCATCAGTAGCCAAACGGTACGCGCCGCCCTGCGCAACCCAGTGGAAGATTTGAGTGCTGAGTAGAGACGCGTTGCAATGGGTCGGTTAATCAAAAAAACTGAAAAGCAACGTTACCTCAAGTGGAAGAGAAATTCCTGATTCGGGTAACGTTGCTTTTTTATTATTTCTATAGTGGTTGTGGTACGACGCGATGAATTGCGTCGCTACTTTCAATGGTTGGGCGTTAGGGTCGTAATTATCCTTGCGGTAAAGACGCATTGCAATGCGTCTCTAAATGACTACCCTAACCCTACAACCGATCCGTCCTAAACCGCATCTTCAACTCCCGCACTACCCGGCGGTATCGCCGTACCGTTTTACGATCAACATCCGGCCCGAGCTGCACGTAACGATTACCTACGATATTCATCCCATCCCAGTCTCCGGGACGAATTTCAAAGCGACGGTTTCGCTGCTTTTGCGCATCAATTGGGTTCACTGGAGTATTTACAGCCACAACTGTTTGTCCCTCTGTGGTATCCTCCGTAAAGTCTGTTAGCTGGAATTGACGACGTAGGGCCAGTAAACCTTGATTGCGAACCACACCGCCACCTTTACCACCCTTACCTCGCTCGGTACTGGGGTTACTACCACTCTTGCTTCCTGATTTTGGTGCCTTTTCACTGGTAGCTATTTCAACTGCGGCGGCGGCTACACCACCCGATAAGGTGAAACTGCTTTCGGCGAATGCCCCACCATCATTGCCAAATGCCTGTTCTAGGTCTAGCGTTCGGTCTCCGGGTGTAAGCGTGATGTCTTGAGCCATGGCTATTGTGGCATCTAGCTGTTGGCCAGAGTAGGGACGCCCACGATCTAGCAAGTAGGAAGAATACTGGGGCTGATCATCTTGTTCAGCATTGATGTTCAACCAGAAGGCGTCCGCTGCATCGTAGTAACTGCCGTTGAGGTAGTACAAGCCACTTTCTTGATCGATGCTGCGACCTTGGAAGCCTGGATGGGTTGGGAAATTAGCCTTTTCTTCTGTTACAAATGGACTGCCAAAGGGTAAGAAGGCTTGCTGTAAAACCAACTCCCCATCGGTATCACTAATCACTAAGACATCCTTGAACGGATTATGGTGATAATAGAACATTTCCCGCTCCGGTGTTTGTAATGGATTGGTGTAGCCATATCCGGCCAAGGCATCATCTGGTGTAGTGGGAGCAGCATACCATACGGGGTGCCCAGGAGGACCGTTCGGATCTGGTGGTCCTTCCGGAGCGGGCCAACCCGGAGGTGGTAGAAGGCGTGGATCACTATCACCCAGTTGCGGAAGCACCACCGGATCATCACCATTGTCGAGATAGAAGAATGGTAAGGACGGGTGCCCCGGCGGTACGCCCAGGTCTTCCGTAAAGTTCACCAACAATTCCCGTAGTCGACGTAGACGATCACTTAGGTCAATATTGCCAGCCGTAATCTGCTGTGCCGGTGGTAGCAACTGACTGGCAAAAAAGCCGGTACCTTTCTTGGTCAAAATCCGCTGGTTATTTAGGTAGTAATGCTTGATAAAACTATCAGCCTGGACCTCCAATAGCGGACTAACGTATAGCGTGAAATCTCGATCTCTGTGATTAACACCCCCCAATGGAGTTGCATCCAACGATACTCCTGAACCCGGTCCGTGACTGCGAATAGCTCTTCGGCCATCTGCGCCGTAGGAATAGCGACTGATGTAGCCGTCTTGGGCGTGAGCAATCAGGCGTCCTTCCTCATCGTATTGACTGATTTGGAGGTTATCTCCTTGCTGACGAATCTGGCGTTGCCCTTCCGGACTGGCTTCCAATTGTGAGTCGCCAATTTCCGAGGCAAAGTGAAGTGGCGTAGCCTCATACTGGTAATCGTGCAAGAGGGTAGTAGTGTCACTGCTTTCTGATCCGGCGCGGATTCGTTCTACGTACTGCAAGACGGGATTGAACAAGTCGTCATAATCCATCTGCAGGTGATAAGTATGTGTTTCATCCGGCGCTAACCATTCTCCCAGGGCTTCTTCCAGTCGGTAAGCTGCATCATAGCTAAAGCTTTGTTGTTGACCGCGTGCGCCGCTGGTTTCGTTGGCTGGTGTTGCATCATTGATTTGCGTCAGATTACCAATAGCATCGTAGGTATAATCCTGTTGAATCCGTAGAGCATTATTACCCAGCTGGCTATCAAAGCGTTGATAACGATTTTGGATTGGATCTTTCTCAAAGCGCAGTTCATCTCCGTTACCGTAAACGAGCCTTACCCGATCACCAAACTTATCGTAACTGCAGTTACGCACGTATTCGTAGAACTGCCCTTCTTTTTCGCCTTCCAGGCCATTAATGCGGCCACTGCGATCGAATTGATAGGTAATCAGTTCTCCATCGGGATAATAGAGCTGTTTCAGGCGTCCCCAACTATCGTATTCATATTCGCTGACGAATGTGGGGAGCTCAATTTCGTTGACAATTAGGGTACGCACAACCTTGTTTACTTCTCCACTTTGATCATACCAGGTTTCCTGGGCACCACTGGCATCCTCCACTAGATAGACTCGCCCTGCTCGGAAGTCAGTAGTGCTGGTGTCTCCCCAGGTATAGCGTACCTGATTCTGTGGATTGAAGGGGTAGTCGATTTGTACTAGTCGCTCAAACTCGTACTTGTAGTTGATTTGCGCACCTTCAACTTCCCGAGCACGAATGCCCGGTGTGACCCTGCTAAGTAGGTTGCCTGCTGCATCATATTTGTACGCAAAGTGTCCGCCATCTGGATGGTACAGATTAATTAGGCGGCCTAGCATGTCTAGTTCGTACCTGGTACTATTTCCTGCAGCATCAATCACTGCGGTTTGTTCTCCCAGGGCATTGAGCTGGTATTCTGTCCAAATCAAACCGTTGGGGCCAGTGTGTGCTTCTGCCAGCAGGCGAGCGCGCGTGTCCAGGTAATATTGATGTTCTCCACCCAGTGGATCTACAAGCGTAGTCACTTGACAATTGACGCCACTTGGGGTAGTGCCAAAACTGTAGCTGAAGGTATATACACTTCCATCGGGCATGGTCTTGCTAAGCGGGCGATCCAGTACATCGTAGGTGTAGCGGCTTGGTGTAACTGGATCGGGGCTAGCCTGATAGTTTCCACCGGTATTGGCGATTAGGCGTGGATAGTGCTGAGCCACAGTTCGCTCAAAGGCATCGGTGGAAGCAATGCCGGATACCTGCCATTGGACACTTGGCAAAGAAGTAGCGATTTCCGTTGCCTCCGCTGTTTGTTGTTGCTGCTGTAGGGTACCATCACTATCGATATAAGTGTAGGTTTCGAGTGCCTCATTGTGCTCCGGATCCCAACGCTCCTGATGTAATCTTGCACCGTCGGTTAGTTGGTACTGGTAGCGGTAAGAGTACTCCGCTCCCTCCAATGCTTCACCCGGAAGCAGTACGCTTTGGAGTCGGCCGAAGTCATCTAGGGTAAAAGTACTCGGACGCTCATATTCATCCACCTCGCTAAGCATTATGCCATAGCGACTATCAAAACTACGTTGCTTACTGAGGCCATAACTGTCGATTTCTTGTATGGCATAAGTGTGTAGCACATCATCGTACGCATAGGTGTAGATCAGGCGCTCTCCTGCGGCATTTGCGGGTCGGCTAATGCGCGTTGTATTTCCAAATTCATCGTATTCGTACTCGTAGGTGGCACGATTGGAGTTGTCAATTTGGTAGTGAATGCGCTCCGCCACACCACCAGTGTTGATCTCCGCTGTGCGTGAACGGACAATACCATCAATATCGCGTATGACGATAGAGTCACGGGTTGATAGTTGGTAGGTTTCCGGTAGGTATTGATAACTCATTCGAATATCTACCAGCTCATCTTCGTGACCACCACCTATATCTAGCAACCTTGTTAGGTTGCCGAATTCATCATATGTGAATCGCTGATTGCCGTTCAATCCCAAGCTACCATCGGTGCTGTAGTACTTGTTGCTCTGCTGTACCAGTGCCGGGAACACGCTTAAAGCAGCACTACCGAGCTGTGCTGGCAATAGGGGAGTATTGGTGTTGGCATCGCGCAGTTCGTAGGTGTATTCTTTCGTGTGGAGGGTTTGATCAGTGGCATCCGCCCAACGTTCCTCCAGCAAAAGGCCTTGTTCGTAATAGTTGGCATTGGCAAAGGATTGCGTGTAAGTGCGATATGGGGTATCCCCATTTTGGGTATCTAGATCGGTTTCTATTACGGTAGTAAAACCAAAGAAAGTACGTTCGTGGCGTTCGTGTTGCCCGCCCGCATAGCGGTAAGATTTTTTGCTCAGTTTGTCGGTCTCACCCGCTAGCACCGTTCTGTGTTCTACTTCTTCCAGGGCCCAAATACTGTAAGGTTGTTCGTAGGTGTTGCCAACTGGTGAATAGTCCAGCGTAAAGCTCCCGCCCAGTGGACGACTAACCTGCCGTAAGAGATTGGTGCGGCCGATAGTGGATGTTTGCACGGATAAATCGCTGTCGTTGGTGGAGCGAAGTACATCGGGGAAACCATCACCGTTTACATCATCCAGTTGCTGAATCTGTCGGCTTACTCCACGTCCAACTGAGGTGCTAGGGTTAATGCAAACCTTTACAAAAAGGATGGGGATGCAAACGGTAAAAGCGGCATTAACGGATTCACCAGTAGCGGAGCCTTCGTCTAATTGATTGAGTTGGTTCCAGGGCATAGGATCGGCAAATCCAGTACCTGTATTCAAGCGGACGGTAGTGGGATCACCTACAAAAACGATATCCGGCAGGCCATCGCCATTGACATCCTCCAGGCTCTCGGTGGTAAAGTTGTCGGTACGGGTAATGCTAATGCCGCCGGCAATACTGCCATTGAAAAGACTGATACCCAGGCCACCACCGCCGTCTATGCTGTAGCCAACTTGTATCTGCTCAAAGTCCCAGGGCTCAAAAGCCCCAAAACTGTAGCCATAATTTAGCGCTACTTGGGCATCATTGTTATCGCGTATGCGCACCTTATCCATCAAGCCATCACCGTTGATATCAGTCCAAGAGTGCTCGGCGTGATCATTGTCGTCGCTGAAGGTGCCGCTAATACCTACGGCATCTCCAGCGGTGTTACCAGCGTTCTTCGCGTTTTTGCTCATTTTACTTGAGCGCCGCTTGGCTTTGCCCGAACGCTTATTGCTACCACCACCTTTAGGTTCGCCGCTATTGCTGGGGCGGGAGGTCACGAATGAACCACCAAGGGTGAATCCGGTCGCTTCACTTTTGGCTTCGTGGTGCCCGGGCAAAGGATGATTAATTACCTCCTCACCGTAACCACCTTGGATGTTACTGTACTGGATGGACGCACCGGAAATGATATCCGGATAACGATCGCCGTTGAAGTCCATTACATCCATGGTTACTTCGGATTCCACCCAGGTCTGACTGGCGGTACCTGTTACTACGGAAAAACCAAGGCCGCCAGCAATACTATGTTCCGTGGTTTCAGTTACCCGGTTAGGGGCGGTCAGGCCTTCGCCAGAACCGACAGGGGGTAATGGCAGGATATTATCATCACCTAAGCGCGAACTGCTGACCATTTCTGCACTTACAAAAGTGAAGTTGTCATAACCGAGATAGCACTGCGTCTTAGCATCGGGAAGCATAGTTAGAAAGGGAGCTGTAGTTGGATCAAACAGTCCTTCCAATTCGTCTGGATCGTCCGAAATCTCGCCGGGGTCTTCGGCGTTTTCATCCAACATCAAGACTGTTTCATCGATGGGTAAATCGGCATTGGCGCGGTTACCATTGTATTCAAATTGTCCCCAGTGACGGTACATGGGGCCAAAGATGATGTCATCTGGATTGAGCACTGAGTGATAGCCAATTTCTAGCCGTTCACTCACTTCTTCGCCGTTTTCCATACGGAAACGCTGCACCCCTGCACTTTCTACCAAATTGGCGTTTTCCCACTCGAAGAAATGGTATTCGATGTAGATCGTATCACCCGCCACTAATGCTACCTCCAGGGGTGTAGCATCACCTTGGGCATCGGCCGCAAAACTACTTTTGTACAGGATACTATCCCCCTTCACGGATAAGGTGACTCTGCTATCGGTAACCCCTCCTGCAAACGTAATATCTGGTTCGAGGCGGAAGCTGGTACTATCGGTAATAACCTCCATCGTACTGTATACCCAGGGGATATTATACATTTTGTGGTCGACCGTAGGGCAGTAAGTGAAAACGGGCGCGCCATCCTGATCAAATACTTCCAGATCAGGTGAGCTCAAATAGTACACATCAGGTACCCAACTTACAGCCTGCCAATCAATTTGGGTGTCTGAGTTGATGCGAAACAAGAGGGCATCATCCTCTTGCACCGGGTATTCTAATTCTAGTGGGATAGAGGCAATAGAGTCTGCCGGGAGTGTATCACGGTGTACGACTTGTAGGCTTGGAAGCCCGCCATCATCTCGTATTAAGAGGATGGCAAACTCAAGATCATCACTGGTCCGCTCTTTGGTGTAAGTACCGCTGATACGAATTTCACCATTAAGCGGTAGCCCTACTTCTTGCTCCGCGCTTAGGAGGAAATCCGCTGAGGCCTGATAACGAGCAATGTCCAGGTCGTTCGCGTCAATAGCTTCGAAAGCTTGTAAGCCATCCGTATAAGTAATCGTTGGTGCCCAATTGACTTGGTCATTGGCACCATCAAAGACGGACTGCACCCGGAAATAGATTCGGTCCCCCTTCTCAACGTTCAAAGAACCAACTCCAGTCGGTTCGAAAACACTATAGTCATCCGCCTCAATCTCAAGTGACCAAACTTCCAGTGCACCCACTTGAATGGCCACCCGCACCCCATCGTCAGATTGGTACGATTGGGCCATGGGATCAGCGGGCTCCGCTAGTTGCACGGGCGCTTCTATTTGCACGGTGCCAGCAGCTGGTGCTTCCCACATCCGGATCACATCCTGCAGTGGGTATTGATCGATACGGTCTTCCAGCTCCTGCGGATCAACCTCAAATAAACTATCATCTAACTCGCTGCCGGGTTGAATGGGGCTGGGGGTATCGCCGCTATTGGTAGTGAAGGTGGGATCACCATTGGCGTCCAGGTGGTTGAACCAAACGGTACCGTTTTGTGCAATATCCAATAAGCCGTCTCCATTGAAATCGGTAAAGTAGGTGTTGTTGGTCGTCTTAGCATCAGTGAATTCGTAGCCAACGTAGGCAAAGGGGGGATTCCCTTCGGCACCAAAAGAATTGGAACTGGTAGAAGCGGTACTAAACTGGCTGATGCCATGAATGGGGTGTTCTTCGCCGAATGCCTGCAGCCCACCCGGTACGCTACGATTTGGGCGGTAGTGTAAACCACCACCTTTACGATAGACTTTGTCAGGAAGACCATCACTATTGATGTCAACTAACGCAATCAGGCCCTCGTCGCTACTGTTACCGTAGGCGTAAGTGCCACCGGCAGTCTTGTCTTTGGAGAAAAGTAGGAAGTCATTTGGCCCTACGGTTGCCGCTCCCCCCACATTGAAGTTATCGGAAGCGGAGCCCCCAAGGATAGAGGTTTCTCCGTTCATCCCCGGAATAGGGTTTAGGATACTTCCTCGGATATTGTCGTCCGGCACATCCCAAGGGGTAGCCGAATTGTAAGGCTGGTAGCTGCCATCTTGCCGCACATCATCATAGTAGCTAAAGGTGTGCTCGTAAAAGTCGGTACCAGCGCCATTTTCTTCCGTTACGCTTTGCAAGAGGGTTTTGCTAAACGCGCCCAGGGTGTATTCCAAGCGGTAAGCCCGGACGAGTTCTCCATTGTAACTGATCTCCACACGGCGCAAAAGATCGGCTTGTACCTGCTTAAGTCCCAAACGGCAATCGATGGTTTTATCCGCCCGTAATGATTCGCCCAGCTCTCGGTCACGAATGAAGTCTATCTGGAAGGGTCCTTCTGTTGCATTGTGCCCGGTGTAGGTGATATAATCTGGATACAGGGCTATACCAGCACTGCCATTGGCGTTTCCGCTATCGCTAACCTGATTGTAGTAATAGCGGATTTGATTGCCGTCCGTATCGATAATCTGCGTGAGCACCCAGTGGATGATGGCTCCACCCGGCTTTCTGAGGACGGCATTTTCGACTAAGCCCAAATCTGGGCGGGCCCCATAAAAGTAGCGGGTGCCATCCTTATCAGTTACCTCCCACCAGTAATTGCTGATTTGGTCACCGTGACGGATAATGCGCTCAAAGGCACTTTCAATCCGCGGATAGAACTGGGCATCTGCAGTGCGCGCTCGTTCTTCTCCACGGTGTGCCAAGGGATAGAGTGCCTGACCTGCGTAGAGGTAAGATTCCGTTTCAATAGAATTACTGTAGCGCGGAACGCCCCAGCGCGAATCAATGGTAATGGAAGGAAGATCCAGATTCCAGCCTAGTCCCAGCCAGCTGTTGCTGCCGTCACTGTCATAAGTGATGTTCAGATCTGGTTGTACACCTTTCCTGCCGGGGGGCAAGGTCAAAGGGTAGGAGAGGGCCGCTGTTCCTCGGTTATTGGCTTGTGGAGGCTCAATAAAAGTGATGCCGTCTACGGCTGTTGGCTTATCATTTTGGCCGTACAGGCTACTGGCCAGCAGTAGTATTAGGAGTAGGATGCGTAGATTCACTGTACGACGATTTTTTGGGTGAAGGTTTGGGTGTTGGTGCGGAGCGTAAGCCAGTAGGTGCCGGCCATCAGCGGAGCCTCCTCCGCTGCGAAGTAGGTATTGTGGCTGTATTGTCGCTCCCAGTATTGCTGCCCCTTGGCATTGGTGAGACTGGCTGTTAGACTGGTCTGCTCTTCTAATCGCAATTGCCACTGCCAGCTTTGTTGGTGCTGAAGCGGATTTGGGTAGACGCGCAGGTCAGTACTATGTACCTTGGCGTTAGCCCGCAGGCGGCGGGCCAGTGTAAAGTGAAACTGTGGTCCAGTGGGCCAGGTGATATTCGCAAAGCGGGCGAAGCGACCCTTTAGGAGTTCCGTCTGAGGGTACGTTTCCACCTCCTCCCAGGGGAAGTCGTTGGCGTTTCCGTTAAGGGCTATGATTTGGTACTCATAAGCATCAATATCCGTCCCTAACCAACGACCTAAATCCATCTGGATATCCATGGGGTAATCGTTGAGGTTCCCGGTTACTTCTGCCCGCCAGTGGCGATGGAGGATTTCCCAATCGCTTTCGGTAGCGTGTGCTTGCCAGTCTAGTTCTTTGTTGTTATCTCCGATTAAGAGGAAGTTTTGATCGGGGAGGTTTAGGTTGCGAATGCCATTGTGCTGGGGCGCCTCAGATATTTTTACCGTCAATAATTCTGGTGCTTCGGCGGCACAACTATGACCTTGCTCCCAGTTGCTACCTTGATCACGGCCAAGGCCGAAGACCCGGTAGTGGTAGTCTTCGTTCTTTTGAGCTTCCCAGAGTACAAGTCCAGCGCTGCTAAGGTAATCGGCTCCTTTTCCAGAAATACCTAAGGTGGTGCCGAATTTGAGAGCGAGATAGCTTTCTACCCGAGCTTGTTCTTTAGCAGCCAATACTTTGGGGAAGATGATAAACTCGGCTAAAGGAGCGGACCACCTACTAGCGGGAATAGAAGCCGGTGTAGTGAGCTGCCCCAACGCAAAAGTTTTTTTCTGATCACTGGTTGATTGACCTTCGGCGTGCTCGTAGGTTTGCAGGCGTATCCCGGGGCGCTGATCAATGAAGTTGAGGTACTTTCTTTCTGCTAAGTCAGCTAGTCGCTTATTTGTACTGACTAGCGGTGCCTGATCGGCCATTTGCCAAGACCAGAGGACTTGCTCCTGCTCACCAAGCGGAGGATGATAAACAACAAAAATAGTGGCAGAAGTGGTGAAGTTAGCGGGTAACTCCAGACTGCTTGGTAACTCCAATTGCTGCCAGTTGGGGCTGGGCCAGAAATTTAGGCGATTACCTTCGCTTTCGCTAAAGCGGAGCTGGTTTTCGCCCATTTGCCACTGGTGGTTTTGCGCATTGAGGGAATTACTATGCCACCATTGCCAGGCACCCGCTACACCGCCCGGAGCAATGGTTTGGGCGTAGGTGGGCAGGCAAAGCAGCACAAGTAATGCTATGAATAGTGGTTTCATGCTATTCGGATAAAGCGAGGACTGACGCAGTGCAGTTCGCTGAATGATAAAAGGATGATGAGGAAAATCTGCTGGCTACTGGAATGGTACGGGCATCCCCAAGGTGAGCTGGTAATAATTGCTGGTATTCTTGTTCTCGATAAAGAGGAAGTTGTTGGCCTGGGTTTCCACCACATCCGTGAGTCCGTGAGTATAGCGGCCTTCAATGTAGAAACCAGAGCGGGTGAGCTCAAAACCTATACCGGCAGTAAGTGCTGTATTGGCGCGTCCCTTTAGTACCGTACGTAAACTTTCTTGTACCTGCAGGTCGATAAAAGCATCATCGTTGGAGGTGTAGTTCAGGGTTTCACTGGTGAGGTTAACCCCGATTTGGCAACCAGCAATAATGTACGGTAAGCCGGGGGGGATGTTGATCTTGACCATTGGCGCTAAAGTGAGGTAGTCATAGTTCATGGCCAGTTCGTATTCCAGGCCATCGACATCGGTATAGTTGAACCGGCCACCTTGCATGGCGTAGCCAATTTCAAAACGTCCGACGATATACGACTTGGAGGAATGGCGATAATCAATGAAAAATGCACCGAGCCCACCCAAGCGGGTATTGTCTTGTGTCTGGTAGGTTTCCACCGGGTAAATAGGAGCGATAAGCGTGGTGCGCAGATCATTGACCGTAGAAGAAGTTACACCGGCTTTAAAGCCCCAGAAGAAGCCTTCCTCAAAGCGTCCGCCAGCGTCGCGCTGAGCTAATAAACTGATCGGAAGGAGTGCTAATAGTAGAATGGGGATACGTCTAGAAATCATAGTAGAAGACAGGGTTTTATGCTTAAGGGGAAATACCGTTTCCCGAAATTCGACAAAAGAAGGTTGCCCCGCCAATTACGGCAGTGGACAAAAGGTGGACAGACTTGTTATAGGTTGAATAGCAGTAGATTAAACTACCGGAAGGGCGTCGTAGTGGACGAAGAGTAAACTGCCAATAAAGGATGCTTATTGCGTTTGATGGTGAAAAAACCTGCTAAAGTTTTATTGTACCTTCAGCATATTCTTTCACTATTTGAATGCTTTTTCTGTGGACAAAATCCCTCAGTGGCAATGCAGCCGCTCCGAATACGGACCCGATCTCAAACTTTTTCGTGCACGCTTTGACTGGATGATCAATCCGCGTAATGGCCACGAGGAAAAAATGATTTTACTTGAGGGTGGTGATTCTGTGCAAATAGTAGCCGAAACGGAGGATGAGCAAATTCTGCTGATCAAACAATATCGCTTTGGGGTGCAGGAGTACATTTACGAATTGCCAGGAGGGTTAATTGATGCCGGAGAAACACCCGACGAGGCTGCGCCAAGGGAGTTGGTGGAAGAAACGGGCTATGCCGCTCAAGAATGGCAGCTCATAGGAAGTAACCCTTCCAATCCCGTTTTTATGGAGGCGCATCTCTACCACTTCGCAGCTAAAGGCTTGACCCAAACCGAAACCGTGGCCCTGGATGACGGAGAGGATATCCACTGGGAACTGCGACCAAGAGCGGAGGTACAAAACATGCTGCTGAATGGTGCCTTTCGTCACCCGCATACCGTTTGTGGTTTATTGGCGTATTTTGCCGATTCCTTTAAGAACTAACGATTAAGTCCTTATTCGATGAAAAAGCTTGTATTTCTGTTATTTGCTGGGCTCTTGAGCGCTGGCCACTTGAGTGCACAAGGTGGTGTAGATGAAGATCAACTAGGAGCCTGGTATATGTATTTCGGGAGCACCCGATTCAAGAATAGTCAATTTGGAGTGCAAGGTGATTACCAATTTCGTTTCTGGGAACCCACGGGTGATTTGGAACAAATTCTACTCCGTACGGGCCTTACCTATACCCCCAAGAGTGGCGATATTAAACTGACCTTAGGGTATGGTAATATTACTAGCGGAGTCCCGGGCGAAAGCACCGAGACCAGTTCGGAAAGCCGGGTATATCAGGAGGCCTTATTCTCCCAAAAAATCGGAACACGTTTGTTGCTAACCCACCGCTTGCGCTACGAACAACGTTGGGTGGAAGGACAAGATTTTCGGACCCGCTACCGTTACAACCTCTTCGTAAACATTCCCTTAAATGCCACCAAGCTGGAGAAGAATACGGTCTACATCGCCTTGTACAATGAGATCTTTATCAACGGGGAACGACAGATCGGGGACGGTCGCAGTGTACAATATTTCGATCGTAATCGTACGTATACTGGCCTGGGCTACGGTTTGCGGGATAACCTCCGCTGCCAGGCCGGATGGATGAAGCAGACCACCGCTAACTGGGCAAAAGGCCAGTTGCAGTTTAGTTTACACCATAGTTTCTGATGAGAGTGAATTTCGTTTTGGCTATTGGATGAATAGTAGTTTTTACTACCCGAGGTTATCTGAAGGGTTTTTTTTGACGTTGATCTTTAATGCGTTCCATAAATGGTTTCGCGGAATTTATTCCGCTGTGGAGATTTAAAGCGGAATAAGTTCCGCGGAACTAAATAAGCATAGGTGGGACGGGTAATATGCCAAACCCAGTCGTCTCGTTGCTTACTATTAAAGCACCGTAAATTCTACAGTACTATCTGTACTTATTGGGCGGCTATTCTTTCAATGGCAAAACTCACATGATTTAAAATGCCTCCTTTAGTTCCAAGAACATATAACCAGTACGAATACCTACCAATCCCTCATCAGGCGTGAAGTAGACTTCCAGGAAACGTTCATCGTCTAGCTCCTGTCGATTAGTGGTTACACGATCGAAGCTTCGATCAATTAAGGACACTGTACCCAAATTGCGTGCACCCCGGCAGGCTTGATTTTCGGAGGTAGCGATGGAGAGTACTGGATTAGGCAGCGTTACATCATTGGCGTTAAAGCCACGACCACGGATATTGACGTAGTTGGTAGGAACAATATCATCATCTAGCATGGGATCCCGGCAGAAGTCGGGTTCTAGTTGTACAAGTAACTTAGCGCCCAATTCTGTGCAGAGGAACTCAAAAATAACCCGCTCGCCAGCGTATTTGTAGTCCACAAAACCACTTTGGAAAGGGTGGGGGAAGGTACGCGTGAAACTAAAGGTATTAGTGATATTGGGTTGTTGCATGCGCCACTCAAACTCGGTACCCTCTGCATCTACGAAGATCATAGTGGTCACGTTAAAATAAGGCGTGAACTCTCGAGTGACGTCCGATAAAGGATAGAAGCCAAGACTCACAATCTGGTTCTGATTGGTCGGTACCTCCCTGGTAATGGGCTCCGTACAAGCAGTCAAGAGGAAGGCTAAAATAGCGAGTAGTAGAATTTGCCGTTTCATAATGCACACGTTTTCAAACACTAGTGAGTCTAACGGCAGTACCTAAGCTATTGTTTAAGGCCAGCCTGCCGACGCTTCCACCAAGATAGCAAGAAAACCCCACCAATGACAAAAACGGCCCCTAGCCATTGCCAGGCACCAAAGGTCTCGCCCAGGAAAATAGCTGCTAACATGATGGTGGAAATAGGCCCAATACTACTGATGATGGAGGCCGGGCCAGCGCCTAACCTACGGATACCTTCCGCCACCATAAAGCTGGGGAAGACAGTAGCCGCAAAAGCCATGCCCAAGCAGTACCAGTAGACGGGCGTTGGAAAGTCGAATAGTGCCCAGCGGTGTTGAATGCCGTGGTGAATGAGAATCGCCAAACAAGCAATACTCATAGTAAGCGAATTGTAGCGCAACGTACCCATTTTGGGCAGGTACTCCCCACTGCCAATCAGATAAATCGCAAAGGCCAAAGCACTACCGAAGGATAAGGCCACCCCGCGCCAAAAATGTTCGCTTTCACTGATTTCTAAAGATTGCGAAAAGGCCAGCGCAATGCCGATATAGGAAACCAAAACGGCCCCTACTTCTACCCAACTGATGCGTCGCCCCAGAAAGGCTGCTGAAATAAGGAGTACTAAAGTGGGATAAGTGAAAAGGATCAGCCGAGCTAAACTGGCGGTAAGATACTGGAGTGACCAAAAGTCGAATAGGCTGGCTACGTAATAACCCATTACCCCTAATAAAACGAGATGCCCCCAGCGCTTAGGGGTAAGCTCCAGCTGGTTCTCTTCTTTCGTCCGACCGCTGTACCAGGCCGCCAATAGGAAAAAGGGGAGTGAAAAGGCCATCCGCAAAGCCACCAGCGATACACTATCCGCACCGTGGCGATAGGCCAACTTGATGAATATTGCTTTGCTACTGTAACCGATGGCCCCGAAGAGGACCAGAAGAATGGCCAGGCCGGTGCTGCCCAGTCGGTCGCGGATTGTGCTCATACCGTAAAGGTAAATGCTGGTGGCACTTCTCAAACTTACAGCATAAAAAAAGGCGGTTGCATATCCGATGTGCAACCGCCAAGAGAAACTATGATCAGACTACTATGAAGGATTGATCTTAAAGGTTTAGGCATTCTGTTTTCGGGGTTAGCGGGGACTGCTAACCCCAGGTTGCGCCTAGAAGGAACATAAGTCAGCGTACTGATCAGCACTGGGGCTGTAGCCCAGGGCTTCTGCTTGCTCCAAGTCAGCGCAGCCGTCTGAGAAATTGTACGTCATAATGCGTGCTAAGCCGCGGTTGTGCAGTAGTTCCGGGCTGGTTTCGCGATCTAGTGCCCAATTGTAATAAGTAATGGCGTGTTGTGGGTTCTCCTGCAGGAGTTGAATGTTACCGCGCAGCAGCGCAGCGTCTATCGCAGAAAGGGTCTGCTCCTGATACATTTGCGTGATCCTCAGGTCCGCTTGTTGGAGCAGTCCTTTCTGCTTCAATAGATACACGGTATCAATATCTGGATCCTCGGCATTGGCTAGGGCTATAATATGAGCCTTAAGGCCAGGATTTCTTTCACTAAAAAGAATGACACTATTAGGGCTCAAACGCTGAGCTATGGCTAGGTCACTCTGAGCTTCTTGTTGGCGGCCCATTTTGGCCTTAGCCATGGCACGTTTAATATAGGCGGGCCCCCAATGTGGCCATTGCGCTACAACATTATCATAAGCAAGTATTGCATCTTCCCAGCGCCCTTGGCGCATGAGATTTTGTCCCTCTACCAAAAAGGTTACAACTCCATTTCCAAATTGTCGCTGATCAGTGCGAGCGTTTGATTGGTAAAGGTCAATTTGGCTCACCTGGCTTATGAGTGGCCAAGTACACGCCAAAATCATTAGGGTGAGCAAATATTTCATGTTTATGAAGTTTAGCTTTTTTATATAATAGTTTTACTTTAAAACAAGAACTATGTATTTAAGTTCTTTTGGTAAATGCAATTTTGTATTAATAATATTTATGAAATGTATGCGGCTTGTAAATGGGTGGATTGTACTAACAGACACAGAGATTATAGGACGTCGCATGTGAATTGAATTATGGGTTTGTCAGTTAATGGCAAGCTTTGGGCTATCACTTTATGAGGTATTTTCTACTAATAATAAGTCAAAGGCCCCCCTTCGATTTGCTTTGTACTGGATAAGTACTTAATATTGAAGCTGAATTTTTCGCCTCTCTGAAACACGCGCTTTATGGGAATTCGTTCCTTTCCTTTCTGTCCTCAGATGGATAGTATGGACTGTGGGCCTGCATGCTTGCAAATGATTGCCAAGCATAATGGAAAAAGTTATCGCTTACCGGACATCCGAAGTTGGTGTCACCTGGATAGGGAAGGGGTAAGCTTAAAAGGTATTGCTACCGGAGCAGAAAAAATTGGCTACCGAGCCCTAGCTGTAAAGATGCCCTTTGCAGCCCCTGCTCATTTACCAAGTCTAGTTGCGGCTCCTTTGCCATTGATTGTACATTGGAATCAAAATCACTTCGTAGTTGTCTATCGAATAACCAAGAAGCATGTGTGGATCGCTGATCCGGCACAGGGAAAACTGAAATTAGATTACGAGCTATTTTGTCGGCATTGGCAGCAAGAAAACCAAGAAGGTATTGCATTGCTGGTCGAAAAAGGTGGTGTAGAGGAGAGCCTAGCGTCTGATCAATCAAAAGCAATAGGTTTTACATTTTTACAGGGTTATATCCGGCCTTACAAAAAGTTACTCCTCCAAGTAGGTCTAGGATTACTTCTTGGAGCAGTTTTATCATTGATTTTCCCCTTTCTGACGCAATCCATCGTAGATGTTGGTATCCAGAACCAGAATATTGATTTTATCTATCTGGTACTGATCGGGCAACTGTTTCTTTTTGTTTCGCAAACGGTGGTTCGCTTTTTACAAAACTGGATTCTCCTACACATTGGGACACGTGTAAATGTGGCCTTAATCAGTGATTTTCTGGCCAAATTGATGAAGCTTCCATTGGGCTTTTTTGATTCGAAGATGACGGGAGATTTATTACAGCGAATGGGGGATCACAAGCGGATTGAGAACTTCCTGACCAACTCAACTTTATCGGTCCTTTTCTCCACTTTCAATTTAATCGTATTTGGCATTGTATTGCTGATCTATTCTCCAATGATCTTTCTAGTTTTCCTTGGGGGAGCGGCATTGTACTTTATCTGGATTTTTCTATTTCTAGCGAAGCGTCGAGAAATTGATTACCGCGCTTTTTTACAGTATTCGCGTAATCATGATGTCCAGATTGAACTGGTTCAGGGTATGCAGGAGATTAAACTGCAGGGGAGTCAGTTGAAGAGGCGTTGGCAGTGGGCTGAAATCCAAGCCAAGCTCTTTCGCGTACAGGTTAGCGGTATGGCTTTAGTGCAAATTCAAGAGGCGGGGGCCTTGTTTATTAGCCAGTTCAAGGATATTGTCATTACGGTACTGGCTGCATCAGCCGTGATTAAAGGCAGTTTGACGCTAGGTATGATGCTTGCTATTCAGTATATCATAGGTCAACTCAACGCCCCCTTACAACAACTGGTCTCCTTCATTCAGGCGACTCAAGACGCCAAAATTAGTCTGGAACGGCTTTCCGAAATTCACGAAGTGAAGGATGAAGTGACCAAAGCAAAATTGCCGGTCGCGGATACTGTAATCGGTGGGAAACTGGAGTTGCAAAACATTAGCTTCAGGTATAATGAACTACAGGACTGGATATTGAAAGACCTGAGTCTAACGATCCCGTCAGGCAAGGTGACTGCAATTGTGGGAAGTAGTGGAAGTGGAAAAACGACTCTACTTAAACTATTGCTCGGATTTTACCAGCCTGAAAAAGGAGCGATTAAGATCAATAATCTCAATCTTCAACACTTTGATATGGATCAGTGGCGGCAGCATTGCGGTGCTGTGATGCAAGACGGATTCATTTTCTCCGATTCGATCGCTAATAATATTGCTGAGAGTGATGACTACGCTGATTACCAACGTGTCCAAAAGGCCGTTTATACTGCAAATATCCATGAATATATAGAAGACTTACCATTGGGGTATCAAACGATTATTGGCGCACGAGGAAATGGCCTGAGTCAAGGGCAAAGGCAGCGATTACTTATTGCTCGGGCGGTTTATAAAAACCCTAAATACCTCTTCTTTGATGAAGCTACTAATGCCCTGGACGCCAAAAATGAGCGAACGATCGTCGAACGACTTAATCAGTTTTTCAAGAACCGTACAGTGGTAATAGTAGCCCATCGACTAAGTACAGTAAAGCATGCTGATCAAATAATTGTACTTGAAGAAGGTGTAGTTATCGAACAAGGTACTCACCAAGCACTTACCTCTGCTCGCGGTAGATACTATGACTTGGTTAAAAACCAATTAGAACTAGGAGTGTAAAACCCCAAAACAATGCAGGAGTTACCGCAAAAAATTGAACAATCCGCAGTGAGCGACCTCTTGGGGAAGCCCCCCGGCTGGCTCATCAGTTCTGGGATTAGCATTGTCTTCCTAATAGTCTTTCTAATCCTCTTACTAGCAACCTATATTCATTACCCCGATAAATTGACGGGCAAGGTCAGTATTGAAAACGAAAACGCTCCCATTGCTATATCTGCTAATACTGCTCGAGTATTAGACACTCTTTTAGTTGAAGATGGCGAAGAGATACTTGCTAATCAAGTACTAGGTATTTATAAAACTGACGCTAATTGGAAAGAAGTTATCGAACTGGAGCAAATCGTAAAACGAGATCGGTTTCTGCTTCAAGGGAAAGTCAAAGCTCTTTATCATTTAGGCTCATTGCAATCTGCCTACGTAAACTGGAAGGAGGCGGTGTTAACGTACGAAGAGTACCAACTGAAGAATAGAATGCGAGAAGAAGTGCGGGCGGTTGAAGAGGAGATTAGTATGAATCAAGGTTTGTTAGAATTACTAATGGGGCAACTTAAACTAGCAAAAGAACGAATAGAGTTGGAATCAGACGCGTTCAAAAGATATTCTGAGTTGTTTTCGACGGAGGTTATTAGTCTGCAGGAGTTTGAAGAAAGAAAAATAGCTTGGATTACCGCCCGTCAAGAGAACGAGAATCTAAATAGCGAGGTTCATCAACTTCGCCTTGATATTCAGCGACTAGCGGAGAAGAAACGAAGTGTGCTTGTTGCGGATGAAGAAGAAAAATTCAGACTAGAGCAGTCTTGTCGAGTAACCCGAGAAGGACTATATGCTGCGCTACAAAATTGGAAAGAACAAAACTTGATTACTGCTCCTAGCGGTGGAAAAGTAATATTTACAACTGACCTCAAGCCTAAGGAATATCTTCCTGCTGGAACCCCTCTTTTTTCTATTGCTCCAAGCTTGGCAGAAAGCACGACGCTCATTGCGGTGGTTAAAGTTCCAGTTTCTGGAATCGGCAGAATAGCAGTCGGTAACCGCGTAATGATCGAACTAGATGCGTATCCGAAATCGGAATACGGATCCTTGACTGCTGAAGTGAACAAAATATCACTATTACCTCAAATCTATAATGATAATAGCAGCTACTACCACGTGGAAGTAGAATTAACCGAGCCGCTCGTCACCAGCTATGGCAAGCCTCTGGAAGCCGGAGTAATGATGACCGGAACGGCTACCATCGTTACGAAAGACCGTAGCGTACTGGCTAGAATATTCGAGCAATTAATCAACATTGAATAGTACCCTAAATAGATGATGACATGACTTATGTGGAAAGACTGTATTTATTGGATCGTTTGCATCGGCTGATAAGACGAAAGGGGACGGGGACACCGGGCGAATTAGCAAATCGACTGGAAGTATCAAAAAGAACTGTGTTCAACCACTTGAACATTTTGCGCGAACTCGGTGCTAATATTTGCTATTGCAATGAGCGTTGTAGCTATTTCTACGAATCTGATATCGTCTTCAATTTCATCCCAATAGTAGATACCGATCAAATTAAAGGAGGTCAAGGCGGCAGATTTTTTTTGGACTGCAAAATTGTTGCAGTGGAAGCGAATAGTTTTACCGTGACAAATGGAAGATTAGTTCCCATAGCCATGAAAACTTCTGGGAAGAGGATGCACACGCAGTTTAACACGACGCGCTTTATTGACAAATTATTCGGATGGCAAAAACTTAGGCTTATTCTAGCCTGCGGTTTGTTATTTGGTTTCCTGTTCATACAAGCTCAGAATGCCTACCCTAAAGGATTTGGATTGCTAATCCACAAAGCAGATAGTTGTGAACTCCTTGGGGAATTCGCAGCTGCGGGGCATTTTATGGATGAGGCATTAGCGCAAAATGGAGGTAAATATCCTGATGCCGCATTTTACCAGATGGCTTTTTACCATTGGTTTGATGCCGGTAATATGGATAAGGCACTTTTCTATTTAGAGAAGTGCATGCAGTTTGGTTCTCAATCAAAAGAAGCGATCTGGGAATTAGAGAATGAAGCCGAGTATGCACCACTACGTGCGCAGGAAGAATTCACAAGGGTAGTGGGCTTGTATTATCACAAAATGGAGAAGTACGGAGGTGTTATTGATACGTTAGCAACGATAAGGAAAAAGGACCAAGTCCTTCGTCAACTACTAGGCTGCGCCAAGGATAAGTATGCGGAAGACTCCCTTAGCTTATCACTTTTTTATGACTTGATAGAAAAGCAAGATGATGAGAACTTAGGTGTGGTAGCACCAATACTCGAAAAACACGGATGGCTAGGCATTAATAAAGTAGGTGAGGATGCTAATAGGACCCTGTGGTTGGTCATTCAGCACTCGCCTCTTGATGTACAAGAAAAATATATTCCGCTGCTGCGTAATTCAGTCGAAAGAGGGGAAACCAGAATGGCGCGCTTAGCCTTTTTGCAAGACCGTATTCTCATGAAGCGTGGTCAACCTCAATTATATGGGACGCAAGTGGTGACCCACCCGGTGACTAAAGAAAAATGTGTTTTTCCAGTCCAAGATCCAGAAGGACTTGCTGAGCGCAGAGCGGCAGTTGGTTTCGAGCCTATCCAAGAGTACGCAAGCTTCTTTGATGTGGTGATCAAATCTTTGGATGATTTAAACGATCCAGTTGTGCTTGAGTACTGGCGAAATAATTATGTGAAGTAGTTTTCTTTTAAATAAAAATCTCTCGTAATGAAATTTGAAAAATTGAATTTGGATAAGTTCAAAGCCAAAGAACTTAAAGGTTATCAAGCGAAAAAAGTATGCGGTGGACTTGAAGAGCCCACCTATGAAGTTTCATTTGATATAAACTCCGGCGAGCCATCCGATAGCAACTTAGCTGAAGATGGTCCACGTAGATCAAGTCGCGTGAAACTTGCCTAGAAAACTTCGGTTACGAACCGACAGCATGCTTTAATCCAAGTGATTAGGGCATGCTTTTAGCCGTTGTGCTTCACGGCAAAGACTAACAATGCTTAGCGAATCTCTGAAGAAAGTTTTAAGAATATCTATATGATACTTGTGCTTAGTACACTTTATGATAGCAGTACTAGAAAACTAATTTATTGGTTAGAAGCAAATGGTGTAGCGTATCGAAGGTTAAATGGTGAGGATTTCGACGAGTCCTTGAACGCGCTTACTATTGATTACGAGGATGGAATAGACCAATTGAATATCATTGTTGATGGCGAGGAATTGCCACTGAACGAGATAAAATTGATTCTTAATCGAAGAACGCACAGCTTTACCCAAATCAAAGATCAAGTCTACCCGGAGCAGAGTTCCTTAAAAGGATGGCAAAGCAGCGTGTTGTACTCTTTTTTAACTGGTGAGTTTTTTGGATTGTACGATTATGTCTCAGCGAAACTCAAAGGTAGATGGTTGGATCAACCACAGCATACATCCTTAAATAAGCTCAGCGTATTGGATGCGGCTAGGGCAGCGGGATTAGAGGTCCCTGCTACCATTGTAACGAATAAGCGGCAACGCTTGCAATCGTTCGTAGAAAGATACGGTACAGTTATTACCAAACCTGTGGCAGAGGTTTTTGGAGTAGAGATTAACCAAAATATGTACATGCTCTACACGCCTATTTTAACCCTCGAAGATTTAACCACTATTCCTGAGTCTTTCTTTCCCTCTCTCTTTCAGCAATACATTGAAAAGATCTACGAAATCAGGTCTTTTTACTTGGCGGGTGAATTCTACTCCATGGCCATATTCTCTCAGTTAGATGAAAGTACACAGGCCGATTTTCGGAATTATAATCGAAAGAAGTGGAACCGAATGGTGCCCTTTAAGCTACCACTAAAGTTAGAGCAGCAACTACACGAACTTATGAAAAGTATCGGGCTGACCCGCGGATCAATAGATTTAATCAAATCCGTTAATGGCCAGTACTATTTCTTAGAAGTAAATCCAGTTGGACAATTTGGAATGACCTCAAAACCGTGTAATTATTTCCTCGAGGAAAAAATCGTAAAAAAAGCAATTGCTTATGCAGAAGAAGTCAACTGATAGAAAGCTCAAAGCTGCCCTCGAAGAACAGGGCGTAAAAGGAAAATTTCCGCTGATCCTGGACTATGCCACTGGTGCAAGGCTCACCAAGGGCAAAGAAGAGAAACATATTCTCATGAAGAACTCAAAATCCAAACTAAAGAAAAATATCCCTTTTTATAAACCTATTAGTAGGATCATAATCCCAAGTTGATGATTTTTTCTCCTAATTCATTGCCTGCTGACGGCTCCTATTATTTTCTACGGTATGAGTGCTGCATACCGGTAAAGGGGTACACTCGTAGCCTTATTTGCGATACGCAAAGAGGAGATTTACACCTTATTCCAAAAGTTCTTTTTGCACTGCTAGAACAGACCAACACGCATACCATTAATGAAATCAAGTCTCAATATGATGATCAGTATGGCCCCATAATCCAGGAGTACTTTGATTTTTTGATCAGCAAAGAGTTGGGCTGTTACTGTGATGAAGAAGAGCTACAGTTATTTCCACCGATGAGCATGGAGTGGAAAAGTCCATGCACTGTAACCAATGCTATTGTTGATTATGTTGAAGGTACTAGCGAGTATGACATTGCTGCTGTTGCCACTCAACTTAGCGATCTTAAGTGCCAGGCTGTCGAACTTCGCTTTTTTAAACTACATGATTTTTTCCGCTTGAGGACAGCCGTTCAGTGTTTTGATGGGACAGAAATTGCTGCGCTACAAATTGTGTGCCCTTACAACAGGAATTGGGAAGAACAATATCAGGAACTGCTACATGATTTTCCCAGGATACAGCATATTTATATTCATTCAGCGAATGCGGATAAAACGGTAGATAGGCAGCTGATTTTTTCTGAAAAGCCAGTTCAAAATGAAGCTCATTGTGGTCTGGTAGATCCCATATTTTTTAACCCCTCACTTGACTTAATTACCGAATCGATCCACCATAATTCTTGCTTAAATAGAAAGGTGGCAGTGGACAAAAATGGAGAAATAAAGAACTGCCCTTCAATGGCAAAGTCATACGGGAATGTTCGTAATCAACAACTAAAAAATGCTATCCAGGCTTCTACCTTTCAGCAGGTGTGGACCATTACAAAAGATGAAATTGACCAATGTAAAGATTGTGAGTTTAGGTATGTATGCACCGACTGTCGAGCATTTATTGAACAACCGGACAACAAATACGGTAAGCCTTTAAAATGTGGTTACGATCCTTATACCGGTACGTGGCAGGATTGGTCAGTAAATCCACTCAAGCAAAAGGCCATTAGGCATTATGGCTTAGAAGAACTTATTGAGGAAGTCTAGCTTTCAATTTTTCATAGGTCAGGATGAGCATACCTAATTCCTCCATCCTCACTGGAGAATAGTACAGCCGTCTTATCTTCGCCCCCCTAAGCAAGAAGATTAATGGTCGAACAATTACTACAAGATATTTCCACACTTGGGTTAATCGACTGGGCGACAACCTTGACGGCCTTAGTCTACGTTGTTCTTTCTGCTCGTAACAATCCCTGGTGTTGGCCTTTTGGTATCATTAGCTGCGCCCTTTGGGCTTATGCTTCCTATTTTCAGTACGATCTCTATCTGGATGCACTGCTGCAAGTGTTCTACGTAGTGATGGGCTTCATTGGGCTATACCAGTGGTTGAAAGGAGGAGAAGATGGAGGGGTGCTCCCCATAACACTAATGAAGTCAAAGGAGCACCTATGGGTGATTGGCGTTGGTCTATTGAGCGGTTTACTTTTTGGCTACGCCTTCAGTTATACTAGTGCCGCTGCCACCTATTGGGATGCTTTGACGACCAGCTTTTCAATATTGGCGACGATCCTTTTGGTTCGCCGCCAACTCGAAAACTGGCTGTATTGGATAGCGATCGATATCGCATACAGTGGGTTGTACTTCAGCCGTGGGGCAATTCTCTTTGCTTTGTTAATGCTGTTGTACGTGGTAATTGCAAGCTTTGCTTATCGGTCCTGGTCGAAAGAGGTAGAACCCATTTAGCGCTGTATCATTATGGGGTAGGTGAGGCTATCACCTTGCAGAAGCATCTGAACCATGTAGGCCCCTTCGGGTAGTTGAGCTGCTACCGCAAACTGCTGGGTAAACTGACCGCCGGGGAGTTGCTCTTCCACCAGCGAACGAACCAGTCTACCACTACTATCCAGTAAACGGATTTGCACGAAAGCACTTTCGGCCAACTCAAAATTGAGTTGAAATTGCTCACTCGCAGGGTTTGGAAATACTTGTACGTTGGCACCGATTAGAATATCGTCCAGATTAGAAATTTCTCCCAATCCAGTGATGAGCCTGATGCGACCGCCATTATTACTTTCCGCGATCAGTAGGCTGTCACCAGATGGTGATAAGGCAATGCCATTTGGAAAGTCAAACTGAGCTTCCGTGAGTGAACCGTCTGTTGTGCCGGCCGCTCCAGTGCCGGCGAAAGAAGAAACGTTCCCCTCGCTATCCATCTGGTAAATCGCGGGTCCGTAAGCACCGGTAATCAGATAGTCATCTCCTCGGCGCACCAGGTATCCGGAATTTGGACTGCCATTCAAGGTTGCAAACTGACTTACATTACCTTCTGGCGTGATCCGCTGAACGCTATTGTTATTGAAGTTAGCGGAGATGAGATCCCCGTTTGGGGCAAACACCAAGCCGTCGGGGCCATTAATTAAGCCCCCGGAAGCTAATGTGGTTGGGCTGGGGTTGGCAACCGACATATCTATTACTGAAATACTATTGCCACTATAATTGGCCACGTACATTAATTGGTTGGTATCATCAACTACGATTCCGGCCGGTCCGATCAACCCACTACAGTAAAGACTATTATTGCCATCTGGAGTAAATTTGAAGATGCGTCCGGTGTTGAATTCTGAGCAGTAATAGTTGCCAGCCTCATCCACCGCACCCCCTAATGCGCCATTAAGCGTGGTGAGTAGTGTCAAGTTGCCGTTAATCTCCATGCGGAATACATCTCCGGTAGAAAAATCTACGACATAAATGGCCCCATCAGTGCCCCAGGTGATGGCCTCAAAGGTGGTTCCACTGCGTTCTAAGATGGTGCTGACAGTTTGGCCATAACAACAGTAAGCTGACCAAAATAAGAAGAATGTTAAAAGGTATTTATTGAGCATAAGTTTTACATTACGGTATGCTGTGCACGCCGGGTTTTAAAATGATACTGATCAGTGATAGGGTGAATGTAAAGCCTGGAGGAATACGGGGTGTAAATGAACTGTCTCCCTAAGCTTAGACACACTTATTCAGGGGCCGGCCTTGCTGGATATCAACGAATTTTGGGAATGGCTTTGAAAATCGAATGGATCAATACGGCTTATCTATTTGCCGTGGCACAGGCACTGATGCTGGTGGTAGTCATTGCCCGCAGAAGACGGAAGGGTGCTCCAGAAAAGTGGTTGTTGGCAACTTTAACTGCCCTGGCCCTCACAATACTTCACTATCTCTTATTTGTGAACCAGTGGCTGGAGCCTACTTCTATACTGATGGACCTGGGGGCAGTTTCATGGTTGAGCATCTCACCACTATTGTACCTGTATTGCCGTGCCATCGTTGATCCAGAATTACGCTGGCAATGGTCCTATCTATATTATTTCCCGCTTAGCCTATATCTACTATCACAAATAGTCCTCTTTTCTCTGGGGCTTCGTTTTGGCTTCTTCCTGCTTTTTGAGGATTGGAATGCTTATAACCTTAGTTGGATATTACTCTACCTCTGTAATAGTGTGGCCTTCTCCTTAGCGAGTATTCGAGTATTGCGAAGGGTGATCATCCAACGCCAGCGTAAACGTGTAGAATGGTTGGTCTACTATTTTCTCTTTTTTACGGTAGTGTTAGTGGTGCTTATCGGCTGGTTATTGTACTTGTTGAATGCCCGTCAGTTTGTTCGTGAACTCGAATTCGTTCTACTAGCATTCTACGCACTCTTCATATTCATATTGGTCTTTAAATCGCTACGCTACTCCAATTACTTTAATGATTTATCGAATCACCACTATCTCAATGAAAAGGGAGATCAGAAAACTTTACAGCTTTTGTATTCCCGCCTGGAACAGAAGATGGAGCGAGAGGAACCATTCCGCGATGCAGCTTTGAACTTAAAGCAGTTGGCAGACTTGCTGGAGGTAAACGAAAATCAGCTTTCCCAGGCCTTTGCTCTTCATAATACCAGTTTCTATAAGTTTGTGAACCACTACCGTTTGAAAGCCTTTACTGCCACTCTGCAGGAACAAGAGCTAGCCCGCTTCACGATCAGTGGTTTGGCCGAAAAAGCCGGATTTTCCTCCCGGGCTACCTTCTACAAAGTGTTTAAATCACACTATGGCATTTCGCCTTCAGCCTACCTAAAGCAGAAGAGATTATAGTGGGTTTGCTATTTAGATCAAGTCTAAATAAGCTCGACCCCCAAACTTTGGATTTCCTTCGCTGTCATCATAACGAATAAGGTTTATATCTTTGTCCAGTTTTTGAAGCTAATCATTACTTAAGTGTTTGGTTCATAGGTGATTAAGCGATTAAATGACCACCTGTTACACCAAAGCAAACGGTAAACATTAGGATGAAAAGTACTCTTCATAGGGCAGTACTCGCTGCCAGTGCATTTATTGTTATGACCGATCTGTCAGCTCAGAGCGGTTCAGCGAGTGGCTCGAATATCTTTATCTACACCTTAGTAGGAATTGCTGTGATCCTGTTCTTCGGCATGTTGATCAACGTGGCGGACAACCTGATCGGCATTGAGGCCAAGCAGAACAACATTGATGTTGACGAAAGTGGTCTGCAATTTTTGCCAGGTTTACGCCACTTATTCCGTGGTAAAACACCAGCTTACGTGAGCGGTACACCAGTAACTATCCTTGAGAAAGGGCACGACATCCTGCTCGAAGGGGCAGCTGATGGTGCTGTTGAGGACCAGTTCGGTATCACACGAGTAGCACTACAGCCAACCAGCTTTTTAGGCTTGCAGCCTATTCCTAAGCTGACGGTTGCTGTTGGTGACAATGTGAAAGCGGGTGATCAAATTTTCTACGATAAGAAGATGCCGGAGGTGGCATTTGTTACTCCCGTCAGCGGTGAAGTGATTGAAGTGAATCGAGGTGCGAAGCGCGCGATTACGGAGATCGTTATCCTGGCTGACAAAGAGCAGCAGTATCGTCAGTTTGACACACCGAATGCACACACTGCAGATCGGGCCGATCTAGTTAACTTCTTGAAGGAAAGCGGTGGGTGGACTTTGCTACGTCAGCGTCCATATAATACATTACCTAGTCCTGAGGTAAGTCCACGCGATATCTTCGTAAGTACATTTGATACGGCACCTTTGGCTCCTAACGGCAACGTGGTAATTGCTGGCCAGGAAGAAGCTTTCCAACGCGGTATTGATGTTCTTTCTCGTTTGACCGATGGGCAGGTACACCTGGGACTAGATGCCAATGGTGATGATGCACCGGCAGCCGCCTTCCGCAATGCAAGTAATGCCAGCAAGCGTTACTTCCGCGGTCAACACCCGGCAGGTAATGTAGGTGTTCAGATTCACCACACTGCTCCAGTAGGTGGCAGTGATGTGGTTTGGACCTTGGGCGTACAGGAAGTGGTTGCCCTTGGTAACTTGTTCTTGAATGGTCAAGTAGACGGTACGCGGATTGTTGCCTTGGTTGGAGCCGAGCTAAACGAGCCTAAATATGTTCGTACCTACGCTGGTGCTAACATTGGCGAATTGCTGAAGGATAATCTAAAGCAAGACAACGTCCGCTTGATCTCAGGTGACGTATTGTCTGGTCAGCAGAAAACGCAAAACAGTTACCTCAACTTCTACGACGATCAGTTGACCGTAATTGAGGAAGGTAACTACTATGAGATGTTTGGCTGGCTTGTTCCTTCAAGCCTTCGCCCTACCATCTCTAATACGTTCCCCAACTTCTTGTTCCCGGATGTGAAGTTTGAAGGTGATACCAATACTCACGGTGAAAAGCGTGCTTTCGTAGTCACTAACGATTACGAGCAAGTAATGCCGATGGATATTTACACCCAGCAACTCATGAAGTCGATTATCATTAACGATATCGAGCGCATGGAAGGCTTGGGTATCCTTGAAGTAGTGGAAGAAGACGTGGCGCTGTG
Source organism: Bacteroidota bacterium (assembly GCA_038528965.1). GTDB lineage: Bacteria > Bacteroidota > Bacteroidia > Chitinophagales > Saprospiraceae > Lewinella. Next base: position 49,626 of record JBCBEC010000004.1, on the reverse strand, counting down.
TGAGTTTGTTTGTGTTTCTAAGCAGCCACTACAGCAGATTTTACGAGAAGGCTTAGAGACGATGCGAGAGCAGAGCTAACAAGCCACCCAAGAAGTAGCATTAATTAAACTATAACTCAGTAGACCTTATAATATGAAAAAGGCATTGCTCAATTTTTTCGAGCGCATCGAACCGGATAAAGAGAAGTCACCTTTTCTGCACACGGCATACGACGCTTTTTTCACCTTCGCATTTACTCCAAACGAGGTAACCGCCAATGGGGTACATATTCGCGATGGTATGGACCTGAAGCGTACCATGGTACACGTGGTACTTGGGCTACAGCTCCTGTATATTTTTGGTACCCTTAATATTGGTATCCAGCACTTTGATGCTTTGGGAATGTACCCCGGCGTATTCGAAGCACTACACCTGAAGTTGTTCTATGGCTTGGTGAAGATCCTTCCCATTTTTGTAGTAACGCACTTGGTAGGTTTGGGTATCGAATTCTACTACGCAGCCAAGAAAGGGCACGCAGTAGAAGAGGGCTTCCTAGTTTCCGGTGCATTGATTCCACTAATCATGCCACCAGATATCCCGTTGTGGATTCTGACTATCTCTATTGCCTTTGCAGTAATCATCGGTAAGGAAGCCTTCGGTGGTACTGGAATGAATATCTTAAACATTGCCCTGCTGGCACGTGTATTTGTCTTTTTTGCTTACCCAACCTATATCTCTGGTGATGAGGTATGGATTGCTGGTATCGAAAAGATTGGTCCTGGCTTGTACGCCGGACAGGAGTACGGTGCAGTATATGGGGTATTAGATAGCTTATTCGGGGCCTTTGGTTGGGCCACCTTCGGCGAAGGGCAACAGGCCGTCGTCGATGGGTTTACCGGAGCTACGCCTCTAGGCCTCGCGGCCAAAGGTGGTTGGGCTGCGGTAACGGAGCACTATACCGTAAGCCAAATGTGGTGGGGTAGTATCCCTGGCTCAATTGGTGAAACGTCTAAGCCGTTCATCCTATTGGGTGCATTATTCCTCATCTTCACCAAGGTGGCGGACTGGCGCATCATGGTATCGGCGGTAGTTGGATTCGTGGTTTGTGGTCTGATGATCAATGGTATTGCACCGGATACCTTTGGAGCTGATACACCCGGCATCTTGAAGTTTATGGCAGTGCCTTGGTACTATCACTTCTACATGGGTAGTTTCTTCTTCGCCATGGCCTTTATGGCTACTGATCCGGTTACAGCTGCCTCAACCAGCACCGGTAAGTGGATCTACGGTTTCTTCATCGGTTTTGTGGGCTTGATTATCCGCATCCTTAACCCTGCTTATCCAGAGGGTTGGATGTTGGCCATCTTGTTCATGAACGTCTTCGCACCGCTCATCGACCACTATGTATTTGAGGCCAATGTGAACCGTCGCAAGAAGCGCCAAGCTGCTATCGCAGCAGCGCGTGCCGAAGCTGCTCCTGCTGTTGAACCAGTAGCTGCTGAATAAAGAAGATAATGACACTGGTCCGACGATCTCGACGGGCCAGTGACTTGTTATAGTTTGTATAACACTTATTAAGAACAATCATGGATAAGAATAGCACCAATTACGTTTTGCTCTTCGTCGTTTCTATGACCGTTGTGGTGGCATTTATGCTGACAAGTATTCGTCAGGCGACTAAAGCCACTGCTGATCAGAATGAAGATATATTCAACAAGCGTGCCGTTTTAGCCGCTGTGAATGATTACCTGGGGATGGGTGAAAATGTTCGTGCCGATGACCTAACCGACGAGCAGGTTCTCGAAATCTTTGAATCCAAAGTGGAGCAGGTAGCGCTCAACACTAGTGGCCAAACGGTGGATGCAGTGATGGCTGAAGACATCGATATGGCCAAAGAGAAGAAGAAACCAGTAGAGGAGCGTACACTACCGCTTTTCAAGTACGAAAACGAGGGTGAGACCTTCTACATTCTAGCAGTACGTGGCAATGGGCTGTGGGATGAAATCTGGGGTAACATTGCCCTGAAGAGTGATATCAATACCATTGCTGGTGCTTCCTTCGACCACAAAGGTGAGACACCAGGATTGGGTGCAGAAATCAAGGATAACCCAGTATTCTCTAAGAATTTTCAGGGTAAAGAAATCTTCCGCGAAGGCAACTTTGTTTCGGTTAAAGTCCGCAAAGGTGGTGCTCAGGATCCTGTCTATGAAGTAGACGGTATCTCTGGTGCTACGGTAACTGCCGACGGTGTAGACAAGATGCTACGCGAGGGAATCGCCCTTTATCTTCCTTACTTGGAAACCATTAAGGGAGAGAATATGGAGTCAATGCTCCAAGAGTAAAAGAAATCTAACAATTCATCCAAAAAGCACAATTAAATGGCTGAGGTGAAATCAGTGGAAGAAGTAAAAGAGCCCTTATTCGGTAAGGAGGAGAAAAAGCTCATTACGGATCCATTAAATGATAATAATCCGATTACCGTACAGGTACTTGGTATTTGTTCGGCATTGGCGGTAACTTCTTTGGTCTATCCATCCGTAGTTATGTCAATTGCCGTAGTCTTTGTTTGCGGTTTTTCCAGCTTGTTTACGTCTCTATTACGTAATGCAATTCCTAAGCAGGTCCGTATGATCGTTCAGCTGGTGATCATTGCCTCATTGGTAACTTTAGTAGAAATGACACTGAAGTACCTCAACTATCCGGTGTATAAGCAACTATCAGTTTACATTGGCTTGATCATCACTAACTGTATTGTAATGGGGCGTCTGGAAGCTTTCGCAATGGCCAATAAGCCCTGGCGTTCGTTCCTGGATGGTATCGGTAACGGTATTGGTTACGGTGCTATCCTAATCGCAGTTGGTTTTATCCGTGAGGTATTCGGTAAGGGAAGCCTTTTTGCCGGTAGCCCAATTGAGATGAAGCTAATTGGTGTTAGCACTCCTGGGTCAGAATACTTCATTAACGTTGCGGCAGAGTCTGGTTGGGAAACCTGGTTTAGCTGGTACGCCAACAACAACCTAATGGTTCTTCCAGCGGCGGCGATGTTCATCATCGGTGTGATGATCTGGATTCAGCGTAGCTGGAATACCAAACTGGTTGATATCTCGTAAGGGATTATTGGCCCGATAGAGACGCATTGTACCTCGATAGCTATCGGGAGCGTCTTCACAACGGTAGGTAGATTTATAGTTATAATCCCTACCGTCGAAAACCACAATAGCAAACAAGAAAAACAGATATTCTCATGGGAGAATTTATGAATATCTTCATCAAGTCGGCCTTTATCGAAAACATGGTACTGGCTTACTTCCTGGGTATGTGCTCTTACCTGGCGGTATCGAAGTCTGTAAACACAGCTTTCGGCCTTGGGTTAGCGGTGATCTTTGTTTTGGGTGTTACTATGCCGATCAACTGGGTCATCAATGAGTACCTACTGAGTGAGAACGGATTATTTGGTCAGGACTTGACCTTCCTGCGTTTCATCCTGTTCATTGCGGTAATTGCCTCAATGGTACAGTTAGTAGAGATGGTGGTAGAGAAATTCTCCCCAGCGCTTTACGCAGCTTTAGGTATCTTCCTACCGCTGATTACGGTGAACTGTGCCATCCTGGGGGGCTCGCTGTTCATGGTATCACGAGAGTATAATCTATCTGACTCTATCGCCTTTGGTTTAGGTGGTGGTTTTGGCTGGTTCCTGGCGATTATCGCTATTGCGGCGATTCGTGAGAAAATCCGTTACTCCAACGTACCTCCTGCTTTACGCGGATTGGGTATGGCCTTTATTTTGACCGGACTTATGGGTATCGCATTTATGAGTCTGATGGGTATTGATCCTGCTGCTTTCAGCAGCAACTAGTACCCGAGCATTTAGTGAACTGATATTAATATCTAGAATCAATGGGAACGATAATTTCAGCAGTTATTCTCTTTACAGCGGTTATTTTGCTGCTGTCATTCATGCTGATTGCCGCGCGTAAGCGTTTGGTACCGCAGGGTGAAGTGAAGATCGTAATCAACGGTGACGAGGAAAACCCAATGATGGTTCAGCCTGGAGATACGCTTTTGAGCGCTTTGTCCAATAAGAGCATCTTTTTGCCATCTGCTTGTGGCGGTGGTGGTACTTGTGCCATGTGTGAGTGTCATGTAGACGCTGGTGGTGGTGATGTACTTCCTACCGAAATGAACCACTTGACGCGCAAAGAAGCCGCTGAGAACAAGCGCTTGGCTTGTCAGGTGAAGGTGCGCCAGGATATGCAAATCCGCATTCCAGAGGAGATCTTTGGTATTAAGAAATTCGAGTGTGAGGTAGTGTCTAACTACAACGTGGCTTCTTTCATCAAGGAGTTTGTAGTACGCTTACCAGAAGGGGAAGAGATGGACTTCCAGTCTGGTGGTTACATTCAAATCGATGTACCAGTGGTAACCGTAGATTATAAGAACATCGAAATCGAGGCTCACCCAGAGCACCACGGTGACGATCCTAATAAGTTCCAGAGTGAGTGGGACAAGTTCAAGTTGTGGGACCTGAAAATGGTCAACGACGAAGAGCAGTTCCGTGCCTACTCTATGGCTAACCACCCGGCAGAGGGAGACATCATCATGTTGAATATTCGTATCGCCACTCCACCATGGGATCGTGCTGCGAACGGCTGGATGAATGTTAATCCAGGGGTATGTTCTTCTTACGTATTCGATCAGAAGCCTGGTGATAAGGTGACAATCTCTGGCCCTTACGGTGAATTCTTCATCAAGCCGACGAAGAAGGAGATGGTGTACATTGGTGGTGGTGCTGGTATGGCGCCATTGCGTTCACACCTTTTCCACTTGTTCCACACCCTGAAGACCAGTGACCGTAAGGTGTCTTTCTGGTACGGTGGTCGTACGCGTCGTGAGCTGTTCTACATCGATCAGTTCCGGGAGATTGAGAAGGAATTTCCAAACTTCCGCTTCTTCGTTGCGTTGGATAATCCACTGCCCGAAGATAACTGGCAGATCAAAGAGAACATGGAAGCCGACGGTGATGGTTTCAAAGGTTACATCATGCCCGTAGTGATGGAGCAGTACCTGAACAACCACCCAGAGCCAGAAGAAATTGAGTACTACTTCTGTGGTCCTCCATTGATGAACGCTTCGGTCATCAAAGCTTTGGATGAGCTGGGTGTACCAGAAGAGAACATCGCATTTGACGACTTTGGTGGGTAAACCCACCCTTTGTACGAGTTCTCCGAGAACTCGCTCAAAAAGCCTACTTCTTGTATTGGGAAGTGGGCTTTTTGTATTTTGACACACGATCTCTCGACCAAACTTGTTTGTCATGTCCAAAAGCGCTTTGCTCTTCTCGTTGCTCTTCTTTTATTCTTGCTTTATATCCGCACAGCATAGCGATTTTAACGTCTCCTGGGGCGATACCTACAACCGCATAGCTACGGAGGATGCCCATTTCTTGTATATGGGTACTTGGGATGGCGAAACCTACATCCGAACCGGTAACGATAGAGAGCAATTTCTCCATCGTCTTTCGCATCGGTTAAGAGTAGTCCACACTATTCCTCTTGACCAAGAATTTCGTGGCCACCGAATGTACTTCGAGCGCTTGATTGAGACACCGGCGGGGATATTTGGGTATTGGAAAGTGCCGGACCGGGCTAATGCTCAATTGCTGGTGGTGATGGCACCCTTTTCCAATGGGAGATTTGGTGACTACCAGGTAGTTTTTCAACACGACTTCATGAAATTCTCACTGGCCTCCTATCGGTATACCTACTCCTTCCTTAGGCGCGACTGGTCAACATGGCGCTATATTCCGGACATCATCAAAGCTAGCCCTGATGGTCTGAAGCGGGTTTACAGTAATGTTGAAAAGCCAATTGGGTTTCCAAATGGTAAATATACTGACCACCGTATAGCAGTCTTTGATCAAGCGTTCAATCTACAGGAGCAAATGGAAGTGCCACAATTTGATGGAGAGCGAGGTCGTATAAAAGATGTTTTTGTAACGAACGAAGGAGAGGTATATGCCATTCGGCAACTGAGGAAGTTTAATGGAGGCTACTGGAAGCGGTTCCTGACCGGGACTCATTATCCGAAAGACCATCATCGCTTAGTCCGCATCTCGCCTGATGGTGAAGAGGAGGTTTTGCCACTCGAGCTAGGTACAGGCAGGGTACCCACCAGTATTGATCTAATTTGGAACCCTACGGAGCAGCAATATCATGTAGTGGGTCTCTTTACAGATGGTACCGAGCCATCTAATATGGGAGGCTTCTATACTGCTATCCTCAAAGCTGGAATCGTGAGTCAAGTGCAAACTATGCCCTTTTCGGATGAGTTCCGTACTCAGAAAATAGCTCACTTAGATAAACTTAAAGATGATTTACAGTCAAAAGTTGTTTCTAAACCCATCAATACGGGGAGGCGCTTGGGAGAAGGCTACCGCGTAAAAGTCAGCAAGTTCGATAGTAATGGTAATTTGAGTTGTTGGTTAGAACGGCATACCAACCGTACATACATTGACACTGTTGAGCCGGAGAAGGATGGAGCATCGCTTTTTGTCCGTATAGACCCAATCGGAAAACCAATTAGCGCCCGAATTTTCAGCCGCTTCTTTGTTGCGCAGGGTAACCGATTTCCTACGAGCCTCCGGTGGTACGAAGGGGAAGATCTTCATGTCATTTACCCCAATATTCCCACGGTGGAGGCTCGACAGGAATTGGGGTATAGATCAAAAGGCGGCGGCACCCTGGAGTATTTGGTACTGGGACCAGACGGTGAGACGCTTCGCTCCGAAATTCTGATGTCCGGTCTTTCCTCTTTTTATGACTTCAATTTCCCACTGGCACGCTACGAGTCCTGCGTACTATTTGGTGAGCTGAGCCCGTCTCAGTTCAAACTAGGGTGTACGGATGAATGGGAGTAGGGAGGACTTTTTTGCAATTTGCCCAGGCTACTCCGTTGCTTAGCTGTATGAAATACGAGTTCTCGGAGAACTATGCTAAGGAATATGATAGACTCTATGAATGACCAAATCTGGTAACCTTTCCGTAGCACAGAAGTACTAAAGGCGCTATTACCAGGCATCAATGTATCTCCCACTGGCAAGCGATGGAACGGTCTCCAGCGCTCGTTTGATCCATACTCTGGTATCCTTTGGATCGATCACCTCATCAAATTCCAGAGAGGAAGCCGCCGTTATGGCTTGCCCTTTCCGGTAGGCTTCTTGAACAAGTTGCTGGTAAAGTTCTTCCCGCTCCTCATCAGATGCAGCTGCTTCGAGTTCTTTGCGGAAACCTAACTGTACGGCACCTTCTAGCCCCATAGCTCCAAACTCTGCGGTAGGCCAGGCAATGCTGAGAAAGGAGTTGTGAAAGCTCCCACCCGCCATGGCCATGGCGCCCAGGCCGTATGCTTTGCGGAGTACTACCGTTAGTAGGGGTACTTGAATATTGGCGGCAGTGAGAAACATGCGAGAGGAATGACGGACCAGTCCCAACTTCTCATGCTCCGGTCCCACCATGAAACCAGGGGCATCACAGAGTGATAAAATGGGTAGCCCAAAGGCATCGCATAGTTGCATGAATCGACTGGCTTTATCCGCAGCATCGCTATCAATAGCTCCACCTAAATAGCGAGTACTGTTGGCGATGAGGCCCATTGGGCGGCCCGCAATACGAACTAAGGCCGTCACCATATTTTTTGCAAATTCTGCTCTTAATTCTAATACACTTTCTTCATCACAAAGCTGGTCAATGATCTTGTGGATGCTATAGGCAAATTTGCGATTTTCGGGTACGAGCTCTCTTAGTTTGATCTGATCTGGTGCTTGCCAGTCTTTAACTCGTCCTTGAAAGTAAGAGAGGTACTGCTTGGCAGCTTGAACTGCTGCAGCTTCATCTTCTACGAGTATGTCAATGACCCCATTCTTAGCTTGAACCTCAGCCGGGCCTATTTCTTTGGGATGAAAATTTCCCAGTCCTCCACCCGCAACCATCGCTGGCCCACCCATGCCAAGCGAAGTACTTTTGGTGGCGATGATCACATCTGCGCAACCTGCAATAGCAGCGTTGCCAGCAAAGCAGTACCCATTGACGATAGCAATCCGGGCTACCTTGCCGCTCAATTTGGAGTAATGCACCCAGGTGTTAAGGTCCAAGCCACCAACGGTGATCAGTGCAAAATCAACATCCCCTGGGCGGCCACCACCACCTTCAACGAAAAAGACTACTGGTCTCTGGGCCTGTTGTGCCTGTTGTAACACCCGGTCGGTTTTCTTGTGGTTAAATCCACCTTGGGTGCCGGCTAGTACGGTATAGTCATAACTCAGTACAAAACACTTACTGGCCTCCTCCGCAAATAAATGGCCGTTAATTGCACCAGTACCAGTGATGAGACCATCTGCTGGTGTTTGTTGGTAAAGCTCTTCTTCGGTTTTGCGACCTCGTTGGCCAGCGACGATGAGAGACCCTGTTTCCAGGAAACTGGCATCATCACAAAGGTCATCAATGTTCTCACGGGCAGAGCGATAACCCTTGGCGTGTCTTTTGGCGATCGCTTCCGGGCGGTTCTCGTCTTGCAGGTATGCTTTGCGTTTTTGGAAGTTATTCAGGTCTTGGCGCAGGGGCGGAGTCGTATTCTTTTCCATCTATGGAGCATCTTGAAATAAGCTGGGAAGAAGACCTAAGGTAAGCATCACGATAGACTAATCGGTGGCAATTGGTAGGTTAGCTTTTCTTTCCACGTGCTGCGCACAACTCCATGGCCTCCACTAACACCTCTTGGATGGCGTCAATCGGGAAGTCTTCTTTAGGGTTTACGGCTAGTATTTTGATCTGCTTCCGGTCTCCCTTTAGCAATACAGGATGTTCAATTCTATGCCCATCAATTATACCAATATACGGATGCCGCGTTTGCTTATCATACCACAGGTAACAGAGGTTCTTACCTTGGTAAACGAAAAAAGGGCTACTGTACTTCCACGCAGATTGGATACCCGCATCCAGGCCTAAAATAATGTCTCTTAGGGCCATCAACGCACTGCGCATTGGTTCCTTCTGGTCTAGATAAAATTGAGTAAGCTGTTCTTCCATCTTGCTGAGTGTTGAGGTAAGCAACTTCTTGGGTGAGATTGAATAAAAAACTAAATCTCAGCGAGCTGATCAGATTTTACCCAACCACTTCTACCATCTACCAACTCAATTTTTTTCCAGCCTTCGTAGGTGTCTAGTAAGCGTACCCGCAGGCCCTCGTGTAAAGTGATATCCTGGTTGGATTTTTCATCCGGAGTTGCATAGACAATCACCTCTGCGCGGAGTAAAACAGCCTGGTCCTTTTTAGCCAAAGCCGTCGTACGAGTAGTGGCAAATAGAACGAATAGTAATGCAAATACCAACAATATTGGAGCGGTGAGGAGCAGCCTTCTCCTCCAGCGGGCAAACCAAGCGGGGGCATTTGCTGCTTTACGGTACCGAAACCAGCTGGCAACGCCCAAAGCGCCCAAGATCATGAATATCACAGCCAGTACTGCCCAAGCATCAGGCCGAAGCCGAGCAGCGATATTATGCCACCAATCATAGAGGAAAAAAGTGGGAAGGGGAAGCAATCCATCCTTTTGCTCATTACGAATCAATTCCAGGTTCTTCTCAATTTTGCCATCGTAAGGTGCAAGCTTACGAGCCTTTTCCAAGTGCAGAATGGCGGGACCCAGAGCGGCAGCATGATAGTGGGCCATACCCAGATTGAAATGCAGACTAGCAGAGGAATACCCTTGACTGATCAGGCTTTCATAGCTCGCAATAGCTTGTTCGTAGCGTTGTGCTCCCAGCTGTTGGTTGGCTTGTTCTACTACTTCTTCTGCGCTTTGCGCTAGCGTAAGAGTGCCAAATAGGAATCCGAAAAGCGCAAGTAGCGTTAGCCTTTTCATTGTGCGTAATTGATTAAGAAGTCAGCAATTTTACGATCGTTACTCAGGCGAGGGACTTTGTTTTGCCCGCCGAGTTTACCCTGTGTTTTCATGTAAGCGCGAAAAGCATCTCGCTTAAGTGGCCGAATGACCAGCGGGCGAAGAATACTGCCGTCGATCAAGTCTTGATAATAAATATTCTGCCGCACCATCGACTGATTGAGCTGTTGACTGAAAACATCTAGGTTTACTGGAGGGTTTTCAAACTCAACAAACCACTCGTGGTAAGGTAGGCCGCCTTCCGGAGGATTGACCTGTGGAGCCACGGTAAATTCGACCGGTCGTGTGCTGCTATCGCCCACGGCTTCTAGCATAGCTGTTTCAACCTCCTTGCCGATAACGTGCTCGCCAAAGGCCGAAATGAAATGCTTGATACGCCCCGTGACCCGAAGGCGATAGGGTTGCTTGCTGACAAATTCTACTGTATCGCCGAGGTTGTAGCCCCAGAGACCAGCATTGCTGTTGATGATAATAGCGTAGTTGACGCCCAACTCTACCTCGGCCAGAGAAAGACGAGTGGGATGTTCATTGAAAATCTCACCTGCTGGAACAAATTCGAAGAAGATACCGCTGGCTACATTTAATAGCAGGCCAGGCTCGGTCTGGCTATCTTGAAAAGCCACAAAGCCTTCGCTAGCGGGGTAGGTTTCTACGCTGTCTAGCCGTTTGCCCACTAATTCCTCTAGCGCACTGCGATAAGGCTCAAAGTTGACACCGCCGTAGACAAATACCTCGTAGTTGGGGAAGATATCTTTCACGTAGCGTTTGCCGGTAACCTCGAGTAAGCGTTCGTAGTACATCTGCACCCAAGGAGGAATACCACTGATGAGCCGCATGTCAGCAGGAAGGGTCTCCTTGACGATTCCTTCCAGCTTGGTTTCCCAATCTTCAATGATATTGGTAGTGTAGGAGGGAAGTTGGTTCGTCCGCAACCAAGCCGGTACTTGGTGATTGACAATGCCGGAAAGTCGCCCAGTTTTGATACCAGCCACTTCCTGCATTTCTGGGCTACCCGAAAGAAAAATCATCTTTCCATCTAGCCAGTTGCCTTTACCGGTGCGGGCGTAATAGTTGAAAAGTGCGTTGCGGGCGGTACCAAAATGGTTGGGCAGGCTGTCTTTAGTAAGCGGGATGTACTTTACGCCAGAGGTAGTGCCGCTGGTTTTGGCAAAATAAGCAGGGTGCCCCGGCCAGAGCACATCTTTTTGGCCTTGTTTAATCAGTTCCACATAAGGCTTAAGACCTTCGTAGTCGCGTAAGGGGACCTGTTCGCGAAAGGCAGCGTAGGTAGTGCTTGGCTGGAGTTGATGATCTTTGCCAAAACGGGTTTTGGCACCCTGTTGCATCAAGTTACGAAACACTTGTTCTTGTGCCACCAAAGGGGCAGCCGCCCAGCGATCGATATTGCGGGCAACATATTTGGCAAATGGCTTAAGTAGTGCTGATTTCCAACCCATAAAAAATAGGCCTCCTAAGCACCAATTCTCAGGGCTTGGGAGGCGTCATTTTGGTGCCTGGTAAAGATAGCGATTATGCTGCGCCAGGCCAATTATACATACAAGGGTGAGGTTTGGGGAACTTACTCGTCGCGCAAGTCTTCAATGTAATAGTTAGGGTATTTACTTTCACTAAAGGCGAAATAGTCGCTAGCGAAACGCTTGTTGCTATTGATATTGCTAATGCGGAAGGTATAGCGGCTACCATCTTTGGCAAAAGCTTTGACCCGTATTATTTCTTTACTGTCGCGGGCAACGATCATGCGTAGTTTGGCATATTCGCTATTGCGATCAGTAGGTTTGAACTCTATGATATGAACAACCCGACGATCCTCTGTTTGGGTATCAATCAGACTGTAGATAAACTGGCCGTTATCATAGAAGTTGAACAACGCTTGTGGCGAAAGTAGGCCAGTGTCTTCACCGGGCTCAGGTAGGTCATTGATCTGTACAGACTCATTGCCATGTAAGACCAGATACAGTGCCGCACCATCAGATAGGACCTCTTGGCCACCAAAATTTACGCGATATTTATCGCCGCTACGGGCCAAAGTGCCGTTCTGTGTTTCTTTGGGTTGCTCGGGAAACTCGATGTCGAGTGCGAAATTGGCTTCCAGAGAGGTGTAGGCCTCGTACTTTTGCCGTACTTGATTAAGGATTTTTCGAGCTTCAGGGTCTGAGTCTTCGGACTTGGTGTAGTCCTGGGCATAGCCGCCAAAGCTAAGTAGTAAACCCAAGGTGCTTAATAGGATATGTTTCAACATATTGGATGCAAATTGTTTTCAGATGTTCTAACGTCTATTAGACGCAGCTTATTGATATTTGGAACACCTTGAGGGTGTTAATGTTTTGCTAAGGTCATAGTTGAGGCGGAGATATTCTGGAGGAGTGGAGAAAGCTTATATTTGAGAGAGAGGAGATTGAGGATTGAGTGGGGTGGATGGTAGGAATAATAATTTGGGACATACCGCCTTCGGCGGGCCCACCCTCTCCTGGTCCGGGACATGACCTCTACTCACCCTGTGAGCAAAAGCATGGGATTCACACCTCTGTTGACGATCATTAGTCAACAGAGCCAGCATAATCCTATAGCGAGCAGAAAAACGGGAATTGTTACCATCGAATGTTTGCCACCAGAGCGCTGTAAGTGGCAAGGGAAATGAAGCCTATGATTGAGTGCTTTTCTTAATGCTCGGTTACAAATATAGTTATTTTGTTTTATTTATTTAAATATTTAAACAAAAAAGTAAAGCCAGTTCGTGATGGACTTGACTAACACCACTAGTATGAAAACAATTTTTACTACTATTCTGCTATGTTGCTTATCTGTTCTGGTTTCAGACGTATGGGCGCAGTATGATCTTGATTTTCTGGAATACCGTTCGGTTGGTCCTTATCGAGGTGGGCGGGTAACTGCCGTAGCGGGTACTGTTCAAGAGCCTGGAACCTTTTACTTGGGGGCTACCGGTGGTGGAGTATGGAAAACAACGGATTACGGCACTCGCTGGGCTAATATATCCGATGGTCACTTTACCACACCTTCTATTGGCGCTATTGCGGTAGCACATCAAGATCCTAATATTGTGTACGTAGGTACTGGTTCAGACGGGTTACGTAGCAATGTCATTCTTGGCAAAGGTGTTTATAAATCCATTGATGCTGGGAGTACCTGGCAGCATATTGGCCTCGATAATGTGGGGCAAATAGGGGCCATGGTGATTCACCCCAATGATCACAATACGGTCTTTGTTGCGGCCATTGGACAGCCCTTTAAGGCTAATGAAGAGCGTGGCGTTTACCGAACTACGGATGGCGGACGTAGTTGGGAGCGGGTCCTTTTTCACTCTGATCAAGTGGGCTTTTCGGATGTAGAAATGTTGCCAGGGAACCCTAATATCCTTTTTGCCACGGCCTGGAAAGCTGAGCGTAAGCCATGGACTATCATTAGTGGTGGTACACCGGAAGAGGGTGGAATTTACAAATCAGTAGACGGCGGTACGAGCTGGCAAAAGGTCACACGTGGCTTGCCCAAAGACCTCATTGGTAAAATTGACGTAGCTGTTTGTCCTTCTGATTCACGCATCGTGTATGCGCTGATTGAGGCTCCTGGAGATGAAGGTGGGCTTTATAAATCAGAAGATCAGGGTAAGTCGTTTACCTTAGTATCCAGTTTTCGGGGAATTCGTACCCGGCCATTTTATTACACCAATATTCGTATTGACCCCCAAAATGCTCAAGTCATTTATGCCCTGGCTACCGGCTACTATAAGTCGGTGGATGGTGGAAAAACTTGGGTGCGGATGCGTCCACCTCACGGTGATAACCATGATATGTGGATTAACCCTGATAATCCACAACTCTTCATTCAGGCCAATGATGGCGGCGCTAATGTGACTCATAACGGCGGTGAGTCCTGGTCTACGCAGTTTAATCAACCGACTGCTGAGCTGTACCAAGTTGAAGTGGATAATCAGTTTCCTTACTGGCTTTATGCGGGGCAGCAAGATAATTATACCACTATTGCAGTACCCAGTCTGCCACCTGATGCCCGTCAGGTAAATGGTATTGGTTGGATCATTAATACTGGCGGTTGTGAAACTGGTCCGGCAGTGCCTCATCCCAATAACCCAGATATTGTCTATTCTAATTGTAAAGGGCGTTTTGGGGTATTTGATAAGCGCACCGGGGTCGAGCGTTCTTACTACGTGGGGGCCTCGAATATGTACGGCCATAACCCTAAGGATTTGCGCTATCGGTTCCAACGGGTTTCTCCCATTCATGTCTCTCCGCATAATCCCGACGTAGTTTATCATACCTCTCAGTTTGTACATCGCACCACCGATGAAGGGGTGACCTGGGAGACGATTTCTCCTGACTTAACGGCCTTTGAGGAAGATAAACAAGTGATTTCCGGTAGTCCAATCACCCGAGATATTACCGGGGAAGAATTTTATAGTACCATTTACAGTATCCGCGAATCTCCCATCACACCTGGTCTGATATGGACTGGCGCCAATGACGGCCCCATACAGGTGACCAGAGATAATGGAGCTAACTGGAAAAATGTAACTCCAGCGGGCTTGCCTGCAGGTGGGCGAGTGGATGCGGTAGAGCCTTCTCCGCATGATCCGGCTAAAGCCTATGCTGCTGTTCTGCGTTATCAACTAGGAGATGAGCGGCCCTATATTTACCGTACGAATGATTACGGTGCCTCTTGGACCTTGTTAAGCGGAAAGGATAGTGGTATTCCTCAAGACTTTCCTACCCGAGTGGTGCGGGAAGATCCTGAGCGAGCTGGTCTGTTGTATGCCGGTACAGAATACGGGATGTTCATCTCTTTCGATGATGGAGCCTCGTGGGAGGCTTTCCAGCAAAACTTACCCGTTACTCCTATCACGGATATTAAGTGCCACCAGGGAGATTTAGTGCTTTCAACCATGGGCCGTGGTTTCTGGATTATGGATGGTTTACACGTTTTGTATGATGAAGCCTATTCGTCCACTTCAAGTCAGGCTTATTTATTTGAGCCAGAGGCTACCGTTCGGTATCGTAGCCCGATGGTAAGAGGTAGTGGTGATATTGATTATCCCAACCCAGGTCTTACGATCGATTATTTCCTTCCTACCGGAAACACTAATGCAGTGGAAATTCGCATCCTTACGGAGGATGGTGCCGTGGTGAATGCGTTCCGTAGTGATAGTTTGGAGGAAACGAAGGAAACGATTGAAAATATGGGCTTAAATCAGTTTGAAGTCCTGCAAACCTCTGCGCTATCTGCGGAGGCGGGAATTCAGCGTTTCCGTTGGGACTTGAAAGCCCAGGGCGCTTGGCATGTTCAATCGGGCCGGGCGTACCGGAGTGGCCCCATGGTGCCTCCAGGCAGTTACCGCTTGGAGCTACGAGTAGGAGATCAGGTAGAGGAGCGTTCCTTCGTGTTACTTCCCGACCCACGCGTGCCGGCTACGGATGTGTCGGTGAAGGATATGCGTTCTCAGTTTGCTTTACAGCAAAACGTGAATGAACTCCTGAGTCAGGCTCGACGCTTGGAAGCAGGTTGGAAGAAAGCTCATCGGGCGATGTCGGATAAGGAAAAGAAATCAACTTACGGAGCAGCTTTGGCAGAAGTGTTGAGTGCGATGCGGTCTGAGGAAGGGGTTATTTATCCACAACCCATGTTGATTCAGCAAATTGAATACCTTGGGTTTATGCTGCGAGGTGCAGATCAACGTCCGGGTAAAGATGCACTAGATCGCTACGCTGAGCTCAAGGATCAGTTAAAAGAGTGGGAGACCTATATGGAAGAGGCTAAGGCTAGCGACTAAGCTTTCTGATTTATGCTTGGGTATTCATCCTGTACTAGTGCGTTAGTTGTAGGATGAATACCTGGGAATAACCAAGAACTACCAGATACCAGTCCATTTTCGACTAAGTAATCTAGAGGAGGATGACCCTTCCGGGGGCAAATTATTTTCATTTCATCACTCCTTATCCGTAGAATTAATCAGCTTATTTGCTCACCTTAGCTCATGTTTTGCAATGAGTAGTATTCACTAAAAAGAAAAATATGCGCTTACCCCGCCTTTTTACTTTTGCCGTAGCAATCTTGCTAAGCTCGCCTGTAATAGGGCAAATCGAAAGTCCACCACCCCCTCCACCGCCACCCCCTCCGCCAGCGGAAGAGATTTTTGTGGTAGTGGAGCAAATGCCAATGTTTCCCGGCTGTGAAGACGAAAAAAATGCTCAAAAACGTAAGTCTTGTGCGCAGGAACACTTGTTACGCTATGTTTACGAAAATCTAGAATACCCGACGATAGCCCTAGAGAATGGTGTAGAGGGAACAGCAATTGTGCAGTTTGTAGTGCAGGAAGATGGCACCCTTGATCAGATCAAAATGATTCGAGATCCCGGGGCTGGTATTGGAACCGCGGCGGTAGCCTTAGTCGAAAAAATGAACACGGATGAAATCCGTTGGATTCCTGGTAAGCAAAGGGGAAATGCGGTTCCCGTACGTTTCAATTTGCCTATTCGCTATAAATTACCAGACGAACAGACCGACCAGGCACGTGGTGGTAGAAGTTCGGAAATGCCTGCGCCAGCGCTTAGGCCAGACCTTCCTATGGAAGAAGTGGATGGTGTTCTGTCACCTCCGCCTCCGCCACCACCTGCTCCTACTCCAACAGCCACTCCGCAGGCCTACAGAGAGGTCTTTAAAGTAGTAGAGCAGATGCCTAGGTTTAATTCCGAAACCTGTGAAGCAAAAGAAGGCCGAGCACGGAAAGTATGCGCGGAAGATGCCATGCGAACTACTATTTACGAGCGCCTGGAATACCCTGCCATTGCTGCTGAAAACCGAGTGGAAGGTACCGTGGTGGCTCAAGCTGTTGTTCTGCGTGACGGTAGCTTAGATGAGATCAAAATACTTAGAGATATCGGTGCTGGCGCCGGAAATGAACTGGTACGCATTCTGGAAACGATGAGTGCACCGGGCTCTTGGATTACTGGAAAGCAGCGCGGACGCCCCGTACCCGTGCTAATCAATATCCCGATTAAATTTGAGCTGGATAACTAGCAGCCGGCCGACGGAAGGCACCTCGAAAATGCCTTCCGTCTCCCGTTTCCGGCCTACCACATGAGCAGCCAACGCCAGCCCAGTGGCGTTCCGTTCATAGCTTTGTACATTTCATCACCCTTCCAGTCGAGTTGACCATTTTGGGTGCTACTAGTGCCACTATCCTGAGCAAAGAAGGTCGTCTCTTCATCCCAAGTTAAAGCAGGGCGGTCCGCCTTGGTCAGGATTTCGTTAATGGCAGGAATCTCACTACCCAGTCGCTGGGTGAATTGTACATCCACCTGGTCCATAGCAGTCTGTAGCCGCTCAGCCTCTTTCAATTGAGAGCCCGAAGGGCGGCCCGGGAACTGGCTGACCTTCATATACAGCTGCGATATCCGTTCACGAATTTGTTCTCCTTCATCTACGTAGAAGTCTCCCTCCAGTGCCACCAAGGTGCTCATGGTAGACTTCAATTGCTCTTCCAAGCCATCAATAGCCTCTTGACGCTTGCGCTTAAGACCTTCTACTCCGGCAAGCTGTTCGTGCAGCTGCTCGTAGACGTGATAGATGTAAGCTAGCTGTTCACTCATTTCGTAGAGCTGCATGGTGGTTTTGCGCTGTACGGTACGGTCTTCATCTGTATAGGGCGCATCTGGATCATACGCTAGTGTGAAGGAGCTACTATAAGTGTCTCTTCCTTTGATGAGCTTCACTTCGTACTCTCCGGCTTCCAGGTTGGGACCAAAGATAGAGCCAAACAAGGCCATGCGGTTGCGGGTAGGGGCGGCCTTTGGAGGAGGAAGGCTGGTCGGCATACTCACGATATTGATACCGGCGGACTTACCAGCGGGGATTTCGCGAATTTTCTCACCGTCCTTATAGATTTCAAAGTACATTTTGCCAAAGGTGTGGCGCTTCTTGTTAAAGTAGATCACCTGGGCTGCTGAGCTGGGGTTACCCGCCGCAAAGTTACCCGATCCGCCAAACCAGCTACCACCGGCACCAGGGTCGCGTAGGAGGGTGGTCTTGCTTGGGAAGAAGGCAACTTTATTCTCCATCATTTCCGCAGAAAGCTGTTGCAGTGGGCTAAGGTCGTCCAGCAAAATGATTCCACGGCCATGCGTAGCCATCGCCAGCGCATTGTCCCGTTCTTGAATGGCAATATCCCGAACACCCACTTTCGGCATGTTATTAGTAAACCGAGCCCAACTCTGTCCTTCGTCCAATGAGATGTAAAGACCAAATTCCGTACCTAGGTAAAGCAGGTTGGGCTGCTTGCGGTCTTGACGAACGCTGAGGGCATAACCTTCCAAACCCTCTGGGCCCAGGCGCGTCCAGCTTGCGCCTAAATCGGTGGTCTTGTAGACGTAGGTTGTCATGTCACCGTAGCGGTGCCCATCAAAGGTCACATAGGCTGTTTGTGCATCGTGAGGGCTAGGGTCAATAAACGTCACCCAGGTGTTAGCGGGCAGATCTGGTACATTGACGGTAACATTGTTCCAGTTGCCACCACCATCGCTGGTTACTTGCAAATTGCCGTCATCCGTACCAGCCCAGATAGTCTGGTCAGCAACTGGAGACTCTGCAATAGCGTAAATGGTACAGTGGTTTTCTGCGGTGGAATTATCAATGCTCAATCCACCAGATAAGTGCTGCTGCTGTTTTTCTGGATTATCCGTAGTTAAATCGTCAGAGATGCGTTCCCAGCTTTCCCCCATATCCTCACTGCGGTAGAGGTACTGGCTGGCAAAATACATGCGATCTGGTTGGGTAGGGCTGAGGTGAATGGGCGAATTCCAGTTATAACGCAAGTCTTCTTCGTCATCCTGGCGGTAAGGCGCTATGGATTTGGCTTGCCCGGTATTTTGATCGTAACGGACCAGGTTTCCGCCCTGGTACTCCGCAAAAATGATGTTCTCTTTTTCCGGGTGACGGAAGGCATAGAAACCATCACCTCCGTACACGCTGGTCCAATCGTTATTGCCAATACCTCCGGCTTTACGAGATGGGCCCACCCAAGAGCCATTATCCTGCAAGCCACCGTAAACGTTAAACGGAGTAGCATTGTCTACACTCACGTGGTAAAACTGTGAAACCGGCAGGTTCATCCACATCTTGGTGGTGCGGCCGTGGTCGATACTTTCGTAGATACCGCCATCGGTAGCGATAAGCAAGTGCTTGGTGTTGCTAGGGTCAATCCAGATATCGTGGATATCGGAGTGAACGCTATTGCCCGCCGTACGGAATATCTTACCTCGATCTTCACTAATAATGGCGTTCAATCCACACTTCATTACGATACTATCGTTGGTGGGATCAACCGTTAGATTACTGAAGTAAAACGGACGTACCGTGGTATTAAAATCATTACTTACTTTTTCCCAGTTAGCACCAGCATCTGTACTCAGGTAGAGTCCTTTCTTATCCTGGCTTTTACACTCCACGGAAAGATAAATCACATCCGGGTTGCTATGCGCCACACCAATGGCCATACGGCCTAGTTTTTCGTCGGGAAGACCATTTTGAATCTTCTCCCAGTCTTTTCCACCATTGGTGCTTTTGTATACACCGCTACTACCAGTAAAGCCAGAGTCGAAGGTCCAGGGCAGGCGTCGGAAACTCCACATAACTGCATAGACCACCTCTGGATTGCGTGGATCAAAGTCAAGATCGGTAGCGCCGGTGTTTTCGTCGATATAGAGGACTTTTTCCCAAGTTTGACCACCATCGGTTGTCTTAAATACGCCTCTTTCTTCGTTAGCGTCCCAAAGGTGACCCAATGCAGCAACGTATACTGTGTTGGGATCATCAGGGTGCACTACTATGTCAGAGATACGCTCTGAGTCTTCTAGTCCAATGTTGCTCCAGCTGGATCCACCGTTGGTACTCTTGTAGATACCTGTTCCAACGGAAACACTGTTACGGGGCCAAGGCTCACCCGTGCCTACGTATACGGTTTCTGGTTCACTGGGTGCAATGGCGACTTTGCCAATGGATTGGGAGTGGTCATCAAAGACGGGGCGTAGTACAGTACCGCCGGTTACGGTTTTCCAAACTCCACCTCCGGCTGAGCCTACGTAAATAATGGTAGGGTCTTCTGGGTGGACCGCCAAACTGCTTACCCGGCCACTCATCACGGCGGGGCCAATTTTGCGGGCTCGGAGTCCGTTCAGTAAGCTGCCATCCGTAGTAACGCCAGCATTGTTATCACTCTGACTTTGCGCCGCTGCTGGCCCAATACTTAATATGGTCAGGAGTAGAACAGATATAGTTTGTAGGATAATTCTCATTTTGAAGGATGTTGTGGTATAGATAGCTCTCACGACGGAAAGCATACGCTTATGACACTACTGGCTCTGACAGATGAGCTGCAGAGCCAGTAGTGAATTTTTCATTTAGGGGTGTGGGTTATCGGAGTTTATTCCTTGTCCTCATCTGCTTTAGGGTAAGCAAAGGTTTCATCGTCAACATCAACATTGAGCTCCACCTTGGTTACCGTAAGCGCGAACTGAGTAGCACCGTTCATCTTAGATTCAATGAACTTAGGTATCATCAAGCCGTCTACTTCTTCGTAGTCGCTGAGGTAAGTCTCTACTGCTTGTCCTGCCATCTGGCCAGTGCTGATGACGGTCTTCTGCATGATAGGAATCATGTATTCTGGGTCAAAGTAGTGGAACTCTTCGGTACCATCTTCTTTGGTTAGCTTTACCTCGTGACACACGACGCCATCTACTTCTACGTCACCCACGTACTCGAGTTCGTGTCCCTTTTCTGCGTAGTCGATGAAGTCACTTTCAAAGGTTTCCTTCGTAAAGTCCTCCGACATTTCGTCTGGCATAGGTTGAGCATCGGTTGCTCCCATGAATGGGTTGATCCACCAAGCCGTCTCACCGTCGTAGGCTTGTACCATTTGCTGGCCCGAGATATTGATTTCCATGCGCTGCTTATTAGGCGGTGCCTGGATCATAACTCCTGGGAATTCCATACCCCCCTGCGACATTTTAGCTTCCATACGCATGCTGGTCAGTGCCTTCCAATTATCTACCCCGCCAATGTTTTCCAGATAGACATCAACGATTTCATCTACACTGATATCCGTAGACTTATCTTGGGCATGACCAATTAGAAAACCGAGGGTCATTGCGCACAGCAAAAAAATGTGTTTCATTCTATTTGAGATTTTTACGAAAATGATTGTATTCTATGACTGCGTGTACAAGTAACGAACCGTGTGAATTACGGCTCACGCGATGTTAGTAGCAGCAGCCTCTGAATTATTACAGTTGAAAATTGCGTAAAGTGCGAGAACACACGAAAAAAAATCGATCAACGAAACCGCTGGCATGATGAATAGGCTACTCGAAGTGCAGTAAACCGCACTGAAAAAACTTTGCAGACCTGGCCAGTAAGACCATACGTTCATTATTGTAATCAGACTGTCGGGGAATAAATGCCTTCCGGTCGGTAGCATCGCTCGTAAATAAGGACTCCTGGTAGATTATCTCACCTTCTCCATCAATTACCGTAAGGTCGGTAAAGAGTGCGCCGCCGCCTTTACCTCTAATGGCCTTTCGTTCGCGTCGATTTTTTTGATCATTGTACACAATGAAAAGTTGATCATCAACCACAGCTGTAGCAAAGGAGGTCGTCATAGGAGTGGAGGAACTAAACTCCTTGTCAATTTTTTGCATATCGACTAATTCGCCTTCCGGGCTAAAAATAACGATCACCAGTTCATTAGTATGAAAGATATATCTGGTCCGGTTTGTACCTATAGTGCCGGCAGTATTGTCGATGACGGTAGTGATAAAGGTTTCTTCGGCCACAAACCCCAGTTTGCCATCGTTAAAACGCACAAACGACCTAATTACAAAATCGTTATCCAGGCCTTGATCGCGTTTGTTTGCTCGGTTGCTGACCAGATTTTCCAGGAAGGCGCTGCTAAACTCGGAGGTGTTGGTACTGCTGATCTCGAAGTCCTCATCAATTTCCACTAGAAATGCTCCTTTTAGGTTACTTCTGCGGTCGGAGTCGGTATACATCCCGGCTACTACTACTGGTTCATCTGGTACATTAGATACGTACAGGCCTGTATACTGTGGTGCTGTATTGCTGGGGAGATCGATATCAAGTTGCGCCACTTCACCGTCCGCCGTAAACTTGAACAACTCATAACGGTAGGGTGGAAGCCCGGCAGCTTGTCGGCGCTCCGAGCCTCGTATTCTAATTTTGACGAGTAAATACACCTCTCCTGCATTACTGATAACGGAGCGCGTGATTTGTGCATCAAGCTCGTTGTAAGGCAGGCTGTAGGTTTTGTTCCAAAGGGGGTTGAAGCCGGCGTCGAAAACACTTAGGCTTACCGTTTCTGGTTCATTTCGTTCGCGATCGACATTTATATTTGTAAAGACGGCTTTGGATCGATCAGGGCTGGTTACTAGTGGTTCGAAAATGTCAGTGTTTGTTGGATCTGGAGTACCACCAAGGAACTCATTGGCGGTTCTCTGCCGCATGGGCTGAGCGGCGATTTGTAGTAGACCTTCGAAGGATTGATTGTTAAAGTAACTAAGATAGGTTCGCAACTCCTTGGCACGGCGATCATATTGGCGCAGTACGGCGAAATTACCTCTTTGGGTACGGACGAATTCATTGAGAAACATCTCGTCCCGTCCGGTGTTAAAATCCACCTGCTTCGTACCTATTAGCCGGTGATCCCAATTATAACTAAATAGGGTCGTTTCCTTTCTGGTATACAAGAGCATATGGTAAGCATCATCCGTAATGCCAGCCAGGAAAAAATTACTGAAGATTCCTCCGGAACGCCGATACTCACCTCCCCAGTCTACACTATAGGATTGTGCGGCCAATGTGCCAACAAAAAGAAGGGCTAGGAGCGTGGCAAAAATGTTTTTCATGATCTGGTGGATTGGATTGAGGTTAATCAGAGATAGATTTGTTGCGTTGGAGCATCCGATTGCTGTGGTGGAGTCACCGCAAGAGCTTACAGCAATAGATCTAGGCCAAAACTACAAAACCCCCGCTACAAATTTTGCAGCGAGGGTTTCTGTTTCGTTTAGCTAAGCTATTGCTTACTTCTCTTCTGGTTCACGGCCACCATCCAGGCGATCCTGGTAGGCAACTAGTTCATCCCACTTACCATCGGCCGCTAGACGTGCTTGCTTGGCCCAAGTAGTAGGCTGGTGCATGCGGTAACGTGGTCCCGCTTCATCCAGAATTTGCTGTACCTTCTCGGTTGGAGCGTTAGCCAGGTCTTCCCAAGTCATGATGCCACCTGCGTGTAGCAAGCCTTCAATCTTAGGGCCTACGCCTTCAACCATCTTCAGGTCATCCTGCTTGATCGACTTACCGTTAGGTAACTTGATTTTTGCAGCCGCCTTAGCTTTAGGCTTGGCAGCAGGAGCTTCCTCCGCAATCTTCTGTGGTTCTGCTGGTGCAGCTGCTTCCTCCACTACTGGAGTTTCTTCAACAACTGGAGCCTCTTCCACTACAGCTACTTCTTCTACTGCTGGAGCAGCAGGAGCTTCCTTCTTAGGAGCCTTAGCCTTCTTGGTAGGTGCTGGTGGAGCAACTGCTACTTCACCGGCAGGAATGATGTTTACGAATGTGCGGTTAGAACGACGGCGACGGTATTCTACCGTTCCTTCTACCTTGGCGTGCAAAGTGAAGTCCTTACCCATGTATACATTCTCACCTGGGTGGTACTTGGTACCGCGCTGGCGAACGATGATGTTACCGGCCTTAGCCAACTGACCGCCGTAGAGCTTTACACCCAAGCGTTTACTTAAACTATCGCGGCCGTTGTCAGTACTACCTACACCTTTTTTGTGTGCCATTGTTTACAGATTTTGTAGTTAACAATTGAACACCGACTTAGCCGGCGATGCTATCAATCTTGATTTTAGTAAAATGCTGGCGGTGACCATTCTTCACGCGGTAACCTTTACGGCGCTTCTTCTTGAATACGATCACTTTCTCACCCTTCTGATGGCCTAACACCGTAGCATTTACTGAGGCGTTCAGAACCGGCGTGCCTACTTGGGTATTACCTTCCTTGTTGATCAGCAAAACTTGATCGAAAGATAGGCTGTCTCCCTCGCTTGCTTCTAGCTGGTGGACGAAGATCTCCTGACCTTCCTCAACTTTGAACTGCTGACCAGCTATAGTTACGATTGCGAACATTGGTATATGTTTAATGAATTGAATTTCTTTAACGGCGGGCAAAGATACGCTTTAATCACGTATTCGGCAAAGAAGAGTGCAAAATATTACTGAGAATCAGTCAGCTGTCGCAAACGGCCAAAAAGTCGACTTAGTAAACTGCGTTTTTCGGCCAATAGCGTAGCCTGAGCCAGCATTTGCTGGCGGAATTGTAGCGTTTTGCCGTGGGTAGTTGTTAAACCTTCCGGAAAACCAATTACAATCCGGTATCCTTCACCCGTATTTTGCGATGCTGCCGCAATAGATTTTACTACTACTGGCACCTTGCCATAGCGTTCGGAAGGGTAGGCGAGCACCTCAAGATAAGCTTCGGAAGCAGTGTTGATATCCCCACTGCCTAAATCTGGCAAAAGCCCTTCGGCTTGAAAACGCAAAGTGTCGTTTTGCGGAATAATACCCAGCGGCATTTGCTGGTTGGTCAATGGGACACCAGCACTTAAGGGCTCGAAAAATACGACCTGACCATTCTGGCTGGCCCGCAGCAGGTGCTGATCATCCCAATCGTAGTATTCCTGTTGTAGACTACGTACTTGCGCTTTCCAGGTCAGCCAAAGGTTTAGCAGTTCATCATCTGTTTCAGCTAGCAAAAGGGTTCTTTGATCTTGTAGACTTGCCTTACGACTGCGGGCTTGAGATAAGCGATTTCGCTGTTCTTCAATGCGGCGCTGCACATCCAATAATCGAGTAGCCGATTGATCTACCTCAATTTGGCTTGCTGATTCACGTCTGAGTAATTCTTCATATTGCTGCAAATTACGTTCCGCTATCGCCAATTCCAGCCGCAAGGTTTCCATCTGGTCGTTCAGGTTCTTGCTTAGGTTATCGTTTTCCGAAAGTTGTTGATCCAGGTATCCCAAGCGTTCCAGTATCGGTTGGCGTTTTAGTTTCTCTTGCAATTCAGCGGTGTAGTTGAGCAACTGTGTATACGTAAAAGAAAGCTTATCCAAACGGAGCGGTTCCCGCAGCTTTAGCGCTGAAACAGTGAGCGGATTGTCAATCTGCTGCAGCACTTCGAGCGTGCTATCTAGGTATTGCAAGTCTGGCCAACGAGCCGCACTCGCCATAATCATTAGCACCTCCCCTTCCTGTACCTGCTCGCCGTCTGCTACCAATACTTGTTCTACTTGGCCAGCATATTGTACCACCAACGGCAACGGCGGTGGATCACTTGTAATGCTCACCTGAAACTCCAACTTATCTGGATATTGAATAAAGGCCGCTAAACCCAATACGACCAAGATGAGAATTACCACGATTGCTGTCCCCCAATACAGCATCCAGCCGGCGGGCTTTTCGAAGATCTCCAGGTTTTCTTGGTTTGGAGGGATAGCATCAGGCATGGATAGGGAGCGGTTCGATTATAAGGTAAATTACGGATTTTGAGCGAATAGAGGGGGGATTAGAATTAGCGCAAGAATTAGAATGATAAGGAGGCAACACGCTCTTACTATTCGAGCTTGAATTTCACCGGAAAAAACATCTTTGATCTTACGCTCTGCCCATCTTTTTTCGCCGGTACTAAGTTGAGCTCATTAAAGCGATCAAATACTCTCATCACTTCTTCGTCGCAACCATATCCTAGCCCTTGTTTAATTTCCTTCTTCTCAATTCTACCCGACTCATTAAAAATAATCTCGACTAGTACTGTTCCTTGTATCCCGTTTTCTCTTGCAGCAGCAGGGTACCTTATGTTTTTATACAGCATTCTGAGCATTAACAACATGGTGCATTCACTATCTTCATCTATACAGTCTTCATGGACGAGCCTGGTGTCCATCTCTTCTACCTCTTCTTCGTAACCACTGGTATTCCCATCTATCCACCATTTCCACTCTCCATATTCTTTTACCACTGCCTTACCATTCATCATTGATTCAACCCATTCGTATTGATGTGGGATTAGTTCATTTCCAGTCGCATCTAATAAACCAACTTTACCGTTTAGCTTGCTTCTAAATTGGTCTTGCAATACCCATAAGTCGTCATATTCTAAGTCAATTATGATTTCTCCATCTTCATTGATTAGGCCCCATTTATCATCATTCATTACCAGGCAAGCCCCATTGTGAAAGCCCCTGTACGCATCGTACTGTTTATCTCTATCTAAACGTCCTTGTTGATTTTTGAAGACAAACTTTTTTGACGAGCGATTATACTTGAAACCCTGAGAATAACCAGAAAAAGTAATCAGCATCAGAAACAGAGTGGCACTTAGAAATTTCATCAATTCTTGTTTTTATCCGTTTTTTGAACTGTCCGTAAATTAGGCATTTTAGATAGGTTTATCTGCTTAGTGTGGTCTAAGCAATCAAATGTCACTTAGTAAAACGATAAGGCATAGGATTGAGGAGTTTATGGAATTGGGAGTGAAAAGTGAAAGTGACAGTTAAAGTGAAAATTAAAGTGGTAATGAAAGTGAAAGAGTGAGGAATAGTCAATTTAGTTTTTTCCAGCTTTCTTATTAAGAATCATACGAGCTGCTATCCTTGACAATTCAAGTGCCTCACTAGCTAGCTTTGTACGAGAATCTGTTGAACCGTAATTGATATGGGTGAGAATTTTTAGGATCATGATGCATTCCTTGAGTTCCTTTAAAGAACCAGATACTTTGTAGATGAAATCTTTCACCGTATTTGTACCCTGCGCTTCCCCGTAATGTAGAGCAGAACTGCCGGATGCGCGTAACAGTTGATCAGCGTAGTAGTAACCAGCTTGAGTTTTGGGCAGCTTTTCCACAAAGAACACGCATTCTCCTGCAAATATGACGAGTCTGTCTTCAAACTTTAGGCGGACCATTTTTCAATGTTTACCTATATAAGCTCGATTTCCCCTCTTCGTGACTAGTTGATTGTCCTTTGTAAGTATTTGAAGTTATTCCATTGCCACTGGCAACTTATTCCATCACCGCTAACCTCAAAAAACTTTCACTTTAACTGTCACTTTTACTCCCACTTTCGCTATTTCGAATACTATATCGTACTGTACAAGCTCTACGCATCAAACACGCCTTCTAGTCTTGCATAATACAACAACATAATCGTCTTAGCATCCTTAATCTCCCCCGTCTTCACCATATCCAGCGCCGCTTGAAAAGGTAGCTCTAGCACTTCAATATCTTCGGTTTCCTCCACTAGGCCGCCGCCTTCGCTGACTTTTTGGTGGGCGTGGTATTCACCGATAAAGAGGTAGAGAATTTCGGTGACGGAACCGGGCGACATATAGGCTTCCATTACCTTTTCTACTTGCTCAATGCGGTAGCCGGTTTCTTCTTCGATTTCACGGCGGATGCAAGCGGCAGGATCTGCTTCGTCAAGGAGGCCGGCGCAGGCTTCGATCATCAAGCCATCCGGATTACCGTTGACGTAAGTGGGCAGGCGAAACTGGCGGGTTAGGAGTACGGTCCCCTTGGCACGGTTATAGAGGAGAATAGCGGCACCATTGCCACGGTCGTAGGCTTCGCGTATCTGTTCCACCCATTGGCCGTCACGCTGGCGGTACTCGTAGGTGTGCTTGTGTAGGACGTACCAATTGTCAGACAAAACTTCGGAGCGGTGATTGCGGATCATATTGGTGGGGGTAAAAGTGAAAATGACAGTGAAGGTAAAAGTACAGTATACTACTAATTGTCACTTTCACTTCCACTGTTACTTTAACTTTTTAACTTCTAAATATTACGGAAGGCCTGCTCCAAATCTGCGATGAGATCATCTACATCCTCTATGCCAATGCTGAGGCGGATGAGGCTATCCGTGAGGCCTACTTTAAGGCGCTCCTCTTTGGGAATAGATGCGTGTGTCATACTAGCCGGATGGCCAATTAGACTTTCTACACCACCCAGGCTTTCCGCTAGGGTAAAGACGTTAGTATTGGCCAGTACCTTGTTGGCAGTTTCAAAGGTGCCGCCAGGGAAGTCGAAGGACACCATAGCACCAAAGTCTTTCATTTGGGCTTTTGCCAACTCGTGCTGTGGGTGGTCTTTCAAGCCAGGATAGTATACTTTTCCAACCTTAGGGTGGCCAGATAGGTACTTGGCAATTTTCTTGGCGTTTTTGCAAGAGCGCTCCACACGCAGGTGCAAGGTTTTAATACCACGAAGCATCAAGAAACAGTCTTGCGGGCCAGGAACTGCACCTACCGCATTTTGCAAGAAGTACAATTGATCAGCCAACTCCTGATTATTGGTGATTACGGCACCCATTACGACATCACTATGTCCGCCCAGATACTTGGTAGCAGAATGCAAGACCAAATCAGCGCCCAATGCGAGTGGTTGCTGTAAGTACGGGCTAGCAAACGTATTATCCACACAAGTAAGGATACCTTTCTCCTGGGCCACTTCCGTTACCGCCTTGATGTCGATTAGCTTCAACATCGGGTTGGTAGGCGTCTCAATCCAGATCAGCTTGGTCTTATCGGTTATGGTAGCGCGCAGGGCATCAATATCCGTTAGGTTGATGAAGTTGGATACGATGCCATAGCGACCATGTACGCGAACCATCTGACGGTAAGATCCACCGTATAGGTCATCAGTAGCGATGACTTCATCCCCTGGCTCAAGCAGGCGCATTACCGCATCCATAGCGGCCAGGCCACTACCAAAAGCAACAGCGTGTTGACCATCTTCCAGGCCAGCCAAGTTGCGTTCCAGAGCGGAACGAGTGGGGTTCTGTGTACGTGCGTACTCGAATCCCTGGTGTTTGCCGGGCTCTTCTTGAGCGTAAGTTGAAGTCTGATAAATGGGCGTCATGACAGCCCCAGTGGACGGATCTGGCTCTAAGCCAGCGTGAATGCATTTAGTGCCAAATTTCATTGTGCAGACATGTTCGTAGGTTAGGAATTATCGCAGATAGCCTTTCTCTCAGCATTTATTGAGGACTAACTTGGAAAGACTATAACAAGGCCGCAAAGGTAGGGGTTTAGTCACGAAATTACATTGGTTGCTAAGAACATTTACGCTAAGATGATTTGGTAGGAAGAAGTCTATGGATGACTTAAATATTTGGCATTACGAACTCCTTTCTCTGTTGATGAGCTTAAGCAGACTAGGAGCGTAAGTTTTTACTGATAAAGCAAAAAAAATGATCCAGTCTAGCGCAGGGTGCCGACTGGATCATCAAAACCATTATCATTCACTTAATACTTTACGTACAGCGCCAAATGTGCATGTGACAATGGAGGACGTCACACTCCCTTGCTTCCTTCCAAAAAAAATTACGTATTTGCGCTTTGATCGGGAAGATGCACACGGCGGCACTGGTACTTTATCTCTTGAAAAGCGGGCATCGTCATTGTAGTAATGGGGTGAATTTCGCTTTATATTTATTTAGACTTATTCTAAACAGTGGCAATTTAAGCGGGAATTATGATAATTTCTAATGCTAAGACCAAAACATATCACATTTAACTAAAAGTGACTAATGGCAAGTACCTAATGGTTAGGTATTTTGCATGAAAAAGCCTCCGCTTGATTCCAAACGAAGGCCTCTTAAAATGATCTTGGTTTTGCAGAAGTTCTTATCGTGTTACCACAAATAACTTACTCATTTGCTTCTCGGGCCCAAAGACCTGAGCGTAGTACAGGCCAGCGGGTAAACCACTGATCTCGATCCGGCTGGTTTGGCCGTCCAGTGCTTGTGGTGCCTGCACTTGACGGCCCGTAGCGTCTAGAATCACCACTTGGTCCTCAGCAGTAATGTCCGCAGAGTTGATGAAGATGTAGTTGCTAGCAGGGTTGGGGAATACGCTGAGTGATTCGTTTAGAATTTCCTCATCGTCGACAGCAACCATCTCACCGAGACCGAAACGCATTTCGGCAATGCCGGCACAAGACTCGTCACCGTAAGTAGAGGCAACGGAGATAAGTACATAACGTGCCGGAATATCACCTAAGCTGATCTCGCTTCCGCCGGTATATTTCCAGGAACCGGGCGCTTGTTCCACTGTGATCGGGCCAAAGCTGTTCCAGTTACTACCGTCTAGTGAAAAATCGAGGTTGATTTCCTGAACACCTCGTTCGATCTCACCCCAAACATTGTGGTTCCAAACCTTGAGGTTTTCCAGGGGGTATACGTGACCTAAGTCGTATTGCAGCCAGTGTACATTACCACGTTCGGGTACGGGTGCCAAGGAGGTCTGGCAGGATACCCAGCCCTGCTCCGGATAGGCGCTGTGCGTCTCCTCAATGCACTGCGCACTGAGTAAGCTGACGCTAAGAATCGATAAGAGTGTGAATATATATTTCATGATGAATTTCGTGTTTGGTAGGTAAAGGGAAATTAGATGTCCATAAAACCGATGGGGTTACCACCGCCGGCCACATCGTAGAAATTGCCAATATTGGGCAAAATCATCGATAGATCGTTGGGTGAAATACCAAACCACAGGCAGATTTCCGCGAAGTACTCATCGGCTGCGGTTGTGGGCAAAAAGACGCCGCCACCTAGCTCCAGGTCGGTGCCCAGGCTTAGGATTGGATATTCACCGTACATCTCTTGGCCATTTACGGCGCCACCCATTACCAGTGCGTTTCCGCCCCAGGCGTGGTCGGTTCCGTTACCGTTAGAACTCAGCGTACGCGCAAAGTCGGAGATAGTGAAGGTGGTTACATTGTCCTTCACACCCAGCATTTCTGTTGCGGCGTAGAATTCCGATAGGGCTTGATCTACGGTCGTCATCAACAGCTCGTGGTTGTCCAGTAATTCATCGTGGTTATCAAAGCCACCCAACTGCACGAAGAAGATTTGGCGTTGTGCACCCAGGTCGGAGCGTCCCGCGATGGTTTGTGCCACCATGCGCAAGTCTTGCGCTAGCGGATTACCCGGTGTGAAGAAACCGACCACATCTTCGGTGCCTTCTAGTGCAGCGTTGAAGACATCATTACTATTTACACTACGGCGTAAAGTGCCGGCGTAGGAATCTTTGAAGATATCTTCGTAGGTCTTGTTCATCATGTCGCTCACGTCCTCGGTCATCATCTGCAGGAAGGGGTGAGGACCGTCCCAGCCAAGAATAGCTACTGAGCCATCATTGTTAATGGCGTATTCCACTACTTCGCCACCGCGCTGGAAGAGGTTGTTACCCGAAAGAGAAATGTTCATCGACACTTCCTGGTTGGTGTTCATTTCTTGCAGGATGTCTGCCATTCGGCCACCCCAACCGGTAGCGCTGTTGCGGTCGAGTGGGGTAGCGGTTTGCCAGTGCATCACCTGATCCAGGTGCGAGAGTAGGCCCAATGGCAAACTGGCGGTACCGTCCAGGATAGTTGATTTGGTCACGGGCTCTACCAAGGTGCCCACATTACTTACCACCGCCAGGTCACCCGCTTCGAAGATGCCTTGTAGGCCGACCATGGCCGGGTGGAAACCAAATTCGCGTCCGTCGGTAGTTTGGGGATTAATGGGTAGTATTTCGTTTTGTGGTATCGCCTGGTTCGAACGAGCCGTGGCGTACTCATTGTAAGACTCCGTATTGCGGGGCAGGACCATGTTAAAGGAATCATTACCGCCATTTAGTAGCACACACACCAGGGCCTTGTAGTCACCACCTAGTGTGGTTGACCCAATCATGGTGTTCATGGCTTTGAGGTTGATGAGTGAGCTGAATAGGGTGGTAGTACCCAGTGCCAGGCACGGAGCTGTGCCCAGGAATTGTCTTCTTGAATATTTATGCTTTCCCATGTGGGGTGTCTTTTTTAGTTGATTCTGGTAAAAAGGTTTGCCATTGCGGTAGCAACCTACTTCATAATGGTGTAGTCGGGATCGATCATGACTAGGAAGAGTGCGTATAGGGCCGCATCTTGTGGCTGAAACAGCGTTGACCCACTGAGGGAAGTAATAATACGGTCCTTGGTATCCTCACTCAAACCGCCGTTTGCCATCAGAATGTCGAGGTAGTCAACTAGCTGTTCGGGTTTATCTCCTAAGGAGAAGAATAGTGGGTCGGTGAGGGCAGCTTCGTACGGCGTTGTATCTGGATCGAAATTCTGGAAGTCAGGGCCATTCAGATAATTCGGTAACGCGACCCCCAATCCGTTGATGTAGTCATTCATCAAAGAAAAGAGCATAAAGTTGACGTAGTTGGAAGAGGTACCCGAATTTAGGATCTGGAACTCTGGTCCGACATTGTTGTACAACTGAAAATCAGCATTGGGGCTGTAATCTGGCGTGTAGAAGTTGAATACCGTAGGTGCTGACAAGATAAACTGCTCCGTAAATGCCTTGTAGATTTGACCACTGTTGTGGAAAATCTCCGATTCAGCTTCGGCTCTTAAGCCGCGCATCATTTGGGTGTAGCGTAGCATAGGGGCGCGGAGCATACCGTTGGAGAAATCATCGATCCAGTAGCATTCGTAAGCTTCTTCATCTAGTAAAATGGCTCGTACTACAGCACCTAGATCACCGCGTTCACCTTCGCCATTGTCGTTGAAAACACTGGCTACTCGATTCACATATTCCGGACTTGGATTAGACTTTACCAGTCGCTGAATCAGGCGGTAGGAAAGGAATGGCGCAGTGTTTTGATGATTAAATAGTACGTTGATGGCCTCATAAATGTCCGCCATTCCCGATTGTCCGGCGGGAATTACATGACCGCCCACGATCACCTTCTCGCCGGGTTCATGGAATTGCTCGAACATACGCATCGTATCCGTGAAGGACAAGATTTGGTAGTTGGTTCCAAAAGGTGGTGTCTGTGGAATTGGGATGCCGTAGCGGCTTCCGCCTAAACCAGTAAATACTTTGGCCAGGCCTTTAATATCGTCGTTGTCGTAGGTTGGAATCCAACGGCCTTCATCGTCTAGTTGACGGCTACCATCATTGTTCAGTTCGTAGAGTCCAATCGTGAACAGCTGCATAATTTCCCGAGCGTAGTTTTCATCCGGGCGAATGTTGGCGACTTCATCTGTAGGTGGATTGTTGAGGTGGCTGAGGTAAAAGCCCATCGCCGTGTTAGTCGTCACTTCCTGCAGGATATCCTCGTAGTTGCCAAAGGCGTTGCGGGCCAGGATGTCATAAAACGTAGACAGCCCCTGGGCGAAGAACTGTAGGTTACTTTGGTCTGATATCACTACAATTTCGCTTAGGGCCATAGCTACCCGCTGACGCAATTGATCATCTTGCTTCATCGCGGTATCCCACCATGCCGTACGAAACATGGGCGGGGTATTGCGGAATACGATGTTGCAGGTTTCTACGCCTAGGTTTTCATCGCAGTTTTGTCGCCATTGCTCGCTAATCGTTAGCACCAGATCGGTGTATTCACTGACGGGCATTTCCATTTGCTCGTCGATCCAGGCCGGAAGGCCAATTTCGCTCACGTAGGCCACGTCTTCAATGGTGTAGCCCAGGGTAGTGTGCGCCAGGAAACGCGAACTACCGCGGGTGTCAAGGTCATAGCCGGAGCCATTCAAAGCTTTGAGTCCGTCTGAAGTGGGGTCACTGGAGGTAAAACTAATATCGTCTGCTTGGCCGGTGCCCAGAAAGTCGTCGTAGACTTGGGCGTTCATACCAGCGAGAAGACAAAAGAAGGTAAGGCAGGTAAAAAGTGCTTTCATCGCTTCAGGTTTTGTACTGGTTACGGTGGTTGGATGGGGGAGAGGGGAAAAGGTTTAATCGTAGTTCTTGGAGAACTCAAAATTCTCCAAGAACTTGTCTATGGATTTTTTGCTTTTTAATCATCAGCTAATGCTTCCACTAATATGAAAAAAGCGCTCAGGTTATCTTTCTCCTTGTCTGCTATGTTGTTTTACTTGAGTTTGTACGCTCAGCAATTAGTAAGAATCGAATTTGATCAAGAAGAACGAATAATTACAATCAATGACTTCTATCGTTGCGAAAGCAAAATCTTTCCAGCGAGTACTGGAATGGAATTCTTTTCTGATCGTGGATTGGATGGAACGGGTACGATACTTTCAATTGAAGATGTTCTAGAGACAGAGAATATAGTTGATAGTTTATTCAACTATACTTACTCCTCTGACCCAAGGGTAAAGGAGTATCAGCCTCGCAATTACAGTCGCCACTTTAGATATTATCGCAGGCAGTATCTGGGCTTCCGTGACTCATCAGGAGATACATTGGTAGCAGTTCAATACATAAACTTTAAGGATAGACGTGCAAAGGAAAAATTCTTGGATTGGGAACACAAGTTTTCGATTGGTTTTGGCAATTGGTACGAGTTAAATACCTTCATTTTGATCGTGAATATCACCGATCAAAATGTACGAATACCTTGATCTTCTGTAAGAGAAGAGAGTTCATATTGTGAAATACCATTGAGAGTCTACAAAGAGCTAATGAATGATTTTACTCTTTAAAGCGTTATATTTAGGAATGCAAAATGAATGATTATGAGTGCGGTAGAAATGCGCGAAGAAGTACACCAGTTGATAGATCAGATCGATGATCGGCTCTTAAAGGCGGTCTATGCGATGCTGGGAACTTATGTTAAGAAGGAGGATGACCCTGTCTTAGGATATGAGACCGACGGTACCCCAGTGACTGCATCAACATTTTTAGAGCAGGCTGAGAAAGCTGTTGCCGAAGCAAAAGAAGGTAAAGGAATCACCGTTGAAGAACTAAGAAAGCGCTCTGAAGAATGGCTGAATCGTACGCGGTAATCATTACCGAACCCGCAGAGCAAGACTTAGAAGAAATCCTCGAATATATCTCGGAAAAAGTGGCACTCAAAGTGCGGAGAATACTCGTGATGCGATACTCGACGCTATTAATGGATTGGCGAATATGCCAGATCGACACGGGAGGGTCAAGGAAGCCATAAGTCGAGATGATATTATCTATCGACGAGTGATAGTTAACAAAAACTATCGAGTTATATACAAAATCGAAGAAACTGAAATGGATGTTTATGTGGTTCGAATCTTACACGTAAAGAGAGGCCCTGCTTTTGTGAAGGAAGCTTTAAGGTAGGGTTGTTACTGTTTTATCAATTTCTGCCTATAACAAAAAAGGGCAGCCTCCCTCCGAAGACCACCCCTTTCTTATTTCTATCAAACGTATTCGTATTCTCTATTTCCGTCCCACTGCGCGCTTAGCTGCTGCTACTACGTCAGATACACTCAGTCCGTATTTATCTAGCAAGTCTGCTGGCTTACCACTTTCGCCAAAGCTGTCGTCTACCGCTACGAATTCTTGTGGAGCGGGGTGATTGGCCGTGAGAACCTGTGCAATAGCTTCACCTAAGCCGCCGTAACGGTTGTGCTCTTCGCAAGTAACTACCGCACCTGTCTTACGTACCGAAGCCAGTACTGCTGCTTCGTCCAACGGCTTAATGGTGTGGATGTTGATCAGATCAACGCTAATGCCTTCCTTGGCTAGTTCTTTTGCTGCTTCTACCGCCTGCCAAACCATGTGCCCGGTAGCGAAAATGGAAACATCAGAACCTTCTGCCAGTGGTAGTGCTTTACCAATTTCGAAAGGCATGTCTTCGGTAAACATTGGCCAACTAGGACGACCAAAGCGTAAGTAAACTGGACCGTGGTGCTTCGCTATCGCAATTGCTGCGGCCTTGGTCTGGTGATAATCACAAGGATTAATAACGGTCATGCCGGGGAGCATACGCATCATTCCAATATCCTCCAGGATCTGGTGGGTAGCACCATCTTCTCCCAGTGTTAAGCCGGCGTGGCTAGCGCAAATCTTTACATTCTTATGCGAGTAGGCAATGGACTGGCGAATCTGATCGTACACCCGTCCAGTGGAGAAGTTAGCGAAGGTAGTGGTGTAGGGGATTTTACCTGCATTGGCCAAGCCAGCGGCGATACCCATCATGTTAGCTTCCGCAATACCTACCTGGAAGTAGCGTTCCGGATAGTCATTGATGAAGTTTTGGATCTTAAGGGAACCTGCTAAGTCTGCCGTAAGGACAACGACCTGGCCATTTTCGGCAGAGATGGCATCAATACCGGCTCCAAACCCATCGCGGGTAGCTTTCTTACCGGTACTTTGAATATTATCGAGCATGATTGTTTTTCTTTTTAAGTGCTAATAAAGCTGAGGAGTGATGATGGGTAAAGGTAGATTCTTGGCTATCGTACCAAGCACCTTCTACTTTCTACCCTTTACCCTGTACTAGTAATCACCGAGGGTTTCCTCTAGTTGGGCGAGGGCTTTCGCTGTCAGCTCGGCATCAGGGGCCTTACCGTGCCACTTGTGCGTACCTTCCATATAATCAACTCCTTTGCCCATTTCGGTCTTCATGTCAATAAAAATGGGTTTGCCATTGCCAGTCATAGCTTTAGCTTTTTCTAGCGTGGCTACCAATTCGGCCATGTCATTACCATCAGTGCGCAATACTTCCCAGCCAAATTCAGCGTATTTGCGCCCCAGGTCGCCCATGTTAAGTACATCATCCAGACTGCCATCAATCTGCTGATTATTGCGGTCGCAGATAGCAATCAGGTTATCCACTTTGTTGTGGCCTGCAAACATCACAGCCTCCCAAATCTGCCCTTCCTCTTGCTCACCGTCGCCCATGAGGCAATAAATGAGTTTGTCTTCTTTGTTTAGGCGCTTAGCCAGGGCTGCACCAATGGCTACGCTCAGGCCTTGCCCCAGAGAACCAGAAGCAGTGCGTATGCCAGGTAAGCCTTCGTGGGTAGCAGGGTGCCCCTGTAAACGAGAATTGATCTGGCGAAACGTAGCTAGTTCCTCAATGGGGAAATAACCACTGCGTGCTAATACGCTATAAAAAACAGGCGAGATGTGCCCATTGGACAAATAGAATAGGTCCTCTCCCTGGCCACTCATGTTAAAGTCAGGGTTATGGTCCATGATTTCGAAATACAGGGCTACCAGTAAATCCGTGCAGCCAAGGGAACCACCAGGGTGGCCGGATTGCGCCGCGGATACTTGGCGAACAATATCGCGCCTTACCTGACTGGCAATCGCTTGAAGTTTCTGAATATCAGCCATAGAAATGATGTAAGGATGGTTGGAGGTTATGGTTGATGGCAAAGATAGAATAAGCCTCTCGACTGCCTACCATTCGTGCCATTAATTGGTCTAATTCGGAAAACAGGCTAAATGCTGAGATAGTTGTTGCTGGAGAGCCGCTCCCGATAGCTATCGAAGAGCAATGCGCCTTGATGCCAAATAGAAAAGGGCAACCCAGATGATTCCGGGCTGCCCTTTTTATGATCTAACACTCAGCGGGATTAGTTGAGTGCTTCGGTCAATTTCTTACCAGCCTTGAACTTAGCTAAGTTCTTCGCTGCAATCTGGATCGTAGCACCCGTTTGTGGGTTACGGCCAGCACGTGCTGCACGGTGGCTTACGCTGAACGAACCAAATCCAATCAGAGTTACAGTGTCATCATTCTTTAGGGCATCGGTGATACCGTCCAATACGGCATTCAGAGCGTCCTCTGCTTGACCTTTAGTGATTCCTGCAGAATCGGCGATCTTACTAACTAAATCTCCCTTATTCATTAATAATTGTTTTGGTTTAGGAAAATTGTGGAGGCAAATTTAAGCTTACCTTTGAATTACGCAACCCCCAGCCCCCGAAATTATTGGAAAAATCGGTGAAAAGCCCCGTTTTTACTAGGCTTGTAATCGTTTTGCTTATACTTTTGTACTCTAATTGTACCTCTTTTGCAGGATCTAACGTTATTATTGGGGTACCTAAAAAGGACTTCTCCGTCAAATTGTCTGAATATTATGAAACGCTTCGTCTATATCCTCTTTCTTCTAGGCTTATTTTCTTTGAGCGCTAATGTGCAAAGTTGTAGCCGTAA
This sequence comes from Bacteroidota bacterium, assembly GCA_038528965.1. Lineage (GTDB taxonomy): Bacteria > Bacteroidota > Bacteroidia > Chitinophagales > Saprospiraceae > Lewinella. The sequence continues at coordinate 11,650 of JBCBEC010000004.1, read as the reverse complement.
ATCCGGCTGCCCGGCCTACGAAACCACCAAGGTGAAAACCAAACGCAATGGCAGCCTTTCTAATCGCAAAGGATCTAGTCAGCTTTTTCCAAAAAAGATGCGTCGTAAAAATAAGCGCAGCCGCTAGGTCGTGGATCACTTTCCGCTAGGCTAAGGTCGGCTAGTTTACTTCTTCACTGATGGCTTCACCCAATAGGTTGAAAACGGTAATGGTGAGAAATATGGCTAAGCCAGGAAAGATGGCCAACCACCAGGCACTTGCAGCGTTGCGGGCGTTGCGTAGGAGCATGCCCCAAGTAACTATATCCTCTGGGACACCAATACCTATAAATGATAAGCCTGCTTCAACCAAAATAGCACCGGCTATGCCAAAGGCTACTGCTACGTATACCGGACCGAGGGCATTAGGAAGTGCGTGACGGATGAGTGCCAGAGCCGGTGGCAGGCCCATTACCTGCGTAGCTTGCATGTACTCCAGCGAACGCACACGTAGCAATTCACCTCGTACAAAACGGGCAATGCCAGTCCAGCGTAGTAAGCCCAAAATCAAAATCAAAGAAAGTAAAGTCGGCTTCTTAATCACAGCCACAATGGCTAAGAGTAAGAGGAGGGCAGGAATGGCGTTGAGCGTTTCAATGCCCCGCATAATAAAGTCATCCAGCGGCAAGGGCTTGATATGGCCAGATCGTGGCGTCAATAGGCGCCCCAGATAACTTCCCAGCAGGGTGAGACCAATCAGTAAGAAAATGGCCGTTAGATAATAGTTGGCGGTGGAGCCTAAGTCCAATGCCGGGCGCCGCACAATAAATCCCCAGTAGATACCGCAGAGTAAACCAATGGTGCCACCTACCCGTTGCGCCCTGGTGGTGAGCCAGCGGTCGTTGGCAAAAAAGCCAGCAATACTACCTAAAAATAGGCCAATGATAGTGGAAATAATCATGGAGGCGATGCCAATCAACATGGCAATACGGGTGCCCCAGATCAGACTGGCCAGGGTGTCGCGTCCCAGGCCGTCGGTGCCTAGCCAATGCCGGAACGACCAGCGTTCCACCTGCTGTTTGGCAAAGGGACTTTGAAATTTCTGGTACAGGTCTATCCGTGTTGGGCTATACGCGATGGGAGGCCAGTATACATTCTCTAACGCTTCGATCTCGTACCAGCGCCAGGTAGCCTGGTCGGCAGGCCAGGAGGCCAATCCCAAATCTACGGCAATGGCCCGGAATAACGGAGCGTGCCATTCGCCCTGGTATTCGCAATAGTAGGGCTTGTCATTGGCAATAAAGTTGGCGAAGATCGCAATGAAGAGCAGAAAGTACAGCCCGCGTTTGGCCCAGCGCCAGGAAGCCCGCTGGTTGATCTTAGCGAGCAGCCGTTCTCTCAATGTACGTGCAGCACTAGCCATTCGCCCTTTGGTTTTGCGTATCTAATTGTACCCGGGGGTCGGCCCAAGCGTAAAGCAAATCGGCCAGCAAAATCCCCAGTACGGTTAAGATAGCGGTAAGCAAGAGTAAACCGTACACCACAGGCCAGTCCTCGTTAAATATGGAGTCGAACGTGAGCATACCCACACCAGGGATGTTGAAAATTAATTCGATTATCAGCGAGCCAGCAATGACACCCGGCAGCAAGGATCCAAACATAGTAATGAGTGGAAACAAAGCATTGGGAAAGGCGTGCCGCCAAATTATACGCCGTTCTCGTAGACCTTTGGCACGAGCGGTGCGTACAAAATCTGATTGCAAAATGCCCTGCATTGCCGTGCGAACCTGCCGGGTAATGACCGCCAAAACGCCGTAGGTAAGGCAGAAGACGGGCAAGAAGAAGTGGTAAGATCTAACCCAAGTACGCTCCCACCAAGAAGCATTATCCGCCACTTCGCCAACTCCCATATTAGGGAAAATGCTGAACCACTCCGGTGAGGCTAAAAATTGCGTTAGCAAAGTAGCCACCCAAAAACTGGGTAGCGCATAGATAAAAAAGAGAGAGATATTTAACCGGCGGTCAAAGCCACTACCCGCGTAGGCTGCGGTATACACACCCAGCGGAATAGCCAAGAGGTAAGCAAGGATGAATGCGCTCAGGTTGAGCCGGATCGTCCAGCGCAGGGCATTACTTACGCGCTCACTTACCTCTTGCCCGTTTACCCGGCTAGTACCCAGGTTTCCACCTAAAATTTGGCTGATCCACTGATGATAACGGTTGTTGAAGCCATTCAATCGAAAATTGGGTGCGTAGTGGCGACCGGGGGTAGCCTTTAGCGAAAGATTTTCATATGCCTGTTGCAACTCATCTAGCGTAGGCTTTATCGAAGTCTGTAGGCCTGGAGATTCTGCTAAGGTGGATTCAATTTGACCTAGGATACGTTGTAAATCTGTGGACTCGTAACGGTTGGATAATTGTTGCAAGAGTCGGCTGACTTCAATCAAGTTGTTATCTCGATTCGTTTCTTGCAGGGCCAGGCTGGTGCGGATGCTTTTCTCCAACTGTTCATTGTAGGCCTGGATGAAGGGCCAATTGCCGTACTGCGCAATCAAGCCCCGGGCGGCAGCTTGCCTTTCGCGCGGCAAAATTCGGTTGAGCGTATCAGGATAAGCTGCACTGCGAATGCTGAAATAAAACAGCGGCAAATTATCGCCGCGCAGCTTAGCCTGACGCTTGGTGTCGTTGCGCTCACGGTCGTAGCGTTGGAGGGCGGTTTGACCGGCGTTACCGATTCCTCCTCCCTCCGGATCAACCGGTTCTGGTGTACACTCATTTAAGGCGAAAGCCAATAATGAAATGACCACCAGTGTTGGTAGCATGAGGAAAATTCGCCTTAGCGTATAGCGCAACATAAGTGCAGTGTACTACATTTCTTCGACAAAGGTTTCAAGGCCCCGCTCAATTGCCTGCATACAGCGATCGAAGACTGATTTAAAATCATCCGGGCTACCCAGGAAAAGCTCCACAGCGATCCAAACATCATCATTGGTGACGTAAGCTTTCGTACACTTCATACTACGATTTACGGCGTCGCAAGCTTGTACCACTTGCAAGCCCTCTTGCACGCTTTCAATGGGCCAAATGTTAGGCAGTACCACTCGGAAAAATTCGTTATCTCCTTCGTTTACTTCAATAAAGTAGCTGTGGTCTTCATAGTTAAATGCTACATCACCATCGCTGTCAACACTTCCGGTAATTCCTTTGGTTTCCAGATAGTCCAAGTACATCTTCTGCAACTGAGATTCGGTCCATTGGGCCTGTGCAGTGGTGCTAAAGACAATCAGACTCAAAATAGTTAATGTGGTGTTTAGAATTAGTTTTCTCATTTTACGGTAGGATTAATTGTTCAGATTAAAGTGATTAAGGGATGTTTGTTTTTTCTAAACGCTTCATCGATTTCCTGCACTACCGTTGGCTAGATGAAAAGTGCCAAAAGGAAGGCGTAAAAAATAGCTAGCTAAGTGTCTGGCAGGACGGTATGGCATTAGTAGGACAATTTTTATGCTGCGTAAAGGTAAGTTTTCGTCAACTATTCTACCCATTGTTGCTGTTATATAGGCGAGGAAAGTGAAACTTCCATTTCAATCAAAATTTCAATAGCAAGTAAAATAACAATGAAGGATTAAATGCTATCGGAAATGTTTTTCCGAATTGTCATTGAACTCGAAATTGCTATTGCCATTGAAAGAGCGTGTCCTAACCAAACCAATGTATGCGTAGCCAAACCATATTGATCACCGGGGGAAACGACGGAATTGGCCGAGCTACCGCCCAGGTTTTGCTGGAGCGAGGGCACCGAGTGGTGATTGCTGGTCGGTCCGAGCCAAAGATGGAAGCGGCGGTGGCTACGTTGAAGTACCGTACAGGAAGCCGAAATGTCGATTGGCTGCATTGTGATTTAAGCGATCTGGATTCAGTTCGATCTGCTGCTACAACCTTCCAATCCCGCTACGATCATCTGGATGTACTGATCAATAACGCAGGTATTTTTACTAATGATCTGCAATTGTCCTCGGATGGCTACGAACTGCAATTTGCGGTGAATCACCTGGGGCATTTCCTGCTGACTAATTCGCTGATACCACTACTATCCGAGGCACGTGATGGCCGCATTGTGAACTTAGCTTCCGTAGCTCATTTTCACGGCCAGATTGACTTTAGCAACTTGCGCGGCGAAGCTGGTGTAGAGGGCTACAATGGTTTAGGCGCCTACGCGCAGTCCAAGCTGGCTAATGTGTTATTTACACGAGAATTGGCACGCCGTTATCCAGAGATTGAAAGCAACTGCCTGCACCCTGGCGTAGTGCGTACCAGAATAGCGAATAAGCGTTCACGTTGGTATTACAGTCTGTTGTGGACGTTCTACAAGCCCTTCATGCGAAATACAAGATGCGGCGCGGGTACGTCCCTATATCTAGCCTTGAGCCCAGAAATTCGCGGCGTGAGTGGGCGTTATTTTGACGAACGTCAATGCTGCCGAAAGCCTTCGGATGCGGCCCGCGATCCAGGCTTAGCCCATCGTTTGTGGGTGGAGAGTGAAAACATGAGTGGAATTAAATCAAATCTCTCAGCGTAATTGTTTTCACCATCCTTTCTTCGCCTCGCTTTATTAATATCTTAACCTGCTTTCCCGGTTTTCTTTGTAGAATACGGACAATGTTTTCGAGCCCCCGCAAGGTGGAGGGTAAGCCATTGACCATCCGCAGTTCGTCGCCCTTACGAATATCTGCTTCGTCAGCGGGGCTACCATCCACTACGTTTAACACGACAAACTTATTCAAAAGGGGGCCGGTAGTGATTAGGCTCATACCACTGCGATCAAATTTGAAGGCCTTTTTTAGGTCGCGATTAGGGCGAAAGTAAACGTCTTCACGAATGTAGTCGATGATGATGGTGAACCGTTGCAAGATTACGTTTCCCATGATTCCACTACGATTGTTGAGAAAAGTGGTGTCAACAACGTACTGGTCGTCCACATCCTGAAAGCTGGTAACGATATTATTTACGGGCTGGTTACCAACATCCAGCCCGGTTACCCGGCCAATATAACCTTCTATGGTGCCGCCCAGGCCGCGGCCTACGTTGGTTCGTATAAGATCGGAGGGAAGTTGGAGTAAGCTGTCGGAGTGGGTATACAAGAGGAGTGCGAGGCTGGCACCTGTATCCATGAGTAACTTGACGGATTTATCCTCGCCGGGGCGTAAAGTGGCGTTGAGCGTGAGGTAAGGCTTGTGACGGTTAAACTCACAGTCAACCCTTTCGTAATTCTTATTGCGCGGTGGGCTAAACCTACTTGGGTCCTGAAAGATGATTCTTCGCCGCCGGTAGTCAATTTGGATAATAAAACGCCGCAGAATATCGGCACCCAAGATGCCGTGTACTTCGACTCCCGCGTATTCTTCAAATCGAAAATAATCCTCTTCCATCACGAGAATCGCTTGGCTGGCAATCCGGAGGTGTTCCCCAAATTCTATCGCAATGCCGGGAGCAACGTAGGCGGTTAGTTCCGTCTGTAAATCAGAACCATAGATGCTGATTTTGCGCTGATAGTCGATTTCAAGCAGATCGGTGATTTCCTTGCGCGTGAGGATGGTATTCTCAGCGCCAGTGTCGAAGACAAACTTAAGGGGAAAGAGGCGGTTGAAAACCACGTTGACGATGATGAAGTTATTGACGTACTCAAAGGGAATCTCCACTCGACCGTTGGCCCGGGCAATAGAAATCAGTTCTTGTTGCGCAAAACTCTGCCTACCGGCGAACAACAGGATTAAGAACAAGAGAATTTTTGGATACATATAACAAGGTGATTTGGGCCCTCCGTTTAGACCTTTAGAGGGTTTAAACACGAACGGGCGTTCGCCCAATTTCGGAAAAAAAGCCAACATGAGATAAGGTTCATTTTTAGCTGAGGGCCAGGCAGCGCATACAAAGCGGCAGGCGTTAATGCAAAAGGCCTGTGAAATATTCGGTATAAAATTTCGCTTTGCCCTTATTACGGAAAATCTTTTTTAGTATCCTTGTTTATTTCGTACTTTATTCTGACTTTTACGCTGTTAGTGTAGATATGACACCAAACCCAGAAAGATAAAGTGCATACCAAGTAAAAGGAGACCCCAACTCCAAACAAGCAAAATCCCCGGCTTCACCCAAGAGACTAAATGTTAAGAAAGATATCTTCGGCTTTTCTTCGCTGCGACTATTAGTGGTTGCCAGGCTGGAACGGCCGAATCATGTTTATGGTAATTGCTTTTTTAACTAAACCAAAGTAGTGTATGAAGCTTAAAGTCGACAAAGTATCGAAAGGCATACTGGTACTACTGGCAATGGTTTTCTGCAATGTTATGATTGCACAAACTGTTACCGGAACGATCACGGATGCAGATACGGGCGAGCCATTAATCGGTGCTAATATTCTGGTAGTTGGTAGCTCTACTGGTACGGTGACTGATTTTGATGGTACTTATTCTCTTAACTTGCCAGCTGACGCCAAGCAGCTGGAGATTTCTTACACTGGCTATTCCGCACAAACTATCGATCTTAATGGTCGTACCCAGATTGACATCACGATGTCAGCTGGTGAGTTATTGGACGAAGTAGTCGTTGTAGGTTATGGTTCACAGAAAGAAAAGGAGATCACCTCTGCGGTGACTTCTGTAGATGCTGAGGATTTTAACCAGGGTCCTATTACAGACCCAGCGCAGCTGCTCCAAGGTAAGGTAGCAGGTCTGCAGGTGTATAACCGTGGTGGTGACCCGAACGGATCAAGCGTGATTCGTCTTCGTGGTATCTCTACTGTAGGTGCAAACACGGAGCCATTAGTAGTAGTAGACGGTATTATCGGTGCGTCTCTGGATAACGTTGACCCTAACGATATCGAGAGCATTAGCGTACTGAAGGACGGTTCTGCTTCTGCGATCTACGGTTCTCGTGGTTCTGCTGGTGTAATCCTGGTAACCACTCGCTCTGGTAGCGACAATGGTGGTCAGGTACAGTTCTCTTACAACGGACAAATTGGTGCTTCTACCGCATTCAACTCTGTTCCAATCATGGATCCTGCACAGTTCATCGAAACTGGTGGAACGGACTTGGGTTCTGAAACGGACTGGCTGGATGAGGTAACTCGTACTGGTATCACTAACGTACACAGTTTGGCTGCTGCGGGTGGTTCTGGTAACACCAACTTCCGTATCTCTGGTAACTATCGTGATGTTGATGGTATCCTGGAGAACTCTGGTTTCGAGCAGTTCAACACACGTTTGAACTTCTCTACTAAGACGTTGAACGACAAGGTAACTATCGATTTCAACTCTTCTTACACCAACCGTAACTCAGATTTCGGTTTCAACGAAGCACTGCGTTACGCGGTATTGTACAACCCAACAGCTCCTATATTTGGAGAGAATGCTCCATTCCCATTTGCTAGTGAGCAGTATGGTGGTTTCTTCGAAACACTAGGTCTTTTTGATAGTTTCAACCCTGTTTCTATCATCAACCAAAACCGTAACGAAGGTCGCCGTAACGAATTCACTTATGGTGCACGTGTTGGTTTGCAGGTGACGCAAAACATTGAGGTAGCTGCTCGTCTTGCACAGCAAACTACTACTCAGAACAACCGTGAGTACTACCCAACTACTTCATTGTTCCGCGGTAATGCTGCTAGTCCTACTCGTAAGGGTTTGGCTAAGTTCTACGACGATAACTCTCGTTTCCGCTTGTTCGAAGGTTATGGTACTTACATCAATACCTTCGGTAACACTGACTTGCGTTTCACTGCCGGTTACTCTTACCAGCAGAACAACTTCGAGTCTAACTTCCTGGAAATTGGTGACTTCCCTGACAACTCTCAGGACTTCTCTAACTTGATCGAAGCTTCTCAGGATTTGCAGAACGCTGGTTTCATCAACGTTAACAGTGATGCTTCTCCAGACGAGCGTATCATCGCATTCTTCGGTCGTGCTAACTTGACTTTCGACAACGCGATCTTCGTGAACGCTTCTGTTCGTCGTGAGGGTTCTACCAAGTTGGGTGCTGACAACCGTTGGGGTATTTTCCCTGCCTTCGGTGTTGGTGTTGACTTGAACAACTACCTAGGTTTAGGTGGTGTTGATCAGTTGAAAGTTCGTGCTGGTTACGGTGTAACTGGTGCCCTTCCTGGTCCTAACGGTCTTTCTCAGCAAATTCGTCAGGTAGTTAACGGTTCTGATGGTTCTGTTGATACAGAATTGATCCGTGCTGCTAACCCAGACTTGAAGTGGGAAGAGAAGGCGGAATTGAACTTCGGTATCGAATTCGCTATGGATCGTTTCACTGCTACCTTGGACTTGTATAACCGTGACGTATCTGACTTCATCCTGGAGCGTCAGGTAGAAGTATCCGAGTTTGGTGTAGACAAGCGTTTCGAGAATGCTGGTCAGTTGAACACACAAGGTGCAGAATTGACTTTGGGCTACGACGTAATTCGCAGCGAGAAGTTGAGCTGGAACACCGGTGTTGTTTTGAGTTCTTATAACACCACTTTGGAGGAGTACGTAATTCCTGAGGAAGTACGTGGTAACCTGGGTGCTCCTGGTCAGAACGGTACTAACATGATCCTGATCCGTGAGGGTCAAGAGATTGGTCAGATTTGGGCGCCTGTATTCGCAGGTGTTGCTGAGAACGGTGCTCCTGAATTCCAAGACGTGAACGGTGACGGTCAGGTCATCGCTGGTGCAGACCAAGCTTTGAACCCAGATGCCGACTTCGTTGTAGCAGGTAATGGTATTCCTGATTTGGAATTTGGTTGGACTAACCAATTGACAGTCGGCGACTGGTCGATTAACGCATTCTTCCGTGGTGCTTTTGGTCACAGCTTGGTGAACACTTTCCGTGCTTTCTACGAGCCTGTAGTCTCTACACAGTCTTCTTATAACTATGTTAATACTGAACTACGTATCCCTGAATTGACATCGGCACAGTTTAGTGACCTGTATGTGGAGAAGGCAGACTTCTTCAAACTGGACAACTTGACAATTGCACGACGCTTTGATTTCGGTGCAGGTAGCACAGTTCGCGGGTTAACTGTATCTTTGACGGGTCAGAATTTATTCGTTATCACCAATTACACCGGTACCGATCCTGAGCCATCATTGGTTGATTTCGGTTCCTCTGATAACGGTGAAACTGTAGACTTCAACAATCCAGACCCTCTTAGCCCAGGTATTGATCGTCGTTATAGTTACTTCAATAATCGTACGGTTACACTTGGAGTTAACCTTAATTTCTAACCATTAGTAAATTTTAGAAGACAATGAATAAGCTTTTAAAGTACTTCATGTTCTTTGGTGTCGCTCTTGGCTTAGTCGCGTGTACCGATCTGGAAGAAGATTTGGTAGGTGATATCACTGAAGATATTGTTGTTCCCGGTATTCCGGGTGGCGGTGGTGGTCCAAATGCTGGCCCGCTTACTGCATCTTACGCAGAATTGAGAAATGCTGGTACTGCCAACCACGGCGGTTACTACTCTATCCAGGAAATTACTACTGACGAAATGTGTATTGCTGCCAAGGGTGGTGACTGGTTCGACGGTGGTATCTTGATTGAGTTGCACCAGCACACATACGGTGCAAACCACGCATTCGTAGACGGTACTTGGGTACAGACTTATAACGCTATCGGTACGGTAAACGGTGTTATCGGTGGTGGAACGCTAACAGCAGAAGAAACTTCTCAGGCGCGTGCACTACGTGCTTACTTCTACTGGCGTCTACTTGACCTTTATGGTCGCGTTAAGATTGTAACTGACACCGATCCTGATCCTCCACAGGCAACTCGCCAGGAAGTATATGACTTCGTAGAGAGTGAGCTATTGGCTGCTTTGGGTATTTCTGAAGTATCTGAGTCTATGGACTTGAGCAACAGTTTGCTGGCTGACGGTGGTACTACCTATGCTATCAACCGCTACGGTGCTCTTGGTATCTTAGCTAAGTTGTACCTGAACGCTGAAGTGTACACCGGTACTGCTCAGTGGGAGAAAGCTGCTGCTGCTGCTAGTTTCGTTATCGATAGTGGTGTATACACATTGTGTGGCGCTGGTTGTGCGGTTGAGAACCCAGGCCGTCGTGCTGCTGTAGCTTCTGACCCGGAAATGTTGGAAGGTTACGCTGCTGTATTTGCACCTAACAACGAAGGTAACCCAGAGCACATCTGGGCAGTAGAGTATGACGAAGTAAATGGTCCTAACATGAACTTCGTGCAGATGAACCTGCACTACTCTAGCCAGTTTACTTGGAACACCAACGAGCAGCCATGGAATGGTTACGCTTCTTTGGAAGAGTTCTACAACTCTTACGAAGCTGGTGATGCTCGTAAGGAAGCTAACTTCATCGTAGGTCCTCAGTTGGACTTTGGTGGTTCTGCTATCCTGGATTACGCATCTGATGATGACGATATCCAGTTGAACTACACTGCCAAGATCAACGAATTGGCTCCTAACTCACTACGTGAGGCGGGTGCTCGTCCTGCTAAGTTTAGCTTCAAGCAGTTCAACCGCCGTGATCATGATAATGACTTCCCAATCGTACGTTTGGGTGAGCTTTATCTGACTCGTGGTGAGGCACGTGCTCGCTTGTCTGGTAACTGGGATGACGCTATTCCTGATATGAACGTATTGCGTGCTCGTGCTGGTGTAGCTGAATACACTAGCGGCATGGACGTAAACGAGTTCGCTCGTGAGCGTGGCCGTGAGATGTTCCAGGAAACTGCTCGTCGTACGGACATGATCCGCTTGGGTATCTACAATGATACTTGGTGGGAGAAGGATGCATCTGACGCGTTCAGAAATGTATTCCCGATTCCTCAGAATCAGATCAATGCTAGTAACGGTACTTTGACTCAGAACCCTGGGTACTAATAGCCGTCAAATAATTAATTCCCGACTTCAGGGTTTTTAGCGAAGAAATAAGCGATTGATAAAGAGCGTTTTCGAGTTAAAGTCCTGAATCAAAAGAGGAAAGTTAATTTTTGACCAATAAGCACTTGGACAAAAATAAATTAAGTTTATTAGATTTGAGTCATGGGACGCAAATCGAAACACATTGAAAATTTGACAGAAGAACAAAAGAGTTCTTTGAATAAAGGCTATAGCCATGGTAAAAGTCCACTGTATCGTAGGAAATGCCATTGCATATTATTGAGCCATTCCGGTAAAACAGCTAGTGAATTAGCTGATTTTTTTGGAGTAACCACTCATAGTGTTCGTGTGTGGTTAAACCAATGGGAAGAGTTTGGTCAAGAAGGTTTAAAGCTCAAGCCTGGTCGAGGTCGAAAACCGAAACTAAGTGTAGATACAGATCAGCACGTAAAAACGGTTAAGGCCTTAGTTAAAAATGAGTCCAAAAACCTAAGAAAGGTTACAGCACAGATTGAAGATCAACTCGGTATTGAAGTAAGTAAAAAGACCCTCCAGCGGTTTTTAAAAAACTTAAATACCGGTGGAAACGCTTCCGTCGTCGAGTAAAAGCAAGCCCTGATCCAGCCGTCTATAAAACAAAGAAAGCTTTGCTTAAACAGCTAATGAAGCTGGAAGACGCTGGATTAATCGACCTTTTATTTAGTGATGAAACAGGGTTCAATCTTGTACCGTGCATTCCTTATGGTTGGCAACCCATTGGTGAACAATTATCGATTCGAT
>JBCBEC010000003.1:79723-422096 GCA_038528965.1 Bacteroidota bacterium | reverse complement strand
AATACCATGGATGTAACTTATAAAAAGCCAGTTGTTCTTCAGATAAAAACTCTTTCGTCCACATAATCTTAAATAAGATGCTTGATAATGCTTATAACTTGTTTTTTAATAATCATCATATAAACCTCAAAATTTAAGATTATGTGGACGAAAGAGTTTTTATCTGAAGAACAACTGGCTTTTTATAAGTTACATCCATGGTATTACGCTGAATTTGAAAAATTCAGCATCAGAACGTCTAATATCATTGAGCTATATAAATCAAGAGAAGGATACCGGAAGTTTCTACCTCCATATGTAGGTATATCATTAACCTACAAATGTAACCTTACATGTAAGATGTGTTTTCAGGATGATCGTAGCAAGTATGAGCATGAAATGTCGACGGATAAACTTATTGAGATAGCTGACGAAATAAAAGATTGGGAGACATTCCCTTGGGTCACTTTATGGGGGGGAGAACCACTGCTGAATAAGAACTTTCGAACAGTCTATGAACGTTTTCAGGAAGCTGCTGGTGTTGTAACTATCCTAACTAATGGAGTGCTACTCCATCACTATTTAGATTTGATTTCTGATGCTTCATACAAAACAGTCTGGGTGTTCTCAATTGATGGAACTGAGGACATTCATGATGAAATCAGAGGGAAGAAGGGAAGCTTTAAGAAGACTATGAATAATCTTCGAAATGCCGTGCAACTGAGAAACTCTTTAGAAACGCAGAATGTGTTTGGTGTACAAATAACTGTAACAAGGCAAAATTTAGACTCAATTAAAGTGTTATGTCAGGAATTAGTTGAAATTGGAGTGGATTGGGTTGTTTTGAATAACCTATGGTTTCTTACAGAGACCGAGTCGGATTTGTACCTTAATCAGCTTACACAATATGACTATTTGCAGCTCTCAGAGGACATTTCATCTAAGGGATTCGTCTTAGAGAGGGATCTGTTGCCTGATCCACACAAAGTCCACAAAATTATTGAAGAGTGTAAGGAGATGTCTAAAACCGGTACGTTGATTTGGTCAATGCCTAATCACGACTTAGATGAATCGGTAAGGCATTACAATCCTACACTGCGTAAAGGACCAAATACCATGAGTTGCTACAAGAATCTTGTTAAGATGGATATCGATGTTGATGGAAGTGTTGTTGCATGTAAGCAGTTCCCTGATATCATATATGGGTCAGTAGAGAGCCAGTCTATAAAAGATATTTGGCTTAGTAATCTTCGCTTTAAGATGCAGGACCAGATCGTAGAATCCAATGGTTTTTCAATATGTAATATGTGTCCAGATAAAGCCTTGTCCGTAAAGTATCAATGATCAATATTTCTCTTACGACTAAAGGATTACAGTTTTGAATTTACATATTTATCAAGGGGGCACATCGGATATTGGTAACTTGTACGAATTATTAGTCGACTTCAGTATTTTCTTGAGAGCAGGCGAAAATTTCACGATGTCGCTGGAAACTTTACTGGAAGAAAAAGACAGCTTTTCTTTTCTCTTAGCTACCTGTAATGGGATCATTGTCGGATTCGCAATTTATACTTTGTCATTCTTCTCTTGGAGTGGTAAAACGCTCTTTCTTGATGACCTATATGTCATTGAAGAGTTTAGAGGGAAAAAGATTGGTACAGCGCTTTTCGAAAGATTAGTGATAATTGCCAGTGAGAAAGGCTGCACAAAAATTCGCTGGCAGGTTCCTGAATGGAATGATAAGGCAATCTCTTTCTACCAAAAGCGGGGTGGAATAATGAAAAGCAAAGATTACACTTATGATCTATTCATTTGAAGTAGTCACGAATGAGAAAATAAATTATTGTCTTTCTACTAAACTTTGATGCCATTCATTTGGAAGCCTCCGTCACCTACTTAACGTCCGGCACTCTTCACACTAGCTTTATTGATTCACCAGCCAATCCCGAGCATTGACGAAGGCCTGTATCCACGGGGAAACTTCGTCTTGTCGGTGCCGCGGGTAATGAGCCCAGTTCCAAGGAAACATCGATCGCTCTACATGCGGCATAGTGGCCAGGTGGCGGCCATCAGGGCTCACTAACATGGCTGTATGATAACTGCTGCCGTTAGGATTAGAAGGATAGCCTTCGTAGGCGTATTTGGCCACGATTTCATAATTCGACTCCGCTAAAGGTAGGTTGAACTTCCCCTCACCGTGCGAAATCCAAACGCCCAGGGTGCTGCCTTCCAAATTGGACAACATCACCGAGTTGTTCTGACCAATTTTGACACTCGTGAACCCGCTTTCGTGCTTTTGAGAATCGTTGAAGTCCATCAACGGGTGCGGGACTTGCTCCGGGTAGATCAACCCCAATTCCATAAACAGCTGACAGCCATTACAAATACCGATAGATAATACATCCTCACGCGCAAAAAACGCTTCCAGGGCTTTCTTGGCGTTTTCATTGTACTTAAATGTACCCGCCCAGCCTTTAGCCGATCCCAGAACATCCGAATTGGAGAAACCACCTACTGCGCCCAAAAACTGGATGTCCTCCAGGGTTTCTTTACCGGTCATTAAATCCGTCATGTGTACATCCCGTACCTCAAAACCAGCCAAGTACAGTGCGTGAGCCAATTCGCGTTCAGAATTACTTCCTTTTTCTCGCAGAATCGCCGCTTTGGGCTTGGGGTTACTAACATCGATATTAGGAAGCGCGCCCGTGAAATGTGCGGGGAAGCCGTACCGCAGTGGTTGTTTCTTATAATTGGCGTAGCGTTCGTCCGCTAGCCCATTAGCGGTCTGTTTTTGATCCAGCAGCCAGGAGGTTTCGTACCAGACATCCCGTAGCTTAGGAATGTCAAATTCGTGGCGATTGTCGTTGTTTCGGATACGTAGCGTGTCTCCGCTTGTGACAACCCCAATGGGGTGGCAGGGGATAGGGAAGTTCTCCAATTCCGCCACACTAGCTTCGTCCTTCAATTGGATGACTACACCGGCATTTTCTGCAAAGAGAACCCTTATAGAATCCGACTCTCCTAGGTCACTTAGGTCTAATTCGGCCGATAAGTCCGTATCCGAAAAACACATTTCTAACAAAGTGGTGATCAAACCGCCAGAAGCTACATCATGCCCCGCTACGATTACCCCCTTCTTGATTAGCCCTTGCAAGGCATTAAAACCAGCAGCTAGTTTTTCAACCTCTTTTACATCCGGCCCTTGTGCACCAATCTTATTGCGCACTTGCGCAAAAGAGCTACCACCCAATTGGAATGCATCTTGCGAGAAGTTGATGTAATACACCGGACCAGCATCTTTCTGGAACACCGGCTCAACAATCTGATTGATGTCCTCACAGACGCCTACGCTAGAAATGACCACCGTGCCCGGGGCCAGCACATCACCGTCGGGATATTTTTGCTTCATGGAAAGCGAATCCTTTCCGGTTGGTACGTTGATGCCAAGTGCGATACAGAAATCCGAAACAGCTTCCACAGCCTGGTACAAGCGTGCGTCTTCGCCCTCGTTGCGGCACGGCCACATCCAGTTAGCGGAAAGGGAGACAGACCTTAGGCCATCTTCCAGCGGAGCCCAAACCAAATTGGTCAGCGCTTCTGCGATAGCGTTCCTTGATCCAGCTTTTGGGTCAATCAGGGAGTTGATCGGCGCGTGGCCAATCGATGTAGCTACCCCGTGCATGGTGTCAAAACCCAACGCCATTACCCCGCAATTATTCAGAGGTAGCTGCAGTGTGCCAGCACACTGCTGCTTGGCAACTAGCCCTCCTACACAACGGTCCACCTTATTGGTGAGCCAGTCCTTGCAGGCTACCGCCTCTAGACGCAGCACTTGCTCCAAATACTCGTGTAGCTTCGCTGTGTCATAATCAACCGCCTCGTATTGCCGATCAACCGCTTGGTCGTTCATGATTGTTTTTGGCGAGCTACCAAACAGGTCTGCCAGATCTAGGTCCAGTGGTTTTTCATTGTTGGATGCTGAAACTGCCGAAAAGCGCATATCACCAGTTACTTCGCCTACCACGTACATCGGTGCACGTTCGCGTTCCGCTATTCTGCGGAGTAGCCCCAGGTCCTCTTCGGCTACAATGAGCCCCATCCGTTCCTGCGATTCATTACCTAGTATTTCCTTAGCAGAAAGCGTAGGGTCACCAATTGGGAGTTGGTCTAGCTCAATGCGGCCGCCAGTATCTTCTACCAACTCGGAAAAGCAGTTGAGGTGACCACCCGCCCCGTGATCGTGAATAGCTACAATGGGGTTTTGCGTGCTTTCCACCAGGCTGCGTATCGCGTTAGATACCCGTTTCTGCATTTCGGGATTGGAACGCTGTACCGCATTGAGCGTGATGCCGGTATTAAATGCTCCCGTATCGGCAGAGGAAACGGCAGCACCGCCCATTCCAATCCGGTAGTTGTCTCCCCCCAGTAGTACGATCTTGTCGCCTTTTTGAGGTGTTTTTTTCAGCGCCTGATCTGTGATGCCCGAACCAACACCTCCCGCCAGCATGATCACTTTATCAAAGCCCAACTTGCGCGCGTGCTCGGCGTGTTCGAAGGTGAGTAGTGAACCAGCAATAAGGGGTTGGCCAAACTTGTTCCCAAAATCAGAAGCTCCGTTAGAAGCTTTGATCAAAATATCCATGGGCGTCTGGTAGAGCCATTGGCGCTCGGGCATGGCCCCTTCCCAGGGGCGATTCTGCTGCAGACGTGAATAGGCAGTCATGTAGACCGCAGTACCAGCAAGGGGTAAGGAGCCAATACCGCCTGCCATACGGTCGCGGATTTCACCACCACTTCCGGTTGCCGCTCCATTAAAGGGTTCCACGGTGGTAGGGAAATTATGGGTCTCAGCTTTCAAGGAAACGACCGTATCTACTTCTTTTTTGCCGTAGTTAGAGGGCGCATCTGGCTGCTCCGGTGCAAATTGATTGAGTTGTGGCCCTTTCAGAAAAGCAACATTGTCCTTGTAGGCTGATACAATACTATTGGGATGTGCCTTCGAGGTTTTCTTAATCAAGGAAAATAGAGAATGCGGCTGTTCTTCTCCGTCAATTACGAAGCTACCGTTGAAAATCTTATGCCGGCAGTGTTCACTATTAATCTGGGAAAAACCGAACACTTCTGAATCGGTTAGCTTGCGGCCAATGCGCTCTGAGACTTGGTCCAAATAACGGACTTCCTCTTCGCTCAGTGCTAATCCTTCGGATACGTTATAAGCTGCGATATCCTCGATGGGTTGCACAGACTCCGGTTTGATATTGATAGAGAACAAGTCTTGACCCAACTCCTGAAATTGCTGATTCAGCATGGGGTCGAAATCACTATCTGTGGTGAATGGCGTGTAGCGCTCGATGCGCTGGATACCACTGATACCCATGTTTTGGGTAATCTCCACGGCATTAGTGCTCCAAGGAGAGACCATAGCTGCCCGTGGGCCAACGAAGTGCCCATTGACACTCTTACCTTCCAGCCGCGGCTGATCGCCAAATAGCCAGCTTAGCTTAGGGATGTCGTTTACAGCAATGGAATCGGTTGCCTGTACGGCAAATACAATACGTTGAGGGGTCCCAAAAAAGTGAATCATCAGCCTGTACGTTCGAGGTTTGCGCAAAGGTCGTAAAAATGCCAAACCGGCATCAGAAATGCGGAAGGAATTTCAGAATTGCGCTCAAGTGTGATGGAAAGAGCAATGAGTAAACAACAAACGGAAGAGAACTAAGACCAAGACGAACACTGGTATCGGCAGTACGAAATTTGCTTTCCCTTTCCCTCGGAGGAGGAAGTAACTCCCCGCCACGTTGCTTATCTCTCATGTTTGTTCTTATCTTAGGCGTCGCTTTTATAAGCGCTTGTCTTTGATGATTGTACGCGTCCCTTAATTTGTAAAAAGCCCAATCATAGCAACCTAAAAACACCACTGCGTAATAATGAAAGGAACCTTCTGGTCAGCGGATCAACTACCAGCCAATTATGTGGAAGCCGAGGATATGCTCGAAATCGTGGAGAAGGTCACGCTTCTGCTGCTGCAAGAAAAATCAAAACCGATACTAATCTCCGGAGAGCGTGGAGTAGGAAAAACCACACTCATTAACCGGATCGCTCATGCTATGCAAATGCTAGGCGTGAGTTCCATCACGACCACCGCTACTAACCTCAAAGCTGGTAATCAATACATCGGTCAATTAGAGGAAGAGGTAGAGGATATGATCAGTGGTCTGCAGGAGAAAAATATGCTGTGGATCGCTCCAAATTTTCACCGCCTTTATTACGCCGGTAAGCACAGCAATAATCCTTCGGGTATTCTGGATATGATCACTCCGGCCCTTAACAAAGGCCTCGTCAAGTTGATCGGTGAAATCACGGATAGTGATTTAGAGAAATTATTGGCCCTTCAGCCGGAAGTTCAAAATATATTTGAAATCTTCCGCGTGGTCCCCTCAACGCAAGAGGAAACAATTGAGTTGGCTAAGAAGTGGATTGAAAACGATGATCAGCCCAATAAGTGGAAACTGATCAAGGACGAGCAGTTAGAAGAGCTCTTCTTTATCACCCGTCAGTATTTGTCCTACCGGGAAAACCCTGGGGCATTGCTCGACTTCTTTACTTATACCAAGGCCAAGTTTAGAGGGAATGCTCAGCCCTTTGTGATGGATTCTTTCTACGAGGCCCTTAGTTCCCACACGGGCTTGCCCATTAGCATTCTGAACGATAACCAAAAGCTCGACCTAGATGAGATACGCACTCGCTTTAATTCGAAGGTCGTCGGACAGGAGGAAGCCGTTAACGTGCTTGTGGAGCGCATCGCGATGATTAAAGCCGGCCTGACGGACCCCTCAAAGCCCTTCGGGGTATTCCTCTTTGTGGGGCCAACGGGAACGGGCAAGACTGAGATCACCAAAATCTTAGCAGAATACCTGTTCAGTTCTCCCGACCGGATGATCCGGCTGGATATGTCTGAGTTTCAGTCGGCGGATTCTTACACTAAGATATTTGGCGACTACGGTACGGTGCACAATTCTACCTCTCTGGTCAACAAGATTCGAAAAACGCCCTTTTCGGTCATTCTGCTGGATGAGTTTGAGAAAGCACACCATCGTATCTGGGACCTTTTCCTACAAATCTTCGATGATGGTCGCCTGTCCGATAGCCAAGGCACCAGTGTTGATTTCCGCCAGTCGATCATTATCATGACCTCCAATATTGGCGCCGCTATTCCGGCTTCCAATGCGGGGCGCCGTCTGGTAGGTTTCAATAGTGAAGTGGTGGAAGACAGTGCGGAGGAAGTATATAAGCCTGAAGATAGCGTTACGGAAGCCGTTAATGAGACCTTCCGGCCAGAGTTCGTTAACCGGATCGATAAGATTGTGGTTTTCAATGCCTTGAATCAGGTCGCATTGGGTAAGATTCTAGATATTGAATTGCGGAAAGTACTTCAGCGCCGGGGCCTGCGGAATAAGAAATGGGCCTTGGATATGGAGGAATCAGCTATTGAGTTTTTGCTAGAGAAGGGCTACACCAAAAACTTGGGCGCCCGTCCGCTGAAGCGAGCTATTGAACAGTACCTCCTTGCCCCCTTGGCTACCACCATTGTCAACCACAATTTCCCGAAAGGAGATCAGTTCTTACTGGTCAGCCGTGGTAAGAAAGACAACCTCAAGGTACGCTTCATCGACCCCGACGAGCCCAACTTGACTTGGGAAGAAAAGCTCAAACGACAACAGTATCAGGAACAGAAGTCAAAGACGCTTGATCTAAAAACCATCCTGCGCGAATGCTACGGTTCCCTGGCGGAGTTTACTTGTATCAAAAGTGAATTTGAGCAATTACGACAAGCCTATCTGGATTCGGATATTGCTGATAGCAAGGAGGACTCCATGAACGAAATGGGGCAGGCCGACTTTTGGCAAAGCCCAGATCGCCACAATGTGCTTTCCCTGATCGAATACTACGATCGTTTTGAAGCCGCGTTTGAGACGACAGAAAAGCTATTCGAACGTTTGGAAGACCCGGATAAGGTACGCCTTGAATTCGACCCATCGATCCTCAAAAAGCTAGCTCAGAAGGTATATCTACTCAGTACCTCACTCCAGTCCTACCAAAGTCAAGAACCACAAGATGCTCTGCTCATGGTCAACTACGAGGAGAAGGACGCCAAGTGGGGGCAGCGCATGGTAGATATGTATTTTGCCTGGGCTAAACGCCGGAAGATGAATGCCAAAAGAGTAGGCTCCGGCAAGAGTGAGGGTAAGCTCTATACCATATTCCATTTTAGTGGTTTTGGCTGCTACGCTATCCTGAAAAATGAGCACGGTTTTCACTTGCGTGAACAAAAGTCTAGCCGTAGCAAAATGATCGAAAAGGCACGGGTGAGAATTGATGTATATCCACTGGATTCTAGCGAATACTTCCTCTTGGATGATCCCAAACGCGCCTTCCGGGCTTTTGCTGATCAAGAGCGTGGGCAGGTGGTACGCCGATTTAATATGGATAGTAAACAGTGTAAGGATGCGCATAATAAGTGGCAAACTGGAAACATGGATAAGGTGCTGAAGGGGCTATTTGATGTAATGGGCTAGGAGAGTGCTCGGGCGCTAGAGTGGGGGAGGGTTAGCCTCTTTCAGGGGAAGGTGCATCAGAGTAGCAATCAAAACCAAGTTAAAAAATGCGAAGCTGCGCGCTGTTACTAGTAATTGTAATATTGTTGGCTTGTGAGTTCGACAAGACGGATAAAGTTCCGCAGGAGGACCACACTGTCGCGATTCCTCAATTCAATGCGGATAGTTGTTATGTCTTTCTGGAACAGCAGGTAGGATTTGGTCATCGCTATATGAACACGCCTGAACATGAGAACTGTAAGGACTGGCTCATAAAGTCACTTCAGTCTTCCGGTTTTGCAGTGATTCCCCAGGCGTTTCAAGCAACAGCTTACAACGGCCAAACCTTAGATGGGACAAATATCATCGGGCGTTACAATCCGCAAGTCAAGGAAAGACTGCTCCTTTGTGCCCACTATGATACCAGACATATTGCCGATAAAGACACCACCGCAACTGATCGCCCCATTGATGGAGCTGATGACGGAGCGAGTGGAGTAGCAGTCATTCTCGAAATTGCTCGACAACTCAAGAAGAACCCCATACCAATGGGCGTGGATGTGATCTTCTTTGATGCGGAGGACTATGGCTCCGATCAACCAGGTAATGATTATTCTTGGGGCCTCGGATCACAGCACTGGTCAAAGAATTTACACGAGGAGAACTATGAGATTAAGTACGGGATTCTACTGGACATGGTAGGCGCTAAACAGGCCACGTTCCCCAAAGAGGGCTTTTCCCGACAGAGCGCGCCGCAGGAAGTGGAGAAAATCTGGCGGCTTGCCCAGGCCATGCGCCACGGTAATTACTTCGTGAACCGAACCGCGGGCTTTTATACGGATGATCATCGCTTCATTGTAGAGAATACCGATATTCCCATGATCGACATTATCAATATTAAAGAAAGTGGAGCCTTCGGGAGCTATCACCATACCCACGCTGATAATTTGGACATCATTGACAAACGAACCCTGCAAGCGGTAGGGCAGGTAGTCTTAGCGGCCCTCTATAAAGAATCAAATAAAGAGAACTTCTGATACACCTATGTACAGTATTGACGAAATCCGCGCTAATTATCAGGACTTTACCGACGCTCGCATCATTCGGATTGCCAAGCAAGAGTCACAGTCGCTCAAGCGAGAAGTTGTACCCGTCTTGCTCGCAGAGATCGAGCGTAGAGGACTCGGGGCAGATTTAATGCAGTGGGTAGAAGCCGAAACTCGACAGCTAAGTAGCCCGCAAAGAGCTGCTTTACTGAAGATGGTCACCTCTTCCACATGCCCTAGCTGCAAGCAAAACAATGAGCTACGGGGCTATCGTTACGATACGCTAATTGGCGCTTTAATTACATCTTTTGATAGCTTCCAAACTTCTATTATTTGTAGTAATTGTGGGAAAAAAGACTTACGAAAATCACTATCCCTTTCCTTGCTACTTGGTTGGTGGTCGGTTCCAACTTTTCTTAGGATGCCGTTTCTGCTGGTGGGAAAACTCAATGATTACGTCAAAAAAGATCAGGTGAGTGCCGACATCCTCAACGGGCTTATCGACCAGCACAAAGGCCGGATTCTGTTGAGCGATAATGCGGAAAAAGAGATTGGCCTTATCATTCAGGAGTTCAATCGAGCTAATGAAGAGGAGTACCTCAGCTAACTAGGGGCAACAAGAAAGCGCCATCAGAGGAATGTCCTGTCCTAATGGCGCTTATCTTATCTTAACGTAAGATTGAACTCAGACAATTGTGTAAAATATTATTCGCCATAGCCCAACCTTCTATAACGTGAGGCTCTGACAATCGGTAACTGATTAAGGAGGTCTCTCCTGAGCTCACGTTGTTTTAGCAAGATGACTCTTAGCTTGCCACTCGTGCGTCGTAGCGCCCCGTTCCCAAATCATGCAGCATTTTGAAGTGACTGGCCACCGCACTGAAAAAGGTTTCGTGCTGGTGGTAGGGAATATTGTACTCCTCCGCGGTAGCTTTCACAATTGGAGACAACTTGCGGTAGTGCACATGGCAAATGTGTGGGAATAAATGGTGCTCTACCTGATAGTTCAAGCCTCCCACAAACCAGGAGAAGAAAGTGCTTTTATTGGCAAAATTGGCAGTAGTGAGGAGTTGGTGTACCGCCCAGTTGTTTTCAACGCTCCCGGTCGCATCGGGCTTAAAGAAGCTGGTGTCTTCCAGTACGTGAGCGGGTTGAAAGATCAAAGCCAGAATAAGGCCGCAGATGAAGTGCATGGTCATGAAACCAATCAGCGTCTGCCACCACGGAAAGTCTAGCACCAAAATAGGTAATACAAAAGTGGCTAGAACATACAGTACCTTATAAACCCACACCTGGGTTATGGCTTTGCGGTAGCTGAGTCCCTCCGTTTTGAGCAAATCATAGCGATTGTAACGCTTAACTTGGTTGAAGTCTTTATACACAACCCAGAAAATGGTCATTAGGCTGTAAAGCACCGGAGCGTAAAAAGCCTGGAAACGATATTTGCGATCAAACTCCTTATCGGGAGTGAACCGGAAGACATCTTGCTCAATATCTTCATCGTAACCGTGGATGTTGGTATACGAATGGTGGAGCAAATTGTGCTGTATTTTCCAGTTGATGTGGTAGCCCCCAATGAAGTTGAGGATAAAGCCCAAGGCACCGTTTACATTCTTATTACTGGAATAGGCACCATGGTTGGCATCGTGCATGATGGAGAGTCCGATACCAGACATGCCGAGCCCCATGAGGGTCCATAATACCATACTTCCCCAGAAAGTTTCAGCAATACCAAGTAGAAGTAGGATGAACGGCACGAAGTACAGGCCGATCATAAAAGCCGTTTTGAACACCATATTGCCATTGGCGTGCTTGGAAATTTGGTGATCCGTAAAATACTGGTTAACCCTCTTGTGAAGTTCCTGGAAAAATTCAGGCTCACTTTTGCGGTTAAATTTTACAGGCTTGCTTTTCGTCATTTGTTGCATGATAGCTGCTTATTTGGTAAGGAAGCGTCGTAATCAAGAAATTGTTCATAATGCACTTCCGGTCTAAATGGATAAACTAGTCATAATCTGGACGCCCGCAAAGCAATCGACGGAAAAGATGCTTAGCAGAAGTGTCAGTCATTCAGGTGATTAGATTGCTAAAAGGTTAGATCGAACTTGCTCACCTTATTTCACGAAAAGATGGATCACTAACACAATTAACACCTGCTATGACTGGTAACCAACAGATGACTACTTTATCAAGAATTATGCGAAGAAACAATTATACGCTTGATATTTCAAACGTCGGAGCTATTTCAATGAGAAAAAATGACATGGATTGGAGATATCTACTCTTGTCTTTTTTTCTTTAGCTGGATATTGTAGTCATCCAGCGTACCTTTTACCCTAAGATTTAGGTATCGTGTTCTTCTAGTGGGGTCTATTTCTACAATTTCATCTTCTGCTATTTCTCCTTCTTCTGTCTTTTTGGCCCCAAATATCTTGTAGCGGGCTCCTTCCTTAATAATTGACCAAGGGATACGAACGTAATATTCCAGGGTGCCAACGATGGACTGTTCTCCGGATAGTTCGTAATGGCCTAATGTGGATTCTATGGTCATATTGGGTATGGTAATAACACCATTCGTAATATCCATATGGTTTTGGAGCGTATCAAACTTAACGGAAGACAAGTCTTTGTCGCCCATATAATCTGACAACATCAATATGGGTTCGTAATTTTCTAAGCTGCCATTCAGCAATTCAACATCCATATGGATTTCTGATTGATCGATGTCTGGTACCAGGTCTGGGTAGATTCGAATATTCCCAGTGATGTCTGCAGATAATTGACCATGAACATAATCAGACAGCACCTCATCAGAACCATAGTTTTCGTACTTCAAAAGCAACTGATCTATATCCGCATTAATTACTTTCAGTTTAGGCTTGCAGTAAATTCGATCGGGATTGCTGCCATTGAAATAACCTGACATTAGGAATTGCCCTCCGACGGCCAGCATACTCATCGTATCCACATAGATATAATGATCGTTTGTTGTTCTCAGCCGGCTATGAATTCTTTGTAGGTCCAACTGGTGATAAATAAAATGCTCCACATCCACATCAAAGGTCATGTCGGTGAAGGGGAGCTCGTAAATGTTGAAGGCCGTGCTGTGTGCCTCTACATCATCGGTAGTGGCCTCTTGGGTTCCAGTCGTTTTGGCTGTACTTGCTGGAAGGGGGGTAAAGGCAGTTAATTGATCAAAGTCGATGTATTGGGCTTTTAAGCCAAAATGATTATCTCGTAGTTTAATCGCTTCATCTTCCCCCAGGTAATAGTTCATGTCCACATCAAAAATGCTGCGGCCTATTTTGCCATGCATTCGCTCGATGACCAAATGCTCATCTTCGTAGTGGAACCTTCCGGAGAAATTTTCAAAACGCATCGGGTGGATGTGCATTTTTGCGTCAAAGCGATCCAAATCTATATCCACTGAATGCAATTCAGAATCTTTATAGTGCATAGCACCATCAAAGTGCAGTTTCAGGTTATCAAATTCTTCGTGGCGATAATCTTCGGGGACATAGTTTTCCCCTTGGTAGGAGAAGATATCTTCCAGTTTTAGCAGGTCGGCATTGAGGCTAATGTCTAATTCTACATCCCCATTGAGAGTGTCTTTCATCCAGAAACCGTAATCATGAATATTGCCATTAAAATGAAAATCTGATTGATCAATAAATCCAGTAAAGTCTACGATCTTTAAGTCCCGATCATCAATCAAAACGTCCACATGAAAGTCGTGTAGTTCATGGGGATAGTGCTTCAATTGAGCATGTAAATCTTCTACAAAGAATTCTCCCACGGGGATATATTCGTAAGCCGTTAATCCGCGAGAAGTAGAATTGAATCTCAATTGTAACCTCAGGTCTTCTATCTGCTCATCTATTCCAGTGGTGTCGCCTTGTGTATAACCCGTCAATTCTGCAATGTCTAACAGCTTTGAATTGATGTTTAGCGCTGCTTCAACCGGTGTATTCGCGTTTGCACCTGCCGCTAAATCATCTTCCATCAAAGCACCGTAGTTTTGGACATTACCGTTGACCTTAAAATCAGATTTGTCTACAAAACCATAGCAATCGACAATCTTTATGAAACTACTGTCAATGACTACATCGGCATGAAAGTCGTGCAACTCATGGGGGAAAACCTTAGACTGCGCATGAAGTCTTTCTACCACAAACTCCCCTTCCGGTAGGTATTTAGATTCCGTAATAGCACGCGCCGTAGTTGTGGCCTTCAGGAGCAGACTTAAATCCTCAATCTGCTCATCTATCCCCCCAGCATCCCCTTGGGTAAAGCCAGTCAATTCAGCAATGTCTAAGGAGTTAGAACTTATTTCTAGTTCTGCTTCAACTGGGGTATTCGTATGATGTACTATTTCTACAATATCAGAAACATAACCCTTTACAGATAAATCTGTGCCCCCCATTTGTAGGTCAAATTTATCCAATTCACCGCGCTTACCGGTCATGGCAAAGTGCATATCCATATTGTCAATAGGGACCGCTAAATCAGGGGATTCTACGTGTAGGTTTTCAACAGTTAATTCGCTGTAATAAGCTTGATCTAATGCGTTGAGCGTCTTCTCTGGATGTTCCAGGTCTATGATGTCGTGAAAGCGCATATCAAGCTTCACGTCGCCAGAGATGTCTTGTGTTTCCGATAGGTTAAAAAACTGGGCCAGGAACTCCAATTTAAAATCTGTGTGCAGCTCAAGATCGACCTCTGGTTCAACGAAATTTTTCACGAGTAAGGAAGCCACAAAAGTACCCGATTCTAATTTTGAGGTGAAGTCCTCAATAGAGAACTCCATGGTTTCGAGGGTTTGATCTGCTCCATTAGTGAAGTGGCCCTTAAAGCCGAGCTCATCAATCTTTTTACGGACGCCTACATTTTCTAGAAATGCTTCATCTGCCCCGAATTCAACATCGATAAATGGCAATTGACCATCGGCAACAGGGCCGTTTACATCAGCATTGAAATAAATTTCACCAGCATTATTATACCGTTCTAAGACGGGAATAAGGTCTTCGGGAGCAAAGGCAATCAGCATGTCAAAGTTGGGTTTTACCCCGTTGATATACAGATCCAAAGCCATGTCTTTTTCCGTTTCAATACTACCCTGTATATTAAAATCACCATTCTCCATCTTAATACCCGATGGTGCAATTTCAAGTAAGCCGGACAACTCATTATATACGATGTCGGTATGCAGCTCAAAGTGTTTATGTTTTATAAAAGTGGTGTCTTGATCCTGAATGATATTTAAGTCAAATCTTGTATCAATGTGGGTGTCAATTTCTTGATTGGCGGTTTTAAACCCACTTTTTGCCCAATGGATAAAAGTTTCCACATCAAGTTTACTCTCTTCATCATACTTGTGGATGTCGAGATTCTTAAGTTCGATATTTTTCAGATGAACTTCGAAGGGCGCCGTTTCCTCCACTTCCGTATTGGGTGTCGCTAAGGCATTTTCGATATTAATACTACCGTCCTTATGCTTGACGATATTAAAAAATCCATCTTCAATCAGTAATTTCTGCACGTCATAGTTAGCGGCAATGATATCTCGTATGTTGAAGCCTACATATATATCTGCTACATCTAGAATCAGGTCAGCATCCTTTTCTTTTGTCTCATATAC
Source organism: Bacteroidota bacterium (assembly GCA_038528965.1). GTDB lineage: Bacteria > Bacteroidota > Bacteroidia > Chitinophagales > Saprospiraceae > Lewinella. The sequence continues at coordinate 406,839 of JBCBEC010000003.1, read as the reverse complement.
TTTAACACTATCAACTTTTATGGAGATATAAGGAAAGTTTTTGAAAGGCGCTATATGGGTATCTCCTATTACAATTGATCCTTCGTAGGTTTTATTTAAGGCATCTATTTCATTTTGTATAAGCCCATCTTGCATCTGATACACGATGAAGATTAAGGCTCCTATCAATGCTATGGGTATTAGGGTGCTGAATAGAATTAATCTTTTCCAAAATTTACGTCGATGAAGGAAGTCGAGCTTCATGGTGTATTTTTATAAATGGTAGTCAGATGTAAGGCCGGGATGGAAAAGCTTAGGACAGTGCTTATCATAAAAGCGACTAAACTCACAAAGCAAAGTGCATTGCCCTAAAGCCGAAAGATAAAGAAAAATGACTTCACCCGTTTTGGAAAGCAGAGCCATAAATGCTATGAATGCGACCGTCAGTTTGTGAAAGACGCTGACCAGGGCGCTTGGCGCAATCATTTAGGGGCATCTATAGCTTGTGCCATAAATGCCCCAATGTTCAGGATAGAATTCCTAGACACCCTTTCCAGTGGGTCGCTTAATTATCTCTAGCTACCATCGCGTTTTGGAAGAGTCCTTCCATACTTTCTACTGCTGCAATTGACGTTAGGTTACCCTGCATAAGCTCGCTGAAGGCCCAGGCGATATCCGGAGCAAACTCCATATAGAATGGTGTAACTGGCCGCAAACGTGCGTTGGGCAACACGCGCATCGCTAACCCCAGGGCGGGTACTGCTGTTACCAACTCTTCGTCTTGATACAAGCTGCGGATTGCCGGTAGGTTACCACCCTGTTCTGCGAGGGTTCGCTGCTGGTCTTCAGCGGTCAGAAACTGGATGAACGTCCAGGCAGCTTCTTGTTCTTCGGCCGAAGAACTGGCACTTAACATGAGATTCCAACCTCCAAGGCAACTATAGGACGCGCTACCGTTTTGGCTTACCGGCAAGGCGGCTACGCCCAAGGCATCAGCGGTGATGGGCGAATCGGCGGAAAGGATTTGCGTATAGACCCCAGGCCAGGAGCGCATGAAAAGGGCATCGCCATTCTTAAAGGCCGCCAGCGATTCTGCTTCTTTATGGGTGTAGACCTCGGCGGGGGCGATACCGTTGGCCACTAAAGTCAAGGCCTCCTCCAGACCTTTGATGGCCTCCTCGCTATTGATGGTGAGTAAAGGGACATGAGGGTCATCACCAGCAATGGAAAGGTCGCCAAGCATGATTTGGCCACCGGCGTTCCAGATGAATTCACAAGCATTGGCGACGCCTCCTTCGTAGTTGCCTCCCTGGAACAGATAGCCGTACTCAATAAAACTGTCATCCTGAATCTTCTTCGCTATCTCGTGCACCTGCGCCCAGGTAGTGGGAGGATGATCATAACCGTATTTGTGTAGTAGGTCTTTACGGTAGTAGAGAATACCCAAATCAGTATACCAGGGTACCCCCCAAACAGTATTGCGGTAGCTAACAGAATTAAGGGCAGCTGATACAAAATCTTCCGCTCGATAGTCCGTAAAGAACTGTTGGGAAATGTCCTTGACCCAGCCTTGTTCCGCCAAAGTAGAAGTCCATACTACATCAGTACTGATAATGTCAATATCTGAGGTGCCGCTACTAAATTCTTTCTCAAGTTCTCGGTAGTAGTCGTTGGACAAGCGCGCGCCTTCCTGTAGGGTGACGTGAATGTCACTTGTGTGCTGGGCGTTAAACTCGTCAATCAATTGCTGGAGTGTTCCGGTATCATCCGGCCCGTGCGTGAAAATAATTTCAGTAGGCTCTGAGCAGGATGTAATTAAAAACAAAAGGAGAATCGTACTCAAAGAAGGGAATAGATAAGAGGTATGTTGCTTCGTTCTCATAGATATAGGTGTTGGTTGTAAATTCCTCCGGGAAAACAAATGAGCGTACACCTTATACTGCAGGTTCAATACGATGATATCCAGTAGCGTTCATTGTATACCATGGTATTTGGGTACGAGTTGAGGGTGTTTTCTGGTTTGTATAAATTACGCTAAATGGTCAATAAAGTCAATATTATTCTGTTATAATAATTTAATTTGGGTTAAAAATGTGTATTTTTAATTATATGTAATTTTTTATTTGGTATAAGGGTGGCCGGTCGATAAGTCATTCAGACTGATCGCTGATCACGGCTTACAGTACCCTAATTCATCAAATTTGCAGCCAATCGATCCGCCTAGTGGCTAAGTTTTTAGCTTACCGAGGAGATCCAGATTCTTGGAAGAGGTTTTCCATACTTTCCACTGCGTCCATAGCGGTAAGCTTGCCTTGTATTACTTGACTAAAGGCTTGGGAAATTTCCGGCGCAAATTCCATATATAATGGGGTAACCGGACGCAAGCGGGCATTGGGCATCACTTTTTTAGCCAGCGTAAGAGCGGGAACGGCCGCTAGCAGTCCCTCATCGTCATACAAGTTACCTAGCGCAGGTAAAAGCCCTGCTTGCCTAGCGAGGGTGCGCTGTTGAGCCTCAGCGGTCAGGAATCGAATAAAGGTCCAGGCTGCTTCTTGTTCTTCGGCGGTGGAAGTGGCACTAAGCATGAGGTTCCAACCGCCCAGGCAGCTGTAAGAAGAAGTCCCATTTTTGCTGACCGGCAGGGCGGCAACCCCCAACGCATCTTCGGTGATTTGTGAACCATCATTTAGGATTTGAGTATAGACACCCGGCCAGGAACGCATAAATAGTGCGTCACCATTCTTAAATGCTTGGAGCGATTCTTCTTCTTTATGCGTGTGAACATCTCCGGGAGCAACCCCATTTGATACCAGCGATACAGCTTCTTGCAGACCATCAATTGCTTCGTCGCTGTTGATATTTAATAAGGGGATGTGTGGGTCATTACTCGCCATTGTTAGGTCACTGAGCATGATTTGGCCGCCAGCATTCCAGATGAATTCGCAAGCATTAGCAACACCTCCTTCATAGTTCCCCCCCTGGAATAAATAACCGTATTTGATAAAGTTATCATTCTGGATTTTTTGAGAAATACTACGGACCTGCGTCCAAGTGGTGGGAGGGTTATTATAGCCGTACTTCTGTAGTAGATCTTTACGGTAGTAAAGGATGCCTAAGTCTGTATACCAGGGGACCCCCCAAACGCTATTGCGGTAGCTGACGGAGTTAAGTGCCGTAGGTACAAAATCCTTGGCCTGATATTCAGTGAAAAGCAGTTGGGAGAGATCTTTGACCCAGCCTTGCTCCGCAAAAGTGGACGTCCAAACGACGTCGGCACTGAGCAGGTCGATATCAGAGTTGCCACTGCTAAGCTCTCTTTCTAATGCACGGTAGTATTCGTTGGACAGCCTTGATTTAACTTGGAAGTCGACATAAAATTCTCCAGCGTATTGGGCATTAAACTCATCCACTAGTCGTTGCACGGTGCCGGTATCGTCTGGTCCACTCGTAAAGACAATTTCAGTAGATTCTGAGCAGGATACGAGTAAGGATAAAAGGGCAAACGTACTTAGGGTATAAAGTAGAAAGGAGGTATACTTCCTCATTCTCATAAATAGTATAGTTGGATTTTATCTTTAACAAAACGCAAACGACCGAAAGATCAATTGATCGTATGTGATTTGTACTCTTTCGAACTTGTAGCCTCTCCGCTTGTGAAATACGCTAGCCCTTTGTCTTTCCTGTACCAGAAAACGTTCTGCCTGTTACTTCACGGTGATTTTTTGGCGTGTCCAACAAAAGTACATTTTCTCTTACCTTTGCGCCGTGAAATTCGAAGATTTTAATCTGCACAATGCGCAGCTCAAAGCATTGGCTGAAGCAGGTCTGGAAACACCTACCGTTATCCAGGAACGGGCCTTTTCCGTTATCATGTCCGGTAAGGATGTGGTAGGTATTGCCCAGACGGGTACCGGAAAGACGCTAGCTTACTTGCTGCCAGTTGTCCGTCAGTGGAAGTTTCGCAAGGATCCGCTTCCGCAGATATTGGTTTTAGTACCTACTAGAGAATTGGTAGAGCAGGTAGTTGGTGAGATTAATCGGATTACTACTTATCAGAACATTGTGGCTGTAGGAGTGTACGGTGGAGTTAATCTTAAACGTCATCAAGCTACGGTAGAGGATGGGCTGGATGTTTTAGTAGGAACCCCAGGCCGGGTTTACGATCTGCTGTTGGCGGGCTCGTTTCGTCCCAAGGCCATTCGCCACTTGATTCTGGATGAGGTGGACGAGCTTCTGGCGCTGGGTTTTCGGCCGCAGCTCACTAAAATCATAGACTTGCTTCCCGCTAAGCGGCAAAATTTGCTTTTCTCGGCCACCATGACTGAAGAAGTGCAAATCGTGATTGAGGACAGCTTTAATTTTCCGGTCCAGATTGAGGCGGCTCCCACGGGAACGCCACTAGAAAATATTGATCAAGCTGTTTATCTGGTGCCCAATTATCGCACCAAACTCAACCTATTGGCGTACATCTTGCAAGATGCTGAAAACTTTAAACGAGCCCTGGTCTTCGCTCCTAGCAAACGCCTGGCTGACCTCGCTTACGAGCAGCTTGAGCCGCAATTCGGCGAAAGGGTAGGAGTGATACACGCCAATAAAAGCCAAAACTACCGCTTTGAGCGCTTGCGCCAATTCGATAGTGGCAAGCACCGCATCCTCATTGCTACGGACCTTATTTCCCGTGGTATGGATATCAGCGATGTATCCCACGTGATTAACCTTGATATGCCAGAGGCCTCAGAAGACTATATCCACCGTATTGGCCGTACCGGACGTGCCGATAAAGAGGGGGCTTCCATCACGATGGTCAGAAATGAAGAAGAAGCTTATCTGGCTGCCGCCGAGGAGATGATGCAGAAAACGGTTACCCGCCTTCCTTTCCCCGAAGAAGTAGTCCTTTCCGAAGAGCTGATCCCCGAGGAGATGCCCAATTTACGGGTCCCTAACGTGCGTGTTAAGCTAGCCACCAAAAAAGCAGGAGCCTTCCACGAGAAAAAGAAGAAGAACACCAAAGTAGCACTCAATCGCAGACAACTGCAAGAGCAAAGGGGGCGCGTTAAGGCTAATCGGCGTAAGCGCCGGAAGAAGAAGCGGTAGGGGAGATGAATTAGAGTTAGAATAAGGATTAGAATTAGAATGAGGATTAGAATTAGAAGGATAGTATCGGGAGGAATGGGAGTGTAGGACAAGCTCTACCTCGTGCTGTGGTGTTATTGATCACTTCTGGTATATGCAGCCGTCTAAGATTTTGCCAATCGCGATATCGTAAAATTTGGCCCCACTCACCATCAGTACCACTTTTACTGTTATTTCCACTTTCACTTCCATTTTTACTTCTACTTCCACTCAAGCAGATTGCCCCAGCTGATGTAGCTGTTGTGGCAACGACTAACGGAGGCAGTCAACTTTTGTAACTTACCTGCATGCAAATAGCCAAGCATATTCTTCCAACCATTGTTATTGCGCAGTTTTGTTGTACGTCTCTTTGGTTTGCTGGTAATGCCGTGATGGGTGATTTAGTGCAGGCCTTTGGCTTGTCGGGCAGTGCATTAGGGCACTTAACTTCGGCGGTACAGTTTGGCTTTATCAGTGGTACCTTGCTTTTTGCGGTACTAACGATTGCCGATCGCTTTTCGCCTTCGTACGTTTTCTTCTTTTGTGCTCTAGCAGGTGCTTTGAGTAATTATGGACTTACCAGTTCCTGGAATACGCCTATTAGCCTCCTGGCCATCCGTTTTGCCACCGGCTTTTTCCTGGCGGGTATCTATCCGGTGGGTATGAAGATTGCAGCGGATTATTACGATAAGGGCCTGGGTAAGTCCTTGGGGTTTTTAGTAGGGGCATTAGTTTTGGGAACGGCCTTTCCTCATATTCTGAAAGGTATAGGTGCTTCCTGGCCTTGGCGCAACGTACTCTTGTTTACCTCGTTAATCGCGGCTGTAGGCGGTTTGTCCATGCTACTTTTCGTGGGGGATGGCCCCAATCGACGGCCCGGGCAGGCACTCGATTTGGCCGCTGCCTTTCGAGTATTCCGCCAGCCTCAGTTTCGGTCAGCTGCTTTTGGGTACTTTGGGCATATGTGGGAGTTGTACGCCTTCTGGGCTTTCGTGCCGGTGAGCTTAGTGTTTTACCAATCTTTGCATCCTGAGGTCACGGACTTGGGTATTCCATTTTGGTCCTTTTTGATCATAGGAGCAGGAGGCTTGGGTTGCGTTACCGCTGGCTATTTGTCAGCTCGTTTTGGACCAAAGCGGATTGCGGCCATCGCACTGGCGGGTTCAGGTATACTTTGCTTGCTATCACCCGTGATTTTTATGATTTCACAACCTGTAGTGTTTATCAGTGTACTACTGCTGTGGGGCTTCTTAGTGGTGGCTGATTCACCTTTGTTTTCTACCATGGTGGCACATAATGCACCGGCCGAAAGTAAGGGTAGTGCACTAACTATCGTCAACTGTATTGGCTTTGCGATTACCATCATTAGCATTCAATTATTGAGCGCCTTACAGCAAGAATGGTGGTTGTCCTACTGTTTCGTTTTATTGGCTATTGGCCCTGCGCTTGGATTATGGGCTTTGTGGAAAAAAGGAGCTGCTACTTCTTGAAATTTATGGATCGAAAAATGTGTCTGAGGTAGAATTTTTCGTTAGAATACTAATCCGGCATTTATAGAAGGATGCTGTCTAGACCGAATGAAAAATCTATGAAAAACGTAGGACTGGTGCTCTCTGGTGGTGGTGTGCGTGGTATGGCCCATTTGGGAGTTATTAAAGCCTTAGAAGAAAAGCAAATTCGCGTACGGCAGATAGCCGGTGCGAGTATTGGTGCTGTTGTTGGAGCATTCTATGCGGCTGGCCACTCCTGGGAGCATACGCTTGAGTTTTTTAAGACAACCCCCATGTTTACCTGGCAAAATTATACCTACAGTAAGCCGGGGCTTTTGGATACAGATCGGTTTCACTCCGTATTTGCTGCTCATCTTCCGGATGACAATTTTCATTCGCTGGAGCGGAAACTATTTATCTCAACGACTGATATCTGTGCGGGTAAGAATTGTATCTTCAAAGAGGGTAGACTTATCCAGCCCATTCTGGCCTCAGCCGCCGTTCCTATGGTCTTATCGCCGGTCTTGATTGATGGCATTTATTACGCCGATGGTGGTATAACCGATAATTTCCCCTTAGAACCACTCGAAGAAGAATGTGATTATATCATCGGTTCTTACGTTAACCCCTTGGATAATATTGAGCCTGAAGAGTTGAATAGCTCGATGGCTGTCCTAGACCGCGCGTTCAAAATTGGCGTGGTAACCTTGTCGGAACGAAAGTTTTCAGATTGCGATTTGTTAATTGCTCCGCCAGGATTGGATCAGGTTGGAACATTTAGCCTAAATCGGATTGATGAAGTCTTCGAAATGGGATACAGTGCTGCTATGGAAGCCCTGGCAGCAGCACCGTCTCTTCCATCCGTTAGCTAAGATCCATCTGAGCATCAAGCGGATTTTTCGCTAGATCTACGCTGTTTTTACTGACTTCGACTAATGCTTGCTCCACATCCCAGATAAGATCGGTAGCGTTTTCTACCCCAATCGAAAGGCGAACGAGCTGTTCGGTTATGCCTAAGCGTTGGCGGGTTTCAGGATCTACACCTACGTGGGTCATTGTGGCAGGATGTTGAGCTAAAGATTCCGTACTGCCTAAACTTACTGCTAGGTGGAATAGTCGCAAGTGGTTGAGGAAGGTAAAGGCCTCCTTTTCTCCTCCTCGGATGGTAAAGGAAATCATTGCGCCTGGTGCAGTGTACTGGCTTTTGTAGATGGAATAAGCAGGGGTGCCAGGCTCAAGCAAGCCTAGATAGTAGACTTGATCTACCAAGGGGTGTTGCTGTAGAAAGTCAGCTACTTGCTGGGCATTTTGGGTCTGTTTTTCCATTCGTACTTGGAGGGTCTCTAGGCTGCGGAGCAGTAGCCAACAAGTATTAGGGCTAGCCATATTTCCTAGGAAAGTACGTAAGGTTTTTATAGGCTGAATAGCGGCTGTGGACCCCAATACAGCACCGGCAATTAAATCACTGTGCCCACCTAAGTATTTAGTGGCAGAATAGATGACCAAGTCAGCTCCTAATTGTAACGGATGTGACCAAAGTGGCCCCATGTAGGTGTTATCTACGGCCAGATGAACTGGTGCCTCAGCGGTGGAGAAATGATCTGCTACCCTTTTGCACATCGCAATATCGATTAGCGCATTAGTGGGGTTGGCAGGGGTTTCTACAAAGATCAGCCGTAGCCGATCAGCAAGGCCACTACCTTCTATGCGTTGTACTATTTCGGCGTAGCTGTCTTGCTCGTTGAAGGGTATTGCCGTAACACCAATTTGCGGGAGGTAATCATGAATAAAATGATCTGTGCCACCATAAACCGGAGAACTATATAACAAAAGATCGCCTGGTTTTAGATGCTCCAGCAGAACTGTACTAATGGCCGACATCCCACTCTCAAAGATGGCGCAAGCTTCTGCCTGGTCCCACAGGCAAAGCCGATTTTCCAATATTTCTAGATTGGGGTTGTTGATTCGACTATAAATCAAGCCGGGCTGGTCATTTCCTTCTGACTTACGTAGCCCATAAGCCAATTCAAAGTGGGCCTTACCTTCCTCGGCAGTATTAAAAACAAAGGTGGAGGTTTGAAAGATGGGCGGCTTGATCGCTCCTTCTGACCAAGAGGGCTCGTAGCCGTAAGACATCATTTGGCTTTCTGGTGCTAATTGGTGGCGTGGCATAATCTGTCTTTTTAGTTAGGTTGCTACTGCAAAATTATATCCAAGTAGTGGTTTTATCTATGTTTTAGGTAGTTAGAAGAAAATATATCTTCTGATTTGTATATTGAAGATGATTATTCTTTTCTGAGGTTTGCAGAGGTAGAGAATTAGAAAAAAATCCCGCTATGTTAGACGCCATTGATCGCCGCATACTGCAAATGCTGCAAGAGGACGGCAAAATGAAGATTAAGGAAATTGCTGCCGAGCTGCAAATGACAAATACGCCCGTTTTCGAACGTATTAAGCGTTTGGAAAGGGATGGCTTTATCCAATCTTATACCGCCATTATTGATAAGCAAAAGTTGGGCTTTACGCTCACGGCCTTTTGTTCCGTAACGCTAGAACTGCACCACAAAGCTTACCTGGACCAATTTGAAGCGGAGGTGGTCAAATTGCCAGAGGTGAACGCTTGCTACCACATTGCCGGCATGTTTGATTATCTATTAAAGATCCACGTTCAGGATATGCAACACTATCAGGCGTTCATTACCGAAAAACTAGCCTCTCTGGCCAATATCGGCCGCGTACAAAGCTCATTTGTGATGACGGAGGTGAAAGCGAGTAGTGCGTTGCCGTTAGAAGTTTAAAACTTAATGAATTTGGTTCGGCCACCTGTGTCGGCCTTAGTTAGTTGAGTTCTTCTGTAAAAAAAATGATCGTAAGTATCTTGCCGAAGAGACGCATTGCAATGCGTCTGTACATCAATGGCCGTAACTGTTGATTTTTACACCCGCGTATTTGTGTGTCAGTAATTGATTCATGGAGTTTAGTTGGTTTGAATGTTAGAATGTTCGTTCTTGAGTAATTCCAACTCTAAAATTCTAATGCTAATTTCATCGTCCGACGAAACTTCAGTGCAGTCGGATCACTCTAACTACTACTTTCTTGTGTACTCTACGAGCCTCAGTATACCTATTATATCCTAATTCTAATTCTCACTCTAATTGTAATTCTAATTCATTCCCCCACCCACTTCTCAATTTCCTCCCAGGCGCGCAGGTTCATCCAGTTTCTTCCCTTTTGCCCTCGCATTTGATAGCCCACGTGGCCGCCTTCTTCCGTGATTTCGAGGTGTAGGAATGGGTGATTCGGAGCTTCTGCTAGCGGCAGACAATCGTCGGTGATGATGGGGTCGTTCAGGGCGTTGACGGCCAAGACAGGGCGATTGAGGGTGTTCACAAAGTTTTTTGCGGAGGCAATATCGTAGAACTCCTTTGCGGAAGAGAGTTGGAGTAGGGGAGCAGTGAACCACTCGTCAAAGTCGCGCCAGGTCTTTACGTGCGCTAATCTACTGATATCAATAACGCCCGGAAAGCGTTTGGCTTTATCCTGAAGTTTACCTCCTAGTTGCCTTAGGAAACGTTTTTTATAAATGCCGTTGCCGGGCAGCTCTAGTGCATCTACGCCTGCGGCCAGGTCAAAGGGGGAGGAGAAAGCAATTCCACCCAGGACCGCATCAGGGAGCGTTTGGTGGTGTACCGAGAGGTATTTAGTGAGCATAGCCCCACCCATACTATAGCCCACGAAAACCACTTGCTGGTACTGCCCCTGATCTAAAGCGTGAGTAGTAACGGTATGGATATCGCTAATTTCACCGTGATGATACAGGCGCAGGGTACGATTCATTTCGCCACTGCAGGAACGGCAATTCCAGGCGATGACATCCCAGCCACGTTCGTGGAAGAAGTGGGCCGCTGAGCGAATGTACGGGCGTTGGGAATTTCCCTCTAGGCCATGGGTGAGTATCACCAGACTATTGGCAGCGTGCTGTTGTTGGAGCCAATCAATATCCAGAAAGTCACCATCGTCTAGCTCCAGTCGCTCACGGCGATACATCACTTCTGGGCCACCAAAGGCAGCGAGAATGGTTTGCAGGTGTCCATTGAATTGGTACCAGGGAGGTCCGGGGTAGTTGTGCTCGTAGCTGATGGCCATGCTGGGGTGGGGAAAGTTTAGAATCAAAACAGCAATGGCAATCAAAATATCAATGCGCTCTTATTGACTTTTGATTGCCATTGTAGTTACGATTTGCGGCTTATTCTACTTCGCCTTAATCTCGTAAAACTCCTTTGCAGCGCGTGCGGGTGAGAGCGCAGCTATGTATTTGTTTTCCGCTACAACGTAGTACTGTACGTCTTCACTGAGCGGAATTTGCGCCATCCAGGCATCATTATCGTTAGCGGCCATGGGTTGGCGTTGCCAGGGGCTATCAGCGTTGCGGCGGTGATACAGCCATACCGCATCTGCTATCTCCACTTGGGCAGTAATGTTCGCATTGTCGCCAATGACCTGGTGTTTGACTTCCGCTATGTTGGGTTGTTCCTTTTGCATCAGCGGGTGCGACAATAGGTGGGTAGCACGCTGATCCATTAGCTCTGTAATGCCAATGATTCGAGAGTTGTCAATCTGAACGGTTACGTCGAAGTTTTTCTCGTAGAGTTCTAGGTCATATAGGCGGTTGGGGTCAGCAGCTACCTCATCACCGATGAGCGCTTGAATTTCGGCCGCCTTTTCTTTGTACCAACCATTACTGAAGTTTTCTTCCACGATCGTTTTGATCTGGGCCAAATAAATTTTACGGAAGTGATTGTCCTTGAGCAGTTGTACAACTAATGGCCGCTGCATATTATCCTCCTTATAGTGGAGGAACATGCTCATCTCTTGCATGCTCTCGTTGCTCAAAGGGGCTCCGAGTCCGGTATAGCGGAAACCACCAAAGCTGAGGTTCATATCCCAAACCACCGGATGCCAGATATTGGCTTCGTCCTGGTACAGGTAGTAATTATGACATAATCGTCCGAGGTAGCTATCTAGATTGACTAAAACATTATCGTAGGCCAGCATCCATAGCACTTCGTTGATGTTCATCATTTGCTCTAGGCGCTGAGGGTATTGGTTAATCACCTCTGTAAGTGCCAGTAATTCGGCCCAGCCACCCTTTTTTGACTTGAGTTCATACAGGGCGTAGTAACAAACAGAGTCTTGCCCCAAGTATTCCAAGCTCGCATTATTGCCGGTTTTACAACTGGTCGGAGTGCGGTTGTGCCAGTCAGGATCGCATTTGAAAAACACTCCATTGTCGTCGCCGTAGTACTCTTTGAGAAAGTCATCGTCCACCGATTCTGACAGATTATACAGCCCTAGGTAATCACCGTTTACGTACACCTTAGCGTAGTTGGCGTGGGGTGCTGGCATATACTTCCGCGCTACCTCATAGGAGAGGACTTCGCGCATGAAGCTAGGGTCACGAAAGACGTTAGACAATTTTAGGGTAACGAATCCACCGGGCAGGCGTGTCTTTTTATTGACAAAGTCAACTTTGATGTTGAAGGGGAGCTTTCGGCCTCCGGCATTTCTTACATTGAAGTACGAACTATTACCCTTATAGCGTACGCCAGACTGTGGGTATTCTTTACCGTCTACCGAAACGTCTGCAACGAGTCGCTCATCCTGGCCCCGTTCCTTCAGTGAATCCAGCAGGTAATGCCAATTAGACTCTTCAAACTCCAGTTTTATTTCCACTAGATGTTCCAGGTCGTAGAGGTCCTTCTGGGCCTGGACGGAGCCGCATAGTAACAGCACACCAATAAACAGGAAAAAGCGATTCATGACAACTGATTTAGACTCTGCTACTTGTTCACCTCTCGGAGAGTAGTACGGTAGCGTTCAAAATTGTAGTGGGTAGGGCTGTAGCTGACGGTCTTGGCGTTTTCTACCATGATGTAATACTCGATTCCTTGTTCTCCTGCATTAGGCTTGACCACGGCACCGAAAATAGTATCACCGGCTTCTTTATCGTAATGGTTACCATCATCCAACATACTGGTTACCTGAAAGTCTTTCTGCCCCGTTAAGCGGTAGTGTAGATACACATTTTTTGCATAACCGTTGATTTTGGCGTGGATTCGGAACTCATCAAGCTGCGTGCTGGAAAATCGTTCCCGACCTTCCACCTCCAATTCACTCACCTCTGGGGGCAGTAGCGTATACACTTCTGTACCTTGTAGAAAGCTGGCCCGGCGGTTCATGAAGGCCACCAAACCAGGAATACGGCTGCGGCGTCCGATGGTCTCCTCCAGGCTTTGCCCAAATTCTACGGCGGTGTAGTATTGACCTCCATCCTCTTGGCGAGCTTCTGCCAGCATCGTCTGCAGCGCTTTAGCACGGTTTTCCAATTTTCCACTCAGCACCCATTCTACCAGGATCAGGCGCATATTGGCTAGGTATTGCTTGTAATATAGGTCATCACTCAGTAAGGCACTAATTAGTGGCCGTTGCTCATTGCCACGGTGCAAACTTGGGTTCAGGGTAAGTAAGGCTGGCGTACTCAGATCTGATGCACCTTCACCCGTGTTTTTAAAGCTGCCAAAGGCCAGGTTGAGATCACCCAAAATTGGTGAAATCATGCCATCTTCTGTCTGGTAGAGGTAATAATTGTTGGCGTATTGTCCGGTGTAAGCGTTTAGGTTCACCAGCACATTGTTATAAGCAAGCATCCAAAGCGCCGCATCAACATCCAGTGATTTGGCGATAGATGATGAGTTACCACTGGCGAGCGCCCCAGCTAAGGTGCTAATGGGGCCAAGATCTCCTTGCAGAGCAACCCAATTGTTTTCGTTACACGCATTTGCTTCCTCGTACTGAAGAGAGCCGTAAACTTTCTTATTACAACCGGCAGGAACTATTTCGCTAGGGTCCGATTGCGGCATGACGAGGGCGCCACTTTCACTACCGAAAACGCGTTTGAGGTATCCACTCCTTACTGCTTCTTTATTAACAAAGAGGCCGTAATAATCGTCATTGATAAATACCTTGGCATAATTAGCCTGCGGTGCATCAAAGTACGTTCTAGCGATCTCACTGGCCAAGACTTCTCGCACCAGCGAAGGATCACGTAAGGCACTTGATAAATCGAGTGCTTTATAGTCTCCGATGCTATTCTCCCCAAGGTCGATGTAGATTCCGTTCCGCTTACCATTTGGTGTAAAGGAGCGTCCATCTCGGTAGCGTACTCCAGCATCTTCCATTGCTACTTCGCCATTAATAGAGACAGTACCATTCAGCAGTTCTTCTCCATTGAAGCGCAGAGAATCAAGCAAGTACTTCCAGTTATCCGCTTCGAATTCAATGCGAATTTCCTGAATTTTATCGGTGGAATAGAAGTTATTTGCTTGCGCAAAAAGAAGAATAGGGGCGAAGGCAAGTAAGAGTGAAGTTAGATTTTTTTTCATAGTGGCTCAACTAATATGTGCTACACGGAATTGTGACAATAGCGGCAACTATCGTCAGTTTTTGGTCATGCAATATTAGTCAATTTTACGCAGAAGTAGGCTTCACCTTCGTGAGATGGTAAGCTGTGCAGAGGAGGGGTATAATTGGGTGAGGTTGTGGTGGTAAGTGAGTGCTATTATCCTGCTAGTAGCATGCGTAGGTGCAGCATTACGTTAAGCCCCATGATTGCTGCCAGGCCTAAGCCCAAGAAGCGCATCCAAAGTCCATTTTGCTCACGGAAGGCAGCAGCTTTAGCTTGGCGCTCCTCATCCTTGATTTTGATCAAACCACGCGAAAAGAGGTAGAGGTACACACCAAGACCAAACAATAAGATTTCAACCAATAGCCCGAGAAATTCCATACTGTAAGAGGTAAGATGAAATTAGTTTGTCGCTTTTTCTGTTTCCTGCGCCTGGCGCATGCGCTTCTTGAAATACTTAGCGTTCACAAGTAGAAGTCCAAATGATTCGCCTGCCTCTTTTTCCCGGTTGGCGTGATGCGCCCCATGCGCTCTCAGGATAGCACGGCTGTAGCGGCTGTCGAGTTGGCGAAACCACTTAAAGCGTTGGTGGATGTATACATCATGAATGAGGAAGTAAACCAGTCCGTAAATGGAAATACCAATACCTACAAAAGTAAGCCAGAACACCGGCTCAAAATTCAGGCCAATAATATAACTGGCGGCACTAGGAACGGCGAAAACCAGGAAAAACAGATCATTCTTCTCAAAAAAGCCATCATCATCATGATGCGGCTTATGATGGTCTTCGTGCCAGTCCCACAAAAAACCGTGCATTACATATTTGTGGGCAAACCAAGCCACAAACTCCATTGCTAGAAAGGTGAGGATTGTGATACCGATATACAATACTGTTGTCATTTGTCTCCCAGGCATTTTGGTTCAGTGGCGAAACAAAGATAGCTGGAAAAGGTTTGTGGAAATTGTGGGAGGTATGAAATGAGGAATTGGAAGTAAGGGGGCGCTATTGCAGGCAGAAAAGATGCAGGCCGTTTATTCTTCTTCAAAGTATTTATAAGGAACTTTACGTAGAGATTTAATGTAAGCCTCGATCTGCTCGATCTCACTTGCTATTTCCTTTTTCGTTAAAGCCTCTTCTTTTTTTCGCCCCGCACCATACTTTTCTAGGCGCTCTATATGATTAGTTACTGCTTTAATTGCTTGCTTTGGACTAATCACATCAACGGCGGATAACCATTTTATTATCTCTAAATATTGAAGGGCGATTTTCCCTTTTTTAAATCTATTTTTTACAAAGTCACTTATGTTGGTTGGTATATGAGCCTGGTAATCGTCTTCTTCCTGCCTTAGAATCATCAATTTCTCAAAATCTAACTGACGACTTAAGTACCCCAGTTCATGATATATGTTTGGTTTTGAGAAATATTCTTTTCCTATCTCAACTAGCTCTGGTTCATCCTTTTCTGACTGCTTTTTTATCGCGTTAGGGATATCATTCGTTAAGAAAATTATTCCTAAGGTTGATTCTGCTAGCGCATTGTATATCTGTCGACTTAGAAAGTCTTTATTCTCTGCTACAACTATTTTTGACTGTATTAAAGCATCCCCTTTTGTTGGCTTAAAATCATTTTTTAGCCACTTATCAACTAGCATCGCTTCCTTCAATGGTGCTGGTTTTTGAGTATCCCATTTATTCCAGCAGCATGAAATAAAAATTACCTCCTTACCCGACACTTTTTCCGTCTCAATACAAAACTTATTTAGCAGTCTAGCTATTCTTCTTCTCCAGCTTTCTAGTTCGAGATGAGCTATTGAAGAATCCATACCCTTTACGATCTGTGTTAATCGATCAGCTTTGAATTTGAAATTGATCTCAGTGAAGTATTTGATCGACGCAAGAGAGTTCTTTTTAAAGGCGATATAGTTAGTAACATCCTCGTGGTCCATAGTCAGATCATGTCTCCATAGATAACGAAAATGGTCTAGTACGTATTTATAGCTGGAGTTTACATCACCAAACTCATTAAACTTTGATAATTCCACTAGCGGTAGAGCTAGAGAAAGTTTACGTTCATACCTATTATCCTTAGAAAATTGATAACTATCATAGTACACTTTATCGTTAACTACAAGTCCACACAAACTAGGGTTAATTGGAGTAAACCTTACTATGAACATCTTTCCTGATTCAATATCTCTTTCTTCCTCTTTATGAAAAGGGAACCATTTATATCTATCAACCAATTCTTGTATGTATTCTAAGCTGTATTTCTGACTTCTCACGAAATTAGAGCTCCAAAAATCTGTTTCGTCGATCTGTCTAGTTAAATTTAAGAAAGGGATTTCTTTTTCGTCTTCCACAGAAGATCTACTCGTTGAATTTTCTGCCTGGATGAAAGAAAAAGCGAAGGTTGAATACGGATATACAAATAGAATTCTGAATTTAATCTGAATCCCTAGAGCATTAATTTTGTCTGCACTTCTAACAATTTCCTCTATTTTCTCTACTACTGGAGCCTTAGTGTAGTTACCCCCTTTATCGAAAAGGGTAGTTGCCGCCAATCCAATAAAGTCAACTTTTATACGCTTTTTATATACGACCCCATTTATCTTTTTTGGAGTACTTAACGGTATAGCGGTGTCTATTAAGCCGCCTTCGATAGGTTCGCCAGCCTCATCCCAAAGTGATAGTTTATTTTTAAGATTTGATAAATATGCTACAGCTCTTCTGTCAGAATAAATCTTCATTAATTCTTTTAAAATGAAGGTACTACTTTTAGATATTGCCTGCAACTTTAGTATACGCACAAGTCGGCCACGATGCAGGTATACAACACCTCTAATTGTGAGTAGGAAAGCGGGGAATATAGTTCATCTGTTGTCCCACCCGAGAAGAGCGTATTAACTCACTGCTTGGTAGCTATTCTTTAACGCTTGCTAAGACGACGAAAGCTTGATCAGAACTAAAAAAATGAATTCTATTTTGTTTGACTTAATAGCTTTTCAGCCTTAGCTCCAAGTCCTCCACCAGCTGCCGCAACTACCTCCAAATGCGCCCGGGCTGCCGCTATGTCATCAGTGGCAAGGTCAAAGAGAGCGGCATACCAATTGGCTTGGTCTTGCAGTAAGGGGTGATCCAGTAATGGAAGCAGGGCAGCTTGGGCATCCTCCTGCGCTCCATTTTCCCAATAGCTAATGGCCAAGGCCAATTGTAAGGGGGCTTGATCAGGGGCGGCTGCCAGTGCATCTTCCAGTCTTGTGGCAGCTCCTTCGTAGTTTCCAGCTTGGTAGGCTTCTACGGCTAAGCTCGTTAGATCTCCTTGTCCCGGACTGCGGGTGGTATTCTTCAGCGTGTAGGGCTCGTAATTACTGGCGTATATGTTTGAATTATTAGCAGGTTGTTGGATCAAAAACAGGATAGTAAGTGCACCAATTAGCAACCCGGCTGCTAGCATCCAACGGTTCATAAGACCTCTGCCAATTGGAACCACCGTGCCTTTATTAGCTTGACCTTCACCGGCCTGGTATTCGGCTTGAATTTGGTCTAGTCGTGCGCGAAGTGGCCCTTGACTACCGAAGGCAATACCCTGCCGAAGCTGATGTTGGAAAGCCAAGTCTTTGCGCAGTTGCTCTTCTTGATTTAACTGCACCTCAAAGGCCTGGCGCTCTTCCTGAGGCAGTTGGCCATCTAGAAAGTCATCGATTTTGTCCCAATACTGGTCTTCGTTTCCGCTCATGATAATTGCATTTTTCTCCTAATACTGTAGCATTTCACTGGCCTGGGGTTGACTTAATACCCACTCCCGGAGTTTCCGCATACAGCGTGATTTTTTGTTTTTAGCTACCTGCTCGCCAGAGTACCCCATCTGTTCCGCAATGTGTTTCATACGGCACTTTTCAAAGTAGTACATCTGTAGGACTTGCCGACAATCGTCGCCCAGTTGCGCTAATCCGTTTGCTACTAGCTGGTTGCGATCGTTCGTTTCCAATAGCTGCAAGGCTTCCGCCTCCAGGCCCACCGTTTCCTGGTGTACTTCCGTAATGGGCGATTCGCGTTTGCGCTTGCGCAGCTTCATCAACCAAACGTTTCTACAGATCGCGTAAAGCAATGTTTTTAGGCTGGCAGTCAGTTGAAAATCTGCTTGCCGCACCTTATTAAACAAGGCTACTAAGCCATCCTGAAAGACATCGGCTGCGTCGTCAACGTTTCCGTTGTTGCGCAACACCAATTGCTCAATCATGCTGTAGTACTGTTCGTACAGCGATCTAAAGCCACGATCTTGCTGTCCCGGGCGCTCCGACTGGAGGTGCTCAAGGATCGCCTTATCATTCACCACAGGCAGTACTTTGTAATTGCTCAAAGGAAAAAAAGGTAACCAGTTTGGAGAAAAATAAACAGTGACAAAGATAGAAAAGATCACTTAGGCATCCACCGGGGGCTTAGCCAAAACACACTTCTGTCTAGTTAACTTAGTGCTTCGCCAAGCTACGCCTAACGTAATAGGAGTTCCTATTTTGGCGCTAGCAGATACTCGGTGAAGCGTTGTGTAGTAGTCCGCTAAGCACGGCCAATGGTCCGCTTAAACTTACGTGGATTACGCAGGAGATCGAAGAAAGGACGCAGGTATTCCTGGCATTTTTCCCGTGTCTCTTCGTCCAAGTAATCGGCGGCGGCACAGATAGCATAAATTGCTTCTTCTTGTTCCAGGAAATACGCAATGGCTGCATCAATTTCCTCATCGGTGGTTTTGTAAGAAAAGAAATAACGTTGATGAACGCTGGAAATGGGCAGTGTGTCGGCGGGTACGGCATAGGTATTCCCCACAAAACCAGCGTAGTCAAAATCGTAGGCCACAAACTCGGTACGCATATTGTCGGGATATTTGACCAGCTCCAAGTTGTGCTTATTGGATACCGACCAATCGCAATTGGCGATCATGTACTGGAAAAACATCATGCGTACAAAGCGCTCGCGGTCTACTGCCGAAGCGGTTACCCGTCCCCATTGTAGCGCCATAGCACCAGTGCGGTGACTGTAATCCTGCTCCGTTTCAATCAGAAAGCCCGTCAGTTCATAGTTCCTTTTAGGGCCATCAACTTCAATATCGATCAGTTTGGTTTGTATTCCATGATCACTAATCTGACGGTATAGTTCATAGACCAGAAACTCCTTGTAGAGATTGGTCTGTCCGACCTTCCAGTCTTTACAGGGAATAACCAATTTAAGCTTGTCATTACGTACATAGCCCAGTGCATCCAAATCAGATTTTTGCAAGTCCACCATCAGGGGCGGTAAGTTGCAGACTTCTTTGCGAATGTTGCCGCGGGCTCTTATCCTTCCGGTAAAGTCGTGTTCCAAGCCATCAGCCTGTAATGAAATTTGGGCCTCTTGGTATTCTTTTTCTCTTTTGCGCCTTACCAACTGCACAAAGTCTGTATTCAATGTCAATTTTGGACGGCTGACACTTGCCATCATGATGTCTTGAATACTGGTGGTGGGATTTTCCTTGGTCCTGGTCAGAAGGAGCTGCTCGCCATCCCGATCAATGATATAGGAGGCATCATCTTCAATGAGTAGTATCTGACCATCCTGGCCCAACTTGATACTACAATCTACTACAATGAGTTTGCCGCCATAGCGGAACTGTATGCTTTCCTGGCTAGTATGCCCTACAATCATCTTCTGCTGATCATAGCCTTTGAGCTGTTTTTTGAATTTCCCTTTTGCTAGTGGTTTTTCCGCAAAATATCCCCGATACCAAACAGGACCATCTTCTCCGTAAAGTAGCGATAGGGTAGGGTCCGCTTCAATGCTATCCTCGGGTTGGCGAAGAATCTTATCGCGAAACAGCCTGTTCATTTGGTCAAGAGAAAGCTGGAGTTTTAAAACTTCCGGCGAGAGACCAGCGTGTAGAAAGAGGTTGCGGTTAATGGAGACTGCCACCTGGTGTTGAGCAATCCAGTCCCCTAAAATACTTCCCTCCGCAAAGAGGTCCTTGTAGGGGGTTCGCAGCGCACCGGCCGTGTAGTTATATTTCCGATGTAGGTAGCGAATATCACCGTTCAAAACCATCAATTCATGATTGCCCAATAGCAGATGCACGCGCCCTCCCTGAGCAATGGCCTGCTGCTCCAAATGGAAGAACAACCACAAAATGGGTAAGACTTCGTCTCCGCGGTCTAGATTATCCCCAATCACTACTAAATGCCCTCCACCCAGATTCCATTCGTTTTGCGCATTAATTACGCCGCCGGCCAGGAGAAGCTGTCGCATGAGTTCATACTGCCCGTGCACATCACTAATGACCATAATCTGCTTGACACCGGTATAAGTGCTACTTGGAGCCTCCGGAAAATCTAGTTTTTGTAGATCAACAACGGGTAGGCTATCGCGCTGGAATACGGTGGCGTCCGCACGAGCAATGACGGTATCCTGCGGATATCCGCCTTCAATCCATTTGATTTGCAGGCTGTCTTCTTGTTGGAAGATATAAGGACCGTCGAAATAGGGTGGACGCTCTTGTGCGCTCAGGCAAAAACTCAACAGGATCATTAAAGCCAGGACAATCGTCTGGGTATAGCTGATCTGACGGGCTTTTAGGACACTTTTGTAATTCACGGCGGGTAATGCTTTGTAATTGCTTAAAAGTAAAAGGGCAACCAGTTGATAGAGAATGAACGCTAGTAAAGATAGGAAACATCAACTGGCAGACGAGAATCAGCCTTACCCCAGGACGTTAACAGGTGTGTTGACTTGATATCCCTCAACTAAAAAATAGGGTACATTTGGCTTGTTACTTGAAAAAGACGTTAGATGAATCTCGCCGTTTTAACTTTAATGATTAACGCAGGTCTGTGTGTACTGATCTGGATTGTACAGCTCGTGGTATATCCGAGTTTCTGCCATTATTCAGAAGCGGAGATTAAGTATTGGCATCCTATATACACCGTGCAGATTACCTATATCGTACTCCCGCTCATGCTAGGTCAGTTAGGGGCGTATATCTATACAGCTATGCATACCAACTCGTGGCAAACACTCCTGGTATTGGCTTTAGTAGTGGGTACCTGGTTGGTTACTTTTTTAATCTCGGTACCTCTACACAGTGCCATTGATCAGCAAGCTAATTCTATGCTGGCCAGAGAGAAACTGATACAAACCAATTGGATCCGCACCTTTATTTGGAGCTTGATTCTGGTTTTAAGTGTACTATTTTATGACAAGTAAATGTAGAACTTACCAAAAGTAGAATATTATAGGCCTTCCTAGTAGCGAGTGCACCTTTCTATGGTAGATTAAATTCTAACAGTCTTACGTCAATGTGTTGCCCGCCTGACCAGAAGTAATGATTGGTATTGACCAGCCCAACTCCTTCGGAGAAGTAATTATTGATAATGTACTCGTGCGTAGTGGCAGTAGTATCAGTAGCCAGTACCTGACCACGCATATTGACACAATCAAATGTACCGGCAGGGGTGATGACCAATTCTAATTGCTCGTCGTAGCGGTATTCGATGACGCCTAAATCTGAAGCAAGGACGGTGGTGTGCACCAATTCTCCCGCATCAGCTGGGTCGACGGTCAGGAACAAGATGGTATCTGCGGGAAATTGTTCATACAGCTTTCCATCTCTCAGGCGCAAAGTGGTTGGAAAAAAGACGCGGAGAAAGAAATTAGTGGCAGGGGAAAGAGTAAAGACCAAATCGTCTCCATCCCTGGTACTCGTTAAGACGGTAATGGTATCTAAATCAATACGTTGAGGTCCATTGAAATTATCGATAGTCGTTTGGTAGACCCAGCTTGCACCTACTTCCAATGGGAAGAATTCTAGGGCACTGGCTGCTGGGGTGGCATCATCTTTGCCGCAGGACCAGCAGAGGATAATGAATAGCGTAAGCGCGTAGAAAGGAAATGGTCTCATGGTGCTAGTGTGTGTTTAATCCACTTTGATAACGTATACCTGCCCACGACCATTTTCACCCTTTAGTTTTTAACAGCTATTATGCAAAGAGCGTTTTGTAGAGTTCCTCCAGCTTGCCAATGGTATATACCTTAATCCCGTAGCGCTCGGTATCTAAGCCTTTGGTGTTGTACTTGGAGATGAAGATCTCCTTAAAGCCCAGGCGATCTGCCTCTTGGATGCGCTGCTCAATCCGATTCACTGCACGGATTTCTCCACTCAATCCTACTTCGCCCGCAAAGCAGACATCGGCCGGTACCGAAACATCTTCGTAACTCGACATTAGCGCCGCACAAATGCTCAGGTCAATGGCCGGATCATCTACCCGGATGCCTCCGGCAATATTGAGGAAGACGTCCTGCTGCCCCAGGGCAAAACCGCCGCGTTTTTCCAATACAGCCAGCAGCATATTTAGTCGGCGGAGGTCAAACCCGGTAGCCGTACGTTGTGGTGTGCCGTACACCGCAGTGCTGACCAGCGCCTGGGTTTCTATGAGCATTGGGCGCATTCCTTCCATGGTAGCTGATATGGCGCTGCCGGATAGCTCCTCGTCTTTTTGCGATAGCAGTAACTCTGAAGGATTAGCCACTTGGCGTAGACCTTGGGCCTGCATTTCGTAAATGCCCATTTCGTCCGTAGAACCAAAGCGATTCTTTAGTGTCCGCAGAATTCGATAGGTATAATTACGATCCCCCTCAAATTGGAGAACGGTATCAACAATATGCTCCAAAAGCTTAGGCCCAGCAATACTTCCTTCCTTAGTAATGTGACCAATGAGAAAGACCGGAATATTGGTTTCCTTGGCAAAGCGCTGCATTTCAGCAGCACACTCCCGCACCTGACTCACCGTACCCGGCATACTGTCCACGTTAGGGGAGGAGAGGGTTTGAATCGAGTCCGCTATAATGAGTTGTGGCTCTAGTTCAAGGGCGTGCTGTAGGATCTTATGCGTATTGGTTTCGGTGAGGATATAGCACTGGTCCATTTTACCTCCCAAACGCTCCGCTCGCATCTTGATTTGCTGCTCGCTTTCTTCGCCACTTACGTACAGTACTTTAGCACTAATCTGGAGGGCCAGCTGCAGGAGTAAAGTAGATTTACCGATTCCAGGTTGTCCACCAAATAAGACAATACAGCCAGGGACAATCCCTCCACCGAGTACACGGTTGAGTTCTTCGTCGGGGCTGACGAGTCGTTGTATTTCGCCCGCCTTAATCGCTGGTAAAGCTACAGGTGCAGGGCCGGAGCGTTTATTCTCACGCCGCCAAGTTTGTTGCTGCTGTTCCCTGGGGTTAACGGATGTAACTTTCTCTTCTACAAAGGTGTTCCACTCCCCACATTGCCGGCATTGCCCTTCCCATTTGGGCGACTCATATCCACAGTTGCGACAAAAGAAAACTGTCTTTGCTTTTTTGGCCACGCTTTTTATTTCTATTTACCTGACTAAAGGTCTGCTTTTGTTGTTGATTAGACAAATAAAAAACAGAAAATGGTGTTTGTTTGTGAAATTCCTTAACCATTCGCTACGTCACCATACTGTTGATACCCGCCTGTTGTTCAAGCAATAATGTGCCAAGAATACGTGCAGTGGAAAATTTTTTTAGGTAAAAGGGTTGATTTAACTTATTTTTAATCTATATTTACGTCATAAGGCAAATAAAATAGCCTTGCGCGGAACGAAGTACAGAGTAGATCAGAAGCGTTGGAGGGCTTAGCCCGGAGTTTCGTTCCTACTAACTTGTAGATTGTTTTCATTTGGTTTTTTGGGGTTATGCAGGGTCTTCTCATGAGAAGACCCTGCTTTTTTTATTGCAAGCGAACGCTTTGTGGTCTATATTTGTATATATATTTTGCAGAGTATATTGGATATCGTGTGGAAATGCTTGTTTGCAAGCAGTATTGTCACTGGCAGAACCACCTAATATCTACACACTTAAAACAGAGAATTGTATGAAAAAGAGAAGAGGAATGTTTTCGTCTTCCAGAAACCCGATGTTTCGGGAACAGATGTTTCAACGCGCCACTGAAAACACATTAGATGGAGATTTTATCCAGGTTGCTGGTGAACGCATGACCGTCAGTGGTGCTGTCAACAAGTCACTTATTCTGGGAGCTATTATGCTGCTAACGTCAGTAGTTGGTTTCGCTTTCGCTAACCCAATCTTCATTTGGGGTGGCGCAATTCTTGGCTTAGTAGCGGTATTTGCTGCTTCCTATAAGCCAGAGTGGTCCACTTTCTTGGCACCAATCTACGCAGGCTTAGAAGGCCTTTTTGTAGGAGGGATTTCAGCGGTCTATTACAATGCCTTTTATCCTGGCATTATCCTACAAGCCATTACCCTTACGTTGGCGGTTTTCTTTATCATGTTATTTGTCTACAAGGCAGGTATCATTACCGTTACGAATAAATTCCGCTCCGGGGTAATTATGGCGACGGGAGCTGTTGTACTGATGTACGTACTCAGTATCGTCCTTGGCCTATTTGGCATCAATTTGCCATTCCTGCACGAAGGCGGGCTCATGGGAATTGGAATTAGCCTGGTGATCATCGGTATTGCTTCTTTGAACTTACTCCTGGACTTCGATAACTTCGATAAAGGTGAGCAAGCGGGCGCGCCAGCTCATTTTGAGTGGTTCTTCGCTATGGGCTTACTGGTTACACTGGTATGGCTGTATATCGAGATTCTCCGCCTCCTGGCCATTCTCGCTTCAAGCGACTAAATCGCCGCTGGTTAATTCACATGCATTAAGATGTGAAAACCGTTTAATCCTGCACGCTGGAAAGTCTGGTGTGCAGGATTTCTTATTTTAGGCGGTAGTTTAAGATACACTTCGGTCTCCTGCTTACTGCGGTGCATCTCCATCTCGTAAACTTCTGCACCAATGACACAAAGCAAGACCGCCTGTATCCTCTGTAGCCAAAACTGTGGAATACTCGTAGAGCAAGATGAGCAGGGCAAATTTGGCAAGATTATCGGCGATCCCGAACACCCGGTATCAGAGGGGTATTTGTGTCAGAAGGCAACCCGACTTAATTACTACCAGGAACAGGAACGACTAACAAGCCCTTTGCGGAAAAAGGCGGATGGTTCTTTCGAAGAAATATCATGGGATATTGCTATCCAGGAAATCGCTCAAAAGCTCGTACAAATTCGTAATACCCACGGGGGAACCAGTATCGCTTTTGCCGGTGGTGGTGGACAAGGTAATCACCTCGGTGGTGTATACGGGGCCATGTTGCGCTTAGCTTGCGAAACGCCTTACGTGTACACTGCTTTAGCGCAAGAGAAAACGGGCAACTTTTGGGTGAATGGTCACTTATTCGGTCGGCAAAATACCAACTACTGCGAGGCGGTTGGCGAAGCAGAATACGTACTTTTCCTGGGTACTAATCCGGTACAGTCGCACGGTATACCCAAAGCCCGCCCGACCGTAAATGAGATTGCGCGTAATCCCGAAAAGACCCTGGTGGTTATTGATGTTCGGCGTACCGAAACGGCGAAGAAAGCGGATCTATTCTTACAGGTTAAGCCCGGAAAGGATGCTTATCTGCTGGCAGCTATACTTGGGTACATCGTCCAAAATGGACTAGAAGATCAGGAGTTTATAGCAAATCATACCGTAGGTTTTGATCAGATTAAGTCGCACTTTATGCAGGTGCCAATCGCCAAATACGCCTCCGTTTGCGGCGTGGGCGAGGCGGCTATTGTAGATGTGGCTAAAGGGATTGCGGCGGCAAAAACCTTCGCTTTGCGCTCTGATTTGGGTATTGAGCAAAGCCACAACAGTACGCTTAACGCCTATCTGGCGCGCCTGCTGTTTCTCGTTACTGGAAACTTTGGAAAAGAAGGGACCAACTGCCTGCACACCATGTTTTTCCCCTTGGTGGGCCACTCTAAGTCACCGGAGGAAGGAGGGATTACCACTCAGGTGACGGGCATGAGAGGGATTGGCAAGCTTTTTCCACCGAATATTCTTCCGCTCGAAATTGATACCGATCATCCGAGAAGGCTCCGTGCCCTCATCGTCGATAGTGCCAATCCAGTAGCTAACTACGCGGATACCAAGGCGCAGCGCACAGCAATTGAAAAACTGGAACTATCTGTAGTGGTAGATGTGGCAATGACGGAGACCGCACGGGCAGCCCAGTACGTCTTGCCCGCCAGAAATCAATTTGAAAAGATAGAGGCCACCTTCTTTAATTTGGAGTTTCCAGAAAACTTCTTTCACTTGCGCCACCCCATTACCGAAGCACCGGACAATACGCTTGACGAACCCGAAATCTATCATCGTTTGGTAGCGGCAATGGGAGAACTGCCCGCTCAATTTCCAGTACTAGCTCAAGTGGCTAAGTTGGATCGGCGATTGCCTTCTCTCAAACTACTAATGCTGGCCCTGCAGCTTACTTTTTTCTTCAAGCCTAAGTGGAAGAAATACCAACTGCTCATTTTGAAGGAAACATTAGGTAAGGCTTTTAGTGTCCCAAATACCAAAGCAGCCGTGGTCGTATGGGGGGCGGCGCATATGTATGTACACAAATACGAAAAACAAGTGCGCCGTTTAGGATTTAAGCAAAGAGGATATGCGCTGGGTGAGGCTTTGTTTGACCGTATTTTAGGCAGCCCATCGGGTACTCCCGTCAGCAAGCATACTTACGAAGAGAGCTGGGAGCTCATCCGTCATAAAGACAAAAAGGTCCATTTGGAAATTCCCTTACTGCTGGATTGGTTAGATAAATTACCAGAGAAGGCAGCACAGGAAGCGGCACAGGCTGTTGAATATCCCTTCAACTTAATTGCGGGTGAACGTCGGTCATACAATGCTAATGCCATCCTCCGTAATCCAGATTGGCGCAAGAAAGACCAGGAAGGTGCCCTAAAAATTAATCCAGCTGATGCCGAAGCGTATGGAATAGCCAATGGAGACTGGGTGACTTGTAGTTCTGCTACTGGTACTGTTCGCATGAAAAGCTGGCTCACCGATGAAGTGCCGCATGGCATGCTATCTATGCCGCACGGCTATGGTCTAAGCTATCCTGGACGAAATGAGGAAGAAACCGGTGCTGCAGTAAATCTACTCACCTCTCTTGCTGATTGTGATCCCCTGGCCAAGACGCCTTATCACAAGAATGTGCGGGTAAAGATCAGCAAGGTGGAAGCTGAACCGGCCTAACCCTTCTTTGGCCGCGCATAACCCAAGCGCGCCACCTGCTCCGTCTTGAAGTAGGTATCCAGGCCCGCTACGGTTAGGGTATCCAGTAAATTATGCTCTACGTGGCCACTTTCTGCCACTGCTTCGTCTGGTAGGATGACCTCGATGATTTTTCCCACTACAAAGAGTGTATCGTTCGATTTGAGGTAATGGTCTTCTACGTACTCCAAACCGATTTTGACCTTGCTTTCTGCTACGTAAGGTGCTTTCAATAGCTCTGAATAATAAGGCGTCAAACCTACAGCGGCAAATTCAGACTCCTCAATGGGATAGTTGGCCGAACTTTGGTGGGCAGCAGGTAGGATATCTTCTTGTATGGTATTGAGGGTGAAATGACCTTGCGCCTTCATATGATGGTAGGTATGGCGCGGCACGGTGAGCGGGCGCATAATAAAGCCAAGATGGGGTGGGGTAGCGCCAATATGGACCACAGAGCTAAACAGTCCTAGGTTTTCGGTACCACGATGGCCCTTGGTGCCAATCAAATGCAGACCACGGGGCCCGGGAAGCGTATTGAAAAAATTGCGACGGAAAAAGCGTTCCATCTTGGGGAAGTCATCAGCGCTTAGATGCATGCTTGCTTGAAAGTTGGTATACCCCAAAAAAAGGCAGAAAGCAGGTAAATGTTCACCTACTTTCTGCAAAACGCCCTTCAAAATATATTTTATCGGTACAGCGAATGAATGACGACGTACCTGCTATGTCGTTTTTTAGACCCGGTAAGGGAAGCGCCGAGCCAGTACACGCGCCAGATGACGGACAATCTGTGCGTGGCGTGTGTTCCAGTCAGTAGCGGCGCGGCGGTCTGTGTTCCAGACGGTAATTCCAGTTTCCCCATCTAGCACTGAGGCCGAGAGGAAAACATCACTCGTCTTTGTGATCACTGGGAACGGTGAGGTTCCGCCAAAAAGAGAGATCGCCGTTTGCGCCATGCTTATACCGAAGCTCTCTAGATCAGTCAGCCACATATCTTTGCGCATTCCGGTGCGAATTACCGCGTCCACACCAAGAATACTTGCCAGATCACTGGGCGTCATAGTCCAGCTATCGCGGGCGCTAATGCCAGCTTCGGCTAGTTTGGCGTTGGTTTCCGTATAATGCTGCAAGTAGATCAGGATTTCTCCACCACGCCGTCCAGAGCGTTGGGCAATCTCATCAAATACTGCGATCTGAAAAGCATGACTTTCGTTCTCTTCAATTTGGACAATTTGTTCTTCCGTCCATTCGGGCGGGATTCTTCCCGTTGTAACCATTTGGCTGGGGAGTACCGCAATGGTTTGGTGATCATCGGCAAATTCTTCGTAAGCGGCCGTTTCGTAATATCTCGGGCTACAGCCCATCCAAAAGGTGGTGGCAACAAAGGCTAGTAAAAGGAGTAGTGTTTTGTTCATTGGGTTTCTTGTTAGGGGGTTATTTACTGTCAACACTTCAAATATAGCGGGGTACGCTCTGCAAAGGCAAGCCCTGCACCGCGCTTTAAAATGAGTTTAACAGGCCCGTCCAGAATTAAGAAAATACTAACAGAAATAGGGCGGTACCAGCAGCCCAATTTTGCATTTTGCTAACATTGCTCACTGCTTCCCCTTCCTTCCAGTACCTGATCCAGAGAAAACGGTTTACCTTAGCGAGCCGATGCCCTGCGGTTAATTAGAGTGAGAATGAGAATTAGAGTTAGAATGAGGGGATTTCTGCGTCGTTCTAATTCTCAGTGATCAACCTGACGATCTAAAGGGAAGTTAGAGTGAGAATAAGAATTAGCGTTAGAAAAGAGTGAAATACCATTCTAATTCTAATTCCGATTCTAATTCTAATCAATAATCAACTATCCACTTCGCCTTTACAATATGAGAGTCTGGTTCCTTATCCTCCTTTGTCTAACTATCGGTAGTAATTTGCTGGGGCAAAATGCCTTGCGAGATGCCGAACTACTCAGCAAGGAACGTGAATATGTGAGTTCTTCTGAGCAATTACTCGCATTTATCGATACCCATCCCGAACGGAAGTACGATTTGGGCCGGGCCTGGTCGTTACACAGTTACAATCTTTTACAACAAGGGAAAACGGAGCAGGCCAGAACGGCGAACGAGAAGTCTTTCGAATTGCGCCGGCAACTCCGCTCACCAGCCATCACCGAAAACTATTTGCGTTTAGCGCAAATTGATATGGAAATCATGCGCTACGGTGATGCCTTGGCCGCCGCCCAGCAGGGTATGCAAATGCTGATTGAGAACCCGCGGATTTACGCCGACCTTAATCTTTACGCCGCCAAAGCACTACAAAAATTAGGACGTACTGAGGAAGCTGATGCCTATTTTAGTACCGCCCGCGATGTGCTCCTAATTGAAGTGGGAACCGCAGACGAGGCTTACGCCCAACTCCTGTACCAGGGAGCGCTCATGCGCGAGGAGCGGCAAGCTTACGCAGAAGCGTTCAAACTAGTGGCCACGGCTTATTATGCCGCACAAGAACCACTCTTTCGTACGCGCTTGCTGATCAAGGCTCACCAGTTATATCGGCTTAAGTAATCGACTTTAAGGCTGGTATGTACGTTGCTGAAAGAGAAAAACAAATTCCTCTTCCTCGATCGCTGCGGTAAAGGTGAGTTCGCGAACATTATCGAAGCGCGGAAAGGCAACCAGACCGCGAATATGTTCCCCTGGCCTTAATGTTGTACGCCTTAGCACATTTTCCTGCCAGAACAGGGCTTCATTGGTGAGCGGTAGTGCATCAACCGGGGAGGAGAGAATAGCCGCCTGATGAAAGTCCAAGGTCAGGGCAACCGCCGGGAGGACAGCATCTACCACCACATCAGTTGCCGTGTAATTATCTACATCGCCCGTCCAGGAGTCAACATCGCCACCACTATCATCACTGACGGCTACGGCCACGGCGGCACCGACCAGGATAATGCCACCGGCAATGGCCGCATTTTTTGCGTTCGCTTCTTGACGAGATTGCTGGACCTCCATAGACAATAGCATATACTCTGGGTCAATGGCTCGGCGCTTCGGGCCGGTTTGGGAAGCTAGTGTCATCACTTCGGGAGTGACTAAAATAGCCTCTTCTTGCTCATTAAATACTTCTACATCGAAAATCAGGTATTCCCGATTGGCGTGGCTGAAGGCCGCACGGGTAATAATATTGTCTTGCTTCTTTTCGGCAATCGCTTGTCCCTGGTACCAGAAGACATTTTCTTGGGTATCCGGTTCCATACGGATCACCTTTTGAGGTACTACACAGGCGGATGAGAAGAGGAGTAGGTAGGAGAGAACGGCAAAAATAAGGGTCGAACGATATGTCATGTGCTCAGCTTTATCTATCGATATACAAAGAAAAAGGGCTTAGGGCGTCGGGGCAATTCGTCCGGTGTTAAGATTCGGTTAAAGTTGGTCGAATGTGTACTGTTGTTGATCGAACGGCTAGGTGTTTTGTTCGGTTTTTTGAGGAAGTTGGCCCCGTCGTCTGTAAGAAATTCGAAGCGACCTGAACTAATAAGATGTAATCAAAACAACCAACACAGATCATCATGAGCAATTTGATAGAAGCGCGTGGCCTCACCAAAGACTTTGGCGATTTCCGAGCGGTGAATGAGGTATCCTTTACCGTGGAGAAAGGAGAGATATTTGGTTTGCTAGGCCCCAACGGCGCTGGTAAGACGACTACTCTCCGTATGCTGTCTGGCCTCCTAAGCCCCACCGCTGGAGAAGCAACCATTAATGGTTGCTCTATGCAAAAAGAACAAATGAAAGCCCGCCGATCACTCGGCTTCCTGACTGGAGATATGGATCTCTATCGTCGATTGAATCCACGCGAACTACTGCTGTACTTTGGGAAACTCTACGAAACGCCCAAGGCAGAATTGGAAGAACGCGTTGAACGCTTAATCGAGGCCTTTGGTATCACGCCATTTGTAGACCGGCATTGTGAAAAACTGTCCACTGGACAAAAGCAGCGCGTCTCTATTGCCCGCACGCTGGTCCATGATCCACAAGTGGTCGTACTGGATGAACCCACTACCGGCCTGGATATTATGGCTTCGGAGTTCATTCTACAGTTCATCCGCAAAATGGCCAAAGAGGAAGGCAAGGCCTTGATTTTTTCCACCCACAATCTCACGGAGGTGGAACGGCTTTGTGATCGCATTGCGGTAGTGCATCAGGGCAACCTGGTCTATCTCGGTGATATCGCTGGTATCAAAGCCCAGACCAATACCTCTACCTTGCCCCAGGCATTCTTTGAATTAGTTCAGGACGAAGCGCTCAGCTTACAAAACTAACCCCTCATGAGACGTCATATCATTTCCACCATATTTGGTAAAGAAATCAAAGAGGTACTGCGAGATAAACGCATGCTGTACCTCATCATCTTACTGCCCTTTTTCCTGTATCCGGTGCTGTTTACCCTCATTGGTGGGGTAGGGGCTAGCCAGCAGGAAAAGCTCTTGAACCAGGAAATTACAGTTTGGGTCTCGCCGGCTGCCGAAGGCACAGCGATACCCGCTCTTTTGGGGCAAGACTCCAGCCTACAAGTAGAATATAAAGCGTTTGCCGAAAGCGATCTGGATTCCCTGAAACGAACCATTGGCATTTGGGTGCCTACAGACTATCAGCAAAAGATTGCGGCTGGCGAAGCAGCCACCGTTAAGATTTATGCGGATCAATCGCAGGATGTGCTCAATATGCGGGAGCGGATGCTTAGTGCACAGCTGCAGGCCCTAAATCAGCAACTACTGCAACAGCGTTTAGCCGAAAGAGACCTGGCGGCCGAATTTGCTACGCCACTACAATTAGAGTCTGTCGATTTATCTCCAGAAGAAAGTGGCAACCGGATGATGACGGCCTTTTTGCCGATGATGATCCTGCTGTTCATTTTCATTGGTTGTATCTATATTGCCATTGATATCACCGCTGGCGAAAAGGAGCGCCGCACTTTGCAGACCCTCTTCACCACTCCAGCAAGTACCCAGGAAATTGTTGCGGGTAAGTTTTTGGCCGTAGCCTCAGTGGGTATTGTCAGCGCTACTATGAACATCCTGAGTTTGATTCTGGCTACTCAAATCCAAGCTTATCTACTTGGTGAAGCAGATGCTGGCATGAGCCTGAGTCTCGCTCCGGTTGCTTGGGGCTGGATGCTAGTGCTAGTACTGTTGACCACCCTCTTTATTGGAGCATTATCACTGGCTATCGTACTATTGGCCAACTCATACAAGGAGGCGCAAAGTTATGTAAGTCCCTTGATGATGGTCGTCTTGATACCCTCCATGATGGCCGCTATGCCAGGGGTAGAGTTGAATTTACAAACGGCCTTAATTCCGGTCTTCAATGTGGCACTGGCCATTGTATCTATCATGAAAGGCACTTTGGATACGGGTATGCTCAGTATTGTAGCCGGGGCTAGCCTCGTGTACGGTGTCCTGGCCCTTTACCTGGCAAGTTTGACCTTCAGCAACGAAAATGTAATTACCGGTGAAAAGCTGGATTGGAAGGCTTTACTGAAGCGATAGGCCTTTGTCGTAGCGACGCATTGCAATGCGTCGCTACCAAAACATCACAACCCGCCTCCCGCCTAACACCATCGGCATAAACCGTTTTAACCAAAAAGAAAGAGCGTCGCACTACAGCGCGACGCTCTTATTATTTTACGGTAGTTTCGAGCTATGTTGGCTTATTCAACAATCACTCGTTCTACGTGCTGTCCAATTTGTACCAGGTAGATACCAGCTGGTACGTTGCTTAAATCAAGTGCACTTTGTAGCGTACCCTTGGCAACGATATTTTCTACCATCAACTGGCCTTGTACATTGAATACGCGCAAACGCATTTCTTCCGCAGTGGCTTCACCCCACTGTAGGGTTACCTGACCATTGGTTGGGTTGGGATACAGATTGAAAGGAGTACCCAGGGTCAAATCCTCGTTGTTTACAAGACAGCTCTCATCAATGGTGATATCGAAGTTGGTCACCGGCAAGAAGCCACCCGTACCATCTTCTACCACGAAGCTGAAGCTATCAGAGGTTTGACTGCCATCAGTGTTCACGTAAGTCACGTTTCCTGCATCTACTGAAGACTGGCGGAAGATATCACCTACTTCAAGTACTTCACCCAAGAAGAATAAGTCTCCGTATGCTGGTGTCGTCACCACAGTGTATTCCAATTGGAAACTATTCTGGCTCGCATCTTCAACGGCCAATATTTCGTTGGAAAGGGGGTTGCCTCCCTCTGGACGTACACACAAACCTGTGTTGCGTTCTACGCTAGGGGCATCCGAACCACCAGACGCACAGAACTCGATCTCCCAATCGTCCAGTGATCCTGGAACACCAAAACCAGTTTCTAAGATCTGTACCTCTAGCTGCCACTCTCCTTCTGTTTCTTCTCCGTTAAAGAGAGATAATGCCTCTACTGGCTGATATACCGACTGATTGGTAGGAGGACACTGAATTTCCAATGGAGAATCATCATCAAATCCAATGTTTACCAGGTCGGTGCTGAAGCAGTTACCATCATACAGCAATACCTCAATATTATCCGGGCTACGCAGGCGTACCTGGAAGTTTTGGATCGGCTGGTAGGCTACATCAATGTACGGGATGTTGATATCACTGATCGTTCCCTGGAAATCTACATTGATAGAGGAGATCCGAGTCGGTAATGGACCTGCACCCGGAATCGTAATTGGCGTGTCTTCCGAAACTGAGCTTTCGCAAATAGCATTTTCCGTGTGGAAAGTGAAAGGCACTGACCAAGGACCAGGGCCACATTCATTGATCGGACGAATGCGCCAGAAATACAAGGTGTTGGACTCAAATAATGCATCTGGAGTGAAGGTGACTTCGGTAAGATCGCCCGCAGCTTCCAGTAGGTCATCCTCACCGAAAGCAGGGTTGGTTGCTATTTCGAAATCGTAGGCAAAGGCATTCGGTAAATCTGTCCAGCTGAATTCTGCACTCAGTACAATACCGCTGCTACCGTCCGCCGGAGTTTGTAGTGCCAAGGCACTAAAGTCATTGTTGTAGACTTCAATGTCGATGGTACGAGTGGTACTTCCCTGATCGACGGTAGAAGCCTGAATTTCGACAGACAAGGTTCCGTCAAAAGTACTGCCACTGAAGTCAAGGTTCAAGCTGGCGTTATCTCCTGGCTGGATTTCGGTATTGTCAAAAGAAGCAACGATTCCTTCCGCTGCCAGATCCGTTAGGATTTCCAGGGTAATAGTACTATCGTAATCCAGAATGGAAGCAGTCATGATATCGATAACTGCAGTTTCTTCCGGTACACAAATTTCCTGGAATAGTGGATTAGATTCTAAAGTATAACCAGCTTCCGTGGCCGGTACAATTTCGAAATCATCATTCGAGATATCAAAGAAGATATTGTCAGCGGCTTCTACGCGCACACGCGCTTCGTTGCCTACTGCATCTGGCACCGTCACGAATGCCGAGCCATCGTTAGGGGTGTTTGACAGCAATGTAATTGGGTAGGTGAATCCACCGTCCGTAGACAAGCGAATATTTACACGTTGACAGTTAACCGGTGCCAAATCTGAATTGGCTACATCCCAAGTCACTTCTACGTAGTCACCTACAGCCCACTCTTCGTTACCAGCGTTAGGGCTACTCACTAGAAAAGGACCAGCCTGCTCCGCAGCTCGGAAGTTTACCTGTACCCAAGCCGCACCACCACTAGTTGGGTGGTTGTCTCTAACGGTACAGCGGAAGGTCATCGCTCTGCTGTAAGTAGGTAGCGTTTCGGTATTGTCGCTTTGGTTGTTAACGATTTTCTGTAGTTGCGGGAACACTCTTGTAGGCGAAGTAGTTGGCGGGAAGGAACGGAACAATGGACTGTTACCGATAGGCTGACCAGGAAACGGGCCGTAAACGCCATTGTCATCATCGTAGGGGAATGATGAATTGATATCCGCTTGTTCCCAATTGTAGGTGAGTGGATCTTCCTCCATATCCGTAGCAGATGCGGTCAGTTCAAATGGCGTACTGATTGGAATATGGAAGCCATTTTCATAATCCTCCGTTACATCAGGAATGCTGTTGCCTTCGTCAATTTGTTCTGCACAAGCATTACCTAGATCATTACGAGAATATTCAATCATTTGCTCCAATGATGAATTGTTGTAGTAGTCATCAGAGTTAGTAGCAATGTTATAACCGTTCGGGCAAATACCTGCGTAACCCATAATGGTGGTGCCACCACCTGGCTCAACAGCCGAAATAATGCTCACATTTTGGCAACCACTTTGTACGTGAGTTCCACCAAACTGGTGTCCCATTTCGTGGCACAGAATATTAATAACGAAAGGATCACCTTGTGGTGCATTACGGGTAGAAGTAGCTGCTCCCTTAAATTGGTTCCGGCAAACGCCTCGTAAGGACGCTACCCCTTGACCAGAAAACGGTCCAGTACTAATAACGTGACCAATGTCATAATTCTCATTACCTATTCGGTTTGCCAGCACTCCGGGGTTATCTGCCAGCATTTCATCCGTCTGATTCTCGTAAGGATCTGTGGTGCGATCGAGGAAAATGATCTCGTCATTATTGGCAATCAGCTCCAATTGTATCGCCAGGTCGCGGCCATATACCTCGTTGACCCGGTTCACAATGGTTACAATTGCTGACATGGCGGATTCCGTAGTTCCACCGTGAAAGTCAGAGAACTCACCGGTACAAGCCATCGCTAGACGATAGCGGCGTTGCACAATCGATGCTCCGTTTCGTGGGCCGAAGCTGCGATCTAGTTGGTCCTGTACCTCCGCTGGGCTGTATATATCACCGATATCAAGTCCTTCTTCGCCAGTAACATCACAAACGAATCCTTCCCAAGGGCCGTTTTCCAAATTGTCCTCTACGTTGTAGCTCACATAATAGCGAGAACCTTGCTTAGCGTAAGGGTCTACATAAATGGTTCCCTGCGTGGTGCGCACCGTAGCGTGAAAGCCCTGGTAGGTCCAACCCGCTCTACCACCCAATACTTTACCGCCATCAGGTAATACTTCAAAAGTTTGAATGCCTGGATAACGCTCGGCTAGTTCTGGCGCCATGACGCTCACGGGACGAATCCGTACCGTCATAGAGGTACCATCTGGTTTAGGAATGGTCACCGGACGTGTGCTGCGCTCTTCGCTTAGGAGCAGAGGCGCGAGGTCATTAGGGTTGATTTCAACGAGCCGGTAATCGGTAGCAAAATAATGCAAAACCTCCTCGGGCTCCAAGTTCAAATCAGAAACTTGCTTCGTGGTCCAAATATCCGAACTGCTCTGAGCAATGACAGTCGAAAAGACGAAGACAAGCAGTAGAAATAGTATACTACGTTTCATCGATCTAAGTAATTATTTTTCTGGGATGAAAGATAGTAACTATATGTTGAGCCCCACTGGTAATTCTGCGAATTTGTAGTTTGCTGCACTTATTCAGGCGTGCTTTGGGTCAAGTCTCGGACAGTTTCCAAATCTTGAAGCAGGC
This sequence comes from Bacteroidota bacterium, assembly GCA_038528965.1. GTDB lineage: Bacteria > Bacteroidota > Bacteroidia > Chitinophagales > Saprospiraceae > Lewinella. The sequence continues at coordinate 370,149 of JBCBEC010000003.1, read as the reverse complement.
CTTTGGTAGGTTTGGGCGTTAGGCCCTTTGTTTCACAGAATTGTTGGTGGCGTTCTTCTGCCGGCCAGAAGGTGGGTGCCGGAAGGAGTTCTGTGAGGGTGTCGTGTCCCTTTTGTTGCAGTGCGGTGAGGAGATGTTCAGCGGCGGTTTGTTGGGCGGTTGTGGTGTAGAAGATGACCGAGCGATATTGGCCACCCTTGTCCCGCCGGTCGAAGCGCGGGTCGTGAATAGAGAAGAACTGGATGAGTAGCTCGGTCGTAGAACAGTGAGCTGGATCATAGTCCACCTGAACCACTTCGGCGTGCCCTGTCGTTTTCGTACAGACCTGCTTGTAGGTGGGGTGGAGGAGGGTGCCGCCCATAAAACCCACTCTTGTATTTATCACTCCAGGTACCTTACTCAGATGATATTCCTTGCTCCAAAAACAGCCACCGCCCAGAAAAATGCGGAGACCGGAGGTTTGAGACTCGCTTCCCAAACCTCCATTCTCAGTTGATATTGACTTAGGCGTCTTGCTCAAAGTCTTCGCGTTTCACAAACTTGATGGATAGTGAGTTCACACAGTGGCGTGTGTTCTTCAAGGTGAAACGTTCGCCCATGAAGACGTGCCCCAGGTGACCACCACAGTTGTCGCAGACAATTTCGGTACGGCGCCCATCCGCATCCGGTACACGACGAACGGTACCCAACTCATCGTCAAAGCTGGGCCAGCCACAGCCAGAGTTGAACTTGCTGTTGGAATCATACAATGGTGCTTCACAACGACGGCAAACAAAGACACCATCTGCTTTGAAGTTGTTGTACTCACCGGTGAAAGGACGCTCGGTACCTTTCTTTTCAATGACGTAAGCCTCTTCGGCGTTTAAGACATTCCACTGATTACGTGGTTTGGCTTTCATGCTTTCTTTTTTTGCAATACAACAAGCTGATTGCGAAAAAGATGAAGAGAATCCCTTCAAACTTAGCTATACTGTCGAGCGGGCGTGAAAACAGCTACTTACTGCTTATAAATCTTGGTAATTCCACCAGGAGTTCGCAGTAAATAAAGGCCGTTTGGCAGTTGCGTTAAATCTAGTTGGTGCCGGTTTCCGCTAAATTCCATATAAATCTGCCTGGTCACGTCCACACCTTGGATGCTGTAAACACGCAGATCGCTTAAGTCATTTGCAGTTGTGCTTACACTCACTTGCCCCTTTGTTGGGTTGGGAAATACCGCTGGTTCTTCTAGCTCAACATTTACTTCTACTGAACTGATGTTTGATATCGTAGAACTTCCATCAAAATCGGTCTGCCGTAATCGGTAAAAGTTAAGTCCTGGATATGGGGTCTCGTCGATACTGCTGTAATGGCGTTCTGCAACGGACGTGCCAGCCCCCTTTAATTCTTGGATAGTTCTCCAACTGTATCCATCGGTAGAGCGCTCAATGGAAAAGAAGTCATTATTGGTTTCACTAGCCGTCACCCAGTTCAAGATGACCTGCCGGGTGTCCACTTTAGCGGTGAAGTGTTGCAAAGTAATCGGCAGCGAAGCATCGGAGCAAGTACCGCCTGAGCACGGACCATCTGGCCCCGTAGGATTTCCGCCCGTGTAGCCAAAGAAGCTCGAACTATCCTTGTTTTCAACGCTTGTACTGCCCGAATAGAACAAGTTTCCCGAACCGTTGACTGTGCCACCGGCCTTGTTTTCGAATTTACTTCCGCTGGTGTCGATTGCTCCATTAATGGTAATGGTACCATTATCGTTTACAACGTCTTGATCGGTCGAAAGCGTAGCACTACCAAGCACGATCAAAGTGCCGGTAGGTTTAATGTCAATGGTACCCCCGCTAATGAAAACGTTTGCAGCAATGGTAACGGTGACCCCTTCAAAAATGACCATGCCGTCGTCTACATTTTCGGTAACCGTAGTGTTACTGGTGAAATCTTCCGCTCTGAGGGTCATTGCTGAAAACAGCAGCATGATAAGGAGAAGGGTGCTGGAAAATAGGCGAAGTGACAAAAATCTACCAGATGAAAGAGGGCGTTGCCTAGTGAAGGACGGAGGAAAAACTGATTGTGTTTGAATGTACGTTCGGGTATTCATGTGAAGTGTTAATTTTGTGTAATTTATATGTATAAGTAGTTTATTAAGTGGGATTTAAGATTTCTTTTCAAGAAATGAAACTGTAAAGTTAGACGTGAAACTCCTATGAGCGTCACAGCTAGTGAGAACGGAAACTACAGCCATCTAAATGGGTAGTTTACCGCTGATATAAAACCGATGCTAGTTTAACAAGAGGAAGAAAAAATACTTGATCGCCCAGTACAGTCTTGAATCTGGAATTCGATAATCAGCTAATAATCAGAGCGCAAGTTGGTGTAAATATATAAAATATAAGCATTTAATTAATTTATATTTAATATTACTTCTACCAGCTGTAAGATTGTTTTCTCAATGCCAGCTCTTCCCTCTATCTTTGAAACCCTAAAGTTCAAACTATAATTCATGCAAAAGATATTAGTAGCCACTGGCGGAGGTGACTGTCCCGGTTTGAACGCGGTAATACGCGGTTTAGTGAAATCTGCCAAAAGGCACGGTGGATGGGAAGTGTGGGGGAGTATGGAGGCTTTCAATGGTCTGCTAAGTGAACCAACTGATCTGGTTAAGTTGACGCCTAAGAGAGTTGCGGGTATCCACGTACGTGGGGGTACTATTATCAAGACGACCAATAAAGGCAATCCAGTAGCCTACCCTGTAAAGCAAGAAGATGGTAGCGTAAAGCTCGTTGATCGTGGGCCGGAAATGATCGCTAAACTCAAAGATCTAGGCTTCTCTGCGGTGGTCAATATCGGTGGTGATGGTAGCCAACGTATTTCTCAGCATCTACACGAGCAGGGGTGTCCTATCATTGGTGTTCCCAAAACAATCGACAATGATTTAGCCGCTACCGACTACACTTTTGGGTTTTCCACTGCGGTGCAAATTGCCACAGATTGCTTTGATAAGTTGGTGACCACAGCCGAAAGCCACCATCGGGTAATCATCATGGAGGTAATGGGTCGTGATGCGGGTTGGATTGCCTTGCATACAGCTATTGCCGGAGGTGCCGAGGTATGTTTGCTGCCAGAAATTCCCTACGATCCAGCGAAGATCAAAAAGCTCATTGACAAACGCTATAAGAAAGGTAAGGGGTTCATGAATATTGTCATAGCGGAAGGTGCTAAACCACTTGGCGGAGAAGCTTTTGGGCGCGCGGCTAAAGACGCAGGTGATCCTCATCTGAAGTTAGGAGGCATTTGTAATCAACTGCGTTACCAACTTGAAGAACTTGGTTGTATAGCACAAATTCGTACTACTGTCTTGGGGCACATTCAACGTGGGGGTACACCAGTAGCCTTTGACCGCATTCTTGCTACGTCCATGGGGGTGAAGGCATTTGATATGGTAGCGGCCGGTGACTTTGGGCAGATGGTGGCCTACCAAAATAACGAGTTTGTAAGTGTGCCGCTCTCTAGTGTCATTACGACGAATAAAAATGTCTCGCCGGATCATGCCCTGGTCCATACCGCTCGTTCGATAGGTATATCTTTTGGTGATTAACTTCCATAATTGGATGACTTTTTGTCTTGCTTTGTAGATAAAAAGTACTTATGTTTATCTTCTGAATACGCTAAATCTTTGACTTAGCATATTCCATTGTACAATAGCTTGCCTAGTGTAAGCTTATTTTTTTTACGCTCTCTACCCCCGGCAAATGCACACATGCCACCGTGCTGTTTTGTGGCAAGACCACCAATGTTGGTGTGCTTAAATACCCCTTTGTATGAACTACAACAGTACCGTTACCACGGGTAAGGGCTTGGTGCATTTTATGCTTTCTAAACACAAGCTTGACCTAAATACCCGTGCTCGCCAATTCGGCGAATTTTTAACCCAACTTAAGGCACAAGAACAGTATGCTTATCAGCGCGTCTTACTCAGTGCTACCGACCGGGAGGTCACTATTTTGGATACTTATACCCAGCGCCCCAAGCAGATGCTGATGTTTGCGTCCAATAATTATCTGGGCCTAGCCAACCATCCTGCCGTGAAAAAGCGAGTGAAAGATATCGTAGATGAGTATGGTACCGGCATGGGCGGACCACCATTACTCAATGGTTACAGCAATCTCATGCGAGAGTTGGAAGCCAAGATTGCTCGCTTCAAGAACACCGAGGACGCCATTATTTTTCCGGCTGGATTTATGGCCAACCTTGGCGTAGTGAGCGCCTTGGCACAGCGCAACGATCTGGTAATCCACGACCAACTCAGTCATGCCTCCTTACACGCGGGGCTACAGCTGAGTGAAGCAGAGGATATGCGGTTTCCGCACAATAATACCCGACGCTTGGCTCATTTGTTGACCAAAAACAAAGGCAAATACGCCACTATTTTTGCGGCTATGGAAGGTGTCTACTCTATGGATGGAGATGTAGCACCTTTGCACGAGATGGTTCCCGTTTGTAAAGAGCATGGTGCAGTTGTTTTGCTGGATGATGCTCACGGGATTGGCGTTCTGGGAGCCAACGGTCGAGGCACGGCCGAGGCTCAAGGCGTAGAAGACGGGATTGATGTCTACGTAGGTACCTTCAGTAAGTCCTTTGCGGTTTCCGGAGGCTACATTGCCGGGCGCCGGGAGATCATCGATTACCTTCGCTATTTTGCTCGGCCTTATGTCTTTTCTGCTGCTTTACCACCTACCACTTTGGCGGCGGTGTGTGCAGGAATTGATATCATTGAGCAAGAGCCAGAACGAAGAGCCCGGCTGTTGGATCTGGCCGCCTACGCTGCTGATAGCTTACAGGATTACGGCTTGCAGACCCAACCTTCGGCCGCTGTGTTAGCCCTGCTTGTTCCGAAGGATATGAATATCCGCCTGGCGAATCGGGAGTTACACGAACGTGGTATCTTCGTAAATGCCATTGAGTACCCGGCCGTAGGTGTGAATAAACAGCGTTTTCGCGTAAGCTTATCCGCTAATCATACCCGTGCAGATATTGATATGCTGGCTAATGCTCTGGATGCCGTCTGGAGCGATGCAAAGTTTCGGACCAGTGCTGGTATGAAAAAACAGACTAAGGCTTAAGTCTTACTTGGCTGCTAGTGGAATGTATTCTAACTTTACCGATGCGACTGCCGGGCGTAAAATCCCGGCAGTCGCACAAATAAACACAATAACATTTGACTAGTCCGTGACCATTAGTGTTTCACCGACTCGAAATCTCATGCCTAACTACTTATTTGAAGGTTGGTTTTCCCTGCTCAGTGGATTCGCCATCTTTGTGATGGGCCTGAGGGTGTATTGGCTAGATAGTAGCCGGAGAATGTACCAGGTCTTCATGCTTAGTACCTTCTTTTTGTTTGTTCAGAACATGTTCTTCTTTCAGATGGACGCTAGTACCGACTTGGAGTATGTACGACAACTGCGGCCCTGGCAAGAGAATATCTGGAACCTGGCCATCCTTTTCATCATCCTTACCATGTGGCACTATGCCCAGCAGTTCTCCCCGCGGGAAATGAAACCCTGGGAGCGGGCTTGGTTTTGGTTGAGCTTGGTATTGGGGGGAGTTATGTTCGTCCTACAAGGATTCACGCCCTACGGGCACGGAGAGCTTGTCGCCAATGAAGCCGGGCGCTGGGCGGTGGAGCTTTCTGTTTATCAAGGAAATGATTTGTTCCGAGCGACGGCGGTGTGTATCATGTACAGTCTAAGCATCTATCTTTCGTATTTGCCTTTTCATTACGCCCGTAACGCACAAACCAAGAATATCCGCTTGGCGGTGGTGGTGATTTACTGTGTCGTTATGGTCGGATCTTTTGTTAGTAATTATGTACTCACCTACTTCCTACAGGAGCCTTCCACATTGAATGAGACGGCCAATGTGGCGGTTGGAGCACTCTTTTCGGGGCTGATGATCATCAACCTACAGTTGACTGATTTACAGTCGGAATATGCGGTGCCCAACTTGCTAAAGACCATGACCAACTGGTTTATGCTGACCGACCAGGACTTCCGGATCAAACAGGTTAATGCGGCCTTTTTGAAGAGTATGGGCGGCACCACTAAGCAGTGGCAAGATGTACCGATCACCAAGGTTTTATCGCCGGAGCATTGGAATCGCTACACACCGGTTATCAAGCGCCTCGCGGTCAACACCACCGAATCCTATGAGACTAGGGTACAAACTACCAGCGACCTGGCCTATCTGCTCTTTGTGGTAACTCCGCTGTACAAACGCTTGTGGGTGGGTGGCAGCCGAAATCGGGCCGGCTATGTATTTGTAGGTACCGACTTGACCCAGTACAAGGCCTCCCAGGAACGAATGCAGGCCTACGCCAATGACCTGGAGGTATCCAATGAAGCCCTGGAACGCTTTGCCTACATTGCTTCGCATGATTTAAAAGAACCCATTCGTAACGTTGGTAATTTTGCACAATTACTACGCAAGCGCCTGGCAAAAGGAAGTGAAGCGGAACTGAGTGAATATTTAGGGTTTATCGAAGATAGTGTAGACGGGATGAACCGGCTAGTCGAGGCCGTAATGGCCATCTCCCGCCTGGGGCAGGAGGCATTAGACCTCCAGGATGTGGATGTGCAAGCTATCCTTAAGGATGTGCAAGAGCGTTTAGAGAAGCGTATTGTTGAAACCAATGCCCGCCTGATTTACAAAGGTCTACCTACCGTAACTGCTGACCTACAGCTCCTACGACAACTGTTCCAAAACCTTATTGATAACGCACTCAAATACAACCAATCTTCTGATCCAGTGGTGGAAATATCGGCTGAATATGTGGAGCAAACCAGCAGTTATCGTTTCCGGATTATCGATAATGGTATTGGAATTGAGCCGAGTTATCGCGAGCAAATATTTGAAATGTTTAAGCGCCTACACGCTCGCTCTAGCTATCCGGGGACGGGGATTGGTTTGGCAATCTGCCGTAGAATTGTAGAGTTGCACGGCGGCCAAATTTGGGTGGAAGATCGCAAAGAGCAGACGGGCTCTGTATTTGTAGTGGAGTTGCCTGATAATTCCTAGTAAATATCCGACAATAGATCGCATTTCTATTCAATGAACAACAGACAATTATTACTTTAGGCGGTATTTTGAAAACAGTGCAGGAGATATACATCATCCAGTCCTAAACGGGCCGTAATTTCCTTGTCCTTTTTGTCTTCCATGTTTAAATCAGCAACTAATGAAATTAGTTTCTACTTGCTTCTTATTTCTATTTGGCAGTCTGGTATTATTGGGTCAACAGATGCAATTTATTGGTGAAAATCAGCTTGATCTCCCTAGCAACGCAGAGGTCAATTTTCCGGTAGCTGATTATCAGCTTATGGATGTTGAACTTGCAAATGTGTACGAGCAACTGAAAGATGCACCACAAGAGTTTACCCGTTTACTGCAAAAATCGAAAACGACTATCCAACTTCCTCTTCCGCAGGGTAGTTGGCGTTCCTTTAAGGTTATCGAAAGTTCTGTTTTGGCGCCGGCGCTCCAGGCGCGTTGGCCGCAAATAAGGACCTATCGTATCCTCGATGCCGAAGATCAGCGTTTCCAAGGTCGCTTAACACTTACCCCACAGGGTATTACCGCGCTGTATACATCCCCATTCGGAGAAGTCCTGCTAGAGCCTTTCGCTACGGGGCAATTTCGCTATCACGCAGTCTACTACAACCATGATGTGGTGCTATCTGCTGATGATCTGCCGCAGTTCGCTTGTGGTTACCAACCAGGGGAGGCAGACGAAGTAGAAGTTGCTTCTCCACAGGCCTTTCGTCCGCGTAGCCAAGAAAAGTCATCTACCGTTGCTAATATCAACGAATTTGTAATGGCACTCACTTGTACGGGCGAGTATGCACAGCAAAAAGGAGGAACGGTAGAATCAGTACTGGCGTCATTTGTGCAAGCAATTAATTTGGCCAATACCACTTTTGAGCGCGAGGTGGGGGTTCGAATTCGCCTGATTGAAAACCAAGAGTCCTTAATCTTTTTGAACGCCGGTACCGATCCATTTATCAATGCCGATGAAGGGGGTGAACTCCTGGGTCAGGTACGAGATGCTATTCTTGGGGCAGGCATACCAAGTGTAGGTTATGATATGGGGCACGTATTTACCAGCGGCTGTACTGATGTAGGTGGAGTAGTTGGTGGCCAGGTGTGTACAACCGGTAAAGATCGAGGCGTGACCTGCCACTATACCAACAATATTGCGGCCATTATTCGCCGGGTGTTTACGCACGAGGTGGCCCACCAATTTGCGGTAGCACACTCCTGGAGTAACTGTCCGAATAGCTTAGGGCAATTGGCCACCGGCTCTGCTTATGAGCCAGGTTCTGGTACAACTATTATGTCCTACGCTGGAACTTGTGGTGCGCAAAATGTAGCTTTTGATAATGATGATTACTACCACGGACATTCCTTAGAGCAGTTCATGTTCTTCACTCGCGAAGGGCAAGGCAGTAATTGTGCAACCGTGTTGGATACCGATAATTCAGAGCCTAAGCTAACGCTTGATTACACCAACGGGTTCTATATCCCGATTAGCACTCCTTTCGAATTGATAGCGGCTGCCGAGGACCAAGATGATGATAACTTGACCTATTGCTGGGAACAGCTAGACCTAGGCCCCTTATCCGACTTGGGGATGCCTACTGGGAATGCACCGTTATTCCGCAGTTTCTCGCCCAATGCCGATCCTAATCGGGTATTCCCACGACTCCCGATTCTAGTTAATAATTCAAGTGAAAACACGGAGGTCTTACCTACCTACAGTCGGGATTTAACCTTCCGCTGTACCGTGCGCGATAACAATCCTGAGATTGGTGCTACGCTTTGGGAAGATGTAGCTTTTCGTAGTACTGCTTCGGCTGGGCCATTCCTGGTAATGTCACCAAATACGGGAGGTGAGAGCTGGAAGGTTGGAGAATACCGGGAAGTTACCTGGGATGTAGCCAACACCAATAATGAATTTGTAGATTGTCAGTTGGTCAATATCCGTCTTTCAACTGATGGTGGATTTACTTACCCACATACGTTATTGACCGAAACGCCAAATATTGGTTCTGCCTTCGTGACCGTTCCTGAGTTTACGGGCAACGAAATGCGCATTCGCGTAGAGGCTGCCGACAATATTTTCTTTGATATTTCCAATAATGACTTCCGCATCGAACCGGCCGAGGAGCCTACTTATACGGTAAGTTATGGACCTGTATTCCAGCAGATTTGTTTGCCAGACGTAGCCGAAGTTACCTTCAGTACCGGATCAGTACTAGACTTTGAAGGGCTAGTCAGTCTAGAAATTAGCAGTGAATTGCCGGAAGGAGTAGTCGCTAACTTTGCGGATACAGATCTTACTCCAGGCGAATCTACAAGTCTGTCATTGGATTTTACCGCCTTAGAAAACTACGACGGGCCACTGGAAATTCAAGTTGCCACCAGCTCTCCGGATCTGGATCCAGTGATCCGTAGTCTCTATTTTGAAATAGTAGATAACGACTTTAGTGAGTTAGAACTATTGACACCAGCGGAGGGTGAAAATGATATTAATATCGGAACAGATTTCTCGTGGGCAGCCTTGCCAAACGCTTTGACCTACGACTGGGAGCTTTCGGATGATGCGGCCTTTAGCAATATTCTAGATAGCAGCTACGGAATGACAGAAACGTCTTACACACCATCCATTCAGTTCGCTGCCAATACGCTGTTTTTCTGGCGCGTACGTGCGACCAACGAATGTGGTACGGGAGACTGGCTCCAGCCACAGGTATTCCACACTGTTAACGCCATCTGTAGCCCACAGGCTTCCGAAGATACACCTATCACAATTCCTGGAACCGGCCCATTGCCTACCGTAGAGTCGGAGATATTTGTGCCGTTTGAAGGGGTTATCAGTGATGTGAATATTCCAAATGTTGCTGTTCGTTATCAGCCGATCCAGAACTTCTACATTTCTGTGATTAGCCCGTCGGGAACGGAAGTTCGGCTGTACGACCAGAGCTGTTTTGGTACCGATCAAGTACGAATTGGCTTTGATGATGATGCGCCACTAGAAATCTTTTGTCCACCAGACGATCAGGTTCTCTTTCAACCCGTTGAACCATTAGCAGCCTTTATTGGTGAATCCAGTCAAGGTACCTGGACTATGCGGGTGAAAGTACTGGAAACTGGCTTTGGGGCACCCGGGCAGTTGGGTGATTGGAGCATCGAGTTTTGCGCTCAAGGGAATGCGGTTGCTCCTAATTTGTTGGATAATGATACCCTTTTCGTCCCTCCTTTGGAAAGTAACCCTATCGGTGAAGATTTACTCTCGATTTCCGATGCGGAGCAAGGGCCTTTTCAACTCACTTATACACTAGTGAGTACTCCGCAACATGGTGCTTTATTCCGTATTGATGAGGAACTCCAGGTTGGCAGTAATTTCACTCAGGGAACGATTAATGCGGGTAATCTGCGTTATTTAAACACGAATCCAGATGTGATCTACGACGATTTCACCTTTGTGGTAGAGGACGGCACTGGAGGTTTCCTACCCGTGCAGCAATTCAATATAAAGATAGATGAGGACGCCGTCGTGAATACCGAAGATCTCAACGCCGGGCCAGCGTTCCGTTTGTTCCCTAACCCAACCCAAGGCTGGGTGCAAATTCAACTTGGCGAACCAGCAGCATCCCAACTGCCACTGCGCTTGTATCGGATTGATGGTCAGTTACTGTGGCAGGAACAACTACCTGCCGGTAGCCTCCAATATCAAATGCCGACCGAGGTGTTGCCAGCTGGTGTTTATTTGGTTCAACTGGGCGGAAAAACAACTCGCTTGATCAAACAGTAAGGATTAAGCTGGAGTGCCTGGGCTTTAAAAAAAACAGGCTTTAAGGCATTTCTCAACAACCGAAGAGCGGAAGTATGTCGTTAGGCGTGCTTCCGTTTTTCCTATTTATAGTGTGAAATGCGAAATAGCAGCTGATTTTTTACCGGCGAAAACTCCGTATAACGACCGAAGATGGCAAAATGTGCGAACCTAATTCACCACTTTGTCAGCCATTGGCAATTTTGGGGTTCAATTGCGAACAATGCTTTTATAATCATGTTGATGGCGTGTAAACTTTCTAAAAAAACCAAAAAACAACTCACGATGAAAGTGCATTCGTATGCTTACAGTATCCTAGTGATGCTAGCCCTATCTCTAACTTTTGTTTCTTGTGATGATGATGACAACACTGTAGAGGATCCTACCATTGTAGAATTTGCTCAGGAAAATGCCAACTTCAGCACCCTTGTTGATGCGGTAGTAGCTGCTGACTTGGTAGATGTACTGAACGACCGTAGTGCAAACTTTACCTTGTTTGCTCCAACCAACGCTGCTTTCGATGCTTTCTTGGCAGCTAATAACTTCACTAGCTTAAGCGATATCCCACAGGCTTTGCTGCGTGATGTATTGTTGTACCACGTATTCGGAAGCGTTGAGACTTCTGACAAGCTGGTAACGCAGTACTACAATACTGCTGCTGAATTCGACACTGCTGAGCCATTGAGCTTGTTCGTAAACACGGACGGTGGTGTAGTGATCAACGGTGGTGTAAACGTAACTGCTGCTGACGAAGAAGTAGCTAACGGTGTAATCCACACAGTAGACGCAGTAATTGTGCCAGCTACCGTAGTAACTTTCGCGGTTGCTAACCCAGACTTCAGCATCTTAGTAGCTGCTTTAACTCGTACTGACTTGACTACTGATTTCGTTGACATCCTGACTGGTGAAGGTCCATTCACAGTATTTGCTCCAACTAATGCTGCTTTCGAAGCACTGTTGGCTAGCAACAACGAGTGGAACAGCTTGGACGATATTCCTGTAGAAACTTTAGACGCTGTACTACGCTACCACGTAGTTGCTGGTGCTAATGTACGCGCAGGTGATATCGTAAGTGATGCTGATGTAGCTACTTTCCAAGGTGCTACTTTCTCTATCAATCTAGACGGTGCTACTCCAGTAATCAACGCTGGTTCTAACACTGCTAACATCATCGCTACTGATGTACAGGGCGCTAATGGTGTAGTACACGCTATTGACGCAGTAATCCTGCCTTAAGAAACACCGAGATCTTCGCTCTCGCGAAGGGCGTAATACAATTTTTTTAGAAGTTGTGTCGATGTGCCCTGCTGCTTATGCGGCAGGGCATTATTGTTTTGGTGAGTTTGAGGGAAGGAATGGAAGAATAATAGGGTTGACGCGATGAATCGCTTTCCTACATCTACATCTTAAGCAAAGCCCCCAAATGAGCCTCCGTTTTTTCCCACTTCCGACCTTTGCCACCTCCGACCTCCTATTTCTAATTTCCTATTTCTAACTTACCTAAAGGTGTACAATCTGAGAATACCCTCCTTTACTTTCGATCTGCTGGAACTGCTGCCAGGCTTCATTGGCTAAGGTTCGGGTAAGGTTTTCAATGAAATAACTACCTGCGGCCGGGTCCACTACCTGGTCGAGATGGCTTTCCAACTGTAGCAGATGTTGCGCATTGCGTGCTATACGACGGGAGAAAGAAGTGCTATCTCCAGTAATCTGGTAATCAGAAGGTGTGATGTAAACTAAATCCGCTCCACCAACTACTGCCGACATGGCCTGCGTAGCTGCTTTGATCATATTGTATTCTCGCTCGGTGGTTTGTGTTTCCATGGCCAGATGCGCACTGATGGGGGGTATCGGAGCTTCCTCCAAACCAAAGCCCGCTAGCGCATTCGCCCAAAGAATTTTCAAGGCTCTCAATTTGGCGATAGCCACGAAGTAGCTGGTATTTAAAGCGACCGAAAACTGCAGGTGGGCATTGGTTATTTGAGGAGTAATGCCGTGCTCGGAAAGCTTGGCCAGATAATCTACTCCTTTGGCCACAATCAGCGCCAATTCGTGCGTGGTATTTGTAATGCCACTGTGCAACTGCCGGCCATTGACCTGCAAAACCCGGAAATTGGGGGTGTGATTAGCAGCGAAGGCCAAAATTCTGGCCAGTGGCTTGAATGGCGGCTCCACCCAATCGAGTAGGGGATCAAAGTCCATCGAGCCTTTAATCTTGGTGAGGTCCAGACCTCGGCGACGGGTATAGTAAATCAGGTTGCGGAATAGCTCGGCAGGATCTTTACCCGGATACTCCGGAGCAAAGTGGACCGAGATGAAATCGGGCTCAATATCCTTCAGCAAGATTTCCAGTTCTTCCAGTGTAGGAAGGTGATGATGGATAAAAAGGGGAGCGTTTACACCACCTACCAGACCTTCAAGTGCCTGGGCGTTTGCCGCTCCTAGATCCTTTACCTCAATGTACTCACCGATTTGCCAGGTATTGGCTGCGCGCTGATCTAGAATGGGGGGCGTAGCTGCGGGCTGGTCCGCCGGTGCATGAATGGCCGAAAGCCGGATTTGCTCCTCTAATTGCCAGTCCAGCGTTTCCAAGCTTTTGCCCTTTAAGTCCGCAGTGACTTTATCTAGCCATTGTTCCTTACTAGTCGAGGAGAAATCTGAAAACAGTGGTTCGATTGGTGGCATAATTCGGTACTTTTGCTAGCCTGGCTCAGTCACCATAGCACGGTCGGTTTATAACAATAAAGGTATTCAGAAAGCACTAGAAAGTGAATGGCTCATTAAACTTTCTCTACAAACTTTTCCTTTATTTCTACGAGTATTGGAGTCCTCACTCAATTTTAGTGAAATGAACGAGCAAATGATCTATCTAGACAATAATGCCACCACAGCAGTGGATCCAAGGGTGGTAGATCAGATGCTACCTTTCTTTTACGACCAGCCAGGCAATGCCGCCAGCCGGACTCACGCTTTTGGGTGGCAGGCCGAAGAAGCTGTAAAGAAAGCCCGCCAGCAGATTGCCCAGCTCATTGGTGTCGGAGAAAAAGAGATTGTGTTTACCAGTGGAGCTACGGAGGCGGTCAATTTAGCACTGAAGGGATTTTACGAGACCTACCAGACCCGCGGCCGCCACATCATTACCTTACAAACGGAGCACAAAGCCGTACTGGATTGCTGTAAGCGTCTGGAGACCAGGGGAGCGGAAGTTACCTACCTGCCGGTCAAGTCAGATGGATTAGTGGATTTAGAAGTTTTAAAATCTAGCATTCGACCGGACACTATTCTGGTGGCGGTGATGTGGGCCAATAATGAGACCGGCACTATTCAGCAAATGGCGGAGATTGGAGCGATTTGTGATAAAGCCGGAGTCTTCCTGTTTAGTGATGCTACCCAGGCGGTAGGAAAAATTAGCACCCAGCCTAAGGAGGTAGGTGTACATCTGCTCGCCTGCTCTGCCCATAAACTCTACGGTCCCAAAGGGGTAGGAGCATTGTACGTGAGCCAGAAAAACCCAATCATAAAGTTATCAGCTCAGCAAGATGGCGGCGGCCACGAAAGAGGACGGCGCTCCGGTACCTTAAACGTTCCTGGTATAGTAGGCTTCGGTGCGGCGGCGGCGATTGCCGCCCAGGAGCAAGATCGCGATGCCACAAAATTAGCGAGTTGGCGTGATCTTATGGAACAACGCTTGTTGCAAGAGATACCTCAAACCAACGTAAACGGTTCTATAGAACACCGCTTACCACAAGTTTCTAACATCCGTTTTGCGGGTATTGATACCGAACAACTCTTGATGATGCTGAGCCAGCAGTTGGCACTGTCTTCGGGCTCTGCCTGTACTTCTGCATCTATGGATCCTAGCCACGTGCTGAAAGCGCTGGGGCTTAGTGACGAGGAAGCCCAGTCCTCCATCCGCATCAGCTTGGGACGCTTTAATGAGCCACCGGAAATTGATCGAGCCGTGGCATTATTGGTGGAAGCAGTAGCCGCTACCCGAGCGATGAGTCCGGCTTGGGCTAGAATGGTGGAAGAGCAATCCTAATTGAAAAAACGTACCACCTTCCGTAATCTATATGTGCCTTTTGACGGTATGCTTTTGGAAATGCTATTATTGCTCTGGTGATCCATTCTCATCTTCTTTCTACGTGTCTTTTCATGGAACAACTGGTCGGCCTTAGCACAATTCCGTAATGATTTAGTAAATTAGTCAATGCTTAAGTAATAGCAATTCGAACTTTCTACTACATTAGAGGGTTATTTTTGGAGCGTTCATTAAAAAGACAAGAAATATGCTTTTTGTGGCCGACAGCGCCAAGCTGCGCATTCGGGAAATCGAGAAGGAGGATAAGCTAACCAAGGAGCATTTCGTGCGGGTGTCCGTCACGAGTGGAGGATGTTCTGGACTAACCTATCAAATGGACTTCGACAATGAGTCGCGCCCGGATGATCAGGTATTTGAGGATAATGACGTAAAGATCGTAACCGACCTGCGGAGCTTTTTGTATCTGTGCAATACGACACTGGAGTTCTCCGGCGGCTTAGACGGTAAAGGATTCTACTTTAATAATCCTAATGCTTCCCGAACCTGTGGGTGTGGAGAAAGCTTTGCTGTTTAATTTGAGTATCCATAACTAAATAATAACCTTATCAAAGCACTGTCTAACATCAGTTGGGCAGTGCTTTGATTTTTTGTGCCAGTCCATGATACACCGTATTGGTTTTGACGCAAAACGACTGTTTAACAACTTCACCGGCTTAGGAAATTATAGCCGAACCCTGCTGCGTAACCTGAGTGAGTATCATCCGGATGAGGCCTACTTCCTCTACACACCCAAAGTTCGGCAGACCCCCCAGACTCAATTCTTCCTTGATAGTCCCACCTTTAATCTCCGTGTACCTAGGCGTACCCAACTACTTTGGCGGACCTACGGTATGAAGAAGGATATCAAGCGGGATAAACTCGACTTGTACCACGGATTGAGTCACGAAATTCCGGTAGGGCTGCCCGATCTGGGAGTTCCAACTGTAGTCACCATCCATGACCTCATCTTCAAGCATTACCCGGAGCAGTATCCCTGGTTTGACCGGCAGGTCTACAACCAAAAGTTTCGCTACGCCTGTGAGAATAGTGACCTAATTATCGCCATCAGCGAGTCTACCAAACGTGATGTGATGGAGATGTACGGGATAGCAGAGGAGAAAATTCGTGTGATTTACCAGAGTTGCCACGAGGGTTTTATGCTCGAAAAAAATCCTAGTACCAAGGAGGCGGTACGTGAACGCTACGGTTTACCCACGGAGTTTCTGTTTTATGTGGGCTCACTAGTGGAGCGTAAGAATCTGCTGGGAATAGTGGAGGCCCTGGCCCAGCTTCCAGCTGATCTTCAGTTGCCTGTTGTAGTAGTAGGGCAGGGGGCAGTGTACAAGCGTCGAGTGGTAGCCCGGGCACAAGAACTCGGTGTCTTGGATAAGCTTTTGTTTATCCAACCAGAATTTGCTGAATTACCAGCTCTTTATCAGCAGGCACAAGCCTTCCTTTATCCCTCAGTTTACGAAGGTTTTGGTATCCCAATCTTGGAAGCACTCTTTAGCAAGACCCCTGTACTCACCTCTAATATGTCATCCCTACCCGAGGCAGCAGGCGCTGGTGCCATCTTAGTAGACCCACGTAACGCTACTGAAATGGCAGCTGGGATTGAAACTTTGCTCACCGATAGCGAACAGCGAGAACAGCAAATAACCGCTGGCTTCGAACACGCACAACAATTCAAGGGCGAGCTACTCACCGCTCAATTAGTAGATGCCTACCGCTCTCTTTTAGGTTAGTCTAAATATTGTTTTTGTGGATACTAATTAGTAGCTTTGTCTTACTATGTGGGAACTGCTATCAATAGTACAAGAGACCTGGGCGGTACGCGCCTTATTAGCCTCAAGTATGGTTGGCGTTATGTGTGGCATCTTGGGGTGCTTCATCGTGTTGCGCAATATGTCACTTGTTGGTGATGCGCTAGCGCACGCTATTTTGCCGGGGGTAGTGGTGGCATTTCTCGTCGTTGGTTATAGCGCCTTAGCGTTCTTTACGGGGTCAGTTTTAGCAGGCTTACTTACTGCCGTGGGTATTACCTGGATTCAGCACCGAGTGAATACGAAGAACGATGCTGCAATCGGTATCGTCTTCACTGCCATGTTTTCGCTGGGGGTGATCGGTATTTCGTATATCAGCCGCAATCAGGGGGTCCATCTTGATCTTAAAGATTTTCTATTTGGCAATGTACTTGGCGTGGCCGATGCCGACCTTTGGCTAACGGCCTTGGTAACGGTCTATGTAGTGATCAGTGTCTTGGTGTTTTACCGCTATTTATTCGTGTCTACTTTCCAACCCGTTGTGGCCGAAACTATGGGAATCCCGGTGCGTTTGATCCACTACTTCCTGATGCTTCTACTGTCCTTTGCGGTAGTGGCTTCGTTGCAAACCGTAGGGGTTATTTTAGTGGTAGCTATGCTCATCACACCCGCTGCTACCGCCTTGCTGCTATCGCAACGCATGGAACGGGTTATATTGTTGGCTGCCGCCTTAGGCTTACTTTCCGCAGTCATGGGATTACTGTTGGCCATCATCTTCAAGACGACTCCCGGACCGGCCATGGCGGTTACTGCTACTTTTCTGTACGTACTTACCGTAATATTTGCTCCCGGGAAGGGGCTCATTGCCAAAGCTCTACGTCGGCAGCAGCTGCAGGTGCGAATTGATCGGGAAGATATATTAAAAGCCATTTATCGAACTGCACAAAGTGGCGGTGTTCCCAGTGTCGCTTTACGTGATAAGTTGGAAGTAAGCCGGCTTAATTGGCAGCGCGCTTTGCGTCATCTGCGCAAGCGTTCCCTATTATTACCTGATAGCCTACGCCTCACTGCCAAGGGGGAGGACGATGCTCGACGCTTGGTTCGTGCTCACCGCCTTTGGGAAACCTATTTGGTAAGTGAGGTAGGACTCAATAAAGAACAGATTCACCCCGATGCGGAGCGTTATGAGCACCTCCTACCTGAAGATGTCCTCAACGCAGTAGACCGTCATTTAGGTTTTCCACAGGTTGATCCGCACGGCTCACCGATTCCTCGACAGGCTACCGTACCGGATTTTTCCCTTAGTAGCCTGAAGGCAGGTGCTAAGGCGATTCTATCTCTGGCGCAGGAGGGCAGTATGGTGAGCGCACATTTGTGGCGCGAGCAGTTGCTGGCCGGCCAACCCGTCATACTTATCACCAAAGGGGAGGACTTCGTTGAAGTTCGACAAAATAACCGTCAGATTCGTTTACCCCTTCATATTGCCGATCAGGTGAATGTTGAGCCACAGATGGCTTAGTAACGCATACGCAATTTTCCTTATTCTAAGCGGTATCACCCTTCCCCGTACCCAGGTGGACCATAACCTAAAATCGGGAATTTTTAGGGCCTCAGGCGCTTATCTTTGTATTGTGTAGTTTTCTCATAGTATGTTAATTGCTCCTACATTGTGAGTGCCTCTCCCGGTGTAGGAGCTTTTTTATTGCCCCAACTTTCCCTTCCATTCTTTCCTTTTCCTCTCATTCACTTAAGAATCTGTCACTTTTTCGACCTTTCTGGTAGCCATACCCGGGTACAAGTTTTCTTATCTTTGGTGGAAATATCACATTGAGGAGTGTATTGTGGTTTTTAAATTTACAATAAGCTCCACTACTAACCGATAATCCCTAGTAATGAGCAAGCGCATTAGTATACTGGTAGCCGCTCTTCTGACCCTCTGCGGCACCGCTTCCGCTCAAATAGTCAATGGACTAGATACCCTTTATGGTAATGAATGGATTGCAGTTGATCAGCAGTATCTCCGTCTGGAGGTCACCGCCGATGGATTCTACCGTATCAACTATTCGGACCTTCAAGCCCAAGGCTGGCCGGTTAGCACTATCAACAGTGCTGATTACCAGATCTTTCATAATGGAGAACAACTGCCGTTACACAGCACTGCCGCTAGTGGTACTCCGCTGGGTACAGGAGATGGCCTTATCTTCTACGGTGAGCAGAACCGCGGGGAGTTAGATCAGCACCTTTACCGGGAGCCGGAGGCGCAGCAGCTTAATCCACGCTACAGTCTGTACAATAACCAAGGGGTATATTATCTCACTTGGAAAGAAGGGGCTGGACAAAATTTTACTACCGTAAATAATGACCTAAATAGTTTGCCGGCTGCTGAATCTTACGTTTGGCGCCAAACCGAAGAGGTCTTTACGGAGAAGTTTGTGAAAGAGTACTACCGCTTTTCCGGAGCTACGCTTTACTATTCCCACTATAGCATTGGTGAAGGGTACGGGAGTCGTGCGATCAACGAATTGCTGGCAGATGGAAGCACGACTCAAGAGGTCAATTTGGCTTTGCCACAGGCTTATTCAAGCGGTCCAGCGGCCCTGGTGCGGACCCGTTACGTAGCAGCACTCTTTGACCACTTGCAGCAGCTTTCAGCAAATGATGTTCTGCTCCGTACTGATACCTTTACGAATTGGGCGATGCAAAATGTGGAAATGGATTTACCCACAAGCGTGCTGGTAGACCAGGAACTCCGCTTGCGCTGGGATGGTCTTGCGGGTGAGAAAGACGAGGTCAGTGTGGGTTTTGTACAAGTAGATTATCCAGCTCAGGCGGATGCGGGCGGAGCAAGTTCCTTCAACTGTCGTGTAGATAATTCCGGGAGCCGGCAATATCTAGAACTGGCCAATTTGTCGGCTAGTAGTGCTGTAGTTTATGACTTGAATAACCAAATTCGTATTCCTGCGGCCAATCCGGATGGCACCTTACGCGTGGGACTGCCCGCCGTGGCTACAGACCGAGATTTGCGTATCATTGCGGATGAAGCCAGCTTACCAGTACCTGCGATTAGCTCGGTTGATTTGGCCTTGCCAGATTTGGGAGATGCCAACTATATCATTCTTACGCATAGCTTGCTGCGTAGCGGTAGTGAAGACGCCGTACAAGCTTATGCCGATTATCGGGCTAGTGCCAACGGTGGAAATTACCGTCCCGCTATTGTGAACGTAGATGGTCTGTATGATCAGTTTGCCTACGGAGTGCAGCAGCATCCCTTAGCCATTCGCAACTTCGTGGCCTGGCAAGAAGAAGTTAATCCCGCATTTGAATTTCTCTTCATTGTGGGGAAGGGCAGAGAGTACATCGACCTGCGCGATCCTGCCGATTTATCGGAGGCGCTTGGGACTACCCTTTTTGTACCTCCCTTTGGGTTCCCGGGTAGTGATAACCTATTGGCTTCCACACCCGATAAACCGACCCCAAAAGTTAATATTGGCCGCCTTTCTGCCATCAATTCGGCAGAAATTATGCTCTATTTGAATAAGATACGGGGCACGGAATCACTCGTGGCTTCCATCCCCCAAACGATTGCTGATCGCAGCTGGACAAAAAACATCTTACACCTCGGCGGTGGCGGTAATGCCTCTGAGCAACAAAGTATCCGCAATAACCTGGAAGCGATGGCCAATACGGCAGAAACCGGTCAGTTTGGAGCGGATGTAACCGGTATTTACAAAGCCAGTACTGATCCCATTGAGACTTCCCAGTCTGATTTCATCTTCTCGCGCATCAATGCCGGGGTATCGATGATCACCTTTTTTGGTCACTCTAGTGCGGGTACCTTCGACTTTAGCATTGACAATCCGGAAAACTATGAGAATAACAATAAGTACCCATTGATGCTTTCGTTGGGGTGCTATTCCGGGAATATGTTTGCCGAATTTCGCAGTATTGGAGAGCGCTTTCTGCTACTAGAAAATGGCGGTGCGGGGGTCTACGGGGCCTCACGTGGCCTGGGCTTTATTCACGCCTTGAACAGTTTTGGTCGCTACTTCTACAACATCATGAGCAATGACCTCTACGGAGCCACAGTAGGCGAGGGCTTACGCTTATCGATTGAGAACTTTGAAGACTTGACCGATCAGGCCTTCGGGAGTTTGATGGAGCAGTTTAGCCTTCAAGGCGACCCCGCATTTCGCTTGAACCCTGCTCCGGGAGTTGATCTAGCTATCGATCCCGCTACAGCTACTTTTAATCCAACTGTAGTCAATGTACAGCGCGATAGTTTTGATTTTAGTTTTGACTTATACAACCTGGGTAAGGTAGAAGATGGACAAGTGGAGTACAAAATTGAGCAGGAACTGCCCGATGGAGAGCGCCGTTTGCTCTATATCGAACGTACTAATATTCCGCACTATCAAGAACGGATTACGGTTACGCTTCCTACTTTAGGGCGTCCATCAGTGGGCGTTAATCGCATCTTTGTAACGGTAGACGCCAATAATGAAATAACAGAGCTACCTAATCCGGCGGCAGAAAGCAATAATGAGTTACTCTCTGCCAACGGTACGGTTGGTGTACCACTTTTCGTGGTGGATAATACCGCCATTCCAATTTGGCCGGCAGATTTTGGTATCAATGGTTCTGCCGAGTTGACCCTCAAAGCCACTAGTTCTGATATTTTAGCCAGTGAGCGAAACTACCTGCTGCAGGTGGATACGACAGCGGATTTCACTCAGCCTTTAGCTTCTACTTCGATTCGTCAAATTGGTGGCTTGATCGAGTGGCAACCCGAATTCAACTGGCAGGATAGTACTGTCTATTACTGGCGAATCTCCCCTCAGCCTGAGGATGGAGATACGACCCTGGTTTGGGAGAATAGTTCCTTCACTTTCTTGGAGGATATTCCGTCAGGCTATAGCCAGGCGCATTATCAGCAGTGGGAAGCCGGAGAACTGGATGATCTAGGGTTCATAGCAGACGGTGATTTTCAATTCCGTGATCAGCCCATCAATGTCCGGATTCGCAATAAGATATGGGGAGACGATCGCCCCGGCTTGTTTTATGATAATGGTGGCGCCGCCTCTTCCGTACGCCCGTGGATTTTTCTTGATGAGGGCGTAGCTGTTGTTGTTTCTACTCCTAACACAGCCGCTTTCTGGAAAAATCCACCCGAGCCTGGCTTGTGGAGCCCCGGGGATTATGGAGTATCAACTGGATCCCAACGGGTTTTTGCTTTCCCGACGACCACGGTAGAGGAGCGTAGTAATTTGCTGGATTTCTTGGAGAATGTGGTGCCAGATGAGTATCTGGTATTCCTCTTTACGATCTACCGTACGGAGGACGCCTACATCCATACTGATGAGTGGGCGTTGGATTCTCTGTCTACGGGTACCAACATTTATCAGTATCTGGAAAGTCAAGGGGCCAGTGAGGTCCGGCAGTTGGAAACCTTTGGTACGGTGCCGTACATTTTCAAGTACAAGAAGAACCGTAATCCATTGGGCGAAGCAATTGCTCCGGATATTCTTAGCGAGACCAATCTAGAAATCAATATTCCCTTGACGCAGCAGGAGGGGTGGTATCAGTCCCCTGTCTTCGGTCCGGCGGCAAGCTGGGAGCAATTCAATTACGGGATTGAAGCAGTGGAGGAAACGGATTCGATGTCTTGTGTCATATATGCAGGTTTAGCGCCAAGTAGTTTAGACTCTTTAACCAGTATTGTGTTAGACAATACAGGATCGGTAGACCTCTCTACCCTAGGACTTGATGGTATGCCGTATGTGCAGCTGCGCTGGGAAGTCAGTGATTTTGATGAGCGTACTACGCCAGATCTAGCTTATTGGCATTTGTTGGGACAACCGCTACCCGATATTGCGCTGGACCCTAATCGTCAACTGTCCATCACAGGTGATTCATTGGCCCAAGGCCAGACCTTTAATATGGAACTGGCGGTGCACAACAGTAGTCAAGTAGCGGTTGCGGATAGTTTCTTACTGCGCTACTCCTGGCTACAAAACTCAGGTGGTGTAGAGACCTTTGAGTCCATGGCACCACCATTGGCTCCCGGTGAATCTACCACCTGGAGTTTTGAGATACCAACCAGTGAGGTCAGCGGCCGTCAGCAAGTGATTCTGGAAGCTAATCCGGTCAATCAACCTGCGGAGGCTTATCGTCTAAATAATAACGCCACGGTCATTTTTGATTTGAGCAGTGACGAAATTGACCCGGTAGTTGATATTGCCTTTGATGGCGTCCGCATTTTGGATGGCGACCTCGTTTCTGCTCGTCCGGAGGTGGTCATTGAAATTCGCGACGAAAACGAGCTGCTGCTGTTGGATGACCCCGAGTTATTCGAGATTGCCATCATTGATCCTACCGGTTTAGCGCAGACCCTGAGTATAACTGATCCCGATATCCAATTCATCGGTGCAACTGATCCCGAGGATAACCGCGCTCGTGTGATCTGGCAACCCGAATTGGCAGTGGACGGTACTTATCAACTAGGAGTAAGGGCGAAGGACCGTAGTGGGAATGCCGCTGGTCGTTTGCTAGCAGAGCAATCGTTCGAAGTTCGCAATGAGCAACTGCTATCCAACGTGCTGCCGTACCCCAATCCCTTCACCACGCGTGCTCATTTCGTATACACGCTTAGTGGTTCGGAAGATTTGGAAGATGTGCAAATCCAGATTCTTACCGCTTCTGGGCGTATTGTACGTACGATCACCAATTTTGAGCTGGGGCCATTGAAGGTGGGTACACATCAGACAGACTATGCCTGGGATGGCCGCGACCAGTATGGTGACCAGTTGGCTAATGGTGTTTACTTCTATCGTGTAATGACCAGAAATAACAGTGGCGCTAGTGTTGATCTTTTTACGGATGAGCGCCGCGATCAATTTTTCCAGGGCGGCCTCGGAAAAATTGTTTTACTTCGGTAGATGAATCAAGCGATTCCCTTTCACCAGCCAACGGTGGTGGGTACGGAAATAGACCGTTTTCAGGATTTTCTTTCGGGTACCGGTGGCCACTTTGGGAAGAAAGCTGAAAAGCAGTTGCAAGTGCTCACAGCGGCATCACAGGTGCTGTTGACGACCTCTTGCACGCACGCCCTGGAAATGTGTGCCCTCTTACTGGATATCCAGCCCGGGGACGAAGTTATCATGCCTTCTTTCACCTTTGTCTCGGCGGCTAATGCCTTTGTGTTGCGTGGTGCCAAGATTATGTTTGTGGATATCGAACCGGGTACCATGAACATTGATCCTGCCTGCGTGCAGGCTGCCATAAGCGGACGTACTAAGGCGGTATTGATTATGCACTACGGTGGAATGGCCTGTGATATGGCAGCCTTACAAGCCATTACCGCGCAGGCGGGGATTGCGCTTATCGAAGATGCCGCGCATTGCATTGATGCCTACTATGAGAACCAACATTTAGGGACTTTTGGTGATCTGGGCACGCTATCTTTTCACTACACCAAAAATGTCCAATGCTCCGAAGGGGGTGCCCTGCTAATCAATAATGAAAGCTATCTGGAACGAGCCCTGATGTTGCGCGATAAAGGCACCAACCGGCAGGCCTTTCTGGATGGTCAGGTGGATCGTTACTCGTGGGTAGACGTAGGATCAAGTTATACGCTAGGTGAGATAAACGCAGCAATGTTGTTGACTCAATTGGAGTGTGTGCAGCGTATTACCGCCAAGCGGCAAGCCCTCTGGTCCAGATATTATGAGGTTTTGCAATCTACTATGTCACCAGAATACGTTCCCATACTCCGCGCGGAGGCCAGAGCTAATGCGCACCTCTTCCCTTGGTACTGCCGGGATATGTCGGAACGCAAAGCACTACAACGGTATTTACGAGAGCAAAATATCCAGGCTTATTTCCACTATGTTCCCTTACACACCAGCCCCGCCGGGCAAAAATTTGGAGCCTTCCACGGGGAGGATCGGTATACCACAAAGCGGAGTGGTGCACTCTTGCGGCTTCCCCTTTTTACGGATATGACCACTGATCAAGTAGATAGGGTAGTGAGATGTATTGGGGATTTTTATGCTAAGCGATGAAGAATCAACCCCTCAGTATCTATAGTTGTACGTTGTCTCCTTTCGGGCTGGCCTTCCTGAACGCAGCGGTGAAGCACCCGCAGCTAGAAGTAAGGGAGGTAGTATTAGCAAGTCCTAAGCTGTGGTGGCAATTTCATTGTCGATTAAAAAAACTGGCGGGGCAGCCTGTTCCCGTCAAGGTGCAACAACGGTTCCGCCGTCAAATGGCCACTCTTGAGCAAACAATAGCTAAATACCAAGCTCGGGCAGAGCTGCGGGTCATTGATACAGTGCATCAAGAAGAAGAGTATGCGCGACTGCGGCAGCAAGCATTTGCCCTATGTGGAGGTTTCCCAGAACTGTTTCAGCGGCCACTTTTGAATGCGCCACAACAAGGCATGGTCAATTTTCACCCGTCCTATTTGCCGCGCTGCCGGGGTGCTCACCCCATCTATTGGACCATTGCCAAGCGTGAATCTTTCGGTGGGATCAGCAGCCACTTCATGACCACCGATATTGATGCTGGGCCGATCATCCACCGAGAGAAAATTGATTTCAATGCAGAGGAGATTACCTACGCTGAACTGTTGAAGATAGTAGAGCAGTATCTACCCCAAGCTATAACCACTACCTTAGCACAATTGCACGCTGAGCGCACTATCTCTGTAGATCAGATTAGTGAGCAACCTTCATACCATCGCAATGATCAGGAAGAAGACCATCGGATAGATTGGCAACAGGATGATTTCGCTACCGTCAGTGCAAAGATTCGTGCGGGGAATGCATTTATGCAGCTGGGAAAAGGAGAGCGACTAGGACTAGAACCACCATTGCGAAAGCAAGATAGGGTTAATACTGAGAGCGGTTTCCAAACAATGGATGGCGTTAAATTTAGTTGTGGCCTCTTACCGTTTCAATTCTCTTTATGGGAGCGTGTGCTTTTGCGACTGCTGCGTTCATTGCCTCATAAACGACAGGCTCTGCTGCAGCAAATCGGGCAGCAAAAGCTAAAGGCTTATTACCTTCGGTCCAATAAGTCATCCTCAGGTGCAAGTTGACGAACTGAAATCAAATGCGAAAGCGGGCTTCCGCTGGAGTTTCCTACGGCAGTTAGTCGCCCAGGTGCTGAATCTGCTTTTCGGTATCATATTAGCACGTTTACTACTCCCTGCCGACTTTGGTGACCTAGCAGTGGCTATGATTTTATTAGGATTCTTAGGGATTTTCAAAGGGCTGGGTTTAGGAAATGCCTTTATCTACGAACCAGAGGCAGATCGTTCAATTTTTAGCACGGCATTTGTAGTCGCGGTCCTGTCGGCATTGGTGTTGGCTGGTATGATTTTAGTGCTGGCCAGACCCTGGGTCAACTGGATGGAGGCGGATGACACCGTTGTACTTGTACTCTTTTGGCTTACCCTCGAGTTTGTATTTTCTAGTATCTATTTTATCCCTTACTTCTATCTTGTTAGGAACTTCAATTTCCGTCGACTTTTCTGGATAGATACGACTGCTGGTCTATTGAGTGGGCTTGTTGCGGTAGTGATCGCTTGGCAAGGAGGAGGAATCTGGGCCCTCGTAGTACGATTGATATTAGCTAGCGGAATAAAACTACTTTTGGTATTGGATGTATTATTCCACCGTTTGCGATTCCAGTTTTCGATAGTCGGTTTGCGAAAGTTGTTCCACTTCAGTTTACCGATCTTAGGTAATGCTACACTGAACTTTGTGGTACGAAACTTCGACGATTTTCTCATAGGTAAGTTTCTTGGGGATCGATCGCTTGGCTTGTATAATCGTTCTTATGCTCTACTACTGCTACCAGTTCGCCATGTGAGTCGTGTGTTTTCTTCTGTCTTATTCCCGGCCTTAACGCGTCTGGAGCACTCCGATGATCGAGTAAATATTTACGGTAAAGTCATTAGTACGGTCGCTTTTTTGAGCTTTCCCGCCATGATTGGCGCCGCGGTTCTACGCGAGTCATTGGTCATTGCGATACTGGGGGAACAGTGGGAAGAGATGATTCCACTGTTTGGTGTTTTCTGTATTCTCGGAGCACTTCAATCTTTAGCTACCCTAAATGGCAGTGTATTTATGGCTACGGGAGCTACCCGTTTACAGTTGAAATTGAGTCTGGCAACCAAAGGGATTGTATTTATAGCACTTTGGATTGGCCTGTCCTACGGGTTGTTGGGCATCGCGTTGGCCTACGCCATTGCCTCGATGCTGATCATGATTCCAGAATTTTATTATACCGCCCGATTGTTAGGCACTAGCCCGTTTGTTTTGTTGCGGAGACCAGCACGGTCATTATTAGTAGCTTTATTGATGGGAGGGCTGGTATACGTTCTGGATCAGTATTTCATTACGACCGCAGCTGCTTACTGGCAACGATTAATCACGGGTATTGGTCTGGGAATGAGCAGCTATTTTACCATTCAGTATTTTCTATTCCCACAAGAAGTGACAAACTTTCTTAACATTGTTCGGGAGCAGTTATCGGGGAAAGTGTAGGTGGATGATTGATACTTTACTGTGAAAATTGGTAATCATTGGTTCTGTGGGATTTTTGACTTTGAAAAAATAGCCGTTCCACTAGTTTCAAAGCATTCGATATGCCTCATTACTGCACTTATAGGAATGATAAGTTCTCCGAGAACTACATAAATAGCGGATTGAATTCCGCGAAACCAATAAAAATTGAAGGAAACGATAATGCTATGAGTCTAACAATTCCACAGCACCAAAGAGGGCATTTCTAAGCATCATGCGCGTACTACACCTCATCGAACGTTACCTGCCACCCTCGCAAGTGTGGCTGTACTTGCTGTTGAAGAAAACTCAACAAGAGGTGCAGCATCATATTGGTACTCGCGCTATTCTGGATAACGAATTCCGTAGTCCAGCGTTTGAGCTGATAGAGGCTCAGCGTGGTGCTTATCGTTTAGCATTGAAGGCAATAGCGGGTAACCGCCTCAGTCGTTATGTGCAGCACTTAAGTTTGGCGAGTCAGCAAATATTTAAGCCTACTGAAGCGAGGGAATGGATGGTCTATGTACAGGAAAATCAGATTGACCTCATCCATCTTCACTTTGGCCCGCATGCGTGTGAGCACCTTGACTGGCTTGCGTCCGCTCCTGTTCCTTTTGTTGTTTCTTTTTACGGTTACGACTACGAAAAAGCACCATTCCAAAAGCCGCATCTACGGTCTGCCTATCGTCGACTTTTTAAGCTGGCAGCGGGTATCATCTGCGAGGGGGGACACGGGAAAAAGATCCTTGCGGAGCAATACGATTGTGTACCTGCTAAGCTGCACGTAGTACCATTGGGTATTGACCTAAAAGAATGGCCTACTCCAGCACCAAAAATCAAAGAACAAGGGCAGCTTCGTTTACTGCAGGTGGCAGATTTTACTGCCAAAAAGGGACAACTGGATACTATCGCTGCCGCCATTACTGCCAAAGAGCAGGTGCCGGAACTAACACTCACCTTGGTGGGCCGGGCGCGGGATGTTGCCTATGCTGAAGCATGCCATACTGCGATTCAAAAAGCGAGCGCTGGATCGTGGATCCGTACACAGACCTTTATACCCATACATGAGCTCCGGGGTCTCATGCAGCGGCACGATGCTTTCATTCACCCTTCTCGCTATACTGATCAGCGTGATTGTGAAGGGGGTGCACCTACCATTCTCTTTTACGCTCAATGCCTGGGGTTACCGATTATCAGCACTCGGCATTGTGATATCCCCGCAGTGGTGCGGGATGGAGTTTCTGGACAAGTGGTAGCAGAAGGTGATGTATTTGGCCTTCAAGCAGTGATTGAGCAAATGGCAGCAGTATCCGGTGAGCAATGGCAGCAGCAGCAAACACAAACTATCAGTTGGGGGCGGGAAGTGGCTGATTTGAATCGGGGAGCAAGGGCTTTGCGGCAGCTGTACCAACAGTTAAAAATGAAGGAATCTAGATCATGAAAGAAACCAGGAAATGGTGGCTGCGAAAAGTGATCTTACTTCTCTTTTTAGTGAGTCAGTTCTATCTGGCCAAGAAATACGGAGAACCCTATCCTTGTATAATTCTTCCCAGTTTTGCCCAGGCCTACCCCGTGACGGAGCTATCAGCAGCAACAACTTATGCCTTCATTTTGGATAAAGGGGGCGTTGTGGATACACTAGAAATGGGTGAACTCTTTCCATTTGTACCACCCAATTATCACGCTTTCACCGCTGAACGTCTGCTTCGGCTTTCACCACGGGAGGTACAAGCGTGGCAGCAATTGTTGGAGCAACAACTACCGTCAGATACCGCTACCGTTCTACGAATAGAACAATGGACCAGTAGATGGGAAACTGGGCGTCACAAGACCGAACTAATTCGAAGCAGGGTAGCTATTCGAGAAATCCAAATCAGCGATGGATTATCTCACTAAACCCCGGCAATTTCGAAGCACTCTGCTGCGCCAGTACCGAACTACTGATGATAGCTTAGCGGTTTTCCGTATCGCCTACGCCCTATTCTGGCTCTACCTTTTGGGCGTGCCCTATCTCGCCTGGCTGTCCGGAAATCCTGATTTTGTCTTTATATCCAAGCCGTTTTTAAGCTGGCTGTTGTCCTCACCTCCTGATCCTTTACTGCTGCATGCCCTGACTTTTACTACTTTCGGCGCATTGACAGCTTTGCTGTTGGGCTGGCGAACTTATTGGGCATCCGGGATGACCACGGTGCTCTTGCTAATCACCCAGGCATTGACCTTCTCTTTTGGCAAAATTGACCATACCATTATTACTGTACTTGTACCGTTTCTATTGCGGAACACCAGTTGGGGAAATTGCTATAGTCTTGATGGACCAGTAGCAGAATCTATCCCCCAACAGAATGGTAATGCACTGCTAGAACTGGCGATTATTCTAGGCTTCGCCTATTGGACTGCCGGGGTGGTGAAGGTATTTGGCGGGTGGTTGAATCAGGACTTGGTAGCGGTATACGCTTACTGCACGTCTTTTCTGGCTCGTGGTGATGTATTCTTCAATGCTTACTTGGTGCGTTATCTTCCCTTACAGGAGTACTTCTTATTTTGGAAAAGCCTGGATGTCCTTACGGTTGTCTTTGAGTGTGGTTTTCTGCTGGCGGTCTGGCATCGTGCTTGCTTGCATTGGTATATCCCTTTAGCACTACTTTTTCATCTTGCTATTGGGGCTATGCTAGGGATAACTTTCTGGATTCACGGGCTGGTTTTTCTGGCTTTTCTGCCGAGTGGGCAAGAGCCTCGGAAGGCGACTGGTTTCCGAAATTGCTTGAAGCTTAAGCTGCTAGTGGGCGTTTCTATACCAATACTACTTTGGTTGATCTACTTTACAGTATCAGCACCGCTTATGCCAGAGGCTCTGTTCTCTAGCCCCTTACAATATCTGCTTGGTCATTGGACAGCTCGGCCGGATTATTATTTAGGAATGTTGAGTAATACCGTAGTTCTAATGATTTGGCTTCGCCGTTTATTCCGCCACCGACAAAACCCTTTGGTAGACGCCCAGTAGCTTTTGCCGGACTTGTTCAGTAGAGTAGGGGAGTACACCTGGGGCAATATCTCCATTGCGAGTTGACTCGAAGTTTTGAATGGTATTAAAGAGCGCATCTTCATCACCGGCATCGATTAGCATACCCTTCTCTGCATCATCAATGATTTCTGGTAATCCGCCCACTCGGGTGGCGATAACGGGTAAACCGCAGCAAACGGCTTCCATAGCGGTGATCCCTTGTGTTTCATAATTACTGAAGAGGATAAAGCAATGATGGCTTCGCATCTGTGCCGCCACCTGCTCCTCACTAAGTGTACCCTGTAAGTGCAGGTGTTGATCATCTAGCCCGAGTTGTTGAGCATAACCTTCCACCCTTGTTAAGTCTCCATCACCAGCAATTGTCAAAGTAAAAGGGAACTTCGTCTGTTTGAGGCGCGCGGCTACCCGCAGGATACCGTGCACATTTTTAGCCTCCGGGGCAAAGTTGGAAATGTGCAGCAGGTTTAATGGCGGAGTCGGAAGCCGATCATTTGATGGGTAGAATATATCAGTATCTACCACATTAGGTATTACTTGAATGGATGCCCGCAGGCCGTTTTCTTGCCAGGCTTTCGCCAAAGCTTGAGATACCGGGCAAACCACCTTGGCACTATTTGCCGCATGGGTCAAAAGCCACCGTTGCCACCAGGGATATTGCCGCGTACTAATGGGGAGAAAGCCCGAGGAATGACAGGATAGCACGTACGGGATACTCAAGCGTAGCTGCACCCAATACGCCACTAGCACCGCTGGCATGGCTACGTGTGCGTGTATTAGATCAGGTGTTCCATTTTGTTGGATGTACTGCTTGATTCCTGACTGAAACCAACGCAGCCGTTGCCAGAGTCGCCCCAACCTGCTGGCGTTGCTGCCAAAGTAAATGGTGGTCACATCAAAGTTTGCGTCTGTACTTTGCGTGGTCAAAGCTTCCCCATTTGGTAGGGCTGGGTCATATTCCACTTGCAGGACCCCTAAGGTTATGTCCTCCTCCAATAGTCGCAGATGGCGCTCTACGAAGTTACCATTGGTAGGTTGCACCCGATTGGGAAACCAGGAGCAAAGGGCCAGGATATGAGGATGCTGATCGGACACGCGGTGAATTTAGCACATCTTGCGTTAAGGTGAAATCTGCTATTTTTGGATTTATGCGAGTAGTGGTGGTCATTCCTTGTTTTAACGTTGAGGATTACGTGGGTGATGCTATTGAATCAGCCCTAAAGCAAACCTATCCAGTGGCTGAAGTAATTGCCGTGGATAATAACTCAACCGATGGAACGGCTGCGGTTTTAGTGGCCTACCAAGACCGTTACCCTCAGCGTTTTCGTTGGTTAAGGGAAGAACGGCAGAATGCGTCTGCTGCGCGCAATACGGGCTGGAAAGCTAGCACCGCTGATTGGTATCAGTTTTTGGACGCGGATGATATCCTGCATCCTGCCAAAACAGAGCAACAGTTAGCGCTGGCCCGAGAGCAGGAAGCTCTGTGGGTGATTGGCACGCCGCTGTACCAGCATTTAGACGGGACAGAACGGGCTTTGATTCCTTGGGAAGATCTTTGGCAAGGCCTTGCTCATGGTATGTACGCAGGACAAACGAGTGCCAATCTTTATGCGCATAAACTGCTAACGCGAGTGCATGGCTGGGATGGCAGTTTACCCTTCACGCAAGACGTGGATTTAGCTTTTCGGATGTTGCAAACGGACGCCAGCTATGTTCTTGATCGCATTCCAAGCTGCACCGTTCGAGATCGCCCTAGCGGGAAATTGAGCCAGATGACTCCGGTGGGCATTCTGCAACAACATCTCTATTTGCGCAACGAGATGAATCGCTTCCTCAAGAAAGAGCGCCCAACTTATTGGTTGGCACAACAGCTTTTCTTTCAGTTGGCCTTATATCGCTATCTGCGCATGCTAGCCGTGCATGATCCAACTCTGGCGAAGACACTTTTTGAGCAATATCTTCCTGCTGGATTCAAGGTGCAGCCGAATACTGAATTGGGGTTGCCATCCTGGGATGCTTTTGGTGTTAACCTTTTGGGGGTGAAAAACTTTGCGCGTTGCAAAAACACCTTGAAGAAATTCATTCCTACGATCCGGTGGCAACAACTTAAGCGTTTCGTCTACCCGCAAAAGGAGCCAGCAACCCCATCCCAAAGGTTTTAACGATTTCGTAGGGCCTCAGTTGTGGAAAAAAGGGTAGGGCCTGCCGAAGGTAGCGCCAACCCCAGGAGACGGCCTGGGCACGAAAGGCCGTGCGGGCAAAATGAAGATGTTGTTCTCCTTTCCACTTTTTGATCCAAGAGTTGGGAATGTGTGCTTTTAACCGTTCACCACACTCAATTTCTAGGGCTTCTAAGGCCGCAAATTTACTCGCTGCTTTTTCGGGCGAGAAGTACCGCCGGGTCCTATTTTGGGGATGTTGGAAATAAATGACCGTGAACTCCTCCAACTGCACCAACGGGAAATCCAGGAGCACCTTGATAAGAAAATGAAAATCATCACCCAGCACTAAATCCTCGGCGAAGTGATGCAGCTCAAATATGCTGCGATGGAAGGCAAAGGAGAGGAGGTTAGTAGGGCGTAACCAAAGTTGTTGTACGGGATGGTATTGTTGCAAATCTAGAAAACTACTGGCCTGCCGCTGTTTGCCCTGTTTTACCCACATACCCGTTCGGATAAGGGGGATGGAGTCTTCTCTAGTTGCTAGAGCGGAATGTAGTACCTGTAGGTGATTATTTTCAAAGCTATCATCGTCATCTAGAAACAACAGGTATCGTCCCCGTGCCAGGAATATACCGGCATTACGAGCGGCATTGAGTTCTTGATTGGGTTGCCAGTGGTACCTTACTCGAGGATCAGTTTGGAAATTTTCAACGACCGCTTTCGTATTATCAGTAGAGCCATCGTCTACTACAATGAGCTCCCAATCGGCAAACGTTTGCCTTAGCATATCTTGGATAGCAAACGGCAGAAACTTATCCCGATTGTAGGTGGGTATGATGACAGAAAAATAAGGGGTAGAAGCCATGCACGAATAATCTGAGGTAAAATTACGTACTTTGATTTAGATGTCAACCGATCCGCAAGTATGGCCTGAGCAATTCCCTTATCCTCGTTGGTACCTGGATGCAGTAAGTGGTACTGCTGGTTGGGATCATGTACAGGCGGGGAATGGGGAGGGTCAATGGCAAGGCCTCCTACCGTTTCAGTTGCAACGACGCTGGGGATTACGCTTCCTCACCAGTCCACCCTTATCTCCCCGTTTGGGGCCTTGGATACGCTACCCTAAGACAGAACAGACAGCGCAGCAAAAACTAGCGTATCTGCACCGGGTGTTGACGACCCTGGATGAGGCTTTGCCCGTGGCAGATTACTACCGTATTTCCTGGCCGTATGAACTCACTTATGGTATGCCCTGGCAAATGAGGGCTTGGCAACAACGGGTTCGCTATTCTTATGTGTTGCCGCTAGAAAAGGCAAAAACACAACTGTGGAAGGCGCTTAAACCTTCTCTGCGTAATAAGATTCGCAAAGGTGAGAAATCCCTCCGGATTGAATCCTCTGATGATTGGCAGTTGCTCTTTCAGTTGGTGGACGAGGTCTTTCTATATCGTAATGTCAGCCGTCAACTGAATATTGATCAAGTGAAAGATCTGCATCTGGCAGCCCGCCAGCATCAGGCTTGTCAATTATGGGTTGTGTATGATGAAGCGGATAATCCGCACGCAGCACTTTGGTTGTATTACGATCAGTCCACTGCTTATAATTTGTTGCTGGGCAGTGATCCCGCTATGCGTCAATCCGGGGCAGTTCCTTTCTTGCTTTGGCACGCCATTCGTTGGGCCAAGGAACAAGGGCTAATTTATTTCGATTTTGAGGGCAGTCACCTGCCGGGGGTAGAACCCTTCTTTCGCAGCTTTGGAGCAGAGGCCTGGCCGTACTATGAATTTGTAAAAGGGAAGAAGTGGTTATTGGCCTTGCGGCAATTTATGGGCAAACCTTAAATGAAACACCCCTTGCTGATGACTCAGCAAGAGGTGTCCAATTCTTAACGATGTATCGGCGCGATTCATCGCGTCCGTACGAATCAGTGATTATTAGCCCGCAGCTAGTTCTGACTTGATCTTATTCAGAGCAGAGCCCATGCGTACCCACTCGATTTGAGCGTCGTTGTACGTGTGAGCTACCTCAAAACGATCCTGTGTCCCGTCTGCGTGGTCAAGTACTACGGTCAGGTTCTTACCTGGGGCCATACTTTCGAAGCCTTCGATAGAAACCTTGTCGTCCTGGCGAGCCTTGTCGTAATCAGCTGGATTAACGAAAGTCAAAGCCAACATACCTTGCTTCTTCAAGTTGGTCTCGTGGATACGTGCAAATGACTTCACAATCACTGCGTGTACGCCCAGGAAGCGAGGCTCCATGGCCGCGTGCTCACGAGAAGAACCTTCGCCCAGGTTTTCTTCCCCGAAGATTACCATACCGATTCCATTATCTCGATAGTAGATAGCAGTATTAGGTACAGGACCATATTCGCCAGTCTCTACGTTCAAGATATTGTTAGCCTCCTCATTGAAGTAATTGATTGCACCAATGTAGCAGTTCTGAGAGATGTTCTCCAGGTGGCCACGGTACTTCAACCAAGGACCTGCCATTGAGATGTGGTCCGTAGTACACTTACCTTTTGCCTTGATCAGGATACGCATATCCTGTACTTGATCATTGGTGATCGGCTTAAATGGAGTTAATAGTTGCAGGCGGTTTGAGCTTTCCGCAACAGTAACTTCTACGCCGCTGCCATCCTCAATTGGCGGAATAAATCCAGCATCTTCCACTTCAAAGCCTTTGGGAGGTAGCTCTACACCACTTGGTGGGTCTAGCTTCACTTCCTCACCCGCTTCGTTGGTGATCGTGTCGGTGAGTGGGTTGAAAGTCATCTCGCCGGAGATCGCCATAGCTGTTACCAGTTCTGGGGATGCTACAAATGAGCGGGTCGCAGGGTTACCGTCGTTCCGCTTTGCGAAGTTCCGGTTGAAACTGGTAATGATGCTATTGGCACGGCTAGGATCGTCAGTATGGCGTGCCCACTGGCCGATACATGGACCACAAGCATTTGCCAAAACAACGCCACCAATTTCTTCAAAGGCATCCAAGATACCATCTCGCTCCACCGTGTAGCGGATTTGCTCCGAACCTGGGGTGATGGTGAATTCAGACTTCACCTTCAAGTTCTTAGCCTTAGCCTGACGCGCCAAGCTGGCTGCGCGGTCCAAGTCTTCGTAGCTGGAGTTGGTACAAGAACCAATCAAACCTACTTCCAATTTTGCTGGGAAGTCATGTTCTTTTACCGCTGCTGCGAACTCAGAGATCGGCCAAGCGCGGTCTGGTGTATAAGGGCCATTGATGTGTGGCTCCAAAGTAGACAGGTCAATTTCGATAACCTGGTCAAAGTATTTCTCGGGATCTGCGTAACACTCCGCATCACCAGTCAGGTGCTCGGCGATACCGTCACACAAGTCAGCAATTTCAGCACGGTCGGTCGCACGGAGGTAACGGCCCATTGCTTCGTCGTAGCCGAAGGTAGAGGTAGTGGCCCCAATCTCAGCACCCATGTTACCAATGGTACCTTTACCGGTACAAGACAGTGAGCGAGCTCCGTCACCGAAGTATTCAACAATTGCACCAGTACCACCTTTCACGGTTAGGATACCAGCTACTTTCAGGATTACGTCCTTAGCGGAAGTCCAGCCACTCAAGGTACCGGTTAGCTTAACACCAATGAGTTTTGGCATCTTAAGCTCCCATGGCATACCGGCCATTACGTCTACAGCATCAGCACCACCAACACCGATAGCGATCATGCCCAGCCCAGCACCATTAGGGGTGTGTGAGTCGGTACCGATCATCATACCACCAGGGAAAGCGTAGTTTTCCAAAACGATCTGGTGAATGATACCTGCACCAGGCTTCCAGAAACCAATACCATACTTGTTGGATACAGAAGACAAGAAGTCGTACACCTCCTTGTTGACATCATTGGCTACAGCCAAATCAGTTTCAGCACCCACCTTCGCCTGGATCAAGTGATCACAGTGAACTGTAGATGGCACTGCTACCTTATCGCGGCCAGCTACCATAAACTGCAACAAGGCCATTTGAGCGGTGGCGTCCTGCATAGCCACGCGGTCAGGAGCAAAGAATACGTAGTCTTCACCACGCTTGTATTCCTGTAGGGGAGATTCAGGATGGAGGTGAGTGTAAAGAATTTTTTCAGCCAGTGTCATTGGGCGCTCCAGCATCGTGCGGGCGGCCTCTACCTTAGCGGGAAGCGACTTGTACATAGCCGCTATCATGTCCATATCAAAAGGCATCGGTAGGATGGTTTTATTGATGAATAAGCTTTAATTACTTGTAAGAACAACCGTAAGCCGGGTTCGGGTCACAAATGTACATTTTTTCGGCGCATAGGCCTATGTAATCTGGAGGTCGTAGATAATTTAGAAGCTTTCTACTGTGCGTTTGGCAATTGGAGTTGAGGTGGAGGTCTTGGCGATTGCTAGTGTGGCAATAACTAGCCAGTGGCATGACCTCCATACTGGATCCTGCCGGACGCCACTTGGGGACCATGTTTAGAGATCGTAAAAAGAAGTTTTGTTTAGCGGAATTTCCGCTAAAAGTGGAAGTTTATTCTGACGATAACACAATCCTTTCTACCAATCGATGACTAGCTGTTTCGATTTCCACCAGCATGATACTCGAATTGTAATGCTGGAGGGACAAGGATGGACGTAGTTCTTGCAAACCAGTTCTTTCATATACCAGCTGACCAATTGCATTGTAGAGCCTCATCTCCGTAATGGCCTCTTCTGGACTGTCAATAATTATTTGGTCCGTAGTGGGGTTGGGATATACGCTGATTTTAAAGTGTTCGCTTAATTCATCCGTTGACGTTACACAAGGTGCGCAAAGACTCCCCCCACAATCAATATCCTCCTCGTCGCCATTCTGTATCAAATCCTGGCAAGACCAACCC
Source organism: Bacteroidota bacterium (assembly GCA_038528965.1). Lineage (GTDB taxonomy): Bacteria > Bacteroidota > Bacteroidia > Chitinophagales > Saprospiraceae > Lewinella. Next base: position 332,819 of record JBCBEC010000003.1, on the reverse strand, counting down.
GTACGAATGTCCTCTGCTTCGGCGCGTAGTTCCTCCCGCCTGGCTTGTTGCATATTGTTTAGCCCACCGGGAATGAGGTCTGTCAATTCAAGTTCATCCATTTGCAGGTCATAGAACTCTTCGGTACCATCCTCGAAAGTGATGAGTTTCCAACGCTCGTTGCGAATGGTGAAAATGGGGCCATCTTCAGATTCCGTTTCAGAGTAACTGTAGGGGCGTTCCGTGCCTTCGCTTCCATCCAGTAAATGGGCAAAACTTTTGCTGTTGTACATTCCTCCTGGAAGTTCTGCTCCCACAACATCAAGGATCGTTGCGTACAGATCGGTAACCTGCACCAGCGCGTCCTCTTCTACCCCTTGTCTGCTGACACCTGCACCAGCCACAACAAAGGGGACATGAATTCCTCCCTGATAAACCGATCCTTTGTTGTGGCCCATTGGATAATTCTGAATCACCTGTCTGGCTGTGCCATTGTCTCCCATAAAGATGATGAGGGTGTTCTCTAATTCCGTTTCCGGTATGTTCGCCAGTAATTGTCCGATGCTAAAATCCAAGGCTTCAATCATGGCCATAAACTGTTGCTCTTCGGTGTTAGTCTGAGCAATGGTATACATGGAATCAGGCGGTATGTGGAAGGGTGTGTGAGGAGCCACATGAGCCAGCCATAAGAACCAAGGTTGGGTTTGATTATTAATCCAATCGATGGCGCTGTTAGTAAAGTGAGAGGTGACGTACTCCTTGACAAGAGCGGTTTCACCATCCACCGTTTTTTGCCAGGCGTAATAATCTGGAACGGCACCGGTCATCACGCCTTCGTAATGATCCACGCTGTGCTGAGCAGGATGATCTACGTCAGCGGGCTGGGAGATGTGCCATTTCCCAATTACAGCATCTGCATAAGCATTATTGGTTTGCTCTTCCAGTTCTAAGAAAATAGAGTTGTGTTCCAGATCAAGATTCCCCGGAACATTTAAAACCCCGGTTTTTACTCCGTACTTACCACTCATGGTAGTAGCTCGAGTAGGCGTGCAAACGGGCGTTGCCCAGGCATTGGTAAAGGTGATTCCCTGGGCACGTAGTTCATCCAGATGGGGAGTGGTGGGTAAAAGCTGACTTTCCTGATAACCGTTCAGTGCATCTACCCCCAGGTCATCAGCGATAATGAGTAGTATGTTGGGTTGATCTTGCGCACCAAGGCTTGATAAGAGGCACAGTAGTATCAAGGCCACGATAGGCCGGAAGAAAGTTGGAGTGTAGTAGTTTGAGTTCATATCGATTAAGGTAGTTCTTGTTCAAAAAGCGGATTGGGTTAAATCTATTGCCGCGGAGGCGAATTGCAATGCGTCGTTACAACAATAATCATCCGAGTATCCCAAAACAATTCATGATATTCGATACCGTGTTACAATATAAAGACTAGTAAGTATCCATATGACCTACCTTCAGCTATCGGCCTTTTTCGTCGGTAGGAAAATGAATCTAATGCTGCACAGGCGTAAGACGAGAAACGGCTGTATCATAAACCAAATATATACTGGGCTGGTGCGATGACCGTGAGTGGGTAAGCAATAGTCCTGGCTGCATATCTTTTCTGGCCAAAGAAAGTACCCATTACTTTCCGCCTAAACAGCAATTTGTGCCGGAAATCACATATTTTTGAATGTGTTACACGATGGCCCTATTATGTTTAAGCATTGAGATAACCCCGAAATCCTGGATGAGCATATACTCACTTTAGGATAATGAATGACGCCATTAAGGACAGTCTGGAGAAAATCACAGATTCGGAACGGCACAAACTTACCGCTTACATTGAAAAGTTAGAATGTAGAGTAGAGCAGCAAGAATTATTGCTGAAAGAAGCCAACAACCGACTAACATCACAACCGGACAAAGAAAAGGCTGAACATCCGCACTCCATTCGGCAACTACTCTTTAGCTTGCCCGGAGCAGTGTGTCTGTTTGATTTTCAGGAGCGTCAACTCTTGGATAGCGATAAGCATTTCTGCACTATGTTTCGCTGCCCAGATGGACCAATCGATACAACTCATTTCTTACAAATATTTCCAGAGAAGCAGCCGGATGGTACTCTCACCTTAGACCTCATGGTGGAGGGCCGGATCGAGGCCGTGAACACTGGTAATGCTCAACGTTTACCCCTGTTTTTCAGAAAGCTGGACGCCGTTTTGTTCCCCGCCGAAGTCACCATCCTTCCCGATCCTGAAGAGGTGAACAACATTTATCTGATCTTCCGTGATTACAGCCGAGCTTACGCGCAAAAAAAGGCGCTGGAAGAGTCAGAGCTCCGTTATCGAGAGTTCATTGATCTGGCACCGGTAGGAATTTGTAAGGTGGATGTATTTGGGAACATTGCCCTGAATTCGGCGATGGCTGATGCTATGCTCGGTTACGATAGACGAGAAAATGAGGGTGCATCTATTATCAGTTTGCTCCATCCAGATGACCAAAAGTTGTACGCCGAAAAAGTAATGGAAATGCTCAGTGGCCAACGCGAAGTGGTTTTCTCCGAGGTTCGAGTTCGCCGCAAGGACGGAGATTATATGTGGTTTAGGGGCGGTAGTAAGTTGCACGTAGATGAGTCCGGAGCTCCCTTATACGTTTTGGTAACCTTCATGGATATTTCCGAAATCAAACAGGTTGAAGCTTTACTTCGAGAGCGAGAGGCCATTTACCAGGCGGTAGTAACCAATGCTACCGAAGGAATTGATATTGTGGATGTTTCCAATTATCACCCGGTAGATAATCCATACGGGGAAATTCTGTTCCGAAATGAACGCATGAAACGCTTGTTTCAGAGTACCGATGAGTTGTTTGGTACTCCTGATTCTGTCATTAAACTTCTACCGGAGGTTCAACCAAATGGTGAGGAGTCTTTGGCCTTATTTGAGCGTATTGTAAAGCGACTATACAAGCAGGGGAAAAGTAAAGAGGTTATTCGATTTCAACATTCAGAAAACCTCTACTTCGACGTAGAAGCTACGGAGCAGCGCCTGGAAGTAAGTGGCAAAAAGCTCTTGGTACGGATTTATCATGATATCACAGAACGCGTCAAACAAGAAGAATTAATCCAGCAGCAACTACGTCAGCTCAATCAACAAAATCGAGAGCTGCAAACCTATATCGAGAGCAATATGCAGTTGGAAAACTTCGCCTATATTGCCTCCCATGACTTACGCGCGCCAATTGGCACTATTGTTAGTTTCGCCAATCTATTGGAAAATCAGTTAGGCGCCCGACTGAAAAAGACTGAGGGAGAGTATCTGACCTTCATCCGTCAAAGCGCTGTGAGTATGCAACTGCTCATTGAGGATTTGCTCAAGTTTTCCCGAGCCAATACGGTTAAACGTGAGCTCACTACTGTGAACCTGCAAGAATTGCAACAGGAACTGCAAATTGAGTTTCGCACCCAACTCGAGGACACCAATGGGCAACTCACTTGGGAGAACGTTGCATATAACATCACCGCTGATCGGATTAAACTCAAGCAGCTTCTGCAAAACTTAATCAGCAATGGTTTGAAGTTCACCAAAGTCAATCAAAACCCAAAGGTGAATGTCAGTCTATTGGAAGAGAAAAATTATTGGTGTTTTGTCGTCCAAGATAATGGTATTGGTATCGAAGAAGAGTTTAAGAATACAATCTTCCTCATTTTCAAACGCCTGCACAACCAACAGCAATACGATGGTACCGGCATTGGGCTGGCCTTATGCAAAAAACTAGTCGAACAACACGACGGCCGCATCTGGGTTGACTCAAAACCAGGGGAGGGGAGTAGGTTCTATTTCACTATCCGCAAAGGGTTGGCTGATTAAATTAGGATTAGAGTGAGAATTAAAATTAGAATACTAGGGCTATGCCGGGCCTTCGTAGGGTGAAAGTGGTAGTTGAAGTGAAGGTAACAGTTGAAGTAGGGCAAATTAATCTCGGCTCCGTAGCGCAAAGGACTTTGCAACAATCAAAATCATCTAACCATGACCAACGGAGCTTTAGCGTAGGAGGTTCAACCAAATCAATCAAAATGGCAATAGCAATTTCAATCAAAATTAAAGTGACAGTGAAAGTCAGGTGAATTAGAATTAGAGTAATCCGACTGCACTGAAATTTCGTTGGACGATGAAATTAGTATTAGAATTTTGGAATTGGAGGTACTCAAAAACGAACATTCTAACAATCAAACCAACTAAACTCCATGAATCAATTACTGACACACAAATACGCGGGTGTAAAAATCAACAGTTACGGCCATTGATGTACAGACGCATTGCAATGCGTCTCTTCGGCAAGATACTTACGATCATTTTTTTTACAGAAGAACTCAACTAACTAAAGCCGACGCAGGAGGCTGAACTAACCCAACCAAATTCACTAGTCCCCCTACTTCACCCTTTCCCCATGCTTAATCACCATATCCACGTCTGATAAAATATTGATGTAGCGCAATACGTCCCCCTTTACCGCAATGATATCGGCAAACTTGCCTTCGGAAATGGTTCCGTACTCCTGCTCTACACCCATCAGTTTTGCCGGCCAGTAAGTAGCACCCTTGATCGCGTACATAGGGTCAATACCGAATTCATTAACCCAGACATCCAGCTCGTGCCAGGTACTTTGGCAATGAAACTTCATGGGTATACCGCTATCGGTGCCGATCATCAAGACTACTCCAGCGTCCATGAGTTGTTTGACCTTCCGCTCCAGAGTGGGGCGGCGTGAGGGTGTCAATTGGAAGTACGGTAGGCGACCTGGGTATTGAATAGACTGCTCAATATCCTCGATAATATCTTCTGGCAGCCCGAGGTGCCAACAGTCATTATCCAGTTCTTCCGGATTGTCGCGCTTGTATTCGTAGTTGTAAAGCCCTTCTACGGTAGGAGTCCAGAACAAGGGGCCTAAGTTCATTTGTGCGGTACGCTCTTTAATCATTTCCATTACATCGGCCGGATATTCTGGTGCCGAAGACAGCCCCGTATGTTCGAAGCAGTCCACTCCGGCGACGAGGCCGCGACGAATTTCTGCGGGGCGGTGGCTATGAGCTACTACGGTCAGCCCATTTTTATGTGCTTCGTCCACTACGGCTTCTACCTCAGCTAGGGTCATTTGGTCCTGATCAATGAGTTTTATGCAATCTACGCCAGCTTGTGCTAGTTCGCGGACCTTACGGCGGCCGTCTTCTGGGCCAGATACGCCCCAACGAAAGGCTTCGGTGCCGGGGTAGGGTTTGTGTTGGATGAAAGGGCCACTCATGTACATGGTGGGGCCAGGAATTTCGCCATTATTGATGCGGTCGCGGACATCAATACTCTCCTTTAATGGCGCACCGAGGTCGCGGGCACTGGTTACTCCGGCCATGAGTAATTGATGAGCCGAAGCCGGCATGATGATATCCCCCAATATGTCAATATAGGCGGTATCCCAATGGGCGTAATCAGCGTGGCCATTAATCATCAAGTGCACGTGCATGTCCCAGAGGCCTGGGAGTACGCTCATGCCTTCCGTAGAAATGACCTCTGCCCCGGCTGGAATCTCTAGATTACCTTGGTGCCCTACGGCCGTAATTCGATCACCTTCAATCAGGATCACACTATTATGAATGGGGTGGCCTCCGAAGCCATCAATTAGCGTTCCGCCAACGAGGGCATTGGTTTGGGCGTTTACGGTAGTACCAAATAACAACGCCAGGGCGATGAGTGGAAATAGAACGTTTTTCATTTATACCAGTCTGCTTATTCAATTCTTGAAGATAGCGAAAGTGAATAGATTCAGAATAATGGTATTGCCAACATCGATTTCAGCTATGTCAACTCCATTGAGATTTTGATGGCCATCGAAATTGATATTGCGCTGCTGAAAGTCTTCTAATTTTATCCACAGCTGCAAACTTCAACCTATATTTAGCCCCCATTACAAAATCGCCAGTTATGCAGATCCGATTTTCCATTCATTACCAGACGCGCTGGGGCCAGCGCTTGCATATTGTTTCCGATTTTGCGCCTCTTGCTGGTCTTCCACTAGACTATACCGAAGAGGACGTTTGGCAAGCAACGGTGACCCTTGATAAGTTGCCACCTAAGGTGGGCTATCGCTATGAGGTGAGGGGAGAAGACGGAACTGTTATTCGTGAATTGGGGATTGACCGGATTATCAAGCGCTCCAAGGCTAATACGGTGCTATTGGAAGACACTTGGCGAAGTGCTCAAAATGACGAAATAGCGCTACATGCCTCTTCCTTTGAGGATGTCATCTTCAAGCCTGGTAAGCTGCGTAAAGCTGCAAGCAGTAAGAAGGCAGTGGGGAAAGTCCAGGTGGAATTTCAAATGCTGCAAGTCCGAGTACCTAGCCATTTACAGTTGGCAATTGTAGGCAATACTAAGAAACTTGGCAATTGGCAACCAGAGGATGCTTTACTCCTAGGAAGCAAAAACTATCCGGTTTGGCAGGCGAGTGTCCAGGTAAGCCCTGGTCAACATCTCGAATACAAATATGTCCTGCTTGACCCCAAGACGCGCGAGGTCCATACCTGGGAAACTGGTAATAACCGGACCTACAAGGTGCCTTATGGACCCGAACAAATCATTAAAACGGATACTGACTTTGGCCATCCAGATGGTAACTGGAAAGGCTCAGGTGTGGCTTTACCGGTTTTCTCGCTACGCACAGCACAAAGCTTTGGTAGTGGAGAGTTTTCCGATATTAAGTTATTGGTGGATTGGGCGAAAACTGTTGGGATGCAGATGGTACAGATCCTACCAGTGAACGATACCACCGCCAACAAAACTTGGGTGGATTCCTATCCGTACGCGGCTATATCTGTCTTTGCCTTGCATCCGCTGTATCTGAGCATTGATGAGTTGGAGCACACCATCAACAAGGCGACCCTGGAGAAAAAACGCAAGGAGCTAAACGCATTAGATCAGGTTGATTACGAAGCCGTCACCCACTTCAAAGTTGACTACGCCCGGAAGGTGTACAAGAAGGCGAAGACCAAATGGTTGAAGAGTGAGTCCTTCCAGGCTTTCTTCCAGGAAAATGAATACTGGTTGCGGCCTTATGCTGCCTTCTGCTATTTGCGGGACAAGTACAACACCGCAAACTTCAATGACTGGGAGACGCACCAATTCTATCAGGAAGCCGAAATTGCGGAATTGACGGATCCGAAGAGCAAGAGCTACGACGAGATTGCCTTTCACTACTATTTGCAATACCACTTGGACAAGCAACTGGTAGCGGCTAGCGATTATGCCCGGGAGCGGGGTATTGTATTGAAGGGAGACATTCCAATTGGTATCTACCGCTACAGTGCTGATGCCTGGTTTGAACCCGAATTGTATAACATGGATGGTCAGGCCGGTGCACCACCAGACGACTTTGCTACCGAAGGACAAAACTGGGGCTTCCCAACCTACGATTGGGATGAAATGGCGAAGACGGACTACCGCTGGTGGAAGCAACGGTTTACCCAATTGAGTCGCTACTTTGATGCCTTCCGCATTGACCATATCCTCGGATTTTTCCGAATTTGGGAAACGCCCATCGAGCAAATGGAGGGTATCATGGGCCGCTTTAACCCAGCTCTACCCGTTCAGCAGGATGAGTTCTACCAGCGGGGAGTCTACTTTGATTTCGCTCGCTTTTGCCAGCCCTATATCACTACTGAAATTGTCCACCAAATCTTTGGTGAGGATGCGCAGTACGTTCTGGATAAGGTACTCCAGCCTTTCCATGATCGATTACAGCTAAAGGAATCCTACGCTACTCAACATGCTATTGATCAGAACTTGGATGAGGGGCAAGAGCACTTGAAAAAACGTTTGTTTTCATTGGTAAGTAATGTCCTTTTCTTTGAGGTGCCGGGCAGCAATGGAACCGCCTTCCACCCGAGAATTGACATGCAGAAAACCTGGTCGTACCGCTTATTGGATGGCTACACCCAAGGGCAGTTGATGGATATGTACAATGATTACTTTTACCGTAGGCAAGAAGAATTTTGGCGAGACAAGGGTATGACCAAGTTGCCCGCCATGAAGGAGGCCACCAATATGTTGATCTGTGGAGAGGACCTCGGTATGGTACCGGCCTGTGTGCCTGACGTAATGAAAGACCTGGGCATTCTATCACTTGAAATTCAGCGAATGGCCAAGAATCCACAGACAGAGTTCTTGAGCCCCGCAGATATACCTTATTGGTCGGTATGTAGCCCGAGTACGCATGATATGTCTCCTATTCGCCTGTGGTGGGAGGAAGAAAGTCCGGAGCGTCGCCAGCGTTTCTGCAATGGTGAACTGGGTTGGTGGGGCGAAGGTCCTGATACCTGCACACCAGAATTGGCTCACGCGATTATTCAACAGCACTTGAACTGGCCAACGATGTGGACAGTATTCCCGCTGCAGGATATACTGGCAATGGATGGTGAACTTCGTCATCCTGATCCCGAATCTGAGCGCATCAATATTCCTGCCATTATTCCACACTATTGGCGCTACCGCATGCACTTAAGTGTCGAGGAACTGATGAATGCTAATGCCTACAATGAGCGCTTGCGCGAGATGTTGGTAGAATCGGGGCGTGCTGCTAGTGCTTAATGATCAATTGGCTTTGCTCTTGCCGATCCGCTATTTGGCGTACGATGTAAACGCCTGCTGGTAAGTCCGACATCGGAAAGGTGCCCACTTGCTTAGCGCGGAGGTCAATGCTATGTACTGGCCGCCCATCGATGGTATACAGTTCAAATTGGATTTCGGTAGAAGTGAGGTTAAGCACGCGAAGCTCCTCCTGGACAGGATTGGGGGTAAGTTGTATTGCACTAAAAGGATCAGCTTCTTCGGTAGCGTTCAGAATAGGGCAGTTGTTGAACGGGTCAGAAATAAATGCCGCTAGATCTACCTGCTCTGCGGCTCCACCGCCTAGCCGGCCATTTTCTACCGCCAAGAAATAGGTGCCACAACCAACTAAATCATAACTAGAATAAGCGGGAACATTACTCAATTCTTCTGGCCAAGAGGCGATTTCAGCAAAAGGTAGGCTTATGATAAGAGAGTCGCCAGTGGGCCAGTTAAAGATATCCGCATTGCAGTTTACTCCATTCTGATTTACCAGACTGATAGTATCCGCATAGCCACCCTGATCAAGGTCCATTAGTACTTCCACCTGCGTGAAAAACTCCTCAAAACCACCAGCATAAGTTGCAATCTGATGATCAATGACTCTGACCAGCAGTTTTTCGTGGTCAACCGCTCTTTCGCAGAAGGTGGGGAATTCGCCGCAGCCACAAGCATTGAGCTGGACTGGAGTAGCCCCGATGAGAAGGGCAAGGACAATTAAGAAATTTAGGGGTAGGGTTGTTTTCATAGCAGCGCACTTAAATCAATATCAAGTTAACAGTTTCTGAATACATCTGCTCACGTGAGTCTAGATATTAGCGGTAAATCCGCTGACAATTTTTGGGTCCGTACAGAAAGCTTACCGCCGTACTCCTCCTTCCTGAATATAAGTACCCCGCACCAGCTCATCAATTGTAGCTTTCCTAATAGTCAGAATCACACCTCGGAAATACAAGGTTTTTCCGGCTAGTGCATGATTGAAGTCAACCTTCACATGATCTGCATCCCAGCTGAGGACGGTCCCATTGTGGGTTTCCCCTAAATCATCGGTCAGAGCTACGAATTGGCCCTCGCTTAGTGTTTGTCCCGCCAGGTCAGGGCTTTCGTCAAATACAGACTTCGGAATGTCAACGATATTCCCTTGCTCCACAAAACCGTAGGCCTCTTGCGGCGGTAGCGTAAACGCAAAAGAATCGCGCTCGCTTAAGCCGGCAATGGCGGCCTCGAACCCAGGTAATAACTTTCCCGTTCCAAACAGAAACTTGAAAGGATAATGAGAACTCATCTGCTCCACCATACGCCCACCAGGTCCACCTTCTCGCACTTCGTAGGACATGGTAATGATGTTGTGCTCGCTAACCGTCATGAGAAAAGCTTTTTCTTACAATTTACAAATGGAGTGGATGGTTCAAGTAGAGGAAGAGTAAGTCGGAGATAAGACAGTTTTTTGACTTTTAAGCTAGCGCTGAAGCGATAATTGTTCTAGCTTGCCTAGGGCTTATGCGCAATAAATGAGGGCAAATAGGGGAGGAGTGACTTGGCAAAAAGTAAGCCCTCATCGAAAAAACTCGATTTTTCAATAGTGGCTAATCAATAGTCTGAAAATCAATTGGTTAAGCCGGTTTTAGAGCCCTTTTAAAACGCAACACCCAGGTCTCGTTATTCACCTTCTTCCAAATTATATTCGGCTTCAACTATTGCGTATAAACCACATTTTCACTCCCGTCCGTTCCTCTTATTTTTCTACGGATTAGATGACTGCCGCCTAGTTTTGGATTGTCTTGAACAAAACTATTGAGCCCACAATAAACCAGGATGGCAAGTAAAAGCGTTTTCTTCCTGATTAATGTTGCATTTTTGTGTGCTGAAATTACGAATTATGCAGATGTCGATGAAATGGCGGAGTAGCATTCAAACCCTCATATTATTATTGGGTTTAACCTTTTCATTACCACTGCTAGCCCAGAAAAATGGGATCGAAAGTGGCTCCTATCGAGTGATGCTGAGATCGCTACTTTCTCATACCGTACCAGAAACTACCGTTTCCGCGGCTCAGGCTGCGGACCATCCCACATTGTTTTTGGATACCCGCGAACGCTATGAGTTTGAAGTCAGCCATATCCAGGGAGCTCGCTGGGTAGGCTACGATAATTTTGACATGGATCGTTTGGCTGGCGTGCCAAAGGACACGCCCTTGATTGTCTACTGTTCAGTAGGCTATCGGAGTGAGAAAATATCCGAACGACTATTAGCTGCAGGTTTTACCAATGTGGCTAATCTGTACGGTGGAATCTTCGAGTGGAAGAATCAAGATCAGGCAGTCGTGGATATGCAGGGCCGACCTACAGAACGGGTGCATGCCTATAGCCGCACTTGGGGAATATGGTTAAAGGAAGGAGAGAAAGTCTACGATTAGTAGCTTTAAACTTCCTTAAACCGTAGCTTTGCCAGCGTAAAGTTCACAAATAGAGGAGTGTCATTCTCGACCAATGAATACTGAAAATGCGCTGGATCACAGAAAAAAATAGACCCTACCAAATAATTGTAGTTTGCGCGCTCGTTCTGGGCTGCCATCTACTTACGGCCCAAAGCGGACTGGTGTTTGGGCTCACCGGGCACCATCTCGTAACGGTTAACGTAGAAAATGGTGAATTGACGCCATTGCACAAACTGGAAGGCCTGCCAGCAGATGCCGAGCTACGCAATCTCGTCTACATTGCGAAAGACCAAGCCTTTTACACCACAATGAATTTCCGCTCTAACCCCAGTTTATTACGCATTCGCGCAACTGGTGATTGGGAGATCGTTGGTGTATTAGAAATGAGTGGTTCGGTTCTTTATTTCTGTGAAGCCCTTACCTATGATCCCGGCAAGGATCAATTGCTGGTTTCCGCAAGTTTGGATGGGGCAATACCGCAAGACAAGAAATCGGAAGCTATTCTGATTGTGGATCGACAAACGGCTCGCTGTCAATTGGCGGCTACTATTCGCCAAAATCCCTCACCTGATGATTTCGATGAAATCGCTGTTTTTGAGGGGCGTTTATTTGGTATGGATGGCGTGCCACATATGTCTACCACCTATATCTATCCGTTCAATTTGGATCACCTGGATGGCCGAGAGCTTTTTGCGGGTACGAAGCAAAATATTCCCTATTTCACCATGGATGATGTGGTTGTGATAGGCCATTTACTCTACTTCCCGGATGCTAAGACGCAAGGCTGGTATTTCTTTGATTTACGAGGTAGACGTTGGTATGAACTAGGTAAAGTACACGGACCAGCTAGCCTGGGGAAAATTAAGCTGACGGGCTTGGCTTATCTTCCGTTGTCGCAAGCTTAGCCTGAATATCCCGGAGTTTTTGTTGGCAATAATTTATGAGGTCACGCGCCCGCGTACTCTTGTCGCTAAGGTCATCTATACTCACCTGCTCTTGCTGCAACTCTTGCATAATGGTTTCCAATTCAGCAAGGGCTTCTTCGTAGCTTAATTCGTTAGCTTTCATCTGTTCCCGGGTTCGTTTTAGGTTCTAAATCTATTGTGCCGTCACTAAGTCGTGCACGTACTACTTTTTGCTGGTCAATTTCATCGGTACGGCTAATGATTTTCCCTGCTTGGGATAACACACTAAAGCCACGTTTGAGATGCGCTTCCAGGCTCAAGACTTCGTGTAGCTTCTCCAGTTCTTGTAATTTTCTCTTGGCTTGCGCCAAATGGGTTCGAATATATAAGGGAAGCTGGTCAAGGTATTGTTGTAGTTGCCATTTTTGGCGTTCAATGAGTTGTTGCTCGCGCAGCTCTAGCCGATTGCTAATTTGTAGCAAAGTGTTCTCTGCCTGCCCGATATGATGCCGCTGCAATAGGTCGAGCCGTTGTGCTGCCATGGCAAAATATTGATCTACTTTTAGGAGTCGCTCCACTAGGAAATCAGCCGTAGCCGTAGGCGTTTTAAGGGCGGTATGGGCCAACATATCCATAATGGATTGGTCTGTTTCGTGTCCAATTCCTGTGATAATGGGGAGCGTGGCCTGGGCGGCGGATATGCACAGTTCGCGTTCGTCAAAATCGGCCAGGTCCATCTTGGCACCTCCACCTCTGATAATGACAATGGCATCATAATCTTCGTATCGTCTTTCGATCGTTTTTAGCTGCCGGCGTACCTCCGGACTGGTCTGAGGGCCCTGCACCGCAGCGGGGAAGAGCTGTGTTTTAAACTCGTATCCGTAGGAATTATCGTGCAACTGTCCTAAAAAGTCCTGCAAGCCCGCGGCGGCCGGTGAGCTAATGATGGCTAAACGTTGTGGGGCTAAGGGCAGCTGCTGTTGGCGATTAGCAGTTAACAAGCCTGTTTGCTGCAAATAGTCGATCGTTGCCTGCCGTTTTTGTGCTAGCTGCCCCAGTGTATAGTGTGGATCTATATCCACGATTTGCATACTTAAGCCGTAGCGCTCGTGAAATTCTACTTGCACCTGGAGTTTCAATTCGCGACCTGCTTGCAGGATGCTGGGAAGCAGCATGCCTTGCTGACGTTGCCAGCGTTTCGCCTGCCTACTCCATAGAATTGCCTGTCCCCGGGCTATCGGCTGATCATTTTCCTCTGCCTTTTCCACTAAACTCAAATAATAGTGCCCGCGGCGCTCATCAAGATCTGCTAACTCAGCTTGTACCCAAACCGCTTCCGGTAGATTCAACGCCACAAAGCGGCGAATAAAAGTGTGCAGTTCTGATAAGCGATATTCGGACATAGTTATCTGTAAATCAATATATTATTGTTGCTTTATGGTGGTTGTGTCTAGTGCCTTTAAAGATTGCGGCAGGTCAGAAGATGAAGGTTAGTTATAACTCGAATTTAGCCCAAGTGGTTTGCAGAAACAGGTAATAATAAGACCCGGACCTGCCAAAGATATTAAAAATGCGTTCGTCGTATTTCTCTGGATGTTAGCCGATGAAAATAGCCAAATGTTAATTTCTCTAACATATTAGAAGCGTATTTATCGCAAGTCCCAAAAAACCAAACAGTCATCATTAAAGCAAATCAGTATGAAGATCCTCTCTGTCTTTTCTAATGGCAACGAAATTGCTATCCACAACAATCACCTGGGCCGTGAGACTATCTTGTACAATGGCACACAGGTGAGCAGAAAATTCTCCTTACTCGGAACGGTCCACCATTTTGACGTGCAGGAAGGGCACGAATGGGTAGAGTACGTGATCAACGTAGGCTACAACTCTTGGGGAGCCGTCAGCGCCAATGTGTGGCGGAATGGAGAACCCATCCTTATTAGCCTGCGGGCTACCTACGAAAGTTGTCGACCGAAACCGAAATCCAGGGTGTCTACCGCCGGTTCTGGTTATCATCGAAATTTAGTCTAATCTACACTTTACTCAAACTACTACTCGAGAAAAGTTACCAGATCATCATTATGGCAATGCCGGAGGGTAAGGGATTTGCACCCACCGGTATGTATTAACGGAAACGCGCTTTCGCCATGTCGGGTGGTGGCATTTCCACAGACGAGGCTGTCTAGATGAGACCAGTGTGGTTTGTCGTTGGACCGCACCTACTGTACCGCTGAGCGATGCATTATGAGGTAACCGGTCGGGAGGCTTTGCTTCCCGACAACAACGACGCAGCGAACCATTTTTAAACAACCAAATCAATGCATTTGGTCCCAAAATGAACACCATGCACGAATTGTTGCAGCTTGCTTTACATCCATTCAACCTCGTCTACAGCATCCTACTGGCGTTGATCGTCCTGTACTGGATCTCGGTGATCCTGGGGGCTGTGGATATGAGCGCGCTTGACTTTGATTTTGACGCTGATGTCGATTTGGACGTTGATGTCGACGCCGATGCAGACATCTCAGTGGGAGGTTGGTTCACTGCGGTATTTCACTTCTTCCACTTTGATCGGGTTCCTTTTATGTTGATCATGTCCATCGTTGTATTATCGGCTTGGACTTTGTCCATCATCAGTAATCAGTATTGGGGTAATTATTCCCTGGGCTTTGCGCTAGCTATGACGGCACCCATCATTTTATCCTCCTTCATGGCGGCAAAAATCTTGAGCTACCCCCTCATCCCGCTCTTCTCGGCGATGAATCAGGCAGTAGCTCCAGTGGAATACGTCGGTTTGAACTGCAAGGTCAAACTTCCCCCAGCTGATCAGAAGTTTGGTCAGGCCGGTGTCTACCACCAAGGTGATGAATTACTGGTCAACATTAAAAGCCAGTATGACTTACGCGCAGGGCAAGAAGCGGTCATCGTTGGCCGTACGGAAGACCAGCGCTACTGGCTGGTAGAACCACTTGAACCAGATGGATAAAGGTCTACTCTCTTTATCCATAAGACGGAACAATCCCAGTGTCCAAAAAACAATTAAACAACCCTAAACTATAACATCATGCTTCTATTGCAGATTGATAACACCTTTGAAAGCCTCGGCTTAGTCTGGATTGGCTTTGGCGTGCTGCTCCTCTTCGGGCTGCTAGTCATGTTCTTTTCCTGGTACCGAAAAGTCCCCCAAGGAAAAGCCATTATTACCACTGGTGTCGGTGGTACCAGAGTTGCTTTTGAGAATGGTCTCTTTGTAATCCCTGGAATTCAGATGTACGAGAAGATGGACCTCTCTGTGAAGACCATTGAAATTGTACGAATGAAAGAGGACGGCCTCATTTGTAAAGACAATATCCGGGCCGATATCAAAGTCGTATTCTTTGTTCGCATCAACAAGGATTCTAAAGATATCCAAAAGGTAGCCCAGAATATTGGCTGTCAGCGGGCTTCGGACCCTACTACTTTGCGTGAACTCTTCGAAGCAAAATTCTCTGAGGCCATCAAGACCGTTGGTAAGCGCTTTGATTTTGTGGAGCTGTACGATAACCGCGAGAAGTTTAACCTGGAAATCCAGAATACCATCGGTGAATACCTCAACGGCTATAAGCTGGATGATGTAAGTATCGACTACCTTGAGCAAACGGACGTACAGTATCTGAAGGAGAATAACATCCTCGATGCTGAGGGTATCAAGAAGATTGCAGAGCTCACTGCCTTGCAGAAGGTCAAGTCCAACTTCATCCGCCGTGAGGAGGAGAAGACCCTGAAAGAGCAAGACGTAGAAGCGCGCGAGGCTATCTTAGAGTATGAGCGTCAATTGGCGGAAAAGGAAGAACGTCAGCGTCGTGAGATTGCCAACATCAAGTCTCGGGAAGAGGCGGAGATTGCCAAGATCCACGAAGAGGAGCGCCTGCGCGCCGAGCTGGTGCGAATCAAGACGGAGGAAGAACTCCAGATTGCGGAAGAAAACCGTATGCGTCAGGTGATTGTCGCTGCGAAAAATAAGGAGCGTACCGAAGCCGTAGAGCAGGAGCGCGTAGAGAAGGATCGTTTGCTAGAGCAGACAGAGCGCGAGAAGATCGTTACCCTAGCAGAAATTGAGAAGGAGCGTGCGGTTGAAGAAGAGAAGAAGAATATCCAAGATGTGATCCGCGATAGGATCATGGTGGAGAAGCGAGTAGTAGAAGAGGAGGAGCGCATCAAGGACACCCGAGTACTGGCTGAGGCAGAGCGTTTGAAGCAGAAGGTGGTCATTGAAAGCCAAGCCAAAGGTGAATCTACGGTAATTGAGAAGGAAAAGATGGCTGAAGCAGAGAAGCTAGCTGCCGCAATTGAAGCCGATAAGTTACTGATCGAGGCCGAGGCCCAGAAGCAGGCTGCGGAGAAAGAAGCAGAGGCACGCAAGATCAAAGCAGAGGCGAAGGCGGCTGAGGAAGCAACCATCGGTTTGTCGGAGGCGCAAGTGATCGAAGCGAAGGCCCATGCGCGTGAGCAGGAAGGTAAGGCAGAAGCACTCGTACTCGAGACTCAAGCTTTGGCAGAGGCTCGCGGTATAGAAGCTAAAGCAGATGCATTGAAAAAGCAAGGCTTAGCAGAAGCCGAAGTAGCTGATCAGAAGGGTGAAGTGGAAGCTAAAGTACTAGAGTTGCGCTTGGCTGCTGAAGCCCGCGGCGTAGAGCAGAAGGCGAACGCCATGAAGAAGCTCGACGGTGTAGGTAAGGACCACGAGGAGTACAAACTACGTCTGGAGAAAGACAAGGCAGTCGAACTGGCCGGTATTGAAGTACAGCGCCACGTGGCAGAGGCTCAGGCTAGCGTACTCGGCGAGGCTATGAAGCACGCTAATATCGATATCGTCGGTGGTGAGATGCAGTTTGTCAATAGCATTCTGAACTCCGTGAATCGCGGTAAGTCACTGGACGGCTTGATCAATAACTCTGCCCACCTGAGCCAACTCAGCAATGGTTTGCTGAACGGTAATGGCGGTGGAGGTGTGATTACACAGCTACTCAGCCTAATCCAGAAAGCTGGACTGTCTACCGAGACGATCAAGAATTTGACCTTAACGTCACTTCTACTCCGTCTCAACAATGAACTCAGCGGTGATGACCGCTCCCTGGCCCAGCAGTTGCTGTCGACAGTGGAAGGTTTAGGGCTGGGTGAGTTGGAGATTGGGAAGTTGATGTAAAGGTTCGCCTGCGGCTCGCGGGTTTAGCTCACTGTGTTCGCGGGTAGAACTCGCTGGCGCTCGTGGGGGAAGCTCGCTCCGCTCGCGGAAAAAGCTCACTGCGTTCGCGGTTTAAGTTCGCCTGCGGCTCACGGGTTAAACTCGCTGGCGCTCGTGGGAGAGTTCCCTCCGCTCACGGTTATAGCTCGCTCCGCTCGCGGAATTACTTCCGATTTTCGATTACTTCGATGAAGCGGGCGAGCTTAATATTGAGCTGGATGGCTTGCTTGTGGAGTTGCTTAAAAAGCACTTCGTCAGTAAGTGATCCGGTTTCGAAGAGGGTTTCAAGATGATCGATGGTTTCGTCTTGGGAGGATTTGGAGAAAATGAGGAAGCGTACAAAGTCCTTTCGATATTTTCTCCGCCCTACACCCTCGACGATGTTGGACCTAACGGACTTTGCCGAACGCCGTATTTGTGAACCCGTTTCGTAGAGCTCAAATTTTGGCAAAGCCAAACTCATCTTATGCACCGCAATAGATTGGTCCCTGGCCAATTGCCAGATAGAGAGATCGCGATAATTCATTGAGAAGAAGACTAATAACCCCAAAAATGCTCAAAAATCTAAAGCCCCGCAATACGGTCTCAAAAATTGGAACTGCACAAACTGCGAGCCAAAGGTGAGTCGTCCCCGCGAGCGATAGCGAGCTCAAACCGTGAGCCGTAGGCGAACCCTAACCGCGAACGCAGTGAGCTTTTACCGCGAGCAAAGCGAGCTAAACCCGTGAGCCGACAGGCGAACACCCCCGCGAGCGTTAGCGAGCCCCCCCCTCGCGAACGCAGTGAGCCTCAACCGCGAGCAGAGCGAGCACCCCAAACCTTAACAACCTGAATAAACCACAACCAACATGCCCAATACCCCCAATATGACCCTTGATACCGGCACCTACGACATCATTCGCAATCGTTTGGAGGAGCAAGCCAGTGATTTGCGGTCTCGGATTCAGCAGCTGAACGAGGCGCGGAAATCCGTCTTCGGGGCCATTGAAACCACGCTGGTGGCCAATGATCGCATTCATACGGGTAATTACTGTACGGCGCGTGATGTGGTCTCCATTGGTGAGAACTGTATTTTTGGTTACAACGTCCACATTGGTCTGCGTTCGGGTATTCAGTTGGCCGATGTCTTTAGCGTCTATCGCTTTACGGAGCAGCGCTTCAAAGAGGCCGATCTTACCATCTTGGATAATGAGAAGTTCCTTACCGACTTCCGTAATCTCTATCGTTATTATAAGGATGCCTTCTTCGCACGTTTTTCCCGTAAGGGGAGCTACCTCTACATGGTTTTTCACCTCAACGAGCAAACGACCGACTTCAAAGCTTTCAAGTGGTTGGTCACAGATGAGGGGCTACAATATGTAGACAACCGCTCTGACCACGAAGTGCGCTACCCTGAGCAGTATGAGTTTCGCTGGCGCTTGGCCACGCGTGATGATCAGCGGCAGGGTAAGCACCCGCACGTGTCGATCCTAGACCGCATTTTTGTGGAGACCGTTGGCGGTGACTTAACGATTAAGATTGAAGACAATACCGATGATGGCCAAGGCATCTATGCAGAAGAAGTAGAGTACCCCGATCAGACATTAGACGATGCTGAGTTCAGCTACGCCGACCTGGGTAACCTGATTGCCTTACGCATTCGTCCTTACCAGCAGGGGGATCGCTACTTTGTGTACAACGAGAAAATTCAGCGAGTAGAGCGTGTCGACGCACTATCAGTTTCGGGCATCCTTTTGCCGGAAGGGCAAGGGCTGGTATTCGCTAATGGCTACTACCTGCAGACCGGTGAGCACAAGCGCTTTGAGCAGGTACAGGAAGGACTGGTATTTAAGAAGCGCGTATCATCTGGGAACGGAGAAGACTACCTCTTCGTGTTCTACGACAATGTGCGTGGGACCTACGTCCTACTTCCGTACAACATTATCAGCCAAACTATTGCTACTCCCATCATTTGCAACGGTTTTACCATGTTTCCTGGTGGCGAGTTGTGCTACTTCCGGGCGGAAGAAGAGCCCACCAAGCACCACGTAATGCAGATCTGGCAAACGCCATTCATTACCAATGGTGCGGGCGCAACGGAACAAAAGGACAACTACTTATTTAAGATTGGTAATAAAGATATCGTGCGCTGCATGGCCGAATGCCAGGAGATTCTCACGCTCTGTGGTAAAGAGGATTCTTATGCGAACCTGTACGATGATATTGTCAAGCGTTCCAATGATGTACTAGATGCCTACTATTGGATTGGTGATGAAGAAACCTTCCAACTATCAGTAGGTTTACAAGCCATTCGCGAGACGGCACAATCAGCTATTGAGGAGTTTGAGAAGAAGTTACGCGCCCAGCGTCAAACGGGTAATGCCCTGGCGGAAGTGGCCGAACGTACCGCTAAGTCAATGGACCGCATCCGTCGGGAGCGCTTTGATAGTATTGGCCTTTTTGTGGAGCAGCTGGCCGAATTACGCCAGCTCAGAGGAGAGATACTGGGTCTGAAGGAGTTGCCCTTTACCAACGAGGAGTTGATCAGCGAGCTAGAGGAGCAAACGCGTACGGCCAACGAAAAACTGGCCGAGGCTTGTGTTACCTTCCTTTTGGAGCCTACGGCGCTGCAGCCCTACGAGGAGCAGATATTGGAAGAGGCCGCCAAAATTGGCAGCTTGCAAACTGCAAAAGCTGCGGATGAACTGGAAGCGGAGTTTGACGACATCGGTAAGCAACTGGAATTGTTGGTAGAAACCGTCAGTAACCTGAAGATTGCTGATGCCACGCAAACTACGCAGATCGTCGATAACATCTCCGCTTTATTCACCCAGTTGAACCAGCATAAGGCGGCCATCAAGCAGCGTGCGCAGCAGTTCCGCACTAAAGAGTCAGCAGCAGAGTTCGGTGCACAGATCAAACTACTGGATCAGAGCTTGATCAACTATCTGGACCTCGCGGATACAACTGCGCGTTGCGATGAATTCTTGACCAAAATAATGGTCCAACTAGAAGAGTTGGACAGCAAGTTTGCGGAGGTAGAAGAGTTTACGCTGGCCCTGGCGGAGAAGCGTGAGGAAGCGTATGGTGCATTAGAAAACAAGAAGAACAGCCTCCTGGAGGCTCGCAATAACCGAACCACAGCCCTGGTCAAGGCGGCCGAGCGCATCTTCGTGGGTATCCGCAAGCGTACGGATGCTTTCCGCGAGTTAGGGGAGGTGAATGCCTTTTTTGCTGCCGATTTGATGGTAGACAAGGTGCGGGATATCATCCAGCAGCTCTATGCACTGGAAGACAGCAACAAAGCAGAGCGGGTACAGACGCAGTTGAAGACGATCCAAGAAGAATCGGTCCGTGGCCTGCGTGACCGCCAGGACTTGTATGTGGATGGTGAGAATATCATTCAACTGGGACGCCACAAGTTCTCGGTGAATAGCCAGCCGCTGGAATTGACGGTAGTAAATGAAGGCGACGAGTTGCAGTACCACCTAACGGGTACCAACTTCTACCTGCCCATCACTGACGAGGAATTATATACCGATACGACTTTGTGGAAGCAGACTTTGATCTCAGAAAATGAAGAGGTCTATCGCGCGGAGTATTTGGCTTACATTTTATTGGAGCAGGCTCTAGCGGATGATTGGCCGGTGGAACTGGAGGCACTATTGCCTTTGGTGCAGGAAGCCGCTGCTAGCCGCTATCAAGAGGCTTACACGAAGGGGATCCACGATGAGGATGCTGCCAAAATTCTTGCGGGTTTACTGGATATTAGTCGCCAAATTGGTTTACTGGCTTACACGCCAGCTGAGCGTAGTTTGGCTTTGAGCTGGTGGTACCATTTTGCGCCCGCTGCGGAGCGCGATGAGTTGACCCAGCAGTTGTCAAGTGCGGCGGTGGTGCTAAAGGTATTCCCAGATACGCGCGAATTCGCTTACCTGGAGGCAGATCTAGCTCAGCAAATGCATCAATTTGTGGAGCAGCATCAGCTGTTTCCTGACTATCTCGTGGAGCGCGCCGCCACCTATCTCTTCCAGGAGGTGACCCAAGGGGAAGGCACTACCGTTAGTCACTCCGCTGCTCAGTCCTGGACCGAGTTGCAGGCGTTTTTACGCAAGCAGAAGGCGCTGAAAAAATTCCGTGATTCTCTTCAGCTTCTCAAAGGACAAGCCAGGGAGCAGTACTTGCTAGCGCGAAAGTGGTCCCATGCTTTCCTGGAAATGCAGGATAACCCACTCTTGTGGTCTTACCAGGAGGAGTTGGCTTGTCTAATGCTACTGGAAGGCCAGCTGGATGCACAGGTGCAAGAAGCTAGCCTGACGCGTGAGCTGAACGTCTTGCGGGGTGATCATAATGTGTTGACTGAGGGTAACTACCAGTTGGTCTACCACGATTTTATGGATCGCTTGGAGGCTTATGCCAACGAGCGAGTACCGGCTTATGAGGCTTTCCAAACGCGCAAGCGTGAGATGACGGTACAGTTCCGTAAGGATATGCAATTGGAAGAGTTTCAGCCTAAGGTGTTGAGCTCCTTCGTGCGTAATCGCTTAATCGACCAGGTCTATCTCCCCATTTTTGGTGATAACCTCGCCAAGCAGATTGGGACCGTGGGAGTGAACACCCGAACCGACCGGATGGGCTTGCTCTTGCTGATCTCCCCACCGGGTTATGGTAAGACGACTTTGATGGAATATATCGCCAATCGCCTGGGCTTGATCTTTGTGAAAGTCAACGGTCCGGCCATTGGTCATGAGGTAACTTCTCTGGCACCACAGGATGCACCTTCTTTGGCGGCTGCCAAGGAATTGGAGAAGCTCAATCTGGCCCTGGAAATGGGAGACAATATCATGCTGTACGTGGATGATATCCAGCACTGTAATCCGGAGTTCTTGCAGAAGTTCATCTCCTTGTGTGATGCGCAGCGCAAGATTGAGGGTGTGTATCAGGGGCGTTCCAAGACTTATGACCTGCGCGGTCGCAAAGTGGCAGTAGTGATGGCTGGTAACCCCTACACAGAGAGTGGTGCCCGATTCCAAATCCCAGACATGTTGGCTAACCGTGCTGACATTTACAACCTAGGTGATATTATCGGTGATTCCGCCAAGGCCTTTAAGCTGAGCTACCTGGAAAATAGCCTAACTTCTAACCCCAGTCTGGCACCATTGGCCATGAAGGCTCGTCAGGACCTCTACGCCATGATCCAAGGCGTGGAAACCGCTCAGTTGGACAACCTAGAGCTGGAAGGCAACTATAGCGCCGAGGAGTTGAAGGAGCACATCAATGTGTTAACGAAGCTGCTGTACGTGCGTGATGTTGTCCTTCGTGTCAATAAAGCCTACATCCAATCGGCGGCTACTTCGGATGCCTACCGTACCGAGCCTGCTTTCAAACTGCAGGGGTCCTACCGGAATATGAATAAGTTGGCCGAAAAGGTTTCGCCCATCATGAATGATCAGGAACTGAACACCCAGATCCTGGCTCACTACGAGGGTGAAGTACAAACCCTTACGGCTGATGCCGAAGCGAACTTCCTCAAGCTCAAGGAGCTCCTTGGACTCATGAGCAAGAAGGAAAGGGCCCGCTGGACGGAGATCAAGGAGACCTTCAATAAGAACAAGCTCTTCGCTGCCGAGGATGGTACGGACCGCATGGCGCAAATTTTGGCGCAGTTAGATAGCTTTAATGAGGGCTTGCGGGGGATTCAGGGGGCGTTGAAGAATAGCTAAGGACTCAGCAAAGTTCTCGGAGAACTCCAAGTTCTCCGAGAACTCGTTTCAATAAACACACTTAAACAACGAATGAAATCAAGTCGCTCTTAGACGAACTAAAAAGCAACAGTTGATTAAGGAAGAGTTGGGGAAGTAATAGCGTAGGTTGCTGTGTTTAATTTTAGATTTACATAGCGGTTGAAAAATTAAATAAAAGTTAAAATTTAATTTTATATTTCAATAAGGCTTATCTTTGTTATGTCAATTTGAATTCATGTCGCGCTTTCATTCTTAAGTTATAGTTATTTGCTGTTTTGGTGGAACTATATTTAAATGAAAAAGGTTAGAACTTGAAATTTTGTCTTGGTAAAGATCTAATTGCTAACCAGGGTAGACCTTTTGTCGCGTTCTTGATTTTGAATATTTATTTAATTTTTATAAAGTCCTCCTACTATGAAAAGATTTGTCACTATTCTTTTTTTGATTGTTGGGATTGTCGCCACGGGTTGTGAGTGCGAGGAACCCATTAAAGTTAACGATCTCGCGGTCACAACATTAAGAAGTTTGTCAGAAGGTCTAGCTTCGGGAAATCCTTTCCGGGCATTCTGCGTCATTAGCAATATTGCAGATGCTATTGAAGATTGTGAAGAAAAGGATGATTCGCCCGAAACTACAGGCTTAGTTGAATTTCTGTACAGCCCCGTGTATTCTACAAATCCGGCTGATTATGAGGTGATTAGCAGTAGTTATTTTGATATTCCTTCTATTGAGCCGGGCGGAACACCAGTTGAAGCACCAATGAGCGAGTTAACAGGCTTACCTGGATACTACATGTATCGCGTAATTGTTAACATTGGATCTGGTTCCTATTCTGGTGAGGCAAACGTTAACAATAACGAAAGAACAGTTATTGAGCATTTCAATTAATTGTCTATTGCCTTAATATAGCTCATGACAATTGAGCTGAAATGAGCACATCTCTACACTTGCAAGTAGAGATGTGCTTTTTTATTTACGGGTTAGGTGATGAAGACTTTTAGAGCAGTACTCGAGGTTTTTAATTTCATAATGGAAGTATTGATGGTGAATTTGTTGGTTTTATTCCACCACAAATTGAGCCAGCCCTTTACGCTGCCCGTCATCCACTCGGAGTAGGTAACTGCCAGCGGCTAAGTAACTAATATCCATACTCAGCGTCTGCTGCCCAATAACCGCAAAGGCTTGTTGGCGGCTTAGCAGTTGACCACTTACGCCATGCACTTCGATACGTATAGGGCCTGCCTTTTCTGAAGCAAAGCTGATGTTGAGTGTATTGGCTGGGGTAGGGTTAGGGAAGAGGCTCAAGTCAAGTGCGAGGCTATTTGGTGGAGCCGCACTGG
This sequence comes from Bacteroidota bacterium, assembly GCA_038528965.1. GTDB lineage: Bacteria > Bacteroidota > Bacteroidia > Chitinophagales > Saprospiraceae > Lewinella. The sequence continues at coordinate 308,572 of JBCBEC010000003.1, read as the reverse complement.
TGGAGTTGACGCCTTCATTGATATACAGTTTCGTGACGAGGTCTCCGAGCGAATTATTGCCAGCGATGAGTACATCCTGATCGTCATCATTATCCACATCCGCAAAGGCAAGTGTGCCGGAGGAAATACCTTCAAATGGCGTATTGGCCAGCTCGCTAAAGGCACCCGTTCCATCATTGATGTACAGTTTCGAAATATTGGGCAAGCCCGTTGTCCTACGTCCAGTGATGATTACATCCTGGTCGTTGTCATTATCGACATCGGCAAAAGCATGAGCGCAAAATTGGACTGGATCAAAAGGAGTGTTCGGAACTTCGGTGAAGTTGTTTTGGCCTTCGTTGGTATACAGCCGAGCAATGAGGCCTTCACCATCTGCATTTATTCCGGTGATGAGTACGTCCAGGTCGTTATCTCCGTCTACATCTGCTACCTGTAGATCTCCCCAATTCACACCGATAAATGGGGTCCCGGCAACTTCGGTGAAGTTCCCCAGGCCGTCATTGCTGTACAGCTTGGTAATCTCAGCAAAGGATTCATCTTCTCCGGTGATAAGCAGATCCAGATCGTTGTCGCCGTCCATATCGGCGAATGCGGTGGCACCTCTTCTGACCGCATCAAATGGGGTACCCATTGCTTCGGTAAAATTCCCTGCTCCATCATTGGTGTACAGCTTGGACATGATCCCCTTGAAGGGAATCCTGGTTCCCGTAATGAAGACATCCTGATCATCGTCTCCGTCCACATCAGCAAAGGCCACGCTGCTAAAATAAACGCCCTCGAAGGGCGTATTGGCTACTTCCGTAAAAGTACCGGAGCCATCGTTGGTGTACATAACAGCAATCCGATTTTGGGGCCCTTTTTCTCCTGTGAGAAGTAAATCTAGATCATCGTCGCCATCAATATCCGCCATGGCAATAGCCCCACGGGTGATAGCGGTAAAGGGAGTACCCTCCACTTCGGTGAAGTTACCAGTGCCATCGTTGAGGTATAGTTTGGTGCTGGCGCCGATCATATCAGCAAAACCAGAAATGACAACATCCTGGTCATTGTCGCCGTCGACATCGCCAAAGGTGATGGTGCTATATAATGCACCAGCAAAAAGAGGAGATTGAGGAGCTTCCGTGAAGGTTTGAGCGCTGAGCGCATGGAAGAAAAGAAAAAAGAGCGGTAGCAACATTGATTTCATGTTGGTGTATTTTGGTTAATAGCCATCAATTGTATTGATCAAATGACAGTAGGAAAATGGGAGGAGGGACATCGGAAGTTTTTGTGTGATTCTACTTCTAACTTCCGACCTCCCACCTCCCACTTGTAATTTCCTTCGCTGAAGGACCAATCAACTAGCCTTCTGCAAATCAAGCGCTTGATCAATCAGGGTGATGTAGTGTACCGCCAAAATCAACCGTATCCGCTTGTCATTAAGGTCAAACTCATTGAGGTTCTGGTTTGCATTGGCTACCATGTTCGGTGAAATAGAGCCCCCTCTCTGAAATCGTTCTTCATAGGATTCAACACTTTCATGTTCTGCGGCTACTTCCTGCAAAAATTGGGCATACCTTTCAATTGTATTGACCTCTATTGTCGTGGCTTTAGGCGTTTCTGGCTTACTTTTTTGGCCCTTGTAAACTGTTGTATAATACCAGATTTCCTCAAATAAATCCTCACCAAGTTCTTCTGAAAGTCTTTCTTGAAAGGTTTGAGTGAAGGTTTCTTCGAAATAGGAGTTCTTTTTGGTGTCGAAGAAGCGTTCACCAAATGTAGTGTAGCACTGTTCGTAATCTTTCGTCCCTTCTTGGCAGATGGTGCTCTCAAATAGATCGATAACTGTATTGAGCTTCACGGTTTCCTCTTGTGTGAATACATCTGATTTGATAGAAGAAGAAGTTTGGCAGGATGCCAGCAAAAACATGAGGACAATGGCGTAGTGCAGTTTCATGATGGAAGTTTTGGTGGTGGTAGCAAATTATATTGACTGGATAACCCGAGCACAATAGTTAATGCTATTGTTAGCTCTTGGTGTTAACCGAATGAAATTTTTGCTGTTTTGTGTGAAAAGGGTGGAGTGAAAGAGCGCGCTTTGCAGCTAAAAGCGAAAATTGACTGCCGATTTTGGCATCTGGTTTTTGTAGGTTAAAACAAGTTTTGGGGTTCCACTTATCTTCATACTCAGCCCAATATAGGGGCTCGATTGTAACCAAATAGTAATGTTTGGACTAGCGGTAGTGGTCGTCAGATTAACGGTTGCTTTACCTTTAATCGGAGGAAGATTACCGTTCCTCAGAATGGGACTTCAATTTTGCTGAATATGCTTATCATTGTGTATAAGCTCTTCAATGAAACCTGTACTGTCTACCAGCGCCGCGTTACTTCTTATTCTGGGGCTGGGTGCAGCTAAAACCCTTCTGGCCCAAGCGCCTACCTATGTGCGCTATACCACTGCAGATGGGCTACCCACTAACTATGTGTACGGCGTCATTGAAGATGAAGAAGGTACCATTTGGGCCTATACCGAAAATGGCCTGGCCAAATTCGATGGCTACTCCTTTCAACATTACAGTACGGCAGACGGCTTGCCGGGTAATGATATCACCTGGGCCCTGCCTGATCCCGAGGGGAGAATATGGCTGTACACCTACCAAAATCGACCAGCCTATTTGTGGAAGGATAGTATTGTGATAGCGCACGATCAACAAGCCGTGCTCCACGGGTTCTCTTATGATGGGAGGCCGATTTACCGTTTTCAGGGAGAGCAATATTGGTTCTATAATAATGGTTGGATATCGCTGCGGAATCGGCGTCTAAGTGCGGATGAGTTTGAGCGTTTTGGGCAGGACTGGAACCTGATTCGCAAAGTACCAGCCGACCAGCCTCTTGATGAATTTACATTTAATAGTGGTCATTGGTATACCCAGCATAGAGATTCCTTTTTCATCTGGCATACGGGAGATTCACCTTTAAAGCGAGAGCCTACTTCAGATTCTACTTTCATCTACAGGCAAATCGATTCTTTGCATTGGAAAACGGATAAGGAGTGGGTTACGAGGTATTGTGGACGAAAGCCTTGGCATTTTCAAAGAGTACCCGGCCATCCGTCTAAGTGGTTGGTCCAAGGGTGGAAAGGTACGGATGAGTTTTTGTTGCTAGACTTAGAAAAGAAAGAGGTGAAGCAGATCCGATTGTCGGACTATAAATTTTTCCCCGAACACTATTCAGGCCTGCGAATTAATGCGTTCTCCTGGTGGATTATCTCCGATGCCGGAAATATTGAATTTGACTACGAGGGGCGTGTCCTGCGACGCTTGACCTGGACAGAGACAGAAAGAGATTGGTCACTACTTACTACCTATACCGACCGCGAAGGGAATATCTGGCAAGGAACGCGCAATGGTGGTCTACTTATGATTCCAGTGGCCTATCAGGGAGTGCAGCGCCGGATTTTACCAGATAGCGAAATCTCTTCAATTGAACGGTTGCTAAGGACTCCCGATAATAGAACATTGGCAGTTGCCTCCAGCGGCGAAGTTTATGAAGTCCGGAAGGATACCATTATCACACTGTTCCAACATACTACTCGATCACGTTTTCGATCGGCTATCTTGCACGGTAATAATTTGGTCCTCTCCTTGGATTTTGCGCTGCTTTATCTTGATTTGAAAGGAAGTGACGCAGAAGTGGAGTACTTAGCGGAGAAGTTTAGTTGCCTACCTGATCCTGCTAGTCCCAAGGCTTTTAAAAGTGATCTCTCTCTGATCGATCATGTAAGGAGCTTGGTAATGACAAAGCGAGAGACGCTATTACATATGGTTGGTCCTCATAAACGAGGTCTTTATCAATGGGAGTTACCGTCCGAAGAGCAGCAAAGCTGTTGGGTTAGGAAATTAAATGTAACGAGTCGGTCTCTTTTTGTTAACCCGATCACGGATCAATTGTATGCTGGCGAATTAGATGGCCTCTACAAGCTAGCCAATAATGAACTTACTCCTTATTTGCAACAAGAAGCGGAACTCAAGGATGTATCCGCCGTCTACGCTACCGCTGATCAGTTGTGGATTGGGACCGAAAGCAATGGCCTGTTTTGTTATCACAATGCAACGCAAGTCTTAGAAAAAGTAGCCGCAGTCAATTACGTGCACGCTATTCGTCCGGACGGTGCGAAAGGTGTGCTTGTGGCTACCAATGAGGGGGTGTTGCTGGTTCCGTCAGAGCATCCTGGTAGTTATGCCATATTGGGGGCTAATGATGGTTTACCTACTGATAAAATTGAGGATGTATTGGCCTTGGGCGATAGTACACTCTTGGTAGCTACGAATTATGGCTTGTACGAAATTCAACGCACTCCGGTCACTTTGCCTACAGTGGAGAAAGATGTGCTTAGACTACTGGCCCTCAAAGCAAATGAAGAGCGTATTACAGATGAAGATTTTGAGCAGCTTCCGTATACGACGACCCAGCTCCGGTTTGACTTCCACCTCCGGTCCTACGCCAGCCGAGGCAATATCCACTACCGAACGCGATTGGAACCCTTGGAAGCTGAATGGAGTGAAGGAATGGAACGTTCTCGATCTTACTTTGGCTTGCAACCTGGTCGCTACACCTTTCACCTGCAAGCGGAGGATGCTTACGGCCGCATAATTGACCATCCACCAACAACTGTGGTTATCCGGGCTGCCCTTTGGCAAAAACGGTGGTTTAAAATTCTGGCTGGTAGTGGATTTATTGCCCTTATTATAGCCTACGCTCTTCGTCGAATTCGGCGGACCAACCGGGAGTTAGCTCAGGAGAAGGCACTTAGTCGGCGCTTAGCAGAAATGGAAATGCAAGCATTAAAGGCCCAAATGAATCCTCATTTCATTTTTAATGCCCTAGGCTCCATCCAGTACTTTATCCAAACCCAAGAAGTGGATCTGGCCGATGATTATCTCACGCGCTTCGCGCGGCTGATGCGCTTGTATTTGGATAGTTCGAGGGAAACACTGCTCCCCTTGGAACAGGAGATTGCCTTATTGAGAAACTATACTGATCTGGAGATGATGCGATTTGAGGAGCAGTTCCAAGTAGAGATAAGTGTTGCTAATAACATCCCTGTCGCTTCCACTATTGTTCCCTCAATGATTCTACAGCCTTTTGTGGAAAATGCCATTATGCACGGCTTAAGCGAACGTCGGGATAAGCAGGGGAGGCTGTCGATCCGTTTTGAGCAAGCCGCGGCGGATACCCTTCGTTGTACAATCAGTGATAATGGTGTCGGCCGGGTCCGTGCGGGCCAGCGTGGTAAACCAGGACATCGCAGCCGGGGAATGCAGATTGTCCAGGATAAAATAGACACACTCAGCGCGGCCGATCTTTTACAGGTCGATTATACGATAGAAGATGCCGAGCCTGCTCATCCCACTTTTCCTGGTACCATAGTGACGATAAACTTCAAACAGCAAGAAGATGGAGACGATTAAGGCGATACTAGTAGACGACGAACCGAAACTACAACGCGTGCTTGAGGTAAAGCTCAAGCGCTATTGCCCAGGTGTGGAGGTGGTGGCTACTGCCCGGGATGTAACCGAGGCTATGAGCGTCATTGCCCGGCACCAACCTGATCTCGTATTCCTGGATATTGCCATGCCCGGGGGCAGTGGTTTTGATTTGTTACGGCGCCTTCCACGTATCAATTTTGAAGTGATTTTTGTGACGGGGTTTAATGACTATGCCTTGGATGCCCTTAAAATCAGTGCCGTTGACTACCTGCTTAAACCGGTGAATACAGAGGATCTAATTTCGGCAGTAGAGAAAGCCCTCACCCGCGTTTCGGATCGCCAAAAGATTCAACGCTACGATAATCTTCAACACAACCTCCGCCACCTGAATGATCAGGAAACCAAGGTAGCCATCCCTGGGGCCAAGGCCTACGATTTTGTTCCGGTCAAAAGTATCATCCGTTGTGAGGGGTGGCAGAAGTACACCAAGATCTATCTTACGGATGGTACTTGTCTGATCAGTTCCTACAATATTGGGGTGTTTGTAAACCTGCTTAAAAGCTATGGTTTCTACGGAGTCCACAAATCGCATTTCATCAATATCCAAATGATTCGGCAGTACCAAAATGACGGTATGGTGATCATGCGCGACGGTTCAGAAGTACCGGTGGCCCGGCGTAAGCGAGAGGCCTTTGTAAAGGAGGTGGTCAAGACGCACTTGGCGTAGTTATTCCACTGGACTCAGGTTAAATTGATAGCCCAAACCGATTCCCCAATTGCGGTTTTTAGAATCGTTCTTTTGATCTACATCGATAAAACCTCGGTAATGATCGTAGGTGAGGGCTAATTTACCTTTCCCCACAGCTAGTTTCAAACCAAGGCTGCTATGCCAACCCAAATCAAAGCGATTGAGCTCGGCATCGCCTTCCTCAAAGTCTAGCCTCAAGCGCTCGGTGGGCAAGACTGCAGTGATGACAGTCGCTTCCCTGAATCCACCTGCCAGGTAGGCATACCCAATACCCGTTTGTCCAAAGCATTCCAGTTTTCTGTAGATTGGAAAGTTGGTCTTAAGGTAGAAGGGGAGTTGAATGTAATTGAGGAACAAACGCGCTTCAAACCTGGGACCAATAAAGAAGCCATTGAGAAAACCGGTTTCAAAACTGGTGCCGCGTCGCATAAATCCGGGGGCTACGCCAATTGACAAACGCTTGCTCATCTGTCGGAACAGTTCTACGCTAAAACCAAAATGCGTAACCTCTCTATCAGGGCCTGCACTAAAACTTAAATTAGAAGTTTGCCAGGCTTCACCTATCTGCGACTTGATTTGCATAGTAGTCTGGCTCGATAGCGTAGGTGTGCCTAATAATACCAGCACCGCTAATGCTGGAATAATAATGAAATAAGGGCGTTTTGCAGTTTTCATACTGGAGGTAATAAACGCGATTTTTGAGCATCCCAAGATGCTGCAGGAAAGTTGACTTGAGTACCTAATTTATGGTATTTTCAACCGCCTTACTAATCACAAACTGATAACCCAATCCTACGGCCCAAGTCCGGTTCTGCGAGTCGACTTTCTGATCAGCATCCATAAAGCTGTGGTAGTAATCCAGTGACATTTGAATTTTACCCTTAGGCAGGGGATAACTAAAGCCTACGCTGGAAGCCCACCCAAAATCGAAGCGGTTAATTTCTTCATCGTTGCCGGAAAAATCTAGGTTCTGGCGCTCCGTCGGCATGTCGCTACCAAACAGCCGAGCCTCTCGGAAACCACCCAGTAGGTATGCAAAGCCCGCTCCGGTCTGTACGTTAAGCGAGAGTTTCTTGAGGAAGGGCGTCTCATACTTTGCCAGAATAGGCAATTGGAAGTAGTTGAGGTGCAATTGGGCATCAAAAGTGGGTATTGGACCAATAACCAAACCGTTGATGAAACCAAACTCAAAATCGGTACCTCGTCGCATATAGCCCGGAGCGATGCCAAGGGAAAACTTACGACTTACGGCTCGAAAGATCTCAGCACTCAACCCATAGTGCAGGAAGGGCTCATCCGCTCTGCTGAGGAAAAGGAAATTGTTACTGCTGTTTTGCCAGGCGTTACCCACCTGCATTTTGATATTGAGTGTGGTCTGTGCAGTACTGCTAGCAGTGGCTAAAAGAAGAAGGCTGACGGTAACGATTAGAAGTCTCATAATAGCGGTTGACTCAAGGGATGGACTGTCCAGGTAATACTACAAAATCACTTTGCTTTACTCAGATTAAACTGGTAGGCCAGACTGATCGCCCAGTTTCTGTTTAGGGAGGTGTTGTTTTGGTTCATGTCCAAAAAACTATTGTAGTACTCACCCGCTACCCGAATTTTCCCCTTGCCGATTCCGTAGGCAAAACCCACGCTACTGGACCAGCCAAAATCAAAGCGATTGAGATTCTGGTCAGCGCCACCAAAATCCAATTCTCGCCGTTCATCCGGTACAGAAAAATTGAGGAAGGTTATTTCGCGAAAACCACTTAACAGATAAGCAAAACCCGCACCAGTCTGAGCCGACAATTCCAGTTTACCCCAAATGGGTAAATCGGCGCGCAATAGGAATGGAAGCTGTAAGTAATTGAGATAAATAGTGGCATCCGTTAAGACACCAACGGGAAAGACCCGATCCCCAGTAATAAAGCTCGGCTCACAAGCCGCTCCGCGCCGCATAAAACCTGGAGCTACGCCAATCGCCCACCGGTGGTTGATCGCTCGAAAAACCTCGGCGGAAAAACCATAGTGCGTAATGTTCTGCTCATAGCCGTTAATGGGGAAATCATCACCGTAGTTTTGCCAGGACTTACCCATTTGGGATTTTATCGTCAAGGAGATTTGACCTGACAAGACAAGGCTAAAGAGCAGGAGTGTTGATAAAAGTGAGAGGAGTTGTTTCATATCGCTGAGGTTAGAGACGCTTCCGATAGCTATCGGAAGCAATGCGTCTTGATGTCCAGAAAAAAAATGGATGAATAATCATTGCCGCGTAGAGACGCATTGCATACGTCTCCCTCTAAATCATTATTACTGCCCTAACAAGTCATAACGGTACCCCAATTGCACCGACCAAGCCCGATTTTCCGAAGTATTGTTATCGTTTACATCGAGAAAGCCGTGGTAGTAACCTGCACCCAATCTTAGTTGCCCCAGCCCCAAGCGGTAGGCTAGGCCTAAATTAGCTTGCAAAGCAAAATCGTAACGGTTAATGAAATTGTCTTGCCCGAAATCGATATCGCGAGTTTGCGTTTCCGGAGCTGGTGGTAGCTCGATCGTATTGGCTAAGATTAAATCCCAGTGCCCATTTAAGAGATAGGAGAATCCCGCACCGACCTCCGCATAAGTGGACCAATGCCCACCTAATGGTTGCTCCCACTGCACCAAAACGGGAAACTGTAGGTAATTGGCATAGATGGTAGCATCTTCTACCGGATCCGGACTAGCTGTAAAACCAGGAAAACAAGCCGCGCCGCGCCGCGCGTAGCCGGGTGCAATACCAATTGAGACGTTAGGACTGAGCTTGTACAGTAATTGAGCAGAGATGGCGTAATGGGAAATGCGCTGATCAAAACCATTAATGGCGACTTCATCACCGTAGTACTGCCAGGATTCTCCTAATTGTGTTTGCAATCCTAAAGATAGTTGAGCAGAGAGTGCTAGTGTGCAGGCCAAGAAAGCGACGGTAGTGAGGAGTGATTTCATCTTCTTAAAGTTTCTAGAGTTTAGTGAGTTAAGACGCAAAACCCTTGAAAAAGGGTTGGGTAGGGTGGTTTAGTGCAATTAAACTAACTTTGGCGGCGGCGCCAACAAGCTTAAAGCGTTTTAAAGCGTTGTATTAGCCCCGTCATTCCTAAAGATAGCAATGGACCCGCAGTTAGCACAAACTAGTAGTTTTCGTTCCCGCGCCTTTCGCCTCATGCTTCGGGTTGCTGTGTTCTGGTACGTCGTCGCCTTCGGCAAAACACTCTACGATTACTTTTTGCTCAAGAACAATAGCGGTGAGGTGTTCGACTTTATGAACTGGCTCATCGGGGTTTGGGTGGCGTGTACCATTGGTCTGATTCTGCTGGGCCCGTTCATTATTTTTCTGCTCTACCGGACCTTGCGGGCTGCGCCCTATTGGAAAGTCCTAATCTATCTGTTGGGTGGCTTTACGCTCATTGCGGTAGGGGCGAATTTCATTGCCATGCCGGTGATCTACGCTTTGGATAATAGTGCGCCGCTTTACGGTGCAGAAGGCTTTGAATACGCCATCGGTTATTTGCAAACACCCAACTACTGGGCGGTTTATTCCTTCTGGTTGTTCGTGACCATCATTACCGTTATCGTGATTTTGGTCAACGAAAAATACGGCCCAGGTATGTTTGGCAAGCTACTATTGGGCCAGTACTATCGGCCAAAACGAGAGGAACGCATTTTCATGTTCTTAGACATGAAAAGCTCGACCACCATTGCGGAGACGATAGGGGAGGAGGCGTACTTCAATCTACTAAAAGACTGCTTTGCAGATATGACCGGCCCGATCCTGGATAATGCCGGGGAGATCTACCAGTATGTAGGGGATGAAATCATTGTCTGCTGGCCACTGGAAAAGGGAATGGATCAAGGTCGGTGTGTACGCACTTTCTTTGGTATCAAACAACGGCTGTACAAGCGTGCCCCGTACTATCTGGCCCATTATGGTTTAGAACCTTCGTTCAAAGCGGGTTTCCACTTCGGCCAAGTCATGGCGGGTGAGATAGGCGTCATCAAGCGAGATATCACTTATTCCGGAGATGTGCTCAATACTGCCGCTCGCATTCAAGCCAAATGCAACGACCTTGGGGTAGATCACCTGATATCCGGCCCCCTCTGGAAACGCATCGAAAAACACTTCCCCGATGGCGGCGAGCAAGTCTCCGATCAAGTAGAACTGCGCGGCCGCCAAGAACGTCTGGATTTGTATCGGGCGCTGTAGCCTCAACATTCTTATAGTTTTTCTTTTGGGGCTCGTACAGCAGCCCTAAGAGAAAAGGCCCGTTAAACGGCTTTGAAGAGAGCCTTAAAATGCTAACGCAAAGATATACTTCAATGCTTGAGGATCATCCCTCTGACAAGGTATATTTGCAAAGTGGCTCGCTTCACGGGAGTAGGGCATTTTCAAGCTTCGATCTTGAGCTTGGAATGCATTAACTCTGCTTATCTGGAGTGTCAAGGGCAGAATTTGCTGCCTAATCGAGCCCTAGGGCTTTTGGTTCTTTTGGGCCAATGCCAAAAGAACAAACTACAGATGCATAAGAATCGCAATCAATGAATATCAAACTCCGCCTCCTCCTATGGTACGTCAATAACCTAAAGCCCAAAGCAGACCTGCGAGGGATGCCAGCGGAAAAAGTTCGTGCCGCCAACCGTACGGAAATGCAGAAAATCGGCCGTTTTGTAGATGACCCGCCCTGCGAAATGGCGGTGGTGGAGGACCGTACCTTCCCGGCACGCGATGGTGCCCAGATCACCTACCGCTACTACCAACCGCCCGTCGTGGGAAGTTCGGCCGCTATCTTGTATTTCCACGGAGGTGGCTTCGTTACCCGAGATTTAGATTCGCACGATAAAGCCTGTAGGCGTTTGGCACAGGTCAACCAGATGCCGGTATTTTCGGTGGCCTATCGCTTGGCTCCAGAGTATAAGTTTCCGGTTCCAGTTGAGGACTGTTACGATGCTTTTCAATGGCTAACGCAAAACGCTGCCGAATTTGGTTTGGATCCTAAGCGCATTGTGGTGGCCGGGGATAGTGCGGGTGGTAATTTAGCCACGGTCACCGCGATCTTGGCTAGAGATGCTGGTGGCGTACAAGCCTGGAAGCAAGTGTTGATCTACCCCACTGCTGATGCCCGCCTGCAACACCCTTCGGTAACTTCCTTAGGCAAGGATTATTTCTTGACCAAAGAGTTGATGCACTGGTTTGTGGATCATTACAAAAGAACGGATAAGGACAAGCTGAATCCCTTAATGTCGCCCTTACTCCACGATGATCTCAGTGGCCTCCCCCCAGCTTATGTTTGTACTGCCGATCTTGACCCACTCCGTGATGAAGGCATGGATTATGCTAAGAAGTTGGAACAGTTTGGGGTACCCGTAATATTCTGCAACTACAAATCCGTCATCCACGGATTCCTCAATTTACGACGTATCATGCCACGCCAGAACGAGCAGATGCATCAGGATATACGGGAGTTCTTGGCGATGGAATAGGCGGTTGTCTATTTCTTTCCAAGCTTTCTTGGATACGGCTACACTTGGTATTTGCAGCCAAAAAAGATGTTAAAAATCGGTCACGTTTTGGGCGTTCTCAGCTTATATAAATGTAGCAAGTCTCTTGCTGCGGATTAGGTAGGAGAAAGTAAACTGACCGATTGAGGGATTTTCAACATTTTGCGCTACAAGGAAACGCTATTGAACAAGCAATTAGCGTAATGGCTAGTCCATTCCACGCTGATGATCAAAGAAAGGCCTATCGGACAAACCTTAAAGTAGTCCCCAAGGAGGACGGAGGTGGGGACCCAAAGGGTTCTGGCTGACTAATTGGCTTACTCTTGATCATTGCGGGTTGCTCCAGTTATTACTTAGTGAGCAGTAGCAAAAAGGTAGCGCCGGGTCTTGTTGAAACACCCGAGGGCGAGATTACGCTTTCAACGGAACGACAAGCCAAACTGGAAAGGGAGCTGGAGGAAATTGATAATGCGGAGCAGTATGTGTTGTTAGCGACTGCTTCTGCTTACTACCCTTGCTATTCTTGCCCCGATGGCCAGAAAAGCATATTTTTACAAATAGGCGAGGTGTGGCGATACGGAGTAACTCGTAAAGGCGAGCGAGGGCGTTATCCAAATCAAGACTACGGCGCTCCTGATCTTCTGTACGTTCCACAATTTGAAGGAACGTTAGGTGAATGCTTTAAGCAAGAAAAACTAAAGATTTACAGGTATCCATTTTTACCAGAAGCTCAACTACGCAACATTATCCTCGCTAGACCGCCAGGAAACAAATATGATAGCTAAGAAGAAAGAATTCTATATTATACCTACAGAGCGACATATCTATGTCTCTGGCAGAGTCTGGCATGAACTTTACCCAAAGGTAGACCCCTCCCCCTTTATTTATAAGCTGTACGAAGAGATTGATTTTGAATCCTACGGAGAGGGATTGAGCAAATTCTACTTCACCTTCATAGTAACCCAACCCCAAAACAAACTGCACCAACCGGGGCGCTATTTCAGTCGCAAGAAACGTGCCTTGGAAGTAGCCATCCGATTACCCTACGAAGAAGTCTACCACGCTAGCGAGGAAGAAACGTTCCGCATGTTGGAAGCGGCTTTTCTGGCGGGTATTGAGCAGATAGGTGAGGTGAAGTTGCCAGAGCCATTCGACTTTGAGGCCTTTAAAGCGGATGTGGCCAAAATCTTTGAAGATAAAGACTGGTATGTGGATGCGGTGCCGGAAGTTTAGAATTGGCTTTTTAGCTCCTCACCCAAACAAATCATCAAACAAGTTGCCTTCTTCCGCTTTGTTGTGCATCGGTTCAGATTCCACCAAGTAGAGCTCCTCTTTAGCGCGTGTAATCGCCACGTATTTTAAGTTAATCTCCTGGGTAATTTCCCAATCCTTGATCTCCAGGCGCAGATAGGGTAGTTTGTCGTAATCGATTACGAAAATGCGGTCTTCTTCCAGGCCTTTGGCGCGGTGGATGGTGGATAACTTAATGGCATCGCCTTCGTGAGTGATGAATTTATAGATCCGCCGCATGATATCCTCCACACGAGGACAATCGGTAGCCCATTGTAAGCTTTTTTTGTGTAAGAATTCCAAGCGTTGTTCCAGATACTGCTTTTCGTTGGTGATGTGCAAATCTCGTTCGGTGGCATCCACGATGCGTTCGGCGTTTTTTTCGATGATGTAATGCCAACGTTTAGTAACGATGCCCTTCAGTTCGGCAAAGCCGCCCCGCAGACCACTCAGTTTCCGTTGCCGCTCCTCCTGTTTGAAGAGTCGCTTGAGTTCTGCGATAAAGTCGCGGGCTTCGTCTTCGTGTATTCGGACCTTAATGCCCTGATCGATGAATTGGAACACCAGAATAACCAATGGTGCTTTTATCCTACATATGATCAAATCATTGGGCCGGGCCAACTGTACCACCTGCTCCGCATTGATCGTCTTTACCATCCCTGGATAAGTTTTACTACCGGAAATATCGGCGCGGATACCACGGGCCAGCTCGATCACTTGTTGGGGGCAACGAAAGCAGGTAGTGAGCGGTAAAGGGCGAGCCTTAGTAATATTCTTGACGCGTTCGAAGGATTCAATATCCGCTCCGGTAAAGCCGTAGATGGATTGCCGGGGATCACCCACCGCCATGATCCGGCAGCTGGATTTACAGTACTTGAGCGCCACCGCCAGCTGGGATTTAGATAAATCCTGGCACTCGTCGATAAACACAAAATCAAACTTGGTGGTGGGATACTGCTGCCAGGCGTAGGGTAGATAGAGCATATCCGTAAAGTCGACAATTTGGCTGTTTTGGTAGAGCTCATTACCAGCCTCCAGCAACAATTCGTGGCACAGAAAATATTGCCGGACTTCCTCCCGGAAATTGGCCTTCTTCGCTTCTACCGAGTTGAAAATGCCAAAGTGTAGCACCAATGCCAGAAAGTCTTCAAACTCCCCTGCACAGAGCGTAGCGCGGTACTTTTGATTGATATCCAGTAGCCTGCTTTTGACCAGATACATCAGCTTCTTGACAGCGTAGAGGTTGTTGCGGTTGTACTGATCGTCCGGGTTTAGTTTGTTGATCTCGATGATCTCGCGGTAGTATGGCAACAGCAGTTCCTCCACCGCTTCTGACTTCAGCAGCTTGGGGTACTTTTTATCTTCCAGTTGCGGCGCTTTACCCGTGGGGCTGTTGACCTTGAGGATGCTGTAACCCAGGGAATGAATGGTTTTGACCACCACCCGATTGCTGCCTTGTGCCCTAAACTTGGCCGCAATCTCTTTGGCAATACTGTTGTTGAAGGCACAGAACAGAATCTTCGCTTCAGCAGGCACGTAGTCCGTACTGCGCATGATGGTGGTGGTCTTACCCGCCCCGGCCACCGCGTCGATGATGCCGTGGCCACTGCCGTTTTGCACGAAATCGAAGACGGCGAGTTGTTCGGGGGTGTATTGCATGGTGGTAGCTTGATGTTGAGGCGCTAGCTAAGTTACCAAAAAAGTTTGTTGCTGTTGATGACAGAATGATACCTGATCTGGCCCGTTCACTATCCTCCCATCCCTTCATCAAAGGTCTCCACAAAGCTCATGATCTTTTCCGTGATGCGGTTGATGACCGACCTGCGTTCACGAATCCTGGGCTTGGCTTTGAGGCTAGTCACAATAGAATCACCTAGCGGTCGCCGACCAGTGAACAGGTAGCTCTCAATCACTTCCATTAACTGCCCGGATACCATTTGCTCTTCCTCCACTAGCCCATTAAAGGCCGCCTGGCGTTCCGCGTTCCAGAAACGATCAAAGGCGTCGGGGATGTCGTCGGCATCGCGGACGAGGGGTAGGTTTTGGTCAATGAATTTTTCGATGAGTTCTTTCTTGCTGCGGAGTTGCGGCTCGCCACCAAGGGTAGAGATAATGGCCTCGCGCTGCTTATCTCTATCCTTCGCTTTGGCACCGTGTAGCTGACTGAGCAGCTTTAGGATGTAGGAGACATTGATCACATCGCGCTGGATGAGCTCTAACTCAAAATCTACATCGTCCAGGATGGATACTTTTTCTTTGTCGGTGCGGCGCTTGACCTTATCGCGGATATCGAGGTACTTGCTTTTGTAGTCCTCAAAATCTTGTTCAGGCATGCTCACGTCGGCAAACTCGAATTCGGAGAAGCCGGAAAGGATGTTGCGCAGGCGCATGAGGTCGCGGAAGGCTTGTACAAACTCCAGTTCTTCTTCTTCGCTGGGAAGTTCGTTGACGCTGTCTATAGTTGGGGCAATTTCCAGTAGCCGTTCAAAGGCGGCGTTGAACTGCTCCACGTAGGCCTCGTAAGGCTGCATAAGGATGACTTCCTTGGCCTCCGGATTGGAGAACAAAGCGATGGCGTCATCCGTAGCTTGCTTGAGGTTGCGGAAGCAGACAATATTGCCGTGCGATTTCACCTGCCCCAGAATACGGTTGGTACGCGAGAAAGCCTGCACCAGCCCATGATGGCGCAGCTTTTTGTCGACGTAGAGGGTATTCACCTTCTTGGCATCAAAGCCGGTGAGGTACATATTGACGACCAGCAGGATGTCTACCCGATCCTTGTCTTGAAAGCTCTTCTTTTCGCGCTCCTTGATGCGCTTGGAAATGTCGTTGTAGTACAGATAGAAGCTCTTTCCGTCTTTGGTAGAGTGTTTGGTACCGTAGAGCTGATTGTAGTCCGCAATGTATTCATCCAGCTTCTCGCGGGAATGGACGTTGACGGGGGTATCTTCCCGGAAATCAAAATCAGGATCACCGATGAGGCCGTCGGCGTCTTTGTCTTCTTCGTTGGCGGCGTAGCTGAAAATGGTCACTACCCGTAGGTTGTGCTGCCCGGCCTCGCGCTGGGCCTTGAAATAATCGTAGTATTGGATGAGGGTAGCAATACTGCTGACGCAGAAAATGGCCGTGAACGCCCGTTGGTGGGTCTTGCGGTTGTGATGCGCTATGATGTAGTTGGTAATCTTCTCCAGCCGCTGTGGCGACTCCAGCAACTCTTTGGTATCAATGTCTTCCACCATGATATCCAAATCCACCTCACTGCCGTCCTTTTGAGTGTAGCGGCCTACGTATTCGACCGAGAAACGCAGTACGTTCTCGTCCTTGATGGCGTTGGTGATGACGTAGCGGTGCAGGCATTCGCCAAACAGCTCGAAGGTGGTGCGCTTGCCGAGCTTATTGCTCACGGCGTTCTCCGCAAAGATAGGCGTACCCGTGAAGCCAAACAGCTGCGCATTGGTGAAGAAGCTCTTGATGCGTTGGTGCGTTTCTCCAAACTGACTGCGGTGGCACTCGTCAAAAAGGAAAACTACTTTTTTTTGCTGGCCATAATGTACCGGATCTTCGGCCGCCATGGCGTGCTCCATCCGCTGAAGATAGCGCTGGCGCGAAATAGCATTGTTGAGCTTTTGGATGGTGGTGACAATAAGCGACGTATCATCCGAAAACTGCTTCACCAGCGTGTTGGTATTGGTGGTGCCATCTACACTACCTTCCTGAAAGAAGTTGAACTCGCGAGTGGTCTGGTAGTCCAGATCATTGCGGTCTACTACGAAGACGACTTTGTGCACCTGCGGCAGCTTCACCAATATCTGGCTGGCCTTGAAGCTGGTGAGCGTCTTTCCGGAGCCCGTCGTATGCCAGATGTAGCCATTCTTGTCGCTGTTTCGCACCCGCTCAATGATGGCCTCTACGGCGTAGTATTGGTACGGGCGCAGCACCATCAGTATCTTATCCGACTGGTGCAGTACAGTGTACTTACAGATCATTTTGGAGACGTGACACTTCTCCAGAAAAGCCTCTGCGAAAGCTTCGAGCTGGGTGATGGCTTTATTGTTCCTATCGGCCCAGAAAAAGGTTTGCTTGAACGACTGGAAGCGGTTGTTGGCGAAGTACTTGGTGTTGACGCCATTGCTGATCACAAAGAGCTGCACGTACTGAAATAGCCCATGGGAGGCCCAGAACGAATGCCGTTGGTAGCGGTTGATTTGGTTAAATGCCTCCTTCATTTCCAGCCCGCGCCGCTTTAATTCAATCTGCACCAGCGGTAGGCCATTGATGAGCAGCGTTACATCATAGCGGTTCTTGTACTTGCCCTCCATGCGCACCTGCTGGGTGACCTGATACTCATTCTGGCACCAGTGCTCCTGATTGAGGAATTCCAGGTAGAGGCTATCCCCATTATCGCGGATGACCAGGCAGCGCTCGCGCAGGATCTTGGCGCGTTCGAAGACGTTTCCCTTGTTCAGATGATTGAGCACCTTGGCAAACTCGCTATCACTGAGCTGCACGCCATTGTGCTTCTCCAGCTGGCGCTTGAGATTGGTGAGGAGGTCACCTTCGTCTTTGATGGTTACAAAAGCGTAACCCAGCTCCGTGAGCTGTTTGACGAGGGCATCTTCGAGGGCTTGTTCGGATTGGGGCATGGACTAGCTATCTATCAACCAAATATAAGACTTTGCAGCATTTCTACACTGGACATCTCGAACGCTAATTCAAGTCTTTATTAAAGGCACTTTAAAGTGTAATTTTTTGTAAAATTTGACAATTTTAAAACTTTGTTGTATTTTTGATAAAATCAAACGATTGAAGCCGCGCCCGTATTGTTAAACCAACCGCAAGCTCTCTTATGGCGAGTGAAGATGATGTGGAACTCTTTTTGCAGGAGTTCAAAACAAAAATGAAAATATGGGATGTCCTGTTTCGCGATGATCGTGGTAAGAATGCGGAAACCTTGCTTGAATTGGATTATAGCTACGCTAAGGTGAAGGCAGTTCTGGAAGAATTAGTGACCACTGACTATGTAGCAGGTCCTACAACTGACCAGCTCAATAAAGGCCCCGATTTGTGGGTTTTTGGTAAGGAAATCAAAGAACGGGAGGTCTATATAAAAATCACTATCGGTTTTTCAGGTTCCAGCGTTATTTGTATTTCATTCCATTTTTCTGAGTATCCCCTAAAATACCCGCTAAAGTAACCAATCATGCGTAGTCCCAGCACCGGTAAGCCAATGTTGTTGAAACGTGAGAAGCGAACCCTTAGCTACCGCAAAGAATCCTTTGAGGTGGTGTATCATTATTTCCTTTGTGAGGATAGTGGCGAGCAGTTCGTTACTGATGCCCTTGGTGATCTTAACCTGCGGCAGGTATACAACCAGTACCGGGCGAAACACAATTTACCTTTCCCGGAAGAGATTCGTAGCATCCGGGAGCAATATGGTCTTGCCGCTACTAAGATGTCAGAAATACTTGGGTTGGGGATTAATAGCTACGGTAATTATGAGCGTGGGGAGGTACCTTCCCATTCCAATGCGCGCATCATCCAGATGGCGGCCCGCCCCAAGCAGTTTCGCCAGTTGGTAGAGTTAACGGACGCTATTGACGAGAAAACAAAAGACAAAATCAACAGGAAGTTAGATGCTTTAATTCAAGAGCGCGATAGTAAGCGGAAAGAACGGGCTGTTCTTCAATACCTACTGCCTCATCAACAACCCGATGCTTATTCCGGTTATAGGAAGCCTTCCTTAAAGAAGATTGCTCAGATGGTGGTATTTTTCGGTACGCACCTTCATCCCTGGAAAACCCAACTCAATAAACTCCTCTTCTATGCCGATTTTTTGCGTTACAAACACAGCGGTTTTTCGATTAGTGGTCTCCGCTATCGGGCTATTGACCGAGGGCCGGTGCCCACTAACTACGGGAGCTTATTTGAATACCTCGAAAACAAGCAGGTAATAGAGGTGGATGAATACAGCTGGGGCGACAACAAAGAAGGGAAGCGTTTCCGTCCCGCTACGGATGTTACCTTTCAAGCAGCAGTTTTCACCGCCGCAGAACTGGAAATACTCAAACAAGTCAAGCACCATTTCTCTACCGTTTCTACCCAAGAAATCATTGAGCTGAGCCACCAGGAAACGGCTTGGGAAGACAACCACCAACAACGGCAATTGATTAGCTACGAGTACGCCTTCTTTATTAATGCCCTGGAGAATGAGAACCCCAATAGTTAGTGGACCTTCAATGTACTACAATCCATTCCTGCAGATGCTCCCGCTCCCGAATGTTCAACTCCTTGAACAGGCGCTGTTCCAGTTTGATGACATTATTGGTGCTTTTATCGATACGGTACATGGGCTAGGTGCTTTTTTTAGACGAACATTTGTTGGAGCAGGCCGCGTTTGAAGGTTTGTGTGTATTGGAGTCGGAGTTGGGTTCGTTCGATCTTTTCGTTTATGGCGGTTAGGAAATTGGCGATCCTTTGCTGCTCCTCTTTGGAACGCGGTAATTTCAATGACTTTGATAAGAATGTGCTATTGGTAATGTTTATAGTGTTCTTTGCTCCTTTTTGAATGATTGAATGCAAATAGTTATGCGTATTAACGCTTGACTCAAAATAGTCATTTAAAATATAACCCAAGGCAGGCGTTTCAGGACTAAACACACCATAGAGAGGTGACACAATTACATTTTCCGCTACTCTACTTTGCTTGATAATTCCATATGGAAAATCTCCTGTAGGGCTTTTAGTGTAAACGATGTCATGGGGTTTTACCAGATTATAGTGGGCAGTCGATTTTGCTGCAAAGCTTCTGCCAAGGTGTTCTATCTGATTCACTAATCCCTTATGTACCGACACGGAAAATACATGCTCAGTTCCTTCACTTTTTGATTTATGTTCATGAAGAACCTCTCCCAACCTCACCTCCTCCCAATCTGGAAAATCCCGCCCCTGCTCATCCTTAAACCGAATCGTTTGCGAAAACAGCTGCTGCATCACCCCTTTTTTGTACTGCTCCAGCAGCGCCACTTTCCGGCTCAGCTGCTGGATGCGGGTGTCGATGGTGGTGAGGAAGGCGGCGATTTTTTGTTGTTCGGGGAGGGAGGGGAGGGGTAAATGGAATTCGCCTAGTTCATCTCGATTGATTTTAGGAATACCTGTACGATATGAAACCGTATTTGCATACTTAGTCAGTCTTTTACCTAACATGATAGCTAAAAGAAAATCAGAAGACATTCTTACAGATGGCCGCATTGGGTACATATCAGCACTACATAATCCAGTATGGTCAGCCAAAAATGCTTTCATTAGGTATGGTCGTATTTTTGAATAAACGACATCCCCACTTTCAAATAAGTACTTCCCACTTATAGCTCCTTGCTCTGCTGCGGTGACTTTTTCAATGATTCGGCCGCTTTCGGATTCAATATGGTTCGGAGCAATTAATACATAACTATGATAGGGTGGTACTTTAGGGTCAACTTGTCCATTTACTATTGAAACTAAATCCAATAGCCTAGTAAATTTCCATTCTCCTTCAAATGCTGGAAACCGCAACATGGGCACCTTCCTCTTGTCTTTCAGTACGGCCATTAGTCTCAATTTTTAAAACGGCGTATCAATCCCCAACTCCTGGCAGAACTCCGCAATCTTGGCGTCGTTCACTTTCATTTCCCCATCTAGCTGCACCAGCGCATCCGCTACGGCGGCCAGGTCTACGGGCTCTTCTTCCTCAAAGGTGTCTACGTAGCGGGGGATGTTCAGGTTGTAGTCATTTTCCTGTACTTCGGCCAGGGGGGCAGTGTAGCTGAATTTCTCTTTGGCCTCCCGGCTGCGGTAGGTGTGTACTATGCGGTCAATATCCTCCTCGCGCAGTACATTTTGGTTGGTGCCTTTTTCAAAGTAGTCTTCGCCACTGGCGTCAATGAAGAGGATGTCCTCCGGGTGTTCGCGGCATTTTTTGAAGACCAGGATACAGGCCGGTATAGAGGTGCCGTAGAAGATATTGGGTGGCAGGCCAATGACAGCGTCCAGGTAGTTGCGGTCTTCTATCAGGTACTGCCGGATGTGGCCCTCGGCACCACCCCGGAAGAGCGCCCCGTGGGGCAGTACCACGGCCATTTGCCCGTTCTCATCCAGCTGGTGAACCATGTGCTGGATAAAGGCAAAATCCGCTTTCGATTTCGGGGCCAGGCGGCCGTACTGGCTGAAGCGGTCGTCACTCATGTGCAGCGGGTTGGCGCTCCACTTGGCGGAGAAGGGCGGATTGGCTACAATGGCCTCAAAGCGGTGGTCCAGGTGTTGGGGTTTTTCCAGGGTGTCCTCCTGCCGGATGTCAAACTTGCGGTAGTGTACGCCGTGCAGGATCATATTCATCCGCGCCAGGTTGTAGGTGGTGCGGTTGAGCTCCTGCCCGTAGTAGTTGGCTACGCTCTCCACCTCCCGCGCCACACGCAGCAGCAAGGAGCCCGAGCCACAGGTAGGGTCGTAGACGGATCTGAGTTTGGTCTTGCCTGTGGTCACCAGCTGCGCCAGTATCTTGGATACCTCCTGCGGGGTGTAAAACTCCCCGGCCTTCTTACCCGCCCCACTGGCAAACTGGCTGATGAGGTACTCGTAGGCGTCGCCCAGTACATCCAGCTCCGTCTGCTCCAGCTTAAAGTCAATCTTATCCAGGTGGGAGAGCACCTTCACGATCACCTCATTACGCGCCTCCGGCTCCCGCCCCAGCTTGGTGGAGTTGAGGTCCAGGTCCTCAAAGAGATGGTCAAAATCATCCTCACTCTCCGTACCCATGGTACTCTGCTCAATATTATTCAGGATGTGGCCCAGGTCTTCCAGGATAAAAGCGCTCCGGCCACTCCCACGGCCCCGCTCCGCAATGGCGTGGAAGAGCTCCTCCGGCCGCAGGAAGTACCCCAGCTGCTCAATGGCCTCTTCCTTGATGGCCGCCAGGTATTCCAGCCCCACTTCGGTAGCGCCATCAATCTGCTTAAAGGTGATACCGTCCTGCTCCAGCAGCTTATCCGCATACAGGTGCATCCGCTCGGAGAGGTACTTATAAAAGATAAAACCCAGGATATAGTCGCGGAACTCATCGGCATTCATTTTCCCGCGCAGGGTATTAGCAATATTCCAGAGCTGCTGCTCTAATTGTTTCTTATGGTCTTCTGACATGGAAGAGCGGTAGTTGGTAGTTGTTATAGACAATGATTAGTGTCCTCCTAATACGGACAAATATAATATGGAAAATGGGATGGTGTATGTCGGAAAAGTAAATAAGGGAATTCCCATCACCATCGGAAGAACGTCTTATCAGCGCACCGCTAACCTCAAAAAAGACTCATAACCCAATCAACCAGCTGCGCAAGCAATTGGAAAATAAACACCAGAATATAAAGTAACCAGCTGAGGATATTAATAATCCAGCCTTGCTGCCAGGCTACATAAGTAACAATGGAAAGAAAAGCGATGCCAAAATACAGGAGTCCTTGCGCGGCCAGGAGCGGCATTTTCTCCTCGGCATCATCTTCGTATCTGCGGTGGGCCTGAATGCGTTCGTAGCCCAGGAGGGTTAGATTGAGGGGCACGAGGAAATAGAAGAACAGAAAGAACAGTGTACCGGTATGAATCCCTCCGCCACATCTTTACTAGCGGCCGCGAGGGCGAAAATAAGCAGAAACAAAGTCAGCCAAAATAGCCCAACCGCACAGGTGAGCCGCATGTGTTCATAAGCTATTCCGTAAATCGATAGGCCGATACCTCCGCCAAAAATGAGCAAAAGAATACCTTCATAGGATAGAATCAATTGACGGACCCAGGAAGCGATGCGGGCTATGAAGTTGAGGATGTTTAGCCGTTCCCAAAGTAATTTGATGAGCTTGCCAAGTTCAGAAAAGAATGCTTTCAATTTTTCCCATTGGCGGCGGAAGAAGCTGGGTGGCTGAGGATCAGACATGAGTATGGGTTCGTGAAAATGAAAGTTAAGTATATTTTCGTAGAATCCTGCTTGAGTGTTAAGCACAGCATTTTTTCAATATTGGAGAATTAATGTATCTGTTCTTTTGTGGGCAAAAGAACCAACCTGCCTGCCCGCCAGCAAGCCTTGGCGGCCTGGCAGGCAGGAGCCCTTGACTCCTCCAAGGCGATTATTTTCACGTTGGGCTGTGGTGGTTAAATTAGGAGTTGTGACTTGCGTTAAGTCGCTTCGCTAGATAAAAGTCTGCTCTCGTGAACCTCGGCAAAACTTGTGGAGAGTTCGGTCTTCATTTGTATTTACCAATTAAAATAGAGAAGCACTTGATCATCGGAGACCTAAGCCGATGTTCAAAACCGCTACGACTTTTATCTCCTGGGATCGCTGTGTATCCGTCGTAATCACTTGCTGTTGGTAGTCCTATCTGTTGTTGGAGCGTTAAGGAAATAGATCAAGGCCTAGATTTCCTGCCTGCTCGGCAGTGGCCTCACTGGCAGGCGGGTTGCTGCTTTTCAGCAATGGAAACGTAGGGCACCATATGTACTGCTCTTATGGTGTAAATGCCGAAAGTCCAGCTAAATCCTAACCAAAAACACCCCCGTCACCCACAAAGGCCAACGGAGGCGTAGTCTTTAAACCGGATTAGCGCCCACCTCAAATAAACAGGTGTAGTACCGCCAATCAAGTTTCCAATTTCAAATAAAGGGCATTAGGCCAGTAGTTCTCAGGAGGTAAGCTTTCTAAGCTCCCTCTATTTTCTACCTTATACCCTCTACCGGTAAGGTTGGGGCCTGAATCACGTTACTTTACGAAGTGACTAAGGCCCAAGCTCACCTCACTTCGGCTCCAAAGCAAATGCTGCCAAATCCGAAGCATCAAAGTTGTTCAGGATGGAGGTGCCATTGGTATGTAATCCATCCACGTACAGGTATTCCGCGAAGGCGGCCTTATCGGGGCAAGTGCCAAGCAGGGTATCTACTTTGACTTTCTTACGGTAGACGTTCGCCGCGTCGTTCAGGATATAACCATTCGAGGTGGAGCCAATCACCATACCGCTAGTGTCCGCATCAGCCAGTGGGTCTGAGCTGTTGCCACGGGCTACATTGAAGCTGAAGGTGGCAAAATCGTTCGGGTGACTGGCACGAATCGTGAATTCTACGTCGGAGTTGGCGCGACTGTTGTAGCTCACAAAACCGCAGTCGGTATTGGAAAACTGGCCGTCTACCTTCACATTGAAGATATTGGCCGTGGCCTTTTGATTATCCACCCGGACCTTCATCTTGAAGTAACGCCGACTGGTAATCGGATCATTCGCGAAGAATATAGAGGGTGCTGGAGTAGAGTTGCCCAAATTAGTGGCTTCGGAAATCTGGAATACCGTATCCGGTACATTTTGCGGTACACCGGCGCTGTTGAAGAACTCCAGCTTGAATTCGTACAAGCCATCCCCTTTCAGGGCGGTGGTGTCCACTACCATCGTAACCGTATTCTGATCCCATTCTGCGGTTGGATTGCCGCTTACTTCCGGCACTTTCGGGGAGCTAGGCGGAATCTTGTAGGCCTGAATACTACCTGCGGGTACTGGCCCCAGCGGGTAGTGTTGGGTTTTGAAAGTGGTGATACCCATATTGGTCTCTTCAATGGTGTAAGCCTTGCTGATATTCCGATTATCCAGCTCTACCCAGGTCTGATCGGAGGCAGAAGCATTGACCAGTTTATCCGTCTTCAAGCGCCGGTAAGACCAGCGATAATGACTGATGTTAGCATTAGGGAAACCACTACCAAATTGCACTACAAAACTTAGCGAGCGGGCAAAGGGGCGCACGTGCTTGTTAGCTAAGCCATGCCCCAGGCCTCCGGTGGCGTAGTTGGTAAGGCCCACGGTCTGGAATGTCCTCCCTTGCTGACTTATGGAGGCAGAATTCTGCTGCTCAATCCGGCTCAGGTGCGCTCCCCAACCAATGGTTTTCACCCAGGCAATCTCACCCGGTAGGGGTTGGTAACAGCCCATGGGGACGCGTGGGTCGGTTACGCGAATGTTGACCTCCGTACAGCACTCGTAATCCCAGTAGGTATAGCATGGAAGTGGTGGCCGGTAAACGGTGGTCATTTCGCCATTAATCTCGTATTCTACCCAGAAGTAGAGGTCGGCTTTTTCTTCAATGATCTGTCGCCAGAAACAGGCTTCGAAACGACCGTTAAAGTCGGTGCGGGTGGTCATAATCTCATCGCAGCGGTAGAACCAAGGCCAGAATAGTGGCCACAGACACAGATAAGGCAGGAATATCTCCCGGCGATCTGCGATGATCCGCCGCATCTGATTAGCACTGGCATTATTCAGTTGCATGCGTACCTCTTGTGGCAAATCAATGCTTGGTGCTTGCTGCGCCAGCTGTAGGTTTTGCCCACCAATACTGCGTGAGCCAGCGGCTTGGAAACGACGGAAAGGTTGTGGGCGGGGTGGAACGAGTTCCGGTATCCTTTCCAGAAATGGAGGATCGGGTAGCGGATCCGGAAATGGGATAGGAATGCGTTCCAGCAAGGTATCCCGGAGGCGGTCCAGAATATGATCAGGGATAATGGGTAAAAGCTTGAGAAAGCGGTCTACTTCACAGATGTGTACCAGAGCGTTGCACAAGGGCATCTCCTGCATTACGCCATCAATGTTGAATTGCTTGGTCACGCGCCCGTGCGTACAGCAACGGTACCACAACCAACGGCGAGTAATCTGCTCGGGGATTTGCGAAATATCAATGCCGTAATTGTCATTGAGGCGCACCACTGGTTCGTAGGCCACCAGGCTCTCCGCCCGCTCCAGACTGATGCGTTCGATCCCTTCTGGAGGTTCGGGAAACACAAAGACCCGCGCGTAACGCAGTTCTTCCGGTTCTATCTCAAAGTACAATTGATCACCATCGGGGCGTCCTTGCCCTAATAGCTCGCCAGAACGGCTGTAGGCCAGGGCGACCAGGCCTTCCGTGATCTCACTGCCGGGACCACGCTGGGTTGACTTTTTCTTAGCCATGTTTTTGGGTTTTAGGTATGTTCCTTTATGCTAGGCCGGGAAAAAGCGTTACTAAGTGAAAGTGGAAAAGTGAAAATCAAGTGAAAGTGAAAATGACAGTGAAAGTTAGGGTGAAATAGGAGGTTAGAGATTAGAAATAAATCGGAAATCGGAAGTGGGAGGTGGGAAGTTCAGATCTCCGATTTTCTTTCAGCGGTCGGAGCTTTAATGAAGACTGTTCACTTCCGAATTTGAACTCCTACACAGTGCCATACTGGGAAAAAGTGCTGCTAAGTGAAAGTTAAAATGACAGTGAAAGTGAAAGTTATGGGTAAATAGGAAGTTAGAAGTTAGAAATAGGAAATAAATCGGAAATCGGAAGTGGGAGGTGGGAAGTTTCGATCTCCGATTTTCTTTCGACCGTCGAAGCTTTAGCGAAGACGGCTTTCTTCCGACCTCCGATTTCCGAATTCCTACTTTCTAATTTCCCACTTCCGACCTCCGACTTCCCACTTCCGACCTCCGACTTCCCACTTCCGACCTCCGACTTCCCACTTCCGAATTTCTACTTTCCTATTTCCTATTTACTCAATTATCAATGTCCTACTCACCGGAGCTCGATTCCCTTCCTGCATCCGCACCAGATAAATTCCGGCGGGGTAGCTGGATAAATCAAAGTGCGCATTACCCGTTTGCTCATCAGTTTGCAGCTGGACTTGCTGGACTAGTTGGCCCTGTAAATTGAAAATACCGATATGCACCGGAGCTTCTACAGGGGTGTAGTTGATTTGCACCTGGCCGGGGCTGGGATTAGGGGTAAGGGTGAACAACTGGAAGTTGGGTGCGGTAAAAGTGCTATTGTCATAACCTCCTGTGCCTACTAAGCCACGACAAGCACCGTAGGTGAAGGGCTTGCAGGCGGTATTATTATTCCGGTCAAGTTCGCCGATTGGCGTGGAAGAACGCTCTACGGCCACAAAACAAATTTCCCAGTGGGAGGGTATGGGACCAAGCACAACATCTGGTGGCAGTAGAACGGTAAATTCAAAATAATGGGACCGCGTTGGGGATAAATTATTGATCGTGTAAATAAATTCGTTGCTGGGGAATCTGCTGAGCAGCCTACGACTGAACGGATTGCCAGGTCGTTGGATATATACGAGTAAAGAAACCTGTGGTACGGTTTCACAACCGTTATCGTTCGCTACGCGCCCTCCTACTCTTACTGCCTTTACGCCCGGACACACACCACCTCCTTCCACCCAGGTATTTCTGACGTTGATGTCAATAGTGGCGGAGTCAAAGGATAAGCTCAGGGCGTCGTTGTCTGGTTCGTTATCTCCGTTTACGGCCGTTCGGGCGATAATGAAAAGCCCATCCAGATCACAGGGGTACGTAGGTAGTGGAATGCATACGACCACAATTGCATTGCCCACGGTGTTTAGGGAAACCAATTCTGTATGCCATTGGTCATCGGAATCGCTAAAAGAAGCGTCTTCGGATATGTAGAATTCTACTGGAATGACTGTGCCTTCTGCCCCGACGGCTGAAACATCCACCTGAAAACATACCTCATCGCCCGGTTCATAAGAGGTAGCGAAGGGAGACGGTAGATAGAACTCAAAGGAGTTGATACTTCCGTCTGGATCCGGATCGGCTTGTAGTGAGGTAGATAGGAGCGAAGCGAAAAATAAGGTACAGAGCAAGCGCAGTGACTTAGCCCGGGAAATATCGATAATCTTCATCATTCATTAGGTTTAAGTACTGTTTGCAGTGTCAATTCAGGACTTGAATAGGAGAGGGGGCAGGGCGTTAACCCTGCCGGTTTAGAGTTACTGACACCCTAGTTGAATGTCCATTGTGGAACTACGATTCAGCCAGTTAACGGAGATCTTTCCTCGGGAAAAGCCGTATTCTCCACCAGACGAAACAATACTTACGCCAGGAGATAAAATAGCTCTGGAAATAACGTTGTCAATCAAGTAATATTCGTCGGCATCACCAAACCTACTGATGTCAAAAGACCAGCCAGTTGGGTCAGGAACAACATTGACATCTGTCCGTAGGATCTGATTACCGCCATTGGAGAGAGTAACTCGAATATCGCGATCAACACGCAATGATTGAACTACACTAGAAGAGCTGGTCTCGCCACTGGTGGCTGGGCCACCATTTAGCCATGCTAAGGTTCCATACTCGTAGTCAGGAAAAGTTCTGATCCAGCTCCAGCCACTCCGCTTTCTATTCTCAATCATCATTGAAACATAAGAGAAAACGCGATTATCAGTGCCACCAAAATGATAAATGGCCTGACTCAATTCTACGCGCAGACGCTGTCGCTGCCCTCCGATATTTTCTTCCTTGCGATGGCCCCAAATATTTACGCCCCGATCAAATAGCGGACAAGGGAAGAACTTGGACTCTTTAGCCAAATCATTGTAGTCCACGATTTCCTTTCTGATCGGCCTTGAGAAAAAGTACATCTCTTGTTCTGGGGAAGAAGCGGCTTGGGCAAGAAGCGTATTCATTTTTGCGATGGTTGGCTCTTCCTTGACGATGGCGTGGTAGTCATCACCGAACGAATTGAGTGCGCCTTCAATATATACCAAACCCTCCGGCGTAATTAACTCCGATAGCAGTAAATCTGGACCGTGACTGACCAGGGTGCCGTCATCCTCAAAAGAGAATAATTCTTTTTCTCCTGCCGTGAGGTGGGTTTTCCCGGGAATATCAGGTTGCGCATCAATCTGATCCTGGATAGACCTCAGGCGTGCGGACAAAGACTGAAAATTCAATTGTTGAGCCCAGGCTTCTTTCTCATCGCGAGAAAGTCCTGAGATCGCCTTCATAGCGGTTGCAAAATCTTCGAGTGACTGGAAGGCTAAGATACCGTCCGTGACCTCAATGTTTAGCGCGTTTAAAGTAGGTTGCTCTGGAGCTTCGGGTACGGTAGTTTCCTGTTTAATGGTATCTTTTTCACAGGAAGAAAATGCGATAGCGAGGCTTAAGATCGCAAAAGGTAAAATGGTTCGAAATAGCATGAAATTCTTCTTCATGGTTTAATGGAAATTAAGGTGAAAAATGATTGAATAATTGTTGTTGCAAGTTTTAGGCACTTCGACTGATCAGATCTGTAAAGCAAGCGGGTAGCCGGTTTTCAAGTGGTTTGACTTGAAAACTAGTGGTACTTAGCCCGGACTATTTGTTGTATTTTGGGAAAGCTCAGTTGAGAAATGTGGCCTCCCCGTCTTTATCTACGGAACGAATACCGTCTGTCGTGCAAAGCGCGAGCCACGGTCTTCTCGCCAGTTTAAACTTTGGACACTTACCCGATACTGCCGCCCGTTACCGCCAGGGGGGATCAAATAGCTACCAAAGCCGGTGAAACAGTCTACCTGGTTGACCACTTCTGTGCCGGTGAGTAAGTCAAGAATAATGACTTTCGCTTTACCGTACAGTAGGCCTGCGGGGGCGCTGTAGGTATAATTAATTTCCCCACCGAGAAACCCGTTAAAATTGTAGCTTACGTTTAGGGTGGGTGGGGGAAAGGTATTGGGGTACATAATACGCAAAGCCTCCAGGTCTCCAGTAGTGACGGTTTCGGGCGCGGATGAGTTGAGTGTCGCTCGCATAATACTGTTCGTAGGAGCAACTTCCGAGTTACAGATGTAGCGACTCTGGGCAAAATTAGCATCGGTATGATCGAGGCCCAGACAATGGCCCATTTCGTGGGCAGCAGTACTTTCAAGTGCTGGGAAATTTAAGAATAGCTGGTCACCAGGTCTAAAGAATTCTGTAGAAACCACTATTAATTCTCCAACATCACCGTCAGGAGGAGCAGCTTGACCTACATCTCCGATCCGTGCCCATATCATGCGACAATCTGGATTCTGATTGGCATTAACCAGGCGAATATTGATCCGGCAATCTGGGCTGTTGTTCCAGCTCAAAATCCCGCGTTCTACGGCTTCCATGTAGAGTGGCTCTTCAGGTGGAAATACTGCCACTCCCGCTTCGGTTGGGGTTTGAATATGTACAGTGATGTCTGCCGCATCGGCGTTGCGTACTGTACCCCAGCGACCAAATAGGTCAAAGGCACGATGCTTCTCCTCTGTTTCTAGAGTAGGTTTAGCCGTGGTGCCAGCAGCGATTCGTAGTTTGGCCAGGAACGCTTCGGTGATTATAATGTCACCCTGGTAGATTAAGGCATCTAGCCCTGGATCGTAGTAGAGCTCCTCCGGAGTTGACGCCAGATCACTGAGCAGCGAAGCGTATTTTTGGTAGAAAGGAGCTTGGTTCGCCGACTGTCTGGCATGCTGTTCAATCACTTGAGTAGGGGCATCTACTTGTGCTATGTCCTCCTTTTCACAAGCGAAAAAGCTGGCTAGCGTAAAGCACCAGAAAAATACCTTAAGCAAGCTCCTGATTGAGCTACCATTTGAAAAGGGAGATGATGGTGTCAAATAAAGTAGAGAACGCATAGTTAAGAGCAATTAAAATAGAAAGAATGATGTGTTCGATAACTGTTCTTCAGTAGAACAGATCGGTGATCTTTTAGTGATCGTGCACTACAAAATTACGGGTAGAACACACTGTAGCGATAGGAAATAAATTTCAAAGAAGGAGAAAATAGTTTCATTTATATTTTAAGTTTTAAATGTTTGTAAACGAGTATTTTACGGGTTGTTTTTTCTGTTTGGTAATTGTTGGTTTGCAGTGGAGTAAGAAAATAGTATCTCTTTGTTGATACTATATTATTAGTGGTTTTTGGGCGGTGCCGAGTAGCGCCTAGAGCAATCAATATTGATGCAAAAAAAATCCCTTTGGGGGAGGTGATACCAGTTGTTTTTCGGTAGGAATAGTTCTTGGAAGTCCTGCTGATGACGAGCACTTCCTGCGCTGATTGCTATTACACCACTTTGGAAATAGTGTGCGTCTTGCAAGCATTTTTTAGCTGGTATATACTAAAAATGAAGCTCGTTGGGGACTCCAAACGAGCTTCGACTCCGACATATATTGTAGGAAGTAGAGGTGCCAGATAAACACCGCAGATCTGTTATCTATTTACTGCATATTAAACTCCTGAGAAGGAGAAACCTGAAAGCGTTGTTTATAAAGTTTGGCAAAATAACTAGGGTCAGAGAAGCCTACCCGAAAACAGATTTCGGATACGGATAAACGGGAGGAGCGCAAGAGTTCCTGAGCTTTCTGTAAGCGAAATTCGTTAAGTAGTTTACCGGGCGTTTTACCAATGGTATTCTTCACTTTTCTGAACAACTGCACCCGACTGATCATCAGGGTTTCCGCTAGGCGATTCATCGATAAATCTTCATCCGCATAATTTTCAGCAATTGCTTGCTGCACCTTTTCGATAAATGGATCTACGGGTACAGGAGCCGATTTGGAGTCACACACCATAGTCAGGGGAGTAGTGTCCCATTTTTCCTGACTGCGCTGTTGATGCTGTAGGATACTCTCTATTTGGCGGTTCAAGGTGCTGATTTGAAAGGGCTTACTCATCCAAGCCATTGCTCCGGCGTTTAAGGCATCCTTTCGATGTTCTTCCGTGTTTTGGGCGGTGAGTACAATGATCGGAATATGGGAAGTGAGTTCATTGGCGATCAGTTGGCGGCAGAGTTCTCCGCCATTGTAATCCGGCAGCATCCAATCTGAGATGATAATGTTGGGAATACTGCTGCTCGCTAGTTCTAATCCAGCGGTAGCACTGCTGGCCGTTAGAACTTTATATTTGCTGGATAATGTAGAAACCAGAAAGGCCGCAAGTTCCGGCTCATCTTCTACGATTAGGATGGTAGCTTGATCTGGTGTACTTGTTGCGGCGAGTGCTACTGCTGGAGCGTCTTCTCCCGCGGCCTGCCCACGCTCCACGGGGAGTTTTACTACAAAACGAGCTCCGTGGCCTAGCTCAGAAGAAATTTGAATCTCTCCGTTCATAATATCAACTAATTCCTTCACTAAGGCCAAACCAATACCGTTACCTCCTTTCAATTTACCTTCGGTACCTTGGAAATATCGCTTGAATAATTGGGGTTGTTCTTCTTGCGCAATACCTGGACCATCATCGCTAACACTCACTACTAACCTTTCCTCACCCACTTCTGTTATTACCTCCGCTGTTAAGGTCACGCCATCACCCGCCTCACAGTACTTGATCGCATTGCCCAATAAATTAGAAGTAATCCGGTCTAGTTTAGTGTAGTCTAGTAAGAACGGCTCTTCTGTCACCATAAATTGCTGGGTGAGTTTTACCCCCTTTTCCACGGCGAGTTGTTCGAACCGCTGGTGTAAATTGTTGAAAGCCACATCCAAACGCCCAATTTGGGGGTTGAGTTTCAATAGTTTTGAGTCTGCCTTATTCCACTCTAATATCTGATTGAAGAGGTCTAGTAACTTGACGCCATTCCGCCGAGCCAATTGAATATCAGACTTATAAGCGTTCTCCTGAACTGTATTATCCAACCGTTCCAGCGGCGCCAACATCAAGGCCAGGGGCGTTCTGATATCATGTGCAATGGACGAAAAGAATTTACTTCGGATGTTGTGGAGTTCGCGTTCCGTGCTAAGCTGGAGTGCCAATCTCTTACGACGACTACTGTTGGCATAGAGGAAAAAAGACAGCAGACCGACTAGCGTTAGGCCAATAAGCCCTCCAATAATCATTCGGGATTGGCTGAGGGATTTTTGCTGTTCGAGGGTACTAATTTGCGCCTCCTTCTCTGCACTCTGATATTTCGCCTGCCACTCCTGCACCTCGTCCTTGCGGCGTGCCTCTTGTATTTGGTAGTAATACGCTCTTGATTTCACTAACCATTCTGTCCCTTCCTTCAGCCTTCCGGCTAGCATTAAAACTTCAGAATAGGATTCACAGAATAAAAACTTAATGTCGTTGCTCTCTTCATCTCCAATTTCAGGATAGAGTTTTTCCAATTGAGCAAGACCTTGCTCAACCTTCCCCATGTGACCGAGGTTAAGCGCGTAGTCCATTCTTAATCGCCATTGGGAGGTCTTGCGTGATACCAAGTGGATACTATCCATTACTATTTGATATAAACTATCGGCACGCTCATATTCATCAAGGATGTGGTACAGATAGGCCATGCTTTTGTAGAGAACCATCTTGCGGCTGTTAGCGATGGTAGCCTGATCAGCGACTTTGCTAGCTTTGGAATAGTACTGTAGGGCTTTTTCCTGCTCATCGATAAAGGTGTTAAGCAAACCAAGCATATTGTATAAACTGAAATCGAGTTCGGGTATATTTAAGTCTTTATTGATTTCCAAGCCCTTTAGAAACAAGGACTCAGCTTCTTCCATATCAACTTGTTTGTAGTAAAAATGCCCTAAATAGAAATAGTAGTTCACTTGCAGTTGATGTGCACCACCATTTGCTACCGAGTCTGCCATGGACTTCATTCGATCAAAAATCTGTGTACTTATTTCTCCGTAACCGTTAGATTGTAGCAAAATGGTTAGGTCACCCAAGAGATCGAAATACCACGTTTGGGCTTCCTCTTCACCCATCGCTTGCTGGGCATCTAGATAGGCCTGATCTGTGTTCTCCCACAGGGGGATAATATTGTCCTTGGTGGTGTGATTGGCCCAACTTGCCCAGATATCTATTCTTTGTTCCGGAGTTGCCGCATTTTCAATGAGTTGGAGTAAGCTATCTGCGGAGTTTTCAGCAAGTGAAGTTTGTAGGAAAAGGGTGGTAAATAACAAGGAGAGGAACACTTTCATCGTCAGAAATTTATGTCGTGGTTAGAGAAATTACATCCGTTGGATATGACTTTCTGAAGGGCAGGTTTCGATGAAGTAGCGCGTTGCTAACGTAGTCGCTCATTTAGAATTTTTCATCTGTAAAACAGGATTCCAAATCCCAATAGAAGTGTGTAGTATTAAATAGAAAGTAAGGCGTTCAGAGCATAGCTTCCGTACAAGTATACTTATCTCTCTGTAAGATTGAAACCCCATTTAGAGGAACGGTCACCCTCTTCTGATCAAAGGCTGCACGACCGTTAATCTGAGGACTGTTACCGAAAATCCAAGTAGTATTTTTTTGAAGGATGATCAGAAAAGTGCTACCGGAGGACAGGGATGAGGGAAAGGAAATAGGAAGGATGAAATTAGAAATAGGAAGTAGGGGCGAGGATCCAAAAGAGCGATCAAAATATCAATAGCAATTTCAATTGCGCGGTCACGATATTTTTATTGCCATTTTGATTGTCATTGAAATTTTGATTTCTACTTCCGATTTCCCACTTCTTATTTCCGACTTCGTTCGTACTCCCAGCGGGTATCGATCCCGCTTCTCCGCCTTGAAAGAGCGGTGTCCTAGCCAGTAGACGATGGGAGCAAAAGAGCGATCAAAATATCAATAGCAATTTCAATTGCGCGGTCACGATATTTTGATTGTTATTGAAATTTTGATTGTATCGCTGCCTGTACAGGACTCGAATACTGACGATTCCGAACGGTGTTTCGGAATGTCAGCATCCTGATATTTTGCCTTCGCAAAATCGTCAGGACCTCCACCTCAAGCTTCGTAGACAGGTGTACTATCCGTTATACGAACAGGCATGAAGAGTGTGGAGAAAACCGAGCAACGCTAGTCTTAGAACCCAAATCGAAGTACGCGTCGTTCTCACTACCACACTACTGGATGCATCAGTACAAGAGACTGGATTCGAATACTGACGAAGCGAAGCTTGTTAGCATCCTGATATTCCGCTATTCGGCAGAATCGTCAGGGCCAGCAACTGCCGGCTTCCAATGCCGCCGCTTTGCGCAAATTAAGCTACTCCTGTAAGTGCTGGAAAAACGAGAAATGGGCATCAATCACTAGCCGAGATAGGATAGGCTAAGTGATCAGCGACTGAGGGGTCGCGGTCGCTCCGAACGGCGTTCGGCGTATTGGCTGTATGCGGTGTAATAGACGACCATGATTGATGAATTGAAGCGGGGGAGTGGTTGTTAAGCTTGAGAGTGGGAGTAGCATTGTATTAAGTTTCTGCCCTCGGTTGGTTTAAATTCGCGCTACCGCGCTCATGGTGCAAGCTCACTGTCGTTCGCGGGAGAAGCTCGCAAGGCTTGCGGTAACGCGGCTACCGCCGACGAAGTCGGTTCTACCGCGACCGATAGGAAGCTTTAACCGCTTACGGAGTAAGCTACAACCTGCCAAGGGAAATAACCTAATGTCCAAGTATTTCCACTCTCAAGCATAACAGAACCCTCGTCCTGCAATTTGACAGGAATAACCACCGCTCTAACCCATTAGTTCCCTAGCCAAGAAAAAATTATCGCAAAATCAATAACTGCATCATTTGCTGAGCGGATACTTGCCCTTTGCGGCGAATGAAATCGCGCGGGGTCTTGTCACCAATTTCGTAGGTAATCCCTGGGGCATCGAACTGGGTGTAAATCCAGTTTTTGGAAACTGGACCACCTAGGTAAGATGGCCGCTCGTTGGCGGGTTCACTCAAGGTTTCGCTGATCCCCATCAGAAGACTCGAGCATTTTAATACTCAATCTTTGTTCAGTTATTGAGTATAGATAAGCTAGCAGGAAGTTCTTATGGTAAGACAACTCGCTGCAATCATTTAAACCACCACCTCATGAAAAGTCGCTATTTGTATTTGCTCCTCTTAGTGTTCCCCACAGCAACGTACGCACAGCTCACAGATACTGGCGACCTGGCAGAATGGGTAGAACAACTGGTTGACGATATGCCAGGCAGTAGCGGGGATGATTATGATTTGCCAACGATGAATGAGTTGCTGGACTGGCAAAACATGCTGGAACAGCTATTCGCCGGAAATCTAGCGATGGCAGCCGAGTTGGCAGAAGAGCTGGATTATGATCTTACGCTCTATTTAGATTCGCCCTCCGGCAGAACCTATCAAGTTCTAACGGCCAATGACAACAACTATTGGGGTACCTATATCCGCTACCCCCAATACTGCCGGCCGCTGGTAATGCAAGCTCCG
Organism: Bacteroidota bacterium; assembly: GCA_038528965.1. Lineage (GTDB taxonomy): Bacteria > Bacteroidota > Bacteroidia > Chitinophagales > Saprospiraceae > Lewinella. The sequence continues at coordinate 272,574 of JBCBEC010000003.1, read as the reverse complement.
CACCCGCGTCGTGATCTCAATACGGGCCGACAGGCCTTTCACGTTTTTCGCGAGAGCAATAGTGCTGCCTTTATGATGGCAGGAACCCACCGCTGCAATTCGGAGCAGAACAGCAGCTGTTCCGGTAGCACTACCGTTTGCAGTGGCGGTGCTTCTCAAGCTTATCCCATTTCGGATCTGGCGCATCATGTTGATAATGTATTCCAACAGACGACAGCTTATCTGTTCCAACAAATTCCCAATAGCTACTTCTTTTCGCTACATGGGTTCACACAAGGTAGTAATGATCCTTACCTGATTATGAGCAATGGCACTCGGGTGACTCCTAATCCGGATTACATCAGTCTACTCGCTGATGCCCTGGCAGAAGAAGATCCGGTGCTGACTACCGAAGCGGCTCACCTCAATCCAAGTTGGACCCGCCTCATTGGCTTTACCAATGTGCAGGGGCGCTTGATCAACGGCAGTGATGATGCCTGTGAGGAAGGTGCAGATCAGTCGGAAGGCCGCTTCTTACACATTGAGCAAGAAAGAACCCGCCTTCGTAATAATTTGGCGGGTTGGAATAAAATGGCCAATGCGGTGGAATCCACTTTCTCTTGTGTTACCGTGGATGTGGAGGAAGTTATGGAGGTAGTTCCGCTTCGCCTTTTTCCTAACCCTACCACCGGAAAGCTGCAAGTAGAAAGTCCGCAAAAATTGACAGACTACGCACCCTTGCTCTTCAATCATCTTGGCCAAAATGTGTCACAGTACATCAAGGTCGAAAGAGTAGGGGAGGAGGCTGCTTCTCTTGATCTAGAGCAGGTTCCCAATGGGCTATACTATTTGCAATGGGGCCAGTCCATCACTCGATTTATTCACCAACGCTAAAAAAAGTTGCGCAAAGTTGAGTATAAGCCTGAAGACTCGATCTCTTAAGTGAAATACCAAGGCTTGGAAACCACCTATTTGGACAGTTATTTACGGGGTTTTCTAGGACTTGGTGAGATGTTTTTGTGATTTAAAAACAGAACACTTATGAGACGAAAGCTTACGTTTTTATTTGCGCTACTGTTGTCAATTGGCACCATTTATGCGCAAACAGCCGTGAGTGGAACCGTGACCGACGAGAGCGGTGAACCACTTATCGGAGTTAACATTTTAGAGAAAAGTTCCGCTACCGGAACCGTTACTGATTTTGATGGAAAATACTCCATTGATGTATCTGGTCCAGATGCTATTTTGGTTTTTTCTTACACCGGATATCAACCGGTGGAATGGAACGTAGGAAGTAATTCTTCTTATGACCTGGTACTACAAGAAAGTGCCACCCTATTGGACGAGATTGTAGTTTCTGCTCTCGGTTTTGAGTTGAAGAAGGATGAGCAAGGCTCCACCTATTCCGCAATCGATGCTACGGCAGTGAACCGTTCTGGTGAAACAACTTTGTTGAACGGCCTTGGTGCCAAGGCGTCCAACGTACGTATCAACCGTTCTAATGGTGATCCTGGTGCAGGTAGTACCATCCGTATTCGTGGAGCGAACACCATTGCGGGTGATGGATCCCCGCTGATCATTGTGGATGGAATTCCCCTCAATAACTCTACCAGCTACGGTGGCGGTAACAACATCACCGGTGGCCGGGAAGGTGGTATTTCACAGCAATCGCGCTTGAACGATATCAACCCTTCCGATATTGAGTCTATCCAAATCCTGAAGGGGGCTTCTGCCGCCGCACTATGGGGTAGCCGCGCTGCCAACGGAGTAGTGGTCATTACTACAAAGGATGGTGCTTCCGGCAAACCCCGGATCACCTATAAGGCTACCATGTCTTTTGACGAAGTTTCGGAACGCCTACCACTACAGGATACCTGGGGGCAGGGCCGTGATGGCAACTACAATGCCTTAGGTGCAGAATCATGGGGTGATTACATTCCTGGTCGTGCCGGTGGAGACGATATATTCGATACCAGTGGTGAAAACTTTGTTGCTGCTGATGGTACTGTTTACTACCCCATTGATGAGAAGCGTTCTCAAGCTACTTTCATTGACGAAAACTGGGATGCCGTATTCCAAACGGGCGGTTTCCTACAGCACGACTTTAGTATTAGTGGTGGAGGTAACAAAGGGACCTATTTCTTTAGTGCCAGTTATCTTGATCAGGATGGTATCATTCGGGGCTCCGAATATGAGCGTACCAACTTGCGCTTCAACAATAAAATGTACTTGACAGATTGGCTAACCCTTTCTACCAAGTCATCTTATACGGGCTCTAACGCCAACCGTATCCAGCAGAGTTCTAACACCGCTGGGTTGATGTTAGGTTTGCTCCGTACTGCGCCCGATTTTGACAACCGCGACTACATTGGTACCCATACCGATGATGACGGTGTTATCACGGAACGCCGTCACCGTTCTTACCGTCGTCCATTGGGTGACCGTCAGAACCCTACCTACAACAACCCACTTTGGACTGCCTTTGAGCAATCTGCTACGACCAATGTGAATCGTTTCCTAGTATCTCCAACGCTCGATATCACGCCAGTAAGCTGGTTGCAGATCAAGCTGCGTGGTTCAGCGGATATCTCTAACGATAAGCGGGTGTACTTCTTCCCTATCGGCTCCGCGGGTGACCGGAGCCCTGGTATCTTCGCTGAGGATGCCATTGGCCAGAAGGAACTCAACTTTGACGCTATCGGTAAGGCCAATTTCCGCCTGACCTCCGATATTGATCTGACGACTACCGTGGGCTGGAATATCAATGACCGGACGTTCACTCGTACCTCAGGACAGATCACTGGATTCCTGGTAAATGCGACGAAGGAGACTACGTCCCTCAACTCTGCTAATGAAAGTAGCAGCTTTGGCAACCTACGTACCTTCCGTCGTTCGAATCGCGGTTACGCTGTACTTGGTTTTGATCTCTTTGATGAGGTATACCTAAATATGTCAGGTACAGTAGAGGCCTCTTCTACCGTAAAGGGGAGCTACTTCTATCCGGCAGTTGACGCTGCCTGGGCCTTTATCAAGCCGAATAGTAACAAGGCATTGACCTTTGGTAAACTTCGGGCCTCTTGGGGTCGGGTAGGTGTCCAGCCTGGACCACACCGTTTCGAAACCTTGGCGGAAGGCGATTTCTCCTATTCTAGCTATAGTGATCCGTTGAATATTTCCTTGTTCGGCGGTGGCTTCCGCATTGACGATGACCTGGGTAACCCAGATATCGAGCCAGAGATCAAGACAGAATGGGAAATAGGTGCTGACTTACGCTTCCTGAATGATCGCCTGGGTATTGGTTTGACCTACTACCAAAATGAAATCAACGGTATCCTACTGAGCCGTGACCTTTCACCTAGCTCTGGTTATGATACCCAGTTTGGTAACTTCGGTCAGATGGAGAATCAGGGCTTTGAGACCGACATCACTTGGACGGCTATCCAGAAGCCAAATATGAGCCTTGACTTCACCGCTAACTTCGCTACTAACGAAAACCTCGTCCTTGATCTGCAAGGAACAGAGAGTATCAACCTTGGTGGTGGTTCTGTAAGCTCACGAGCAGTAGTAGGCCATCCGCTGGGTGCCCTGTTTGGAACCGGCTCCTTGATGGACGATGCCGGTAATTTTATCCTAGACGAAAACGGCTTCCCGCAGCTTACTGATCAACCCATCGTTTTGGGTGATCCGAATCCAGATTGGCGAGGGGGCTTAGGCTTTAATTTCCGCTACAAGAAACTTCAGGTCAATTTCTTGGTTGAGCACTCTCAGGGCGGTGAGTACTCTCCACGTACATTGTGGGTGTTGCGCCGTTTTGGTACTACTACGGAGACGTCTAATCGCCTCACCTTGGATCAGGATCTGGTCAACTTTGATGGTGATGTTATTCCTGCCGGAACCACCGTTCGTGGCAACATCGAAGACTTTGGAGCGGGTCCAGTACTGCTAGATGAAACCTGGTACCGTCACGGTATTGGCGGCGGTTTTGGTGACAACCAAGCTTACAATTTTGCGCTACGCGATGCTACGTTCACGAAAATTCGTGAGTTGACCTTTGCCTATACGATTGATGGACAAGGCTTCAAGGAGCGGACGAAGTTAGGAAGCATCCAGATCGGTGCTACGGCTCGTAACCTCTTCGTATGGGATAACATCGATGGAATTGATCCAGAGACCAGCCAGATTGGTGTAGGTAACGGTTTTGGGGTAGAGTATTTTACCAACCCACAAACTCGTTCGTACCTGTTCTTCGTCAGTGTCAATTATTAATTTGAAATCTTTAAACAGATGAACTTCAATATAAAACTGTTGCTGCTGGTAAGCATCTTCTTTGCAGCATCTTGTGAATCTCTAGTAGATGATATCAACGAGAATCCGAATGATATTCTCATTGATGATGTGCAGGCAGAGTTGTTCCTCACTGGGGCTATGTTAGCCAATACCTCCGCACAGGTTGGGCACCTTAACCGTATTTCCGGTATGTATAGCGGCCAACTAGTGGGTATTACTTCTCTGTATTCTAATATTTACGGCTTCAGCCTGTCAGCGGCTGAGAGTATCTCAACTTGGAGTCGGGTTTATGTAGGTATGATTCCAAACCTGCGTCTTATTCGTGAGCGAGCGCCCGATGACAGACTCTTGCAAGGAATCGCTAAGGCCCTGGAAGCCTACGGTGTCGGAACCGCTGCTTCCCTTTTTGGTGATGTCCCTTACTCAGAAGTGAACGATCCAAAAATCGAGGATCCGGTATTTGACGGGCAGGTGAGTGTATTGAACGCTGCGATTAGCTTACTGGATGACGCAATTGCTGATTTCGGTGCGGCTACCAGCCGTCCCTTGGATGCTGATATCTATTTTGGTGGCGATGCTGGTAAGTGGTTGGAAGCCGCCTATACACTTCAGGCTCGCTTCTATATGCACCTTAAGGATTATGGTAGTGCGAATACAGCAGCTCAGCAAGGTATTAGCTCGGCCGATGGTTCTATGCGTTTTCTGCCCCGAGGTGCAGAAACGGTATCTGAAGGTGATAAGAACCTGTTCTGGATGATTCTAGAAGGGGCTCGTGCCGGTGATATTGGCACCGTAAATAGTTACCTAATGCAATTGATTGACCCCGCTAGTGGTATCAATCGTAATAATGCGAAGACGGACGAAACGGCTCGCTTTGGTTATTACACAATCGATGAAACGGGTGGTTCTGCCAACGCTGGTATCATCGAGCAGTACGAGCCACAGAACTTGGTTACCTACGCGGAAAACCTACTGATTCTGGCCGAAACAGCTGGTCGTGCTAGTGGTGTAGCCGCCGGTTTACCGCACCTCAATGAACTTCGCGCGTGGTTGAACACCGGAGGTGGTGTTAATGCCAATTTCAGCATAGAACCTTACCTCTACGAAGCTTACGATGCAGCTGATTTTGACAATGGTGGTATTGAAAATACCGACGGCATTGCATCTGATCGGGCGTTCCTGCGTGAGGTGATCGAAGAGCGTTATGTATCCGGTTTCGGTATGTACATGCCATTTGATGACTCACGTCGTTTGCGCAAGAGCGATACGGATATTGCGGTACCGTTCTTCCTGGTAGACGGACCAGCTCCGCCCTTTGCTGAGCGCATGCCCTATTCAGCTGATGAGTTGAATTCCAACTCAAATGCACCAGATGAAGATCCTGGTATCTTCGTAGTGACAGCAGTGAACCAGTAGGAACATGAGCTAGGCCTTGGACGATTAATAGGAATAGTATTGGTCAATGGCCTAACTTATAGTAGAGGGTAGAAAGTAGAAGGTATAAGAATTTTCCCTTCTTTCTACTTTATACCTTCTACCGCGTGAGGAGTTGATGGCAAAATCACTAGTGATATTCAGCCTCACCTCACGCAAGCTTAAGAAATAAGCTTCGTCTATTACAGACTTTTCTCGTTTCAAGGTGGTTGGGAATTTTCCCAGCCACTTTGGCGAGAATACCGATGACATAGTACGGGACAAAGTGTGAGTCATTGTCCCCCGTAACGAATAATAATGCCTCTGGCAGTATATTTAAGGACCAAATTCAGATGACGCCTAACGCATTGCACCAAGACAATTCTCGTTCGGGTAGTCACCTGAAGCAGGTTCATCGTTCTGAATTGAGTATGAATCAGGGCCAACGCTCAAAGCAGCAAAAATTGCGGCTGCAGCAAGGAGATATAAGCGCACTGGAGGAGCTGTATCAGCAGTACCACCCAGAACTCTATCTCTATGCCTTGAAACTTACGAATAGCCAAGAGTTGGCCAAAGACGCAATTCAGGATACCTTTGTTGCCATTTGGAAATATCGGTCCAATTTGGCGAAAGCCTATTCCGTGCGTTTCTACCTCTTGCAGGCAGTACGCAACCAGTGTTTAAAATTATTGAAGAAGCGTAAACGCTTTCTGAGTATTGGACAAGTTTCTCCAGAAATGGTGATCCACCCGGAGGAACTTAAATTGAAGGATACCTCACAGGAAGCCAAACAAAAAATTACCCAGGCACTTTATAGTTTATCCAACCGACAGAGAGAGATCATTTATTTGAAGTATTACGAGAATCTCGACTACCAAGAAATCGCCACCTTGTTATCCATTAATTATCAGTCAGTTGTCAATCATGTCCACCGGGCGATTGTACGACTGAGGGATGCGGATGTTTTAAAGTTACTCGAACGCTAAAGCCAGCTCTGGCTGGTATCATCAAACCATGAACCAAAAGAAAAAATTAACTGACCTTCTTAAGGATGCCTCCTTTCTGCGGTGGCTGCGGGCGGGACGCCCCGGCTCCGACCCAGACTGGAATGCTTGGTCAAAAGAAGAGCCGAACAATGAACAGCTAGCCGAGGATGCTGCCGCCATGGAGCAGGGCGTCCCCTTTCGGCGACAGGCCGTTCCTGATGAACTAACCCAACAAAACTGGGAAGGCATTCAGACTCGCCTCGCTCAGGAGGATGGAGCCGGCCAGCGACGGCAGTTATTACGCTGGTCAGCTGCGGCAGCCGTGTTATTGCTATTGAGTGCCTTCGCAGTTCAATGGTGGGGAGGCGATGCCTCCTGGACCAATCACCAGACTGCAGCTGGCGAATACGAAACTATTGATCTACCCGATGGCACTACCATCTATCTAGGTGCCAACTCCAATTTGCAATACCAGACCGCCTTTCTGTCGAAGGATGAAAGATTGATTTATCTGGAAGGAGAAGCATACTTCGAAGTACAACCGCAAGAAGATCCGATGCCCTTTTTGGTGCAGACGCCGGCCTTAAATGTCCGGGTCTTAGGTACTCAATTTAACGTCAATGCCCATCGGGCCGAACCCATTGTTAGCTTGACGAGCGGCAGTTTGCAAGTGATATATCCCGATGGCGATGCCACGAAAATTCTTGAACCCGGTCAGACGGCCCAGTATGATGTAGAAAAGAAGCAGTTCAATATCTCAGAAGATGTCTCTGATTATTGGGCGAGTTGGCGTGCGGGTAAATGGGAGTTTGGTGCAGGTATGCCGATGACTGAAGTAATTCAAAGAATAGAAGAAACATACGGACTGAAGTGCATTGTAAGTGATCCAGCAATTCTGCAACGTAAACCCGCCGGACGAGTCTTCATTGATGACCGGGAGGAGCTGTTTTCTGCCTTGTCAAGTTTACTGAAAGTGACCTTTACCGTGCAGGGCAACGAGTTGCATATTCAACAATCGGAAAACTAATGAATTATGGCTTTCAGTAAATGGAGCCTAGGAGGAATAGTACTCGCTTGCCTTATGGCTTTTTCCTGCGGGCAAGCTGCGCTGCAACTGGATGTACTCATTACTGGCGGGACGGTATATGATGGCGTATCCGTAGAACCCGCAAAAGTAGACATTGGTATAGCGGACGGTAAGATTGTCTTTATTGGTGCCGTAGATACGATGGCATACCAAGCTAAAGAGACCATCGATGCCACCGATTATATCGTAAGCCCCGGTTTTATTGATTCCCACACACATGCCCTGAATGACCTTTCAGATAGCGTCAGGAACGCCAACCTTAACTACCTGCTACAGGGTGTGACCACCGTCATGACAGGCAGTGATGGCAACAGCGAGAACTTGGTTGGTAAACGCTTGAAATACTGGGAAGCCAACGGTATTGGTACCAATGCTGCTATGCTAGTCGGGCATCGCAATATCCGTCGCACGGTCATGGGCGTGGCGGAGCGGGCACCCACCGAAGAAGAATTGACCAATATGAAGACCCTGGTCCGTCGGGGAATGGAAGAAGGGGCTTTGGGATTTTCTACTGGTTTGTACTATACCCCCGCTAGCTTTTCCGAAACGGATGAAGTAGTAGAACTGGCCAAAATAAGTGCGGAGTATGGTGGTATTTATGATGCCCACATTCGCGACGAAAGTACCTACAACATTGGCCTGATGGCGGCCATCCAGGAATCCATTGAAATTGCGGAACGCGCAGATATCCTGGTCAACATTTCTCACATCAAATGCCTGGGGGTCGATGTGTGGGGCATGAGCCGAGCGATTGTGGATACGATTAATGCTGCTCGGGATAGAGGCCTGCGCATTACTGCTGATCAATATCCGTACCGGGCTTCTGGTACCCACTTAAGCAATGCGCTCCTGCCCAAATGGGTGTTTGCGGACTTGGCAGATTATACCCAAAAGTTTGATGACCCAGCCCTATTACTAGACATTCAGGCGGGAGTAGAGGAGAATATCCGCCGTCGTGGTGGCCCGGAATCCTTGCTGCTGATCCTGGCAGATATGCCGGGGCTGGATGGTAAAAACCTGGGGGCGATTGCCGAAGACTGGGAAGTGAGTCCTACCGAAGCAGCATTGACTATCATGAAAAACGGTGACGCAGCAGTCGCTTCTTTTAACATGAATCCTGCTGACTTACATTATTTCATGCAGCAGCCCTGGGTCATGACTTGTTCTGATGGCACCAATGCCCACCCCCGGAAGTATGGCTCTTTTACCAAGAAAATACGGGAGTACGTATTGGAAGAAGAAGTGATAGACCTGGTGCAAATGATCAACCAGAGCACCGCTTTAACTGCGGAGACGTTCGGCATCAAAAACCGGGGTAAAATCGAAGAAGGATACGCTGCTGATATTTTGATCTTTAAACCAGAGGAGGTAAAAGACAATGCCACTTTCACCGAGCCCGCTCAGCTGAGCAGTGGCTTCCATCATATCATTCTGAATGGACAATTAGCTGTTCGGGCGGGTGAGGTTCAACTCACGAATGCTGGACAAGTGATTCGGCGACAATAGCGCTTGCCTATGTTTTGCAGTTATTGTGAGCAGTTGATTCCTGCTTTACCGGGGCAAAATTATTGTTCGCGGCACCAGCAGCGGCCCGAGGCCGTAAAGAGTAATGCCTTCCTTCTGCGGGCAAAAAAACTACAGTCGGATTTGCACCAATCGCGTTGGGCTTTTCGAGCGGTATTGCATGGTTATCAGTTATTGGAAAGCAATGCATATCGCCACTCATTACACGCCTCCAATTATCTGATAACCCCCCAAGGAGCAGATTATCGTACCGAAATTGCAGCAGAGCAAGACGTGGAAGTATTAGTGGTAGGTTTTCACCCCCGTTTCTTCCTGCAAGCATTTGGTCAATGGGAACGGAGCAGTTCACAGCTATTAGACAATCCCGAACCGGCGAACCATGAACTACCAGCACTCTGGGAAACTGCTTACGAGCGAACGCCTGTTTTTGATGCCTTACTCTCTCGCATTAAGACCACAATCGAAGTGCAAAGTAGTTCGGCAGAAGAGTTGGAAGAGTTGTACACAGATTTAGTCAATAATATTGCTGCCAACCATACGGAAACCAACAAGCTTGCAGAGCTCATTCCTGCAAAGAAACCATTCGTGCGGACAGAACTCTTTCGGCGCCTACGTTTGGCTCGTGACTATATGGAATCACAATTGGATCAAACGCTCAACTTGGAACAGATTGCAGCTGCGGCTTGCCTCTCACCGTTCCACTTTCTCCGCTTATTCCGAGCCACCTTTCGCCTCAGTCCCATGCAGTTTTTAGCGCAAGCTCGTCTCCAAAAAGCACAGTATCTCCTACAGCATACCACAGCTCCCGTGGCTTCCATTGCCGAGGAGGTGAGCTTCACTGATCAGGGGGCCTTCGCCCGATGGTTCAAACGCTATACGGGGCACACGCCGAGTTCTGTTCGACTCGTCACTTGATGCGGTAAAATATTCGTCATTGGTTTCTCGGAATTTATTACGCTTTAAATATCCACCGCGGAACGAAATACGAATCCGTGGTACTGCTCTGCACTCAGTCGATCATCACGCCGGGTGGGAGGTAAAGCGTAGAAGGAAAGTGGTAGCCTAAATGGAATGGTCAATCTCATACAAAGATGTTCATACTGCCCACTGTCCACCGAAACCTCGTACTCTCCACCCACCAAATACTGTCTACTGTCTACCGAATACTGCCCACTGCCCACTGTCTACTGTCTACCGAATACTGCCCACTGAATACTGCCCACTGAATACTGAATACTGAATACTGCGCACTGCCCACTGTCTACTGTCCACTGAATACCCTCTACCAATCAAGCCGCCCAAAAAGAAGCACTAGGAATACTCCCCATGGTATGAAGCCCTGGCTGTGCCTGTAGCAGTGGTCGTATCGCGTTGATCGTAATTGCACAAGTAGCAATATCTCCGTTGACTCCACCTTCAATTCGGGAGTTGACATTCGGCTTACCACTAATTTGTACTTCGTCATAAGAAACAGCTTCACCGATAGCGGCCTGAAACTCGAGCAAAATTTTCACTTCACCATCCACCCAACCTTTACCCAGCTGTCGGACGCCACTGGCCTGGCCCGGAGCAATATCCATACTTGGGATTTGAATGGACTGTTCTGCTATGACCGGACTAATGATATCCTCAGTCTTGTCCAGTTGCCAGCCCAGCTTATCAGCAATGAATTGCACGGATTGACTAAGTCCAACATGCCGCAGACTGCCATCCTGCACTTTTTCCTGAAATTGCTCGAGCGATAGTCCTGCGCCAATCTTTTTTTGAAAGGGAACTCGCCGGGCAGTGGCATCCTGGAAGCGTTGCACCTTAACTGATTCTACCTCCTGACAGACCGAACTTAAAAAAGAGGGGAGAGCATCCATGAGGAAGCCCGGGTTTACGCCCGTACCAACTACACCCACTCCAGCTGTTTTTGCCGCATCGTCCAGTCGCTTGGCTAATTTCCTATCTTCTTGCCAGGGAAAACTCAACTCTTCACAGGTAGAAACCACCGGGATCCCGGCTGCCAGGATAGCCTCAATTTGTGGTGTGATTCTTGCCACATCCGACACGGTAGTTAGCAAGGCTACTTGTGGATTAGCTGCTGGTGTAGATAGAGCTGTTGTAATATCCCCTTCAATATGTACGTCGTTGCTTAACTCCTCTGCCAACTGTTTTAGCGGTTGGCCCACCAGTTGTGGATTTACGTCCACGGCAGCGACGGTTTGAAATCCTTTTCGTGCGGCAATGTACTGGGCCATCTTGATGCCCAGCGGGCCCATACCAATTTGAATGATGTTGATCATGAGCAAGGTCTTGTTGAGTGCCCAGCTTGTTGTGAGCGGTGATTAAATAATTGCTTTCACAAAATTAGGGGGCATCAAATGCGGTCATTGTGCTGAAATTGCTAATTTTAAGTACATACCGAGCATTTGTGAGTCTGCAATCCAATTACATAAAGTCCTGTAAACGAGCAGGGTGGCTACTAGTTGTCCTACTCTATACCATTTGCCTACCTGCACAAGTGAGTAGGGGGTTGGCTAGCGAAGCACCCCTTCCACTCGTGGAAGTACTACGTATGTTAGAGGAGGAACGCAATATTTCTTTTCTCTACGAGGCTAGCCTACTGGACGATCTGATTGTAGATCAGGCCTGTCCCATTTCCAAGCCCATCAAGCAGGTTTTCGAATGCTTATTCAACCCATTGAACTTACAATGTCAAAAGGTAGGTCGCCGGAGTTACGTAATTCGCTCTTTTGCAGAGACTTTACCCAGGGGTAATCGTCTATCGGAAGCAGGCACTACTAAGTCTACAATGCTCTTGCGGGGCCATTTGCAGGATGAGGCGGGTAATGCATTGATTGGAGGTACTCTCTTTGTCATGGGTACTGATCTTGGAACCACTACCAATGCCGAAGGATATTTTAGTATCAAGATTCCACAGTCCGAGGCTATCGTTCGGGTTTCTTACATCGGTTTTCAGGATCGCTATCTGGAGGTCAAGCAGGCGGGTACGCATAACATTACATTGGCAGCCATGACCAATACTTTGCAAGAGGTGGTGGTGACGGCCCTGGGGCAGGAAGTAAGCAAGGAGGAAATAGGTTATGCAGTGGATGAAGTGGGGGAGACGCAATTGCAGGAACCATCTGCTTATAATTTGACGGCGGTTCTGGCTGCCCAAACTCCAGGTGTTTGGGCCACAAATTCTGCCGGAAGCCCGGGCGCATCTTCTTCGATTATCATCCGCGGTTTTCGTTCGATCAATGGCAGTAATCAACCGCTTTATGTGCTGGATGGGATGCCGGTAGATAATACCTCCACGGGGAATGGCACCACCGGTGTGGATGTATCCAATCGACTCATTGACCTCAATGTACAAGACATCGAATCCGTGAGTATACTAAGAGGTGCCTCAGCTGCCGCGCTTTACGGGATCAGAGCTGCTAATGGTGCGATATTAATTACCTCTAAGCGTGGAACCCCCGGACCACCACGGATTACCTTTGAAAGTGCAGTAGGTTTTGATTTTGTGAACCAATTGCCGGGGCGCCAGCAAGATTACAGTCAAGGGGTGTATTCCAATGGTGAGGCCCTATACCGCGGACCAGAGAGCAATGTCAATACCAGTTATGGCCCACGGCTAAGTGAACTGGAATTTGATGGTAACCCCAATTACCCTTACGATCAAAACGGGAATCTGGTACCTAAGGGAAGTGGGAACAGCCTTGCGGCGAATCTGTACGATCCCTACGCAGCTTTCTTCGTGCCGGGCGGTCGACTCCGCAATCACCTATCCATTCGTGGGGGTAATCAACAATGGCGCTATTACGTATCTGGAGGTCATCTCAGGGATGCCGGTGTAGTGCCCAATGCTTTCTTTGAGCGCACTAGTTTCAAAGGGGTGTTGGAATTTAAACCCATAGCGAAACTCACTTTGGGCTGGCGTCCAAACTATACCTGGTCGCATAGCCAAAGAATGAAGAAAGGTGGAATGTTTTCTGGTATTACATTGGGGCTATTTCGCAGCCCAAATACCTTTGATATTGGCAACGGCTTAACCGGCCGGCAAGCTGCCGATACACCTGCTTCCTATTCGCTTCCCCACGGCCTGCAACGCTCTTATCGCGCCAATGGCAGCTATGATAATCCTTTCTGGACCATCAACCGTAATCCGTACTTTGATAATGTTCACCGCCACCTCCAGCAGTTCAGTGCGGAATACGAATTGGCACCCGCCTGGACTATTATCTATCGAGCGGGTATGGATCATTACATAGACCGGCGGGAAGATGCTTTCGATATCAATTCAGGCTCTTATCCTTTGGGTTTCCTCAATCATACCCGCATCAATTTTCAACACTTCAATAGTGATCTACTGCTGCGCTTTGAAAGATCACTAGGACCAGACTGGGAAGTTAAGTCCACCTTTGGCCACAGCTACTTCACTTCCTCAATGGCCGTGAACGAAATAAGGGGTGATCAGTTGGAGCGGGCCGGGGTATACTTGTTGTCTAATGCCGTACACCTCACTTCGGAAGAGAGTCTGTTGAATAAGAAAATTGCTAGTGTCTTTGGCGACTTTACGTTTGCCTATCGGAAATGGTTGTTTGTCAATTTTAGTGCGCGCAACGACTGGTCTTCTACTTTGCCTGCACAGAACAATTCTTTCTTTTATCCGGGCTTGAACGTGAGTACAGTATTCACATCCTGGCTACAACAGCGCGAGCATCCGGCTTTAACCTTCGCCAAGCTTCGTGCCTCAGCTAGCCTTACTGGTAACGATGCAGGAGTTTACCTGACCGATACGTATTTCCGCCCCGCTGTGGCTGGTGGAGACAATTTGCTCCCCACTCTTCGTTTTCCCGCCTTTGGTGTAACGGCAATGGAGCGTTCCACTACTTTGGGTAATCGTTTTCTGCGTCCGGAATCCTCTCGAAATCTTGAGCTGGGCATGGTCCTGGAATGGTGGAACGGCCGGTTGACGTTCGACGCCAGTTGGTACTGGAATCAGTCGCGAGATCAAATCGTAAATGCCCAACTATCCGCAGCTACGGGGTATTTGCGTTCGCCGATTAATGGTGGCCAGATTGATACCAAGGGGGCAGAGATACAAGTGAAGATGGTGCCCGTTCGAAATACGGATTGGGAATGGTCTAATACCGTCAACTTCACACGCTATCGCTCTATTGTTACCGAGTTGCCGATGAATAGTAATGGAATCGTGTTGGGCTCTTACACCAACCTATCAACAGTAATGTTGGAAGGGCAGCCCTACGGCGTGATGATTGGGACTTCTATTAAACGTAATGAAGCGGGAATTCCGATTATTGACGAAGATGGTTTCCCACTGCTTGATGAGGAACAAATGGTGGTTGGAGACCCAAATCCAGATTGGCTAATGGGCATTCATCAGCGACTCCGATACAAGCGCTTTTCGTGCTTTCTGCTCTGGGACATCCGGAAAGGGGGTGATATTTGGAATGGCACTCGCGGGGTGCTGAGTTATCTGGGGATTTCTGAGACCAGCGGCGAGCGTCGAGATGAAACAGTAGTGTTTGATGGTGTTACCGCATCTGGTGAGGTAAATACACGGCCAGTGGCCCTTGCTGACCCGGCGAACGGGATGTCGGGTATCTACTGGCGGCGCTACGGATTCTTAGGCCTGGCGGAAGAACACGTAGAGGAGGTTTCTTGGCTACGACTAAGAACGGTAGGTCTGGAGTACACCTTTACCCTCCGCCCACGGCCTTCCGGTTTTCAGCCTACGCTAGCTGTGGGCTTAAGTGCGTACAACGTACTGCTCTTTACCAATTATACCGGCGTTGACCCAGATACCAATCTCCGAGGTGATTCCAATATTCGCGGTTGGGATTACTTTAATTCACCAGGTACGGCCGGGGGAGAATTCAGAATACGAATATCCTTATAGCCTATGCACCGGTATTGTTCCCAAGTGATTCCTTTTCTTGTGTTAATACTAAGTAGCTGCCAATTTGGAGATACCAATGTTGATCCGATTAATCCCACCAGCGCTACCCTGGACGAGGTATTACCCATTGCTATTGTGCAGACCTACCGGAATATCAACGCCATTGGTGGCCGGGTAACAGGCATTGTGATGCAGCAATTAAAAGGGGTGGATGCTCAGCCACTCAGCTACGAACAATACTTAATTGATGAACGTACGCTAGACAATCTTTGGCGAACTGGTCTTTACGCCGGCGCCATGCGGGATTGTGATTGGTTGATTAAACAAACGGAAAAGAAAGAAGCTGATTTACGCTATGCGGCCATTGCCAGAATACTCTTGGCCCATAATTTAGGACTTGCCACCGCGTATTGGGGGGATATTCCGTTTTCGGAGGCCTTTGCAGGTGATGAAAACTTGTATCCTGCCTATGATCGCCAAGAAGAGATTTATGAGCACATTATCCGCTTACTAGAGCAGGCAGTTAGTGAGCTTGATCAGGTGGAAACGATCTCAGACTTGACCGCTGATTTGATTTTCGGAGGAGATGCTGCGAACTGGCGAGCTACAGCCTTTGCACTTATGGCTCGCTACAGTTTGCATAAAAGTAAGCGGGAGTCAGATTGTGCGGCTAATACCCTGGCCTACCTGGCTCGAGGGACTATCCAAAGCCCGGCGCAAGAACCGCTCTTTAATTTTCTCGATAATCGGAATGGCGGTAATCCTTTTGCCCTCTATTTGGAAGAACGGGCAGGGCAAATTGTCCTAGGGGATTATCTGGCGAACCTTCTTCAGTCAAGCAACGATCCTCGCTTAAGCAAGATGGCCAGATTAGAGGACAGTGAGTTTACAATTTATGATGGAGACGCCACTTCTTTCTTTTGGACTAGACTTAATACGCCTATCCCATTGATTTCGCTAACGGAAGTGTTATTCATTGAAGCAGAGGCTCTACTACGATCAGGAGAGCTCGCCCTGGCGGAAGAAAAGCTACAAGTAGCGGTAGCAAGCCATTTTGAACAAATGCAGTGTTCCATCTCAGAATACGAAGAGTGGTTAACAGCCACCATTTCCTTTGACGGTTGTACTGCCTATGCGTGCCGTTTGGAACGAATCATCCAGCAGAAATACATTGCTCTTTATGTGCAAGCTGCGCACGAAACCTGGAATGATTACCGTAGAACCGGTTATCCCGAACTTATGGTGCCGGTGAACGCCAATACGAGTTTCAATCCATCTTTGGTCATCCCTAAAAGATATCTCTACCCCCTAAATGAAAGGACCGCCAACCATGCTGCCTATCAGGAGGCCATTGACCGACAAGGCGGGCACTTCCTTGATGTAGATACCTGGATTTTTGCGGATTAAAAGCTGGCCTTAGTCGATCACTTTTCCTCGCCAATACCACCACCATTGCACCAGCCCACGAAAGACCATGAATAGGGTCAAGCTGAGCCATAAGCCGTGGTTCGCCATTTGCGCACCGTAACCATAATACAAGGCTAGGTAAGCCGCAAAAGCAATAACCATGGTATTGCGCATAGCTCGCGAGGCCGTGATGCCGACGTAAACGCCATCCCAAATGTAGCAGGGCGTTCCTAGCAGGGGAAAGATGATCATCCACGGCAAATAGGGTAGGGCAGCGGTAATGATCTCTTGCTGGTCCGTGAAGATTCGAAGTAAACCAGTACCCGCTAATCCGTACAGGAGCGCATACAAAGCCGCTAAGGCCATTCCCCACACAAAACTGAGCCAAATCGCTCGCTTCCGTTGCTCCGGTTGGCGTGCGCCGTGGTATTTTCCTACCAGACTTTCCGCGGCAAAGGCAAAGCCATCTACTCCGTAAGACATCCAATTTACATATTGGAGTAGAATTACGTTAGTGGCCAGGATCAAATCACCCAGGCCGGCGGATTGTCGGTAGAAAAAGGCAAAGGCCAGGGTTAGACAAAGGGTGCGCAGAAAGATATCACCGTTGATCCGCAGAAAGCGAATAAGAGCGTCCCACTGTAGAAGCACTTTACTTTGAATGCTATCTTTTATCCAGGAATAGCGCTTTAGCAGCAATGCTATTCCTACCAGCACGCCTACGTATTGAGCAATCACTGTTCCCCAGGCTACTCCGGCAATGCCCCACTCGTAATGCCATACTAGCAGGTAGCTGATGAGCATATTGACCACGTTGATTACAATGGTGAGAATAAGTGGGTAAATGGCGTTTTGCATCCCAAAATACCAACCCATTAGGGCGTACATGCCCAGTGCTGCTGGTGCCGCCCAGATGCGGATGCTGAAATACGTACCCACGAGTGGTTGTTGATCTACACTTACTTTCAGCAAGGACTGTGAAGCGTGCAGAAGAGGGCTTTGCACAATTAGGAGTAAGAGTGCCAAACTCACCGCTACAAGTGCCGCCTGGCCCAGTACGGTGCCCATCTCTGCCCGGTTCTCGCGGCCGTACGCCTGCGCCGTCATACCCGTAGAGCCCATACGCAGGAAACCAAAGTTCCAGTACACGAAATTGAAAATCATGCTACCTAACCCTACCGCGCCCAGGTGGTCGGCACTGAGGCGTCCCATCAAAGCAGTATCAAACGAGCTCAGTAAGGGCACGGAGATATTACTCAGGATGTTGGGGATGGCCAGTCGCAGGATTTCCTTATTCATGGCCGCAAGCTAAGGTTTTTGTTGATTTTTGTAGTACTCGAAAGCCATCCGCCTAATGGACGGTATTACCAAATCCACTAATTCAACCAACCCAACTAAATTCACTAACTCAACCAACTAAGGCCGACGTAGAAGGCCGAACTAAATTCACTAACTCAACTAACCAGAGCCGCAGGCTCAACCAAATCCACTAATACAACCAACCCAACTAAATCCACTAACTCAACTAACCAGAGCAGTAGCGAAGGAGGACCAACTAACCTCACTGCTTCGTAAACCACTGCCCGCTAATAACTTGTGCCGAACTTCGGATCTGCAAGTAGTATACACCAGAGCGGAGGCTTGATACGTCGATACTACGCTCATAATCTCCAAAGGCAGTACTGGTCAAGATGTGCTGTTGTCCCAAACTATTGGTCAGCACAATCTGTAGATCATCTTCCCAAAGACGGTTGAGGCGGAGCTGGACCTGATCGGAAGCCGGATTCGGGAATAGCTGTACCAAATCTTTACCTTCCCAGTTGACGGCAATCGTCTCGGAGTAGGAGAAGCTACCATCAAAATCAACTTGCTTAATGCGGTAGTAGTTCGTACCACTCAGGGGCGCACGATCTATCCAAGCATAATTTTGGGTAATGGCCACTGTCCCGTTGCCGGCACGTTCACCCAACGCTATGAACTTTTGCTGATCGGGATGGAGGCGCTCAATGACGAAGTAATCATTGTCTTCTTCGCTGGCCGTGGACCAGTCGAGCAAGATTTGTTCCTCGGTGGGCTTACCGCTGAAACTCAGCCAATCTACAGGGAATACAGCTTGCACATTAAGGGTGTAGTCTTCTGATTCACCCCAGCGGTGGTTGTTACAAGGTTCCGAAGACTGATTGTAGGTAATGCGGATGCGCATCCGCGTATCTCCCACTAGTGCTCCGGCGGGTGGGGTGATAGTGGCGTTGTAAGGACCTGCCCCTGGATTACCGCTAACGCTAATCGTTTCATTAGCATCAAAAAAGTCTCCATCCTGATTCCAATCTACGTAAATGCCGCATTCATCTTGGGGGTAAGGGTTGCCATTGGTAACGGTAATGCTATAGCTTGTCCCTATTTCAACTATAGTGGATTCGTCGGTGTGATTCTGATAACCACCTGGGGTACAATCGCTGCTATTGTCAATAGCACCAATCTGTACTCTTGAAATATACTCGTCACAATCCGTTGAACTTACACCGCAGTAGAAGAGGTCTACATCTATCTCCACCACATTACTGTAGGTATCCTTATCCCCGTTTACGGGTTTGATCCGGTACCAATAGGTATTAAACGATTCCACGGTGTTGTCGGAAATAGTGACTGCATTACTACCCACACCCACGTTCTCTAGCGCGAGGAAACCACTGGTGGAAGAAGTGGTAGATCGCTCTACAATGTAGCCCATTTCATTGTTAGCCACATCGGTCCAGTTGAGTATGATCGCATTGTTCGGTTCGTCAACTACAGCGGATAAATCCGTGGGTACTGCTACAGACATGGGGCTGGCATCGATGGAGTAAGCGGTATGCCCCTGCCGGACAATTAGAGCCTGCTCCATGCGAGTATACTGATCAGCGGTATAATGACCGCCACAAAAGTCAGGATAGTAAGACATTATGTTTGCTACCGGTGGCTCATAGGTTTCACCGTGAATATCAGTACCTGGGTTGGGTACAATACAGCTGCCAAAGTTAAAGTTGTTGTTGTTGTAGCGAGGATCTGCTTCTGTACCGCACAAGAGATCGCCTCGACTACCGCAATTGGCGTTAGCGCCCGTCCGAGCTACGTTTTCCGCATTAAATCCATTTGGTCCAGAATCAGTACCCTGATGGGTATGGTAGAGGTTGAAATAATGCCCAAACTCGTGTACGAAGGTACCGTTGGGGCCATTGAGCAGACAACCATTAGCCATTACAATCCGGTTAGATAATATATTATTTGAAGGGAAGGAAGCGTAGCCACAAGCGTTGAAGCCGCTGGAGGTCACAATGCTGTTGACAAAATAGATATTGACAGCGTCAGTAGCCGTGGTGAAAAGTGCGCGCAGATCTGCTTCTGTATCGAGATCAGTACCGTTTTGGTCGGCATTAAATTCGTAGAGGTCCGTATCGCTCACATAGTTGGGAAAAGCCTTGTAGAAGAACTCAATATCTGCTTCGGCATGGTAAGCATTGAGGTTAGCCAGTGCTTTTGCCAAATCACCTTCTGATGGGCCACCACTGCCTGCATCTTGTACGATATGAATTTGAATGGGAATTCCCGTAGTCCCATTCCTGCGAGGCACCGATATCGGGGCAATATGCTCCAGTGTAAACCGAATTTCCTCCGCTGTAGGAGGAGGCGTTCCGCACGGAGCTGATTGTGCTAGAAGAGTATTAGAAGAGAAAAGTGCGAGGGCCATTAGAAGCCCAAAGTAGTAGAGTTGCGTATTGAAATTCATGGTAACAAGTTTGGGGGTAAACCAGATTAGGGTTGTCTAGGACTATTGCTAGTCCCTAAATATACATACTGGAATAAGGGTACCAAAGGCCCATTATTGCCAGGAATTAGCTAGATAAAATGTGGTTTCTTAACTGAGGGTACCGGGGTGAGACAGCTGGGTGAGGTAGCCTTGTTCTAGAGTATTGAGCCCAAATTTACAAATTTTTTGTATAAATTTGATGTATTTCCTAATCTAAACTTGTACAAACTATGGGAAGCAATACCAATTGGTTGGCCATTATCGCCGCCACAGTCGCAGGCATGGGACTCGGATTCTTGGTATACGGTGCGTTATTCCAAGATGTATGGATGGCAGGAAACGGCATTACCGCTAATGAGGACATGACTAAGATGTTCAAATACGGCGAAGAAGTGCCAATTTCAAATCTTCCAATGATCATCAACACCGTTGCGCTGCTGATTTACGCCCTGATTGTCAACTGGCTCGTAACTCGCATGGGGGAGACCAGCTGGGCTGGGGGCGCTAAGGTCGGTGCCATTGTTGGAGCTATTGTGTTGCTCAACGTTTACGTAAGCAACCGTTTTGCAGCCAATCCAACCTCTTTGTCGATGGTTGATGGTATCTACGCTTTAGTGCTTCTGACCGTCATTGGAGCCATTGTTGGTGGCTGGCGCAAGAAGGAAGCCGTAGTGGCTGCTTAAGATGTTTCAGTTCCTTAATTGGAGCAACTAAATCCCCGAAATAAAGATGTAAACCGGAAGCCGGCAGCGAGACCTTCGCTCCGGCTTCTCTGATTTTAGAGTCTGTCAGGAACCTGCTCTTGTAGGCTAAAAGGTAATTCTACACTAGGGGCTTAGACACGCTCCTTGGCCGCTTCGCGCAGGTATAGGAATAAGGGTAAACCACCAGCTAGTCCAAAGGCAAAGGTGCAGAGCCAGGTCCAACCGTAGCCTTTGATTTGATGTTGCTGGGCTTCCCGGTAGGAGAGCCACAAAAAGATCATTACCACATAGAGTAGATCGATCGAAAACGCGGTAGTAATATTATTGGCAAACATACTTTGGAAGGTAGCGACAGGGTCGGTCCAAAGCAAAATGTTTCCACTGCTAAAGGTTTCTTTAAGCACAAAATAGTTGGGGAGTGCAAAACCAACGATGGTCAACACTAGATAGGCCTTTTTCATTCTCTTCTACATTTGGTTGGTGTAAATGTAGCGGCCAGCCTGGCGCAAAACCATTGACGAACGTCAAGAAAGGGAAGGGCGGGAAAGCCTGGCCCGAATTCGACTCAAGGTTTCCGGGCTGACCCCCAGGTAAGAAGCTAAATGATACTGCGGAATGCGTTGTGCCAGTTCCGGCATAGCATCCATAAACTGCTGATACCGCTGTTCCGCATTTTGGGTTATGAAAGTGGAGAGCATCTGTTGGTAAATGATCAACTCTTCTTCCATAATCATTCGCGAGAGTTGCTCAAACTTCGGCGAAAACGACAATAGCTGAAACGCATTCTCTTGAGTAATCACGACCAACTCACAATCTTCCAGACAAGCAATGTAGTGCTTGGCAGGTGTTGCCCGCACGAAACTCTCGTAAGAGCTAACAAACTGGTTTTCGGTGTAGAAAAAGGTATTCTTTTCCACGCCGTCTACCAGGTAGTACATGCGCACACAGCCTCGGAGCAAGAAGAAAAAGGATTGGGAGCGCCGTCCTTCTTCTAGCAAAATGTCCCCCTTGGCATACTGGCGCACCCTTAGTAGTGATGCTACTTGTTCTCCATCTGCTGCTGAGATGTCCACGAATTGCCGGAGGTGTTCAATGAAGGGGCTTAGAGAATGCATTACCGCTTTATATTACTTTCGTAACGTTCGATCCACTGCTGTGGATCCATCTTGGTCACCAACTCCCCAATTAAGGCAAACGGAATTTCCGCTGGCTTCTTAAAGCGGATACAGCTCTTACCCATATCCAGTTTGCGCTTGTTGTGTTTAGGGTATTCGGCCACAAACCAGTCCAGGAGTTCCGGTGTAGCATAAATGCCCATGTGGTAAAGCGCGATGAAGTTCTTTTGGGAGGCAATGCTCAAGAAAGGAAGCGGGAGCTTGGGGTCACAATGGTAGCCCGCCGGATACAAAGAGTGCGGCACTACGTAGCCAATCATTCCGTAGCTCATCTGTTCCTCAAATCCATCGGGGAGATGATCCAAAATGGTTTGGCGCAGTTCCTGCATGGGGCCTTGGCGCTCCTCTGGGATTTGCTCAATGTAGTGATCGGGGGATGTAGCTTTGATATTCATCAGGTGGTTGTTACTTCTTAATCAGTGGCTTCTACTACCTTAGCGGCCTAAATTTACGAAAATCAAATCCCATTATGCGTCAGCATATAGCACGAATAGCCCTGGTGGTAAGAGACTACGATGAGGCCATTGCCTGGTACACGCAAAAATTGAAGTTCAAACTGTTGGAAGACACCCAACTTAGTGAAACCAAACGTTGGGTGGTAGTAGCTCCTCCAGGCTCTAATGAGTGTGCCCTTCTTTTGGCTAAAGCCGCTAAACCAGAACAAGAACTGGCAATCGGTAATCAGACCGGTGGGCGGGTATTCCTCTTCCTGTATACCGATGATTTCTGGCGAGATTATAATCGAATGCTGGCCGAAGGAATTGAGTTTGTTCGAGAACCGGAAGAACAGCCCTACGGTACGGTTGCTGTATTCAAGGACCTATACGGTACGCTTTGGGACTTCATTCAACCCAAAAATTAGGCTAGTCCTAACTAGTTCATCAAGAGGATTGCGATAATAACTATGATCATCAATCCAAGTGAGCTGGTGATGAACGATAAGACAGTTAAGACTAAACTATTCCATAAGGAACTGCCCCAGGATTTTCGAAAAAAGTCCTTGACAAAATAGGCCATGTAGCCAAAGTTCAGCAGCATTATGAGGTAGTTCAGCGTCTCTATAGAATAAGCACCCAAGGGCATAAGGATGATGCCTAATAAGGTCAAAAACGCATAGAGAAAGGCATTTAAAACCAGATGTTCACCAAAAGTGAGGCGGTACTTCCTGAAAAGCAGGTACGTCCAAATGGAACTGATAGGTATGGTAAGGAGTAGTAAGAAGTTGGAGTAATCCTTTAGGTACTGTAACAATAATTTAGCCTGAGCAATTTGTTCCTCTGGCATGTCTTCACCAGCACTCATTCTAAATCCCTGCTCCATACTGTCGAATAAACTTCCAGCGGGGTATACCTTAATACTAAGGAAGATATAAATAGGAAGAGTGAGCACTAAAAACTTGAGCGGTTCAATAAACTTAGTCCGGTCTTCAAATAGGTACCGCCGCATCGCATTACCCGGCGATTTGATCATTTCCCAGGCGGTATAGAAGATACCCTTCTCCAGGTTGAGTATAGCCAAGAGAGATTTGAACATGGTCTTGGTGGTGACCCGCTCAATTTTAGCTTCAGGAAAATCAGAATGAGGACGCGTTTCCATACAATGAGAGTTAACAAGGTCAACAATTAAAGGTCGTAGCGACGCGATTCATCGCGTCGAAAAATCAATCTGCACGGTATCCTCGACTTTAAGCCCCAGTAAACCGGCTGCTTTATCCATATTAATGGCAATCTCCAGCAAATCAGCTGAATTGAAGCGGCACAGAATTTCACCTACTGGCACGTCGTGATAATGTTCCGAAAGCGTAGCAATAGGAGAGTGGCGTTTGAAGAACAGCTGGAATGGTCGTCCGCTACCTACATTGTCCATCAGTGTGCGATCAATATTGAGAATCACATTGTCAAATTGATCTACGTACACTACCGAGCCGCGGATATGGTTGGGGCCAGTCACAGGACGGAGGGTGATGCGCTCAATCCAGTTATCTACGGTAGTTCCCAAGCCACTCACTGGGAAATCTTGCGACAAATGTCCCACGGCATGCGCCAGCACGTCAGCAATCGGGAAACGACTTAACTCCAACTCATCCACATTGATCTGATAAAGGGCGCTGGGGAGTTCTGGGAAGACCAGTGAAAACAACCCATTGTCGGGCCCAACAAAGTGGTGGCCATCGTGGCTGAAAGCCAGAAAAGGACGATCAGGTTGATCAAAGTCGTTTACGCTAAGCAAGTGAATGGTTCCAATCGGAAAAGCACGCCAACAGTGGCGGAATAAGAAGGCAGCCTCTACGATATTGTAGTTGGTTACTTCGTGGCTGATATCAATAAGCTGAGCACGCGGCGTTTGTTGCAGGATATGGCCCTTTATCAAGGCCAAGTGATAGTCTCGGCGACCAAAATCAGAGGTTATCGTGACAATAGGAGGTGTGCGTTCCAAATTCTAAGCTCTTTTCTCATCTGTAAGCGCGAAATGCAACAGCTACGCTCACAAGGCTTTTACGGGTATTGCTTCACTGCGGAGCTGGAAGGTTGCCATTTCTTAGCGGTAAAGGTAACGAATTTGAAAAATTACGATGAAAATCATATCTATCCTTAGCCTCCAGGCGTTCTTACCATTGCGTGCTCGCAAATCACGCGTATCTACTCTGGGTTTTCTGCCCGGAATTTTTACTTTTGGTCTTTGACCAACCACTAACCGCACATATTTACGCACATGGACGAAATCAAGATTCTCTGGGCCGATGATGAAATCGATTTGCTGAAGCCCCAACTGATGTTCCTTGAGAAAAAAGGGTACAACGTCACCACAGTGACCAATGGCCACGACGCCTTGGAAGAAATTGAGGAACGTAATGATTTTGATGTCGTCTTTTTGGACGAAAGTATGCCCGGCATTACGGGGCTGGAAACTTTGGCTAAGCTGAAAGAAATCCGCCCTAATATTCCCGTGGTGATGATCACCAAAAATGAGGCGGAGACTGTGATGGAAGAGGCTATTGGCTCGCAAATCAGTGACTACCTGATCAAACCGGTCAACCCTCACCAAATTCTGTTGACGCTTAAGCGACTCATTGATAACAAGCGCCTGGTACGAGAAAAAACCAGTTCTGATTACCAGCAAGAGTTCCGTCAATTATTGATGGAAATGAACAGCGGTTTGAACTACACGGAGTGGGCCGATATCTACAAGCGCTTGGTCAACTGGGAGATCAAGATTGACGAAAGTAACTCTACGGCCATGGGAGATATCCTGGCCATGCAGAAGAACGAGGCCAATACGGCTTTCTCCAAATTCATCGTCAAGAACTACCCAGATTGGTTGCGTAAAGGTGAGGGGCCAGTAATGAGTGATCGACTCATGCGGGAGAAAGTACTGCCAGAACTCAGTGAAGACCGCCCTACCGTAATGGTGTTGCTGGATAATCTACGTTTTGACCAATGGAAGGTGATTGAGCCTATCCTTAACCAATCATATCGGGTTGAAGAGGAAGATTTCTTCTACAGTATCCTACCCACCACCACCCAATACAGCCGCAACGCCATTTTTGCTGGAATGATGCCCGCTGATATCGAGAAGCACTACCGTAAATGGTGGAAGAACGATACGGACGAGGGAGGAAAGAATAATCACGAAGAAGATTTACTCTTAGCCCAACTGAAGCGCCTGGTTCGTCGTGACCTTAAAGTGGGCTATTCCAAAATCACTAACGTGAATAAGGCCAAGCAGATGGAGGATAATATCCTCGATTACCTGCACAACGACTTGACCGTAATAGTCTATAACTTCATCGACATGCTCTCGCATGCCCGTACCGAGATGGAAGTGCTGAAAGAGCTGGCTGGTGATGAGAAAGCTTATCGCTCTTTGACGGCATCCTGGTTCCGTAATTCTCCGCTTTGGTCTGCCTTGCAGCGCATCGCTGAGCGGCAGGATGTAAAGTTGATCATTACTACTGACCACGGTACTATACGGGTAAATACCCCATCCAAAGTGGTTGGTGATCGAGACACGACTACTAACCTGCGCTACAAAGTAGGTAAGAACCTTAACTACGATCGCAAGGATGTACTGGAAATACGTAAGCCCAATGAAGCGGGCTTGCCACGACCCAATGTGAGTTCTACCTTCATCTTTGCTAAGGAGGACAAGTACTTCCTTTACCCGAATAACTACAACTACTACAACAACTACTATCGTAATACTTTCCAGCACGGCGGTATTAGCCTGGAGGAAATTATTTGTCCGGTGGTGAAGTTGAGTCGGCGCTAAGCCACCTAAAAATATCGATTGGAAATAACTAGCCCCGCTTCCTGACCAGGAAGCGGGGCTAGTTTTTATGCTGACAGCAATGTGCCGCTAGCGGATCAAAGTCACATCTCCTCGGTAGGTCAATATTACACCATCGAGGAACTCTACCTCTATCATGTATACGTACACACCCGGAGGCAAGGTATCAGCTCCTTTGGTACCATCCCAAAGCGGTGTACCATTCAGACAGGCTGGATCAAGTAGGGTTTGTTCTACTAATAATCCTCCCCAACGATCAAACAGACGAGCCGAAGTAATCTGACGCACCCCGAGGCAAGCAAATATCCGGAAGTCGTCATTACGGCCGTCCCCGTTCGGACTGAAGATGTTTGGAATAAACACATTGCGGTTGGCATCCAATTCTACAAATACAGTTTCCGTAGCGGAACAACCATTTTCATTCACAATCGTGAGTGTGTATTCTAGGCTCTCCTCCGGAAATACAAACGGATTGCGGATGGTGTCTGAACTCAAGTACAAGCCTGGAGTCCACAGGTAGTTGTAGTTGTCACTAGGAGTGATGTTGGGCAGAAATTGGGTGGTACTGTCACCTAACTCAACCACAATTGGAGACGCAATGTCAATAATGATTTGGCCAGGGGAAGCAATATTAAACGAGGTCTCTGCTGTACAACCATTGATGTCTTCCACGGTCACAATATGATCGCCGGCAAAAACCGTTGCTGGTTGAATTACCGGGAAGCTCAAGCCATTGTTATCCACCATAAAGGTGTATTCCTCAAACGCATTATTGGCACCGCCGAAGACAGTATCAATAGTGACAAAAGTTGGATCACCAAAACACAATGGCGGCTGAATTGGGTCAAGCGTGAAAGTGATCGGATCTGGCTCCAGAATAGTGTAAGACAGATCATCCGTGCAACCCATGAAGTCAGTTACCATTACCGTGTAGGTTCCGGCAGCCAAGTTGGATACAATTTGCCCAGACTGACCGATGTCCCAGCTAAACTGATAAGGGTTGTTCGGGTCGACATTACCACCGGTAGCATTAACACCAATTACACCGTCCATATCACCTGCACAGCTTACAAACTCAGTTGTGGTCACTGGATCAATAGCAATAACCAGTGGATCTGGCTCCGGCAACTCTACATTTTGAGCAAAAGGACAATCATTGGCATCTGTGATGATGGCATTATAGTTATTAGCCGCCAGGCCATTAATGGTGGCCGTTGTTTCACCGGTTTCCACCCAAAGAATATCATAAGGACCTGTACCGCCCATCGGTGTGATGGTAATGCTACCATCGGATAAACCGTTACAGCTCACGGGATCGCGTTCAACGTCGACCGTGATGGGGTCAGGTGCACCTACGGTGAATTCTACCGCAATACCACAAATACCGCCATCATTAATTTCAACTAATTGTGTACCCTCACAGAGTTGGACGGCGGTGGAGGTAGTACCACCATTAGTCATTTCACCCGATGCCCAGGTAAAGATGAAATCAGCAGGCGAACCATCGCTAAAGCTAGCAGTTACAGTAGCCTGCCCATCACAAGTATCATCGGCTGGGCAACTGGTGTCCATTTCGTTGCTAAAGACGACCTCAATGGTGGGTGGATCTTCTACAGTTACGTTGAAGGGGCCACCAGTACAGCCGTTCATGTCTACTACCGTAACGGTGTAGTCACCAGCGGCAAGTGTCGTAATCGGGTTCGCCGGCTCCGGACCTCCGACTACGTGCTCCCAGTCGTATTCAAAAGGTGGGGTACCACCACTGGCAAATACGGCAATCTGACCATTTTCATCACCCGGACAAGTAGGGCGTTGGATGCGGAAAGAGTCAATTGTGATCGGATCTGGTGCGATAACCATGGCTGTATCTACTGTTGTACAGAAGTTATCGGCAGTTACTGTTACAATATAGGTG
The DNA here is from genome assembly GCA_038528965.1 of Bacteroidota bacterium. Taxonomy (GTDB): domain Bacteria; phylum Bacteroidota; class Bacteroidia; order Chitinophagales; family Saprospiraceae; genus Lewinella. The sequence goes on along the minus strand of JBCBEC010000003.1, from coordinate 244,109 downwards.
CCCGGTGAAAGGCTAGTCAAGACATCACCACTCTGACCATTATCCCATTCAATACTGGTAATCATGGTCCCGGGAGCGGGATCAACAATCACTTGTAGGGTTCCGTCCTCGTCATCCGCACAGGTTACCGAGGTGTCATTTAGAGTAGTGATTTGTGGTGGGGCTGGTGCCGAAACCACTTGCGAGGTCTGAGCCATACAGCCGTTCATATCGGAAACGTCAACGGTATAGTTACCCGCGCTCAGACCAGTTGCAATAGAATCAGTCAGCATCATATCGTGCGACCAACTGTAGGAATAAGGTGCGGTACCTCCAGTCACCTCTACCGTAACCGAACCATCACTACCGGTAATACAAGTTTCATTTTCGAAATCAATCACCGTTACTTCCAACAAGTCGGGTTGGTTTACGACGAAGGTGTCAATAATTTCACAACCCGCCATACTGGCGTCCGTCATGGTCACAATATATTCACCGGCCAACAGTCCCGTAATCTCACTTGAGGTAGGGGTTGTGGTAGTTGGGGCGGGCGCATTCGGGCTCCAGCTAAAGGTGTAAGGCTCATCGGCGGGTGCACCGGTTGTGGCACCGCTAACAAAAATCTCACCGGTAGCATCTCCGTTACAGAGTACATCGGTCACTAGTGGGTTGAGCGATAGTACTTTCATTGCACCGACGGTATAGCATTCTTGCGTTTCGCAGTTGTTATCGTCGGTAATCGTTACACAGTATTGCCCTGGGTTAAGATTACTGAGGGTAGTTGTAGATGCCTCTAGCGTCAGGCCGGTACTCCAGACAAAAGTGAAGTTACCGTCATCGGTAGTCCCACCCGAAGCAGTAATGGTAATTACACCATCCTGGCCACCGGTACAGCTAGCATCGGTGATAAAGGTATTGGCGTCCAATACGCGTACTGCTGGTGGCTGACCAAGAGGAATCAAAGCTATTTCTTGACAACCGGCTGGGTCAGTAACGGTAATGCCGTAAGAACCTGCGGGTACGCCTGAGATATAGTTGGTATTACCGGGGTCAGTCACGCCGTTTGGCACCGACCAGGTGAAAGTATATCCTGGGCCTGGGTTCTCAATCGGTAAGCCGTCCGAAGTAGGTACAAAACGAATCGACCCATCATTAAAGCCAAAACAGCTAGGTATAGTATCCCGAATGGTGATGCCTAATACCGGACCAGCCAGTACTTCGATCGTATCAATAACCGTTTGCGGCGCGGGCACGGAGGCATCCGTGATGGTCACCTGATAAGTGCCGGCGGCCAAGTTGCCGACTGTAGAGCTGCTACCGTCTGCTCCAATCGCAATTGGGGCACTATTGGGGCCACTGATTGGCACGGTATTCCAGCTGTACTGATAAGGCGCCACACCTTCATCTACCGTAACGGTAAAACTGCCGTCATCAAAGGATGGGCAGGTCAGGCTATCTTGTTCGAGCAGGACAAAGAAGGGATTATCAGAAACCACCGCTTTACCATTGCTTGGAATCAACTGTACGGGGTCGGTATTACTGTCTACTACTTCAAATGGTACAGGATCACCCGTGATTTGTAGTGGTGAACAATCTCCCAGTTGCCCAATGACATCAAAGCAAATTTCAAAGAATACGGAGCCATCCGCCAGGGTTACCCCCGCAAAGGAGTTATCCGTCCAGGAAACCGTCAAGACCCCTGCAGGAATGGTGTTTGGGGTAGGGAAATCCTGCCAGCCAAAGTTACCGATATTCAAATCTGGTACCGATGGATTAAAGCCCTGAACCCCAGAGATGCTAAGGATCGTTGGATCCCAGGTGACGGAGAACTGAGCAGAAATAATATCAGCAAAATTGTTGACCGAGAACGAAATACATTCGTTGGTACCCGGAAGAACATTGGTGAAGGGAAGCTCAAATTCCACACCGTCACAGAGGTCAATGTTAGGTGTAATTAGGGTTCCACCGCAGCTCTTACCGTCTTCTACGGAGATTACATAAACCCCAGGTGACGGCACATCGAAGGTAACCACGTCGTTGTGGTCCGCTGCGCCACTCAAGATCGTTCCGGTAATGCCGGGATTGTCTTGACGGGCGATAGTGATAGAGCTGTAATCCGAATTGTCCAATTCAGATAGACCACCCTGGACTCGGAAGGTGCCTTGGCAACCGTTTAAAGTGAGTTCCGTAATGGTTATTTCGTTTAGGTAAGCTACCGCAAACTGCTGATCAGCGCTGAGGCTTACACAGGATCCTGCTGGGGTTCCTTCGTATTCAGCTTCTATGGTGCCAGGTGCGAGAGCATCGAAGGTAATAGGCGCAAAATGGAAAATGGCTGGGGCTCCACCGGTAAAGGCCGCTTGCAGCGCACCTTGATTAAAGAAAGGCACGGTTCCACTCAGCGTACCACCGGTATAGACATAAATGCCGAAGGTGGCATTGCCATCATCAAAGGTGCAGGGATCATTAACAATGTCTGTTAAGGTAGGCCCAGTCTCTGTGGGAGGGCATTCGAAGAAGCCGTAAGCCACCCCTGCCGGAGTAGACATATCCGGGTCACCGTCCAGTACTTCATCACCGGTGTGATTAACGATTAAAGTATCACCCAAGCACAAAAAGAGCGTGTCAGGGATGATATCGTTAGACTGACCAGTTAGAGGCCCAAAGGAAGCAACGGTACCCGCATTTGATTGGGCACAGGTGCGCGCTTCACCACTTTCTGCGGTGCGCGTTAAGACGACCTGATCGGCGGTTTGAGCTGCTACGAATGTGAGCGAAAAAAAGAGGAGTAAAACACTAGTGAGGATCCTATTCATGGTTCCGTATTGATTGTTTTGTGCCACTACCCAGTCGGAACTTTGGGTAATGAAAACGGGATTTTTTTGGTATGCTTAGGACAAATTCCTGTTCTGGATATACAACCAGAAGATACATCTGCACGGACCTTCGCTGCCCAGCTGCTAAGCTAAATATGGCTGCTGGTGGACATACGACAAGTTCCAAACGTCCTTGACGGGCGCAAAATTACAATCTATCGGGGCAATATTAGTGTTAAAGTCGAAAAGTCTGAACGCCTGTCTGCTATTTGTCGCTGAATGGAATGATTTCTCCCTGGCGATCATTTCGTTGTAGAAACAGCAAGAATTGGCGCGCTTCCCCAGTCGTTTCGAAGCTACCCAGCAGAATTTCGTAACTCCCATCGGGTTTTGGCTTTAACTCCGCTGGGGCTTCAAACTTTCGTTCAAATTCAGTTACCGCCTTTACGGCCGAGCTGTAGTCGGCCAGGGTTTGATCCAGCCGAATGCAGTAGGTCAGGCTGGAGCGCGGTGAAAAAGAGGTCTCTACCATCGCCACCGGTTCTCCACTCAAAACCAAGCTGGGATTATGATAATCCTCCGGCGTAGATGTTTCTTGTGATAGCATTTCCAGGGCCGGGCCATCAGGGATCAATGCGGGGCGGCTGAATTGGGTATTTCGCTGAGGGCTGGTCAGGGCTACTTGAGACTCTTCCACTGGTAGGGTGGCATCAACATGATTAGCCGGTTTATCTAAATGGCGCAGCCAGCGCAGTAGGGGCCTTGGCTCTTGGGTGGCAGTCCGCCGGGAAATCAGTTTGCCGTTAGTGGAGAAGACTAGTATGGTAGGAATGACATCCACTTCGAAGCGATGCTGTAAGATCTTATTGTCCGTATTGTTGAGGTCCACCTTGGCTGCTAGGTAGTGCTCGCCTACGAAGGCGTTGAGTTGCTCATCTTGAAAGGTGTTCTGTTCCATCCACTGGCAAGGCGCGCACCAATCAGCGCTGAAGTAAAGCAGGAAGAGTTTGTCTTCGCGTTGGGCTCTTTGCTGTAGCCTATCCAAGTCAGGTGATAACCAGTTGAGTCCAGAAGCAGAGGGAAGTACGAATAGCAGAAGGATGGACGTCCCCAGTAGGAGTCGCTTAGTGTTTGGGATGTTCATGGGATGAATACTTTTGGGATGCCTAATTTAAGCTATTTGCAGGAGAGAAGCCAGCGGAGAAAGGGAGAATGAGGGAACGGTAGCTTTTTTAAGAAAAACTTGCCTGACACCGCTGAAAGCAGATATCTTTGCTGTTCGGTTGTACGTGATCCTGTCGCTGGCTATTCCGACTTTCTGAGTCGGAATGGAAAGAGGAAAGTCCGGACAATACAGAGCGCCGTACCACTTAAGAGGTGGGGGGAGTAGGAGGAATCCTGCTTTTACAGAGAGTGTCACAGAAAACAAACCGCCTCCGTCCTTCGAAGCTTTTGCGTAGAAGGACTAGGTTTCAAAGAAGTGGAAGCGGGGTTCGCCTGTGCTGAAGCTTCGGCGAACGGGGCAAGGGTGAAAACGTGCGGTAAGAGCGCACGCCGTCGGGTAGTAATATTCGGGGGAGATAAACCTTGCGGATTGCAATGCCACGTAAACCAGTGGTGTCTGCTTCTTCGGGAGTAGGCCATCAAGTTGCTCGCTTGTATGCTGGAGGGTAGGCAGATAGATCCCGTGCAGTGATGCCGGGGGTAGATAAATGACGGGACTCCGCCTTCGGGTGGAGAACAGAATCCGGCTTACGAGCGTACACCGATTTTTAGAACGAAGGGATTTTTCCAGCTGGAAAAATCCCTTCGTTTCTATTTCATCAAGAAAGCTGAATACTATTCTCTACTTTCTAGCCTTTGAGACTGGTTATTACCCCTGTGGCTCAAACGCACCAAAGTCGAACAGTAAGCTAAAGCGTAGCGTGTTGTCCAGTGGGTTACGCTGGTTGGTCGTTGGTACCAAGTAGCTGAAGTTCAGGCCAAAGATGTTGTACTTAAGACCTAATCCCAAGGTCAGGTACTTACGGCCACCTTTTTGGATGTGCTCGTTGAAGTAGCCCGCACGTACAGCGAACTGCTTGTCATACCAGTATTCCAAACCGATACTGTAAACAAACTCGCGTAGTTCTTCGCTAAAGCCCTCTGGGGCATCACCCCAGCTGCTAAAGATAGCGCTGATCGGAGATTGATCGAGGCGGTCATCATTAATACAGTCAGGCCCTTGGCATGGTGTTGGTACCATCAGCTTATTCACATCAGCAGCGATGGTCAAGGTATTGAACTCGTCAAAACCAAGTGTCCAGGCGGCACCCAAGCCGAAGTTAGCTGGTAGGAAGTCCCGGTCCACATTACGGGTGTAAGTAATTTTAGAACCGATGTTACTCAGCGCCAGACCGATGGTCAAATCACTATCATCCAAGGAGCTGGAGTTCAGCTCAGTTTGGTAAGTGAAAGAGATATCAGCCGCACCAGCGATACCAGCTTCAATGATATCACCACCATCCAGCTGCTGACCAGCAGCCAGGTTAGAGTAGATGAACTTACCCGTCAAGCCCGCGGTGAAGTTATCGGATAGTTTACGTGAATAGGCCAGCGCTACCTCAAATTCGTTTGGACGACCGGTAACCAGTGGCTCGCCGTTTACATCTGTAAATTCGATGCTACCCAAGGAGAAGTAGCGGAGACCAAAGCCGATGGCTTCGAGATCACTCAATTTCTTGTAGCCCGAAAGGTATGCCAGATAAACGTCGTTCAGACCTAAAGACCGCAACCAGGGCGTGTAAGTGGCAGAAACTGCCAGGTCTTCTTCGGCTAATACCAGCTTCGAGGCGTTAAAATGCATGGCGTTAGGGTCGGCACTAATGGCAATACCTACATCACCCATTGCTCCCGAGCGGGCATCACCAACGATGCGCAAAAAGGGCACCGCAGTGGCTACTGTATTGGTACATGGCGTACCGTCTAGATTGTAGAACTTACCATCCTCTCCTTGGAAACAGTTGCCTTGTGCTTGGAGGTCAGTGGTGTTGAATAGCAGACAAACCAGGGCGAGAGATGCTAAACGTAGTACGTTCTTCATGAGTTTGAATTCATTTGTGACGCAGCAAAAAATCAGAATTGGCTTCCGGCAGTCAAATCAATTACAGAATGGCTCGCTATTGAGATTAATTGATTTGCTAGACCTCAGGGCAATGTAAGCTGATTCTTCGCGTCATTCTTTGCTAAATAAATCGGCTGCAAATATAGCCTAACTGTTGACTTATACGTGCTTACCGCGTTGCTGTTTTGAGTATGTATTGCAAAAGCCTTGCCAAATTGCTCGGCCGTGTTGCGTTTCTTCACCAAGAAAACCCGCAAGTTGTGCTCTTTATTTTGTTGTTAACGGAATTTCTTTGTTGAGCGGTTGCTCCTTAACATTAAGCGGTAGCAGGTGAAGGTAAAACGGATGAGAATTACAGGAAAATAAGCTTTCAGTTTTACTCTTCAAGCCGCCAAAAGTACCATTTAATCCGAGTGACTTGACGGATTGATTGGCATTAAGGAAGACCTCGCGGACTTTTTCACGTGGGACAAAATAAAACCACCTGAGGCGCTTCTTTCCGTGGCAATACATCTTGGGTATTGGCGGAGAAAAAGTCCTCAGGTGGTTTAAATTCAGATGAGCTCGATTATTTCAGGATAACGAGCTTTTCAAATTCGCTTTCGCCGTTGATTTCTGTGCCACTGGCGGTTCGTACTCGCACTTGGTACAGGTATACGCCACGGGCCAGTTGGTCACCGTAGTCATCGCGTCCATCCCATTCGATACAGTCATCAAGGCGGAGTGCGCCGTCATTAGCGGGGATCATTTCTTCGATAGTTTTCACTAATCGGCCGCTGATGGTGAACACTTGGATGAGTACATCCAGGTCTTCCCCGGCTATATTGGTATCAAATTGGAAGCAGGTCCGGTCGGTAAATGGGTTAGGGTAGTTGAGTACGTTCTGTAAGGCAATCTTACCATCATTGGCTACCACAAATTCTGTAACACCTTCGCCCAAATTGTTGGCTACATCCCAGGCGCGTACGCGCATATTGTAAGTGCCAGGTTCAAGGTCCCTTAGTGGGAAACGAACTTCACCGCGACGGAAGTCATTATTTTCCGTCTGGTAAAAATCGTTAAGCAGGTAGCTATTTTGGGTGTCTTCGTTGAGGAAGCCCTCCAAGTCGTGCCCAATGCTATTGCCGGTAACGTTAATGCCAAAATCATCAGAAAGACGAACGACCAGCGTCGGATTAGCATCTACTTGACCACCAGATATAAAGTCAGTAGAGTTCATGAATACTTCTACCACTGGAGGCGTATCATCTACCACACCATCAGGATTAGAGCCACCGATAATAAAGCGCTCTTCTCCGCCGCCGGCATCAATTTTCTGTGGAATATCGGCTGCGTAGTAGCTGATCTTTCCAGGACCATAGTTGTAGTTGATATCCTTGGGTACTACGAAGCTGAAGGTGAATTGCCCGTCTACTACACTGGCTTTACCCCGGAATAGTACGTTCCGTCGTACATCATAAGTACGAGCTGGACTTCCCTCCGGATCGTTTTGTAGGGTCTCCGCCCCAATGCTCTTATCAAAAATGGTAGGGTAAACCAAACCGTTAAAGCCACTCATGATTTGCCCGTTACCATCTTCTATTTGTCCAGTGATGGTCACCGTCTCCAAGGCGCTTAGCGTATCGAGAATGCCACTAGCGGGATCAATACCATTAATTGTATTGGTTTTTACTCGGAAGCGCGGAAGTGCCGGACGTTGCGCCGGATCACCCATCAACATAAACTTCCGCTCATTATCAAAGCTGCTGGGGTTACTCAGCGCATTTTTCGCTACGCGCACCACATCCCCCAAGCGCGTCCAATTTCCGTCCTCATCCTGGTTGAGCAGTTGCGTTAGGGATCGGTTGGTCAAGGCGGAGTTGCGAGAAGCAAATACCGGGCGGGTGGTCGTCATCAAAGCCACTGCGCCGCCACGTGGAGTAAGTAGGAGCTCTTCACCGGCTGATACAAAGGCACCGTTGTCATAGTCACCGAAGGTACAGGTCGCCGTTAGGAATATGCTTAGGCGGTCCAAATTGTCCCAGTTCTGGATCTGTGGTATATCGAGTACCCGCTCCTGCGCCCAACCCCGTGGACCGCCGTGCCCCAGGTAGGTTGTAACTACCGAGCCTCTTTCGAGGATGCGATCTAGTTCTTCTTCTACAATCGGGAAACGATCACCGGCCGGCGTTGATTCCTGCGGGAATAAGTCGAAGAATAGCTTAGTCAGATTGAATTCAGGCCTTAGATTACGAACAACTCGAGAGGCCTCTTCGGCATCATCGGAGTGGGTTGCGCCGTCTTCGTCATCACCAAGAAAGATCATTCTGGTTCGCCAGTTGAGCAAGTATTCTGGATTAGTGTCGTAGTTAATAATCTTGTTCACTACCACATTCGCTTCCTCCAGTGTCTTTACCGGCAATCGACCAACGGAAATGCTTAAGTCATTGGCCAAGGGGTCATCGCCCGGATCATTTTCGAAAATGGCAAAGAAATCGTCTGCTGGAAAGCCGAATAGTTCGTGGTTCTGGTCGCGCTGGTAGACTGGGACAAAGTTGCCTCCAAAGCCATACAAGTCTCGACAATCGAATGAGCCATCTCCGATGAGGAGTAGGTACCCCAAACGTTGGTCGCGATCAAAGATGCACTTAGCGAAATCGCGAATCGCCGTAGGACTCACGCGTCCACTAGAGAATTCGTTGTAAACTTCGGTTGTGGGTACCAATGCCACTTCTAAACCGCTGAACTCCCGGCGATGGGTTGCAATACGCTCCGCTGATTCCTGAAAGTCGGGGTGGTACACGATGATCATATCTTGTCCGGCAAGGGAGTGCAGGTTCTGATTAGGAATCTCGCCTACGACCTCTGCATTCAGCAGCTCATCATTCGGGTTGAAGGCAATGAACTCCCGCAAGACATCTTGCGTACTCACGCCAAAGGTCATGCTGCTACCACTACTATTCACCTCCTGCCGTTGCGGTTGTAGTACACTACTAATGTCCCATACTTCTATACCGCTACTTACGCCGTTCAGCGTGAAGGTTGTACTTTCTTGCCCTAAGCTGCGGGTGTCGCGAAAACGGGTAGGCTCGTTCAAATAACGCAGCGCCATACGTGGACGGGCTTGTATAAAGTCCAACCAGGCTGAGCTTTGTTCTCCACCACCAGGATTAGGATAACGTAGGAGTACTGTGAACTCCTCTCCAGTAAGGGTCACCTCATCATTCAAACGCGCCGTAGGTGCCAAATTGCTATAAATCTCGTTGCGTTCACCAATGGGCACCCGCGGTACAGATTGGCTGGTCAAGGTTTGGTCAGCAATATCCAGGAAAAAGCGAGAACCTGTTGCTGCCCGAAGGGCCATCTCTGAGCGCACGATTACGGGCTCGTTGGTCTGTAAGCCAGGAAAAGTAAACAGCTTATCGTATTCCTTTTCACGGGCGAACTTAAAGAAATCACCGTACCAGTGTTGGCCGGTGCCCGTACCAGTTGATTCTATTTCGTGTAGCACATTCACCCGGTCTTCCTCAAAACGGAAGAGTCCGTCGTAGGTATCTGTACTATAAGTGGTGGTACTCAGATTGCTCTGCGACTGCACCCGCAGGCCATTGGCGCCACCGGTTTGTACAAAGTAATAATTGCGGCTATCATAGACGTTGACTTCCAAATCGAAGCGGTCATCGTCGGCATCGTATCTCCATCTATCCGGCCCTTGGGCGTACAGCAAGATGTAGTCACCACTGTCAAAACTACCGTCTTCTTCCCCCACAATCTGGATGGCGTTTTCAACGACGTCGTCCGCTCGTTCTTCGTTTACGTCATAAGGGACTAAACCGCCACCGTTGCCATATACCTTAATGGTACGAGGATCAACGTCATCTAGATTACTGATACCCAGGTCATCCTTCAGAAACCCGTAAGTCAATTTGTGGATACCGGTATTGCTGATCGCAATTTTATAGGTGGGATTCTGGCTTAGTGCGGAGTTAAAAGGGTCACCCCCTCTAGCCGCTGCTTTAGGCTGTTGGGTAACTGATAAGGCAAAGCTTTTAACCCGTTGGTAGCGATCGCCAATTTTTACAAAAGGAACGCAGGCCACTTTTCCAAAATAGCCCTCTGAGGTACGAACGACCGAGGTGGTGAAGATCAGGCTTTCGCCTAAACGTTCATCTTCTGCCGCCACCACTTTTTCAAAATCCTCAAGTTGCAAGCTACTTACCTGAACCCTTAAGGCACCGGGGCCAGACACAGGAAAGCGTTCGGTCCAGTAGGGTAGGGAAGGGGCGATATCACCAAATTTAGCCTCCGGAAAGGACCACTGTTCGATAATTTGCTCGCCAAGACGATAAGAGGTAGGCGTTTCCGACCATTCAAAAGTGTGGCGGAGTGTTGTCTGTGCGGTGCTCGTTCCAATTCCAAGGAGTAGAAATACGGTACACCAGAGTAGTAGTTTCTTCATGCCGGTTCTCAGTTCAATTCCGATGGGTGTGCTGAAAAGTACAATCATTAGCCAGCACAATTTGCCATCGGCTTACAAATGTACATGCTAAAAACGTAAACACCTGAAGGCTATTTTTCGTTAACGTATTTTCGACACTTAAATGTCGTAGGGCTAGCGACAAGTCCTTTATTATTGGTCTGCTGCGGCGCATTTGTGTTAAAACATTTGGGTAAGCCCAAGCTCTTTAGTAGTTTGGTCCACCCGTCGCACTCAGTAGAGGCTTTACACAGGTGGTGGGGACCGTTACAACTAATCGCGCAAAAATGAGGAGAAAGCTACCGCTGTTATTGGCATTTTTAGGCATTGTAGTATGCAGTCTACAGGCGCAAGACCCCATCTTTAGTCAGTTCTACGCTGCACCCCTGCAGCTGAATCCCGCTTTTGCTGGTACCACTATTGCCCCGCGTTTTACTTTCAACCATCGTAATCAGTATCCCAACTGGCCGAACGCCTACATTACGTACGCAGCTTCGTTTGAACAGGAATTGGAGGCCCTTAATAGTGGATTCGGCATTCAGGTAATGACGGATGCAGCTGGCGACGGGATATATAAGGTACACCAGGTTTCCGGCATTTACTCTTACAAGGTGCAGCTGAATCGAGAAACTAACGTCCGCATTGGCTTGGAAGCTGGTCTTTCACAAGCCCGGGTAGACTGGGACCAATTGATCTTTGGAGATCAGATTGATGAGATCACTGGCCCGGTAGATGCAGGGGGCAATCCGTTTTTGTCGGAAGAGAACCGGCCAGATGCCCTATCAAATACGGTCTTTGATGCCTCCGCGGGTATTCTGTTTTACAATCGTACGGTGTATGGTGGTATCTCGCTGAAACATATCAACCGCCCGAACGAAACCTTTTTGGCGATCAACGAGAATTTGTTTGCTGGTCGCCCACTTCGACTCACGGTGCACGGTGGGGCAGAATTTGACTTAGGACGGCGCAATAAGCGGGGGGATGCTGCGTTTATTTCACCGAATGCCATGTTTGTCAAACAAGGCGATACTGGCCAAATTGTAGTAGGTAGCTACATCGGAGCTGGTCGTTTATTTGGCGGCGCGTGGTTTCGCCACAACTTCACCTTAGCGGATGCTGCCATATTTTCGGTAGGTGTACGCGAGGGGGTGTTCCGAATCGGTTATTCGTATGATATGACCGTTTCCGCTTTAGCAGATGTGCCGGGCGGTACAGGTAACACGCACGAGATTTCGCTAATGATCAATCTGGAAGATAGTAAGGAGCTCCAGCGCAAGAGACATAATTCACGTTGGAACAACTGCTTTCGGATGTTTAATTGAATATGTTAAAGTTCGCAATTTTATGACTTAGGATAGTGGAGGACGTCAATGGAAAATGTTTTTCTTCTATCTTTGGTGGTCGATTCGCAAAATCAAACTCGGTAAAGGGAATGAAAAATCTGTTAAAATTGGGCTCAATTGCCATGGGCCTTGTATTGGTGTTGAGCTCGTGTGGCAAAAAAGAGTCCTCCGATATCACCGGATGGAACTTCAATGACACCAAGTGGGGAGGTTACGAAAAGAACCTCGACTACGATGGCCAGGAGACTGGTCCAAATCTCGTACTAGTAGAAGGTGGTACGTTCGTTATGGGTTTCACTGAACAAGATGTGACCTATGATTGGGACAACAGCCCCCGCCGTGTAACGGTGTCTTCTTTCTACATTGACGAAAGTGAAATCTCCAACCACAACTACCGTGAGTACCTATACTGGGTAAATCGCGTATTCGGTGAGAGCTATCCAGAAGTATACTTGGATGGTCTTCCTGATACTTTGGTATGGCGTGATGAACTATCGTTCAACGAACCACTAGTAGAGACTTACTTCCGTCACCCTAGCTACGATGATTATCCAGTAGTTGGTGTGAGCTGGATCCAGGCCAATGAATTCTGTAAGTGGCGTACAGACCGCGTGAACGAAGCTATTCTGATTAAGCGCGGTATCTTGAACCCAACCATGGAGCAGAAGGATGAGGACAACTTCAATACTAAGGCCTACCTCGTAGGACAGTATCAAGGAGATGTTCGCCGTAATCTGGATGACCTGCAAACGAAGGGTGGCAAGCGCCCAGTTCGCTTCGAAGATGGTATCCTCCTTCCGGAGTACCGCCTACCAACAGAGGCAGAATGGGAATACGCATCTCTAGCCCTCTTGGGTCTACAAGAGAACGAAAAAGACGAATTGTATACCGACCGCCGTATCTACCCTTGGAATGGTACTTCTACACGCTACCAAAAGCGTGACCGCTACCAGGGTTATATTCAGGCTAACTTCAAGCGTGGCCGTGGTGACTACATGGGTGTTGCCGGTCGTTTGAACGATAATGCATGTCCTACCGCTCCGGTACGTGCTTACCTACCTAACGACTTCGGTCTGTACAACATGGCTGGTAACGTAAACGAATGGGTACAAGACCTTTACCGCCCACTCACTACCAACGACCTTGTTGATGCAGATAACCACGATATGAACCCATTCCGTGGTAATAAATTCCAGCACTTGGAGCTTGACGAAGATGGTCGTCCGGTAGAGAAGGACAGTTTGGGCCGTCTACGCTACCGCTACGTAGAGGATGAAGAAGCAGCTGACCGTGAGAACTACAAAGTGGGTCAGCCATTCAACTTCCTTGACGGTGACCAGCAGTCGGAAGCATTTTACGACTATGGTCGTCACACCTTGATCAGTGATCAGGCGCGTGTATACAAAGGTGGTTCTTGGGCCGACCGTGCTTACTGGCTATCACCAGGTACTCGCCGCTTCAAGGACGAGGACAAAGGTGACCGTACCATTGGTTTCCGTTGTGCGATGATCCGTATGGGTGCGCCTACCGGCAACGAAGAAGAAAGTGGTCACTTCTTCAAGACTAAGCGTAGCAGCCGCCGTCGTTAAACGACGAAAGCTAGAAAAAACGCTTTAGGAGAAAAGCCATTTCGCAACCTGCGAAATGGCTTTTCTGTATATTTGCCTTTCCCTAAATCAGCTGATTGTCAATCTATGTCCGTTGCTTATACAACCGATCTACTTCCTTACTTCCAGGAATGCCGCAGGGTATGTACGGATACCCGAAAACTGCGGGACGGAGACCTCTTTGTCGCGCTGAAAGGAGCAAATTTTGACGGTAATGCCTTTGCTGCTCGTGCACTTGAGCAGGGGGCTGCCTTCGCGGTCGTAGATAATCCAGAAGTGGTCGAGGACGAACGTTTTTTGCTGGTTAAGGATGGTCTGCAGGCCTTACAAGATTTGGCTACGGCCTACCGTCGTACCTTTGATATTCCGTTTCTGGCGATTACCGGGAGTAACGGTAAGACCACGACTAAAGAGTTAATCGCTGCGGTCTTAGGCGAAGCTCATCGGACGCACTTAACCCAAGGCAATTTCAATAACCATATTGGTGTTCCACTTACCTTATTGGCTATGCCGGCGGATACGGAAATCGCCGTCGTCGAAATGGGGGCTAACCATCAGGGGGAGATTGCTGAGTTGTGCAAAATTGCCGAACCCACTCACGGCTTGATCACCAATGTAGGCTTGGCGCACTTGGAGGGCTTTGGCGGTTTTGAGGGGGTGAAAAAAGGAAAGTCAGAAATGTACGCTTATCTAGCATCGGCAGGAGGTGTAGTCTTTGTCAATCTAGATGAACCACATCTTGCTGATTTAGCTGATCAACGCGGTGCAAAGCGCCGAATTTCGTATCATCTTACTAGTCATCCAGACATTAGCCACCCTAATTTTGAGATCAAGCCACTGGCTATTTCACCACGCATTCAAGTGGCCTTTTTGGATAAGGTGGGACAGCAATTCAAAGCAGCTAGTTCGCTTTCTGGTAAGCATAACCTGCAGAATATTATTACTGCGGTGGCGGTGGGTAAGTATTTCAAGGTGCCTGCGGAATCTATCGTGCGGGCTATTGAAGGCTATGAACCAGAGAACAATCGTTCTCAGTGGTTAGAGCAGGGCGGTACCCGCTACTACCTGGATGCCTACAATGCCAACCCCACTAGTATGCGGGCATCCGTACAGAACTTTGCGGATCTAGACGGTGGACCGAAGTGGGCGATCTTGGGGGATATGTTGGAATTGGGGGAGGAAGCAGCCCAGGAGCACCTGGCGGTAGCACAATATTGCGAAGGATTGGGTTTGGACCACCTCATACTAGTTGGCCCTCTCTTTGCTGCTGCTGCAAACCAGTTGGATCTACCACACTTCATAGACGGAGAAGCACTAAGAAATAGTAAGTATACCACCGAGTGGAGCGGTAATTTGGTCTTGATCAAAGGCTCAAGAGGTATGCGCTTGGAAACTTTGGTGGTGGAAAACTCCTAAAATCTGCGAAAAGCGTTCCACAGGCGATCAGGTAGTTCTTGCTGAGTAGCCTTTTTGTAATCATTATAACTGCAAGGAATCAAGCGATGGCGTTGCTGTTTACGATTTGTCTTTACGGGAACCTGTAACCACCAACGCCCACTTTTAGGGCTTTTCCAGAAAGTCAGCTTTTCGGCTTCGCCTTTCCAATCCACCACATATTCTGTCAATCCCTTATTGGTAATGGGATAATCTCCCAGGCGCTGGTAGTAACCCTCAGTAAAGTACCAGATGAGCTGAGCTACGGTTTGGGCAGTCGGTGCCAATTTACGCTTACTGCTACTATCAATGCCGTAAATGCCAAAGGAACGAAGCTTATCACTCATGCCGGCGTAGCGGCAAAGTTGCGCTGCTTCCTCGAGGAAAAATCCGCTAGGACTGGGGTTAAGTTGGCCGGGGGCTTCTGCTTGCTTCAGAGCGTCAAGGTGTAGTGCAATTATATCGGCATCTCTTAAAAGAGGCTCTACTTCTGCCAGGTCTTCGCGCGCCTGTCCCAAGCGCAAGTATTCGTAGTTGTGTTCTTGTAGCCAATCAAACAAAGCCGGATCGGTATAGTGGGCTTGTGGGCCAATTAAGCCCAGGTGGAAGATACTCTCCTGCCTATGACGCAGGAGGTGGTTTAGGTACTTTTCCGTAGATTTCTTACGGTCGGTACTAATGGGTACGCGCTCATCCACCAACACCATGCTAACCAGGTCACGCAGGTTGAGGAAGGCCTGAAATTGAGCGTAAAATAACTGTGGGTTTCCCCCAATTAGAATGGGAAACAAGCGGCTGTCCATCACCTCTCTGAGCAAAGGAATCACGAAATCCATACTGGTTTTGCGCAAATTACCCAGATCATAGATAGACATATCTGAGAAAGCCCAGGCCATGGGGTAGAGCTGTTGCCGAACCGCATCAGCAACGGAGGAATCCAGGCCGATCAATACACATTGGTCTGGTGAGAGCACTTCTTCTCCACCTTGATAGAAGTTGATATTACTGCCCCAAGTGTACTCTGGAAGATTTCGTGGAGGGGAGGGTTTTTCCAGCCAGTGGTCGAACATATAATGAGTTAGTGTAGTAGGTGGATGGAATAATAACCAGCTCTCATTGGGATGCTACTATTCCGCGAAAGCGAAAATAGAAAAATCTCGACAGTAGGGTAGAAGCCCATTGAGGATTTCAAGACAAAAGAATTTACTTGTCATGGCAAGTATTTGTTGCCCCTTCTTATCTTTGCGGATCGCTTAACCAACGATCTATATCAATACGTACAGCCTTTAGTCAAAGTGTAGAGGGTGTCGCAAAGCCTAACCAGGATGAACGAATTACTGCAACGCTACCGGGATAAGCGCCCGGAAATTGTCTTTGAATGGCACGATGAGCCCACTGGCGCCGAAGGCTGGGTGGTGATTAATAGCCTGCGCAATGGGGCAGCTGGTGGCGGCACCCGCATGCGTAAGGGCTTAACAAAGGATGAGGTAACCTCACTTGCCAAGGTGATGGAGATTAAGTTTTCGGTAGCGGGGCCCGCCATTGGCGGAGCAAAATCGGGTATCAACTTTGATCCTCGTGATCCGCGCCGGCAAGAGGTACTGGAGCGCTGGTACGCTGCAGTTATTCCACTACTGAAAAATTACTATGGTACCGGTGGAGATTTGAACGTAGATGAATTGCGTGACGTGGTGCCAATTACTGAAGATCTGGGGCTATGGCACCCACAGGAAGGGATTGTTAATGGTCATTTTAATTCTCGCCCCGGAGATAAGATTAGCATCATTGGGCAGTTGCGTTATGGCTGCACAAAAATAGTGGAAGACGTTAATTACGTGCCGGAGGGACCACACAAGTTTGCGGTAGCGGATCTGATTACGGGTTATGGCGTAGCCGAATCAGTCCGCCAGTATTTTGATATTTTTCAACAAGGTATCGCGGACGGCAAAACGGCCATTATTCAGGGCTGGGGCAACGTGGCGGCTACGGCGGCTTCTTACCTTACGCTCCAGGGAATCAAGATTATTGGCATCATTGACCGGGTCGGAGGGATTATTTCTGAGGAAGGACTGGGCGTAGAAGAAGTAAAGCAACTGGTTATGCAAAAGGACGGTAATGCGCTCAAAGTGGAGGGTATGTTACCTTTCGATGAAATTAATGAACGCATTTGGTCATTAGGAGCGGATATTTTCATTCCGGGCGCCGCTTCCAAGTTAGTCACTCCTGAGCAGGTTGCTCAGTTGCGCGCAGGCGGCATTGAAGTCATCGCCTGTGGTGCTAACGTACCTTTTTCGGATGATGGCGTATTTTTTGGGCCTACCGCCACGGCACTTGATAATGACATTGCGCTTATTCCGGATTTTATTGCCAATTGTGGGATGGCCCGGGTCTTTGCGTATTTGATGCAAGCAGATGTGGAGCTAACGGATGTTGCCATATTTGGTGATGTCTCGGCCACTATTCGCCAAGCATTGCAGGCAGTCTATGATAAGGATCCAAGCCCAACGGGTATTTCACATACGGCACTAGATTTGGCTTTGCAGCAGTTACTTTAGCGTCGTTTCTACGTCAATAGATTCAAAGACTTGGGCTTGGCCGTGCTCAAATAGGGCTTTTTTGGCCCAATTTTTGGTGGCGGAGGGAAATTAACAATATCTTTGTTGAAACAAAGAGCATTGCGAGGTCGTACCTAAACGTAATGTTACCCAAAAACTACACAAGTTTGGACCAAGTTGTCAAAAGATAAAGCACGATAGGCTCGACCGTCAGGGTCAGGCCTTTTCTATTTTACCCAAAAACAAGAACCCTTGAACATGGACTTGACTTCAATTATCCCTGGAATGAAAAAGATCACACTACTCCTTATCGCCTGCTTTTTAATCGCCACTGCAGGTTTACAAGCGCAAAGCGCTGGCGTTCCTACTTCTAAGCCAAAAGATATGCTGGAACTGGGCGTACAAGGCGGCTACCTGTTTGTTGCCGGTGAAATCGAGCGCGAATTTGGTTATGCCTACGGTATTCACTTACGTAAAGCCACTGATTACTTGTTTTCTCTACGCCTAGATCTCACAATGGGTAAAGCCAATGGGCAGGGTAAAGACGGTAACGATTTGTGGGAATTCGAAAACAGTTGGACTTCCGGTTCGATATTCGGTGTCTTTAGCTTAAATAGTGTAAGACTGGACCGCCCCAAGAAGAAAGTTAATCTCTATGCAATGGTCGGCGGCGGACTAAATTCCTACGAAGCGGAATTCATGACACCTGGCCAGACTCCAAATATTCCCCGTAAGGATATTGTAGAGCGTTCTACTGCTCCGCATCTTGCTGCTGGAGCAGGAATTGCCTTCCGCTTAAGTAACAAAATCAACGTTGGTATCGAGCACCAAGCTTTTGGTCTGCTTGGTACACGTAGTGACTTACTGGATGGTATCAACCGCGAGGGCTCAGACGGTAGCCGTTCTGTAGCTGGAGATATTCTGAACTGGACGAGTCTACAAATGAATTTCAATTTGGGTAGTCCGGCTACCCGCAGCGAGCCCCTTTACTGGGGTAGCTTAGGTGAAGATGTAATGGCTAGTATTGATGCCGTGCAACGCCGTCAAGACCAGGCGCTGGCGGATACCGATCAGGATGGTGTAATTGACGCCATTGATCAGGAACCCAACACACCTGCTGATGTACCAGTGGATACCAAGGGCCGTACGCTGGATAGCGACAAGGATGGTGTGCCAGATTACAAGGATGTAGAACCGTACTACCCACCACGTGCGGGTGAGCGCGTAAACGAAGATGGCGTAGTGGTTAATCCTATTGGTGGCGGACCGAACGGTGGTGGTGTGACCGAAGACCGAGTGCAAGAGATGATCGACGAATCACTGAGCAAGTACGGTCTTACTGAGCCAAAGAGCAATGTAGCCGAATGGTTCTTGCCAATGATCCACTTTGGCGTGGACAGTTATCAGATCAAGTACTCAGACTACGGTACATTAGCGAGTATTGCCCGTATGATGAAGTCGAATCAAGAGATGAGATTACTGATTATCGGACATACAGATCAAACCGGGCCAGAGGCTCATAATGAAAACTTGAGTTTCCAACGTTCTGCGGCTATTGTCAATCACTTGGTGAAACAACACGGTATTGGCCGTGGTCGTCTGGTAATCCAGTACAAAGGCCAGGAAGAGGCACTAGTACCTGCTGGAGGTAGCTTTATGAACCGTCGGGTAGAGTTTAGCGTAGCTGGAGCATCAGACTTCGAGCAGGACCCACCTTCTGGTCTTAACCAACGCGAGATCAACGGTTATTAATGAACCCCTAAGCTTATCCCAAAATACCCGCTGACAGTATTGTGAGCGGGTATTTTGTTTTCTGCTTTTTTGAAGCAACCAAAGCGGGATTGCGCTTGTTGCTATTTCATTACTTTTGCACAATCCTTATGGAGCTGAAAGCGGAAATTATCACGCATCCAAGCATGTCTGAACACAGCATCAAGCGACAGGCTGAGGCCTTAATTCCCACCCCCTGGGGTAATTTTCGTATGGTGGCCTACGCTGAAAGCGAAGAAGAGTGGATGCCTCATATTGCCATGGTACACGAGCACTTTGATGCCAGTAAGCCCGCACTGGTGCGTCTGCACTCGGAGTGCATTACGGGTGATCTTTTCGGTTCCAAGCGATGCGACTGTGGTGAACAGCTTCATTACGCTTTCCAACACATTGCTGAGGCTCAAGGCATGCTTCTATATCTCCGCCAAGAGGGTAGGGGGATTGGTATTATCAACAAGCTCAAAGCCTACCAGTTACAGGATCAGGGCTTAAATACTATTGATGCCAACATTCACCTCGGTCTTGAGGTGGACGGCCGCCAGTACGGAATTGCGGTAGCGATGCTACGTGATCTCGGTGTTAAACAGCTGCATCTATTGACGAATAATCCGGAAAAGATCAATGCGCTTGACCAATCTGTGGTAGAGGTCCTTTCCCGCGTTCCAATCATTATCCCTCCCCAAGCTGAGAATGCGGATTATCTGAAGACAAAGCAGATGGATATGGGGCATTTGTTTGATCTGTTTTAATCTTTCCTTCTTTCAATAAAAAATCCCGAGCCTTTGACAAGGTCCGGGAAAAGGGTTGTGATATGTTTAGGGATAGGGTGTTCTTATTCCTTAAGGATGTAGCGTACTGCTATGGCACCGTAGCCCGCTCCAAAGCCACTGTCAAAGCCATTTAGAAACAGAGTAGGAACCCAGTCGGCAGATACGTTGACGGGGGCGTTCGGAATCTTGTAGTCTAAACCAATGAAGCCCAACAGGCCAACGGATAAACTAGCTTGATCGGCCACCACAGAAAAATCACTGTCAAAAGTCCAAAGGAACATAGCGGCTCCGGCGCCATAATACCATTGTAGTCCATCTGTAACCGATGAAAGATCATTGTGTATTTGATAACCGCCGCCAATACTAATCCAGCTCCAACCAGAACCCTGAAACTTAGCCTGGTCGTAACTGACAAAGCCTTCAATGGCATTATTGGTGCCCTCTAAAAAGAACTTGTAGGAAGCGGAAACGGGGACGCCCAGGCGCAGGCCGATTGCCTGTTGATAGCTCTGAGCTTGCAGGTTACACAATGCAACACTGCTAATTAATAGGGAAAATAGGAATAAACGAATAGGTGTCATGATTTTAGGATGTATATGAATAAATAGGGTTGACATGCACGCTTGCGAGAGGCTAGTACATAGAACAGCATAGCCACCTTAGTAGCGGTTGCGAAAATCCAGCCTTTTGATAGTGAAGTATAGTATTGCCCTGATTAGAGCAGTAGAATAGTTACGATTGCAAAGGTAATAATATTTTGGAAATTGACACTGAATGTGCTGAATGCCAATGCTATATGACCTATCTTTCACTCGGATCTGGCGGAGGCCATAGCAATTACTCAACTGAAACCACTTCCGCCTTTTCAAATACGATACAGATGAGCGCTACCCTTTTTGCAGACGAACATTACCAGCAAAGAGATTTCTTAGCGGAAGCACTATCGGCCGGAACCTACGATAACTGCCGCTTTTCCAGTTGTCAGTTTACGGGCTTAAACCTTAGTGGTTTTCGGTTTACCGAATGCCAGTTTGAGGACTGTGATCTCAGCAATGTGGAACTGACGGAAACTGCTTTGCAGGAGGTGGAGTTTCTGCGGTCTAAGCTACTAGGTATCCATTTTTCGGCCTGTCGTACTTTTCGCCTGGAGCTAAAATTTGAGCAGTGCGTGCTTGATTTTTCCTCCTTTGTGGGGCTCCCGATCCCAAGAACCAGCTTCTTTGAATGCCAAATTCGGGAAGCAGACTTTAGAGAGGCAGATTTATCCAAAGCCAGCTTTGAGAAAAGTGATTTATCGCGTAGTCAGTTTGAATACACCAATCTAGAAGGTGCTGATTTTCGCACCGCAATTCATTTTTTGATTAATCCGGAAGAAAACCGCCTTAAAGGAGCTCAATTTTCAGCGTCCAATTTGAGCGGCTTATTAGCGCACTACGGCCTAAAAATTGAGGATTAAGCCTCTAAGTCGGTATAATTTTTGGGAATAAAGCGAGGGGTGCAGATAGCTAGGAATAAGAGATCTTGCTGGCCCGTATTGGTAATCCGTTGCCTTTCTCCCGCCTCGATGCGAATTAGATCACCAGCACCAACGGGGTATTGCTGCGCGGCAATTTCTGCCAAGCCTTCACCACTTAAAATGTAATACAGCTCCATTCCCTTTAGGCTATGCCAAACAGTAGTTACGCCCGGTTCCACCCGCGCTTGCGCAATGGATAAATTGGGAGAATCTGCGGTGTTGATTATTTCACGGATAAAGCAACGCTCCTCGAAATAGTATTCCTGGCAATCACCAGTTTTAATATGTTCTGCCATTTTACGCAGGGTGTTCGTTTTATAGTTCTAATATTACCTATTTCATTTAATACAACCAATCCACTCAACCCAACTAACTCAACCAATCCAAATAATTCAATTATCCAGGCACTCAAATCAACATTCCTGACCTAGTCGTTCAGATCACTATATTTACAGCCATATCGTCCTTACCAATTCAATCATGATGAGATTCCTACTTTCTTGCCTCTGGCTCTTTGGCACCATGTCATTACTAGCCCAAGGCACCCAATTACTTCGTCAACCTACCGTTTCAGCAGATGCCATTGCTTTTGTTTACGCTAACGACCTATGGCGAGTGGATCGCGACGGTGGTCGAGCAGTTCGATTAACGACTGATGATGGCTATGAATCGTTACCACATTTCTCGGATGATGGGCAATGGATCGCCTTCAGCGCCGAGTATGATGGCAATACTGATGTGTACATTATCCCAGCAATTGGGGGTGAGGCACGCCGCCTGACCTGGCACCCTGGCCGCGACTTTGTCCAGGGTTGGACACCCGATGGAGAAGTACTATTTCGTTCTGGTCGGGCTTCGCATCCTACTCAAACCAATCGGCTGTATGCCGTTTCCCCGAAAGGAGGTCTACCACAATCTATCGGTCTGCCTCGCGCAGCTTACGGCGAAATTTCATCAGATGGCAGCAAGGTGGCCTATGTGCCTATCACTTCCTGGGATCCGGAGTGGCGCAACTACCGGGGCGGCCAGGCTATGCCCATTTGGATTGTTGATCTCAAGACCAAAGAACTACAGCGTATTCCGCAACCGACGCAAGAGCGGCACCTGGACCCCGTCTGGTGGGATGGTAAGGTGTATTACCTATCGGAACGAGATTATGCCAGTAACATCTGGATGTTCGATCCTGCCACTGGCGCCGAAGAGCAAATGACTTTCCACAAAGATTTTGATGTAAAAAGCCTGGATGCTTTTCGCGATGCAATCGTCTATGAGCAAGGAGGTTATCTGCATTTACTCGATCCAATCACTAAAGCCACAGAACAGCTTGCCGTAGAGGTGAGGGGAGACTTCACTTTTGCCCGGCCGCGCTGGGAAGATGTACGAAGTCAGAGTTGGCAAAATGTGCAGATCTCACCGAGTGGTAAAAGAGCGCTTATGGAGCACCGGGGTGAAATCTTTACCATCCCTAAAGAAAAAGGAACCTGGCGCAATTTGACGAATAGCCCCGGTGAGGCTGATCGTTATCCCGTGTGGTCGCCCTTAGGTGATCAAATTGCCTGGTTTTCTGATAAGAGCGGAGAATACGAGTTGCAGGTAGCGGATCAGCAAGGTAAGGTGAGCAACACTTTTAGCTTGCCTAATCCTACCTTCTATTTCCGCCCGGTTTGGTCGCCCGATGGTAGCCACATTGCCTACACTGATACTGACTACAATATCTGGGTGATTAATCTGGAATCTGGCGTATCTAAGAAAGTAGATACAGATCGCTACGCTCATCCTAATCGGGCCATGAACCCTGTCTGGTCGCCAGATAGTAAGTGGATCGCGTATGCGCGGCAATTGGAAAGCCACTTTAAGGCTGCCTTCGCTTACGAAGTAGCTACGGAGCGCCGTATTCAATTAACTGATGGTATGGCCGATGTTATTACGCCCGTCTGGGATCAAGGCGGTAAGTACCTCTATTTCATGGCTAGTACAGATTATGGGCTTAACTCTGGTTGGCTAGATATGAGTTCTTATGATCCGCAGGTCAACCAGTCTCTATACTGCCTCGTACTATCTGCCGAGGACTCATCGCCCACCTACGTGGAAAGTGATGAGGAAGAGGTTGAAACGGAAGAGGAAGAGGGAAAAGAGAAAAACAAAGAAGAGGTAAGCGTTCGCATTGATCCTACTGGTCTAGCGCAACGCATTGTTCCACTGGGCTTAGTAGATGGTAATTTCATAGGACTATTGAGTGCTCCAGCCGGTAATGTATTGGTACTGGAAAGAGTGGATGGTAGCCCGGGTAGTAAGCTTCATAACTATAGCCTGGAGAAGCGAGAAGCGGAACTGTATTTGGAGGGTATCCGTGCAGCTCAAACCAGTTTTGATGGTGGTCAACTGTTATATCGCAAGGGCAGCAGCTGGCACCTAACTTCGGCCAAGAAGAAGCCCAAAGCAGGTGATGATAAGCTAAGCGCGGATGTGAAAATCTTACTTGATCCGCAAGCAGAGTACCACCAGATTTTCCGTGAAGGCTGGCGTTACATGCGCGACTTCCTCTACGTAGATAACATTCACGGGGCTCCCTGGGATCAGGTCTACGAATGGTACTCGCCCTGGATTAACCACGTACGTCACCGTACTGATTTGAACTACGTGGTGGATATCATGAGCGGTGAAGTAGCCATCGGGCACTCTTACGTGAGCGGCGGTGATATGCCGGATACTGATCGCGTTCCAGGAGGCTTACTAGGCTGTGACTTTGAGGTCGCAGACCAGCACTATCGCATCAGTAAAATCTATACGGGCGAGCAGTGGAACCCTGAGGTAAAAGCCCCACTACACCAGCCTGGACTGGATGTAAGCGCCGGTGATTTCTTGCTAGCTATCAACGGACAGGCCTTATCCGCTTCTGATAATCCTTACCGTTTACTGGAACAAACCAGCGGACGCGCCACCACCATTACCGTAGCGGATGATGCCGCTGGCACGAATAGCCGTGACCTACTCGTAGAGCCGGTACGCAGCGAAAATCAGCTCCGCACCTGGGATTGGATTGAAGGCAATCGCCGCCGTGTTGCTGAGCTTTCTGATAATCAGCTGGCATATGTCTACGTACCCAATACGGGTCAACGGGGCTTTACCTACTTTAATCGCTACTACTTTGCACAGCAGGATAGGAAGGGAGCGATTATTGACGAGCGGAATAACGGAGGAGGCTCAGCGGCTGATTATATGATCGATATCATGTCGCGCAAGTTATTTGGTTACTTCAATAGCAAAGCCAACGATCGCCGGCCCTGGACGACCCCGATGGCTGGTATTTGGGGGCCTAAAGTGATGATCATTAACGAGCGTGCCGGATCTGGTGGTGATTTGTTACCCTATATGTTTCGTGCCGCTGAAATTGGTCCACTGGTCGGTACCCGTACCTGGGGTGGACTAGTGGGGACCTGGGATACTCCACGTTTTATCGATGGTGGCCGGATGGTAGCTCCACGCGGTGGCTTCTTTGATACGGATGTAGAATGGGCCGTAGAAGGAGAAGGTGTTGCACCGGATATTGAAGTTATTCAGGATCCTAAGACTGTCTTAGAAGGGCGTGACCCACAGTTGGAACGCGCGGTAGAAGAGGCGTTGAAGCTACTGCAAGAAGATCGCTTTGAATTACCCAAAGATCCTGCTGATCCGGTCCGTTGGAAGCGCCCGGATGGGTTTAAGGAATAGATACGTAAGAAGGCTGGCGGACTTGTCTCAAGTCCGCCATTTTTATTTGCAAGTATCTAGTAAGGACTAAACCTCACGTAATTCTGCTGCTTTCTGCTTACCAAATGCGTTCTGAGGGTGCGGATGGCAGCAAATAAAACCGGACTTGCCACAAGGAGCAATCAACTGCCAGTTGATGGTTTGACCAGCATTAACCGTTGCGATAGCAAAGGATTCTGATTGGCTGCCGGGATTGCCGTCGATGTTCCAAAACCAAAATACATTGTGGGCATCGGGATTAGTATTCAGGTCGTAGCATGGATTAACACTTCCATTCTGATTGTGCAGGTTGGCGGTGAAAGTACTTCCACCTACCGTAAAGGAGTTTACCACCGTTTTCGGATCATCTGTGGCGTACTGTAATCCTACCGATGGGTCATTAGCCATAGCCTCCATTACTGCTTGAATGGTATAGCTGCCATTTGGCAGACTGATATGGTAGGCCTGCGAATGAGCGTAAGAGTTTCCACCGTTTTCGTCCAGATAATTCTGGTCCTTACAGGTATAGTCATTCGTGCCGGAACTGTTAGGGTAGTAAAGTACCAGAGAGTAGGTATTAGTGTCTTCTGCTGCCAGATGATCTTGTACCATTTTGGTGCCTACATTATGTAGGACGTTCTGCATGAGACGTAAGGAGCGACGGTAAGAGCTCAGCGCTCGATCAATAGAATAGCCGTTGACTGAATTATTACTCAAGCCTGAAACAACGCGACGTAGAACTGCCCGTTCTGCTTTAGTAAGACCGTGATCATTCTCGGCGCTTGTAATTGGGTCAACAACAAATTTCCGCAATTGCGACTCGTTACCTTCATCTAAAAGGTGCCCAATGTAGTTTAGTAAATTCGAATTTGATTTTCCCATGATTGAATATTATTTAGGTGAAATAAATATTACTTTAGCTATGTATGGGACATAGAAAAGTAGCCTCCACCTTGGGGGTGAAGAGAAAGTTGAAACCATTCTGCGGGGTAGATGCAGTTGACTTAATTCAATAAATAGAATCGGCTGCCACAGAGTCCAGTGTTGAACTAAGTGTCAATATAGAGGTGGTATATTAAATGTAGAGGGGAGAAATAATTAGATGCGTGAAGGTAACCTAAAAAATGAATTTATATTCATGTGAGTGTCATTGAAATGTAGAGATTTTTAATTTCATACAGATCTCTTGGAGGGATCAAGAACGGTGGGATGTCGATGGTGAGAACAAATTGCCCGTTCACTACAATAATTACTCGCTTTACTTCGCATATGTACGGGCAAAGGGAGAACAATACTAACTTTGTTTTATCAATCCGAAGAGAATAATGGCTACAACTCACATTCATATAAGGCAGGAAACTACAGCAGATCATCAGCAGGTCTTTCAGCTCGTCGAAGCTGCCTTTGCAGGAGTGGAATACAGTGATCAGAGCGAGCATCATTTGGTGGAGCGGCTACGCAAATCAGATGCCTTTATTCCAGAATTGTCTTTAGTTGCAGAACAAGGGCAGGAGATAGTCGGTCATATCATACTTACTCAGATCGCGATTGTAGATGGCGAAACACGCAGCCCTTCTTTGGCACTGGCCCCCGTTTCGGTTTTACCTACTCATCAAGGTCAGGGAATTGGCGGTGCCCTCATAAAGGAAGCCCATAAACGTGCTCAAGCACTGGGCCACGGTTCAGTGATCTTACTTGGACATGCCGATTACTATCCCCGCTTTGGTTATCGCCCTACCGCAGAATTTGGCATTCGCTTACCTTTTGAAGCGCCCAAAGAGAACTGTATGCTGGTTGAATTACAGGCAGGTAGCCTAACAGGAATAAGTGGGGTAGTGGAATACCCAACTGCCTTTATGGAATAGTCAAGACTATTTTTCCCTGATTTTTATTTTGACCCATTCGGCGATAAGCATCGGCTACTTGCTCCCAGGGATAAACAGAATCAATGATGGGGCGTAAGTTACCTGATGCAAAATCGGGCCAGTGTTTTTCGACCAAATCCTGGGTTAGTCCAGCTTTATAGGCTTTAGTCCTACTACGCAAGGTAGAGCCCATGATGTGAATGCGCTTACGTAGAATGGTGGCTAGGTTGACCACTTCTGGCGTATGTGGCCCGCCCAAGAAGGCCAGCATCACTATCCTGCCGTCCAAAGCCATTGACTGTAGGTTCGGGGTAAAATTGGGGCCTCCCACGAAGTCGACTAAGACATCAACACCTTGCTTTTGGGTCAACTCTTGCACTATAGTAGCGTAATCTTGCGATTTGTAGTCGATACAGTGATTCGCACCTAATTCTTTGCACAAAGTATGCTTGGGGCTAGAAGCAGTAACAAATATCTCGGACGCACCCATTTCTTTGGCCAATTGTATAGCTGCCGTTCCCACACCACTTGCACCAGCATGAATCAGAACCTTTTCGCCCGCTTTAAGATCAGCTAGCCAGGATAGGGCTTGGAAAGCAGTTAGGAAAACTTCTGGAATGGCTGCGGCCTCCGAAAAACTCATCTCATCTAGCATCGGTATCGCTAAGGCCTCTGGCAACACTGCGTACTCGGCGTATCCACCACCGGGTAACAACCCACAGATGCGATCACCCGGAGCAAATCGCTTGACTTCTGGGCCACAAGCGGCTACAATGCCAGCCATTTCCAAACCTAGAATAGTACTTTCCCCAGGAGGAGGGGGATAATTTCCTGCTAGCTGTAGTAAATCGGCTCGGTTAAGGGCAGTGGCGTGTACGCGAACTAATATTTCATCGGCAGCTGGTTCTGGTTGGGTTTGCTCCCCAATAAATAACTGTTCTGGTCCTCCAAATTGCTCGAAAAGTATCGCTTTCATAATTGTTCGTTATGGGCTGATAAATACGTTACAGATCTTGATCTAGTACCGCAGGGGGTGGATCTTGAAGCGCTAAAATAGGGACTTCTTTGGCACTGGATGACCAGAAGTAAATGATCGCTACCAAAAGGAGTATCAGTGATAATATAGAACCCTCCAGGCCAAATTCTCCGCCAGTTAGCCAGTCTGGACCTGCTGTTTTTAAGGATAGCAAGCGATAGGTCTCCATACCACTCACGGCAAAGCCCAAAACGGTACTCTGGTAGAAATTCCAGACAGCGTGCATGGCGTAGGCTCCCCAAATATTCTGGGAGTGCAGAAAGAGTAAACCCATAAGTAGGCCACCGGTGACAATCTCCAGACCAGCAATCCAGGAAAAAGCATTGTTCCCTATATGGAGGAGACTAAAGATCAGCGCGCTACCGAAGAGCCCAATCCAGGGGCCAAACAAACGGTGTAACTGGTTCTGAAGAAAAGACCGCATAACAACTTCTTCCGCAAGCGGTTGGATCAGAAAGAAAAGAAGCCAGCCTAAGAAGGCGGGTGCCACAAAGGATAAGCTCAGGATTTGGGTCCACCCACCAATGAGCAATACCAGGAAACAGAGGGTTAGAATAATGAAAGCGGTACTGCTGCCGGTTACGAGTCCGCGAAACATTTCCCGCGCGCTAAACCCGAGTCCAGCCCAGCCGCCCTTGTCTTGCAATTTATCCACCGTCCAAACTGCGGCGAGTACGCTCACCAAAAGGATAACCCAACTACGCAGGAAGCCACTCAGATTAGGTTCTTGGAATACATCAGGAAATACCGGGGCAATTAACCCCAGGATAAATACAAGTAGTCCAGTGAGTAGAACAAAGGCTAAGGTTAGGGCCAAAAAGGTGCCGATGCGTTTTAATAGGGAGGGGGGCTGCACTTGCGTCTCTGGCATTGATAAGGTAGGTTGTTGGAGGGCTACAAAGATAAGCGTGTGCCGAAACTTGGTTCAACACACGCTTACCTTGCTTACCTTTTGGGCATTCCTAAGCTAAGGAATAGCAAGCTCGTTCGGATCAATAGTCCGGCAAGCCCAAACAGGATCGTACTGTTCGTTCTCACTTTGGTAGTGGCAAATTTGGGTAGTAGCCTCACCTCTCAAGTAGAAGGGGTGGCTAGCATAGGTATGGCCAGTAGTGTATTCGGCCTGGTATACCAAGCGCATTTCTTCACCATTCCAGCTCACCAGGGCCTTGTCAACACCAGTCAGGCAGCCAGTGGTGAAAGCGCTAGCTTCAAAGATCCACATGGGAGCACGATCAGAATAGTCGAAGGTCCGTAACAGGCTGCTGGAGGCGCAGTCTTCGAAAAGGCAGAATCCATCCAGGATAACTTCCGCTTCTTTAAAGCCCTTGTTGATTACTTTCAAACTAGCTTTGATATCCTCGGGGCGTTGCCGAACATCGCTGGCCAAGCCAAGTGCAATCAAGTTAGTGTGTTGCGGTTGACCAGGTGCCTGGAAGACACGCCAGCTCTTGGCAAGGTGACCTCCCCAAACGTATCCTTGGACGACATTGCGGGTAGGAGAGCAGGTTTCTACCAGAAACCACTGGTCGGAATAGCCGTTGACGACTGTAAACTGGACCTCTTCTACGGGGATCGCAATATTCGTAACGACTTTGCCTAAGGGCAATCGCATTTCCGGTTGTCCCTTCTGGGAGGGTGTCTTATACAATGGAGTGTCCTCGATAAAGGTGAGGAGGGTAGTGCCATCTTCGTAGAAGTCCGGCGTTTGGCTGAATTCGTGAAACCACTGATAGTAGTCTCGGTATTCTTCACCGGTGTATCTTACTTGGGCGTCTGTGTGTAATGTGGGTAAACTCAGCAAAAGAAGGGCGGCAGATAAATTGGCTTTCATCGGATTAGTATTGAGCAATGGGATATTGGGTTAACGACGGCATTTGCCAAATTATTACTGGTTGAAGCGCCAAATGCTTCCAGCAATTAGACGTTATATATTCGCCCAGGTAACATGATAAAGGGGGGAAAGCCCCTGAAGAGTTCCTAAGCGGTTGTTAAATTTTTTCCTTAACTGTTGGATTTGCAGTACCTTCATTGTTGCCCGAAAGGGACTGAAATCACCACCTGTTATGAAAGATCTATTCACCTCTTTGGTGTATAGCCTACTGTGCGTAGGCTGCACCTTGTCGCTCACAGCACAAAGCAACGATTCCATCCCCAAGCGGATATTATTTACCCAAGCGGTAGAAGGTAACAGCCCTACAATTGACGGTATTCCAGATGATGCTTGTTGGCAACAGGTCGAGTGGAGCGGCGGATATGAGCAGTTTGAACCCTACAATCTAGAGGCCCCCAGTCAGGATACAAAGCTCAAGGTTTTATACGACGCTCGTAACTTATACGTAGCTTTTCGCTGTTTTGATACAGAACCGGACAAAATTGAGCGAAGAATGTCTCGTCGTGATGGTTTTCCGGGCGATTGGGTAGAGATCAATATCGATAGTTATCACGATTTACGCACGGCATTTTCCTTCACCATTTCTGCTTCTGGAGTCAAAGGAGACGAGTTCGTTTCCAATGATGGTAATAATTGGGATTCTAACTGGAACCCCATTTGGTACGCCAAAACCAATATCGATCAAGAAGGCTGGACGGCTGAGATCCGTATTCCATTGAGCCAGCTTCGTTTTGGTAATGCGGAGGAACACGTTTGGGGTATACAGTCTACCCGACGCTATTTTCGAGAAGGAGAACGCGACACCTGGCAACCCATGGAGCTGAACCAGCCCGGATGGGTAAGCCGCTTCGGAGAGTTGCACGGTCTCAAAGGCATTAAGCCACAGCGCCAGGTGGAGATACAGCCTTATGTGCTAGCGCAAACGAGCAGCTCCGAAGCCGAGGAGGGTAACCCATTTGCCACAGGGCGAGACAACCGTTTTACTGCTGGCTTGGATGCCCGTGTTGCCGTTACTTCAGATTTAACACTTGACATGACCATTAACCCTGACTTTGGTCAGGTAGAGGCAGACCCTGGTGCCCTTAACCTAGATGGTTTCCAGATTTTCTTCAGTGAACGCCGACCGTTCTTTATCGAAAACCGCAACATCTTTAATTACCGCCTGACGGAAGCGGAAGCTGGCGGTGCTTTCAATAGCGATCGCCTGTTCTATTCTCGCCGCATTGGCGGGAGCCCACACCGGTTTGTGAATGGCGATCCCGATAAGCAGATGTTTGTGGATCAACCTGATAATACTACCATTTTAGGGGCCGCGAAGTTTAGTGGGAAAACCCGGAAGGGATTGTCGATTGGTATTTTGGAAAGCGTTACGGAACGAGAACTAGCGACCATCGATCTGCTGGGTGAACGAACAACTGAGGTTGTAGAGCCCTTAACGAATTTCTTTGTGGGGCGGGTACAGCAAGATTATCGCGGAGGCAATACCGTGGTAGGAGGCATATTTACAGCAGTCAATCGTAATCTGGAAAACAATCCTGATCTGGCTTTCTTGCACGAATCTGCTTATTCTGGCGGATTAGATATTATTCATCGTTGGAAGGAGAACCAATGGGTATTTACCGGCAAACTACTTTGGAGTAAAGTCAATGGTAGTGAAGAGGCCATTGAAAATACGCAAAGGCGCTTTGAGCACCTTTTCCAACGCCCCGACGCAGATCACCTGGAGGTAGACAGCACAGCAACCTCGCTCTTGGGCTCCGGTGGAACCTTTAAAATAGCCAACTACGGCGGGAATTGGATTTTTGAAACCGGAGTGACCTGGCGTTCGCCAGAACTGGAACTGAATGATATCGGATTTATGGTCAATACTGACGAGGTCAATTATTTCTTCTGGGGCGCTCGCCGGTGGACTCAGCCCAATAATACCTTTCGCCGTTTTCAATGGAATTACAATCACTGGTCGCGCTGGGATTTTTCCGGTAGGAATCTTTATCGAGCAGTTAACACCAATGCGCATGCGCAGTGGGCGAATTTCTGGTCATCCGGCGGTGGTTTTACCTACGAAAACCTAGACTTGTCAAAGAATGCCCTAAGGGGTGGTCCCCTCTTGAGAAGACCCAATGGTACGGCCTTTAATATGTACGTGAATACCGATTCGCGGAAGCGCGTACAGTTTGGTTTGAATACTTTTCAGGCCTTTGGACAAAGCCAAATTGTGAGAGTCCAGAGTTATGGAATGTGGTTAAACCTTCAGCCTACTAATGCGATGAGCGTTTCCCTAAGCCCAAGTTTCAATCGCTTTCAGCGAGATGAGCAGTATGTAACTCAACTGGATTTTGAGGGTGAAAAACGCTACATCAATGCAGAAGTAGATCAACAGACTTTTAGTTTGACCGCCCGCCTGAATTACAACATTACGCCCGATCTGACCGTCCAGTACTATGGTCAGCCCTTTATCTCACGCGGGCGTTACCAGAACTTTAATCGCACGACCGATAATCCGCTAGGGAAGACCTTTGAGGAGCGCTTCCGTGTGTTTGAGGTGATTAGTTACGATGAAGAATCTGATCAGTACCTGGTTGATGAAAATGATGATCGTGCCTTCGATTACGAGTTTGGCAATCCCGATTTCAACTTTATCCAGTTTCGCTCCAATTTGGTCCTGCGGTGGGAGTATATACCGGGGTCGGAATTGTTTCTGGTGTGGTCGCAAGGGGCCAATGCGTTTGAAGATCCAGCGCGTGGTCTGGCCAGAAGTATCACCGATAATCTCTTTGGTAACAATGTGAGAAACACTTTTTTAGTGAAAATGACTTATCGTTTCTTGCCCTAGTGGCTTAGCGAAAGTTATTGTAAGTGTCTAGCGAAAGTAGGCCGTTGGCTACAGCGTGTTCGGTAGCCTCTGCATAGCTTTTTACCAGGAGGCAAGGGATTTGAGGTATGCAGTCCAACACCTTCTGCACCCGTTCTGCCCTTTGGCGGCTACGCACATCGCGGATATAAATGGCTTTGATCCGTCCTGGATGTTCTTCGGTAACTGCCCGGTAAATATCGACATCCTTTTCCCCGCTGTCGCCAATGAGGACAAAGGCCAAGTCAGGGTACAAGTTAAGAATGCGAAGAATCTGTTTGTGCTTGTGTCCGCGATAGTTATCCGGACGGTCTTCGTAGGGTAAACCAAAATCACGTAGCATAATTGGGCCCCGTGGGAGCTGGTTCAAGTCCAGAAATTCCGCCATTAGATCATAAAGGTTCCAAGGACTATTGGATACGTAGAAAAAAGGGTTGTAGTCCTGCCCCGCAGGGCCACGGCGTAAGGCCTGGTAGAAAGGTGCCACATTGCTAAAGGCTTGTCGAGAAAACGCATTCTTTAGAATAGTAAGATAAAGCGTTCGCCACTTAAGCCAGCTCGTTACATAGGTCTTGAGGATAGTGTCATCGATATCACTGATCACACCAAAGGAGGCGACGGCTCCCGGGATCAGGACTTCTGTGTTGGTTTTATGATATACATCCTGATTTCCAGGAATACTTAGCAGTTCTACAATGGCTTGCTGCCAAAAGGGTGGTTCCAATGGGGCAGGTGGGAGCGGGGTAGCCAGGTGAGTATCTAGCGTGTAGTAACCCTCAGCATCTGTCTCCAGTTCAAAGGTCTCTCCGGCAAAATGAATGCGAAGGCGGGCATCGTTGATCTCTCGTGAGTTGAACCGTTTAACCGTATTAATGAAGTTGCGCCAGGCACTGTCTCTGGCGTCTTTGCGAATTGATTTATCACGCAAGACCCGTCCACTCATGAACAAGTAGTCGCGACTTCCGAAACCACGATAAGCCTGAATGGTCACTGGTAGGTGGCGGCCCAGCCCAATTGCTACTCGTATTTTGTCCCAGGCACGGCTTCCTGTTTTAGACCAGTGATGCAGACGAAATCGAGGCATAGGCGGTAGAATCTATTCTTCGAAGAGGGAATCGACAAAGGCTCGTTTGTTAAAAATCTGGAGCTGTTCGATACCTTCACCCACACCGATGTATTTAATTGGAATACTAAACTGGTCGGATATACCAATGGCTACACCACCTTTAGCTGTCCCATCTAGCTTAGTCAAGGCCAGGGCCGAAACGTCGGTTGCTTTGGTGAAATGAGTAGCTTGTTCCACCGCATTTTGCCCGGTAGTGGCGTCCAGTACCAAAAGTACTTCGTGCGGAGCAGAAGGCATTTTCTTATTGACGCTATTGCGAATTTTGCTCAACTCTTTCATCAAGTTGAACTTGGTATGTAAACGCCCAGCAGTGTCGATAATTGCTACATCGCACTTGTTCTCTATGGCGTATTCTACGGTTTCAAAGGCTACCGCAGCGGGGTCAGTGTTCATGCCCTTGCTATAGAAATCACAACCAACGCGCTCAGACCAAATCTTGAGTTGGTCTACCGCGGCGGCACGGAAAGTATCACCGGCCCCCATTACTACTTTTAGACCTTGCTTCTTGTACTGATGAGCTAATTTACCAATGGTTGTAGTCTTACCAACGCCATTAACGCCAACTACCAATATGATAACGGGTGATTCTGGTGCTTCGGGCAGGCTGTAGGATTCCAGATCCTGGGTGTTGTTTTCAGCTAACAGCTGGACGATTTCATCGCGTAGAATC
The DNA here is from genome assembly GCA_038528965.1 of Bacteroidota bacterium. Taxonomy (GTDB): domain Bacteria; phylum Bacteroidota; class Bacteroidia; order Chitinophagales; family Saprospiraceae; genus Lewinella. The sequence goes on along the minus strand of JBCBEC010000003.1, from coordinate 209,589 downwards.
TCGTTCAGTTCGCTGGTGTTGAGGTATTTGTCACGGGCTACGCGCTCCTCAATGCGTTCAATGATCTTAACCGTGGTATCCAGCCCAACATCTGAAGAAATTAGTATACCTTCCAATTCGTCCAGTACCTCTTCATCTACGGTAGTCTTACCAGCAATGGCCTTCCCAATTTTACCTAGGAAGGAAGTCTTGGTTTTCTCTAAACCTTTATCTAGATCCTCTTTTTTCTCTCTATTAAAAAAATTAGAAAAAAAGCTCATGTATACGTCTTATTAGTTGTGGCAAGATAGAAAACGCCGAGAAGTTGTGGAAAGTTTTTCGGACGGATAGGCCTATTACCTATATCATTGCAAGCACTGTAAATACAAAAAGGCTTTCCCTGGATAGTTGCCGGGAAAAGCCTTTTTATGATACTTGAAAAGAGGGGAGGGGCTTATTTCTTAGCCAAGAACTCGTCCACTTTGTCTTTGTGTATCATCACTTGCTTGTAGGAGTACTTACCCGTCTTAGGGTTTTTAATACTCTGTACTACTTTCACGAAGTCACGACCAGAACCGGCGTTTGCGGCACGCTGGGCAACCCGTGCGTTTTTTGAAACCTTAGCCATAGTTATCTATTTTCGGATTAAATACCTCTTAAAATTGGTGAAAAATAGATTCTCACCGATGCTAAGCAATTATAAGCAAAATCGAAGATAAGGTCAAGGCCTTACTTGATTTCACGGTGTACCGTCATGCGCTTGAGGATCGGATTGTACTTCTTCAACTCAAGACGGTCTGGTGTGTTCTTACGGTTCTTCTGCGTTACGTAGCGAGAAGTTCCTGGCATGCCACTGTTCTTGTGCTCTGTGCACTCAAGAATGATCTGCTGGCGATTACCTTTTGATTTCTTTGCCATAGTAGGATCGACTTAAAAAATTTGCAATTACGAATTCAGTTTCACTCCGGTATCAACACCTTTACGCTCCAACTTCTTCAAGTAGGCAACAAGACCAAGCTTGTTGATGTTGCGCATTGCCTTAGCTGATACCCGTAGCGTTACCCAACGATCCTCTTCCTGAATGTAGAAACGCTTCTTCTGTACATTAGGTACGAAGCGGCGCTTGGTCTTACGATTCGAGTGAGAAACGTTGTTGCCAGTAATTGGCCGCTTTCCAGTAAGTTGACAAACTTTAGACATGACGTCTTCCTTTTTAATCCAATTGAGGAATTAATCCACTTGGAGCTTAAAAAAATATTCCCGAGCACAATGCTCGGGAATAGTTGGTAGTGACCCCGGAAGGATTCGAACCTTCAACCGCCTGATCCGTAGTCAGGTACTCTATCCAATTGAGCTACGGAGCCCTATTTAAAGTGCTTCATTTCCCGAAGCGGATGCAAAGATAAGGAGATTTAAGGATAGAAAAAATATTTGGTGAAAAAAGTTCCTAGTTTTTTGTGCTTCTTTTGAAACCCTGTTTGTATAGGTAGATAAACCAATATATATGGTATAATCTTTCACACCAACAGTACATTTGCTATACTGTATCGGCATAGATCAAATACCAGCTGTAAAGGGACATTGCTCCCTGATAGCTATCGGGAGTGTCTCTTCTACGGGAGGCTTATACGCAATCATTTTCTACAGCAGAACTAATCAATAATCCATACCATGCTTCCCATTCAAACTATCATCTTTGACCTCGGCGGTGTTCTTATCGACTGGGATCCTCGTTACCTCTACCGCAAATTGTTTGATTCGGAGACGGAAATGGAAGACTTTCTGGCTACCGTAACCACTCCGGATTGGAACGAAGAACAGGATGCCGGCAGATCACTAGCGGAGGCAACGGATCTGCTGGTTAAGCAATTTCCAGAGCAGGCAGAATTAATCCACGCCTTTTATGGCCGCTGGACAGAGATGCTAGGTGGCCCGATCAGCGGGACACTGACCATATTGGAGGAGTTGTACCAAGCAAAACGCTACGATCTTTTCGCCCTCACCAACTGGTCGGCCGAGACTTGGCCTATTGCTATTGACCTTTATCCGTTCTTAGGCTGGTTCCAGGGTGTGCTAGTATCCGGGCAAGAAAAGATGCGTAAGCCCAGCCCTGTCTTTTATCGACTACTGGAAGAACGTTTCCCCCTCCAGTTGAAATCATCTCTTTTTATCGACGACAATTTGCGCAATGTGGAGGCCGCTCGGAAACTGGGCCTTCGGACTATCCATTTTCATTCGCCGGAGCAGTTAAGGAAGGAATTGGAAGGGTACGGCGTTGTGGTTTAGTGAGTGCTACAGGCAAATATGGGTGATGTGGTTTTTAGATAAGTTTTTGAGTTCGGAGTAATAAAGCCCCTTGGGAGGGGCCCCACCCGTTGCCTGAACGCCAAGTCCAGATTCTTCAAAAATGAACCATCTGGACATAGTTCTACCGTTACCTATCATTAGATAGGTACCAAACTTGTGTTTACAATTGCTATGAAGAATTTCTCTGATTACCTAGGTAAAGCGCTGCGGTCAGAGGTGGACTTACTGTAAGAAGACGGGCGCAAGTCCTTTTGATGAAGTTTGTAAATGTATTAATATTTTAGAGAACAAACAAAAAAAGAAGTTAATGAAAATTATTAAAAAAATTATCACCCATGGTAACATTCTTTTTTGCTTGGGTATAGATGAGCAAACCCCAACACCTAAAACCTAAATATTTGCCCAAAGAACGAAATGATCCCATTGACTAATTAATAGCAGCTCTAGTGTGGAGCGGCACCTAAAGACTCCGCACCAGTACCGGCCGGTTTGACTGACGTCCCCTCAGAGGACCATCAAAGGCCGGTAATCTACGCCTGCGGTAGGAGCTTGTACTATGTTCAAGCCTCCTCCGTTAGTAGTAACTAAAGTTTTCTCATTTTTTCTCAAGTGTTTGTTTGACGAAAGTAGTGAGCGGTCATGCTGCATGCAGCATGACCGTTTTTTGTTGCACCGAAATCCTTTTATTGCTGTTCCGATTCCTTAAGCGGAAACTCGACGATCAGTCGAGTTCCTTGATCGGTACTGCGGCGTTCCAGTTCGCCGCCTAATTGCTCCGCCAGGGTTTCCATGAGCATACTGCCAAAGCGGGTACCATTGGAAGTGGCCTTTTTAATACCACGACCATTGTCCTCGATAGAAAGGAACATGTTTGTCTGCTCCCTACTCAGATTTACCTGTAATTCACCTTTTGCACCCTCAGCAAAGGCGTATTTGACAGCATTAGTCAGTGCTTCGTTCACGAGCAAACCCATTGGGATGAGCGTATCAATGTCTAGATCAATGTCGGCGATCTCCTGCTTGAGCCCAATCTGTTGATCATCTCGCTGGTAGGTATTGATGATTTCCTGACTAAGTTTTTCCAGATAGAATTTGGCGTTTGCCAGGGTACTTACCTCCTTGTCGGTATAGAGTTGCTGATGGATTAGCGCCATACTGCGCACCCGACTCTTGCCTAGTTGTAGGGCATCTACTGCTTTAGAGTCCGTGAGATGGCGTGATTGGAGATTCAGAAGGCTGGACACCATCTGCAGGTTGTTCTTCACCCGGTGGTGAATTTCCTTAAGGAGTATTTCCTTTTCTCCTAAGGCTTTTTGGATGACTTCTTTTTGCTCCGCAATCTGTGTGCGTTGCTGCATGACCGAACGCAACAGCCCCAAGACAATTAGAAGCACCAGCCCACCGATGGCTAAACTCCAATTGCGGCGAGAAATCGCTACGGCCTTGCGTTTGTCCTCAGCAGCTAAGAGCTCAATTTGTGCCTGTTTTTCTTTGTTTTGGTAGCGACCTTCTGCCTCGGCCAACGCCTGAAGGCGACTTTCATCAGCTAGCTCTTGTTGTAGTTTTTTGGCCCGCACCGTGTGGTGCAAGGCACTATCTAGCTGATTTGTACCAGCAAAACAGTTGGCCAGTCCATCGTGCGCCTCCATTTGAATCATCAGTTCGCTCTTACTTGCTTGCAGAACTTCCTGAAAGCGGGGGATCGCTTCACTGTAGCGTTTCAAGCCCATGAGGTTGCTCGCTATCCCCATATTTATGGTTACCACCTCTCGCTGCTGGCCATTCTTAGAAAAGAAGTCATAGGCTTTCTCACCCTCTGCGAGCGCTAATTCATACTTGCCTTGAGCAAAATACAGCGCACTCAAATTGTTGTGGATATAGGCTGCTAAGCCTTCATCTTTTGGTGGCCCTGCGGCTAACTCCAGACCTCTTTCGTAGAGCGGAAGGGCAAGCTCGTACTCCTTGCGTGTTTTATGGATGACCGCCTGATTGAGTAAGGCCGTAGCTTCTCCGCCCTTATCACTTAGCTTCCTACTTGCGCTGGCGGCTTTGCTCAGGTATTCAATAGCAGAATCAAAGTTACCTGCTCTGCGCTGTACCACTCCCAGGGCGTTTAAGGAGTTAGCTAGCTGTATCTCTAGGCCAAGCTGACGGTAAATTTGTAAGGCTTTTTCGTAGCCCGAAAAGGCAGACTCGTAATCTCCTTCCGGTAGGAAGGTGCGCGCCATCGAGTATTCTGTATCAGCCAGTTCTTCTTGGCGACCGGTACTTTCGTACAGCTGTTTTGCTTCCTGTAGTGCCGCTCGTTGTTCTAAGATACGGCCCTGTTTACGGTAGGTCATGGCTTTGAAGCCTAATACCCTGGCTGCGAAGAAAGGCTCAGATCGCTCATCAGCCATGCTTTGCAGGGTGTCGGCATAGGCTTGTTGTTGGGTACTATCTGCCTTGGGCAAGGACAGCCTGCAGATTTCAAAGTAATACTCGAATCGTAGTGAATCATCAGTGCTATTGGCCTGTAGTTGACGGAGACTATCAATAGCAGAAGACTGTGAAAATACGGTGCCAAAGGAAAGAAGAAGGAGGAGTAATACCAGATTGTATTTTGTCATGATAGGGAACAGTGTGTGTGTTGAGTGGCGTTTGGAAAAATAGTAAGGACAAGGATTAATGCCAATTAGAAATTGAAATTTTGAGTCCTGGTAGTGAAATGCTTATTCAACGGTTTTTCAAAAATTGACTCATCTGATGGCGCGAAGATACCTGAAGCTTGGCAAATAGCGCTTTTTGGTAAGTCTTCACGGTATTATGACCAATGTAGAGGCGTTCGCCCACTTGCTTATAGGTAAGGCCTTCTTCCAACAGCAGCAATACCTCGTATTCCCGTTGCGAAAGTGGGTCTATTAGCTTACGATTTAGTGTTTCCCTACTGGGTGGTGCTTGAGCATCTTTCTGTGCGCTATAACGGTGGAGTGCCAACTCAATGGCACTACGCAGATCATTCTCATTAAAGGGCTTGACGATGTACCCATACGGCATAGTGCCTTTAACCTGCTCTAAAGTGTCCCGGTCCGCTAGTGCGGTGAGGAATACAAAGGGCAAACGATACTTCTCTTGAATGATCTTGGCAATGTCTATACCGGATATCGTTCCGCGTAAATTGATATCCAATAATACGATATCAGGTGAGGTGGAGGCCAATAGGTCTAGAGCACGCAAACCGTCCTTGGCTTTACCACTGATTCGGTATCCCAAATCCCGCAACACCATTTCTATTTCGATGGCGATGATTCCTTCATCTTCTACAATTAGGATACTGGCTGACATTTAACTTATTGTATTGGTGGTATTGCAAAGCTAAAGGTGTGCTATTAATCAAAACTCACCCGCCCGGGTGATTCTTCTAGCGACTAAACCTCTACAATTTCACCCACATGGGTGAAGTACTGGCTAGTAAGAGCCGATAAATTTGTCTCATCATTTAACCCTATTAGTTCACCTACAGAAAGCTACGCAATTCTGTCTTGTATTTAAAGTAACAATTAATGAACACTACAACCTTATCAACCATTTTTCTGCTTTGCCTCTTGGTCACTTCCTATTCATTCGCACAAACAATCGCAAGTGTTGACCCCGTCATAGATCACCAGGTTTCAGTCCCTACGGTTGAGATTCGTGACTTGCAATCCAATGAGCACCAACAAATCAACCGACCGATATCTAGCTCAATGGGGACCACGTTTAATTTCCACAACTTCTTTGCTATGACTGTGCAGTATCCAGAATTAGCTACTAATAATGCTATGGAAGGAACTGTTACGCTCCGTCTTTGGGTGGGGTCTAACGGCACCGTGAAAATCCTTGGCGTAAACCACTCTGGTTATAACCTATTGGACGATGCCGTTTTGGAAGCAGCAGAACAATTACCGGCCCTCCGCCCTGCACTAATCGATGGTCAGGCTGTTGGTCAGTTGGTGCTTGTACCAGTACACTTCTTTATGGAGTAGTCCCCCCCTTTTTATTGAAAATATCCTCTTCTCACATCGCAGTGATTGGTTCAATGCTGAGGCCCCTTTCAAGCAGGTGGCCCAGCATTGAGGTACCCGCTCTTTGGCAGTCACTTTCTTAATGCACAAACCTCTATGAGAATTCAATTCCTTCTGCTGGTTTTGACCAGCCTGCTTTTGCCGCAGCTTTCAGCAACTACCGTAACTTGGACCGGCAATACGTCTTCTGATTGGAGTGATCCCTCCAATTGGGATTGCTCCTGCCTTCCGGGCACAGATGACAATGTGAGTATACCCGTCGGCGGCTTTGTAGATTTGGCAGACGATGCTGATTTGCAAATTCGCAGCCTTAGCGTGCGGGGCAACCTCTTTATTGAAGATGGCAGCACTTTACGAATTGATAGTCAAAATGACGAATCCGCTGCTGGACTAAGCGTTGCGGCGGGCAACCTTGTCAATAATGGTGAGCTACTTATTGCTAATACCGATGCTCGCAATGCAATCTATATCAATACCGGTGCCAGCTTTACCAATGGTGGAACGATTCAAATAGGGGTAGTGCGCTGCACATCTGGTAGCTGCAATCTACAAGACGTTGTAGTAGTGAATGGTGTAATGGAAAATAGTGGTGCGCTGCATTTAGCAGGTGTGATCGATATGGAGGGTTTTGTAGTTAGAGGGATGTTGTATAATGAAGGAACGATCCAAATAGATACCATAAGTACTTCCGGGTCGGTCGTTTCTTTTTCACAAGCGAGTTCCTTTGTGAATGCTACAGATGGCTCATTATTGTTGTGGGGTATCGAAGGAGGGAGCGTTTCGCGTGCCATTAATAACACCCAGGATAGCGTCCAGTGGGAAAATGCCGGAACGATCCAGATTATCATTGCTGATCAGATGACTACGGGTATCAGTCTGGGAGGGGAGGGCACCACCATTCTTAATACGGGTTCTATTGAAGTGCACGGCGGTGCAACGGGCCTAAGATTTAATGAGCCTGATAGTATCTTCAATCAGGGCGAGATTCGCTTACGGGGCCAGCACGAGGTGGGAATACGTCTCCAAGGAGGGCTCACTTTCCAAAATATAGGGCAGGTGCTACTGCAAGCTGGAGTAGCCGATCGAGCTTGGGTGTTTATTGGAACTAGTCCCGGCCCCCAACTGCTTAACAGTGGTCTGATCCGGATGGAGGAGTACCTCTTACCAAGCACGTTCAATCGTGGATTTGAAGTGTTTACCGGTAGGCTCGTTAACGAGGGCTATATTTACCTTAGTGGTGCTGGTGATGGCCGGGGTATTGAAATGGGTACGGATGCTGCTCCTCTGGAAAATCAACTTGGTGGAACTATCTTTCTGAACCACTTTGACTTTGGTCTACAGCACGAAACATCCAGCATCAATGCCGGTACCTTAATTATGGCCGAGGACCTGGGCGATGCCATTGTGGATAATGATGTACCTCTGATCAACAGCGGAACCCTGGCGGGTGGAAGTATTTATCGAGATGGTGTGTTCGACCTTATGCCAAGCACCGTACTTAGCCCCGGAACTAGTTCCACCGTATCCAGGCAAACCTTCGCGGGGGAACTGATATTACCAGAAACCGTAACTATCAACCTTGACTTAGCCAATACAGCTGAAGCGCCCGAGGCTAACGATAACGTCAGAAGTAGCCGTGCCTTTCAGTTTTCGGGTACTTTGAATATTAACCTTGCCGAAGCATTTTCGGTCAATAGCGGCAGTTTTGAATTATTGAAAGGGAGTGGTTCCGCCGGCGGATTCACGGGAGAACCAATTATTAACCTACCGGAACCACCAGAAGGGAGCGCCTGGCGTTTAGAACAAACAGATACCCGTCTTATTCTCCACTTGGATGTAATTAATAGTACGGAGACGCTTAACGAAGAAGGGTATCTGCCACAGGTTTTCCCCAATCCCGTAGCGGCGGGTCAAGACTGGACGATCCGCATTACAGCGCAAAACAGTATAGCTAAGCTTTACAATACAAGTGGGCAGTTACTGCAAACACAAAAATTGAACTTCGGAGATAATCGATTCCCGACTGCTGGCCTTGCGGCAGGATACTATGTATTGGCTATCGGGGCAGCCAAAGTGCCACTCGTAATTCAGTAGTATAATTACTGGGACACCTAAAAACAAAAGGGATGATCTGTACGGCTATTGCCTAGATCATCCCTTCTTATTTAGACGAAAGTCTGCTTATAGTAATGCTCCTTTACACCCAACGCACCAAATTTAAACCCTGGCGGTTAGCCAATAGTGGGTGGTGCGGATAGATGCGGAAGCCAAATTCGTATACGCCCGCTAGTTCAGGGTCTACCGACAAAGCATAGCGTGCCTTTCCGTGCCCTTTGTCTTGTAGGCTAAGTTGAGCTACGCGAACCAACTCCAACTCATTTTCATTGATACGCTTGAAGAATACCATCTCCACACCTACGTGTTCAGCTGCTAAGCTACCCAATGCTACGGTGATAGAAGTATCTAACTTCTCCCCAATCGGTAGTGGATGGTTAGAAGAATCAAAGGTATCTACTTGTACTTCGTGTACATTGCTCCAGTGCTGGCGTACGTGCTCTTTCCAGGCGGCCAATTCCTTGGCAGCTTGGTAGTTGTTCTCACGCAGATTAGCAGCCGTTCCGAAAAGCTTACTGTAGAAGCGCTCGTAGTAGTGATGCAACATGCGCTGCATGGTGAAGTAAGGCGCTACTTCAGCAATGATATTCTTCACGTAGCTCACCCACTTAGGACTTACACCAGACTCATCAAAGTCGAAGTAAGTAGGGATGATCTCGGTTTCTAGAATGTTGTAGATGTTTTCAGCATCTAACTCATTCTGCAAGTTTTGGTCTTCGTAAGTACGGTCAAGTGAGAGGGCCCAGCCCGCATCTGGACGGTAGCCTTCTGCCCACCAACCATCTAGTACGCTGAAGTTGACTACACCGTTGAGGGCTGCCTTCATACCACTAGTGCCGGAGGCCTCCAACGGACGAGTAGGTGTATTCAACCAGATGTCAACACCCTGTACTAGCAGCTTGGCCATTTCCATATTGTAATCCTCCAGGAAGATTACCTTACCCACAAACTCATCACGCTTGCTAATGTCAATGATGTGGCGGATCAGATCTTGACCACCACCATCAGCGGGGTGTGCCTTACCGGCGAACAAGAAGATCACCGGACGATCCTGGCTGTTTACCAATTCGCGCAAGCGCTCCACATTGGTGAACATCAGATGCGCCCGCTTGTAGGTAGCGAAGCGGCGCGCAAAACCTAGTACTAATGCATCTTCCCGTACATTATTAATGACTTGGAAAATAGCACGTGGAGATTGGCCACGACGAGTTAAGTCAGCCTGGATTTTCTCTTTTACATAGTCCAGTAAACGCTTCTTTAGGCGACGACGGATTTCCATCACATCACCATCGGAAACTTTCTGGATCTTGCGCCAGTGATCATGATTGTATTGATCACGTAGAAACTTAGCACCAAACTCCTTTTGGTACAACTCGTTCCAATCGTGAGCAATCCAGGTAGGGTAGTGGACACTGTTGGTCACGTATCCAATATGTAGCTCGTCAGAGGTGTAGCCAGGGAATAGCTTGGTGAACATCTTCTGAGATACGGTGCCGTGCAATTTACTCACACCATTGACCTCCTGCGATAAGCGAATAGCCAGGTGACTCATGTTGAAGTCCTCACCGGCATTATCAGCATTTACGCGACCCAGGGCCATAAAGTCGTGCCAAGAAATACCCAGATCATTGCAGTAAGCATAGAGGTAATTCTTGATCAGATGCTCTGGAAAGTGATCGTGACCAGCAGGTACTGGAGTGTGCGTAGTAAACAAGGAAGAAGAACGAACTACTTCCACTGCCTGTGGGTAGCTCAAGCCGTCTTGTTGAACCAAGTTTTTCAGACGCTCCAGACTCAAGAATGAAGCGTGTCCTTCATTGAGGTGGTAGATGTCAGGAGTTAGTCCCATAGCATTCAAGGCACGGATACCCCCAATACCGAGCAAAATCTCTTGCTTTAGACGGTGCTCGTTGTCACCACCGTATAGTTGGTGTGTCAAAGCACGGTCTTCCCAACTGTTCTCCTCCAGGTCAGTATCGAGCAGGTAAAGCGAGATGCGGCCTACCTTCAACAACCACAATTTAGCTTGGATTTCACGCCCCAGCATGTGAACGTGGATTCTGATCCAATCTCCGTTGGCGTTCCGAACCGGACTTACCGGCAACTTGGTGAATTCCTGAGGAGGGAAGTTGTGAATCTGATCGCCATTGAGCGAAAGTGCCTGCTTAAAATAACCGTAGCGGTACAGCAAGCCCACTGCAATGAGATTGGAGTTATCGTCGCTGGCTTCTTTTAGGTAGTCACCCGCTAGTACACCCAAACCACCAGAATACAGGCGCAGACTAATGTGCAAACCGTATTCCATACTGAAATAGGCAATCTGCGATTGTCCTTTCTGTAGAGGAGTATTAATGTACGCTTGATAATCTTTGTATACCTTTTTTAGGCGCCCCAGGAAATCCTTGTCTTGAGCTAGCTTCTGGGTTTGTTCCAGACTTAGCTGATCCAGCAAGGCAACCGGGTTGTAGTTTAAGTTTATCAGCGCATCAGAGTCGATGCTGTGGAATAAATCAATGGCCTCCTGGTTCCAGGACCACCATAGATTATTTGACAATTCCCGTAGAGGCTCTAGTTCTTTCGGAAGTTGTGACTCAATAAAAATGCGTCGCAGCTTAAATTGAGCATCATTCAGTTGACCAATCATAAACACGAAAATTTGGGCAAAGGTAATCAGTCTGCCCGATTCCCGTATAGATATGTTGTAAAATTTACACTAAGTGTGTTTGTTAGGCAGTGTGATAGTGAAAGTACTGCCTTGTCCGAGCGCAGAGTCTACCTTTATTTCACCCTGATAGCCCTCGATAATACGTTTGCATAGGCCTAAGCCTAGCCCCGTCCCTTCGTAATCCGCACTGGAGTGCAAACGTTTGAAAAATTCGAAGATGTGATCATGATACTCTGAGTCAATCCCAATGCCATTATCTCTAATGTGAACCAATAAGTGCCCATTACTTTGCTCAGACCAGAGTTCGACAGTTGGGTTGGATTGCTGGTTGTACTTTAATCCGTTTTGGATGAGATTTTGAAAAACGAGATACATCTCGGAGGCACTACAGAAATAGTTGGGAAGACCACCGTTGACAATTTGTGCATTTTCTTCCTTGAACTCGTTGAGAAGCGAACGGCTAACGTGCTCGACGATCTCGTCTAGATCATTATTCGTTCGTACTTCAGAATCGGCATAATCCATCGTTGATATCTGAAGAATATCTTCTACCAGAGTGGCCATTTGTAAGGCACTTGATCGGATGAAGTCTAAGTGCTCCGGTAAGCGCTCGTAGTCCATCTTTTCAATATCTCTTTCGATTAGCCTCGCAAAGCTGGTGATATTACGAATAGGCGTTTTTAAATCGTGGGAAGCGATGTAGGTAAACTTCTCCAGGCGTTTATTTTTCTTGGCTAAGGTGTCGTTTTGTGAACTTACTACCTCATTAAATTCCTCATTTTCTACTAACACTTTACGGATCAATATAATGGAAGCTACTACCGAAAAGGTGAGGTACATAATCGGTACGCTGGGAATAATCCTGTCTGCAAGTGGTGGGCTAATTACCGCACTCAGCAAAACTGCTATGGTAACGTATATTACCACCACAAAGCTACTCATCATAATACCCAGTTTTCGCTTGAAGAAGAAAGAGCACATGAGGATCATCATTAGGTACACCGGCTCTAGGCGGATATTAAAACCATGTAGTAAATGTACTGCTGCGATAGCAAGTACTGGGATTGCAATAGTATACACCCTAGCCACAAAGTACTTGTGGCGATGATTAAGGTAAAGCGGAACCAACAGAATGAAAATCCAAGTAACAGTGATGATGTAAGAACTCAGCTGCGACTCGACAAATATGAGATACAGGAGGTGTAAGAACAGGCAAGGAAGCGCAATCCCCAAGAATAGGTTATTCAGCTCTACCCGAAGCTTTTCGGAAAAGGAGAGCTCATCGGTAATACCGATACTGGTTAACCAATCATAGAATTGGGCAATTGGACGCAAGAACTGAACTTTAGGGATAACAATTGGTGACTACTAAACTCCAAAAATATCACATATCTGATAAATATGAAACCCTTTTGGCCTGTCTACTTGTCTGTTAGTGACTTTTTCTGTTCTGTTTACACCATTTTATGACTTCTGGTAGAATTTCTTCAGGGTTTTTCACCCAGGAAAAATGAGGATTCTTGCCTAAGTGCGCTTCTCCTAGCTTGATGTGGAGGTGTTCACTGACCGCGGTTTGCGTGAATTTTTGCCGCAGGTTTTCCACGGCCTGTTGTGGTGCATAACGATCCCCGTGTAGAGATATGGCCAAAACTGGAAGCTCAGCGCGCTGTAGCCCCGCCTCATAATCAAAATCACTTTTGGCCAGTCGATAACTTCCATACAGTAGGTTATAGCACCAATCATACATTACCGTACGCGCCTCCCGCCCGCCAAAACCAATGACGTTTCCAGGGAAATAGCCTACCACTCTGCTTAAGGGGTGAAATAAATGTCCCGCCAAGCGAACGACTTTGCCTTCCCAGCCGGGCCAACCTTTATAATACACTAGACATGCAGTGAGTAATACCAGGCTATCCAGGTCTTTAGGGTACTTCGCACTGCATAAACTCGCAATCTGCCCGCCAAGGCTGTGCCCTACGATTAAGAGGTTTTGTGTCGGACGCAAATTGCTACGGATTTCGCCAATTAACTCATGCAGATCTTCTACTAATGTCTCATAACCGAAATCTACCCTTCGCGATGCTCTCAGTGAGGAGGTGCCTTGGCCTCTCCAGTCCGCTGTTACGGTAGTTATGCCCTGCGCCTGGAGGGTCTGGGCAAAACTGTGGTAATACGATGCTCTGACGCCCATAGCGGGCAGGCACAGGATAACTTGCTCAGAAGGAGCTTCAGTCTTAAACCAGTCAATAGTAATGGTGGCCTGGTCCCGAAAGGTAATCTCTTGCTGCATGGAGCTAAGCTAAAAAATAAGCGGCAAAAGCGGATGTAATCTCCACTTTTGCCGCTGTTAATAATGCCTTGATGCGCATCCGCGCGCTGGGCATATTACTTGATGCTGATTAGCTCTACCTCAAAGACTAGCGCTGAGAAAGGCTTAATCTGCGCACCAGCTCCCTGGTCACCGTAGGCTAGGTTATAAGGGATGTAAAACTTGTATTTTGAACCAACAGACATCAGTTGAAGTCCTTCTGTCCACCCCGAAATCACACGGTTCAGTGGGAAGGAGGTCGTTTCACCTCTTTGTACAGAACTGTCAAATACGGTACCGTCAATCAAAGTACCATGGTAATGCACTTCCACTTCGTCGGTAGCCTTAGGCTTGCTGCCTTCCCCTTCAGTAAGCACTTCGTATTGCAGACCAGAATCCGTGGTGACTACTTCACCGCGCAGTTTATTTTCGGCTAGGAATGCTTCGCCAGCATCTTTGTTGTCTTTGTGTTGCGCTGCCTTCGCCGCCTGCATATATTGCTGTACGATTTCGTTCGCTTGTGTAACGTCTACTTTGGTTTCGCGGTCTTGGAGCACGTCATCGATGGCAGCGCCAAACTCTTCGATGTTAATGTCTTTAAATCCCTGATTCTTTAGGTTTTGGGCTACCAGGATACCCAAGCTATAACTTACAGATTCCATATTGGTTTCTTCTTGTTTTGGTGCGGTTTCTATTTTGGTTTCGTCTTGTGCGTGTACGTTGAACTGGCCAACGAGAGCCAAGACAACAATGAGGAAAAGATTTCGCATGAGGTATTTGTACTGTGCGGTGCTGTTACTGCAACTCGCGTTAAGATTAAAATGACTCATTCAGGCGGCAAAGATAGAATTTTGCCACTGCTATCCAACGTTGAAAGGGGCGAGAGAGTTGTGTGTCTTTTATGAATGCTGGTTTTTTACAATCGTCGTACAGGCGCATTGCAATGCGCCTCTGCGGTATCGGTCAAAACCGATACCCCACAAAAAACGAATAATTGAATCGCTCAAAGTCCACATTGTATTCCGCCGTAAAGCGAACGGGCCCCAATGGCGTTAGCGTGCCCACCTCAGCGCCAATGCCGTGAAAGTCGTCTTCGAATAGTCGTTCCTCGTTCACAATCTGAGCGTATACCCCATAATTATAACCCAAACCGAGGTAATTATTTTCGCCCAACTCCGCTCGCAATTGAAATCTAGCGTAGCCAAAGGTGGTCGCTGCTAGTTCACTAAGGCGAAGACCATATACTTCGTAGAAGCGATTGTTGGCGGGGATCTCCCGTCCTAAATAGAACTGTTGCAAAAAGTGGGGCTGCTTGATTTGTGTATGTCCAGCGCCAGCACTTCCGTCGAACCACAAGTGTTGGCCCAATTGGAAGGCTTTGTGCACCTTGCCTCCGATGGTCCAGTTTTGATCAGTGGTGAAATTAACTCCGCCAAGCCTCGTTTCCTCCAACCGCCCGCCTAGATTGTATTCAAACCAGAGCTGGGATAAGGAGCCATCCTCCGGGAAGTAGCTTCGATCGTAAGTATCTCTAATCAACTGTGCATAACCCAACCACCGCTGGTGGCGAGCTTCCAAATCATTTTCACTAAGCGAGAAAAAGCGAGGGTTCTCCGAAAAATGCTCTCCTCCCACACCGAGTCGAAAGTGCCACTGTCTACTAATACTGGTTTGCAAGTCAAGTCCGGTGGTATAATGGTGGAAGGTGAATTCATCCGCTAGCTCTTCATTAATGAAGGTTTGCCCTGGAATAAACTGACCATTGGCGTACAAGCGGATACCAAAGCTGGGGTTGGTACGCGTATTAATGGAGTAGTCCAACCAAAAGCCGGGGTATTCGGAGATACGCAAGTCGCCGGAAAAAAGACTGCCGGAGCCAATCTGGTTGCGGACACTAACATTGATCAAAAATGCTGCATTAAAGTCCAGGTCGTAGTTCAGGCTGCCCCGCACATAAACATTAGGTGTAGGGGTGGCATCTAGTGCGAGTATGTACCCGCCCCTGGGGGCAAAACGCAGTTCGTAATCCACCAAGTTGAAGAAACCAGAGGAGTAGAGTACGCCAACTAATTCTTCCAAATCCGCAATGGTGACATAACGAGGCGTCTTCCACCGTACCAATTGCCTTAGGGTACGATTGGTTGCCGTGTCAGCCGCTATAAACTCCAGGTCTTTAAGGTAGAAGCTATCGCGACGGCAGTTAGAACTTTTAGGCGCTGGGCGAGACTTCCAGCCCACACTATCCAGATACACCAGAAGATCGGTTAGGGCAGCGCGGGCTGCCTTTTCACCCTGGGCAATTAAGGCCTCCGCAGCATCATAGCTTAATGTGGTGAAATCACTAAGGTCGGGATCAATGATTTGGTCCGCCAAAGCGCGTTGCTCTTCCGTTGATTCGACCATTACGTAGCTACTGGTTTGCTCGAGCACCCGTAGTACGCTGGTTAGTTCTTCCCGTGGATAGAGTGGATCACCAACGTCTACTGCGAGTACTATATCCGCTCCCATATCTTTAGCGTCTTCCACTGGTAGGTTTCGCGCTAGCAAACCATCCACCAATAAATGGTCATCGTAATTCAGCGGATCAAATGCGGATGGGATCGACATACTTGCGCGGATACCTTTCCGTAGTGGACCTTCTTCAAATACGTAAGCTTCTCCGGTTTCTAGATCCGTTGCTACGCAGCGAAAAGGGTAGTGGAATTCATCAAATTTCTCCTGATTGTGCACACAAGCAGTTAGACCGGTGAGCAGGGTCAAAATCTTCCTGCCACCAATTAAGCCTCGAGGAATCACTAGTTTGCCATCTTCTAGAGCAAAGGACAGTTGATAGCGATCAGCCTTAGACCGCTCATCAATGGGGAGATAATTACGGGAATAGCTATCGTTGAAATAGTTATTCCAGTTGGTCGTAGTAGCCAACTCTTCTAGCTCTGCCGGGGTGTAGCCAATCGCGTATAGCCCACCCACAATACTTCCCATACTCGTACCCGTCACATAGTCTGGATAAATACCATTCTCTTCCAAGACCTTGAGCACGCCAATATGTGCTAACCCTTTCGCACCACCGCCAGAAAGAGTGAGGCCCAGTTTAGGAACGGCTACCGTGCCCTGTAAATGTATTTGGTGACTTGGCCACAGCAATAGTGCCAAGAAAGTGAGTAGCGTGTAGAGTTTACTCATGGTTTAAGTGTTGGGGTGATTGGGATGAATTCTCGTCCTGAAGTTAAACGCTTCTCACGGATTTTGGCTGCTTGTACACCGGTAAGTATAGGTTTACGGACAGCTTCAAGTGGTTAAATAAGTCGCCTTGCCAGGTATTTTTCTATCATTTTACCCCAAATTTGACACTTTGTTCCCACAATTTCCCACGCACTAATAGGGGTTCGTCCACGCTTTAGATTGTTTTCTTTCCACTTTTTACCACTCTCGGTGATTGGTTTCTTAAGTAAAGAATACTTATTTGCGTATTTTATGACATTATTTTGATTATAAAAAAGAAAATGTTGTAAAATTTGGAACTAATTCACGGAAAACAACCTAAAAAAGGTGGTAGAAAGTGGTAATATGTGTCAAAAGTCATTACATTTGAAATGTCAAAGGAGAACAAATGTCCTTTAAACAGCTACTAGGCGAGTATGAAGTCCGTCTGGACGGCAAAGGCCGCTTCCGGATGCCTAGTGGTTTATTGACCCAACTTGGTGATTGGCAGCGTGGCAACTTCGTAATCAACCGCGGCTTTGAAAAATGCCTGGTGTTGTACCCCGAACCGGTGTGGAACGAGATTACGTCGGAGATTAACGAATTGAATCTCTACAATAAAAAGAATCGTGGTTTTGCACGCTACTTTTTTCGCGGCGCCTCCGAGGTGACCCTCGATAGTGCAGACCGCATCCTGCTGCCTAAAAGGTTGGCGGAATACGCCAGTATTGACAAAGATATGATTTTAACGGCATATTCCGGAAGAATTGAAATGTGGTCTCCAGCAGAATACGATAAGTGGATGGAAGAAGAACCCGTCGACTTCTCTGACCTGGCTGACGAAGTGCTTGGCGGCAACAAAGAAAAAGCAGCGGAATAATGAGTTATCACGAACCGGTGATGGCCCGCGAATGCTTGGAGTATTTGCAAATTCAGCCCAATGGCACTTATGTCGACCTCACTTTTGGTGGGGGAGGGCATAGCCGCTTGATCTTGGAACAGCTTGGCGATAACGGACGCCTCGTAGCCTTTGATCAAGATGAAGATGCCCAAGCTAATTTGCCAGAGGATGAGCGTTTGTTTTTCGCACCCGCCAACTTTCGGCACCTCAAGCGTTACTTGCGCTTATTCGGTATCCGAAAAGTGGATGGTATTCTCGCTGATTTAGGAGTTTCTTCTCATCAGCTCGATGTGCCGGAACGCGGTTTCTCCTTTCGCTTCGAAGCGGAATTGGATATGCGCATGAATCAACAGGCTGGCCCCACGGCTGCCGAAATTCTTGCCCATACGCCAACGGATGAACTGCAATACGTATTCGGAACCTTTGGTGAAGTGCGAAATGCCAAAACGTTGGCACGGCGCATTGTAGAGGCACGGGAAGAACAGCCCATCAAAAGGGTAGGAGACTTGGTTGCTATCGCGGAACCATTGTCCTTTGGAAAGCCCAATCGTTACCTGGCGCAGGTGTTTCAAGCCCTACGCATCGCGGTAAACGATGAAATGGGAGCCCTCGAAGACATGCTGACCCAAGTGGCAGAAGTCTTACCTCCAGGGGGGCGCTTTGTAGCTATGAGCTACCATTCCCTGGAAGATCGCATGGTGAAAAATGTGCTCAAGTCCGGTCAAGTGTCCGGCGAACAGATTAAGGATTTTTACGGTCGAATTTATCGACCATATCGAATTATAACTAAGAAGCCAGTGGAGGCCACAGCAGCAGAAGTTGCTGAAAATCCACGGGCTCGAAGTGCTAAGTTGCGGGTAGGAGAACGGCTAGATAGTCAACCTCCAACCGAAAATTGAAACCTTCTCTTCCCTGATGGGGAGAGAAACAACAAGTCTGAAAATGAACAACAGCCATTTCTCCGTGGGAGGAAGGGCTTTAGTGAAAAATCAGGCTTTAAAGCAGGAAGCAATGGCCAGAAAAGATGACTTCTGGAGTCAGGTTCAATCCTTTCAAATTTCCGGGTTCATTCTCAAGAACCTAGGGTACTTCCTATTTCTCGGTTTTCTCGCAGTATTGTACATCGGTAACGCCCACTTGGCAGAGCGCAACGTGCGCAAAATCCAGGGGCTGCAAAGAGATATTCGCGAATTGCGGTGGTCATTTATGTCCCTGCAATCGGAAAATATGTACAACAGTTTACGTTCGGAAGTAGTGGACCGCGTTAGAGACGACGGTTTAAGACTACACCGGGGTAAGCCGATTAAAATTGTTACTCGCGAAGAAGAATAACAGGAAGAAGTCTTACTCATGGATGTTAAAAATGAAGTACTGTATCGGGTGTATTTCCTGCTGTTCGGCCTCTTGTTGCCGGCGGCTGGTATCCTGGTGTACCGTACTATTGACATCGCCATTGTGCAGGGCAAAACCTGGAAGGCTCGCGGAGAACAGAATTACGTAAAGCCCAGAGCAGTAGCTGCCGAACGCGGTAATATTTATGCCCAGGACGGTAGTCTTCTAGCCACTTCGGTGCCTTACTTCGATTTATACTTTGATCCGTTTGCCTCAACGGAGGCCGACTATTACCGCAATCTGGATACCCTGGCGCACTGCCTGGCCACTTATGTGGATGACTCCTATACCGTAGGTGGCTTTCGCGAATACCTGTTACAGCTTCGTGATACCACCCAGAATCGGCGTCGGAATCGACATGTGTTGCTGAAGAAATCTGTCTCCTTTGCCGAGAAGGCGAAGATTGAAGCTTTCCCACTTTTCAATCTAGGTCAATTCCGCGGAGGACTGATTGCCAAGAAGTTGAGTGAACGTAAGCGCCCCTTTGGACTGCTCGCACGCCGGACCATCGGTTACGTACGTGATGGCTTGCAGCCGGTGGGAATTGAAGGGCGTTTCGATACTATTCTTGGCGGGGAACCCGGTACTCAGATGATGATTAAAGTGGACCCACGCAGTGATTTGTGGTTGCCGCTTGATAATCTGACAGAGGTAGAACCTCGCAGTGGAGATGATATCGTAAGTACGCTGGATGTCAACCTGCAAGACATTGCGGAAGAAGCTTTGCTACGAGGTATGCGTCGCCACCAGCCAGATTGGGGAACCGCCATCGTGATGGATGTAGAAACAGGAGCGATTCGCGCCATGGCTAATCTAGGGCGGGACGAAGCTGGCGAAGGGTACTATGAAATGTATAACTACGCCATTGCCATGGCTACGGAACCTGGTTCCACTTTCAAGTTAGCGTCCGTCATGGCGCTTTTGGAGGATGGCCATGTGAAGCTGGATGATTCAGTAGATGTGGAGCGAGGAAAGACCATTTTCTATGATCAGGAAATGGAAGATTCATCGGTCCGCAGTACGAAAATGGATAGCACAACGGTGCAAACGGCATTTGAGATTTCGTCGAACGTAGGTATCGCCAAGTTGGTAGATCGCTATTACAACTTGCCAGATAATGGCAATCCGAATAAGGGCGCTTACCAGTTTATTCAGCGACTACGGGATTTTAATCTCGACTTGCCGACCAATATTGAAATCGAGGGTGAAGCTAATCCTTATGTAAAAGAGGCTTATAGCGAAGCAGACCAGTGGAGTTTAGTGTCTCTGCCTTGGATGGCTACTGGCTATGAAGTACGATTGACGCCACTACAGATGCTGACCTTCTTCAATGCGGTGGCCAATAAAGGACGGATGATGCGCCCCTACCTGGTCTCAGCGGTAGAACGGAATGGTGAGCCACGAGAAGTCTTCAAGCCAACGGTGGTGAAGGAACAGATTGCGAGTAAGTCTACCGTTGAAAAGGCACGCATTCTGCTGGAAGGAGTTGTGGAGCGTGGAACCGCTTACAAGCTGAAGACTAATCAGTATCGCTTTGCTGGTAAGACGGGAACGGCACAGGTAAACTATACGCGTGGTCGTCGCGGAACTAGAGTTGGCGGTTACCAGGCCAGTTTTGCAGGTTATTTCCCTGCGGATAATCCCAAATACTCATGCATCGTCGTCATTTACAAGCCGCGTGAGGGCGGATTCTATGGCGGTGATGTAGCAGGACCAATTTTTCGTGAGATTGCAGACAAGTGCTTTAACAGTATGGTAGAACTGCATGATCCACTAAACCAGGGTCCACGGCCAGTACTGTACGAGAATAATTTACCTGATTTCGAAATCGGTAAAGAAGAAGATATCCGTCTGGTACTTGACTACCTGCAGATGCCTTACTACGGTGATCCGGAAACCGAAATGGTGGTCATGACCTCCAGTACCGATAGCCTCTTTTTGGAGAACCGGACCCTGAGTGAAACCAAAGTGCCAACCGTTGTTGGCATGGGATTGCGAGATGCAGTCTTCATTTTGGAAAACCGTGGTTTGAAAGTAATTACCGAAGGTGTAGGACGAGTTGTTCGCCAGTCCATTCGTCCGGGTACCAACATTCGCGGACAAACGATAAAACTGACGCTGGGTTAGCGTCTGAAATAATAGGGCAGAAGCCCGCAACAGCAGCAAATAAAAATGAAAATAAACCAACTGACAACCGAGCTCACCATCCGCCAAAAGTGGGGGAATACAGGTGCAGAAATCAGTCAGCTGGATTTTGACTCTCGAATGGTGAGCACGGGTAGTGCATTTTTTGCCATTCGGGGAACCCAAACAGATGGACACCAATACCTGGACAAAGCCATCGCCGCCGGAGCAACGCTCATTGTGGCCGAACGCGGACCACAAACGGAGGTGGAGCAAAAGGTGGGTTGTTGGCTGGAAGTAGCCAGCAGCTCCCAGGCATTGGGCCAGATGGCAGCGGCCTTTTATGACCACCCCAGTCGGCAGCTTCAGTTAGTAGGTATTACCGGCACGAATGGGAAGACGACTTGTGCTACGCTTCTGTACCAGTTGTACATGGAGTTGGGGTACAAAGTAGGCTTACTGTCAACAGTGGAAAACCGGATTGGCACAGAAGTAATTGATGCTTCTCATACCACGCCGGACGCCGTGCAGATTAACCGATTACTCCAGGAGATGTTGGAAGCCGGTTGCACGCAGGTTTTTATGGAAGTAAGCTCGCACGCCGCAGATCAAAACCGCATTGCGGGGCTGCATTTTGCGGGGGGCGTTTTTACCAATATGTCGCACGATCACCTCGACTACCACGGTAGCTTCAAGGCGTATATCGAAGCGAAAAAGAAGTTCTTTGACACATTGCCTAAAGGTGCTTTTGCGCTAGTCAATAAAGATGATAAGCGAGGAAGTGTCATGGTGCAGAATACGCGGGCAAAATCCCACACCTACAGCCTACGGTCTATGGCCAATTTTCGGGTGCGGGTGGTGGATAATACCCCGGTAGGACTGCAGCTAGAGCTGGATGGCCAAGAGGTGTTCACACGCATGATCGGGCACTTTAACGCTTACAATCTACTAGCAGTATACGGCACTGCCATGCTACTGGAAGCAGAGCGTGATGAGGTACTTCGGATCATCAGTGGACTGGAAGGACCAGCAGGTCGCGTCAGCTACGTGCGCGGCAGTAAAAGTGGTGTGACCGGCGTCGTTGATTACGCCCACACGCCAGACTCCGTAGAAAAGGTCTGTGAAACCTTACGGGAGATGCTTTCTGCTTCTCAGCGGCTTATTACAGTCCTGGGGTGTGGAGGCGATCGCGATAAGGCGAAGCGGCCTCTCATGGCTAAAGTAGCTTGTGACTACAGCGATGAACTTATTATGACCAGTGATAATCCACGCTCTGAAGACCCAGAAGCAATTCTGGATGACATGGAGCAGGGACTCGATGAAAACTGCCAAGCCCGGGCACTAAGAATTACGGATCGCCGATCTGCTATTCTGACCGCCTGCCGCTTAGCCAACACTGGCGATATCGTACTAGTTGCCGGTAAAGGACACGAACAGTATCAGGAGATTAAAGGCGTGAAACACCCATTTAACGATTACGAAATCCTGAGTGCAGCACTGGCTAACTAGCCCGGCGCACCGGACAGCAAAACGAGAAACGCATGTTAATCTATTTAATTGATTGGTTGGATCAAACTATCGGACTCGGTTCTTGGACCCGTTTGTTCCAATACATCACTTTCCGTGCGGGAGTGGCAATTATTCTGTCACTCATTATCTCGATGCTATTTGGTGGTAAGATCATTAACCTCTTGCGTTCCCTACAGGTTGGCGAGGAAGTGCGTGATCTAGGATTAGAAGGACAGAAGCAAAAGCAAGGAACCCCAACTATGGGTGGGATCATCATAGTGATGGCCATTTTGGTGCCTTGTTGGCTCATGGCTAGGCTTGATAATATCTACGTAGTTCTAATGCTCGTTGCTACCAGCTGGATGACCATTATCGGATTTATTGACGATTACATCAAGGTTTTTCAGAAGAACAAAAAAGGACTTCACGGTCGCTTTAAGATTATGGGGCAAGTTGGGCTCGGTCTCTTTATCGCTTTGACGATGATGAATAACGAGCAGATCGTGGTGCGGATGGATGTTAGCGAAGCTACTGAGATTGGTCTGACTGAAGCGGATATGATTGGCGAACCCATCCCAATTATGGAGGAGGAAGTACAAGTAGGGTTAAAAGGTGACTATAAGACCAACCTTACTAATGTTCCTTTCCTCAAAGGAAATCGCCTGGACTACGGTAACATTTTGCCACTGGCGCCGCACTTGGCTTGGATCGTGTTTGTACCGTTGGTGATTTTCATTGTCACTGCAGTTTCAAACGCAGCAAACCTTACCGATGGCTTAGATGGACTAGCCACCGGAGTATCTGGTATTATTGGCATCACACTAGCCGTTTTTGCCTACGTTTCCGGTAACGCTATTGCCGCAAACTATCTGAATATCATGCATTTACCAGGGAGTGGAGAGCTTGTGATCTACGCGGCCTGCTTCTTGGGAGCTTGCTTGGGTTTCATGTGGTATAACTCATTTCCGGCGCAAGTCTTCATGGGAGACACCGGGAGCCTGACACTGGGAGGTGTAATTGCCGCTATGGCTATTCTACTCCGCAAAGAATTATTAATTCCGATCCTCTGCGGGGTGTTTGTAGCCGAAACCCTATCGGTGGTTTTGCAGGTGAGTTATTTCAAATATACCAAGCGTAGGTACGGTGAAGGAAAGCGCATCTTCTTGATGTCACCCTTGCACCATCACTACCAAAAGAAAGGAATGCCAGAGACAAAGATCGTGACCCGCTTTTGGATCATTGGGATTTTGCTGGCAGTAGCAACGATTCTGACTTTGAAGATTCGCTAGCGCGAACATTAGGTATGGAAGAACAGCAACATAGGATAGTCATATTGGGCGGAGGCGAAAGTGGTGTTGGAGCTGCTTTACTGGCCCAAAAACAAGGAGCAAAAGTGTTCCTCTCAGACCGCGGGCAGATTGGTGAAAACCAAAGAGTAGAACTCGAACTCGCCGGCATTGACTTTGAAAGTGGAAAACACACCTGGGAAAAGATATTTGCGGCGGATGAGGTGATCAAGAGTCCTGGTATTCCGGATACGGTACCGCTGATTCAGCAGTTACGTGATCAGGACATTCCAGTGATTGGGGAGATCGAATACGCAGCTCGCTTTACCGATGCGACCCTGATTGGAATTACGGGCAGCAACGGCAAAACAACCACCGCTTATCTGGTACATCACTTGCTGGAAGCAGCAGGTAAAGATGTGGCTTTGGTAGGGAATGTCGGTTTCGGTTTCGCCCGCCATTTGGCCCAGGAAGAAGAACCAGACTACTTCGTAATTGAAATTAGCAGTTTTCAACTGGACAGTATCGTTCATTTTCGCTCGCGTTACTCAGCGATTTTGAACATTACACCGGACCACCTGGACCGCTACAATTATGAAATGGATGGCTACATAGATTCCAAGTTACGGATCACCCGGAATCAGTTGGAAGAAGATCAATTTTTCTACCTGGCGGGAGACCCTAACATAGCTAAGGGAATGAAACGCAATGCGGTTCGCGCGAAAAAGTTCGCCATCAACCGCGAGGATATAGACGGGAAGAATATCACAGTTGGTGGTTTGCAGATTGATCTGAGCAATACCCAACTCCGTGGTAAACACAATGCCCTCAATGCGCTTTTTGCTGCTGGAATGACCCAGGCGATTGGCTTGAGCGCGGAAGAGGTGAAAAGTGGCTTGGAGAGTTTTGAGCCCGTTCCGCACCGTCTAGAACCCGTTGGAACTGTTGACGATGTGCAATATATCAACGACAGCAAGGCCACCAATGTAGATGCCGTCTCCTACGCACTTGATGCGATGGACAAAGACATCATCTGGATAGCAGGTGGCACCGATAAAGGCAATGATTACAGCCCACTGTACGACTTAGTACAGCAGAAAGTGAAAGTACTGATCTGTATGGGCGTTGACAACACCAAGCTGAAAGCAGCATTTGGTGACCGAATTGAAAATATACAGGAGGCCAAGTCTGCCCAAGAGGCAGTGGAACTGGCCAAAGAAGCAGCCCAGCCCGGGCAGGTAGTTTTACTATCCCCCGCTTGCGCCAGCTTCGACCTGTTCAAAAATTATATCGACCGCGGTAACCAGTTTCGGACTGCGGTCCAACAACTTTTTTAGCAGTAAGGACGCATTGCAATGCGCCCCCATTAACCAAGCCGTAAGGACGCATCGCATGCGTCCCTATAACGAAAAGAAAATGAGTTTATCAACCAGAATAGCAGCTGAACTTCGCGGAGACCGAGTGGTCTGGGCTATCCTGGTATTGCTAGGGCTGTTTTCGATCCTGGCGGTATATAGCTCAACGGGAAGTTTGGCGTATCGGGTGCAAGGTGGCAATACGGAGGCCTACTTGTTTAAGCATGGTATCATCTTGTTGGCGGGCCTTGTTGTGACTTATTTTGCGCACTTGTTGCATTATAAGCGCTACATGAATTGGTCGCCTGTTTTGCTGCCCGTTACACTAATTCTCTTAATCTACACGCTGTTTTTTGGAGCAGAGATTAACGAAGCACGTCGGTGGATAATGGTTCCTGTAATTGGAATGAGTTTCCAGACCTCTGATCTGGCCAAATTGGCCTTGATCATCTACGTAGCTCGTGCTATCAGTAGCAAACAGGATTATATCCAGGATTTTAAAAGTGCGTTTGTACCCATCATCGTACCGGTGGTATTGGTATGTGGTTTAATCGCACCGGCGGATTTATCTACCTCGATTATCCTATTTCTGTCTTGTTTGTTAGTGATGTTTGTTGGGCGGGTAGCGATCCAGTACATCGGCCTGTTGCTGGTGTCGGGCTTCATTATGTTCGCTTTTCTGCTATTACTAGGTAAAGAGTACCCCAATTTGATCCGAGTCACCACCTGGGAGAATCGTTTGCAAGAGTTCTACTCCCCAGAACGCGGCAGCGATGACACCTACCAAATTGACCAGGCCAAGATTGCCCTGGCCAATGGTGGCTGGATTGGAGCTGGACCAGGTAATAGTACGCAGCGGAACTATCTGCCGTACGCCCATGCCGATTTTATCTACGCAATCATCTGCGAGGAGTACGGTGTGTTGGGCGGAGCGGTGATAATCGGGCTTTATCTGTTACTGTTTTTCCGAGTCACCCGGCTGGTGACCAAAAGTCCTAAGGCCTTTGGGGCAATGGTAGCATTAGGTTTGTGCCTGGTGATGGTGATACAGGCATTCTTCCACATTGGGATTAATGTGAATGTACTGCCGGTCACGGGGCTAACCCTCCCGCTGATAAGTATGGGGGGAACGTCATTATTGTTCACTTGTGTCTCCTTCGGAATTATTCTGAGTGTGAGCAAATTCATTGAATCCGTAGCGGAATGAGTGAACAGCAACTAAATATCATCTTCAGCGGTGGTGGTACCGGCGGGCATATTTTTCCCGCAGTAGCTATCGCCGATCAGGTTAAGGTCTTGCGGCCCGATGCGAAGATTAGTTTCGTAGGTGCGCAAGGACGGATGGAGATGGAGCGGGTCCCGAAAGCGGGTTACCCCATCGAAGGGCTTTGGATTAGTGGTCTACAGCGCAAGCTGAGTCTGGATAATCTGATGTTTCCCTTCAAGCTCTTGAGTAGCCTTTGGAAAGCAGATCAGATTTTGCGTCGCGAACGCCCGGATGTAGTAGTTGGCACTGGTGGTTACGCTAGTGGCCCCTTACTGCGCCGAGCAGCAGCCCGCAATATTCCGACGCTGATTCAGGAACAAAACGCCTATGCCGGCTTGACCAATAAATGGTTGGCCGGTGCGGTAGACCGGATTTGTGTGGCTTATCCAGGAATGGAAAAGTACTTCCCAGCAGCCAAGTTGATGGAAGTAGGAAATCCGGTAAGAGAGGACTTACTGACTACGCAAGGTGATCGGGCAGCCGCTTGTGCACACTATGGTTTTGATCCCAAACGACCACTAATTATGGTAACGGGAGGATCACTCGGCGCACGCACTTTGAACCAAGCTTTAGCAGCGGCAACGGATATTCTGAAAGCCCAGCCTGACGTGCAGGTGCTATGGCAATGTGGTAAGCTCTACATCGAGCAGTTTAAGGATAGCGCTACGGCGCAATTGGAGCAGGTGAAAATCATGCCCTTCCTGGATCGAATGGATTTGGCGTATGCGGCAGCCGATTTGGTGATTAGCAGAGCAGGTGCATTGACGATTGCGGAGATCTGCTTGCTGGGTAAAGCTGTGGTATTGGTGCCTTCTCCAAATGTGGCGGAAGATCATCAGACGAAGAACGCCATGGCATTGGCTAATCAGCAGGCCGCGGTCATCGTCAAGGATGCTAATGCAAAAGCAGAATTGATGAGTACGGCCCTGAATATCCTGCAAGATAAAACTGGACGTGAGGCGCTGGCTAAGAATGCTAAAGGCATGGCGTACGAAGGGGCGGCGAAGAAAATTGCGGAGGAAGTATTGAGGCTGGCTGTTCCGAGTCGGGAGACTCGGAACGAACCTAGCAAAACGCACGACTAACGCTAATTGCGATTCTCACGACTCGCAACAATAAAACGAATGAAACTAAACAACATCCATAGCATCTACTTCATCGGTATCGGCGGTATCGGTATGAGTGCCTTGGCACGCTACTTCAACGGACGCGGAGTCCGGGTGGCGGGTTATGATCGCACGGAGACCGAGCTGACGAAGACGCTGGTGGGAGAGGGCATTGAGGTGCGCTATGAAGAGTCGGTAACGACACTTCCACAGGATGTTGATCTGGTGGTATACACCCCGGCGGTGCCGGCTACACATACGGAATTGACCTGGTTTAGAGCCAATGACTATCCGGTGTACAAGCGCAGCCAGGTGCTTGGGGTGATCAGTGAGGGAATGCGAACGGTTGCGGTAGCTGGAACCCACGGCAAAACAACAACCTCTACACTCACGACCCACCTTTTGCATGCCTGTGGCATTAGCTGCAACGCATTTTTAGGAGGAGTAGCGCGCAACTTCGCCTCCAATTTTGTGGAAGGAACGACCGATTGGGTTGTGGTAGAGGCAGATGAATTTGACCGTTCCTTCTTGACGCTCCACCCTGACGTGGCCACCATCATGTCAATGGATGCGGATCACCTGGATATCTACGGTGACGAAGAGACACTTTTGAAAACGGGCTTCCTAGCTTTTGCCCAACAGTTGAAGCCCGGTGGGCGGCTACTGGTTAAGGCAGGACTGGAAACACACTATGAAGGATTGGATAGAGAAGTGGTCAGTTTCGGTATCGAAACGGGGCAGGTTAAAGCTCAGAATATTCGAGTTGAAAATGGCTACTTCACTTTTGATTATCAGGGCCAAGCGGAGGCTATCAAAGGATTGCAACACCCGCACCCTGGGCGGCACAATATCGAGAACGCACTAGCAGCAATTACCGTTGCTTTGCAGCTGGGGGCTAAGGCGGAGGACATCCGTCAGGGGCTACTGGATTTTCGTGGAATTGGTCGCCGTTTTGAGTTTCAAATTCGGGAGTCGGACTTGATCTTCATTGATGATTATGCGCATCATCCCACGGAATTGAAAGCCGCTATTGGTGCAGCGCGTGAGCTGTTCCCCGGCAAGAAAGTGACCGGCATTTTTCAACCCCATCTCTTTACGCGCACGCGTGATTTTGTGGACGGTTTTGCCGCTGCTTTGGATGGATTAGACGAGGTCTTATTGCTGGATATTTATCCCGCCAGAGAAGAGCCAATTCCCGGTGTAGACTCGGCGATGATCCAACGTCTTATGAAAAATAATAACTGCCAACTGCTGAGTAAATCAGAAGTACTGGCGGTGCTCGCTGAGCGAGACATAGAAGTACTCCTGACCCTCGGGGCAGGTGACATTGACACCCTGGTAAACCCTATTAAAGAACAACTGCTGAGCATTGAGCAACAGTAGAACGGAGAACATGAGTAACGCCAAACGCAGTATCGTAACCACCCTTCGGATAGCACTCTGGGCAGTGCTACTCCTGGCTGGTGCATCCTTGATCTTAGGGGCGATGCAGCGTAAAGAGAATGCGGAAGTCCATGATTTGCAAATTGATATTCAACCGCTGGCGGATGGCAACTTCCTGATCAATCAGGATGACGTTCCACTGATTTTGGAAGATCGCTTTGCACATGATATTACCACCTTTCCGGTAGGAGAAATTGATGTAGAACGCCTGGAAAGAGTACTGGAAGACCACCCGTTTGTGCACAGTGCCGAGGCTTTTGTTGATGCGCAGAACGTAATTAATATTCAGCTGGTTCAAAGGGAACCACTGCTGCGTGTCTTGGATAACAATGGCTTGAACTACTACCTGGATGAGGATGGAGAGCAGCTGCCACCCAGTAAGCACTATGCGGCACGATTGAGGGTAGCCACCGGCTTTTTGCCACCTTATGAGCAAGACTTTATGGTAAAGGAGGATCACCTCTTGAACCAGGTCTACCAACTAAACGAACTATTGCGGGCTGATCCCTTTTTGGATGCCCTTATTGAACAGATATACTTGAATAAACGCGGTGAGATGATCCTCAGCCCAAAAGTGGGCAAGCAGACCATTCTGCTGGGACGATTTCACAATACCGCCGATAAGCTGGAACGCTTGAAAACCTTCTACCGAGAAGGACTACCCTACAAAGGGTGGAAGGCGTACCGGTCTTTCGACTTGCGGTACAGCGGGCAGGTCGTCTGCAAAAAACGATAACAGCTGTAAAGACGGATTGCATCCGTCTTGATTACCAAACGGATGCAACCCTTTAACACGAGCATCAGGAAGCTCGACTATTTTTTATTTAAAAACGGAATGCAATGGAAGCAAAACATGTAAACCCACCTAACGACGCCATCGTAGCGGTCGACATCGGTACCACTAAGGTATGCGCGGTCGTAGGGCGGCGTAATGAGCATGGCAAGCTGGAAATCTTGGGCTTTGGCAAAGTCGATAGCGAAGGTGTATTGCGTGGAGTCGTTTCGAACATCGAAAAGACGGTCAACGCCATCACAGAAGCTATTCGTCTGGCCGAGCGCCAGAGTGGCTTGAAGTGCAAGGAAGTGCACGTCGGTATTGCCGGCCAGCACATCAAGAGCTTACAACACCGCGGAATGCTCACCCGCGACAATGATCACACCGAAATCAGCCGTCGGGACATTGAGCGCCTGATTGGCGACATGTACAAATTGGTACTGCCTCCAGGCGACAAGATTTTGCACGTGATCCCTCAAGAGTACACCGTTGACAACGAGCAAGGTATTACTGATCCCATCGGTATGTCAGGTATTCGTTTGGAAGCTAACTTCCACATCATTACCGGACAGATCACGGCCTCTAACAACATTCATCGTTGCGTAGAGCGTGCCGGAATGCGGGTCAACAACCTTACCCTCGAACCCATCGCCAGTGCTGCTGCAGTACTGAGTGATGAGGAAAAGGAGGCTGGTGTAGCCTTGGTTGACATTGGTGGCGGTACCACGGATATTACCATTTTCAAAGATGGCATTATCCGCCATACTGCAGTTATTCCATTCGGTGGTAACGTCGTAACTGGCGATATTAAGGACGGCTGCAATGTAATGGCGCACCACGCCGAGAAATTGAAAGTAAAATACGGAGCTGCACTCGCACAAGAGGTGTACGATAATCGCATTATCGCTATCCCTGGCTTGCGCGGCCGCGATCCGAAAGAAATATCAGAGAAGAACCTGGCGCGGATTATTCAGGCCCGGGTAGAAGAAATCTTTGATTATGTGGTATGGGAAATTCGTCGTTCTGGCTACGACCGCAAATTGATTGGCGGTATTGTGGTAACGGGCGGTGGCTCATTGCTACGGCACATCGACAAATTGGTAGAGTTGCACACTGGGCAAAGCTGCCGCGTTGGTACACCGGTTGAGCACCTCGGGCACGGATACCACAAGAACTTGAGTAGCCCCATCTACGCTACTTCGATTGGCCTTCTGCTGAAAGGATTTGATGATCTAGAGCAGAACAGAATTCTGGCGGCTACTGCAGCACCGGAGCCTGAGTCAGTGGAAGAAGAACCAGTAGAGGCACTAGCTGCCGATGATCAGGGTGGCAAATGGCTGGAAACCATCTTCAAGAAAACCAAGGAGTGGTTTGAAGCAGAGCCGGATACCGAGTTCTAAACCCATTGAGCAAGCGCTCAAGACACGTAATCTTAGTATTTAACACAAGTACCGAAAACTTACTTGATACCAAAAGAACGAATAAACGTTTTCGGCTACGGTAGAAAAAACAGCGATCATGATTTTCGATCTGCCTAAGGGCGATAGCCCAATCATAAAAGTAATTGGAGTTGGTGGCGGTGGTAGTAATGCCGTCAACCACATGTATAAGCAAGGTATTGTTGGTGTAGATTTCGCCATCTGCAATACCGACAATCAGGCCATGGAGCAAAGCCCCATTCCTACGAAGATTCAACTGGGACCTAACCTCACGGAAGGGCGCGGTGCAGGCTCTAAGCCGAACGTAGGTAAACTGGCTTGTGAAGAGTCTATCGAAGACGTAAAGAAGTACTTGGGAGCAGACTGTAAGATGCTCTTCGTCACTGCCGGTATGGGTGGTGGTACGGGTACGGGTGCGGCACCAATCATCGCTCGCACCGCTCGCGAGATGGA
Organism: Bacteroidota bacterium; assembly: GCA_038528965.1. Lineage (GTDB taxonomy): Bacteria > Bacteroidota > Bacteroidia > Chitinophagales > Saprospiraceae > Lewinella. The sequence goes on along the minus strand of JBCBEC010000003.1, from coordinate 177,921 downwards.
TATCTTGACCGTGGGTATTGTGACATTACCTTTCACTTTTGAGGGTCGTCGCCGTACTTCACAGGGCTTTGAAGGCTTGGAAGAACTCAAGTCTCACGTGGATACTTTGATTGTTATCTCTAACGATAAACTGCGTCAGATTCACGGTAACCTGAGCATTTCTGATGCCTTTGGTAAGGCGGATAATATCTTGACCACCGCGGCCAAGGGTATTGCCGAAATTATCACCGTTCCTGGTTATGTAAATGTGGACTTTGAGGACGTTAACACCGTTATGCGTGAAAGTGGCGTAGCCATTATGGGTACGGCAGTAGCAGAAGGTGATGACCGTGCTCGTACGGCCGTTGACCAGGCACTGCACTCTCCACTTTTGGAGGATAACGATATCCGGGGTGCTAAGCACATCCTGCTGAATATCACCAGTGGTAAGGCTGAAGTGACGATGGACGAGATCTTCGAGATCACCGAGTTCGTACAGGAGGAAGCTGGTTACGGTACAGACTTGATCTGGGGTAATTGCTACGACGAAGCACTTGGTGACAAGATCTGCGTAACGGTAATTGCTACTGGCTTCGAAAACAAGCGCAAGCGCATTGAGAAGCAGGAGCCTAATCGTGTGGTTGTAAACCTAGACGATGACCAGCCTCAACAGCGTACGCAGGCTCCGGAAGAGCCAAACAACCAGCCAAACAACCTTTCTCGCATCGGCTACCAAAGTGATGAGACGCCACAGAGTCCCACTTTCGAATTTGATGATGTGGAGGAAACAGTATCCAAGTACCAGCGTCGGAATTACGCTTACGATCTTAGCTCAAATACAAATGATCCAACGGATCAGGCGGCTGAGCAGGAGCGCGCTCGGGAAATCGAGGAGCGTCGCCGGGAGCGTCTGCGTAACCAGCATGTGAAGTTGAACAACCCACAAACGGTAAACGAGCTCGAGAATGAGCCGGCTTACCTGCGCCGTGGGGTTCAGTTGGACAATGTACCTCGTTCTGGTGAACACCAAATGTCGAAGTGGACGATCGGTGATGAGGACGAGCCAGAGATGCGCCGTGGTAATGCTTATTTGCATGACCAGGTGGATTAGTTCCAAGGTGAAGAAATTAGGCTTTCGACCTGCCTGCCCGCCAGGCGGCCTTGCAGGCAGGTTTCCGATTAATGCGAGAAAACAAGTGAATAATAATGAGCGGTTTTGGAGTATTCATCGGAATGGTATCGAAAACTCATTTATGAACCAGTACTATTCAGTTATAAGTTATGTCGTTTGGAGGGAGGCCGATGTTGTGACACAGCAGCATTCCTCTACTTCCCATAAAAAGAGATTGGGCCATTCCTGACGGCCCTAAACTCGAACAAGCACTGCCTGGTGGTAGTGCCGGTTCATTGCTTCCGTTAATAAGCAACTTAGCATTGGAAAAGCGCCCGCTTGCGGGCGCTTTCTTTTTTTGTCTTGTTTTATCTTGCGCGACATGAAGGTCGTAGGCAGGTATTTCTTGATTTCCGCTGGGCTGCTTTTGGGCATCGCTTATCTGACCATACGTCAAGCCCACTGGAATTACCCACTATTCCTGTTACTTCGTTCGGGATTATTGCTCCTATCTGCACTTTCGCTGTTGCGCTTACTTTACGAATTCACGCGCTTACCAGATTTAGGCGAAAGCCTTAAGCGTGGTTTACTAGCACTATTTGCGGTAGCTGTCTTACTGCTGGGAGTGGAGCTGATCTTCACTTTTGTTCCCGTCTCCCATGGTGTTGGATTTTCTTACGCTGGCAAGAACTGGCGTTTCTATTACGAACAAAGAAATGGGGAGGGCTTTCGCGATGAAGAAATTTCGCAAAGAGATACGACTAAGCAAACCATTGTTTTCATCGGAGATTCGTTTGCCGAAGGGCAGGGGATAAAGAATACGAATAACCGCTTCGCCGAGCTGCTAATGGACAGCTTGGGAGACTGTTATGAAAAGCTCCTCTTGGCAAGAGGCGGCTGGCATACTAAAGATCAGCTGCAACAATTGAGTGAGTTGGATTTTGCGCCTGAGGTGATCGTTTTTCAGTACTACGGTAACGATATTGAGGGCGATGCTACCGCAATGGGTTACCACCGACAGCCGATCATAGGCTACGCTGACCTTTCTACCTTTTCTACTTATGCAGTCAGAGCTTCCTATTTGCTCAACTATTTCTATTGGCGAAAGGCCAGACCTTATCTATCTCACTATCAAGAGTACCTGATTAGTGCTTACGCTACGGATGAGATTATGCAGCAGCATTTATCTTCTCTGCTAGAGTTAAAGGATTTAGTCAACGAAGCTGGGGCTCAAATGTACTTCCTAGGGATTCCCTTTTTGCAGGACGTAAAACTCAGTGAGCAACTTTATCTCAATAGGCTCAATTCACTTTTTGATGACCCAGAGCGGAGGAGTTACGCCATTGATTTGAGTGCCGCTATTCAGGCTATTCCCACCAAAGACCGTATGGTAAACAGCAATGATCCGCACGCCAGCGAGGCCGTACACCAGCTTATTGCGCAAGAGCTTGCCAAGTGGATACAGCATTGTGACTAGCGGGAGGTATTGTCTTAATCCCAACTCAGAATGGAAACCCAACTGAAAAGGAACTTGACCATAGGATTTCTTGGCCTTCTGAAACTTCATACTTACTCAAAAAGCGCGAGAGATCAAGAGCGAATATTAGGGGAGCGCGGTCCTGTAAAGTCAATTGATATCCTAGTTTGATCTGGGCTCCGAATTGCAGCGCGTCACCAGGAATCTTGGGTGACCGCTCTGTGGATTCACCAACAAATGCGGCCGGGAAAACCATACCTGGACTGCCGGTACTAATATTTGGTGGGATGAAAAGTTGATTTCGAATAATAGTGTGCTTTTTGGAAAAATTAGCTATCCGCTGTGACGCGAACATGCCAAGTTCTATGGCGAAAGCTCTCCTTTTGCCGATATGTAATCCATAGGAAATAGGTATTCGAATGTCCAATAGGCGGAGATGAGTGTCAATATCGCGAAGCTCATTTCTTTGGAACGTAATCCCTTGATTGATGAATTGTCCATTAATATGATGCTGGAGCAGGTGAAGGTTTAGCGATCCAGATATCCAGGTCTTTTCAGACAAATAGAATTTCCGGTTTACACCAAGACCAATTGACAGCCCAGCCTTGGGAGTGCCATATCTTCGTTGTTGGTAATCCTTCTTAGTTTGCGTTAGCAGATAATTGTCTACCGAAAGTAGGAAAGTATGCTTTGGCCTAATGGCGTCTTGGCCATAATGAATAGTTGGAAAGCACAGGCAAGTTGTCAGGAGTAGTAAGGTCAGAAAGCGCATGATAGGTGGTCTAGTACTGGCAGTAAAGATAATTTTTTCGGGATTGTTGTAAGAAAGTTTGTTTGTTGCACCACTAGTAGGGTAAAGTAAAGCAAAAGGTATGACTGCCACCGAGCAGCAGCACATATTCAACCAATGGCTAGGGCAGTACAAGGCGCTCATCTTTAAGGTGGTGCGTGCTTACACTAGCGAGCAGGCAGACCGGGATGATTTGTTCCAGGAAATCTGTCTGCAACTGTGGCGTTCGGTACCGAGTTTTCGTTCGGAAGCAGCCGTGAGTACCTGGATTTACCGCATTGCTATTCGGGTAGCCATGACCTGGCAAGGGCGGGAAAAGCGTGAACGGGAACGAAGCAGACGCTATGCGGAAGGTCAGCCATTGCTACAAATGCCGCAGCAAGCCGCCGATGAACGTATTGCCTGGCTTTATCAGGAAATTCGAAAAATGGATGCGGTAGATCGCTCCTTGGCCTTACTGTTACTAGATGGCTACAGCTACAAAGAAATGGCGCAGCTACTAGGGATGAGTGAAAGCAATGTGGGGGTGAAAATTTTTCGGATCAAAAAGCGCTTAACGCAACGCGCTACACAATTTGCCAAAGATGGAGTTTAAGGATCTTCAAAAAGTGTGGAACGAAGAAAAAAATCAAGTCATGTACGTATTTGACCAAGAGGCTATTAATCGGATGATTAGCCGTCGTGCTCGTGGGGTGCGCCGGATTGCCAACGTCAATGAATGGGGATTGATGATCATCGCGGGACTTACTAGTATTGGATTGCTGGTTACTGGTAATGATGGAGCTTATAAAATACTGGCTGCCGTTACTATGCTGGCCACGGGTGCATATGTGTGGTGGCTTCGCCGGCGGCGTTTGCATCAGGTGCAACGGGTGGCTCATTCGGTGCGGGAAGAATTGGAGGAAGCTCTCGCCAACGCCCGTTACTTGGTTCGCTTTGCCCAAACTTTTGCCTATTGGTTTTTACTGCCAACAGCCGGGGTGACCCTGTTTCGCATGGCGCAAAAGGAGACCAGTTTAATATACTGGGTAGCCGTCATTGGCTGCTTTGCCTTTTCTTATATACTGGTGCAGTTAGAATTACGCTGGAAACATCGGCCACGACTTCGTCGATTAGAGGAATTGCAGGAGAAATTTGAGTTGTAGCAACTAAGGTTACCACCGAAGTTCACAATCGGATCAAAATGCCTTGATAACGAAGAGGCGAAATACCCGTAGGGGAATGCCATAAAGTTGAACAAGGTTTTCTATTTTTGCGGCGTTCTAGAACAGGTAAGTATAAGAACAAGCCCTGTCCTAATCAGCGTAAATAAATGAGCGCCAAAATGCCAAGAGAATTAAGCAAACTGACCGAAGCGGAAAAGCAGCAAGTATTGGATGCTATTCCGTTGATCACTATCCTTATTGCCGGTGCCGATGGCAACATGGATGATAATGAATTGGAGTGGGCAGAGAAGCTGACTAAGATTCGTAGTTATGACTTCAGCAGTCAATTGAATGATTACTACGCAGCGGTGGGAGAGCAGTTTAGCACCCGCTTAAACGATATGGTCATTAAATTACCAAAAGATACGGCTGAGCGCATGCAAGTGGTAAGTGAGAAAATCGCGGCACTAAACCCGATCCTGCACAAGATGGATCACTTTGACGCCGTGATCTATTACAACAACTTCAAGTCTTTCGCTCGTCACGTAGCGGAGGCTTCCGGAGGTATCCTCGGTTTTGCTAGCGTAAGCAAAGAGGAAGCTGAAGTAGTAGATTTACCAATGCTGGAGGTGTTTGAATAAACTCAGCATACTCGAACTTAAAAAAGCCCGGATGATCAGTTGATTGTCCGGGCTTTTTTGTGATCTGTATTATCTTTCAACCTCTATTTTTACGACAACCGACTGTTTCAATGAAAGATTCAAATTCTGATCACCTTATCAAGTTTGCAGCGATCTGCTCTATTCTTGGGGCTATAACGACTGCCCTTCTTCTCTTTTTACCCCGACCAACTGCGGCCGATTTTGAGTCTCAGCTTTTATTGCATGATAATAGCTTGTATCTAGCTCGTTTATGGATTCTATTCCTGCATCCGCAGGTGAATTTTATTGCTAGTCTTGGAATTGCCTACGTGCTGGTACGGCGATTTCCTGCCCGCATTATTTTTGGAACCTTTTTTCTATTAGTATGGGCTTATACGGAAATGTCTCAACAAAGCTTGCTAATTGATGGACTCAACCAAATCTGGAGGCCTGCCTATCTAGCTGCCCAGGAAAGCGCAGACCAGAATATCTACCGAACTTTAATCACCGGTACGGCAGGTTATTCAGATAGCCAGTACTTTCTAGTCATCTATGGTTTCGGTCTGGGTAGTCTCTGTTATGGATTAGCATTTTTGTCGCTAGGCAATTGGGCAAAGTGGTTAGGAGGGGCATTAGTATTCATTGGCCTCTTAAGCTTGGCGGCCTTTAGTCGATATTATCTAGGTATGAACTGGCTAAATTGGGTGGTGGATAGTTCTTACAGCTACATTTACCCTTATCTCCAACCCCTGGTTAGAATCGGTTTGGGCGTCTGGCTGTGGCGGGTATCCACAGGCTCTATCAGTAAGCTTCAAAACCTTGCATAAGAAGGCCCGTGTGATGACTCGTCGCACAGGCTTGCGAATTTTAGGAAATCAGAAGTATGAAATAGGGGGTTATAAATTCGGAGAGGGGAGATCGGAAGTGGGAGGTGGGAAATGGGAAGTAGGAAATCGGAAAAGATGTTGCCGTTCTTTGCACTTCCGACCTCCGACTTCCCACTTCCCACTTCCGAATTTCTAACTTCCTATCCTCTAATTTCTAACTTCATAAACCAGCCACCACTGCGAGCGGCCCAGCCAATTATTGAAGTTGATTGTATGAACCCACTGGGGGTAGGTACTATGAATGAGCGTTTTCTTTCCCGGTAGGCCTTCGATGTCATATCCATACCGTCGATCTACTGCAATGATGTACGGATCTTCTCCAAAGCGCGGTAATTTGTCCAGACTGTCTACCTCCGCAGTACAGACATTATTCCGCTTATAGTAATTGATGTAGAGGGCAATTCGATAGGGGTTATCCTGCACCCCGTACACCGTTATTGGCTCTTCGTAATTGTAGTAGACCGTTTGGTAAATCTTTATCTCCATGATCACGGGCCAGAACATGATGAATAAGGTCAGCAAGGCATTGTGTATCCAAAAGATTCGCCAACCGATGCAGTATCCTCGGTAGGTCCAAAGAGGGCGGGAGGTTCTATCTTCTAGTGCTTGTAGCAGTGTACTTAGCGCAATGGGTAGAAAGGGAAGCAGTACATAAAGGAATCGTATCTCCTTGTGGGCAATGAGCAAATGGATACCGATAAAAGGGACCGTAATCCAACTGATGAGATCCTTAGGCCGCTTCCATAGGTAGAAGAATAGAGCTGCCAGGTACAGTAAACCAAAGGGAGGAATACCTTTGAGAACAGTATCATAGAAGTATTGCCACCAAGGGTCAACCCCAAAGGTGCTTGCCTTGTCTAGCAAAATGTTTTGTTCGAAATAGTGCCAAGTACTGAGTACCCATTCACCATAAAACCAGCGATCAATTAAGACCCCAACGCCCACCATGAGTAATCCTCCCAAGGTGAAGCTGATCAGCTTGCCAAATTTTTCTCGTTGGATGAAAATGAGCCACAGTCCCATACCCGCTATCATAAAGGCGGCTTGGTAACGGAAAAGAAAGGATAATCCTACCAGTAAGCCCAGGGCCAAATACTGTCCTGCACTTGGTGTTCGCCAGCGCAGGAAGAGCACTACCGCTAACGCAAAAGTATTGGCCGACCACATCTCTGAGTTGAACCTGACACCGTTGTAAAATCCGAACCAAAGGAAGAAACTGAATAAAAAGAACGCCCATTGCTGATGACCAGCGGTGAAGCGATCACGATACGTTTGGTACAGTAGTACAGTTATCATAATGGTAAAAATCGCACTCAGTAAACGCAGTAGGCCACTGATGAGGAAAGGATTGTCTACGCCGATTAAATCCAGGGCTTGGTGCAGCAACACCACCATGCCGGGCTGAATAGCCGGGCGCATCCGTGCCTGGTATTCCCAAGCTAAGTCCAACTCGGTATTGATACCAAGCTTTAGACCAGCAAATTCCAGGATTTGAAAGTGCTCATCTGATTGATTGTAGCCGAGCGAGAAGATGCTGGTAATTACAAAAATTACCACGCTCGCGTAGAGCCAGGGCTTCCATTTGATAGAGCTAAGTAGCGTTGCCAAGGTGTGCGGTATCGGTTGGTGGAGGAAATATTGTCGCGAAGGTAAGAATGATTGCAGGATTTGAATATCTTCATAGCACTACTTTGAATACTATGCCTCGGTTTTCTTTCGCGCTATTACTAGCCGTTTCTTTCTTTTGTTCTCAGCTCTGGGCGCAACCTAGTCAGGTGCAACCCTACCGCGTGGGTGACGGCTTGGCACAGTCTCAAGTGTACGCGGTATTGGCCGACAGCCGTGGCTACATCTGGGCGGGTACCCAAGGCGGCGGACTTTCCCGCTTTGACGGTGAAGTGTTTCAGACCTTTTCGGATGTGCACGGCTTAGCCGGTAATTATGTGCAAGCGCTGTGGGAGGATGAGACTGGAGAAATCTGGATTGGTACCGAGCGAGGCTTAAGCATTTACGATGGTGCCACCTTCGAGAATGAACTAGCTGATCAAAAGATCCTATCCATTGCCAAGAATGAACAAGGCTATTTCCTACTTACCGACGAGGATATTCTGATTGGGGAGCCGGGAAGCTGGGAAGGTATTGGTTTGCCGAAGTCCTACATGCGCCCGTACAGTCTCCTAGCCGAGGATAACCGAATTATCTTAGGCACCGATCGAGGAGCATGGGTTTGGTCTACCAGAGGAAAGGTGTGGAAGCAACTGGTAGCTAATTTTCGCACCACGCACCAGATCTGGGCCTTGTACCGCTACCAACGCGGGCAGAGTTGGGCGCTGGCACCGGGTGGACAACTATTCAGCATTGGTGAAGACTCCCTTCGTGCCAGTCAAGTCCCCGTTCGTAACCCCACTTCCTTTTTTGTTTCAGAACAAGGAGACAGCTGGTTGGGGACCCAAGATCAGGGCTTGTGGGTACTACCAAAGGGAGGACAAGAATGGCAATCTATCCGGCGCTACGACGGCTTAGGTAGCGATCATGTGCGCTCCATCACGGCAGATCGTTGGGGAAATATCTGGGTCGGTACGTCCGGTGGCGGTTTAAACTGTATTCGACAGGCACCTTTTCGGTCCTACGATCAGGCAAAGGGATTACCAGGGCGGGAGGTCTATGCCATTACAAGTATTGATTCAGTGGGCGTCTTTTTCTCCGTTTCTAATCAAGGAGTTTATCAGCTTACCGCAAACGGACCAGAGCCCTTTCTGACAGGGCCGGCCTTGGGACAACAAAAAATCAAGTCGCTACACCGGGATACCTCCAACCGTTGGTGGATGGGAACTCCGGGTGGTGGTGTTAAGGTATACACTGACAGTACCTGGATGACGGTAAAGACCTGCGGTGAGTACGTTATTGATTTGCTACCTGCGGGCCCAGATCGTTGGTGGGTAGCGACGGCTTACGAGGGCTTGAGTTTATTAACAGTCAGTGAGGACTCAACAGGCTTAAAATTCAGATGCCAGACCTTCGGTAACGAACACCAATTGCCGATTGGGCGAATTGAGCAACTCTTTCAGGATGAGCAAGGTCGATTACTTATTGCCTACCGTGACCTTGGTCTTGCTTGCTGGGAGCCGGGAAATCTACATTGGCGAATTACGGTGGCGGACGGCTTGCCCTCCAGCACCATTCGTTCGGTTCGGCAAGATAGTACGGGCCATTATTGGCTGGCCTCCCCAAGAGGACTGATTCGAGTGGGACGGCAATCGGATGAAATTCTAGTGCGCGTATTCAAAAATAGCGACGGATTACGCTCCAATAATCTCTACTGCCTCACCTTTGATGAGGATGGACAACTCTGGGTAGGGAGCGAGCGTGGTCTAGATCAGGTGGCTTTAGATGCCGCCGGTAATATCAAGCAAGTAACTTTTTACGGTAAGGAGGAAGGCTTTACCGGGATAGAAACCTGCACTGACGCTGCGGTGCGCGATACCTCGGGAAATCTTTGGATTGGAACGATGAATGGTTTGATGTTGAAGGAGAATAAACCTTTACGTGCAACAGAGGTGCCGCCACCCCACTTGTTCCTTGCTGATGTAAGTATTTTTTACAAATCCGCCGAAGAAGTACTGGATACAATCATCCTCGATTCCTGGGGCAATTTACGGATCGAAGAATTAGAACTTAGTCACCGACAAAACCATTTGGGCTTCTCCCTGCGGTCACTTGACTTGGCCCAGCCTGAGCGCGTGAAGTACGAATGGATGCTTGAAAACTGGGACTTACAATGGTCTCCACCTTCTGACCAAAGTACCATTACCTACGCCAATCTTGCCCCGGGTGCATACACCTTTATGGTACGCGCAGTAGGGGAGGGGGAGCGCCGCAGTGATATTATTCGCTTGCCCGTAGAGATCATTCCTGCTTTTTGGCAAACCACCTGGTTTAAAGTCGCACTCATTGGTGGAGCCTTCCTATTGATGGCGCTACTGCTGTGGTGGATATTCAGAAGGCGCTTAGTTCGCCAGCGGATCATTGCTGAAAAACTGCGTTTGGATAATCGTTTGTTGGAGTTGGAGCAGAAGGCCTTGCAGCTGCAGATGAACCCGCATTTTCTGGCCAATGTGCTGCAAGGCATCCAGCTGGAACTGGACAAAGGGGAATTGGACCGGGCCTCTCAATACCTTACCCGTTTTGGCACCCTCATGCGCTCGACACTCTATCACTCCCGAGCTAGCCGAATCGTTTTGAGCGAAGAATTAGAGCACCTCCGCCATTATTTAGAACTGGAACGGTTCAGAACTGGTGAAGTCTTTAATTATGAAATCGAAGTACCCTCTGATTTGGAAACGGACTTGATTGAAATTCCACCAATGCTTCTACAGCCATTTCTGGAAAATGCGGTACATCACGGTATGCGTACTAAGCAGGGAGGCGGGCACATTGGCCTATCGTTTCAAGAGCAAGGCCTCGATCAGCTTTTGGTGCGGATCACCGATAATGGTCCAGGCCTTGAACAGAGCAAGGCTGTACGTCGACCAGAACACCGTTCCACGGCCCTCAAGGTGATTCAGGAACGCTTAGAATTAGTTGCCAACGGTACCCAACAAACACCCTACCAAATTGCGAATCGATTGCAAGACGGAAAAGTAGTAGGCGTAGAAGTACAAGTTTGTGTACCTGTGTTCTAGTCTACTGTTGTTATTGCCATTTTGATTGAGCAACGGACTTACTCACCGTGCTTGTTAAATAGTCTTGGAATCAGGTATAACTCCTTTTGCCGACCATCAATGTAGCGGCAGTTCTCTCCGTCAAAAAAGGCATCCTCTTCCAACATGATCCGGATTCGTTTATTCCATTCCGGAAGGAAAATGGCGTTGTTGAGTTCAATGGAGTAGGCAGTGTTGGGGTAGAGCGGATAGTCGCCCTTATGCGGTACGCCACCTTGCTGATCCCAAAGTCCGATGGTAGGGCCGGCACCGTGCCCGTGGTAACCGATGGGGTGCGTGTAGATGGTGGCTTCCAGGCCCTCTGCCTTAGCTTGATCAAGAGCCCCTTTTAGAATTTCGTTACCAGTGCGTCCCGTCTTGTAATGGCTGGTGAGAATGTCCATCACTCGCAAGCCCTTCTGATGGGCAGCAACTAGATAGTCTGGCGGCGCGGTTTCTCCGGGCTTCAAAACGTAGGCGTTCTGCTGCGTATCCGTATTTAGGCCCAGGTAAGTAATGCCGAGGTCAATATGTATCAAGTCTCCGGGTTGAATGATGGCTTCCGCTGGTCGACCTGAAAAATTTCGCTGACTTTCCGTATTTGCCGGATCAGCCCGCTGAACATCTACGATGGGGTGGAACCAGGCCTTGAAACCCAGTTCACGAATGCGTTCGCGGTACCACCAACCAACTTCAGCTGTGCTGGTAACTCCCGGCGTAATCACCTTTTCCGACAAACCCTCTGCAATAATCTGGTGGGCAATTCGCATGACCTGCCGGTAGGCCACCATCTCCTCCGGTAGTCGGCTTTCCAGCCAGCCAATGGCCAAGCGCTCACCATCTATCAACCGCTTACTGTATTGCTCTGGTAGGTTTTCCAATAGCTTTTCATAATGATACGAACTAAGCCCATCCGCCAAACCGAAATGCTCAGATCGATTGATGGCAATGCGTTGTGGATCGCGTTCGGCAATTAAGCCAGCTAGTGCCGCCCATTGATCCGGTTGTGTTTCCTTGTCCCACGCTTTTTGAAACAGGCTACCCACATTGTAACGGGCACAAGCCAGCGTTTCCAGGCCATCGCCGGTATCATAAATAACCAGCATAGTGGTGCGTCTAGCAGAGAGCCAACCACTAGGTAGGAATGTCTTCAAAACAGGGTCTTCATTGTATTCTCGGCTAATGAGCAGCCACATATCTATCCCTTCTCGCTGCATGATTTGCGGAAGAATATGCTGTACTCGCTTTTCGAGCCATTCATCTTTTAGGCGAGCTTCTTCCTCCAGGGTGAGGATAGCAGGCATTTGGGCGTACAGACCAAAAGAAAAGCATAGCAATAAAGTGAACAGTGTAGATTTAAGCATGACTATGAGCGTTAATTAATAAACCGAACGGAAAGCTTAGATAGGTGACTCAACTGAGCTGCACAAATATAATTGAGTTGGGAGATTTCGTGCTGATCGAAATTCAGCTTGGAGCTCTTGGAGAGAAGCATGTCAAAAGAATGAGGATCAAAGGATCTGGAAAAGGAAGTAGTCCCTATACAATTAGAGCGCTGCAAACGTTTTGATTAGGCATAGCACCCACGGAAGTGGGTGGGTTCCCACCCTCAACTCCGACCAACCGAGGACCAAGCCCTTTCCCCGGGACAAAACTCCCCCCACCCAGATGATCAACTAGGGATTGCATAAACTACACCCAGGCCACCATCAGGAAGCATCCAAGAAAAGGTATGTTATTTGAAATTTAGCTGGTTGTTATTCGGATAAGCTAGCCGCACTATTGTGGGCGTTTTTGTTGATGCTATTTAACCAGCTAGACTTGGCGTATACACCAGAACACCTAAGATATAAATATTTCAAAGTAAAAACAAATTAGTGGTTGTGTTTTTGTTTTAATTTTATTTGTTGGCTTGCCGTTTGTTACTAAACAACCACCGCAATAAATCCTCTTCTGCAAAAGCACGATCCCAGCTATTGTGGTTTACATCGGGATATTCTGTGTATTGGGGCGGAAAGCCAAGCCGCTTTAGCTCATCTACTACTCGGCGACTTTGTTGGACCTTCACCACAGCATCTTCTGCTCCGTGGAATATCCAAAGCGGCACATTTTTAGCATAAATGGGAAGCAGGGCAGGGTTAGTCCCCCCGCAAATGGGAATGGCGGCGGCAAAGGTTTTTGGCCGGCGAGCTAACAACTCAAAAGTTCCCATACCACCCATACTTAAGCCCATTAGGTATACTCGATCTTGATCAATACGTTCTTTTGCTAACAGGAGTTCAAGGAGTTCCATCACTGCGCTTAAGCTTGGGTTAGGGCGTTCTCCGAAATTAAATACTCGGCCATCTTCCGTTTGCTCCATTTGGGCCCAATAGTCCGCTGTTGCGCATTGTGGGACAACAACGATAGCCGGAAAACTATCCTGTTGCTGCAGAAATAGCGAACTACCGTGTATCAGCTGTTTGCTATTATCATCACCTCTTTCCCCAGCCCCGTGCAGAAAAAGCACCAAAGGGTAGTTTTGGTCTATTGTGCTTTCGTATTCTTTTGGCCACAATACCCGATAAGGGAGTTGGGTGCCACTTGCACTGGTGAAGGTCACGGCTTGATAAGCTTGCAGAATGGAGTCTGTTTGAGCGGGTAGCATGGACGTGGCAATGAAGAAGAGAATGAGTAAATGGGTGGACTTATTCATTGATCATAATTCTAATTCTGGCAATTTAGAACAATTCAGCTATATCTTTAGCCAAGGGTTTGTTTTTACTTGTTTGAAAATAAAACAGAATTCGTACTTTTGGGCCAATGGTACAGCAGGCCTTAGCACCACTCCTTTACCGCGAGCTCCACAAAATACTGAGCACTGCCAATATGTCTACGGCAGAGCAAATCGTAGCTTGCCGCCAACTGCTCGACCTTATCTTTCTAGAAGCTACCCGGCGAGAAAAACTTCCGTTTACCACTCATTTTGCTCGTATTGCCTACGCTGCGCACCAGTACAATTTGCCAAAGTCATTGCTGTATTACGTGCATCATTTTAGACGTTTAGGACGGAACGCCAGAACGGCAGCGGAAGCTTCCACCTTGGAGGTGGGTACTAAAGCCATTGCGGACGTTGTTTTCGCCATTTGGCAACAGCCTCCCGCCGAAGAATTAGCGACCATTCTCCCATTGCAGTGGCCAATGCCCGTGCAAGAATTTGCGGTAGCGGCTTTTCGCCCCTTGGTTCGAGTGGTCGCCTTGGAGGATGATGCGGAGGCGCAACAATTGCTTGGCCGAGATACTGAGCATCCCGCGGAAACTGTCCGTGTGCAGTATCACTTGGCAGACCGCAACGAGTTGTTCACCCCCACCATTGATTTAGCACGCAAAGTGACCGGTTTTCCGGTCCAACTTAATTTGTTGGATGTAGAAGTAGGAGCAGACGGTATTTATCGACCACGCGCTGTAGTGCTGGAGCCTGATTTTCTCATTGATGTATCGGCGGTAGCGGAGAGTTTCCAAGGTGGAGATACACACCCTTGGGGCTATTTACTCAAGAAATATCTCCCGTTCCAACAGAGCATTCCTCTGATGCTGGGAAACATTGCCAATTACTTTCTAGACGAATTGATGAGTGATCCTGAGGTGACTTTTCAAGAATTAGTAGCTGGCATATTTGGTTTGAATCCATTGGCTTTTTGCCTGTTTACCGACGGTCAAATCCGGGAACTAATGGGCAAGGCCCAAGGCCATTTTGTGCGCTTAAAACAGATGGTCCAAGTTGGTTTTAAGGCAGAAGATCTAGATCGTAAATACTGTTACTTGGAGCCTACCTTTTACAGCGAAATGTACGGATTGCAGGGGCGTTTGGATGTGTTGTACCGCAACCCCCAACCAGAAGGTCGGAGTGCAATTGTAGAATTAAAGAGTGGCAAACCCTACCGCCCTAATATTCATGGCATCAGTCCGAACCATTATATCCAGACAGTCTTGTACGACTTTTTGGTGCGCTCGGCTTACGGCCAGAAAAGCAACGTGGGCTGCTATATCTTATACAGTAGTCAGGAACAACGACCGCTACGGTTTGCTCCGGCGGTAAAGGCGCAGCAATATGAAGCCTTACAAGTACGTAATCACCTGTTGGCCATTGAGCATTTGCTATCGCAATTAGGAGTAGAAGAAGAGGAGTTGCTACCGCAAACGCAGCGACTTTTCTTACGTTTACAGGCGGCTCGTTATCCCCATTTAAAAGGTTTCGCGGCTCGGGATTTGGATGCCTTTGCCAGCGTCTTTCAGCAGCTAACCCCGCTTGAGAAACGCTATTTTGGTGCCTTTTCAGGCTTTATTGCACGAGAACATCTGCTGGCCAAAACCGGCGTGCAAGGGATGGACCGTATGAATGGTTTAGCTAGCCTTTGGCTGGACCATCCGCAGGAAAAGGAAGAGAATTACCAGCGCTTGGCGCAGCTGCAACTAGCGGTCAATAACAGCAAGGAAATTGAGCCCATTCTTATCCTCCTGCGAGGAAAGCAAACTAATCCACTAGCTAATTTCCGAGTAGGAGATATTGCGGTACTCTTCCCTTACACCGAAGATGGAAGAGGTGTGCTGCAGCACCAGGTTTTCAAGTGTACCATTATCTCTTTGGACCTGGAACAAGTGACAGTGCGCCTGCGCAGTAGGCAGTTCAATGATCGTCTGTTTGTAGAACAAGAGTACTGGACGCTGGAGCATGATCTGCTGGATAGTTCGATCAATGCTTACTACCGAGGCTTATTTGAATGGGCGCAGCGGCCCTCAAATCGTCGGCAGCTATTATTGGGCTTACGACCTCCGGAAGAGGGGATTGTGCAAGAGCATACCTGGCCAAGCCGACTCACAGATGAACAAGCCAGTTTATTAGACCGCATGTTGGCAGCACCCGAGTATTTTCTCCTTTGGGGCCCACCCGGTACCGGTAAAACCAGTGTGATGTTGCACCATTTGGTGAGACACCTGCTGGAAGAGACGGACGAACATCTACTACTCTTGGCTTACACCAATCGAGCAGTAGATGAAGTGTGTGAATCCATTGAGGCCATTGGAGAAGAAGTAAAGGGTCATTACCTTCGGATTGGGTCAAACTATGGTACGCATCCTCGCTTTCAGGACCGCCTCCTACAGAACGCGATCAAGGGTACTCGTAACCGACGAGAGCTCCGGCACTTAATTGCTTCTAAAAGGATCTTTGTGGGCACCGTGGCGGCACTGGCCAACAAGACGGATATCTTTGCTTTAAAGAAATTTCAGCGCGTTATCATTGATGAGGCCTCACAAATATTAGAACCACTATTGATGGGGCTCCTGGGCCGCTTTCAGCAGTGGATTCTAATTGGGGATCATCGTCAACTTCCAGCAGTGGTAGCCCAATCGGAAGAACTGATCAATGTGCGCGATGAGGAGCTTCAGGCTGCGGGCATTACCTCTTTAGGGCAGTCCCTGTTCGAACGTTTGTACCTAAAGTCTCAAGCACAAGACTGGCACTGGGCCTACGGGCAGTTGACGCACCAGGGGCGTATGCACCAGGATATTGTGGCTTTCCCGGCCCAGCAGTTTTACCAAGGTCACTTAGATTGCCTACCGGAAAATACGACCTACCGCAACCATCAAGAACGTCCCATCCACTGGGAGCTTCCGCCGGATGCCAATGTCTTGGAACAACAGCTTGCCAGGCAAAGGGTCGTTTACTTACCTACTCCGGTGGATGAAGACAGTGCCACGCTGAAAACTAACCAGCATGAAGCTCGCTTGCTGGTGGATATTATTAAGGCATTCCATCGTTTAGCTGAAGAAAATGGAGAAGAACTAGCCGCAGGGAGTATTGGGATTATTACACCCTATCGCGCACAGATTGCCCAAATTAGAGCCTTGCTGACGGAAGAAGAACTCTCTCCGGAGGATTACACCATTGATACCGTAGAACGCTATCAGGGCGGTGCCAGAGATATTATTCTAATCAGTCTTTGCACTAATTCCGAGCGGCAGTTACAATCGCTCAGCTCCTTATCGGCAGAAGGTGTAGACCGTAAGTTGAATGTGGCTATGACGCGCGCGCGTTCCCATCTGGTTGTGCTAGGGAACGAAGGCATACTTAAGCGCAGCCCAGTGTACTATGAACTGCTCTCCTTTTGCCGATCTGCGGATGCTAAGGCTTAATCATAATTGCTGTAAAAACGCATTGCCATTGCAGTAAAGACGCATTGCAATGCGTCTCTACTATGACGTCCGCATCACCGCTGCCA
Source organism: Bacteroidota bacterium (assembly GCA_038528965.1). Classification (GTDB taxonomy): domain Bacteria; phylum Bacteroidota; class Bacteroidia; order Chitinophagales; family Saprospiraceae; genus Lewinella. Next base: position 160,931 of record JBCBEC010000003.1, on the reverse strand, counting down.
CAACCCTAATATCCACTGCACGCACTCCTCCGCATCAATAATGGACCAGGAATGGGGGTGCCGTTGTCCGTTGAGGCGGTAGCCCGTTTGGTAGGTTTGCATAAATTCAGCCCGCTCGTTTCCCATTTTTTGCAGTCGGTTGATGAGCTCCGAACTCGGTACATAGTTGCGATAGAAAACGGACTGACCACGTTCCTTGATCCGCCAGTTGATATCAATGTCATGATAGGTGCGCACGGCTACTTCTTTCAGCCATTGTTCGTTGTTCCCAAACTGTTCATCCAGACTAAAGGGACTGAGGTCGCGATAAATTGCTGGATCCTCAGCGGGAGTGGAACCGTAGGCCGCTTGCAGAGATGATTGGAGTAGTTTAGCTTCTTCGATCGATACGGCTGCGTTTCCAGGCTCCATATTTTGCTCTTGCATGGCCCAAAGATGGTACAGATCCACTGGCGAGTCGCCCATGAAGACGCCCATTGGTTGCAAGGGAAATAAGTCTGGATACTGATGGCAGAGCTGGGTGTACCTCAACGCCACATTGCCTCCAGCCGAAAATCCGCCGATAACCAGCCTATCCTTTGGCATAGCAAAGCGCTCCTGCACATCTTGCAGTACGCGATTCAAATGACCTTGCACTAAGCTATCAGCAGTCAGGCGTTGACCGCCAGCATATACCACAGTTAGTAGATTGTTCTGGTAGGCCAATTCAGGAAGCTTGGTACTTACCAGCACCGACTCCGCTATCTGACCAAATCCTGGTAGCAAAACCAGGGTGCCCTCAATTTTTTCTGGTGCGATGGCGAAGTAATAACCATACACTGCGTCGTCTTCATCTAAGACTATTCGTTGGTAGGGTAGCTCGGCTTGGCCCAATAGTGAGGTAGTGCTCAGCAATAACCAACTAAGCAAGCAACAGAGAATGCGCATAGTAATGCTCTTTAGTTAGTAGCGAAAATCATTTTCTCATCGGCGAAAGCCTTGAATTCCAAAGCATTGCCACTGGGGTCTAGCAGGAACATGGTAGCTTGTTCGCCTACTTCCCCTTCGAAGCGAATGTACGGCTCAATGATAAACTCCCGACCAGCTGCCCGGAAGCGTTCGGCGAGCGCACGCCAGCTTTCCATATCCAAAATGGCGCCGAAATGTTGTACGGGTACTTGTTTGCCATCTACTGTATTGGTGGGGCCATCAGGTAGTCCATCGTCTACGAGATGCGCAGAGATCTGGTGACCAAAGAAATCAAAATCGATCCAACGCTCTGCCGAACGGCCTTCTTTACAGCCAATGAGATTGGCGTAGAAATCACGTGTAGCCTCCAGGTCCGTAACGGGGTAGGCGAGATGGAAGGGGTATTTTAGCATGGTGATACGTTAAGGTGAAAGTGAAAGTAAAAATGACGGTAAAAAGTATGCTTTGCAGAGTGATGAAGTAAGTGTTGAGGTAGCTTCTTTATGACGCGATGATTGACTTTGTTTTTTAGTTCGTCCCATCTGCTTGGGATAAGATGGATAGCGTTTCCACTCAAAATCCGCTTCTTAATTGGAGCATTTGCAAAGTGCTTTGCTCTTGGTACTGTTCATTTTTAGCTTCGCTGCTACTTCGTGGTGTCCATCGCAACAAAAACGAACCAAAACCTGCCTGTACTGCCGTTTCGGCAGGCAGGAATGCTCGCCCCGCTAAACTCGCTCCGCTCAACTCCGAGGAGCTTGCGACGATCACCGTAGGTAAACAGTACCGGGGCAGGCCTCCCGCCCTTCGTAACGTGTACAGTCTAGTATGGGACGGGTAATAAAACAAACCCAATAATCACGTCGCTACGGGATATTGAATTACTCAACTACTCGAATCAATCAATTCAACTAACCCAACCAAATTCACTAAATCAACTAATTTCCCTACTTCCCAATCGGCCCCAATTCAATACCCTCAGAGTAAGATACCTGAATTTTGTTAGAGCTAAAGGCCGTTTTAATGCGTTGGTGCACATCAAAAGTTACGGGCCAGTAGTAGTCAGGCTCGACGTACGGGCGCACGGTAAGGATGATACTGTGGGTGTCAAATGTTTCAATGCCTACTTCTGGTTCTGGTTCGCTCAGCACATTAGGCGTATCCCGCAGAACGTCGAAGATGATCTCCTTTACCCGAGGGAAGTCTTCACCGTAAGGCATAGTTACTGCCAATTCAAGCCGCACATAGCCCCGTTCCGAGAAATTAGTAACGATATTATCAACGACCTGTCCGTTGGGGATGATCAACGTCTTGTTTCCGGGAGTGATCAGAATGGTATTGAAAATCTGAATCTCTTCAACACGGCCAAAGCGGTCTGATACCTCAATCCACTGCCCAACTTTGTACGGGCGGAAAATCAGGATGATAATGCCGGCAGCGAAATTGCTAAGGCTACCTTGTAAGGCCAGACCCACCGCAAAACCCGCAGCTGCCAGCACCGCCACGAAGGAGGCCGTATCAATACCAACAATACCCGCCACTGCCAAAAAGAGTAACACCTTAAGACCTACACCGATGAGAGAGCTTAGGAAGGGGACCAGGCTATCGCTAATGCCAGCAGCTGCTAAGCCTTTGGCAGCCACGCGTTCGACACGGCCAATAATTTTCAAACCGACTACCAAAAGGATAATCGCTAAAAGTAAAGGTGGCCCGTAGTTGGTTACAAGCTCAACCAATGTCTGCATCCAGCCTTGCAGCTGGTCGGTATCCATATCTCCCATAGTACTGTGTTTGCTGCAAAAATAACAGCTTCCGCAGAATCACCACCTTTTGGGGATTACAAAATTAGCTATCTTCACCCCCCAAATTGTAAGCCCGAACGTATGCATGACGATCAAATAAAACCAGAGGCAATGCCAGCCGACGAACAACCTCCAATCTTGGGAAGCTGGCGGGCCTTGTATCTACTGGTCATCATCCTACACTTTGTGCTCATCGGACTTTTCTACTGGTTTACCCGTACTTACGTTTAATTATCTACTATGCATTGGCTCGACTGGCTCGTGATGCTCGGCACCTTAGGTGTGATTGTTGCCTATGGTGTTTATCATACCCGAAACATCAAGAGTGTACAAAGTTACCTCCTTGGTGACCGCGATCTTCGTTGGTGGACTATCGGTTTGTCGGTTATGGCAACCCAGGCTAGTGCCATTACCTTTCTATCCACTCCAGGCCAAGCGTTTGAAGACGGAATGGGTTTTGCACAGTTCTACTTTGGCCTACCTATTGCTATGGTTTTTCTGTGCATATTCGTACTACCCCTGTATTACCGCCTCAAGGTATATACGGCTTACGAATACCTGGAAGGTCGTTTTGATCTGCGGACCCGAACCCTGACGGCTATCCTATTTTTAGTGCAAAGGGGCTTGGCGGCAGGTATTACCATTTATGCACCAGCTATTATTTTAAGTACACTACTGGAATGGGATCTGAACTGGACGATTCTGGGTATCGGCATTATTGTAATTTTCTATACCGTAATGGGTGGAACCAAGGCGGTTAGTGTTACGCAAAAGCAGCAGATGGTCATCATCCTATCGGGCATGTTTGTGGCCGCGATCATTCTGATGTATCAGTTGCCAGAGGAGGTCAGCTTTTCAAATGCCGTGGATATCGCTGGTAACATGGGCAAAATGAACATAGTCGACTTCTCCTTTGATATGAGCAACCGCTACACCTTCTGGTCGGGGATGATTGGAGGAGTATTTCTCTTCATGTCCTATTTTGGGACCGATCAATCACAGGTCCAGCGTTACTTAAGTGGGCGGTCCTTGACGGAGAGCCGGTTAGGTCTGTTATTCAACGGTGTCATTAAGGTACCCATGCAGTTCCTAGTCCTTTTTGTGGGGATATTGGTCTTCGTATTCTACCTGTTTGTCAAGCCACCCATCCACTTTAATACGGCCAACCTTCAGATCATTGAGCGAAATGAGATGACCGCAGCGGAGATGGACCATCTGGAAGCATCCTATGATATTATACTGAATCAAAAACAGGAGGCCGTAGACCAAATGGTTGCGGCTATAGACAGTAAAGACGAGGCCGCTATCGCAATGACCTCCACTAGGATGGATTATTACCAGCAGGTAGACGCGGCTTTCCGCGAAGAAGTACGTTGGCTCATTGATGTGGCTAGTGATGGCAATGCGAAGACCAAGGATACGGATTACGTCTTTATCACCTTCGTTATCAATTATTTGCCGGTAGGCTTAGTAGGATTACTCTTGGCCGTGATTTTTTCTGCCGCTATGTCTTCTACTTCTTCTGAGCTTAATGCCCTGGCCACAACTACGGTCATTGATATCTATAAACGCTCCGTTGTAAGCGATCGGGAAGATGAACATTATCTATCCGCTTCTAAGTGGTTCACGATCCTTTGGGGTGTATTAGCCCTCATCTTCGCGCTCTACGCTGATCTTTTCGAAAACCTGATCCAGCTAGTAAATGTAATTGGCTCACTGGTCTACGGATCTATTCTGGGGATATTCATGGTTGCCTTCTTCCAAAAGCGTATTGGCGGCTTGGCCGTTTTTATTGCAGCAATAGTGGCGGAACTCGTTGTCGTTACGATATTCCTGTTGGATCAATACGAGGTCATTAGTGTAGCCTTCTTGTGGCTTAACCTCATTGGCTGCGTATTGGTGATGGTTTTAGCAGAAATCATCCAAGCAGCTGGTATTGGTGAGCCGGCTAAGGTGGATGCTTCGCAATAGGAAGTTATAGTACATAATGTCGATGCTGCCCTGTGGGTGGCAAGTACGCGTTTCATGATCTTTGAACACTCAAGTCCAACTTGAGCAAACTACTGCTATGGTAAAGTTTCACTTATCTCTCTTATTTGTAAGCTTCCTTGTTTTTAGGCTAAATGCGCAGTGCCCTACCGGTGATGTGATACTTAATTCCCAAGCAGCGGTAGATGAATTCGTAGCAAGCTATCCAAATTGCACTACCCTTCCAGGGAATTTGCAAATTGGACTACTTAATTCTTCTGATGCAGACTTATCTGACCTAAGTATTATTAATGAGGTTGAAGGTGATCTGCACATTGGAAATAATGATGGGTTGAGCAATTTGCAGGGCCTTAATAATATCACTTATGTGGGCGGACTGGTATACATTGGGTTTAATGATGCGCTGACTTCTCTAGAAGGACTTAATGGCTTGAGTACCGTGGTAGAGGAAGTCTCACTTCTATTGGTGCTTATGTGCAAATAGGTTTTACACGATCTCTGCCATCCTTGCATGGCCTCGAAGCACTTAACGCTATAGGGGGGCATTTCAGTATTAGCCGTAATGAAGAGCTAGTCTCCTTAGATGGATTAGCAGGCCTTACTTCCATCGGTACTTTTTTTAGTATCCGCCGCAACGACGTATTAACAAACATAGCTGGACTCAGTAATCTACAGTCTATTAATGGTTATCTCTTCATTTTTGATAATGCATTATTAACTTCATTGGTGGGTTTGGAAAACCTTAATTCAACGACCATCCAAGTTCCCCCCGTGAGCAAGGCGAACCTACACCCGCAAATACCAATCCGCAGCCTCCTTGACAAAGCGCATGATCATCCGCATCGAATGACGGGGAGGCAAAGTGGTAAGCGGTAATACGGCGCCCTGCCAGCCATCAGTAACCTTCCAATGGCCAGCGTGGAGTTGACGGGCTTGACTGTATTCGATTTTTCCATTTTGGGGGTAAGCGGAAACGTAGAAATAGGGGGCACCCACCAGCTCATCTTGCATGGCCAGTCCGTAGCCAATACCCATTCGGTCGGCAACTAAGCTGTACGTGCCCGTATCGAAATGATGGGGCCAAATACAGGCTTGACCTGGTGTGGAAAGGTATCCCAACAGCGCCATACCTACCTGATTGGCCAAACGGCGATAGTACTGCCATTCGATTAGGGCTTCTGGTTCCAGCGGAGTGAAAGCATCCGCCAAGTCCCCGTAGTTCGGAATTTCATAGTGAAGTGGTGCGTTGTAGGCATCTCCATCAAAACCGGCGACGGACATGGCTTTCGCAATGGAGGCTTCCAAATCCTCCAGCGACTGGCCCCTAAGGCTAGCGACGGTCTGCTCTTGTCCATCTACCGCAACCCACTCAAAGGTTTGGTGCACCAGGCTAAAGGCGAGTTTTCTGTGGTCATCCCCAAAAGAATGCGTAAGCAGGCGCTGGCCCATCGCGTCAAAATACAGGTTGGTATGGCTGTCATCCTCCTCTTTAGGTACGTAGCTACGGCTAGCTTTAGCCAGCAGTTGAGCCAATTGATGGAGCCGTCGGTCAGTTCTATTGTATACCTGCATAGTTTATTCCGGTTAAGCGGTGCATATTATAATCCATGGTGCTGAGGTCGTTGAAATTAAATTTGCTGAAATCATCGTGGCCACATGCGCGGGCTACCACTTTCATTAAGTCGCTGGTAGCGCCAAAGAAATTGGCGAGTTGCTGCGCCGAAGCATCGATGATTAAACGGCTACGCAGGCTTTCTTTTTGTGTAGCAATACCTACCGGACAGTGATTGGAACCACAGGCCCGCATCCCCAAGCAGCCAATTGCCTGGAGGGCAGAATTGGAGACAGCTACTGCATCAGCACCCAGCATCATGGCCTTACAGAAGTCTTCAGCAACGCGAAGCCCACCCGTGATCACCAAGCTAATATCATCGATACTCAATTTGTCAAAATGTCTACGGGCTCGTGCCAAAGCCGGGATAGTGGGAATGTTGATATTATCACGCAAAATAGTAGGAGCGGAGCCTGTACCGCCACCGCGACCATCCAAGATGATGTAGTCTACACCTACTTCCAGCGCAAAATCAATATCCGCTTCAATATGACTGGCGGCGATTTTAAATCCTACCGGAATACCTCCCGTTTTTTCACGTACCTCCTGTGCTACCTCTTTAAAGTCAGCGGCTGTTTTGAGATCAGGGAAAGCGGCGGGGGAAATGGCTGCTTGTCCCGGTTTGAGCCCTCGTACCTCGGCAATTTCGGGGGTTACTTTGTTGCCGGGAAGGTGACCTCCAGTACCTGTTTTTGCTCCTTGTCCGCCCTTAAAGTGGAAGGCTTGTGCCTTCTGGACTTTCTCCCAGGTAAAGCCAAATTTACCGGATGCCAGCTCGTAGAAATAGCGTGAGTTATTTTCTTGTTCAGCCGGTAGCATACCCCCTTCACCGCTGCAAATACCAGTACCAGCCAATTCTGCACCACGTGAAAGAGCAATCTTGGCTTCGCGCGAAAGCGCACCGTAGCTCATATCTGAGACAAAAACGGGAATATCCAGTACCAAAGGCTTTTTCGCTCTCGGACCAATTATCGTTTGTGACCTCACCTCCTCGTGGTCCAATAGCGGCCGACTGGCCAATTGTGCTGGTAAGAATTGAATGTCCTCCCACTTTGGAAGCGTATTGCGATCGACCCCCATAGAGGCGGAAGGGCCATGGTGGCCATACTTCTTCAATCCGTTACGAGCCAGTTCTTTGATGTAGTTGGTGTAGGGCTCGGTGCTTTCCGGATGCGTATCTGCGTAGGCGCCCAGGTAGGTGTCGCGATCAAATGGCTGGGGGTGCTCTACGAGATATTCGTTGATTTCGACCTCGTCAACCCAAACAAAGTCATCTTTGATCTCGGTGCGAAATTTATGAAGAAACTCTTCATTATTGTATTCGCTCACTCCGGTGTCGTAGCGGTAATCCCAGCCGTGGACGCCGCAAATTAGGTTGTGACCATCAATGTAGCCATCACCCAGTAGTGCACCCCGGTGGAGGCAGCGACCATAGAGTACGGACACTTCTTCTCCGTAGCGAATCGCTACCAGGTCTAATTGATTGATGAGGAGGTGTTGTGGTTGCTTTTGGGTAAGCTGGCTGAAGGCTATTGCCTTAATGGGTTGCTGTAGCATGAACGTTTAGTCTGATTTTACAAGAAGTTAGCTGGTCAATACAGAAGCGTTGATTAGAAGCCCACCGTTAAGTTAAGCCGTCTGAGATGAATTCGGTAATACGAAGTCATTTGAATGCAGGAAATTGTTGCCACGGTAACAGTTGCAGTGTAAAGTAGCAGGCGCTTAGATTCGATAATTGAATTGTATACCGGCCAGAAGAATCGCTCCTTCCCCTACATCCTCTCCTTCCTGTTGCGTATTGATTTCTGCGCCCACTGCCAGAGTAGGGGTGAGGTATAGTTTTTGCCCGATAGGAATGCTGTAACCGCCCATTATAGTGGGTTGAACCACCGTGATTTCGGTAACGCCGTTTACTTCATTAGGAAGACCAATATTATCTTTCCAATCTATGGTGTTAAACCAGAAATCGACGCGGGCACCCAGAAAGAGTCCTTCGTGTTCAGAACGAAACCAGTATTGATAGCCGGGGCTTATGCCAAATCCGCCTCCTTCTTCCAACTGCCGCACCCCCGCATCTCCGTGATAGACAATATTGTAACCCACTCGAAAATCTAAGCTGTGATGTTCCGCTACCGAAACTCCCAAACGGATACCGGGAATAGAGCCCGTAGGGTACTGTTGGAATTCTAGGCCGAGGGCAACATAATTGGAGGTAGATTGGCCACTTGCAGAAAAAGCCAGCAAGAGGGAGAATAACAAGCCAATAGTGTACTTCATAGAAATGAGCGTTTTGGAATACCAAAGATGATTTCATTTCGGGTAATTCTAGGGAGAAAGTGCTCAAATATCCTGATCAGAACATTTTTGCCTTTTATTTCCACCTACTTTTACGCTACTTTTGATTGAGCTGATATAAAGTATTAGTCTGCAGATGAGGTCAATGAATTGTTTTTCCTGACGAGTCACTTTTTGAGTTGCATACCTAGAGGGTACGCGACGATAAAATGACGAAGATCAGGGAAGACAAGATATTAGGCCTTAATCCAGATGAAGACTTTAAATTAGTTCATTCTGTACCTGAAACGTATTTATGTTGCTCATCAAAGAATGTGTCAGTTGTTTATCAACGGCACACGCCTATCTCCAAATTTTAACGGTTGAGGAATATCAACGGCCACTTGACTTGCTCTCCTCGGCCAGTATTGGCCAGCATACGCGGCATTTCATCGAGTTTTTCCAATGCCTCCTTCAGCAACTGCCTTCCGGCGAAGTAAACTATGACCTGCGTATACGAGATCAGCAAATTGAGCAAGATCCGCAGTTTGCGCTTTTAGCAATTGAGAAGATCTGTCAGCAACTGGAAAACTGTGATTTGCAACAGCAGATACAGCTCTCGGCCTGTTACAGCGAGACGGTTGCAGTAGGCTCTAATGTAGCGCGTGAGTTGGTTTATAATCTCGAGCATACCATCCATCACTTGGCAATTATTCGGATCGGCTTGGCCATTTTACGTCCAGATCTTGAGCTACCAAAGTCCTTTGGAATCGCTGCTTCTACCACTAAATACCGCCAAGGTCAACTCAGTGCTTCTAACTATACTGACGTCGAAGAGGTTCGGGAATCCGAACCTTCTTCAAGTACAGTATATACTGACCGAAGCGGTAAGGGCTTTGCCCAAACCACTTCGCGTCATGTATAAAATATTCCGCTCGCCCTTTTGGACCAAATGGGGCAGTTGGGAGTATTGGCCGGTGTACATCACCAATATTCCAACGGTTCTGTACTGGCTCTACTATGCTTTGCGCTCCCGCAAGCTGTTCTTCTTTAGTGTTGTCAATCCGGTGATTGAGACTGGGGGCGTGCTGGGAGAATCGAAGATTAATATTCTCCGGCGTATTCCGGCAGCCTACCTGCCAAAGACCGTCTATGTTCGCCAGACAGAAGCAGATTTTAGCTCCCTGCTAGCACAAGTAAATGAAGCTGGAATTAGCTTTCCTCTCATTGTCAAGCCGGATATTGGTGAACGCGGTTTTCTGGTGGAGAAAATTGATGATCAGCAAGAGTTGGAGCAGTATTTCGCAAAGGTGAAAGTGGATTTTCTGGTCCAGGAGTTTGTGGATTATCCGGTGGAGATCAGTGTGTTTTATTATCGGATGCCGGGTAGCCAGCACGGTACCGTGAGTTCGATTTGTATTAAGGAAATGCTGACGGTGCAGGGTGATGGAAAGTCTACGGTGGAAGAATTAATGGCAAATAGCCCTCGGGCAAGCTTACAGCTGGACCGCTTCCAGGAAACTGAACCCGAGTTGTTGCAGCGCATCATCCCAAACGGCAAAACGGAACTGCTAGAACCTATCGGAAACCATTGTCGTGGCACTAAATTTCTCAACGGCAACCATTTTATCGATGACAAAATTCATCAGGTCTTTGATCGGGTGGGCATGCAGATGAATGATATCTACTACGGGCGTTTTGATATGAAATGCGAAAGCATGGAAGCCCTACGGTCTGGCGAAGGCTTCAAAATACTGGAGTTCAATGGTGTTGCGGGTGAGCCCGCGCATATCTATGATCCGGCTTATCCCATCCGGAAGGCCTATCGGGATGTTTGGCAGCATTGGGGCGTGATCTACGAGATTAGTAAAGTGCAGATCGCCAAAGGGGTAAAACCCATGAGTTGGGGCGAGGCCTGGCAGCGCGTTCGTGATTATCGCACTTACATGCGTCGTGCGCAACAGTAGTCTTTATGGAGCTCCTCATTTACTTTGCAGTGGCATTAACAATTAGTGCGGTGGGGAGTATCCCTCCTGGCCTGATTACCCTCAGTATTCTCCGACGCAGCGTGCAAATTAACCGCAAAGCTGCACTTTGGGTGAGCGCTGGTGCCTTGCTGCCTGAGTTCATCTACACCTACCTTGCGCTGGTGGGCTATCGTTATCTGCAACAAAACCATGTAGTAGAAGAACGTATCCAGCAACTCGCTACCGTGGTTTTTCTGTTGTTTGGGATCTACTATTTGCTCAAAAAGAAATCCACTGACCTGAAATTACCGGAGGAGGGAGAGGTGAAGGAAAATGCTACCGACTTTGGCCGCGGCTTAGGTGTTGGTTTCCTGAATATGCTCATTATTCCCTTTTGGGTCATTGTTGCGGGTTGGTTGGGGAGCTACGATTTTTCCTTTGACAATAGTGCTCTCATCCTTAGTTTTTGTTTTGGGGCTGCTATCGGAGCCGGCATCGTTTTTTGGGCCTATGTGGAACTAGGGAATTGGCTGGTACAGCGCTTAGGCCGGATCGATTACTATACCAATAAGGCAGTAGGGGGGATATTTCTGGGCCTGGGGATATTGCAGTTGATCTAGTGTCTCTTAAAAAGTTGGTAATTTAGTCACCATTACTTCTCTCTGACCGCCAGAAAAAGAATGCCAATGCTCATTATCGACCTGGATGATACCATCTTCCCCACTAAATCAATGAATCCTGAAATCTTTGATCCAGCAATTTCCATTGTACGGAACTATCTTCAATCCAGTCGAACAGAGGTGGTTGCGGAGGAAGCCATCGCAGAGTTGTGGACCAAGCCAATTGATTTTGTATTGGCAAAATACGAGCTCCCTCAGCCCCTTATCGCGGACTTTTACCAGACTATTGTAGAGGTAGATTACAATCAATTGGAGATAAGTCCTTTTGCCGATTATCAAGTACTGAAGTCAATACCGCTTCCTAAAATATTGGTAACTACGGGCTTAGAAGAATTGCAACTGGCGAAAATTAAGGCGTTGGGAATTCGGGCTGATTTTATGGGCGTATTTATTGATGATCCGCGCTTGAAACCCAGGCGGTACAAGCGCATTATCTTTGAGCAGATTCTTTCGGATATGCGTTTACATCCATCACAGGCGTGGGTCATCGGAGATAATCCGGATTCTGAACTAAAGGCGGGCAAAAAAATGGGAATGAATACCATCCAGCGCAGATCACCCAGCAAAGAATCGTCTTCCTATGCCCATTATGAGATTGATTCTTTCGCCGAATTACCCAGCATAATTAGGTGAGGATGATGTATCTAGAAGCGTCAACCTAAAAAAGAAACGACGGGCTCGCTGGAGCTGAAGTCTCAAGTTCTTTAAAGATTTATCGATTGGAAGGCGAGGAACTATTTTTCAATTTAAATCCGGTTAATTTTTTCATCATCTCCGGGGTGGTGCAAAATTTCATTTTGGTTGGTATATTATTCTTCCGGCGGGGGGATAGAAAACTGGCCAACCGCTTCCTATCCATAACGATCTTTGCCGTCAATATGCACCTGTTTTATTTGATGGTGCTGGATACTAATCTTGATAACTTTTTTCCTTTTCTGCTTTGGGTGCCCTATTCGTTTTTAACGGCGGTTGGTCCGCTCATCCTTTTATATACAAAAGCACTTACGGATCAGGATTTCAGTATTGCGAAAATTAGCAGTAAGCATTTCGTCCCACTTGCAGTAGAAATTGGGCTCCAAGTGATTATGATAGGCCAGGGTATTTTGAGTGGTGAGCTTTTCTACAATACGCCACTCTATTTCTCGGTCACCCCATTGATATATTTTGGGGCGGCGGCCTCGATTTTCTATTATTTACGAATGTCGATCCGTATCATCAACAATCACCAGGCCTGGGTGCTTAGCAATTTCTCTAACCTCAAAGAAGTCACGCTTACGTGGCTCAGGAAGCTGATTGTCTATTACCGTTTGCTATTGCTGGTGTGGGTTCCTTTTGTAGCGGCTTTCTTATTATTCTTCCGCTTTCAGTTACAATACTTGCTTATTGTATTGGCGCTTTATTTGCTCATCTTAGTTTTGACGTATCTGACCTTTTGGATAGGAATTGAAGGATTTGGACGGGGCAATCTCGCGCTGATCCAAGCCACCAAGAGAAAGCCGGAAAACAAAAACTTCAATCGACTTACGGCACCCGAAATTCAGGACTTCATTGAGAGGATTAATCAGCTTATGCTGGTGGATAAAATGTACCTGAACGAAAATCTGAGTCTGAAGGAATTGGCACAACAGCTAACAGCTGACCCCAATCTGGTTTCGTTCGTTTTGAACCAGCACCTGAAGAGCAACTTTCATGACTTCATCAACCGGCATCGAGTTGAGGAGGTTAAGCATAAAATGCAGGACCGACAGTATGCACATCTCTTCTTATTAGGAATCGCCTTTGAGTCAGGCTTTAACTCCAAGACAACTTTCAATCGAGTCTTTAAGCAAACTACCGGCCTGACGCCAACCCAGTTTCAAAAGAGAAGTCTCAAAAAATAAGTGCCATCCCTCATATTGGGACGCCGGCCTGCGCTTGTCGCCATTGTTTTGTGCCAAATTTTAAATCAAAACTTTGAGACGATGACAAGAGTAATGGTAATTCTATGTCTGTTTTTTTGTTCTGCGTGTGCGCTACAAAAATCAAATAGCGTTAGCGACGAAGAAAGGCTAATAGAGAAGATACTAGTTGATCCTTCTGCTAAGGAGATTGACAAAATACTAGCTAAACTCAGAAGGCAAGACCTCTCACCTAAGGAGGTGATTAAGCATGATTCAATGCTGCTTTCCAATTCCAATACGCTTTACGTGTTATCCCACCAAGTTGAAGGCCTGACGCACTTCGGAGTAATCATCATTCCAGCAAACAGTGAGCATAAGAAGCTGCCAGTCGTTGTTTTCGCCACGGGCGGAGACGGGATGCATACGGAATTTGATCTCACTCAGGATTTTAATCATGCTGCCGCCCAGTTTCCCGATTTTTTGGGTGATGGTCTTGATCAGGAATGTATTGTCCTTATCCCCGGTTTTCGCGGTCAGCAATTGCTGGTGGGAGATAGAAGCTACCAGTCTGATGGAAAGGTAAGTGACGCATTTGGTGGAGCAACCACGGATGCGCTGGCCCTGCTAAATGTCACCCTACAAACTTTTAACCAGGCGGACGAAAGCCGCATTGCGATTTTTGGAGGTAGCCGTGGCGGAACGGTAGCCTTACTGGCCGCCGCCAGAGATCAGCGAATAGCAAGAGCGATAGCCGTGGCCGCGCCTACTGATATGAAGGCGCTTTACCAGCTATATGCTCAGCAGTTTAAGTTATTATTCTTCAATGACTTGCTGGCAGGAGAGATTTCGAAACGCGAAGCAAGGGAGAAATTCATTTCCATTTCTCCAATTTACTTTACTGATGAATTGCCATTAGTACAGCTTCACCACGATCAAAACGATCCCTTTGTGCCAGTGAGCTTTGCCGAAAACCTGAGAGATAGGATGACCGCGCAGGGCAAAAGCGTTGAAAGCTATTTCTACGAAGAAGGAATTCACGGCTTCTGGGCAGATAATGCTTTCTGGGATCGAGTACAAGATTTCATTAGGCCATTAGTGGAGTAGGAGGGATGGTGCATTTGTTTAACTAAGCGCATTCATCGAATGTTTGCTATTCTAGAGCGGTAAACTCTATACTCTGTAAGAACTGTATTCTAGTAAATAATTACCCGACTTTTTTTCAAGAAAGGGCAGGCCTTTTATTTTCAGTTATGATATCTACTTTATTTGAAATTTGACTATTTACGGAATTATCGACCGACTAAGCTTTTCTTTAAAATAGAGCTAACTGCTCTTAAGTTCTGACATGAAATTCAACCCGATGGAGAGGAGGAGAGGAGGACTATTACAGTAGAAGAGTTGAGTGTAGACCCTAATTCATATAACCGAACTTAGTTCATGAATTGACAAATACAACCAGCCCAGATGTTTAATTTCCATTGCCTTAATACGGTATTAATTCATGCAACCCAGGGAAGTCATTTTGTATATTGTCGGGTAACAATTCTGAAGGTGCGAATAAATGTTTAGATACTGTAATATCATATGGGTATTGCTCTAACTCTTTTCTTTCGAGGCGATACATTGAGCCAAAATTATATATGTCACTTTTCTGTTGTTGACTTTCATGGTATTCAAAAATATGATAAAACCGAGATATGTAATCCTTTGCGATATTAATTCCTCGGAAAACGCCAATATCTAATGTTTTTTCGAGGATGTTCTCGGTGTAAGGGCTAATCTCATATCTTCTTGTTGCGAAAACCATGTCATACACTTGTATAAGTGCGAGTACACCAAATACGTGTGTGTCAAAATCCGGTTTTTCTATTAATATACGATCAAAAAAAATAGATAAAAATTGGAGTTTACAATTTCCTAATTCCACCAATTGATTGAGAATTATATAAAACTGCAGGCTAGGCTTGCTAGATAGACTAATTGAAACTGCGAGCTCACCGGGGATAAAGTCATAATCTAGAGTTTTTGGAAGCTGTGGGAATTTCACAATGTAACTAGCCACAAGAAACTCCTGTAACGACCTATGCGAAAACTCATAGCTGTCAATGCTTGTCTGGACGATTAATCCTGTATGACTTTCTATTTCTTTGACAACATATTTGGCCTCATTTGGATCAAGGTCAAAATCATGCCAAATCTGCTCATAAATTTTCTCTAAGAGTACACTATCAAAAACTATTTTTTTCCAATAAGTCGTAAGGTAAAAAGCCAATATCTCTAAAAATTCAAGTTTCCTGTAAGGATCAAATGAAGAATACTTGCTTATTCTCTCTACGCCTCTTTGGTTGTTCCAGTCCTCTAAGTATAAGTCTATTAGTTTTTTGTATACGGACTTTGGCTTTACTGGAATTCTCTTATCACGTTCAAATAAAGCACAAAGAGTTGCGATCGTAAGTGGTCTTGTAATAGTATCACTGTAGGGCGATTTTCTTAATTGTCTCAATAATTTGTTGGCCTTTTTTACATCCTTAAGCCATGCTTGCACAAACTCTTTTATCTGCTTTGATCCAAGAGGACATATTTCAAGTGTCACAGAGTTTTCCAAATGATGGTTATAATCAGCACTTCTAGATGTGAATAAAAATTTTGCAGATCTCAGTGAGTTTGTCAATTCTGTTAGGTTAGCTACTAAGAATTTTTTCGTCCCTTCATTGGTCACTTCATCGTATCCATCAAGAATAAGAAGAACTCCTAAGTCATCTAAAAGTCTAGTTAGAATTAACTTATTGATCTGTTGTTTCTCACTTTCTCGATCCGATGGAAAAATGATCGATATACCTAGCATTTCAAAAATAGCATGGTACAATCCATTTCGTCCCTTTAACTGGCTGTCAAATTCCTTAAGCTTAATAGCAAGCGGAAAATTAAAATTCTTTAGGTTATCTTGTTTTCTTAAGAGGAGATCTAAAAAGACTCTTTTCATCAGCGTAGTTTTTCCTCCTCCCGGCTGACCAAGTATTACTACATTTCTATGATTTAAACACTGATAGATGTAAGGCCTTCCAACTTTTTTTTCTTTTGCATGAAGTTCAAGTCTTCTATTGAGCGGTGCCAATGAAAAATCAATATCTATGAAGATATCTTCCAATGATTTTGACTCTATGGCATCTCTAAATGAAACACTGCGTGCCCAGTTCAAATTCTGAGATAGTTGATATCCAATAATTTTTTGAATGTCATCGATATTAAATCGAGCTACTATTTCTTCATTTTTACCATGATTAAATGAGTTAACTGTATCTCGAACTCTGTCTAGTGCCTTACGGATTGTATTGGGTTTTACACATTCCTCAAGCACTTCAAGCCAATCTAACGCAAGGAGTTGCTCTAACGTCATTCTGAATCACTTAAATCAGGCTGCAGCTTCAAAAAAAACACTTCTAGTTTCAACTAAGAAGGAATGACATTGCTCGATTTTATCCCTTATTAGAATATAACTACGCAATGACCTTTAGTCGTTTCCAGTATAATTGTAAATGTATTATTTTTTTTAATTTCTGGCTTCTTATCATAAGTATGTTACTAGTGAAAATTCAAGATTTTTTTTTACATTTTAATTTAGCTAATAGTATCATCGTAATATCATATTTAATTCGTTCAACAAACGAGAGTTAGATTCTCTACGTACTTCCTGTGAACACATCCTTCAGCGAAAGAAGTGAAAGAGAACATAAGAATCCTACTGTTTCTCTTGTCCTTGGTATTTATAAGAATCTAAAGTAGATGTTTAGCAAAAATGTCGGCCGGTATAATGATAACTACATTTTTGATTCTTCGTACTTCCTAGTCAAAGTATTCATATATTTTACACCTGAGCTTGTTAGAGTAAAGCTTACACCCTCCCTGTCTTTGTCTAATATTTTAGACTCAAGTAGTCCTACGCTAGCTAACTCACTCATTAGTTTCGTGAAATTACCTCTCTGAAAAATCTGCCCAGAGTCCAATAAACGGCGTGTGTGATATAGTAGTCGATTCAAGTCGAGGCTCCCGTCATTATTAATAACCTCATTGATCGCATTACCTCGCAACCCTATATTTTTCAGATGCATTTCAATGAAGAGGAAAGGACTTACTTTTATACTGGAGATCCGTTGGTATAGCTCATCAAATCTATAACCACCAAAATTATCTTCCCTATCCCTATAGAATGCTAGTTCTCTTTTCAGCTTGAGATTCTCTGTTTTAAGCCTCTCCAGTTCATTCAAAACGTTACCGACATCAAGTTTACTTGGATCAAGAAGAGTAATGAGAGATTGAGTAATCTTGGCAAGCTCGGTATTATATGCGTCATGGGTTATAACCCCTTTTGTTAGTTGATTGTTTATTTGACTGAATTTGCTACTAAGAAAAATACCCTCGTCCTTTTTGATTAATTGGTGCGAGGATGCATAAGTAATTGCTTCTTTAATCCTTCCTTCGCTAATTAATTGCTTAGCAATTTTGGTCATTCTTGTCAATATATAATCCAAATAACAAGATAATTAATTCATTTTATTAGGCTTGGTTGTAATCAAATAATAATTTCTACTTCGGAAAAGAGTGGAACTCTTCGTCCTAATAAATCTAGCGAGGTAAAACTCTGTGTTTTATATGATCCTTGTACCTAATTTCGCCCCTGTGATTGTAACTTGAGGTTCCGCGCATTCAATGTGCAAGTAAATTTTCTAAATCACCGGTACCATTTTCTATTGGTACTCAAGTCTAAATCATGATGAAATACCGTTCACTTCTTTTAATTCTACTACCCGTTTTTTGGTTAGGGTGCGCCGAGGACGATGATCAAACCCAACAACCCGTTGATCCTGATGCGTGGAACCTCGTTTTTGAAGATGAATTTGACAGCGACTTGTCCGACTGGAATATCTGGGAAGGTGGTGCCTTTAACCAGGAAATCCAACTCTACCGCGGAGAGCAACTGAGCCTAGAAGATGGCATCCTAAAAATCAATGTGCAAAGAGAAGATGTGACGGGGCCAAACAATATTTATGACTCAAGCCTGAAGGATTTCGAATACGTATCCGCCAGGATCGAAAGCAAAGAGCTTTATGGCGTTTCTTCTTTGGAAGGTCAGCGGGAATACCGTTTTGAGGCGCGGATCAAATTACCGAGTGGGCACGGGATGTGGCCAGCATTTTGGAGTTATGGCGACCCTTGGCCTACGCAGGGTGAAATAGATATTCTGGAAGCACGCGGAGGAGAGCCCTTCAAGTTCCAGAGTAATATCTTCTACGGTAATGAGCCGAATATCAATATTAATCACGGGACGGAAGCCTTCTACGAAGTGGACGAAGATTTAACCGCCGACTTCCACGTATACGAGATGGTCTGGACTTCCAATACGATTGAGATCTTCTTTGACGGAGAACTCTTCCATACCTATACTGCCGATAGTGGAAATAACATCAGCAACCTATTTGGCAAAAAGCAAAAGATTGTGCTGAATACCGCAGTAGGCGGTTGGTTCTTTACCGATACCAACTCTGCCAACTTCGCCGATAGTGCGGTAATGGAAGTGGATTGGGTGCGGGTATATAGCCGATAAATGATTTAGTAGAGCCGCATTGCAATGCGGCTCTACTAATTTATTCCCTACACCTAGCTCTTTGTGGTAGGATCACCAATATGCGCTCAGGCATGAACGCGCAGTTCTTTCTTCAAAATTTTCCCAACGGTTGATTTCGGCAATTCATTTCTGAATTCAATATACTTGGGACGTTTGTACGCGGTTAATTCCTCTTTGCAGTATGCAGACAATTCTGCTTCGGTAAGGGTCTCATCTTTTTTCACCACGAAAACCTTAACTACTTCAGTTGACCTTTCATCGGGGTGGGCCACTGCGGCTACTTCCAATACTTTGGGGTGAAAGGCGATCACGTCTTCAATTTCATTCGGATAGACGTTAAATCCACTTACCAAGATCATATCCTTTTTGCGGTCAACGAGTTTAAAATATCCATCTTCATCCATAACACCTATATCCCCGGAGCAAAGCCATCCATCCACCATGATTTTATCCGTTTCGTCTGGGCGATTGTAGTATCCTTTCATAAGCTGTGGTCCTCTTATTTGAATCTCCCCAGTTTCTCCAAGAGGCAATGGATTCAGATTGTCGTCTACGATCCGTATTTCTGTGTCTGGAATGGGCAGACCGACTGAACCTAGCTTTCCGCTGCCATCTAAAGGGTTAAGGCTAACAAAAGGAGAACACTCGGTCATGCCGTATCCTTCAATCATCGGGCAGTTGGTTACCTCATACCATTGTTGGGCAATGGCCTCCTGTACCGCCATTCCTCCGGAGGCCGCCATGCGCATATTGGAAAAGTCCAACTGGGCAAACTCGGGATGGTTTAACAGCCCAATGTAAAGTGTATTAACAGCAACCATGGCGCTGATCTTATGGCTTTTGAATTCCTCGATTAAGGACGAAATATCTCTGGGGTTGACAATTAAGATATTATGAGCGCCAATGCTGGCCAGCATGAGACCATTAGCCGCTAAAGCCAAAGCATGATACAGCGGTAAGGGCGTCAAAACAACTTCTTCCCGCTCCTTCAGATAAGGTAGAACGAATGCCTTCAACTGTATGATATTAGCCATCACACTGGCATTCGTCCACATTGCTCCTTTGGCTACTCCTGTTGTACCTCCCGTGTATTGAATTAGGATGGTATCCTCCGCTTGTCCGCGGAACGGCTTTAGACTAGATTTTGCACCTGCTGATAATGCGGCTTTAAAGCTTGTAGGATTTGGTAAGTGATACTTTGGGACCATCTTCTTTATCCTCCTAATCACGAAGTCGGTAATGGCAGCCTTGGGGAAACCAAGCATCTCTCCGATACTGGTTACGATGGTTAGTTCAATACTTGTTTTTGATAAAATGGCCTGTAGGTTGGATGCAAAATTTTCGGCAATTACAATCGCTTTTACTTCCGCATCTGCAAACTGGTGTAGCATCTCCCGCTTCGTGTACAGTGGGTTCGTATTGACGACGACTAGCCCGGCTTTCATGGCGCCAAAAAACGCAATAGGGTATTGCAGGAGATTAGGCATCATCAACGCAATTTTGTCTCCCGGCTCTAAACCTCTGCTGTGGAGAAATGCGCCAAATTGAGTAGACATCTGGTCCAGCTCAGCAAAGGAAATCGTCTTACCCATCGATGTGAAGGCGGGTAGCGCACCGTACGCTTTGAACCGCTCTGCAAAGAAGGAAATCAAGGTGTCATATTCATGGATGTCTACGGAGTGGGGGATGGATTGAGGATAACTTTTTAACCACGGCTTGTTAGTCATGTTACGATTTTTAGGTGTGAGATTTCGCTTCTCGTGCTGGCCAAGAAGGGATGCTCAAATCACTTTACCGTATAAAAGTAGAGCTGCTGTGGATGGGCGAAAAGGCTGATTTGGTATTCGGTAAGTTTGATTTTGTAATTGACAATCAAACGCACTTACTGACGCTTAACCCAATCTTTCCAATCGTCTTTCTTGCCGCGACTGATCGGAATATGCGTATTATCTGAAAGCACTAGCTGCCCCCCATCGGCTTTGAGATATCGTAATATGTGACGGACATTAACAAGATGAGATTGGTGCACACGGATAAAGTCATTGCTATCAATCAGATCTTCGATCTGCCGGAGTGATTTGGCGATAAACAATGGTTTGGGGGCGTTGTAAAAAATACGGGCATAGCTACCTTCAGACTCACAACGAATGATATCGGCCGTATTGATAAACTCCACGCCCTCCGCCATGGGAAAAGGAATCCGTTTCTCCCCTTGCTTGAGGTTAATGTGCTGGATCAATTCCTGAATACGAGCTATTGGTCTTTTATTCTGAATATGAATCGTAACACGCTTGATGGCTTCCAGCAAGGCATCTTCGTCAATAGGTTTGAGGAGGTAATCCACAGCATGAACTTTGAAGGCCTCTAAGGCAAAATTGTCATAGGCAGTTGTGAAAATGACCTCAAAATGAACGGGGTCAAAAAAGTTGAGTAAGTCAAATCCATTTTTACCCGGCATTTCGATATCAAGAAATACCAAATCCGGCTGGTGTGTCTTAATCGCCGTAATGGCTTGCTCGACGTTTTCACAAGTAGCAACGACTTCAACCTGCGGCGTGGACCATTCCAATTGTTTAAGCAACGCACTACGACAATGAGATTCATCATCAACGATAATGGCTCTAATTTGATTTGACATACCTGTTCAGATTTTTGGAGTGAATCAACGGTATTTGCAGTACCACCTTAGTCCCTTTTGCTTGCCCATTTTGATGGGTGAGATCTTCTACGCTGACTTCGGTCTTAATCGTGTATATATTTTCAATCAGTTGAATCCGCTTTTGGGTAATCTTCATTCCCATCGATTCATTTTTAATACGCTTCTCCCTTTTTATGGCTAAAGCTTTCTCTCGACCTATTCCATTGTCTTCGATAGTGATAGTTAAGAATTGGCGCTCTTTTATGGAAAAGTTTAAGTGAATATGGCCTGGACGATTGGCACTTATTAAGCCGTGATGAATAGCATTTTCGACATAGGGCTGGAGTAGCATGGAAGGGATGTAGGTATCCGTTACTTTAATGCCTTCATCAATATGAATGCGCAACTCAAATTTTTCGTCGAATCGTGCATTTTCCATTTGCGTATACAGCTCCAGCATTTGGAGTTCTTCTTGCAGACTGATCAGATTTTGACTCGAATTATTCAAAATCTTGCGCATCAGTTGCGAGAACTTCGTCAGGTACCTCGACGCCTTTCGGGGCTCCTCTTGCATAATATAGTTGTTGATAGAAGACAAACTATTGAAAAGGAAATGCGGATTCATCTGCGCCCTCAGCGCAGAGAGTTGGGCCTCTTGTAACCTTAGTTGAGCTTGGAGTTTTTCGTCCTGAATTTGTCGATTATAATACCAGTAGAAACGAAGGAGCAAAAATAGGATGAGTGCAATTCCCAAATAAAACCACCATTGCTCGTAGATTTTTTTACCGATAGAGAAGCTATAATCCTCGCTGTAAATCCATTGTGGATTTTCCAGGCTAAGATTTTTAGCCCGAGCTGTGAAAGTATACCTTCCTCCCGTTAACTTTGAATACTGAGCATAGTGATTACTGCCGGCACTTACCCATCGGTCATCATAGCCTTCGAGTTGGTACTCGTATTGAAGCTGATCCGAATTGTCAGCTAGCACGTAGCGAAAATCAAAAAATAGGCTGCGTTGCTCAATTTCTAATTCTGTCTCGAAGCTTGGATAGAAACGACTAGCGGCCAATAAGCTTTCATCGTTTGCCTTTATATCAAATAGGTAGACGGTCTCCTTTACCTCCTTGGAGGCCAAGTGGTACTCAGGCTTGAGCGGATATTTACAAAAGTTATTTTGATCGCCAGTCCAGATATTTTGCCCGTCAAAATAGACATTATCGTAGCTAAGGCCAGAATCCTCCAGTGATGTCAGAGCGATACTGTCGAAGGGGATGATTTGCCTGTTTTTAGTATCAAAAAAACCAACTTTGTAGCGCCAAGCCGCAAATGACAAGAGTGTGTCATTTACCTGTTTCATACCCAATGAAATGTTCTGATCCAGTACATACTGGTCGAAGACGTAAGGCTCAAATGGATACTTTTTCCAAGACGCTGCCTTTGGATCGTACTCTACAATGCCACCTCCCCAACTCGAAAAATACAAGCGTTCATTTTGGATGATTAAATCGATCAGTAAGTACTCATCTGTTGTTAAATCAGCATTACTTCCAAGGTCTTCAACAAATCCAGGAGGGGAGGGAAAGTAAGCTAGTTCATTGGTGGTGATATCATATTTGAACAGCCCTTTCCCAAAACACCAAAGTTGATTTGGATTTCCGCTTACCGGATAGAAACGTCTAACGTCATTTGTTTTTTTATCATTCTCCAGGACTGAAAAGTAATCGGGTACATTGACGGTTCGGGTCACTTCATTCGTGATACTGTTCAGTAGATAGAATCCTTGGATAGTTCCTACAAAGAGGGTGTCTCCTTTTTCATAAATACCAAAGGCTTGTTTCGAAAAAGCGGCTACCGCCGGATAATTCCTTTCATTTAAGTAAAGTACCGTATCAGGAGTGATCTTTACTAATCCACCCCCATCTTGAGTCACCCATAGGTTACTATGCCGATCCAAGTGGGCATAAGTCGTTCGCCTATCAAAATCGACGTCAAACAAGCTTTTTTGACTACTATTCAATACCTCATAGCCATCAAAAATGAGTACGCCAACCCGGGAAGAATTGATCAGCATTCTACCATAATGGTCATAGATAATATTGACTTTCGTACCGTATAGGTTCTCAGTCTTTGTCTCAAAGCAAGTCTGCTGAGCACTCGTGCTGAAAGGGAGTGCCAGGAAGCAAAACAACAATAGTAAGATGTTGTAAGACTGTTTAATGAGCGTCAAACTTTAATTAACGTGAGCTTTGCTGTTCCATCCGCTTAAGAAAGCGCAAAATTGCTTGCAAATCTCGCAGTACTTGGTATTTAGTACAAAATACTTGGTAAACGATTAACTCGGCGACAACGAAATCCAAGTACCTTGCCTTCGCTGAAACGGCTACGTGCAGGCAGCACCGTGTACCAAATACGGTGTACCGTGAAATTCGGGAAGCGTAAATCATTAACTATTATGAATTTCAACCCGAAGTTCACCTAAGCCAATAAGCTCTGAAAATAACTTTCTATTTGTTCTTCGACAAACCAGGTCTTGTATTTGGTAAGAATGAGGTGCTAAGGTGCTTGTTTAATCTTTAAATCTACGAACTATGTGGTAGGATGTGTCAAACGCGCTCACCCTGCTAGCTCTTTATTGAAAATGATACGGCCAATTTTAGGACAATGCCGTGAGGGAAGTGGATAGGATACGAGGGTAAAGCTGATAAATCGCTTAATTGATCTTGGTGTAATATCTTACCTTGTAGGATCATTACTAACACCTTCAAAACCATGGCCAAACACAAGACACCTGGAGTTTTTAACCAGCAATTTCAGCCACGGGTACCTTCGGTTGCTCAAGTAGAGACGGCTATCCCTGCTTTCATCGGCTACACAGAAAAGGCGCAGGATCAACAAGTGGCTGATCTGCTACAATCCCCCAAGCGGATCAATACCATATCGGAATACGAGCAGTTTTTTGGAGGGGCTGATCCGGAAAAGGGAATTACCGTCAAGGTCAATACTAAGACTTCACCGGGTGCGGTTGAGGCAGAGATTACAGCTCCCTCTAACCATCTGATGTACTATGCCTTACGCGCCTTTTTTGCCAATGGTGGAGGCGCCTGCTATATTGTCTCGGTCGGAGATTATTCGGCAGCGGGAGATATCAATAAGGCAGCGCTTTTGCAAGGCCTAGAAGCTGCCGGTGAAGTAGATGAAATATCCTTAATTGTTTTTCCAGAAGGTACCAAAATCACACCTGCTGCTGATTATTACGCACTAGTGGATGCATCATTAGAGCACTGTAGCCTGCGTGGAGATAGGTTTACCATTTGTGACATCTATATGCATCAAGATGCCGCTGTGGACGATGTACAGCAATTTAGAGCTGGAACGCTTGATACAGTAGAGACGCTTCAATTTGGCGCCTGCTACTATCCCAATTTAGAGATGCTCATCGATCATTCTTATCAGCCCGCAGATGTTCAGGTCACCAGGAATGGTAAAACAACTACGCTGGATAAAGTAGAAAGGCGTGATCCGAAATTGTACGATCAAATCAAGCGTGCCATAACGCAAATTCCACTCATCCTACCACCTTCTCCCTCTATTGCTGGAATTTATGCTAGTATAGATCGGGATCGCGGAGTGTGGAAAGCACCGGCCAATGTTGGTATTTCAGCCGTGATGAGGCCTACAGTAAGCATAAGTGATCAGCAGCAAGATTCGCTTAATGTAGATCTGATTACAGGTAAGTCTATTAATGCTATTCGGTTATTTGAGGGTCGTGGTATTTTGGTCTGGGGAGCACGAACGTTGGCTGGAAATGATAATGAATGGCGCTACGTGCCCATTCGACGAT
This sequence comes from Bacteroidota bacterium, assembly GCA_038528965.1. Classification (GTDB taxonomy): domain Bacteria; phylum Bacteroidota; class Bacteroidia; order Chitinophagales; family Saprospiraceae; genus Lewinella. The sequence goes on along the minus strand of JBCBEC010000003.1, from coordinate 135,677 downwards.
TCTTAATGATGGTTGAAGAGTCCATTACACAATCTACCTTGGCGGTGGTCTTTGAACCTAATGATGCCAACACTTGGGTACAGGTAAGGGCGATGGTCGAGAACTTTCTGATGTCACTCTGGCGGCAAGGTGCCTTAATGGGTAATAAGCCCGAGCAATCTTACTTTGTAAAGGTAGGCTTAGGAGAAACCATGACCGCTAAGGATATCCTGGAGAATCGAATGATTATTGAAATAGGAATGGCCGTTGTACGCCCCGCTGAGTTCATCGTTTTCCGAATAACCCAACAGATGGCTCAGGCTTAAATGATCTCAGTTGGATGGCTGATGCGACTGCACCATCTCCACCACCTCCAAAATCTCCGTTTTGATCATCGGTACTTCACTCCAGAGGATGAAGTGATCTTTTCCCTTTAGCATCACCACTTTGGTCTTCATGCCATTGATCATTTTGTCTTGGATAAAATCGGCATTCCCGGCGGGCACCAGCCGGTCCATTTCTCCTTGCACTACCGTGACGGGAATCTTTAAATCCTTCCAGTCATTTTCCATGATTTCCAGTTCGCCTCGTAACGGAATAATCTCTTGGTTACATACCCGAAACGCTGGCGGAGCCAACCAGCGAATAGGCGGGATATTGAGTAGTTTTCTCCACCAGGTAGCGGGCTCAAGTGCAGGAGAAACGGAAGGGGCAACGAAGACCAAGCCCCTGAAGTGCGCTGGATATTCCATTGCGGCCTTGGCAATGACCGGCCCACCCATGGAATGCCCTACGGCGATTTTTGGAGCATCGGGGTAATCTTCTACCACTGCTGCCATAGCATCTGCATGGTATTGGAGGGAGCCTTCCGCCTGGCCAAAATTGGAGTAGCCAAATCCAGGTCGATCTATGGCGATGAAATTTAAGTCTTTGCCAAAGACGGTATCCTGGAGGTAGGGTTCATAGTCGGAAAGCGAACCGGGAGAACCGTGGGCGAAAACGACAATCGGCAGCGTGTCATTCTTGATAATGCTGAGGTAGTTAACCGTACGGCCATCCACTTGCTTTTGATGAAAGTGTACGTTTTCCTGTCCTAGTTCTAATAATTGCTGCTTTAAGGAATTTTGCTCGTAGCGCATTTTGGGCCCCTCACTATAGGCGAAGACCAACCAAATGACAAGTAGGGCAGCGCCTAAGTAACGTTTTTTCTTATACCATTTTCGGGCTGGGTTAGGACGGTTCATATGCTAGCCTTGGTGCCAATCTTGGCGAATAGTGCTAAGTTGCTGATCAATGGTGGCCTTGGTGGTCTGTAGGAGTTCTCCGGCCTCGGTACCTTTGATCGGCGGTCCGTAGAACACTCTCACTTTCATCCTGGGATGAGAGAAAGCCTGCAGAAAGTGCGGTACAAAAGTATTATCTCCTATGAAGTAGTCGGAACGGCGCTGATAGTCTAAGGCGACCGGGATAATTGGAAAACTCTCTTGTGCCGCATCGCGAAACATACCAGGTTTGAAGTCAATTGTCCGGGGCTCGCCGTGGGTAGTACCTTCTGCGTAGTTGATGATAAAATAGCCATCCTTCACCGCGCGCGTGATATCCTGCCTGGCCTTTTGCCGGCTTTCCGGACTGCTCCGGTCCACAAAAATGGCTCCTGATACTTTACCGGCTGTACCAATAATGGGCCAACTCAGTACCTCCACTTTGCCTACGGGCATGGCACTCACATCTTTCAGTAATAAAAACGGGTCGATATAAGAGCGGTGGTTACAAACCAAAAGCCCGCCTCCTTGCGGAAAGTCTCCAAATACCTCCACGTCGATATTCAGGGCCCAAAAGAAAAGATTGGTAAACTCCTTGCGCAAGCGAATACCTCGGTCCACATTAGTCCCGGTAAAAACTACGGGAATGAGATAACGGGTGATGTAAAAGATTGCTCCGAAAGCAAAGAACAAGAGGCGCCAAATCGCCCGTAGTTTACCCAACATGTAGTACTATTTTTCTTCCAGTAACTGAATAATATTAGGCGGCAGATCGGCTAAGTTAAGGATCATTAAGCCATCCAGGGCATCCGAGAAGTTCGGGTCCAGATTGAAACTAATAAAACGGGCATTCAGTTTAGTGTACTGCTTGAGCATTATGGGAAGTTTCATGTGCTCCGGCTCAATGTTGGCCAGGAAAGTCTCCAAATCTTGCAAGCGCTGCCCAGTTATTTTGTCCAGCTCCATTTCTTGCACTTTTGGTAAGAATGGCGTTCTAGGATGAAAGGATTGAGCCAGTTCCTGGTCATAGTAGTAGCGCTTGACAAACTGCACAATCATACTCTTACACACATCCGAATAGAATTTGCTGATACTCACTGGTCCAATGAGGTAGCGATATTGTGGATGGCGGATCAAGGTGAGCAAGATGCCGCGCCACAAGAGGAAGAACGGGAGGTAACCTTTCTGATATGCGGGGATAACATAGGAACGTCCGAGCTCCAGCGACTGTCGTAATAGAGGATAAGCTTCTGGTTCGATATCAAACAAAGTGCTGATGTAATGACCAGCCACCCCGTAGGCGTCTGCTAGCTCTTGTCCAAAACCAAGCCGGTAGCCGCCCACAATTTGCTGCGCCTCGCGATCCCAGATGAAGAGGTTATGAAAGAACTCGTCAAAGGCATCAATATCTCGTTCTTTACCGGTGCCTTCCCCCACGGCTCGGAAGGTGATTTCGCGCAGGCGACCAATTTCTTGTAAAACGGTCGGAATAGCGGCAGCTGGTACCAGAAATACATCATACTGACTCCTGGACATCAGTTTAAAGGCCTCAGGAAGCTGATGAATCTCAGCAGTAATTTTTTCTTTTTTCAAGCTGGGAGCGATGGCTTGCATACAATAATAGGTGTTGTTGATGGGTACGAAGGTATAGATACAATATTTACTCAATGTTACCATTGGGACAGTTCAGGATCTTTTTCGGTCGGCAGCATATAATTTACGATAGGGTAGAGCGTAAATTGTGGTGGAATGATTTTCTACTCAGCCTGTAACGAAGTGGTGTATTTAGATTATCTTCCATTTTTCGAACTACCTATCTAGTCATGGAAACCATTATCACCACGGGCCTACTTCTCCTAGGAATCTACTGTGCCCTGGGCTTGCTGTTTGCCATTCCCTTTTTATGGAAAGGGGCTAATCAGATTGACGAAGGCGTTGCCGGTAGCACTCGGTCCTTCAAATTAATCATTCTTCCCGGAACCATTCTCCTGTGGCCGGCTTTGCTTCGTAAATGGTTGAAAAGTAGAAACCTATGAGTCCTCAATTACGTCGGCGTCACTTGATCATGTGGGGCCTGGTCTTTATCGTCATTTCCCTTTTACTCCTACAATCCTTTTAAATGGCAGTTACTTATGAAGCGGTCCTTTGGAACCGCCAGAAAAAAATCTATGACCGGCTCCTGTGGTTGGGTATTGTGTTGATTTTGGCCAGCTTTATCGTGCTTGAGCTTGTACTAAACCCTGGTATTACAGCCGAAACATTGATTATACGAGCTACCGCCTTCACTGGTGTAATCTTACTGCATATCATCCTTTTAATCGGCCCATTAAGTCGCTTGGACACCCGCTTCTTACCGCTACTCTACAACCGGCGCCACTTGGGGGTATCCATGTTTATCTTAGTATTGATCCACGGCTTGTTCTCCATGATCCAGTTCCATGCCCTTGGAGATATCAACCCTTTAGCGAGTGTGTTCTTGTCTAATCAGCATTATCAATCGATCAGCGCCTTTCCGTTCCAAATCCTCGGCTTTTTTGCGCTAGTGATTTTTACGCTGATGGCCGCTACCAGTCACGATTTTTGGTTGAAAAACCTGGGCCCACGTTTTTGGAAGGCCATGCATATGCTGGTGTACGTAGCCTACGGGCTCGTGATTGCTCACGTAGCATTGGGCACCTTACAGTACGAGCAGAATGTGTTCTACCAAATCCTGCTATGGGGCGGTTTTTTGCTTATCAGTGGGCTGCACCTTTATGCGGGTATCAAGGAGAATCGGCAGTTAAGCGCCCAAAAAGCAGCCTTAACGGAGGAAGGATATTATCAGGTTGCCAAGGTGGATGAAATTGAAGATAGCTGTGGCAAAAGTATTTTTGTTGATGGGCAAAACATCGCCATTTTCAAATACGATGGCAAGCTATCCGCGGTCCACAATGTGTGCAAGCATCAGATGGGGCCACTGGGCGAGGGTAGGGTAGTAGACGGCTGTATCACCTGTCCCTGGCATGGCTATCAGTACCTACCGGAAAATGGTCAGGCTCCTGCTCCGTTCAAGGAAAAACTACATACTTATCAACTACGTGTGGTGAAAGACGCTATTTGGGTAAACCCAACTCCAATGGCTGAAGGCACTACTGTAGATCCTGTTCAACTGTAAAAGCAAAGCCTATGAAATCCGATAAAACGCCCTTTTACATTGGTTGGCAGGAGGATATGCCCGAGCCTACCCGAAAGTTCCTTCGCCCTATAATCATTGCCCTGATGATTTTATTGCCTTTACTGGCTATCTCAGTGGTCTATTGGCAGCAACCATTTAATGACCACAACTTTGAGTTTGGACAATTGACTGAAATCAGCGGTACCTACCACGATCTTCCTTACCCTACACTGGTGGCAGATAAAGGAATCCTGGCGGAAGGTCTTTCTACAAGTATCTTGCTAGTAGGATACGGAAAGTTTGGTGCCGAAGGAATCATCTCAGATATGGAAGCTGCTCATGGGAGTAGCCTAAATGGCAAAAATGTAAGCTTACGTGGTACCCTAATTTACGGGGATGATAGAACGCTCTTAGAATTAACGGAGCAAGCGGATGCGCTGGTGCAAGTTGGGGAGCAAACTTCTACTGCTCTGCGTATGCAATCGCTAAGCCCAATCTCTGTTTCGGGGGAGGTTATCGACCCTAAGTGTTACTTCGGGGTGATGAAGCCCGGAGAGGGTAAGACACACAAAAGTTGTGCTATACGGTGTATCAGCGGCGGTATCCCACCCGTACTCAAGCAAGAGGTTGCGGCTGGGAGCTATGAGTATTATCTTATTCAGGATGCTCAAGGCCGCCCCGTTAACGAAAAGATATTGTCCCTGGTCGGAGAACAAGTTCGCCTCAATGGCCAAACCTCCGAGGCCAATGGTTGGAAGGTACTCTATATTGATATCGACAATCTACCCTTGTTCATGATGACCGAAGAACAAATGTGCAGTGGTCACCTCTTAACGGATAACTCTTAGCATGTACGAGTCCTTTAGTATCGTCTTTACACTGGCGGCGCTGTTCAGCTTTATCAATTATCGTTGGCTCAAGTTGCCTAGCACGATTGGCCAGATGATCCTCGCGCTAGGCTTGGCGGTTATCATTATCATCCTGGAGCCCTTAGCACCTAAGGTTTATCAGTTCTTTTGCGATATCGTTCTAAGCACTGATTTTCGTCGGGTATTGCTCGATATCATGTTGGGCTTCCTACTCTTTGCCGGAGCCTTGCACGTAGATGTTACCGGTCTGCGCCAGGAACGCTGGTCGGTGCTGCTCTTTGCCACTATCAGCGTATTACTGGCCACCTTCATTGTGGGTAGCGGTTGCTATTATTTGGGGGTTTTGTTCGGTTTGGACATTCCCTACCTCCACTGCTTGCTTTTCGGGGCATTGATTTCTCCTACTGATCCAATTGCCGTCTTAGCTTTATTGAAAACGGCTAATGTAAGTCCTTCTTTACAGTTGAAGATTGAGGGAGAATCGCTGTTCAATGATGGCATTGGGGTCATTGTTTTCTCAGCCTTGCTATTGCTCACCGGTATGGAGAGTGGGGGCGGAGAAGGTGGCTTAGTTCAGGAAATTCTTTTGCTCTTTGCGGAGGAGGTACTACTGGGCTTAGCACTAGGATTATTGCTGGGCGTACTTGGTTTGCGCTTGATCAAGGCTAGCCATGAGAATCACTTCCTTGCTACCATGATTAGCCTGGCCATTGTTTTTGGTGGTTATACCCTGGCCCTACTGTTGCATACCTCCGGTCCTCTGGCTATGGTCGTAGCCGGACTGTATTTGGGCTACCATATCAAGATGGGAGATATTGAGGAGGAGACCCGTAAGACGCTGGTAGGCTTTTGGCACATTCTGGATGAGAGCTTAAACGGTGTCCTGTTTGTAATGATTGGCCTGGCACTGCACATCGTAAGCATGCAACCCATCTACTACGGTTTAATCGGCTTGCTCATTGTGTTGTCACTGTTGGCTCGTTGGTTATCGGTCACAATACCATATTCTTTGCTACGCCATGCTGAGGGGAATTGGCTTAAGACGACCTACGTTCTTACCTGGGGCGGACTGAAGGGCGGTATCTCCCTGGCTCTGGCTTTCTCGCTGACCGAAGAGCTATCTGGCAATTTACTACTACCGTTTACCTACGGTATCGTCATATTTTCGATCCTCGTACAGGGGCTTACTATTCCATCACTGATCAAAAAACTCTACGCATAGCATCATGGAGCAAAATGTAGTTTGGCACAAAGTACTAGATGATACTACCGCCTTAGCCGAAGGGCGCGTAATGACTGTTACCACCGGCCACAAAAGCCTATGTCTGACCCATTTTGAAGGAAAAATCAATGCGCTGGACAACCACTGCCCGCACCAGGGCGGCCCACTGGGGGAAGGTAGCATTGAGAACGGATGGTTGCGTTGCCCCTGGCACGGTTGGGATTTTCATCCCTGTACCGGTAAACCACCGGGCGGATACGATGATGGCGTAGAAACCTTTCCCGTGGAAGTACGAGAAGATGGCGTGTATATTGGTATGCCGGTAGAGGCTGAGCATGAGACTACCGTTTCGGATATCATAGCTGAGACGATGGTCAATTGGGGCGTTAACCGAGTATTCGGTATGGTAGGCCACTCCAATTTGGGTTTTGCGGATGCGCTGCGCCGTCAGGAAGCCCAAGGAAAACTCAAGTTTTTCGGTATTCGCCACGAAGGGGCGGCTTCTTTTGCTGCCTCGGCTTACGGTAAGTTGACAGGTAAACCCGCCGGTTGTTTCGCCATTGCCGGGCCCGGTGCTACCAATATGTTTACCGGTCTTTGGGATGCCAAGGTCGATCGTGCCCCTATTTTGGCGCTAACGGGACAGGTGGCCACCCAGGTGGTCGGAACGGGTAATTTTCAGGAACTGGATTTAGTACGTGCTTTCCAGACGGTAGCTGAATTTAACCAGCGCGTACAGCACACCAGTAAGCATGCCGAGTTGATGACCCTAGCGGTAAAACACGCCATCTTGAAGCGCGACGTTTCGCACCTCACTTTCCCGGACGAAGTACAAGAATTACCCGCTCCCGAAGGTGCTAAAGCGCAAACTCCGAAAGGACGAATTACCGGCATGACCATCGCCCCACCGCAAGATGCTTTCGCGGAGGCTTTGGACTTGCTCAATAAAGCAGAGCGTCCGCTCATCGTCATGGGACACGGCGCACGTTTCCACAAGGAGGCCGTCATCGCCCTAGCGGAAAAACTCAACTGTCCGGTGGTTACCACCTTCAAGGGCAAAGGATTGATTTCTGATCAACACCCACTAGGTTGTGGTGTGCTGGGCAGAAGTGGCACGCCCATTGCTTCTTACTTTATGAATGAAAGTGATCTACTCTTGGTAGTAGGCGCTTCCTTCTCCAAGCATACGGGTATAACGCCGAAGAAGCCAACCATCCAGATCGACTTTGATCCACTGGCCCTCAGTAAGTTCCATCCTATTGATGTGGCTTTGTGGGGAGAAATTTCGGTTACCATTGGCATGTTTGATCAGCAGGTGAGTAGATTGGATAACAAACACCATCACCAGGATGAAATTGCTAACCGTTGGGCTATCTGGCGCGCGGAAAAGCAAAAGCGACTGCTAGAGGATAATGGCCAAGGGATCAGCTCTATCGCAGTATTTGATAGCCTTACGCGCCTGGCTCCAGCTAATGCGGTGATGTGCGTAGATGTAGGCAACAACGCTTACTCTTTTGGTCGCTACTTCGAAACTCAGGATCATAGTTTCCTCATGTCTGGCTATTTGGGTTCCATCGGTTTTGCCCTGCCGGCGGCCATGGGGGCCTTTGCTGCTGTGGAGCACGATCGCCCCATTATTGCGGTAGCTGGTGATGGTGGTTTGTGTCAGTATTTGGCAGAAATCACTACCCTGGTCAAGTACAAGATGCCCGTTAAAGTCATTGTGCTGAATAACAACGAACTAGGAAAGATTTCTAAGGAGCAGCGAGCTGCCGAGCTAGATGTCTGGGCTACCAGTTTGGTCAATCCCAGTTTTGCCGCCTACGCGGAAAGTTGTGGTGCCTTGGGTATACAGGTCAAGGAAAAAGCAGCCCTGGATATGGCCATGGAACAATTGCTAAAACACGACGGGCCTGGCCTACTGGAGGTACACACGGATGTGGCCTTGATTTGATGCTTAGATGTCTGTAGAGATGCATTGCAATGTGTCTCCACTTATCCATTACCAATCCGCTACGCCATCGGCCGGTTAAGCGCCTGATTTTTCCAAAACGGTTGCCAAACATAAGCCAACCAGTAAATCAAACCAGTCAGGCAAATGCCTACTAATGATCCTGCAACAGTATCTACCAGGAAGTGCTGTGCCAGGTAAATACGCGAATATGCTGCCAGAGTAGCAATGATAAAGCAGGCCACCGCTATACTACGCTTTTGATTGACCAAGGCGATGAAAAAGAACAGCCCAAATGCGGTCATTGTATGGCCGGAAGGAAAGCTGTAATGATGATGAATCCGGACACCTTCCACAAAGTGAAAATCATATTGCCCTTCCAGGAAGGCCGCTGGTCGTAAGGTGCGTCCAAAAACAACTTTTTTCAGGAGGTAACTCAATGTCAGTTGCAGTAAACCGATGACGGTTAGGATAATCGCGTATTTATATCGGAAAAGGCAAAACAGCAGGCAGAGTATAGCCAGGCAAACGCCATCGCCCAGATAGGTGAGGTAGCGAAAAAAGTGGTCCAGCCAGGGTTGGTGCATTTGATCACTCCAAATGACCCAATCTCCTTTGTCAAAAGTCCATACGTCATAGAGTCCCAGGATAAACAAAATGGCGTAGAGCCCTAAGAAAGTACTAAGGGCAGGATTCGTCGTTCTCATAGCGGTATAAAACGGTTACCGGACGCTCAAAAAGGTCCTTTTGCTGAAAGAGAAACTGTAGCCTGGGATCGCAATCAATATCGTTTACGCGATCTGCAACGGTTAGCACCATTGGGCACTGCTCGCCGTATTGTTGAATATAGGTTTCAAAGTCCGCCGCCGTGCGCGCGAAGTGAATCGGCGCCCCGTATTGGAAGACGTAGGCCGGACTGAATTTGTGATAGGCAATGATTGGAGGTTGTGCTTCCGGAATAAAGGGACGACTTTGCAGTACGTGGTTAGTTGCGTCCAACCTTGGAAAGAGGTAGCCTAGTAGGATCATTTGTAACAAGCAAAAGCTTCCGGCAATGGTCCAGATGCACGCGGCGGGTTGCTTGCGAAAATGCAGTATCGTAGCTGTCAGCAAACCAACCGTTACTATCACCAGCCAAAAGGCCTGACCACTGATGGGGACCGCCTCTGGAATGCTCTTAAGACCAAAGTAACCACCAATAGGCAAACCAATACCAATGATTAAAAGGAAGACCATTTGCCAGTTGTGGATCCGCTCTTCACCGGTGCTAATACGCTGCAGAACGGGTGCCAGCAACAGCGCCAGGAAGGGGTAGGCCGGAGCCGGATAGCTAGGAAGAATGGTACGACTGACGGTAAAGAAAATCAGAAACCCTAGTACAATACTAGCAGCAAAACGATAATGACTTTGTAGCTCTTGCTTGTGGTAACGCCAGGCTTGCGGAAGCAAAACGCTAAAGGGTAACATGCTGGCAATGAATAGTATGGGCGTCATGTACAGACTGCCGCCGTGTCCTTCTTTTGTACTGCTAAAGCGATCAATGTTGTGCTCCAGGAAGAAGGCTCGAGTAAAGACGCCGTCTGTTTCCTGGTGGACTAAAATGTACCACGGTACTGCAACCGCCAAGAACAATGCCACGCCAACGAAAGGGCGAAAACGTAGCATTTCGGACCAAGCTACCTTCCGTTCCCACAGCAAATAAATTAATACGGACAAACCCGCCATAGCCGGCGCAATAGGACCTTTGGCTAAAGCGGCTAAACCAAGTAGTACATAACCGGCGAATAGATAAACCAGGCGCTGCTCTTGCCAACCCACAAATAAGGACATCATCCCTAAACCAAAAAGCGAAATCAAGTAGGGATCCGGAGTGGCTAGGCGGAGTTGGAGCGGAAGGTAGAGGGCAACCGCACAGCTGATGACCACCCACCAGCCGACTTGCTTGGAGGAATAACGCTTAGCGAAATGATACAAGCCAGTGAAGAGCAAGAGCGCCAGGACTACTGAGAAAAAGCGTGCGGTAAAGGCACTTTTTCCTCCTATCCCATAGGCTAAGCTCATTAGCCAATAGTGGAGCGGAGGTTTATGCCCCCGCAGGCCATGATTGAACTGGGGAACAATGTAGTCACCGCTCTGTAGCATTTCCCAGCCTGCCTGGGCGTTGCGCGACTCATCAACAATGTAAATGGAAGTACGACCCAGACCAGAAAAGAGCACCAAGCCCGCCACTACGAGCAGTAGAATGATGATCTGATTCTCTCTTTTCAAAGCCGCATTTAACATTGAGGCAAAGCTACAAGTGGGTAGCCCAGATACTGGTTTCGAAAGCTTGAAGAAATTATTAAGCTTGCGTTAAGGGAAGGTCCTTTGAGTTTACTCTGAGTTATCCGACTGACGGTAATGCTCCAAAATCATATCCGAAGCTCCCCAGTCGAAACCCTCGATACCGGCATCGGTAGTCCAGAGGATGACGATGTCTTGCTCCTCCAATTGAGAGAGGTAATCCTTGATTTTACCTGGAGCGTATTGCTTGTTCTCAAGGTGGTTGACAATAGCACCATTGTAATAGAAAAAGGTGGTGTTCTCATCAAAGAAATATTGCGGTACATCATAGGTAACCAGGGTGCCGTAAAAACTATCTCCCACCACCCAGACCTTGGGTCGGTACTTCCCCTCATAATCAATAGATTCTGTTTTGATGTCCCGGTAAGCGAAGGTATCGGCCAGCGTGGTCCAGTAGAGATTGAGCGAGCCAAAGATACCTTTTTCAGTATAGTAGTGAGGCCGATAGGAGAGGCGGACGGGAGCACGCTCATAGTCTGGGAGGTCCTGGTCTAATTGCTTTTCTAAGGTTTGCAGGAGTGTGTCTGTGACGTAGGAAATGGCATAAAAACTCCAGTGAATATTACCCTTGGTGAACAGGGGGTAGGAGGTGGTATCCTTCATGGAGAGCAGGTATTGCTGAAGGTCGAGGCTAGGGATGTTGGCCTCCTGGAGCATTTGCGAAAACACCTCGTAGTCATTCGTTTTTTTGGGGATGGTATCGCAGCGGGGTGGAAGGTTCTCCGGCATGTACTGGCCTTTACCGGCTGCCAAAACCACTAGGGTTTCAATTCCTCTCTGGGCGAGCGTATCTCTTAACTCAGATATAGTTTTAATCTTCTCAGATAAAATTTTCTCACCATTGTAAGTAACACCTAAGTAAGACTGCGCATAGTGGCGCTCAAAGTAAAAATCATTTTTACCGCGCTCGACATTTTTGGCGTTAAGGTGGTCGAACAGGGAGTATTTGAGCTGGTTGTTGAGACGTATGAGAAAGTGCCGGGTTTGCAAATTATCCTTGGTGTAGGCCTCCGCGTAGTTTTGCCATTGGCCATCTAGCACGTGTTTCCGATTGAAGTCTACCTTCCTGGCTTTTACTTGGTATCCTTTGAGTGGGAAGGTGATAGTGCCACTAAAATTCTGAAAGAAAAGTGGAAAGAGCCACACCGCCAGCAAGAGTCCGAATATCAACTTCTTCATCAGTGATTGTTTCATGGGATTGGATTAGAATCTGAAGTAAATAAAGGGATTAAAATTACTTACCTCCACCTGCGAGAAGCAGAGCACAAGGAGGATGAGGCTCAAAAAGGCCTTGGTAAGCGTACTGCGAGTATCCGTGCTTTGGAACACATTATTCAAGCGCTCTTCTTGTCGCAATAGGCCTGGTATAATGGCAATGCCGCTGGCTAAGAACAGTGTAAACCAAAATTGCTTATTCATTACTAGGCTACTGGCCTCACCGGCAAAGAGCAGTTGATAATAGTCCATACTTAGGCTCAAGCTTTCGGTTCGGAAAAGCACCCAACCCAGCAGGGTTACGAAAAAGGTGAAGAGTAGAGCGGGCAGGAGCCCAATACGATCCAGCACCCGCTGTAGAAAGAGCCGGTCCAGAATTAGGAAGGTACCGTGGAATGCTCCCCAGAATACAAAACTCCAGGCTGCCCCGTGCCAGAGACCCGAGATGAGAAATACCACAACTAGATTGAAATAGGTACGGTAGACTCCTTTACGGTTACCCCCCAATGGGATATACAGATAATCGCGCATCCAATTGCTGAGCGTGATATGCCAACGGCGCCAAAACTCAGTAATACTTCGCGAGATATACGGGAAGTTGAAGTTTTCCGGTAGGCGAAACCCTAACATCAGACCAATACCAATGGCCATGTCAGAATAGCCCGAAAAGTCGTAGTAAATCTGCATGGCGTAGGCCAAAAGGACAATCCACGCATCATAAGTGCCCATTTCAGCCAGGCCATTACTAAAGGCGAGGTCTACTTGCTGCCCTAAGGTGTCGGCAATGAGCACTTTTTTAGAAAGGCCTACCATAAAGCGAAAGATACCGTTGAGTTTATTATCGGTGGTCAGATTGGCCCGTCGCTCCCGAATTTGGTCGGCAATTTCTCTGAACCTCACGATAGGCCCGGCAATGAGTTGTGGGAACAGGATGATATACAGTGCGTAGTTCGCCAGGCGTTCCAGTGGTTCTGCTTTACGGTAGTACAAGTCAATGAGGTAACTCAACTTCTGAAAAGTGAAAAAGGAAATACCGATAGGCAGGGCTACTGCTGTCCATTCCACCGCAGAAAAACCGATTTCCTGCAGTCCCCGATTGAAATTGGCGACAAAGAAGTTAGCGTATTTGAAGTAGGCTAGTAGTGCTACATTGAGTGTCACACCCAAGCCTAGTAGCTGGCGACGAACGCGCTTGTTTTCAGTGTAATATATGCCATTGCCGAGGTAGAAGTCTACCGTAATGGATGCTAGTAAGAGTACAATGAACTTGGGCGCTCCCCAGAGATAAAACAGCAAGCTACCCATGAGCGCCACGGCGTTCTTATACCGCACAGGGCTAGCGAGGTAGACCAGCAAAAAGACTGGAAAGAAATAAAATAAGAAGATAGCGCTACTAAAGACCATGGCGGTAAGTTAGTAGATATTCAGGGATTTTAAGCAAGTTTAATCGGTGGTGAGAAATTGGAGGTTGGGCAATTGTAGAAATACTCCAGCTTCCGATTTTCCACCTCCGACCTTTCGCATGATAATCAACGCATTAGATTTTGGTGCAGCCTCTATTTCATCGTCTACTAAATCTCTACAAAACCTTCCATACCTCCCCACCAATCTGTACCTTTGCCCTCTGCTTAAAAGACCAGAATGGGAAATATCGTAGCCATCGTAGGAAGGCCGAATGTAGGAAAGTCGACTTTGTTCAACCGTTTGATCGGGGAACGACAGGCGATTATTGATGATGAAAGTGGCGTAACACGCGACCGGCAGTACGGCAATAGTTACTGGAACGGCAAGAATTTTACTGTGGTTGACACGGGTGGTTTTGTCCGCAATTCCGATGATGTATTTGAGGCGGCCATTCGTTCCCAAGTACGCATTGCCATTGAAGAAGCAACCGTAATCATCTTCATGGTAGACGTGACTACCGGCTTGACTGATTTGGACGAACAAGTAGCGGAAATGCTACGCCGGTCGGATAGACCGGTCATTCTAGCCGTGAATAAGGTAGACAATAGCCAACGTCAGTTGGAAGCCAATGAGTTTTGGAGTTTGGGCTTCGAAGAGACCTACTTTCTGTCTTCCGTCACGGGTAGCGGGAGCGGGGATCTGCTCGATGCGGCGGTGGAATATATCGAAGAAGCGGAAGAGGATGAGAGCGAAATTCCGAAGTTAGCCATTGTGGGCCAACCCAATGTAGGTAAGTCCAGCCTCACCAATGCGCTACTAGGGGAGGAGCGCAATATTGTGACCGATATTGCCGGTACCACTCGCGATTCGATCCACACCCACTACAATAAGTTTGGCAAAGAATTCCTACTCGTAGATACGGCGGGTATTCGCAAGAAGAGCAAAGTACACGAGGATTTGGAATTTTACTCCGTCATGCGGGCCATTAAAGCCATTGATGAATCAGATGTAGTCATCTTGATGATTGACGCCACCTTAGGCGTGGAATCACAGGATATGTCCATCTTCCGCCTTATTCAGAAGCGCAATAAGGGCGTAGTTATCCTGATCAACAAGTGGGACCTGATGGAAAAGGAAACCAATACCGCACGCGACTACGAAAAGGAAGTCCGCCGCCGCATTGAACCTTTTGATGATGTCCCGATTGTGTTTGTTTCCGCGCTAGAAAAGCAGCGGATTTTCAAGTCGGTAGAAAAGGCGTTGGAAGTATACGAGAGTCGAAGTCGACGGATTCGTACTTCGGTCTTGAATGATAAAATGCTGGCCTCGATCGACCGTTACGGGCCACCCTCGCATCGTGGCCGCGTACCGAAGATCAAGTACGTGACCCAGTTGCCGATTGCCTATCCAGCCTTTGCCTTCTTCTGCAACAACCCCAAGCACATCAAGGATAGCTACAAGCATTATCTGGAAAATCAGCTGCGCTATCACTTTGATTTTACGGGAGTACCCATCAGTATATTTTTCCGGAAGAAGTAGCATCTTAACTTACCCATTAGGAGCCTCACGATACCAGTAAGCTGGACTTTCAGTATTTATACCACTTCGTTTGCGGTAGGAAAAATGCCGAAAGTCCAGCTAGGTCCTGACAAGTCTATTGTGTGATCAGATCCAATGGTGTGCTTTTAGTTCCCTTTTACGATCCTTTCCACAACTCGCTCATTGGTCTGTAAGTTCTTGATTTCCAATAAGTATATACCGTCAGCTAAGTTAGCTAGAGATAAGGTGGTGGCCTTCACTTTACGCCAAAGTAATTTTCCGTGTATATCGTGCAAACTTAGCTCATATTCCAGATCACCGGACACCTGAATATTCACAATGTCTACGGTTGGGTTAGGATAAATACTGAGTTGGACATCGGCCAACTCATAGGTTGATGAAATGAGATCCATACCATCACAATCTTCATCAATTCCATTATTGGGAATTTCCTCAGCATCTGGATTGATGCCGGAATTGGTATCATCGCAGTCATCTGCATCCAGAAAGCCATCCTGATCCAGGTCATCATCTAAGGTGCTTGGGTCACAGTCATCGTCCATGCCGTTATAAGGTATCTCCATCGCATCTGGGTTAACGTTGGCATTGTTATCGTTACAGTCATCTGCGTTCAAGAAACCATCTTGGTCCAAGTCATCATCTAAGGTGCTTGCATCACAATCATCGTCCATGCCGTTGTAGGGGGTCTCCACCGCATCTGGGTTGATGTTGGCATTGTTATCGTCACAGTCATCTTCATTCAAGAAACCATCTTGGTCCAGGTCATCATCCAATGTGTTTGGATCACAGTCCTCGTCAATGCCATTGTAAGGTATTTCCATAGCTGCTGGGTTGATAGCAGCATTCGTATCGTTACAATCCTCAAATGCTAAGTAACCATCCTCATCCCCATCAACAAATAAGCTGCAAGCAGGTACGTCACCCTTCATGTACATTAGTGTCCAAGCAGTTTCAAAACCAATCTTGTGCGCCATCCAGGTTCGCCATTCCTCTGAGTTTTGCTCTTCAGGCTCGTCGCCAAGCGCACAATTGCCCGTTAGGATAGTATACATATAGGCGGCAATGGCTTTGTCCAAATCGCGGTGCATATGCCAGGAATCTCGGTACGCAGAAATGCCAGGACTGATCTCTTTCATCTGCACAAATAAGGTGCGTACCGGAATAGCTCGGGCGTAGGGTGTTTCTCCTTGTTCGATCATAAAGCGAGCAGTTCCCACATCCGTGTCATTCATTGTGCCACTTTGGCGTCTATCCAAGCCATATAGCATGGAAGTATTACCGTGATTGCCATGATCCTGCATTGGAAACCCGAAGGAAAAGTTGAATTGTTCCGGATTAATTCGGTAGCGTTTATTGGGCTCGAAATTAGAGTTGGCGCGTCCATAGTTTAAGTCAATGGGAGGTGTTCCCCCATTTTGTAAGGTATGGGGTGCCTGACCGAAAACCCATTGTAAACCAGCTCGAATACCATTCTCAGAACTGGTTCCTGTATGATTATAATTGATCACATCATCTGTGATATCGCAACTCTTAAATGGGGAAATAAAGGTGGGCAGACCCGTATAATGCGTTTCATTGAGCGCATTGGAAATCGTCATGTTGGCAATTTCGGCAATTTCGTCATCGTATTCGTAGGCTGTTGCAGTGGCACTCTGCTCACTCAGATGACTATAAATAGCTGCTGCTGCCACGTATGCGCCATTGGGGGTAGGATGAAAAGTGGCAGTATCCTTTTTATTAGCAGGTAGTGCATCCCAAGCCAAGCCAGCAGGAATGGTAACGAGCGGAACTTTCGCACCATCTGCTGTTCGGTAGGTAAACTCTTCAAAATGCGCAATAGATCCCCCCTCTGATACGTCACTAGACCACAGCATTAGCAATAGGGGGATCGCATCCCCTTCTGTAACTTTTGTTGCAATCTTATTGACTCCCAAAGCATAGTAGCCAGGCATCTTTGACACGATGTAAGGGTCGGCACCAATGACTACATAGTCCCAATCGGTGTCACCTTCGCCTCTGAGGTTGGTCATTCGAGCTTCCTGTCCCTCTGGCCAATAGTAGTACTGGGCCAAGGAATGACTATGATGAGTCCAGTTATAGGGGGTTCCGCCACCGCCTAAACCTACGGTAACCACCTTGCTCAGATGGATGTCCTCAGCAACAATATTGATGTCTACCGTTAATGAAGGGTCCGCTGTTAAAATGTTGTGCAGTTCATCCGTAATTCGATTTGGCGAGAATTCCTCTCCACCCGTAAGCGAACTATTAGTGCCCAGTACTAAAATATTTAGTGTACCATCTCCATTGATGTCTAACTCATCGTTCAGGAAGCTGCTTCCACTCCACCCCAAAGCGGGAGTAGAGACAAAAATGAGTAGAGCTGTAAGGAGCTTTAAAATGGGATCGAATGTCGGAAATTGCTGGATTCTTCTTCTTTTCATGTGCAGTAGTAGTTGTGTGTTTGGAAATGATTGTAAAATAAGTCAAAACACAGCAAAACTGTCTCTGCGCATCAAAATGATCTTGCACTTGTTGTGAGTCCTTTTCTGGATGTAGTTCGAAAAGTTGTATTAGCAATGTCCTTACTGTTTTTTGGTCCAAACCAAACGTTGCGGATTACCTTCAAAATTCCGGGTCCAGATCATTTGATCATCCGTAAATTCGATGTCCCAGCGCATAAACGGGATATCGTATCTCGTGGGTGCCAGTTCTAGTTGTATCCGGTGGGCATGAATTCGCCAGAGCGCAGCCCAAATAGGGGTGACATCATCGTCTCCATTAAACACGACGATGTGATCCCATTGGAACGAAGCGGTACTAAAACTATACCCGAGGTCTTCTTTATTTAGGCCAGTTTCACTACTTAGCGTCCAAGCTCCGGCAACTTGGTCCCAGGGCGCAATAGGCCAATCACCTAGTTCAAAGGCTTGCAGGGTAACTTTGATATGAAGGCCTCCTTCTTCTCGTTCTAAAATCAGTAGTTCTTTTTCTTTACGAAAAGTGAAAGGACCTGCTGGGTCTGCTACTCCTTCTCGGTTAAAGAAGAGTACCTCCGTTTTGGTAGGATTTTCCCAGGTGCCAAAAATATTGATGTTACCGCCATTTCCACCTTGGAGATTACCATCTTCCCCCAAATGGAACCACTTGCTAACGGGAGTTTGGGTGTCCCCGGCAAGGGTTACTTCGTTTACTTGCCAGTAACCGACCAGCAGATTAGCCTGGCAAAAGATAGCGGTGGAAGAGAGGAGCAAGGATAGGAATAGAATGTTTTGCATAAGTGATAGTCGTTAGAGACGCATTGCAATGCGTCTGTACAGCGTAGAATAGTCGTTAGAGACGCTCCCCGATTGTTATCGGGAGCAACACGTCTGTGCAAGATGGTTAACCGTTGATATATAGGGATTGAAATACGCCTTTTTGTCAACGAAGTATCGTAAGATAACGGTAGTTGGCCTGGATTCTCCAAACAAGCACGCGGAGCAAGATGCAGATTCCCGACTGTATGGTGGATAAGATTCTCGTTAGTATCGTCTATATTTACCCAGTACCAAATAGTCAACGTCAGATTTCATGTTCCGCTTTCTACGGGGAGACAAAAAGGAAGAAACCGATGAAATCCTGCTGGAACGCTTCCAGCAGAAGGGTGAAGCTGGTGCCTTAGCTGATCTCTTTGACCGTTATTTAGAGCTGATTTTTGGTTTGTGTCTGCAATACTTGAAGAGCAACGAACGAGCGGAGGACGCTAGCATGGCTATTTACATGGAGTTGCAAGAAAAGTTGCCAAAGCATGAGGTACGGAACTTCAGAAGCTGGTTACACACTTTTGTGCGCAATCATTGTCTGATGCAGTTGCGGCGTGAAAAGAAGGATTTGAGTGTAAATTTTGACCCCGCACTTATGCATTCGGCCGAAGATTGGCATCCAATAGAGGAAGAAAGTGTAGAAGATAGTCGTCAACCCGCCTTAGATTATTGTCTAGGGCAGTTGAATGAACAACAAAAAGCTTGTGTTCACTTGTTTTACTACGAAGGGCATTCCTATAAAGAGATTGCCGAACAACGTCAGGAAACAGTGGGCAAGGTGCGATCGAACATCCAAAATGGACGGCGTAACCTCAAGCTATGTATTGAAGAACAGCAAGCACGTAATCGTGTCATATAGTGGATCATAAACAACAACATAAACGGGACCTCCTCCGCCGGTGGATCAGTGGTGAGATCACGGCTAGCGAAGAGCGTGAATTGCGCCAGGCCGCTCGTGATGATACGTTGCTGAATGATGCCTTAGCTGGTTACGAGCAGCAAGCAGAAGCCGATCATATGGCCAGTATCGGTCGCCTCCGCTCAAAGATAAGTGGGCAACGGAAAGCCAAAGCGCGCACCCTTCCAATTTGGCGGGTGGCTGCCGCTGTACTGGTAATCGGAGCACTAGGTTGGTTGATGTTTCCGTCGGCCTCACAAAATGATATGGCATTGAGCGAGAACCGCGCAGAACGCCAAGAAAAAAGTACGGATGCTTTGGCGGAAACCAGACCATCATCTTCTCCCGCTGTTCCCGCCCAGCCAAGCTTTCCGGCATCGGAACAGCAAGTCACAACTGCGGAACGCTCTGAAGCCTCCAATAATGCTAATTTCCCTGGTAATGTCCAGGCTCAGCCGGAAGTCTTAGCTGAGACTAATTTCCCCACGGACTCTTTTGCGGATGCGGCAGATTTTACCCTCGCCATGGAAAGCGAACCCTTTAGTGCAGGGGCTGATGCACCAATAACAGAAGCACCTTCCGAAATGATGGCCGTCCAGGACGATACGGAAGAGTTGACCGCTATTGCACCAAGTGCCGCTCCGCCTCCGCCAACTCCTGATGTTATTCCTACTTATACCGATGGGGCGTCTCAGGTGGGCTATCCAAATCGTCTGGATCGGAGCGTGACTACCAATTCAGGACAGATCCTCGCCAGAGAAGGCTTCCGGGTAATCAGGGGCTATGTCGTGGACAGTGAAGGCTACCCATTGATTGGTGCTACGGTTTTGGAAGAAGGGACCGCCAACGGGACCATCACCGATTTTGATGGTTTTTATCGCTTAACAATCCCAAGCTCCGGGGCAACGCTCTCGGCCAACTATACGGGCTATGAAGATCAAGTTGTGGCGGTAACTGCTGATGAAGAACTCACTATCACCCTACAAGAGGGTATAGCCTTGGATGAAGTAGTGGTGACGGAGCTGGGCCAAGAGCGCCGGCAAAAACGAGCAACAAATGCCGGAACTGCTGAACCTGAAGGAGGCTTTCGGGCGCTCAAACGTTACATTGATTATCGTACACCAGTCAATACCCCCCGAACTCGAATACGCTTACAATTTGTGGTTGATACCAGCGGCCGACCAAGCAATATCCAAGTTCTTAGCAGCTCTAATGTGGCCCTCAATAATTTTGCCATTGAGCTACTACAGAATGGTCCCATCTGGGAAATAACCGAAGGCGACGCACCATTGCGTATGGTTTACACCATGAAGCTTAAGGGGTAGGAGGGTGTTTGTTCTCTAAAGGCGGTTTCACGAAGCGAGGATTGGGTTTGTAATGTTCCCCGTCCTACCTAGGCGAATTTAATTCCGCGAAACCATGAATGGGATGAATTGAAAAACAAACCCAATCATCACGTCGATACGTAGACCTAATTTTCCGAGTACTTCGCTTCCTTTTTTAACTCATCAACTGGGACACTGCCAAACTTGCCACGTAAGCCAGCGCTGTCATAAACACAAACTGTATGACGGGCCACTTCCAACCGTTGGTCTCGCGCTTTACCACTGCTAGGGTACTCATGCACATCATGGCAAAAACGTAGAAGATCAACAAAGACATGGAGCGGGCCGGGGTGTAAGTGGATACGCCGGTAATCGGATCTTTTTCGGCAGCTAGGCGCTCGATGATTCCCGTCTTTTTATCGTCATCTAAGTCTATACTGCCCACGCTGTACAGGGTAGCCATAGTTCCGACAAAAACTTCGCGGGCAGCAAAGCTACAAACGATGGCGATGCCCATTTTCCAGTCAAAACCTAGTGGTGCAATAGCGGGCTCGATGAACTTGCCCATGTGCCCGGCGTAGCTTGCTTCCAATTTTAGCGAGGCAGCCAAGTCTTTGGTGGCCGTTTCGTCCAATGATTGCTCCAAAGCGATGGACTGAGCCTGCTCTTCAGCGGCCAGCATTTGCTGCTTTGGCCCGTAGCTGGCTAGTACCCAAAGGATAATTGAGATAACGAAAATGACTTTACCCGCTTCTACAACGAAGCTTTTTACCTTTTCCCAGACGTTCAGGCCGACGTTGCGCATCAGCGGCTGACGATATTCGGGTAGTTCAAGCATAAGTGTGCTGCGCTCATTGCTCTTGAGGACGTACTTAAAGAATAGCGCGGTGCCTAGTGCCGCAAATATTCCCAGTAGATAAAGGCCCATAAATGCGATGCCTTGGCGGTTGAAGAAACCATCACCACTACCGGCAGGCACGGCAAAGCCAATCAAGACCACATATATGGGAAGACGAGCCGAACAAGAAATAAAGGGCGCGACCAAAATGGTAATCAGACGTTCTTTCCAATTGGCAATCGTGCGCGTACTCATGATGGCAGGAATGGCACAGGCTCCACTAGAGATCAAGGCCACTAGACTCCGGCCGTTAAGGCCAAAGAACTGCATGAGGGAGTCAAACATGTAAGCCGCCCGAGCCATATAACCCACTTCTTCCAGGAGGGTAATGAGGAAGAACAGGATCGCAATTTGTGGCACAAAGATCACCACCCCACCCAGACCAGCCAGAATACCGTCAGTAAGCAGGTCCGTATACCAAGCCGCTGGTAAAGCAGCTTTAATGCTGTCGTTGAGTTGCCCAAAAATCCAGTCAATACCATCCATTGGATAGTTCGCCCAGGCATAGATGGCCTGAAAGACCAAAAACATGAGTGCTAAAAAAATCAGCGGACCCCAAAAGCGGTGGGTAAGGACGCTATCCAACCGGTCGCTTAAGGAGTTTTCCCCATTAGCGCTGCTACTTGTGGTAGACCGCTTAATAATGGGCGTGAAGTGGTCAAAACGTTGCATCGTTTCATCCACTTGATGGTGCAGGCTTTTGAAACCGTTGAGCTGTGACCCAATTCCGGAGCGTTGCTCCTCATTGAGGTGGGGAAGCCACTGGTAGTGGTGCGCCAAGAGCAAATTTTGGTAAGCGGAATTATCAGGGAAAGCCGTTCCCAGCCCCTGCACTAAGGCCTGTTCTTCAGTACTAAGCTGGTAAAACGTTTCCGTTTTAGTTGTTTCTGCCGTTTCCATGAGTTGACTGAGCGCTTGATTCAGCGCTGGAAAACCTTCTCCGGTATGGCTACTCACTAATACGATGGGGACACCCAACTGTTTAGCAAGAGTTTGGGTATCCAATTCCAGGCCTCTATCCGTTACCATATCCGCCATGTTCAAGGCTAGTACGGTGGGCAGGCCTAAGTCGCGGATTTGCGTAAAGAGAAGCAGGTGTTTCTCCAGGCGGGTAGCATCAGCGATATAGAGCACTGCGTCCGGATAGTTCTGATCTTGCGGATTTGCGAGCGTTTGCACGACGATGCGTTCATCCTGCGAAGTAGGGTAGAAGCTATAGGCCCCAGGAAAATCGACCAGGTCAATTTCCTGATCATTCAGTTCGTAGGATCCTACTTTCTTTTCTACGGTAACACCGGGAAAGTTGCCGACCCGCTGTTGCAGGCCGGTTAGACGATTGAAAACACTAGACTTTCCGCTGTTGGGATTGCCAATTAGTGCTAAGCGAAATTTGCGGGTTGCGGACAAGGAAACACTCATTTATCGATAACGATGGCCTCTAATTCCTGGAGGCGAAGCGCCAACATTTGTTCATCAATTACTACATATACGGCTCCGCCAAAGGGTGCTCTGCGCTTAACCTCAATAGTGCTGCCTGGCAACACTCCCATGGCCATGAGGCTAGAAGCATAATCAGCTTGTGTAAAGCCAGCAATAACGCCCCGTTCGCCCACGGCAAGCGGAGACGACGGTGGTCGAATAATGGAAGGAGAAGGACGAAACGTCATATGTAAGCTTTAGCGTTACTGGGTTCAATTTCAGCAACTTTCCTAATACTGTGTGTGTAGTTGAAACACTTAGCCGTCGCAAAGTTAACTAAACTTAACTATTTAGATTGATTCTAATTAGTGTGGGCAAAAATATAACAACAGCTTGAGTATATTTGACGACATTTATCAGCCTTAATTTAAATAAGCTCATGTCTGCAATTCGTACTGGAATTATCGGTCTTTTATCGCTATTTCTCTTTCTTCCTGGCCAAGCTCAGGACCTCGTAAGTATTGAATATTTGGGAGACCGCTCGCAAAGCTCTCTGGCCCAGGAATATGGTTTCTTGATCCAAAATGGAATCGAGTACTGGAAAGTTACCTACACTACTCCAGATGTATTCAATCAACTGGATACAGCTTCTGGCCTGTTAGTTCTACCAGTGCGGGAAGAAACGACGATCTATCCGCTACTGGTTTACCAACACGGTACCGTGGATGGCCCACAGGATGTGCCTTCTAACCTGGCCGGTGGTTTTCAGATCGCCGAAGTTTTTGGTGGTTTGGGCTATGTGAGCTTAGCACCTGACTTTTTAGGGGCAGGAGAAGCTCGTGGTTTTCACCCTTATGTGCACCGGGAATCAGAAGCCTCCGCTGCGGTAGATATGGTTCGCGCCGTTCGCGCACACGCACCGGAAATAGATTTATTATTGAATGATCAACTCTTTGTTACCGGCTACTCCCAGGGTGGTCACGCTAGTATGGCCTTGCATCAATCTTTAGAACTTGAGCTGTCGGATGAGTTTACGGTAACGGCAGCGGCTCACCTTTCGGGCCCCTACAGTATCAGCGGTGTAATGCGGGATGTGATATTGAGTGATGAGCCTTACAACTTTGTGGCTTATCTGCCCAATACTTACCTGTCGTACAATTATGTCTACGGTTTATATGACGATATTGAAGAAGTGTTTAAACCGGCCTACGTGCAGCCTATTCAGGACTTTTTTGATGGGAACATTGGCCTTGGCGCTTTGAATAGTACCCTGATTGCCGCGCTGACATCAGAATTTGGCGCACCAATTACGCGCAATATCCTACAGGATAGCATTGTTGCGGCGCTCGAAGATCCAAATGCAGACCATCCGATAGTGGATGCCTTACGCGATAATGATACCTACGAATGGGCACCCCAGCAGCCGACCCGTATTTTCTATTGCATGGCGGATGATCAGGTTAACTTCCGCAATAGCATTGTCGCTGATTCGGTAATGCAAGAACTGGGGGCAGTTTCCTTATCCACCGCTGATGTAAACCCCAGTGCGGATCACGGTCAATGTGTAGAGCCAGCGGTCATTCAAACGGCACTGTTCTTCAGCAGCTTTGCTGACTGGACTGTGGATACGGATGAGATGTTGAATAGTATTCCATTGAAGGTATTCCCCGTACCGGCCCAGGATTGGATGCAGTTGGAAGGCTTGGAGGAAGATGCTTTCGTGCAACTCCTTAATCAACAAGGCCAGATCGTACTGCAGAATATGCTGTTGCAGGGTAATACTCGTTTGGATATTTCCTACGTCCCCGCAGGTCTGTACATGCTACAGGTGCAAACGAAAACCGGGCAAGCGGTGCGGAAAATTGTGGTGGAATAGGTTAGTTTGCTACATAGCATGAATCAGTAGAAAATCTCTCGCTGAAGAGACGCATTGCTTCTCGATAGTTATCGGGAGCGTCTGTATGACAAATGCAACAGGCGTTGAGCAAGTCGCTTTTTGTCTAGAACAAGTAGTTATGAGATGGACCAGTAAAATGGGATTACGAGTAAAAAGGTGGACGTTGCTCTTTTGTGCCAGTATCGTGGTAAACGCAGTGCTGGCACAGCTTGAGTTTGCGGTAGCGGATGAAATCCAAGAAATCCGCCAGCGTTACTACAGTCTCCAGGAGCACCTTGACGATTTGCAAGTCTATGATTTTGAAAAGGGCGGTAAAGCGTACCTGCAAAACGGAGAGATCGTAAAGTTAAGTGTGACTTCCTGGCAAAGGGCGGTTGATTACTATTTCACCACACAAGGTGATTTGTACTTCATTTTTGAACGGGCCGGCAAGCAGGAGAATCGCTATTACTTTACCATCCAGCTAGGTAACCCCATTGATGTCGATCTACCTACCCTAATCCGCTGGCAAGACCCTGCTGGGCAGATTCTCGATAGGGGTCAGGAGGAGGTGGAGCTGTTAACTTTAGGCTTGGAGAAAGCCAATGAGGCGGTGCAGTTTTTTGCTAACGCAAAGCTCCGCCAAACCTTTCCGGGAGTGGAATGCCGGCTATTGGCGCAAAATAGAAGCCAAGTCGAGCAAGAAGTAGCAACTATTCGCAGGCAGGTTCAAAAGGAATGTGAACGAATAGATCGTGCGAGCGTCGAGGACAAAGTCGAACTTAATTGTGTCGACCAAACCAGCCGGTATTGTACGCCTGGTATGGAAACCACCCGCTGGGAGTTTACCGAAGAGGGCTGTGATCCTGGTTGTGCCCTGACCACATTTACGGAAAAGTATGTTTTCTATGATCAAGAAGGCATGGTATTCTATCAGGAAGAGGTCCTGTTGACAAATCTCTTCGGCATGGCCGAATACAGCCCGTATGAACAGCAAAGTGAGCAGTATTTTAGTAAAACCATTAGTTATTTCAAGGAGGGAGAACTATTCTATCAGGAAAAGCAGTATGGCCTCAATGAACAAGTATTGCGTATAGACGCGCCCGTGATAAATTGGAATTTGTTGGAGTAAGGTAAGAAAACGGGCTGCGATGGTATTTTTAGCTGATGGAACTGGAATAAACCTGAAGATTGTTCCGTTTCTTGTCTATTCGTATTAGCTCTAACTGAGATTATGCGTATTCCAGATATGTGTTTATCCAATTATTGTGGTTTTTGACCGCGAAAATATGCCTATCAACCCTTAAATACTAGAGTTTTATGACGCGCTTCATGTATTCTTTTCTATTGCTGCTCCTAGGTAATGCTATCGGGGCTCAAGTACAGATTGACCTGGCAAATAGTAGCTGGACGGTTGTTACCGATAGCTATTCTGGGGCGAATACCTCCGGCAGTGAACTCTTCTTCCAAAAGGATGGGACATTGCTAATTCAGAATGAACATGGTTTATTACAAACGCCTTATGGCCAGACGGATAATAAGCTAGAATTTGCTGGACAGGTGTACACCATAACACCGGGAGAAGGAGATCAGGTAACGCTCCTGCGAAAAGGAGACGGCCGCAGCCTGCAAGTGGAAACTAGTCAGGAGGTTGCTCCCACTATTGATTCGCCGCCATTTATCCTAGGCGATTTTCGCTTGGATGGGTTCTACTACCGATATGAAGGTGTTGCTGGCTCAGCCTATACCTACTATCGTTTTTTGCCTTCGGGTGGAGTGATCTCCTTTAAGACCATCATCGCCCCAGAAGATGTTGCCCCTTATCTTAACCGGGCGTACGCTTCGAACGAAGATGAATTTCGACTGAGCTACATGATGGCAGCAGAGACGACCGAAGGCCAGCCGGTTGATGATATTTTAACCTACACTTTGCTCCTCAGTGAAGACGGGGTGGATACGGAGGTCGTATCAACTTTCAGCTTGCAAGATGGTAAAGCCAAGTTTCATGAAGAGGCTAGAGCCGCTGTGAAAGGCCAGTTGTACGAGACAAAACACGAGCTGACCTTTTTTGCTTCTTCTGAATTGTCAACTTGGGAAGGGGAGGCACTGAACACCGGTAATCCGGGGAGAGCGGATGAAATCCTACCCTTGCCACAGATAGTAGAACCAGAGATGATCTTCAAGAAAGTGGAGGAGCCACCACGCTTTCCGGGCTGCGAACAGATTACAGATAAGGCGCAGCGGCATGCTTGTCAACAACATAAGCTGCTGTTATTTATCTATGGAAATATTACCTATCCGGAAACAGCTATTAAGAATGGAATAGAAGGAACGGTCATTATCACCTTCATAGTAGAAAAAGATGGACGTATCACAGAGGCAAACATTCTCCGAGAAATTGGTGGGGGCTGTGGCGAAGAATCTTTGCGGGTAGTCAACCTGATGAATGAGCAGGGAATTCGCTGGATTCCTGGCAAGGTACAGGGAAGAGCGGTGCGGGTCCAGTTTAACCTACCGGTAAAATTCAAATTGGAGGATCCCGATCCGGAAGAGGAAGAACGAAAGGGACGTAGGCGTAGAAAGCGCGGATAAGCTACTCTTGTAGAAATGAAAATGGCCCGTTGTAATATGCGACGGGCCATTTTCTGTAGGCAGTTAGCCGTTTATAGCGCAACCACTTCAGTATTAGGAAGTTGGTGCTCATCGCGTAAGCGCTCTACGTAGGCTTTGTGCCCGCGCGGTGCCAGCAGATACAGTTTCCCTCCTTTCATAGAAGCCAACGTACTCATCAGCTTCCATTTAGAGATTGTGTCTCGGGGTTCTTCTGTTTTCAGAGCAATTTCCAAATAAAACTTATTGGTGCGGCGTCTTCCTGTCATATCAGGGGTGAAAGACAGGCCTTTATCCGCCTGGTTGAAGGTATGAGGACTTTCGTAACCTTCGGTATTGGCTCTGAAATCGGAAAGGCTTAATGATTTGGCCCAATCAATGGCCTCTTGGAAATGATCTGACTTAGACATATTTACGTCAAGTTTAGCATGAAAAAATAACGAAAAGGGACTGGTATTGGCATTATCTTAGCCAACAAAGAAGATGCTATATTACCGTTTTTTTGCTTGGCACAGATGGGGCGACAAAAGGGATGAAGAGAAAGAGTAGTGGATCGGATATAGCATGTAATATAAACGACAAATAGGCCGTGAATGTTCAATGTCCGGATTAACCCAACCTTACGCCACCAGTGTTCCGTCTTGACAGAGAAAGTTGCATTAGCTATGTTAGTCCGCGTTTTCATTCTCAGTATACTTACTTCTTTGTCATTGACCAATGTATTTGGTCAGGCGATCTACCACGGACAGGTGCAGGATGCGGCTACGGGGGAGTCGCTCTATAATGTTGAGGTCTTACTCCTCCATTCTGAAGAGCAAACAAGCACGAATTATTTCGGCGACTTTTTGCTGAAAAATAATGCTTCGGATAGTATTTCTGCTGCTGCCTTTAGCTATCGCTTTCGCAATAATGCCTTGGTCTGGGACGGCAGTTTTCCGCTAGGGATAAAGTTGTATGCTACAGATGGGCGTCTGATGCGTAGCATTGGGCAATTGACGAGTGGGAGTTACTTGTTCCCCACTTTACCATTTGGGGTCTACTTTGTGGAAGTGGCGGTGAACGATCGTATCCAAACGTATAAGGCCTTCTCCGACGGTCAGTTCCTAAGTATTGCGGACAAAGATGTGGAATGGCACCAATCTAGTGTATTACCGCAAAGTGATACCTTACTGTTCCGTAAAGCGGGTTATTTCGATCGTAAGATTGCACTTCAGGGACGGGATACCCTCATGCGTGTTCACTTGTTGAAGCAGGAAAACGATGATTTCCACTATTTCAACCAGCTTATAAATGAAGTAGCGTTTGAACAGGCCAGTAGTTTACCTTCCCGTTCTCACGATGGTGAGGTTTCTTCGGTGAAGATCATCTACAATTCCCGTGATGGGTTGATGTATTATCAAAATACCAAACGTTATCCCCTACACTATAGCTTTGCAGCTACTATTCTTGAGTTCAATCAGGGGAACCACATCTTCAATCTAACCCAATATCGAGACCATGAGGAGCGGTACCTGTATCCCGCAAGTATCAACTACTATCGTAATCAGGATCGATACGTTTTACACTTTGTTTCCGGTAACGAAATCAGCTGCGCAGAGATACGTTTGTTGTACGACAAGATCCTAGCTACTTCGTATTTGGAGGGTAAGTTATTTCTGCTGGCTAACCGTCTGGAATTTAACGATTGTGATGTTCCCACCATCAGTACGGCGGAGATTTATGAGGGGCAAAACTACCAGGCGCTCAATTTGGCGGAAAACTATGGCTATTTGCGCAAACTGCCGGTGTCTGACTTGGAGGATACCTACCTGAGTCGCCGTGATATCGTTTTACTGGATGGTATTCCCAACGATGTCTCGGTCGTAGCCGGAATCATCACCACTGAGTTTCAGACGCCTCTGAGCCACATCAATGTATTGAGTCATAATCGCCGGACCCCCAATATGGCCTTGCGCGATGGCTGGACGAACCCAAGGCTGGATACCTTATTGGATCAATTGGTATACCTCAAAGTAGAGGCGGATTCTTTCACCATTCGCCGTGCGTCTTTGGCGGAGGCCAATGCATTTTGGTCATTAACCGAACCCAGTGATACCATTGTACTGGAGAAAAATACCGAACTGCAAGGCTTGGTGGAATTACGTGATGTCGACCACTCGGCGGTGAATATTATCGGTGGTAAGGCAGCTAATTTTGCGGAAATCATGAAGGTAGAAGTGAATGGTCTGCCCATACCCGTTCCGGAAGATCCCTTCGCCATCCCATTCTATTACTATGATCAGCATTTGAAAGAATCTGGTCTGGATGATTACATAGAAGAAATGCTAGCGGATGAGGCCTTTAACAATGATGCAAGTGTTCGCCGAGCCCGCTTGGAGGATCTGCAAGACCGGATTAAAGCCGCCCCCACCGATCCTGCCTTAGTAGAGTTAGTACGCCAACGCATCCGGAACTTTGCGGATTTTGAATCGATCCGTTTCCGCTCATCTACCAATGCCGAAGACTTGGAATTTTTCAATGGTGCAGGCCTCTACAATTCTCATTCCGCCAAGCGGGATCACCCTACCAAAACTATTGATCGGGTCATCAAGAAGGTGTGGGCTAGTCTTTGGAATTGGCGCGCTTTTGAGGAGCGGACCTATTATAAAATCGACCATCTTTCGGCGGCAATGGGTATACTCGTACACCGTTCTTTCCCAGATGAGGACGCCAACGGCGTGGTGATTACCAAGAATCTGTACAACTTTAATCCTGGTTTTATTATTAACGTGCAGTTCAAGGAGCACAGCATTGTATTTCCGGAGCCAGGGGTGCTACACGATCAGATCATGCTGCTGTTGTGGTCCATCATTCCAGGACAGGACTTCATGATCGAATACCTCACTTTTTCAAACATCCCGGAATTGGATGGCCAAACGGTCATGACCGAGGCAGAGATACATGAATTGGGGGCCTACTGTTTGGCACTCAAACAGCATTTCTACCAAAACGTCACCCATAATTGCGATTGCCCGGAGCAGGATTTTGCGCTCGATATTGAATTCAAGGTAGATTCGCAAGTCACGGGTCAGCGCAAGGTATACGTGAAGCAGGCAAGGATTTATCGATGAATGAAGGTGGGAAAGTAGAGATTTCTTTACGTCCACTTATTTAGCCTTTCTCTACTTTCATTTGATTTCTAATTTCTTACCTCATATTTCTAATTTCCTACCTCCCACTTCCGATTTAGGATCTCCCACCTCCGATTTTAAGGTCTCCGATCTCCGATTTTAGAAGAACCGCCCTAGCTGCTGCAAAGCTTGCAGAAATCCTTCCTTCTGGCGTTTACTTACGACTAGCCGATGGCCAGCTACGATAACCAAGTTGCCTTCCATCTCTTCCACCTCCTGTAGATTGATGAGATAGGTTCTGTGGATGCGGTAGAACCGTTGGACGGGCAGGTTTTCGGTAAAGTGTGTCATGGTTTGGGACGAAAGAAGCATCCTGTTTCGTGTATGCACCTTTACGTATTCTCCATAGCTTTCTAAGTACAGGACATCCTCAAGGGCTACCTTAGTTACTCGATTATCACTCTTGATGAAGATGAAGTCTTGCTGAAGCGATGCTGCTGGATTCTTAGGGTCAGCCTTTGACACATTACACACCGCTTTGGCTTTATTAATGGCTCGAAAGAAGCGATCAAAAGTGATGGGCTTAACCAGGTAATCGGCTACATCAAGCTCGTAGCTTTCCAGGGCGTATTCAGAGTAGGCTGTAGTCAGAATGGTGGCGGGTGGGTCCGGCAGGCTGCGCAGGAGATCCAGGCCAGAGAGTAATTCCATGCGGATGTCCAACAAGAGAATATCCACCTTTTCTTTTGCTAGGATAGCATTGGCTTCGATGGCACTGGGTAGCGTAGCAATGAGCTTAAGGTCGGGGATCTTCTCTACGTACTTTTCAAGTAGTAATCTTGCGGGTTCTTCGTCGTCAACAATTAGAATACGGTACTCCATCCATTTAGCGTTTGGTCAGCTCGAGCTGCAATTCCACAGTATACGTATTCCCGCTGGTTTCGGTACGAAATTGATGCTGGTTTGGGTATAAAAGTTCCAATTGGCGGTTCAGGTTTTCCAATCCTACGCCGCTTAGTTGTTCTTGACCACCTTTGGAAGGGTGGAAGGAGTTATCAATTTTGAACAGTAGATAGTTGTTAACGCTCAATTCAGCTTTGGCGTGGACAAAGCCGTCAGCATTAGAAAGGGCATCTCCGTGTTTGAAGGCATTCTCCAGCAAATTGATCAACAGTAGTGGGGCGATCATAATATTAGAGCGAATTCCTTCTAGCGTTAGCCGTAAATTCTTTTGCTTACTATTCTTCATCTGATACAGATCAACGAGATTTTGAAGATTGCTAATCTCTTTCTCCAGGGGGACCAGAGGAGCGGTACAATCATAGATCATGTATCGCAAAATATCCGCTAGCTTGGCGATCATTGGCGCGGTATCAGCGTGCCCCATGAAGGCGAAGGCATAAATATTATTGAGGGTGTTGAATAGAAAGTGCGGATTGACTTGGGCCTTAAGGAAGTTCAGCTCAGCTTCTAGCTTTTCTTTTAGGATTTCCGTTTGAATCTGTTTGTCTTGTAATTTTCGTTGGGCATTATGGTAATACGTGCTGAGCGCAATGATGAGTAGGTAATAGGGCATAGAAGATAAGATGTAGTACAAGCCAGAAACCTCCTCTTCATAACCAGGGTAGTACCAGCAAGTAAGAATGTAATCTATGCCCGGGCAAATAGTGATGAGCAACGTAATACTGATGCCGTAGAAAAAGTATTTGCGGGGATAAAATAACCAGGGTAGAAGTGCCAATTGGTTGAAGTAGGCTCCAATAGCAATCCAAGAGACGAGCGTAAACGCATCCACTATAGAAAGGAAGTAGGAGTCATCATACCAGAGGTTATCCAACCAGAAGACCAGGAAGAGTAAAATCCAAAAGCCAATTTGGGAAATGATGTCCCGTCGTGTTGCGGTAATGCTACTCATAGGAATCAAAAATACACCGTAGGATACTATCCGCGTATCCGCATCCACCAAAAGGCAAAGAAGCAGCACTAGTGGACAATAATGGCCCATAAGCGGTCAGCAATCCGTTTATCGGAGTCATTTGACCGCTCAAGCGGTGGAAATAGCTCTTCGTTGGCTTTCCGGGTGAGCTTTTATTCTAGCCTATACATTTGTGGCATAAGCATGATTTATGAAGAATCTCGTATCCCTTTTATTGTTGCTTTTGACTTGTTACGGTCTGAATGCACAGTCACAATCTGAAGGACTTCGCATAGCCACGGGCTATTTCGCATCCTTTGGCGTACAGCCTGGTGGAAGTATTAGCCTGGATGTTCCAATTGGAAGCTTTTCCAAGGGTTATGTTCTACGCCCTCAGGTCGCAATATTTACAAATCCTGGGAACCATTACAGCCTACTGACTATGGTTGCTATGAACCGCCAATGGAACAAGCAAAAGAAGGAACGTTTGCGCTATCATCGTTTAGGACTGGGGCTCGGCTATGGTCTGCAGTTTGAACAAGTTGGGTTAAGTGTAAACCTTGGTAGTGGTGAAGTGGGCGCGCGCGATCGGGTGGAATACAGCTATTTATTTCCGCACCTCACTTATGGTTATGGACGCTGGTTGGGCACCCATTGGGGCATGTACGCGCAGTTAAGTGTGGGGCAGCAGTTGGGTAGAAATGCTAAGGGCAGCGCGCTGCTCAATACCGAACTGGGTGTTTTTTATCAATTGAATTAATAGACCCTGAAAATCAATAACATGAATAGGAAAGAATTTCTTCGTCAAAGCAGTGTTCTAGGCTTAGGAGCCGCATTTTTTGGAAGTTTATTAAGCAGCTGTTCCAAGGAATACTTGACCACCTTAGGGGATTTCGATGTCAATTTTTCTGGAGATGTCCTCATCATTGGAGCCGGCTCAGCAGGCTTGACCGCCGGACACCTGCTGAAGCAGTACGGTATTGATTTTCAAATCTTGGAAGCATCCGGTGATTTTGGTGGTCGCGTAAAGCAAATTGAAGGCTTCGCTGATTTTCCAATTGACCTGGGGGCGGAGTGGATACATACCGATCCGGGAATCTTAGCGCGCTTGTTGAATGATCCGCAGGTAGACGCTAATATTGACCTCATCACTTACCAGCCAGAGGAAATCTATCTTTGGAAAGATGACAAGCTCAAGCGGCGCAATATCTATTCTCATTTTTATAGTGAGTACAAGTTTAAAAGTACTACCTGGTACAGTTTCTTCCGAGATTATATGGTGCCTGGTTTCGCAGACCGGATCCAATACAATAATCCAGTAGCGGAGATCGACTACACGGGGCCACGGGTAAGTGTACGCACAGTCAATGGTGATACCTATACGGCCGACAAAGTCATTGTTACCGTCCCTTTAAGCATACTTCAACAGGAGGCGATTACTTTTATTCCTGGTATGCCGACCACCAAAACGGATGCCATTAACTCCGTTGAATTTCCGGATGGTATTAAGATTTTCGTGGCTTTTGAGGAGCAATTCTACCCTGATATGGTCTACGTTGGGGGATTATCCGATATCCTGGCCAGCAATGATAAAACGATCTATGATGCTGCTTTCCGCAAAGATGCTGAGCAGCCGGTCTTAGGCCTTTTTACGGCCGGGGAAACTGCTACACCCTACACCAGCCTGGGTAGTGATGAGGCCATCATCAACTCCTACATGGATGAACTCGATACCATTTTTGATGGAAAGGCGAGTCGGTACTACCAACGCCACGTTGTACAAAACTGGTCAGCAGAACCTTTCATCCAAGGATCTTACTCCTTTCATAGTAGCGGTTACTTAGACACAATTTCCACACTATTGGAACCGCTGGAACAAAAAGTCTATTTCGCGGGGGAGGCGATGAATGAAGATGGAAATACGTCCACCGTGCACGGGGCCGGGGAGTCTGCTTTTCAGGTGGTAAAGCGGATGTTACAGGCGGGGTAGCGGGGTGCGGGGTAATTAGAATCAGAGTTAGAATAAGAATTGGTATCCTGCGATTACGGTGAAGCTTTGCCTGGTGGGGTGACAGTACAAGTGAAATTGAAAGTTTAAATTGATGTTCTCTCAAGTACTTTCCTTTAAGCTTTTACGTTTACTAAAGTGCTTAAATGCCTAATCAGCGGCCTGTAATCCCTGTTTTTAAATCCTCACTTTCATTCTAATTCTTATCCTAATTCTAATTCCCCTTCGTGGTTTGCGTAGCAAGTTCGAATGTAGCTTATAGAAGCCGATTAACCTGCGTAGCGGCCCCAATACAGAAGTTATCCGGCTGTTCTCCATCTAAGCGCGTAAGCAGCAGTAGACCTGGTTTTTTCCCTACTTCGATACTGCCCAGTTCATCATCAAACTGCAGGGCTTCCGCGCCATTGAGGGTGGCCCACTTCAACAGCGTTGCGAATGGTACGTAGCTTTGGTACTTACTAATAGTCTTGAGTTCTTCGAGGACCGAGAGCTGCCAGTTGGAGGTGAGACTATCCGTGCCAACGGTCATTTTTGCATCGGTATCCAGGAAGTATTGGTAGTTCGGAAGTCTGTTTTCGATGTACAGGTTGGCGTTAGCGCAAGTGGCCCAGTAGATGCCGTTTTTACCCCAGCTGTGAGCAGCAGTAATATCCGCTGGAGTAGTAAGGGTATTATGTACGAACAAGTTCCGGCACCTTGGGTCCATATGCTCCAGGGCGTAATGAATAGCTGTTTCACCAGTAGCTTTAAAGTCATCCAAAGGGATATTGAAACCACCGTAGAAATCCAGAAAGGCGCCCTGTTTTTCTAGAAAGAGCTGGTTTTCCGGTGGTGTTTCCTGATTGTGGATGCTTACGGTTCCTGCTCCACCGTTGAGCTTGTTAATTTCTTTGAATAAAGTTTGAGAAACGGAATAGGGAGCGTGGGGTACAGCACTGCGCCGATTGCCATCACTTTGTGCCTGACCATTATATACCGGCAAGTTATCTGCTACACACTGCTCAGCACTAGCTTCTTGTAAGAAATCGAACATTTCCACGAAAGTGTAATAGCGAATAGCACTTTTCTCTTTCTGAGCAGCTGTATCAAGCTTATTAGAGATATCTCCGACCGCTACAATACCACCATCATACATTTCTTGATCCGCACGGGCGATAGCGTCCATGATTTCCGCTTCGCTAGCATCTCGAAATTGGACCACATTAGTAATGAAGGGAATGAGTTTAGTCCCAGTCGCGACTTTTCCCTTCATGTGGGAAAGTTCCAGATGGCAATGTGTATTAATGAAGCCTGGAATGAGTACGCCTTCGTGGTGTTCCAAACTGGCAGTATCGTGCTGATCTATGGCTTCAATGGCCATTATTTTTCCGTGATCATCACAGATAACTACTTGGTTTTGCAGAACTTCTCCCGAAATGGTATAGATGTAGTCGGCGGTGATTTTGCGCATAGCGAACGGCATTTAGGTGCGCAAGATAGGAATCCTACTATTTGCTAACAAAAGATAACGATTTGGCCCCCTGATTTAACGTGACCTTAAGGACCACGATGGTCGAAATTGCGTTCTTTAAGTATCTTGTTGCTGCAAACTGAATAGTATAACTAGAGGATTACAGGAACAATTAGATTTCGCGATAGAAAACAAGCTGGCAAAGACGCCGGCAACTCCGTGCCCTAAACAGATAATACCAAGCTTATTAATCCAACAACAATGGACCCGCAAGCGAAGCTGACCGAGGTCAGAAGATTGATTACCGAGGCGAAAAATGAAG
This sequence comes from Bacteroidota bacterium, assembly GCA_038528965.1. Classification (GTDB taxonomy): domain Bacteria; phylum Bacteroidota; class Bacteroidia; order Chitinophagales; family Saprospiraceae; genus Lewinella. The sequence continues at coordinate 99,585 of JBCBEC010000003.1, read as the reverse complement.
AGGCTGCCAGTATGCTGCTGGAGTTTTTGGCTACCGCCGAAGAGCCACAGCGTAGTTGGCGCAATACTGTCAGTAATCTGCTGGCACAATACAAACGTGTGCGCCTCCAACGAGAACGGGGGGTAGTGGGCTTTGACAATGCTCGCCTCACCATTAACCAAATTACTGATGGCCTGCTGGCGGCTCTGGCCGGTATTGAAGAAGGTCGTGCTCCCAAAAAGGAAGTCAGTAAGGAAACCACAGCCGGCGGTAAGACGCCTTGGCTGACAATTGGTGTGATTGTAGCATTGGTCTTGGCCGGTGTGTCGTTCTTAATGCTACGTAGCCTCTTTGATGGTTCCACCGAGACGGATGATACTGAAGTAGCAGTGCACGCTGGGGAAGTGGAGGCAGGACAGTGTCCAGAATACGAAGAGGAATCTCAATTTAATGTGTTGATTCTGCCTTTCTTAGCACTTGATGATAAGCCCTCTGGGATTGACCGTTCAATTCGTATTCGTCTAGCGGAAAGCATGGAAAAGTATGGTGTATACGGCAATGTATTCACCCAAAATATTGAAACCAGTTCTAACGACTATCCAGTCACTAATCGGCAAGCGGCGAAATTGGCACGACCTTGTGATGCACAGCTAATTATTTGGGGTACAACCGAAGAAGCGGCGGATACTGATGGTTATTACACCACTACTAAGTTTCGTTTTGTAGAAAGTGAGACCTTTAACTTGACGAATCTTGAGTTTGCCAGTAGTTCGGTGGTGGACACGGTAAGTAGTCTATCCAGTATTGCTACTAGCGCTGAGCTGACGGAAGAAGTGGAAATGACCTTGCGACTCATCTTTGGTTTGGTAGCCCACGAGACGCAAAACTATGAACTAGCAGCCACCTTGCTGGATACTGTTATTACCGAACGAGGAGGTGTTGGCGCCAATCCTGCTTGGGGTGCAATACAAGCGGATAGCTACATCCAGACCGGTGAGGATGAGAAAGCCATCAAGATTTACGAGGAAATCCTAATGACCAAAAAGTCAGCTGATCCGATGAAAGCGCGGGCCGCGCTGTACAAGGGCTTGCTGGAGCTCAGAAATGGGCAGACAATGGAAGCGAGTAAAGACTTGACAACGGCTTTAGAATACGAACCAGACAACGAAACTGCTTTGACGGCCAGAGCCGCTGCCAGCATTCGAAATAACGATCTCTACCAGGCAGACCAGGACTTGAATAAGTTGGAGGATATGCCCAACAGTAATACCTCAGAAGCGAAACGCATTCGTGAAGACTACTACCAGCATTACCGTATGGAGAAGCAGAAGCTGGAGGATGCTGAAAAGCGGATTGAGGAAAATCCGAGTGATACAGCTGCCTGGCGCATCAAAGCGCAAAGTGCGCAGCATATTGGGGACTTTAAGCAGGCGGAGTATGCGGCAAATACGCTACTTAGCGTTGATCCCAGCAGTGTAGCAGCACTTAACACTTTACGTGCTATTACCCGTTTCTTACCTGATAGTCTTAAGCTTCAGGAGCGTGTCAATCTTGCTTCACCTAGGATTAAGCAGACGAATCGAAACCTGCAACTGAATAGGCCGGAGGGGAATTAGTAGTGTGGCAGTGCCCAGTTGCCAGTGGAAAAATGAACTCAGATAATGATTGAAGATAGTTCTGCTACGCTATAGCGTTAAGGGGATAGTAGCGGAAGCCGAACGACTGCAGGTTTAATAAAATGTTTTTTAATTTCATTTTATAAAATATAAAGTGTATAATTGCACTGGAGTGTAGAGTGATTGACGATCACTTACTCTAGATCATAGGTAATTAAGGAGCGCGTTATGCATTTAAATATGCTGCGTCTTGAATTAGTTTTCAATCAGCTCTTCCCTGCTTAGTCGGCAGTGAGATCATAGGTATAAGTTAACGCATTGCTGGCTCTTTCGGTATCGGAAGAGGTGTAAGTTCGCGTGCCTAATCCAGATGCTGGATAGGGTGTGAGGTGAACCGGACCATAGGGTGGGACCCGCCCAACGGGCGGGCTGTAGGAACTACTCATTTTATCTTCCAAATCTTAAATCCAGCCATAATTCTGTACCTTAACTAACTGCAAATAAACCCAGCCTGATTGCTATAATATGCTCGATCCACTAGTCATAGGCATACTTTTTCTCATCATCGGTTTAGTTCTCGGTGCAATCCTAGGGATGTATTGGCAACGTGCTAAGCTCGGCCAAGAGTATCTTCCACAAGATCAGATCAAGACCACCTACGTCTCCAAGCAAGTTTATCAGGCTTTACGTGAGCAAACAGATGTATTGCAGGCCAATTTGCACGAGAAAGCAGAAGCAGAGCGCGATTTGTCCTCTGCTCTAGCCAGTGAGAAAACCCGATTAGAGCATCTGCAGGAACAGTTAGAGCGACAAATGCAGCAGATTGAGGAACTACAGCGCTCCAATCGGATTGCGTTTGAGAATATGGCTAACCGTCTGCTGGAAGAGAAGAGTCAAAAATTTACGCAGCAAAATCAGACCCAACTGACTGAACTTTTGCAACCCCTCAAAGAGCGCATCAAGCATTTTGAGGATAATATTGAACGCCGCTACTTAGAGGAAACGCGTGATCGCGTCAGTTTGAAGAAAGAAATCGAGCAACTGCGAGAGCTCAACCAACAGCTGAGTCAGGATGCTGGAAATCTTACGGCGGCCCTTAAGGGGGATAGTAAGGTGCAAGGCGACTGGGGGGAGTTACAGCTACAATTATTGCTGGAGAAGGCTGGGCTACAAAAGGATGTTCATTTCCGCACGCAATCTTCGTTTCGTGACCAGGAAGGCAAGACCAAACGCCCCGATTTTATTATCAATCTACCAGACAACAAGCACTTGGTCATTGATTGTAAAGTGTCACTCACGGCCTACGAACGCTATTGTAGCACGGAGACGGATAAGCAGCGAAAAAAGGCTTTGAAGGCCCATCTGGAGAGCGTTAGAAATCATATCAAAGGGCTTAGTAAGAAGAAGTATCAGGAACTCTACCAAATTAATTCACCGGATTATTTATTGCTATTTATTCCGGTAGAACCCGCGTTTTCACTTGCTGTCCAAGAGGATCAGCGATTATTCGTAGATGCGCTGGATGATAACATCGTTTTGGTTACCAATTCTACCTTGCTAGCTACAATGCGTACCGTTTCTTTTATTTGGAAACAGGAGAAACAGCAACGCAGTGTACAAGAAATTGCACGCCAAAGTGGTCAACTGTATGATAAGTTTGTCAACTTTGTTGAGGACCTACAACTGGTCGGACAGCGGTTAGATAGCGTCCATAACGCCTACGAGGCTGCCATGTACAAGTTGTCGGAGGGCAAACGCTACAGCCAGACCCTCGTCGGGCGGGCCGAGAAACTGCGCAAGCTAGGTGCACGAACCTCCAAGCAACTGCCGGCGAATTTGCGCCAAGAGGAAGAATAACCCTAGCGTGCTGTCTGCTCATAGGTAAGGTGCCCAAACCCGGAAACTATGGTGCGTACATTACTTTTGTTACTATTCAGCTTCACAGTAGGCATTTGCGTTGCTCAAAACTGGTGGGAGGCCAGTACAAATGACCATGATAGGACTTCATCTCTCCTTGAACGTCCTAAGACACAAATCACGATCCCTGTTGTTGTACACGTAGTCTGGCGGACCGAGGAGGAGCGGCTAGCAGTTGATCGTGTAGCCTCTCAAATTGAGGTACTCAATGAAGATTATCGGCGCTTGAATCTAGATATCGAAGACGTGCACTTCGCATTTCAAGGAGTTACTGCTGATATGGAAATCAACTTTGTCCTGGCTACCGAAGATCCAGAAGGCCAGCCCCATTCTGGCATCGTTGAACGGCAAACGTCAGAAACCAACCTTGCGGGCTTTACCGGTGGCCGGCGGCGTCTATGCTACAACGACCTAGGGGGAAGTACCGCTTGGTGTACGTCCTGTTATCTCAATATTTGGGTGGCCGATCTTAATCTTGATGGAGTGGCCGGTATCGGAATTTTTCCTACGCAAATAGCGGATGGTGAAGTTCCTGCGGATGAGGATGGCGTATATATTCAACCAGACCGATTTGGGCGCAGTACCAATCCGGAAGGGCCCTTTGATCTCGGACGTACATGCACGCATGAAATTGGGCACTACCTCAATCTATTACACCTCTGGGGCGTGGAAACGCCACCAGCGGACTGCAATGATTGTTGTGGTAATCCAGCCTATGATGACTTTGTGGATGATACCCCCTTTCAAGTTGAAACGCATGCCGGAGAATGCCCTGGCCCTTTTACAAATACTTGTGTGACGGTTCCAAATGATAGGCCTGATAACGTGCAAAATTTCATGGGCTTCGGTACAGATGAGTGTGCATTGATGTTCACCGAAGGTCAGAAGGTACGGGTTTGGGATGCTCTCCAGACCTACCGCCCTGGATTCCTGCTAGAAGATTGCCGCAAGGCCTGTATGGTTAGCACTACCGATTTTGCTGCGGAGCAAACAAATCTTGTTCTGATTCGACATAATGGAGGCCGTGAACCAGCCCTGGAAACATTGGTTCCTGGCGTTGATTGGGAGTTATATCGTGTAGACGGGCAGCTGGTGAAATCCGGTCAGCAGGAACTAATGGGGACTGTGCCTTGGAACCTCTTGAACATAGAGCAGGGCCTGTATTTATTGCGTGCTACTCATCAAGGAAGCTGGCAAACCACAAAGCTGTTCATTGCGAGAAATTGATTATCATTGCGTATCACATCAAACCTCTAGTTCCCTATGCGAATGCTCCAACTGCTCATTTTGGTGGCGGCGACTTTCATTTTACTCGCTGCAACTTGCCGTCCACTCAGTACTAAGGATTTGGATAGCCTTGAACCAAGAATCGAGATGTTCAAAGGCCCTTGCTTTGGTAGTTGTCCAGTGTATAAACTCAAGATATACGAAGGAGGAGTTGCAGCTTACGAGGGGCAGCGATTTACCAACCGGATTGGTCTACACACCAAACTATTGGATCAGAATACCTATCGCGATCTGATCAACGCCTTTGAAGAGTCGAACTTTTGGTCTTATCAGAATATTTATAAGGCTCAGATTCCAGATCTACCTACCGTAACCTTGACTTACCATAAGGACGGAGAGACCAAGTCCGTTAAAGGCAAAGATGGCCGCCCCGAACGCTTATTAGAATTAGAGGAAATGTTGACCGCTATTGCTGATGGTGGCGGCTGGGAACGTCAAGCATCTGGTGGTAACTACGGGCTGGAGGAAGATGTAATTGCCGATGAACTATTGGTCAACCTTTCACAGGAGGTAGACCCTAGCGTTTGGATTATTCAATTCGCCCGTCAGGATTTACAGATCGTCAAGCGTCTGTCACCGAATAGCCCCTATTGGTTGCTTCATTTTAATCCAGAGCGGATCGCGCCATCTGAAATGCTAGAAGCAGTACGGAGAGATCAATATGTGATCAGCGCAGAATTCAACCGGAAGGTCAATGCCACTTCAAGAGGCCGCTAAAATGATGCGAATTCGTCCTTTTTTCATTGGTCTGCTTACTTTGGTGTGTACGATTATCTCCACTAGGGTAGGAGCCCAGAATATGCCCATTGATACCGCCGGTTTTCAAACTTTCCTGCACAATACAGGGGATACCACTTACCTGATGAAGCAGTACTATATGTGTCTGCTAAAGTCTGGCCCCAAGCGTGACCAAAGTGCGGAAGAAGCGGCTGTCATTCAAGAAAATCATCTAGCTCACCTATCTCAGTTAGCAACTGATCGTAAGATTTGCCTTGCTGGGCCCTTTGCGGATGATAGTGGCATACAGGGAGTCGTGATCTATTCTACCCCCACCTACGAGGAAGCCGTTACGCTAGCAAACGCTGATCCTGCCGTGAAAGCTGGACGCTTAGTTGTGGAGATTCACCCCTTTTGGGCTGCAGTGGGTGCACAACTGTTTTGACTTAATTCTTGTAAAACTGGACATATTTATTTTTTTTAATTATATTTGATTTTGAAATATATAGTCTATCTATTTGATCGACGAATTGTTGATCCCTACCGTGCTTAAATAGACATTTCAATTTCCGATTTCTTTAGGAGATACTCGCGAATACACCACAAGCACTTCCTGCACAACACGCCAGGGGTGGCGTCACGCTACTCCATTCACATTTTAATATCACATAGAGACGTATGACTAGGTCCGCCGTTAACGGCTAGGCACTTGGTAACTTACACTAGAACAGCGCAAGGTATCCTGAACTATCGCCAGGGCAGTAATGCCGTTGGCACACATGAAAAAAATTACAATGGCAAGGGTGACCTGTGCAGGGCTTGTGGTGGCCTTCTTTTCAATTATTTACACTGCACCACTATTTGGACAACAGCGTTTTGTGGCGGAGTGGGTTACGAACCCAACCCCAACCATTATTGAAGACTACTTTTCCAACTATCAACTGGTTAACCTACCGGTACTTGATATCCACCGCTACGTACAAAGAAGTGGTGGAGCAGTACCTATGGAATGGCATTTTCCTGATGGTCTACGCTGGCAACTGGTATTGGAACAGCATGAATTGCAAACGGCCGCTTTTGAGCTGGCAGTACTAGATGCCAAAGGTGACCGGCGCTATCTTCCTAATGCCCCCCTTACTACGACTTTTCGTTCAGCAAACCCCGATCAGGATGTTAGACTGACGATCAACAAATCTTTCTTATACGGTTATGTTCACCACCAGGGACAGGACTGGTTCATTGAACCGGCAAATCGATTTCTGCCTGGTTTGGCGGAAGACGTATTTATCGTGTATCCCAGTGATGGTGTACGCCCTATTCCGGGTTTGCATTGCGCACAAACGGAGAAAGGGCGATCACGAGCTGGTTTTGGGCCCAGAACCGGCCGTAGTGGTTGTCATGAGGTGGAATTTGCCGTAGCAGCAGACTACAGCATGTACGAATACTATGGCTCCGCCGGAGCCGTACTACAGCAAGTACAGGCCGTTTTAAATACTGTTGCTGGTAATTTTGACAACGAATTTGGAAGCGAGATTCAGTTCAAACTCAGTGAACTGGTTATTAGTAGCTGTCTCGAATGTGACCCTTGGGCAGTAGGCCAAGATGCGGTACCCTTACTGGAAAGCTTTAGTGACTGGGGAGATGCTGGTGGTTTTGTTCACCATTTTGATATTGGGCAATTTTGGTCACGCCGCAATTATATGAATCAAGGTAGCGGTGGGGTGATAGGTATGGCCTATGTAGGATCAGTTTGTAGTGAAAATCCTTATCATATACTGGAGGATTTCACGGCTAGCGCTGGCTTACTTCGGGTCATGACGGCCCATGAAATTGGTCACAATTTTGGCTGCGGCCACAACTATAGCTCTGGTGACTATGAATGCTACGCCAATGCCCGACCAGACTTTATTATGGACCCTACGGTCAACGTCTCTGGGGCCTGGACCAATGGACAACTGGGCTACTGCGAAGCCAATTCAGTATCGGTAATCAATGATTTTCTACAGGATAATAATTGCCTCCTTGGTTGTAGTGATGATTGTGGAATAGTTGCAGGGTTGGAAGTGGAATTTGAAAATATGTTGCCCGCCCTGAGCCTCAGCTGGGAAGGTGAAACTACAGATAGTTGGTGTGTGCTCATGGAACGCCTGGATGGAACCGGAGTGGATACTTTTTTTACGGCCAATTCTTATTTGATGCTGGATAGCGAGGTAGAGCTTTGCATGGAATATAGAGTGACGGTCGCAACGGTTTGCGGCGGTGAATTAGGCGCAAGACAAGAAGTTCTCTTGCAGACTGCTAATGATTCAAAAATTGAGCTACTAGCTGCCTCACCAAGGGCTTGTCGACTCACTGCTGGTACCTACGAGTTAGACTTGGAAGTAGCTTACACCGAAACGAATACAGATGGCTTTACGGTTTGGGTTGCGGGAATCCCTTACGAGCAAACCTACACAGAAAGTCCACAAACAATTCATCTATCCGATCTCCTATTACCGGCAGACGGTCGAGTTTTACTGCACGTAGGACCTAATATCGAAGGTGGTTTCAGTTGTGGTGACGGCTTTTTGCTGGCCACTCCGGATCAAGCCTGTAATTTGCAGGTGGAAGAGACTTTTGACGGATGTAGGATGCCTATGGGGTGGGATTTTGAAACCACTTACCCTTCCGGGGCAAAATGGCAAATTGGTGATAGTACCCGTTTGACCGCCAATTTCGGCGTAGGCCAAAATTCATTTGATGGAAGCTGTATGCTCTACTTTGATGATGATGTGCTGGGACCCTATCCTGAACAGAGTGGTAGCAGTTACATCCTCACACCCGTTTACGATTTTGCGGGATACGAGGGCATTGAGGTTAGCCTGCGCTATAATTTCAATTCTTATTATTCTGCTCCTCACACCAATTTTACTATTGAGGTCTTCGACGGCGCAAATTGGGTACTGGTCCATCAGGATCAAGAAGGGGGAGATTGTGTCCCGAGCCAGTCTTGGAATGAGAGCTGTCTAATTGATTGGACGGCAGATTTGAGTGGATATGCCAACGCTAGCTTCCAGGTACGTTTGGGCTACCACGATGGTGGCCAGTGGGCAGAATTTGTAGCGGTGGATAATGTGCAAATTATTGGGCAACGAAATACCTCCTTTTTACCGGTAGTATGGAGTGAATTTACTGCTGAGCCAGAAAAAGAAACAGTAGCGCTACGTTGGTCAACGGAGCAAGAGCAAAATAACAAAGGGTTTTATATCGAACGTTCTGCGGATGGCCGCACGTTTGAGCCCTTGCAATTCGTAGCCGGTGCTGGTGATAGTGACCAGCCACAGGCTTATTTCTATCTTGATACGCGTCCTCTGTCTGGTACCAGCTATTACCGTTTGCGGCAGGTGGATGTTGATGGTGACCAAACGTACAGTGAAATACGAGAGGTTTACCTTTCCAATGGTACCAGCAATTGGCAAATCTATCCCAATCCTGTTGGCACTGATGGCCGTGTGGTAATTAGCGGGTTACCGGCAAGGGGTATATCCACTTACTTGGAACTCTTCTCTGTTGATGGGCGCTTACTCCAACGCCACCCAATTGCGGCGAATACATCCTCTACCGTACTACAGCTTGACCGCCATAATTTGAATAGTGGCGTTTATCTAATCCGCTATGAGGATGGTTCCGTGAAACGACTTGTACTGTAGCCAAAATTCTTACAAATAAGCTTGACTACTTTTTGAATGCATTATGCTGCCTTTTCTTGATCAGTGAGGCGTTTCAAAATGAATAGCATTACGAATAGGACAAGCATTGGTAGTAGGGTGTAGGAAAAAGCAGTATCTGCACCAACTTCTTTGAAGAGAATACCAATAATTCTTGAGCCAAGCGTTCCTCCCAGGGCTGAGAAAATGATGATCAGGCCAGACATTGGACTGTGTAGTTTCTTAGGTAGTGCACTCAGCACGACGGAGTTAAGAAGCGGGTAAATAGGAGCAATGAATAAGCCGACGAAGGGGAAGGCGTATCCAATCAAAGGAATATCAGCCAGGGTTTGTACCTCACCAATATCCGCGTTGACGGCCCGCGGAAGGACAAAGATAACCATAGCCATTGCCCCAATTAGACATACACTAAGTACTTGCACCCAAGAAAAACGTTGAGTAAGATAGCCAGCCATAAAACGGCCAATACCTAGAGATACAGCTAGAATACTAGCCATCATAATGGCCAGGTTCTCTGGCAACTCCAACACTCGATCATTAAAGGTGGGTAGCCAAGTCATGATACCTTGTTCGATCATTACAAACAGGAAGGCACTTAAGACAAATACGATAACCAGTAAACGACCAAGTAACTGGAACATGGCCAGAAAGTCTTCACCGAGATCAGCTCCCGGTATTTCCTCCCCTTCCTGAAACTCAGCACGGTATAGGAACAGAAAGGAGATACCTGCTAAGCCCGCCAATAGCCAATAGACACTGAGCCAGGCATTGGGATCATCAGAGCTATTGAAGGCTGGGAATAGAAAATAAGCTAGTGCGATTCCTATCATAAAGACCCCTTCAATATTACTCATCAAGCTATTATGGGCTTTTTCCCCATCCGTAACTAAGCCAATGACCGAGTATACGGATACCTTGATGAGAGCAAAGGAAACTCCTACTGCCGCAAACAGTAGTTTGGCAGCCCAGAAGGAATTGCCAAAATACATGCCAATACAAGCAACTGCCACGATAGCTAAAGCTGCCAGCATGGCTTTTTTATAACCGATCCTAGGTAGAAAAGAAGCGATCAAAAAGGATACAATCGCAATGGGCATATCCTTGAATAGTTCCAAGGTGCTAGCCGCTATCTCATCAACACCGTACACTTTCTGCGATTTCAGAATAACAATCCCAACGCTGTTTAACAGAATCGCAAAGACAAAATAATTGATAAAAAGGGAAAGCTTGATCGCTTGGTTTCGCATCTTCGTCTTGTTGTTGGTTTCTCGAATAGTAAATCGCGGATTAAGATAGTTTTTTCTGGTGGATTCGGGGGGTAGATACTAGATCCCCTTGGGAGGGGACCCACCCGCTGCCTGAACGCCAGTCCGCAAATTCAATACCGAATAGTACGGACAAACCACCACCTTATACTTGCCAGGCAAGTATCCAAACAAATGTGTAAAACCGCTGATTTTCCTATCTGACCTGGTGGCATGATATAATGCTACCGATAGGGGAAGAGGCTACTTGAGCTAAATGCTCGTTTTTGTCATCGTGCTTTTGCAGGATGTCGCCTCGGGGGCCATCGAGAACAAACACATTTTGGTCCTTTTGATGCATTTGAACGGGGCTAAGTTACAAAATTTTATATCGAAAACAAAATTTGTGTAAAATGATAGAAATAAAACACGATAAGTTTTTATTTATTTGCACCTTCTTTTTGATGGGATTGACTCAATTAGGTGCACAATCTAAGTACGAGGATATCTTCCAATCCGAGCAGCAGCGCTTCAAAGCACAGGTAGAGCAGGATGGGTCGGCCTTGCAGTTGCTATTGCATGATGATCTGTACTATCTCCATTCTAATGGATTGGAAGAAACAAAGGCCGATTTCATTGCTAGCGTTAATTCCGGGAAGATCACTTACCAGGAAATGATGCCAGTGTCGCAGTCCCTGCGTCGATTTGGGAAGACGGCGATTATTACTGGCCTCGTGCTAGTACGCGGCCTCTATCAAGGGCAGTCCTTTGATATTGGACTCTATTACACTTCGATCTATCGCAAGCAAGGTGGTCGATGGCAGTTGCTCAACTGGCAATCTACCCGAAAGCCGGATTAAGCGTTTGTGAGCCTCCCGACGGCAGTTCAGAATGATCATACCACAACTCATCTGTTTAGTCGGATGGTTCGGTATGTCTTTTTTGATGCTGTACTTGAGAGTTAATTTCTTTGAAGAAAAAATTACAGTCATGAAACGCGCAATCTTAATCTCATGCTTGCTTGTGGGGAGCTTACTTGTGCAAGCACAGTCCTACGTTGACGGTGGGAAGACTCGTCACCGCTTTGCTCAACTGACGCTAGGGGCAGACTTTGCCTTTATACCGGAGAGTGGGCAATCACTAAACCCCAACTCGAGCAATTCACTTGCTACGGTTCGTAATCCGCAAAACATTATTCCTCGTCTGAGTATTGGCGGTACACACTTTTGGGGGCACGCCTACTTTTTTGTCAACTTTCCGTTACAGCGGTTACTGTCAAATTCAGTAGAGGGTGGGTCGATCAGTTTTAGTCCTAGCGTAGAAACTGGCATTCGAGCTTATCCATGGCGCATTGAGCGTAATAGGATCCGACCGTTTTTGGGCACTGCTTACACTACATTTGGCTGGCGCCAGCAAAGCGCAAATGGGGTAGGGGTGTTCGAAAGTCAGGGGACTTTCCCTCTGCAGCTTGGCCTGACTTACCAGCGTAAATCCTTGCTGTTTGATCTTGGCTACAGCCGCTACCTGAACGGAGATTTTGCTTACGCGATAGACCGAAATACCTTCACAGATGTTACCTCACCCCGACAGTACTTTTGGTTGGGAGTGAGCTGGCAATTAGATACCACAGTAGGGGTTGAACGTGATTACCAAGATGGTACCACCAGCAGAATTGTAAATAAGTTGGAAGCTGACAAGGCCCTCAGTGGCTTCTCACTAGCGATTGGCCCTTCAGCTGCCTTTATTATTGGTGATGCTCCTCGAAATGAGGTGCTGTATCCTGCACTTACTACGCACAAGGGCGTTGGTGTGTTTCCTGAGTTGGGCTTGGGATACTACTATTATCCCTGGGATGCTCATGCCAACATCACCTACCGCCGCAACAGCTCGACCCGCTCTGCCTACGGATGGCAGCAAGAAGTATCTCGTCGGTCAATTGGTCTGGAAGTCTTTAAGTTTTTAGGAGACTATCACGGCTTTGTTCCTTTTATTGGCCCCGTTGTGAGTGCGGAAAGATTAGAGCTAATCGAATCAGATGGTGGCCAGTTGTTGACGGATCAAAGCTTGGAAACAGTCGCCTTGGGCATCACCTTTGGTTGGGATATTCGACCAGATGATCTGCAGCCGTGGATTCTGCGTACTAATCTCCGCTACACGCCATTGCCGCAAATCGGTGGTGAAGGAGGCGTCAGCTTTAATCAGCTGGAGTTCAATTTTATCCAGTTTGTCTGGTATCCTGGGCGAGCCAAACGCATTAAACGAGCTTTCCAGTAGAGGATCTGCGTACGTTTCTGAGGTGCGCGGTTTGTTGAGGCCTCTTGAGGGTTTACCCATTTGTCTAAAGCGATCCAGTTGCCTCTAATAATTGCTTAACTTTGACTCAACCCCAAAGACCGCCTAAGCTGCGGCACGTATGAGATACACATCACACTTCTTCGTCTTATCATTTGCTTGTTGTTTATCACTGCAAGCGCAAATTCCCGCCAATTGTAGTAATTCCAGCGCACCTAAAGTGCTGATAGCCGGTGATAGCTGGGCCCAATTTATGGGGGATGATGGGGTGTACGATAACGTTTTTGATGCCTATGGTTTTTCCGACTATTATTTCGTTACCGAAACGCTAGGGGCTCCTCCTTCACCGCCGTATACCGGCAGCGCCTATGCGGTATCGGGAAGCGAGGCGCGGCAGTGGGTAGATCGGGATGAGTATGCCTACATTGACAATATGGTACAGGCGTTGCAGGATAATCCAGAAATAACTACGGTTATCCTAAGTATTGGTGGTAATGATATCTTGGCAGCTAAGTCGGATGGCGGCTGGTATAAAGACATGGACTTGGATAATTCGGGTTCTGAGGAAGCTTTGTTCAATACTATTCTAGCTAATACCCAGGAAATTATTGATGCGGCCTTGGAGGTGCGCCCCAATCTTAGGGTAATCATTAGCAGTTACGAGTATCCCAACTTTGATGTTGAATTTGGTTTTTGCTGGATCTACGCCTGCCCCAAGCGAGATGACCTCAGCCGCGATCCCGTCAATGATCTGATCACGAATGAAGAACTCAATCAGATGATGATCACGGTTGAAGAGCAGCGGCAAATGATCGTTGGTGGGCAGCCCGATGTAGAGTATGACAATAGCATTGGCCTCATGCACCACATCTATGGTGATGGCATCTCTGGGCCTGGTGTGCTACCAGCACCCGAAGGTACTCCACCCTATGCTCCTGGGGGCAATCCCGTTTTACCCACTTTGCGGCAGAATTTCCGCATCTTCGGTGACCCTATTCACTTGGATGCTGATGGTTATGACTATAAAGTCCGTAATCAAGCGGATAATTTCTTCTTTAATGAGTTTCGCGGCAGCCCACAAGCCACTTTTTATTCTGAGGGTGGCTCCAACGACGGTTGGGTAGATGTGGAGGCCAATAATATAAGCACCAGTGGTATTCGTATGGGCGATGATGGTGGTTTCTTTACGGGTACCAGCAATGAATGGCGGGGCATTCTGTCTTTCAATACGGCTAGCTTACCAGATAATGCCATGGTTACTGGTGCGGTCTTGTACCTAACACGCAGTGGTGCCGGGGACGGTAGTAATCCGTACACCCTAAATGATCGTAGCCCCAAATTAGACATCAAGTCTGGCTCATTTGGTAACCCTGCAGTGGAGCTAAGCGACGGTACGGCTCCCGCGGATGGTACGGATGTAGGATGCTTTCATGGCACGGTACTCAATGACAATGATATTACCCGCATCGATATTGATCCCAATTACCTCTCTCTTATCAATAATCAGGGACTCACCCAATTTAGGCTCTACTTTGATGTAGCTGATTGGTCGGATAATTACATCAACTATTTTGATGGTTCAGAAGATGGCGTCAACAGTGGTGGCCAGCGATTCTCGGGTCGCGAACGCAGTCCGATTGTCTACCATGAAAAGACCATCATGGTACAAGATGAAGATGGTAATGCCATAGAGCAAACAATTGAGGTGCCAGCCTTAGCTGCATTGGGGGTCTCAGATATTGTTGGTACTACGGCTCCTTTCTTAGATTTGACTTATGTACTTGGCGTACCAGTAGAGTTGCTAAGTTTTACCGCTCATCCAATGGATCGGGCGGCTCTACTCCGATGGACCAGTACCAATGAAGAGAACTTCGCAAATTATGAGCTAGAACGTTCTACCAACGGTAAGGATTGGCTGCAGCTATCGCAATTAGAGGGTAAAGGTGAAGGTGCGTTGGAACAGTACTATAGCTATGTGGATGAGCGCCCACTCCGTGGAACCAATTTTTACCGACTGAAGATGAACGATCTAGACGGTAGCTTCAGCTACTCAGCTATTCGTCAGTTGACTTTCAGTGGTGAACAGGCGGATTGGCTGGTGTATCCTAATCCCTTTAAGCAAGAGATTTGGTTACAATCGCCCGTCCTTGGGGAAGGTCCACTTGAAATAAAGCTCACTGATGTGCTTGGGCGTACAGTTAAGAGCTGGTCTGGTCTGGAAACACAGCAGTTATTACACTTCTCACTTGACGCGGAATTACCCGCAGGATCCTATTACCTCCAAATCGGTACCGCCACTCAAACTACAACAATCAAGCTACTGAAGGAGTAGGGTAATTGGTTCACACGGGGCTTCGGAAAAGCAATAGCGTAAAGCTTATGGTGAAGGCTAAATAGTAAATTGCTAAAAACAAGCCTACTACTCCTGTTGATAGGATTAAGGCTGAGGCCCTTAGCATACTCAGGGTGCCGATTAGTAGAAAAATGAAGTTGGCCATGATTAGTGGCCGGTTGTAAATACCACCAATCGCTTGACCGCGTGACATCCAACTGAGCATTGCTAAACCCAGGTATAAGCCACCCATGAGTTGCAAAATGTACTCCAGCATAGGGGTAGCGCTCAAATGAAGTTCTTGAGTCAAGGTATTTGGTAGAAAAAGAAATACAAAGCCTAGAAAACCAGTGAGTAAACTGTGAATTACTAAAAATAATCTGGCGTTTTTCATGCGCTTTTTTAGGTGTTAACCTCACTCCCCTTCAACTCCGTTTGTTTTCCTTTTGCCTTAATAATCAAGCGCAGGCTCTGGTCGTAGGTCAGGTAATTCCAAACCCAGTTAAGAAAGACGAAGACCTTATTTTTGGTACCCAGAATAGCGAAAAGATGCACCAATAGCCAAACGGCCCAAGCTGCAAATCCCTGGAAGCTAAATTTAGGCAGATCTACCACCGCCCGGTTGCGCCCTACCGTGGCCATAGAACCCTTATCGTTGTAGGAAAAAGCCTGCCATTCTTGTTGCTTAGTTGCACGCTTCAAATTGGCCGCTAGATTCTGTCCCTGCTGTATGGCTACCTGTGCTACTTGCGGGTGGCCTTTCGGGAAAGCCTCCTCTTCCATGTAGGCGATATCACCAATGGCGAAGACATTTTCTGTGCCCTGAACACGATTAAATCGGTCTACCGCCAGCCTACGGCCATAGGTTTGTGCTTCCTCTGGTAGGCCCGGGATGTGGTTGCCATGAATACCGGCTGCCCAGATGACCTTATTGCTCCGAATTTTTTCCCCATCGCTGAGGTAGGCAAATTCACCATCGTAGTTCTGCACGCGGGTGTTCAGGCGTACCTGTACCCCCATGTCTCGTAAGTAAGACAAGGCCTTTTGCGAAGATTCCTCCGACATACCCGCCAGTAGTTGGTCTGCACCCTGAATCAGGTGTACATCCATTTCCTCAGCATTAAGTTCGGGATAGTCTTTTGGGATGATGTGCTTCTTCATTTCCGCCAAAGCACCCGCCAATTCCACTCCAGTGGGACCACCCCCAACGATGACGATATCAATATAGCCTTGCCGTTCATCAAAATCAGTAATGGAAAGGGCTGCTTCGTAATCGGATAGTATAGCATTACGTAGGCCCAAGGCTTCGCCAACTGATTTCATTGGTAGCGCGTGCTTTTCTACTTCTTTATTACCGTAGTAATTGGTGTCCGCCCCGATAGCGATCACTAGATAATCGTAATTGCATTCGCCAAGCGCTGTGATCACCCGCCTGTTTTCTTGTTCGATGGAATGTACTTCGGTTACCCGAAAGAACAGATTCTTATGCTGCCGAAATAGCTTACGGAACGGGAACGCAATCGAACTGGGTTCTAAACCCGCCATCGCTACCTGATAGAATAGTGGCTGAAACTGGTGATGATTATTCTTGTCCAAAAGGACGACCTGATAATTGCTTTTGGCCAGCTTACGTGCTGCGGCCAGACCCGCAAAACCACCGCCAATAATGACTACTCGTTTTTGCTCCGTTTCAGGAATATTGATCTTCATAGTCGTAGGGGTTACTTATGTGATACAGCCGCCAGAGCAGCCAAATTGTTTGCCTCAAGAACTGGTGGAAAGCAAGTCCACCCCGCGTAGTTGGTGCATGCCTGGTTCGTAGGTGTTTTGCAGCAACTGTACAATGAGTTGGTAGTGCTCTTCTTTCGCAACAAAGTCTATATCTTGAACATCTAAAACCACGATTGGGATGTCCGAAACGGTCCGAAAATAATCGAAATAGGCCTGTTGTATGCGCAGAAGGTAATCCGGGTCCATTTTCTGCTCGTAGGTACGGCCACGTTTCTTGATATTTTCCAAAAGACCGTGTACAGGTTGGTGGATGTAGAGCAGCAGATCCGGTTTAGGAAAATTGGTGCTCAAGATGTTGAATAGGCGTGTGAAAAGTCGAAATTCTTCTGCCTTTAGCGTATGACGCGCAAAGAGTAAGGTCTTTAAAAATATGTAGTCAGCAATGATCCCGTTTTCAAAGAGCTGAATCTGACCTAACTCTTCCTGTAGTTGCTTATGCCGTTCGGTCATAAAGAAAAGCTCTACCGGAAAAGCGTAACGATCAGGGTTTTCGTAAAAAAAAGGTAGAAAAGGGTTTTCCGCAAACTGCTCCAGAATCAGTCGCCGGTTAAAACCCTTTGAAAGCATGTTAGCCAATGTTGTCTTGCCGGCTCCGATATTGCCTTCAACAACGATAAAAGGGTGGGGTAGGGTAGTGGCAGCCGAATTAGACACGTAATTGCGTTCTGATTAGTTGAGTGGCTAAGATCGTAATTTTGTGGTGGATAGGAAGAATACTTTTCACTTCCTATCTACCTATTCTAGACCACTTACTTTTTCATCGCAAAAGGGTCACGTCTCCCTTGAAAATTTCTTCCTTCCCATTTCTTAAACGGACGCGTACCAGATAAACATATACTCCAGCATTCATAGGCTGGCCCAGGAAGGTCCCGTCCCAACCCTCACTGGGCGCATTCGGTGCTAGGTCTTCGCGCCGATAAAGGATTTCTCCCCAGCGGTCAGCAATCATCATTTCCTCCACTGTTATGACACTACTATTGGCAAATACCAAGAAACGATCATTGCGTCCGTCTCCATCTGGTGAAAATGCATTGGGGATAAATACATCTGCTTGCGGATTGACCAACACCTGAACGCTGGCGGTGGCTATACAACCATTTTCGTGGACTACCGTCAAGCTAAGATTCTGGCTAGTGGTGGCCCAGAATGTAGTTTCCAGACAAGTAGAACAATCAACCGCCTCAGCAGGCGTCCATTGAATTAGGCTCAGTTCGCTTTCGTCCACATTCACCAGTCCCGCCAGTATTCCTCGTTCGTTTTCCTCAATTTCAAGTGTTGGAGGAAGAGAAAGACTGAGGTCTAGCCCAGGCTGTATGGTCACACTGGAATCCAAGCGGCAACCATTTGCATCGACAGTGCTGAGTATATATTCACCTACCGCTAGATTGGTGAATATGCCATTCTCATTCTGATTATTTCCAAGTTCGAAGGTGTAAGGGGCCGTACCTCCCACGATACTCTCAATACTTATAAAACCATCGGCTGAGTCCAGACAACTTTCGTCATTGAGGCTTAGAATTATTCCTTGCGGTTGGTTGGTATTGGTGGATACCATAATGCTATCCACGCTCACGCAGCCTGTATTAAGGTCCTGGGCGGAAATAAGATAGGTACCCAGACCGTCAAATTGAGGATTTAAGCTACTAACACCACTGATAAGCTGACCATCCGCGCTACTCCAGGATATGGTTACTTCCGACAACTCACCCGCCAAAGCTGCGGACATCACACCCTGCGTCTCGCCACAATTTAGGATTACCTCATCGCTGAGGATGATTTCTGGAAAATTCAAAGCCTCACTTACGAAGACCGTATCAATGTTTTCACAGCCGTTGGCGGTATCTACAAGTTGCAAGTAATAGGTGCCGGCGAAGCTGGTATTCAAGATGTCGGTGGTAGCTCCGTTTATAATTTGTAGATCAGCATCCAGCCACTGGTAAGCGATGGTACTGCCTTGTTGTGAAGCAGAAGCATCTATTGTTATACTGGTTCTGTTGCAATTTAGCGTATCTGGTTCAGCAATGCTAATGATGGGGTATTCTTCAAAACTATCAATGAGGATGCTATCTCTAGCTTGACAACCAGACAGGGTGTCAATTACGGTCAGCCCATATAACCCTGGATTACTGATTGTGATCTCTTCGGCAGTCAGTAGATCCCCGCCAATGTCCCATAGATAAATACTATTGTCTTGCGGTTGTCCACTCAAACTGACGTTGACAATAATACAGTCTAGAAAATCATCAGGCTCCGCCAAGATCAAAGCTGTTGGTGGGGCAGTATTATCGAGAATTCGTACTTCATCAAGTGCAGAAGTACAGCCATTGTCCAAATCTGTGATTTGATAGAAGTAAAGACCAGGGAAGCTCGTAGTAAGCACTGGGTTGTTAGATACCACTTCACCCGCTTCGTTCAACCACTGTGCACTTTGGTTCGCCGCCAGATTACCATTTAACGTTACAATTGGTTGTAAACAGGATATCGTCCCGTCGGGTCCCCCATTGGCTTGGGGCAGGTCGTTATCGGCAAATACTTCCACACTGTCCTGTGCCGAACATCCATCTGGGAAAATCGCACTGAAGAGGTAAACGCCGGGCTCCTCTACAACCGCACTCAGAGACCCCGTACTACTGTAGCTATTGGGTCCTGTCCAGCTGAAATTTCCAGATGCAGAGCTCATGCCAGTTAAAATGACATTGGACGACGAGCAGCTAATAGTATCTCCAACTCCCGCATCGACTGTTTGCTGGCATATGGAACAAGGCGCAGGAGCAAAAACGTTTAGGCTGACGGTACAGCTTAAATCGTTAGAGTCGGTAATACTAAAGCTCAGATTACCTGCGTCAATGAGAAACGGCCCGAGGGCAGTGATTTGATCGTAATTCCCGGCG
This sequence comes from Bacteroidota bacterium, assembly GCA_038528965.1. Classification (GTDB taxonomy): domain Bacteria; phylum Bacteroidota; class Bacteroidia; order Chitinophagales; family Saprospiraceae; genus Lewinella. Next base: position 79,812 of record JBCBEC010000003.1, on the reverse strand, counting down.
GAGTTATTGGGATCATCGCTGTTCCAGCTGTTTCCGGTATTGGTACCATTTACGAGCAGCTCGAAAGTGAAAGTATCATCGAGTGGATC